>JACPOP010000003.1 GCA_016191465.1 Chloroflexota bacterium | reverse complement strand
GTTGCCGAAGCGGCCAGCGCGCCCTTGCGGCCGCCGACCGGCTGCGTGAACGGGGGGTGGCCGACCTGGCGCTGGTGGCTCTGGGCTAGCCCACCCGGAGGTGACAATGACTTTGCACACGACGGACAAGAGCGTCCTCAACCACATCGAACGGCTGGTGACCGAGGAGAAGGAACTCTACGCCAAGAGCGAGATGTCCGACGCCCAACGCACGCGCTTGACGACCATCAACGTCGAGCTCGACCAATGCTGGGATCTCTTGCGCCAACGCCGCGCGCTGCGCGCATTCGGCCGCGACCCCGACGAGGCCGAGCTGCGCCCGGCGAAGGTGGTCGAGAACTACAAGGGCTGAGGGCTTCGCCGCCTCAGACTCCTCTCCCCCGCTAGGGGGAGAGGTTGGGTGAGGGGGCTACACCCGTCGATTCCCCCTCACCTAGCCTCTCCCCCTAGCGGGGGAGAGGAACATGAGTTGGCTGACAGGAAACCTCAGCCCGGCCCCGCGCCCTGCACGCCTACATACAGCGCATAGAGCGACTGGCTTGCCGCCATGAACAGGCGATTGCGCTTGGGTCCACCGAAGCAGACGTTGCCGCAGACCTCGGGCAGGCGGATGCGACCGATGAGCTTACCCTCGGGGTTCCACACCGTGACGCCGCTGTAGCCGACGTTGCGGCCGGCGTTGCTGGAAATCCAGACGTTGCCGAAGACATCGCAGCGCAGCCCGTCGGGTCCGCATTTGATGCCGTCGATCATGAAGTCGCTGAACAGCTTGCGGTTGGACACCTTGTTGTCGGTGCCGACGGTGAAGGAGTAGACCTCGCCCTTGCCGCCCGGCCCGGTGTCGCCCGGCCCCTTGCCGGTGCTGGCGACGTAAATCGTCTTGTAGTCGGGCGAGAAGCAGAGGCCGTTGGGATCGGGCACCTGCTCCTCGGTGATCACGAGATCGAGGCGGCCGCTGGGATCGATGCGGTAGCAGTTGGTCGGCAGCTCGCGCTTGGCCACGGTGCCGATGCCCGGCGGCTGGCCGAGCCGCGGGTTGATCTTGCCGTCGGGGTTGCTGGGCCCGCCCGCGACATCGGGCGTGCCTTCATAGAGCTGGCCGCCGTAAGGCGGGTCGGTGAACCAATAGCTGCCGTCGGGATGGGCCACGACGTCGTTGGGCGAGTTGAGCCGCTTGCCCTGGAAGGCCTCGGCCAGCACGGTCGCCGAGCCGTCGAGCTCGTAGCGCACGACGCGCCGCGTGAGGTGTTCGCAGGAGAGCTGGCGGCCCTGGAAGTCGAAGGTGTTGCCGTTGCTGTTGTTCGACGGGCTGCGGAAGGTGCTGACGCGGCCGTTGTCCTCGATCCAGCGCAGCTGGCGATTGTTGGGGATGTCGCTCCACACGAGATAGCGGCC
>JACPOP010000002.1 GCA_016191465.1 Chloroflexota bacterium | reverse complement strand
TGGCCGATCGGACCGGCCGGACGACCCATCACTCTGGACCATCGAGCGCTCGGTGGCCGAGCTCGTGGCGGTGCGCGAGGCGCTCAACCTCGATCGGATCCACCTCTTTGGCAACTCGTGGGGCGGCTGGCTGGCCCTCCAATACACCCTGGACCGCCGGCCGAGCCTCGAGAGCCTGGTCATCAGCAGCTCGCCGCCATCGGTGGAGCGAGCGGTGCGCGAGATGAACGTGCTCAGAAGTCGGCTGCCGGTCGAGGTGCAGGCGGTCCTGGACGAGGCGGACGCGACCGGCATCTTCGGTACCCCCGCATATGCGGCCGCGACCATGGTCTTCTACAAGCGGCACCTGTGCCGCGCCGACCCCTGGCCGCCCAACGTCGAGTACTCGATGGGCGCTGGGTTCGGATCGGGCCCGTACTTGACCATGTGGGGGCCATCCGAGTTCGGCCCGGTGACCGGCAACCTCGACGGCTGGGACATCACCGACCGGCTGAGCGAGATCCGCGTTTCCACCCTCCTGACCGTCGGCCGCCACGATGAGATGTGGCCGTCGCACATGGCCGACATGCAGGCCGGGATTCCCGGCTCGGAGCTCGCCATCTTCGAGCAGAGCAGCCACATGGCCTTCGTCGAGGAGCGCGACGCGTACATCGCGACCGTGCGCGACTTCCTCCATCGCGTGGAGGCAGCCTGACGCCCCGGGCGGTCATCCGGTGACCACAACGGGGAAGAAGTGCCCAATTGGCCGCCCTCCATCCCCAAATGGTCGTCGGGTGACTCCCACGGCGAAGTACAGGCCCGATGTTCCCCGTTGTAGCCACCCCGTGACCACGGCCGTCCTGCACGAGCCGCCGGTCCGCCGAGGTTAGCCCGCGCGATCCACGACCGCGGGGATGTCCAGGCCCAGGTGGTGGGCCAATGCACGGCGGACCTGTCGCCGGACGCCGGCATCGGTCAGAACGCCCACCGGCGCACCCCGCGCCCGGCGGGCCGAGATGGTCCGGACCTGGCTGCAGATGATCACGCCCGGCTTCGTCTGCCCGGCCTCGCCCACCGGGAGGGCCACATCGCCGGGGTAGCGCGCCTCCGCCCGAGCCGCAGTGACCGGGCAGACCGTCATCAGCCCAGACCGATGGAAGGGCTCATACGAGACCACCAGCGCTCGGCGGGTTCCCGCCTGCTCATGGGCTTCCACCGGATCGAGCGCGACCACCACGATCCCCCAGCGCGGGGGCCCGATGCTCAGGCCGGCCACGTCTCGCGATCGGCGCCGCGGTAGGCGTCCTCGATCTCCTGTGACTCGGCGCGGAATGTGGGATCCGCTGCCGCGGCCTCCCAGACCGCGGACTCCTCCTCGTCGCGCAGCCGCCGCGCCAGCTCCGACACCGCCAGCTCCACCACGGCGTCCTGGGTCGGCGCCGCGTGGTACTCGTCCGCCAGCTCGCGCACGGTCCGGACCGTTGCCGCCGTCAGGTTGTAGGTCCGCTTCTCCTTGTTAGCCATGCGCGCAGCATGATGGGTCCGGATCGGGGTGTCAATCCGCGTCCATCCATTCGAGGGACTCGCTGGGCGTACGCGCCGTTGCGCTTTCCGCCAGTGTGCCGTGGTCATCCAGCGACCACGCCAACTGCGGCACGACGAACGCCCGCGAGATCGCGGCCATGCTGGCGGAGCACCAGGCACGCGCATCCCCCTGCTCGCGTGCGCGCCGACCTGGCCGCGTGTCGTAGGGTTCGCAGATGCTCGTGTGCCCAACGTGCGGTCGGGAGAATCCGGAAGGCGCCAAGTTCTGCAATTCCTGCGGGACGGCCCTCACCCCGGCGCACGCAACGCGCAAGGAGCGCAAGTTCGCCACCGCCCTGTTTGCCGACCTCGTCGGTTCGACGGCGCTCGCCGAACGCGAGGATCCCGAGGTCGTGCAGTCGGTCGTGGGCCGCACCTTCGACCGCATGGCGGAGGAGATCGGACGACACGAGGGACTGCTCGAGAAGTTCATGGGCGACGCCGTGCTCGCCGTCTTCGGCGTCCCGCGTGCGCACGAGGACGACGCCGAGCGCGCCGTGCGCGCCGCGCTGGAGATGCAGGCGATCCTGTCCGAGCTGAACCGCGGGTTCGCCGCCGAGGGGAAGCCAACGCTCGGGATGCGCATCGGGATCGAGGCCGGCGAGGTGCTGGTCGACGTCGAACGCGCGTCGGGACCGCGCGACCGGATGCTGACGGGTGATGCGGTGAACACCGCCGCCCGGCTCCAGACGGCGGCCGAGCCCGGCCACATCGTGGTGGGGCCCACCGTCTACGCGAGCACGAAGGACGTGATCGAGTACGCCGAGCTCGAGCCGCTCGCCCTCAAGGGCAAGGCCGAGCCCGTGCCGGCGTGGCGGACCCTTCGGATCAAGGCTCGGACCCGCGGCGAGCGCCCCCGCCTGGGCATGGAGGCGCGCCTCGTCGGCCGCGACGAAGAGCTGGCGGTCCTCACGCAGACGTTCCATCGGGTCCAGACCGATAGCCGGCCGGCCCTGGTGACGGTGATCGGGCCCGCCGGTGTCGGCAAGTCGCGGCTGATCGCCGAGCTGGAGCGCTACGTCGAACCCCTGCCCGAGATCGCGTACTGGCGGCGGGGCCGATGCCTGGCCTACGGCAACACCTCCTACTCCGCCTTCGCCGATGCCATCAAGGCGCAGTGCGAGATCTTCGACGACGACTCGGCCGAGGTGGCGGCCGGGAAGGCAGAGGCAGCCGCGCGCGAGCTCTTTGGCGACGACAGCATCGCGCCCCAGCTGCGAGCCCTGGTCGGCGCCGGCGAGGCGCGCGACATGAGTCGCGAGGAGCTCTTCGAGGCATGGCGTCGGTTCCTGGAGCGGCTGGCCGCGCGGTACCCGCTCGTCCTGGTGCTGGAGGACATCCAATGGGCCGATGACGGCCTGCTGGACTTCATCGATCACGTCGCGGACTGGGCGCAGGGCCCGATCATGGTCGTCGCGACCGCCCGTGCCGAGCTCTTCGAGAAGCGCTCCACCTGGGGCGGCGGCAAGCGCAACGGGTCCTCCAGGACGCGGCCGTGGTGGGGCGCGTCTTCTGGGTTGGTGCGGTCGTCGAGCTGACCGGCCAGCCGCTCGCCGCGGTCCGAGACGCGCTCGGCCGGCTCCGCGTCAAGGAGCTCATCGTCCCGCACGATCCCTCCTCGTTCCGCGACGAGCACGAATTCGCGTTCCGGCACGCCCTCATCCGGGACGGTGCGTACGACTCGCTGCCGAAGTCCCTCCGGGCCGACATGCACCTGGGCGTCGCCCGCTGGGCCGAGCAACGCGCCGGCGACAGTGCGGAGGAGATCGCGGAGCTGATCGCCACCCACGAGGTCGAGGCGCTTCGCTACCTCGACGAGCTGGGCGAGCGGCGACCCGAGATCGAGCGGAAGGCGTTCGGGGACGCCTGGGCGGCCGCCCGCCGCACGCGGGCGCTGAAGCTCGCCGCCGAGAGCACTCGATGGTTCCGAGAAGCAGAGCGGCTGGCCGACCGCCTCGCCATCCCGCCGGCCGACCGCGCGCCGCTCGCACGTGAGCACGCCGCAGCGACCATCGGCCCGGACAGCAGCGCCGAGAACGAGCGCGTGGCCCGTCGGGCGATCGAGGTTTTCGCCGCGGCGGAGGACCGGGGCGGCGTCGGGTGGGCCTCCGCACGGCTCGTCATCCCGCTCATGCAGCTGTCCCGGCACGACGAGGCTGAGGAGGCGGGGCGGCGGGCCATCGAGACGCTGGAGCCGCTGGGAGAGAGCGCCGATCTCGCCGACGCGCTCCATCGGCTCGGCTGGTTCCTCTGGCGACGAGGCCGAGACGCCGAAGCCGAGCCGCTCCTGCGAAGGGCGGTCGACATCGCCGCGCGCGTGGACGCGAAGCTCGTTCGCGCTGAGGCCACCCAGACGCTGGGGGTGTGCTACTTCTCGTTCGGGACGTTCGGCGAGGCGCGACGGCTGATGGAAGAGGCGTTCGTCCTGGCCAAGGAGGCCGGCGACAATGTGAACCTGCTGCGTGCCTACAACAACCTCGCGGCGGTTCGGGGGGCCTCTCCCGGCCCTGCCCCGGCGGCGGAGGTGCTTCGTGAGGGACTCGAGCTCGCGTTGCGCTCCGGGGTCATCCAGAACGGCGGGTGGATCGCGGGAAGCCTGGGCGACACCTTGCTCGTCCTCGGTCGCTTCGAGGAGGCGGAGCAGCTCCAGCGCGAGGCCGTCGACCTGGCGAGACGCGCGGCAGACGAGCCGTTGACCGGGCAGCGGCTCGGAGCGCTGTCCCAGGTCGTTCTGCTCCGCGGACGCGTCGAGGAGGCAATCGGGCTCCGCAACGAGTCAGAGCTGATCATGACCGCCAACCCGGAGCCGCAGGCCGCCCATTTCCTGCCGCTGATCGACGGCTACTTCGCCCTGGCTGCCAATGACCGGGCCGCCGCCGCAGAGAAGTTCGCCGAAGCCGCCACGTTCGCTCGCGCACACAGCGTGGAAAGCTACCCCGAAGTCTTCACCGAGTGCGTCCGGGCTCTCGTGCTGGCGGGCGACCCGGCCCGCGCTGCGACCTTCCGCGACCTCGATGCCTCAACCGACTCCGTCCAGAGCGCAGCCCACGCCCGCAACGTCGGGGGCCTGCTCGAGTCCGATCCGGCACGAGCCGTGGCATTGCTGCGGGAGGCGGTCGCCGAGTTCGAGCGCCTCGAGATGCGCGTCGACGCCGCGCGTGCCATCGTCGACCTCGCCCGTGCCATGGCGCACGCCGGCCGGGACCCCGGCGACCTGGTCGACCGCGCCCGCGCGATCCTCACCGAGAGCGACGCGCAGCTCTTCCTGTTCGAGGTGGACGAGGTCCTCGCCGCCCTCAGGACGTGAGCGACGCGCCGCGCTTGACATCCGTACGGTCTACTGTACTGTCTACCATCATGAAGACGGTACCGATCTCCGAGCTTCGCCAGCGCGTGGCCGACGTCATCGACGAGGTCCAGGCCAGTGACGAGCCGACCATCGTGCTCCAGCGATCGCGGCGGGCTGCCTACATCGTCAACCCGGACCGATACGAGCACGACCAGCAGGAGCTGACCCTCCTGCGGCGCCAGCTCTTCCTGTCTGAGGTTCGCGAGGCAGAGGCCGAATACAAGGCCGGCACGACCGCCCACTTCGACGACGTCGAAGCGCTCCTCGACGAACTGCGTCGCTAGCGGTGCGGTTTTCCGCATCGAGCCGATTCCTGCGCAGGGCGAAGAAGCTGCGTGAGCCACAAGCCTCCATGCTGCGCGCGGCCCTGCGACGGTTCGCCGCGGAGCCACAGGACCCGCTGCTGCGCACGCACATGCTGAAGGGCGAGATGGAGGCCCACTGGGCGTTCAGCGTCGATGACGACCTTCGCGTCGTCTTCCGCTGGGATGGCGAGGAGGCGCTCCTCGTCAACCTCGGCTCGCACGACGAGCCCTGACACCAACGCCATCTCGTTCGGCGGCAGGGCTTCCTACGCCTCCACGACCGCGGGAATGTCGAGGCCCTGCCGAGGGTTAGGGCGACCTTCAGCTGAGCCCCACCTGCAATAGCTCGCCCCGCAGCGCCTCGATGAAGTCACTCGGGTTGGAGACCCGGATCCGGTCGCTCCGGTAGTCGCGCAGGTTGAAGGTCACCAGCCAGCGACAGCTCGCCGCGAGGGCGGAGGCGAGGATCGGAGCATCCTTCGCGTCGGCCTCGCCGGACTCCGCGATGGCGACCGACTCTGCGGACGAGGCCATCGGCAGCCCGACGCAGCAGGCCTCCAGCACGGCACGGAACGCCGGCAGGGCGGCGGGCAGCTTGGCGGCGAGGTTGCGCTCGGCCTCGGCCCGGGCCTGGTCCGGCACGCCCACCTCGATGATCCCAAGCTCACCCAGCTGGAGGATCAGGTGGCTCGCCCCGCTGGTTGACGCGGCCCCTGCGAAGAGGGCATCGGCATCCAGGCAGATTCGAAGGCGGGCGCGTGGCTTATCGGCGCTCAAGGCGTTCGGCGTGGTACCGCGCGCGCTCCTCGCGCAGCCCCCCGAGCAGCTCGTCGAGGCTCAAGCCCGATTCGGTCATCAGGTATTCGATCTCCGCGGACAGCTTGTCGACCACGCTCGTCCTGGGCGAGAGGAGGATGGCTCCATCGAGGTCGACCAGTGTCAGCGGGTCACCCTCGGCCAGGTCGTATCGCTCGCGGATCCGGGCTGGGAGCGTGACCGTGCCGCGACCCCGGATCTGGACGGTTCGCGCATTGGCCATGGGTGCAGTATTCCCGATTTACCGTAATCCTGTCAAGACCGGCAGCAAGAGTCTTCCCGGCGCAAAGGAGGCTCGTGCTCTCCGCGCAGCAGCTGAGCGGGGCTGGCTGAGAGCCGTAAAGGACGAGACTCAGCGATGGATGAGCACTAAGCAGTGGGTCACGGATTACCGCCGAGTTCGCCGTGTCGGGCGACCGAGGGGTGCGGCATCCGGTTCGTGAGGGTCGAACACCCTGGGACACGACCGCATACGCCCAGTTCTACGGAACCACCCACTAACCAACCCCGCGCTGGGAGTCGGGCCTCCGACGAAGAGCTCGACTCCCAACCACCGCACACAGAACCACGATTATCGCCGCCACCAAACCAGAAGTAAGCAACGTCGGCGTCCAGTCGATATCCCAGCGCGTACCACCATAGCCAGGAACACCAGTCGGCACACAATCAGAACAAACCGAAGCCCAAACAGGCCACCACCACGCGACCAGACCAGCCGTCAGCAACACCCACGCCACTGCCCAACCCAACACCCAAACAACGCGCCTCACTCACGCAACCTAGCACAAAGCCCCGGGATCCACGCCTCCTACACTCCCCGCGTGACGCCCACTCCCCCTCACCGCCGGACCCCTGGGACGACTGGGTCTCCGCCACCCGCACCCGCCACTACCTGGAGGAGGATCCCGAGTCCAGTCCGGTGACCGCGTGCCTCTCGTGCACGCGCCTCTTGACTGATTCAGGATTGACGCTAGTATTGCGCTATGGCAATACTTTCCGCAACCGATCTGGGCAGGCTCATGCCTGTTGCGGATGCCGCCCAGCGGCTGGGACTCTCGCAGCAGCGTGTGCGTGCATTGGTGGCCGACGGAGAACTCCCTGCGCGAAAATCCGCGGGTAGATGGTTCGTTGAGCGGTCTGCCGTAGAGAAGCGCATCCGCGAGCCCAGGCTCGCCGGTCGCCCGTTCTCGCCCGAGCACGCCTGGGGCCTCGTTGCGCTCGCTGAAGGTGAGCCCGCGCCATGGCTCGATGCCTCCAACCGCTCGCGCCTTCGGCGCCAACTGCGCGACCATGACATGCGGGAATTGCTACCGGCACTTCGTCGACGAGCACGGCGCGTCGAGCTCCGCGCCCATCCATCTGACCTGGCGCGCCTCGCCAAGGAACCAGATCTCGTCTGGGGTGGCGTCAGTGCGGCGGCGGAGCACCGCCTCGAGATTGTCGCCCCCGGGAACTTTGAGGCGTACGTCTCGAAACGGATGGACCGTGAACTTCAGCGGGAATACAACCTCAAGCCGAGTACCGAGCCCAATGTCGTCCTGCATGTCGTTGACGGCCCGTGGCCGTTCGATAAGCAGCGGCGCGTCGTGCCTCTCCTCGTAGCCGTGCTTGATCTGCTTGAAGATGACGACGAACGGGCGAGACGCGCCGCCTCAAAGGCTCTTCAACGCTATCGTCCTTCGAAGGCATGAAACCCATTCAGCTTCTCGCGCGAGATGCGCAAGAACTCGCTCTGTGGCGAGCGGCGGATGAGATAGCCAATGCTTTTCCGGTCGGCAGCTGGACGCTCATCGGTGCCCAGATGGTCTTCCTGCTGGCGTATGAGCACGGGCTGGTGGTGGGCCGCACGAGCGGCGACGTGGACATGCTGGTAAACATCCGCGCCCTGACCGGCGCCACCCAAGCAGCAGCAGGCATGTTGGAGAGGCTCGGGTACGAGCTTGATGAGCCAACGCCCGATGGGCGGGGCCACCGCTTCCGTCGAGCCGACGCAGTCGTAGACGTGCTGGCGCCTGACGGCGTCGGTTCGCGAGCTTCGCTGATCACGGTCCCTCCGGCCCGAACAGTGAACGTTCCGGGCGGATCACAGGCATTGGCGCGCAGCCGACAGGTCGGGGTGGAGCTTGAGGGCAAGAGGCACACCCTCCCGTGCCCCTCGCTCCTGGGGGCGATCCTCCTGAAGGCCCGAGCAGTGGAAGTGGGTGAGGATGCCGATAAGCACCGGCGCGACCTCGCACTGCTCCTGAGTGCCCTGGAGGACCCGCGTTCGCTGCGTGAGGAACTGAGCGCCTCCGAGAAAGGGTGGCTCCGACGTCGGCAAGAGATGCTGGCAATCTCGCACCCGGCATGGCGTGGCGTAGGGCGGGGGGACGACGCGCGAACCAGCCTTGAGATCCTCGCAGGCTAGGTACTGCCCCAGTGTGGGTGCGAGGCCGCAAGCGAGCAGGCGGTCGTCCTCGACCTGCTCACCCAGGTCGTGCGCGCCGGGCCGGTGGCCGTGCGCGGGGCCTTCAACTTCGGCCTCAAGTCGGTCGTCAAGGGGATGCACGCCGCCGGCCTGATCGAGACGACCTGGACCGATGGGCCGACCGACGGCCTGGGCGCCATGATCGGCGGCTGGCGGTGCGACGCCGAGGCGGAGCGGACGGGGGTCACCCTGCCCGAGATCGAGCTGATGGCCGAGACCGGCCGCTACAACGAGGTCGACTGCCGCTCGATGGCCGAGGTGCTGGGGTGGTTGAGGGAGAATCGATAAGGCTCAGCCCGACGCGGGCTTCTTCGGCCTCGTGGTCGGAACCTGCCTGACTCGCCGTAGAGCCTCATTCACCGACGCCGAGTCGGGGAATCGCTCGGTGAGGTCGGGGTCCAGCGCCCGCAGGTTGCCCTGCATCGCGGCAGCGCGGACGTGCCGGCCGCGGGTGCCGCCGCGGAAGTCGTACTCGGGTCTCGGCTCAGGCTTCTTCATAGTCCATCTGCTCGCGCATCGTGGCGCGCCTTGCGAAGATGATCCTGATCTTACCCCCGCGCTCGGTGTAGCCGACCACCAGCAGCCTTCCCGGGCTCGATACGCCAACGCTCAAATACCGATCCTCTTGGCTCGAATGATCCGGATCGAAAACCGTGAGCTCGAATGGGTCCAGGAACACGGTTGTCGCCTCTTCGAACGTGATGCCGTGCTTCCTGGCATTCCGGCGTGCCTTGCCGGCATCCCACTCGAGGTCCACCCTGGGAGGCTACGGACCGCCGGTTACTGCCCGATTACGGAGCCCTTACCGGCCAGGGGGATTGATGCCTTCCGGCACTTGACCGTCCGGGTCCGCGCGCCCACGCTGAATGGTCGACGGGAGGCTCTGACGCGCGGCCCATACCCCGGCCGCCGGGACCGCACCGAGCCACTGGCGAGACCGACCCGCCCAAAGCGGAGGTGGGCCATGAACCGCATTCACGAGGAGATCCGCGTCGAGGCGCCCATCGAGCACTGCTGGGCGTTCCTGTGCGACGCAACACGCTGGCACGACTGGGACCCGCGGACCGAGTACTCGGCCGTGAGCGGGCCACTGGACCGCGTCGGGACGACCTTCGTCGGCACGATGCGGGTCATGGGCTTCGAGATGAAGGAGACGATGACGGTCGACGAGGTGGAGAAGCCACGGCTCCTGCACCTCCGGAGTGGCATGGGCAGCTTCTTCTATCGGTTCGAGGCTGAGGGCCCCGCGACCCGCATGACCTGCGAGGGCGAGTACGAGATGCCGGGGCACCTGCCCGGGTTCATTCAGAAGCTCGTCACCAAAGGCTGGATGGAGCGGTACACCCGCCGACAGCTCGAGGACTTCAAGGCGCTGGCCGAGGTGGAGGTCCCGGTCGCGGCCTGACGGACAAGCCGCCCGCTCACTCGGAAGCGGGCCGGACGGAGCGCCCCGGTCCCCTGCCGGGGCGCTTTGGTGCAAGCGGGCAAGCGGGCAAGCCCCGAAACCCTCCTGCCGTGGTTCGACCTGCTCACCCAGATGGTGCGTGCCGAGCCGGTGGCCGTGCGCGGGGCCTTCAACTTCGGCCTCAAGTCGATCGTCAAGGGGATGCACGCCGCCGGGCTGATCGAGACGACCTGGACCGATGGGCCGACCGACGGCCTGGGCGCCATGATCGGCGCATGGTGGTGCGACGCCTAGGCGGAGCGGACTCAGGTCACCCTGCTCGAGATCGCGCTGATGGCCGAGACCGGCCGCTACAACGAGGTCGACTGGCCGCGCGATGGCCGAGGTGCTGGGGTGGCTACGAGAGAACCGCTGACCTCAGCAAACGGCCCGCTTAGAGCGCCACTCGCCCGATGACGTCGTGAAACTGCGAAGACAGCTTCGCCACGTATTCGGCTCGCCACTGGTACAGCGGGAAGGGCAAGAGATGGAGCCGCTCATGCGTGAGGTGAGCAACGCTCATCGCGTCTCGGACGACCGCAGCCAGGCTGCGCTTCACGACAACGACCGCGTCAGGCGACTCAGCAACGAGCAGCGCTGCCAGATCCCCTGAACGCGCACTCACAGCACTACGTCTTGGACGGCCGCGGAGTCGGTTGACAGGAGCCGGCGCGAGGTCATAGAGCCAGACGCCGTCTGATTGCAGCCGGCTCAGAAGCGATTCGCCCTCGGGCATCGGCCCAAATGCGGCCTGCCAGGCCTCGAGCGTGGCTCGGTAGAGGGTGCTATTCGCCAGGTAGAAGAACGAGCCTCCGGCAGGTCGCGACTCGCCAACCAACAGGAGCCGAATCCGTTCTTGCGGTCGGTACTGCTGCCGGAGTCGCTCGTACCCAGCGGAATCATCGGCGGTATACGCCACGGGTGACTCGCGGACCCCAGCTGAACGACGCGGCGCGTCGGTCGAGTCCACGGCTAGGCGCTCGAGCGTCCAATCGCGAAGCAACCGACTAGGCGTGCGCCCGGTCGCGCCGGCCACCTCAGCGACTCTGCGAGCTGACACGGAATCGAAGCGAACGCTGACCACGACGTCCAGGGCTTGAGGCTCCACGATCTCCCAGTTCACATCGGGCCGGTATGCCGGCGATTCGCGTCGGAGCCGTTCGTCGTTACTCGACATTTCATCGTCCTCCGCGTCCAGCCATTCCTGATCATCTTCTTCACCCAGGTCCAACGTGATGCGCAAGTCCGGCCCCCAGCGAGTAATCCTATCTGACCGTATACGAATAGGCCGCTATTGTCAACCTCCTCGGACCGATGGGCCGACCGACGGCCTGGGCGCCATGATCGGCGCCTGGTGGTGCGATGCCGAGGCGGAGCGAACGGGGGTCACCCTGCCCGAGATCAGCTGATGGCCGAGACCGGCCGCTACAACGAGGTCGACTGCCACTCGCTGGCCGAGGTGCTGGGGTGGCTGCGGGAGAATCGATGAACGCGGCAGCCTGGGTCGTGTGCGTGTCGCGGATGTCAACGGTTGCGATCTCAGAATCGTTGGACACGCAAACCGAGCCAGGACTAGTCCTTCCCGTGAGAGCTATGCCGCGACCGCAGCGTCACGTATCCGCCCTGCGAGCTGGCCCACCTGGTCGAGGATGCCGTTGGGTTGCTGACTGAGGTCGAGTGCCACGAGCTCAAGCAGCTTGCCGAGGTGGATGACCTCGTGCACAGCGGCGGGATCCTCCCCTGCCGCGTAGATAAGCATTCCACTGCGAAGGCCGGTGGCAATGGTGTAGGCAGTCAGCTGATAGAGGTCAGCATTTGGGTACGCCCCTAAGCGAACGCGCTTGTACTTAACGTCGCCTACAAAGGTGCACCGGTTTCCGGCCCACAGCGACACGTCCGGCTTAGGGATCGCGACCTTTGAACCGCCCGCCGGTGCTCGCCTGTAGGACGCGCGGCAAAGGGCCTTCGTGGAGAACCACGTAGGTCCCGGGCTCTGCCGGGATAGCCTCCACTTCGAGGCGAAGTTGCGCGATGGTGCGCCAGCCTCGAAAGCCGCTGTCAGTAAGGCCTCGACGGTCGAAGGTTGTCATCGGGCTCACTATGCCTATCGGAAGAGCGCGACGTGAATCGCGCGCCGGTCATGGACGAGCGCCGTCCCGACGATCTTCGGCGCCGAGAAGCGGACGTCGCGGCCGAGGCCGACCGAGGGAGTGACGGTGGCATCGGTCAGGGCTGACGCAGCGCGGGACAGCATGCGATCCAGGGCGCCGGAATCGAGGCGGCGGTGCGCCGGTTTGGGTGCCACGCCGGCGTCGATCGCGCGCTGCTGGTCGAGCAGGGCCGAGGCGGCGCTGGCCACGAGGCGCGGCCACTGGCGCTCGAGCGTCTCGGCCGAGTCGAACAGATCCAGGCCCACCAGCCGGTTGAAGAGGCCGATGGCCACGCCACGGGTGCCGGCCGGCATCGGGAAGGCGCGGACGAGGTAGTCGACGGACGGCTGCTCCCGCTGGTAGACGTCGTGAAGCGCCTGGGTCGACGAATGGTCAACAGCTCGAGCCTGCCAAACGCCGATTTCATTCCAGACCGCGTATTGGTCTGCCTCGAAGCGCGAGGCAGACGGCGCATTGCGCGTGACCTGCTCGGCCACCATCGAGCGCAGCGAGTAGTCG
>JACPOP010000025.1 GCA_016191465.1 Chloroflexota bacterium | reverse complement strand
TGCCGGCTTGGACATGCACCGAAGTGCAGGCGAGACGCCCGCGCTCCCGGGCGCGCCTCCTGAGTCGTGACACCCGTCTTGGTCCATCCGTTTCCTTCACGGCGCGAGGTCGAACAATGAGGACACCCGTTTGGGACGCGATCATCGTTGGCGCGAGAATTGCCGGCACAGCCACGGCGATTGGCCTGGCGCGACGCGGCCTGCGTGTGCTGATGCTCGACCGTGCTGCCTTCCCCAGCGACACGCTCTGCACGCACTACTTCCAGCGTGATGTTGCCATCCAGTTCGCTCGGCTCGGTGTACTGGACGAGATCGAAGCCACGGGGCCGCCGCCGCTGAGGAAGGTTCGCACCGTCGCGCCGGATGACGGCATCGAGTTCACCGAAACGATGCAGCAGCTCGGCGGCGTCGATGCCGGCTACTGTGTACGCCGTTCCGTCCTCGACGACATCCTCGTCCGGGCTGCGCGCGCCGCGGGGGTGGAGGTGCGAGAGCATACCACCATCACGGGGCTGATCTGGGAGGACGGGCAGGTCGGCGGCGTCGAGGCAGAGGAGACGAACAAACGGGGCTACAAAGAGCCGGCGCGGGTGGTGATCGGCGCCGATGGACGGCACTCGCGGGTGGCACGGTGGACCGGCGCCCACACCTATGAGCGGGCGCCGGCGCTGGCGCCGCACTACTACGCCTACTTCCGCGGTGTGGCCGGCGATGGGAACGCGGTCGAGTGGTTTCACACGGCGCGGCGGCGGTATGCGCTGCTGCCAACGAACGACGGTCTGTCATGCGTCTCCGTGGCGCTGCCGCAGCATGAGATCGGTCCCTATCGCGACGCGATCGAGCGCAGCCTTCTCGCAGACCTGCGGCTCGTGCCGGAACTGGCGGACCGGTTGGCCGGCGCTGAGCGGGTCGGTCCCGTGCGGGGCACGGGAGACATCGACAGCCACCTGCGGGTGCCTGCCGGACCGGGATGGCTCCTGGTCGGCGATGCGGGTGCGCACATCCATCCCGTGAAGACGCGCGGCATCGGTCTGGCTCTGCACGACGCCGATGTGCTCGCCGAGGCGCTCTCCGCCTCATTGGCAGGCGAGCGTGCACCTGACGAAGCGCTGGCAGACTACCACCGCCTGCGGGACGTCGAACGTGAACGGCTCTACCAGGAGGCGCTCGCGGCAGCATGGATGATCGGCAGGCCGCTTCCATCGGAGGTGTTGGAGGCATGGGCGGCGCTGGCACAGCAGCCTGATGCAGCGACGCGATGGGTGAACGGCAGGGTCCGGGACGACCAGGAATTGCAACGCATCATCGAGCGATCAGACGCGCCTCAGGTACAATCCTGACGACAACGTACGGCCCGAGAAGACGGCTCTTGGTCCGGTTATTCACAGGTTACGAGCGATTCGCGTGGCAGCAATGAATTGACCATGTCGCAACGCGGCGGTACGCTTGTGGTAGAAAGCGCAATCACAGGTTGCGCTCATCTTCATTCTGCCCCGTCCAGCACGGCTCACCCACGCTGGATGTCCGCTACCCGACGAGGTGGGGAGCATGCCGATCGAGATCCCCGAAGTTGTGATTGAGCGTCTGCCGGTCTACGCCCGCGCGCTTGCCACGCTGGAAGCGCTGGGCCGCGATGTGGTCAGTTCGCAGGATCTCGGCGACCAGCTCGGCGTCACACCGGCCCAGATCCGCAAGGACCTCAGCTACTTCGGCCGCTTCGGCAAG
>JACPOP010000008.1 GCA_016191465.1 Chloroflexota bacterium | reverse complement strand
GACGCTACCTACCTCCCAGGGTCGCCTGATCTGTCAGGATGGGACGGCGTGGTTCGCCGACGCCGCCCGAAGCGCCTCGGTGAAACATGCCATGGGCGGGTGGGCGATGCCGGCGCCGATCTGGCCGATGCCCGGTTCACGGTGGGCGATGCCGGTATCGATGACCGGGCGTACGCCGGTGCGGACAACCTTGCGCACGTCGATCCCCACGGGTGT
The DNA here is from genome assembly GCA_016191465.1 of Chloroflexota bacterium. Taxonomy (GTDB): domain Bacteria; phylum Chloroflexota; class UBA6077; order UBA6077; family CF-72; genus JACPOP01. The sequence continues at coordinate 404,972 of JACPOP010000008.1, read as the reverse complement.
GCCCCGAAAATCTAACCCGGGGATCCGGAACAAGGGGTGCTCCGCAGCCGTTATCTCGTACATCTCCAGCGTGGCCTGGACCGCGTCCTCGGGCTTCCCGCCGATGAACTGGACGATGGCAGGTGCGGCGGCAAGGGCGAAGCCGCCGAGGCCCACAGTCTCGGTGATTGCACTGTCGCCGATGTCGGGGTTCGCGTCGTCCGGTCCGTAGCCGGCGAAGTACAGGCCTTCGATTGCCTCGGCTGGGGCCGTGAACCAGGTGCCGCCCAGGCCACTGACGCGGACACCGAAGTCGGTCCCGTTGCGTGCCATCGCCGTGACAAGGGTGCTGCCAGGGACGTCGTGGGCAGAGTCGGCCATCGCCTTGGCAGAGGCCATGGCCAGGTTGAGGAAGAAGTGGTCGTTCCCGCCGATGTAGCGAAGCGCCGCGGCTACGTCGCTGAAAGGAGCGCCGCACTCGACAAGCGCTGGCAGGATCTCACGAGTGAACAGCAAGGTGCCTGCCTTGTTGCGGTTGTGGCACTCGTCGCCCATCTGGATCGCCTGAGCCGTGAGGGCGCGCAAGTCGATGGCATCGCTGGTTGCCCTGGCGCGGATGGTGGCTCGAAGAAGCGGCGCCAGAACGCGCTCGATCCACCGCAGGCGCGTGAGCACGTCAGGCCCGTAGGCGCCGTAGCGCAGGACCTTGCCGAGCCCTTCATTGAACGTGCAGTGGGCGCGGCCACCGCCGCTGGCATCCTCCACCACGAAGACCGGCATCGATGGCGAGACGACGCCGGCCATGGGGCCCACCGCCTGGTGGTGGTGGCAGGGCTCGAGGCGGATGTCGCCGCGCGCGAGGCGGGTCTCGGCGGTCTCGGGCGAATCCGCGAGGCCCTCGTACAGCATCGCGCCGATAAGCGCGCCCCGCAGCGGGCCAGAAGCGCTGGACCAGTCGATGGGCGGCCCGGCGTGCAGGAACGTGCGCTCGTCCATGTCCGGAAGCGCCTCACGCGCTGGTCGGACGTCCACGAGCACCGGGCGGGCCGCGGTCAATCGGCCGACAGCTTCACGGTTTGCGGTGTCGGTGGCCGGATCATGGAAAAGCCGTGCGCCACGTGTCTCGAGCTCGATGGCCGGTGGACGCCAATCCACGCGCGCGGTTGGGACACCCTGCTCTTCAAGCGCGTCGGCGAACAGGTCGAGCCCGAGGTTCGCCGCCCGCAACGGTGCGCCAAACAGCGCGCCGACAGCCTCACCGCTGGTCCTGGCCACGTCCTACCGTCCTCCTACGATCGCGAGCGCCGCCCGCGCGGCGGCGGCGTTCGCGCGGAACACGAGGGCGCCGGCATCCGCCAGCGCCGCTGCCTGACGCGCCAGGCCTTGAGGATCGGCATCCGTACCGCACAGGGAGAGGATCACTGGGACGAAGCGGCCCGCGCTCGCCGTCCTCTGCCGGACCTCGTGGAGAACCGGTGCGAGCGTGCTCGCCGGATCAGGATGGGCGCCGTATCCGAGCACCACGTCGAACAGCAAACAGGCAGTCTCTGGATCGGCGGCCTCTTCGAGCAGGCGCTCGTCGCGGAGGGTGGGGTCGATCATCGGGTGGGGTCGGCCCACGGTGAATTCGTCCGCGCCGAGATCGACGAGCGTGTGGCCGCGGCTGCGGGTGGGGTCCGGCAGCACGAGGGCGGGATGAACTGGCAGATTGGAGTACACGTCGCCCAGCCCGGCGCTCAGGAGCAAGAGCGCCTCCTCGCACAGCGTCCCCCCGGAGAACGGCCCTCGGACGAAGCGCTGGCCCGGTCGAAGCTTGTCGCGAGCCTCGGCTACGGCAGCGTCCGATGCGCCTGGCAGGGGCGCCGCCCCGTCAGCTCCGCCGGCCATCTCGACCGCGCAACGGGCGGCATCCTCCAGCGTCGGCGCGATCCGCACGCCACGCGGTACATCCCGTGAAGCGTCGCCGCCCAGGAAGATGGCCACCGTTGGTTTGCCCGTCGCCGACGCCGCTTCGAGGACCCGCTGCTGCACTTCGGGCGCCGGCGGTTTGGACACGAGCGCCAGCACCCTGGTCTCGGGGTCAGCGCCGAGCGCCTCGATCGCGGTCAGCATTGTGAGGCCGCCGACTTCGGCGCGCAGGTCCCGTCCACCGGTTCCGATGGCCTGCGAGATGCCTGAGCCGAGCGCGTCGACCAGGCACGTGACCTGCTGCAGGCCCGTCCCGGAGGCGCCGACCGCGCCGATGGGCCCGCGGCGGACGACGTTGGCGAATCCGAGTCCGATGCCGTTCAGGATGGCGGTGCCGCAGTCCGGCCCCATCAGCAACACGCCCCGCTCGCGCGCCAAACTTTTGAGCCGCACCTCTTCCGCAATGGGCACGTTATCGCTGAAGAGCAGCACGTGCAGACCCGCGCGGATTGCCTCCTCAGCTTCGATCCAGGCAAACGGCCCCGGCACAGAGATGACCACCAGGTTGGTCTCGGGCTGGGCCGCCACGGCCGCGGCCAGCGAGTGGGGCCGGCGCGGCGCCGCGCCGGCGCCCGGGGTAGACCCCCCCCGCTCAGGGCCCTCCAGTCGCGCCAGTGCTCGTGCGAGCGCGGCGTCGGCCGCCGCCTCCGTCCCGGCATGCACCGCCAGGACCAGGTCGTTGGGTCCGACGTCGCCTAGACCATTGGCCGCGAGCAGCCCACCCGTGCGCAATTGTTCCAGGTTGAGCGCCGTGGCCATCACCGCCGACGCGGTCGCGATATCTGGCACCTCGCTCATGGCACTGGCGACGAGGAGCAGCGTCACCGAGTCGTAATAGCTGTTGCGCTTCACCAGCGCTTTGACCGGCATGACCGTTTCGCTGGTCTCCTCAGGAATGAGGCCGACTGGCGCGAGCTTCCAGGTAGCCGCGCCAGCCGCCGTAAGCGGAAATGTCGGGGTGGTGGCCTTCGGCTAACGCCCGCGGGAAGAGAATGCCGTCGACCACGCGACCGTCCTCGAGCTCGACCGGACCACGGTAGAGGTTGGGCGGCTCGCCGGCCTCAACCCTGGCGAGCACGTCCTCCGGGACCCGGTACAGCTCGCCCGGCACGGCAATGCCGCCTTCGCCGTCGTCCACGGCATACATGCCGGGGTGAACGTCGCCAATGGAATGTACGCGGTAGCGCGGTGCCGTGCGGAGCTCGCCCAGGAGCTCCGCGCCGGCCAAGTTGGCGTGCAGGGCAAGCCCCTGCATCAGGGTGCCATTTACGAACAGGTCGATGGGCATGGAAGGCGAGTGACGAGTTATCAGTTATGAGTGATCAGGAGACGCGACGTCCCCGGATCACTCATAACTTCCGACTTGAAACTCATAACTTGGAACCTGGAACTCGTCATTCCGCGGCACTACGTGGCCGGGCTGAGGGCCAGGCCAGCCTCAGGGGCACCCTCCTGCACCGCTCGATCGGGCTCTGCGACGGCATTGCGAGCCCGGTAGGCCAGGAAGCCGGTAATGCTGCCCATGAGCACGTACCCGACCACGATGTCCAGGTTGACGCCGACTCCAATCACTGTGCCATGGATCAGGCCGAAGAACGTCAGCACCGCGGCGGCGCCAGCGTACACGGTGGCGCTCCGGAAGTTCCGGTCGATGATGAAGGCGGCGATGGCACCGAGCATGAGGCCCGCCAGGACTGCCCCTCCGCCAAACCGCGCCATACCGTTGTACACAATGGCGCTGGCGTCGCTGAGCTTCGCGGCGAGCTCCCCGCTCACGCCGGCGGGCGCGGCACCGGAGACGTTGAGGGCCGTGTCCACCTGGTTCTGGCCCCAGGAGGCGAGGTTTGGCAGGATCGCCAGGACGATCGCGGGAGCGTGCTTGGGTGGCGAGACCTGGAACGCCTGGGCGCCGATGACGAGGCCGATGTACAGCAGGATCGGCAGGATCGCGACCAGCGGGATGACCGCCAGGAGCAGCGCCGCCAGGCCCAGCCAGCACACCAGCGCGACGCTGGCGCCCGTTGCGAGCGAGTACCCGATCCGCCCGCCCACGGCCTTCCAGCCGGGGTGGCCAATGTACACCGCCGGTGGAAACGGACTGCCGAGGAACGAGCCCACGATCGCACCCGTACCGTCGGCGAGCAGGACGTTGCGCAGGCTGTAGTTGTCGCCCGCGGCCGCCGCGCTCTCCACGTTGTTCATGGCCTCGGTGAAGTTGTAGACCCCAAGGGGAATGGCGGTCACCAGGAGCGAAGCGATGGCCGAGAAGCCCAGGATGACGTCGCCGGTGGGATATGGCGGGCGGATGCCGAACTGGCCCAGGGCCAGCCCCACCTCAGGTGCCTTCATAACGCCGGTGGCCCAGCCGAGCGCCGTGCCAACCAGCACCGCCGCCAGCCCGGCGGGAATGTTGCCGGGCAGGCGAACCCCGGCCGTCCAGCCCACCAGCACCAGGGTCAGCGAGACGAACGCAATCCACGGTACGTCCCAGCTCTGGAACGCGGGCCGCATGGAGATAAAGGCGATCGAGATGCCCGCCAGTGTGCCCAGCATGGCAGCGCGCGGGGTGTACTTGCGGATCGTCGGCCCAACGAAGGCGCCGATCAGAATGACGACCCCGATGATGAACGACCAGGCCAGCCCAGCCTGCCAGGCGCGGATAGGGTCATTGGTCTGCAGGTAGATGGGCAGCATCACTGCGAAGACCACGATGAACATGTGCGGCACGCTGGGACCGTACGGCAGGGCCGTCACGTCGGTGCGGCCCTCCTTGCGGGCCAGTTGCCGCGCCAGGTAGGCGTAGTACAGGTTGCCCAGCGGCAGCGCGATGCCAAGCGCTGGCAGGACGCGGCCAAAGATGATGTTCTCTGGGATCTTGACGATCGCGAGCAGGCTCGTCAGGACGAGCACGTTCAGGATGACGTTCGTGAAGAGGCCGAAGAATGCATTCCAGTCGCCGGGCACCCACAGCGGGGAGTCGGCGGTGTGGGTGCGAGACGGAGCAGTGGTGTGTGCCATGGCCATGGATCTGGGTTCTCCTTTGGCGAGTTTCGAGTTCAGGGTTCAGAGTTCAGGGGCGACATTTCGGGCGGCTTCAAACTTCACACCTCAAACTCTGAGCTCAAACGAGCGTCGGCTCGGCGGTGCGCTGGAGGAGTCCGGCCGCGTGAAGGGCCTCGAGGAAGGCTTCGGACGTGCCGACCCAGCCGAAGATGCCGCCCTGCGCCTTAATCATGTTGATCGCGGCTTCGTAGAACTCGGGGAAGTACGAGGCGATGCAGTCTGAGAGCACCAGGCATTCGTAGCCGCGGTCGTTTGCCTCACGGACGGTGGTGTGCACGCACACCTCGGCCGTGACGCCCGCGACGATCAAGCTCTTGATGCCGCGCGTCTGGAGGATCCGGTCCAGGTCGGTGGCGTAAAAGGCGCCCTTACCGGGCTTGTCGACGACGGGCTCGCCGGGGCCGGGTTTGAGCTCGTCGACGATGTCGTGGCCATATTCGCCGCGGACGAGGATCCGCCCCATCGGGCCTGGGTCGCCAATGCCGCTTTTCAGCTTCCCGCGCGCGATCTTCGAGGGGGGACAGTCCGAGAGGTCCGGGCGGTGGCCTTCGCGGGTGTGGATCACGAAGAGGCCGACGGCGCGGGCGGCGTTCAGCACGCGCTCGGTGGGCGGCACCGCCCGCAGCAGCAGCGAGGTGTCGTTTCCGAGCGCCTCACCGAACCCGCCGGGGTAGACGAAATCGCGCTGCATGTCGATCACCAGCAACGCGGTCGTCGCGGGATCGAATTCGAAGGTGTACGGCTCGGCTGGAACGACGACGCTGTGCATAGGCTTCTCCAAGTTCCAAGTTCCAAGTTCCAAGTTCCAAGTTCCAAGTTCCAAGTTCCAAGTTCCAAGTTCCAAGTTGCGCTTTGAGGTGCGGTGGTTTTCTCGCCCGGCGGGGCGATTAGCCGGGTACGACGTGGGTGCCGGTGCGGCCGGCGAGCGCATCGCCCAGGCATTCCGGGCTGGAGATCACCACCTCCTGACCGCCCCGTTCGATAAAGTCAACTGCCGCGCGAATCTTGGGCCCCATGCTCCCAGCGGGGAACTCGCCCGCGGCGGCGTACCGCTTGAGCTGGGACACCGTGACGCGGCCCAGCCATGCCTGGTCGGGCTGGCGGTACCGCACCGCCACCTTCTCCACCCCCGTTGAAATCGCCAGCACCGGAACGCCCAGGTTGGCGGCCAGAAGCGCTGACGCAAGGTCCTTATCGACCACGGCCTCGACCCCTTCGTACGCGCCGGGCTCGCGTTCCACCACCGGAATGCCCCCGCCGCCGCAGGCCACCACGGTGAACCCCGCCTCGAGCAGCAGTCGGATGGCTTCCGTCTCGAGGACAGCGCGCGGTGCTGGAGAAGGCACCACCCGTCGGTACCCGCGCCCAGCCTCCTCGACCATCGTCCAGCCGTCGCGCGTGCGGTAGAGCTCCGCGGCGGCGGCGCCGACGGCGCCGCCAATCGGCTTGGTCGGCGCATTGAACGCCGGGTCGTCGGCATCCACCACCGTGCGGGTAAGGACGCACACGGTGCGATGGGATGGGCCAATCCGCGCCAGCTCTGCGGCCAGCGCGTTGCCGACGATATACCCGAGCCCACCTTGCGAGTCGGCCACGCACATGTCGAGCGACAGTGGCGGAACGAAGGTCCCCTCGAGGTGGCCATCGCCAATCAGCTCGGAGCGGCGGAGGATAAAGCCCACCTGCGGACCGTTGCCATGGGTGACGACCACCCGCCAACCATCGGCGACAAGGGAGGAGATGTGGCGCGCCGTCACCCGGGCGTTCTCTACCTGCTCCCGGATGGTCCCTTGCTGCCCGTCCAGGATCAGAGCGTTTCCCCCAACGGCCACCACCGCGGCACGCTCCAAGTGATCTCACCTTCCCGACCCTAACGGGTCCATCCTCTCAACGCTCCGACGCCCGGTGCCGAAACTGGCCGTGCTTCCTGAGTCACCCTGCTTGCGGAGGCGGGGCCAGAATATCGCACTCCGCGCCCCTGTCAAGGGTGCCGGCCGGTCGGCACATGCCCCTGCACCGCAAACCCGATACCCTCGCGCTGGCGGGCATCCGATTGATCTACCCATGAGGGCACGGGAAGGATTCGAGCAGCTCGCGCTGGGTGCGCTGCGGCGCGTTGCGGCGACGCACGGGCTCGCTCCTGATCCGCTCGCCACCAGGGCGGAGCTCGTGTCGCTGCTGGACGCACGTTTCCAGGACGCGGCGACGCTCCGCGAATCGCTTGACGCCCTGGAGCCAGGGGCACGCGCCGCGCTGGAAGCCGCGCCGCGGGGCGGCGGCGAGATCCGTGGCTTCCTCCTGGCGCGGCTGCTGGGAACCACGGAACCCGCGGTCCTCCTGGACCGAGGGTTCCTCTTCCGGACCTTTTCGCCGCTCGGGGCGCACCGGGGCGAGGTCTTCGCCGCGCCCGAAGAAGTCCTGGCCCTGCTGCCCGGGCGCGATGCCGCGGGAACCGACACGACGCTGCCGCCTTCGGTCGAACCGCCAGAACCTACCGACCGCCGCGCCAGTGATCCCGCGTTCAGCCTCTTCGCGCTCGCCAGTGCACTTCGTGGCGAGGGTGGCTCGGAGCACGAGGACGAAGGTCGCGGACCTCGCTCTGCTCGATTCCGCGGCCAGGTCACGGGTTGGAGCGAGGAACCCGGCGGATACGAGTGGCAGCGCCGCTGGACGTTCCTGCGCCGAGTGGCAACCGAGGCGGGGCTGCTCATCCCTTCCGGGCCAGACGCCGAGGCGGTCCGACCGTCGCTCATGGAGGCGCTCGGGAATCGGGCGAGACTCGTGGAGCGGCTGTGGCGGGCATACCTGCGCGCGCGTGACTGGTCGGACCTCACCCATGCGGGCGTGCCGCACGCGGACGCGCTTTCCGAGGCGGTTGACCAGCCTTCGCTACGGGGGACGCTGGCCGCGGCACTGTCGCGCCTGGAGCCAACCAGGTGGTACCGCCTCGACGACCTGTGCGTGTGGCTGGAACGCTCCAACCCCACCTTCCTGCGCGAGTTGCTGGATGCACGCGCCGCGTCGCTCATCGATCCATCCACGGGTGATCTGCTTCTGGGCGAGGGATCATGGCTGCGTGTCGAGGCGCCACTGCTACGGGGCGTGCTGCTCGGACCGCTGTACTGGCTTGGCGTCGTCGCGTCGAGGCCCGCGGGAGATGTCGTTGCCGTGACCCCCGTGGGTTCGGCCTTGCTGCGCGACGGGCCTCCGCCGGCCGCGCGGCCTCTCCAGCGGTGCCAGTGGGACGGCTTCCGTCTGATCGCACCTGCGCGCTGCGACCTCGGGACGCTCCTCGAGGTGGAGCCGTACCTGCATCTCATCGCGCGCGGGCACCCTTCGGAGTACCGCCTCGATCAGCCCTCGATCGCCGGCGCGCTGGCCAGAGGAGGGTCGGTTAGCACTGCCCGCCAGTTGCTCCGGAAGCTCTCCGAGGAGCTTCCACCGGACGTGGCAGCAGCGCTCGATCGGTGGGAAGCACGCCAGGGGTCGGTGCGACTCCGCCCGGCGGTGCTCATGGAGGTTGGATCATCGGCGGAAGCCGAGGCGTTGCGGTCACTCGATTCTGTGGGTCCGCACATCCGTCGAGAGGTTGGAACGGGCGTTTTCGAGATCGCCGGCGCTCAGGCGCCGAACGTGGCCGAGGCACTCCGACGGGCGGGCTACCTACCCTCGGTCGACCCCGCCCTCCAGTTGATGGCCGGTCAGCGCGGATACAGCGGGCTCGTGGACAAGCAGGTGTTGGAGTTCCTGCTGGTCAGCCTGTTGGCGTTCCAATCGGCGCAGCCGGAGCACCTGGCACAGCTTGAAGGAGCGCTGGCGCTGCTGGAACGGCTCGAAGCGCTCTTCCCAGCGGGCCAGGTGCGTGAAGCCCGCCAGGCCGCGCAACTCCTCGCGGGCTCGTTGGAAGCTCGGCCACCACCGAAGATCAAGCAGAAGTCCGGAGCGCGTCGGCGCTCGGCGCCTCGACGGATCCGCTGACGGTCAGATCGCCACACTTCGGCGGCACGGCCCGTCACCGGGGTGACTGGTGCGTTGAAACGTGCCGGACCCTGCTCCCCCCGCTTATACTGGGGCGCTCCCGTGGTCCGAGCATCGCGTTGCGCTGCTTGAACCGTGCTCACCCTATCTCCTCCCAGGGCCGGCGTGTCGCGGCCGATGGGCGATGGCTCGCCCCACGACGCGGCGGACCCGCCGGTCCGGCGCCCCCTGGCACCAAGGCTGAAAGAACGACCATGCCAGAGTTGGCCACGCTCCTCCAGATTCAGCGCCGCGAGGACCTACCCCAGGTTCGGCCCGGCGACACCGTCCGCGTCCACGTGCGCGTCGTCGAGGGCGCCCGCGAGCGGGTCCAGGTCTTCGAAGGCATCGTCATCGAAGTGAAGAAGCCGAACTCGTTCGAAGGCTCCTTCCGAGTGCGGCGCATCGCGCACGGCGTCGGCGTCGAGCGTGCGTTTATGTTCCACTCGCCGCGGGTAGACCGCATCGAGGTGATGCGGCGCGGCGCCGTGCGTCGCGCTCGGCTGCACTTCCTGCGGGGGCTCACCGGAAAGGCCGCGCGCATCAAGGAGCGACGGACCGCTCGGCCAACGGCCGGGTCGTAATCGGATCCGCGCTTCGCCCCGCGCACTGGGCGGGGCGCGCTCATCCGGAACGCGCCCGTCGACCAGGCCTTCCGCGCATGCCCCTTCTTCTTCCGACGCTGGTGCGAGAGCGGGCGCTGTGGCGCGCGGGAGCCTCTCGCGTAGCGGGTGTTGACGAGGTGGGTGTGGGTCCGCTGTGTGCGGCGGTCGTGACCGCCGCGGTGATCCTTCCACCCAACGTTCGGGCCGCTCGACTGGCGGGCGTCCGCGATTCCAAGACCATTCTCAATCCACGCAAGCGCGAGGAGCTCGCGGAGATCGTGCGTTCGGTGGCGGTGCGGGTAGCGGTTGGGGCCGCTTCTCCGCGAGAGATCGAGCGGGTCAACGTACGGGGGGCCACAGCCCTGGCCATGCGTCGCGCCCTGGCCAGGGTGGGTCAGTACGATCACGCGCTGCTGGATGGACGGCCCATGCCGGGACTGGACCCGGATCAGCACACGTTCGTCGTGGATGGCGACGCGCTGTGCCTGTCAATCGCCTGCGCCTCCCTCGTTGCCAAGGTCACGCGCGATCGCCTGCTCGAACTGCTGGCGCAACGCTATCCGGCGTACGGGTGGGAGCGCAACCGGGGCTACGCCACCGCTGGCCACCTGGCCGCGCTGCGGCGCTACGGGCCCACGCCGCACCACCGGGGCCGATTTCGCCCCGTCCTTCAGGCGGAGATGTTCCCGCCGGAGCCTGCCGTTCCCGGGGCCTCACCCGCATGACCATCCGGACCCGGGGGACCGGCATACGCGGTGAGGACCTCGCGGCCGCCCACTTTGCCTCGGAGCTCGGTGCGCGGGTGCTGGCCCGGAACCTTCGACTCGCCGGTGCAGAGATCGATTTGCTAGTCGAGGACGCGGGCGATCTGGTTGCCGTGGAGGTCAAGACCCGCATCGGCACCCAGCCCGCCCTGCCCGAGGAGGCGGTCGGGACGGCAAAGCTGCGTCGTATCGAGCGAGCGCTGGCTGCCTATGCCCAGGCAAATCCCGCCTACGAACCGTGTGGATGGCGCATCGACGTCGTCGCCATCACGCTTGGTGCGGACGGCCAGGTGCTGCGCCTGCGGCACGTGCGGGATGCGAGCGCATGAGCGAGCCGGAACGCCTCCACAAGCTGCTCGCGCACGCCGGCGTCGCCTCCCTGCGCACGTGCGAAGCGCTGATACGCCACGGCCGCGTCACCGTAGATGGCCGCGCGGCAGAGCTTGGCCAGATGGTTGATCCCGCGAGCGTTCGCGTGGAAGTAGACGGCCAACCCGTCCCTCTCGGCCAACCCGAGCTCCCGACGTATGTGCTCCTGAACAAGCCCATCGGGGTGGTCAGCACCGCGCGGGATCCGGCTGGGCGGCCTACCGTCCTGGACCTGGTTCCCCACGGCCGACGCCTCTTCCCGGTCGGCCGACTGGACGCGGATTCAGCGGGGCTGTTGTTGCTGACCGATGATGGCCCCCTGGCCTACCGGCTGACGCAGGCGCGGTTTGGGGTGGAGAAGGAGTACCACGCACTTGTCCGAGGGGAGCCGAGGGATGTCGACCTCAAAGTGCTGGAGAACGGCATTCAACTGCACGACGGCCCGGCCCAGGCGGTCCGTACCGCGGTGCTACGGCGCGAGGAAGGTCAGGCGTGGGTCCGAGTGGTGCTGCTAGAGGGGCGCAAACGTGAAGTGCGCCGCCTGCTCGCCGCCATCGGCCATCCAGTGATCGAGCTTCGTCGCGTCCGAGTCGGTCCGCAACGGCTGGGGCGGCTACCGCTCGGCGATTGGCGAGATCTGAACCCGAAGGAGGTGGCCGAGCTGTACCGCGCGGGTGGATTGGACGCCGCGCCAGACGCGAAGGTGCGGAAAGGCACGCCGGGGACCGAGATGCAGCGCACTGCCGCCCGTACAGCCCCGAAGCGTCACAAGCCCGCGGCGACAAAGACCAGGCGGGCGGGCGCCCGTCGCAGCGGTAGGGGCGCGTAACCGGGTGGACCCCCGTCCCGTCGATCGAACACACGACCGGGTTGCTGGCGACTCCTCGGCGGCCCACACTTTCACCGATGTGGCTGGGCCGCCCCCGTTCGTCATTGCTCTGGATGGGCCCGCTGCTTCCGGGAAGTCCACCGTCGGGCCGGCAGTGGCCGAACGGATGGGCTACTTTTATCTCGATACGGGCGTGCTGTACCGCGCTATCACGCTGGCGGCCATCAGCCACGGGGTCGCACTGGACGATGGCGAGGCCATAGCACACCTGGCGCGCACTGTGTGCCTGGAGGTTCACCCGCCCACCCGCGACGATGGACGCCAGGTAGATGTGCTGATGGACGGACAGGACGTGAGCCTGGAAATCCGACAGCCGGCGGTGGACCGGGGCGTATCGGCAGCATCCGCGCACCAGTCGGTGCGCGCCGCGCTTGGTGCTCCGCAGCGAGGAGCGATCCGCGCCCCGGGTACGATCCTGGCCGGCCGCGATATTGGCACGGTGATCGTGCCGGAGGCGCCGCTCAAGGTCTGGCTCACCGCTTCCGTCGAGGAGCGCGCACGCCGCCGCTCGGCCCAGACCGGCGAAGACCTGGCAGCCGTGCTGGGCGCCATGCGCCAGCGCGACCACGTCGACGGAACGCGCGCGGTGGCGCCGATGAAGCCAGCCGTGGACGCGGTGGAGATCGTGACGGACGGGCTTGCGCCCGAGCAGATCGTCGAAGAGATCGTCGCGCTCGCCCGCTCACGCGGAGCCCCAGGCTGACGGCGCACGTGGCCCAAAGTACCGATCAATCCCAGTGCCCGTCGGGCGGCTGCACTGCCGGCGAGCCGTGCAGAGCACGCCGACGCGCGTAGGCGGCTTCGTGGAGGTCCGCGTTCTCAGCTCGCCTGGTGCGCACGAAGCCGGCCTCGTCCTGGCGGATGTCGAGCTTGGCTCATCAGCAGACCAGGCCGGCCTGGCCGCGGGAGACCGAATCGTGGCCGTGGACGGTGTGGTCCCTCGCGACCTCATCGACCTTCAGTTCGATCTCCCCGCGGCACGCCAGCTTACGGTGTATCGAGATGGCGAGCTCGTCGACATAACCCTGGAAAGCGGGATCGATGACGCCGCATCGATTCAATTGGCCGACCCTGTGCCAGGCGGGATTCGCACCTGCACCAATCACTGCGAGTTCTGCTTCATCCGCGGCCTGCCGGGCGGACTCCGCGAGACCCTGTACGTCTTCGACGATGACTATCGGTACTCATTCCTGTGGGGGAACTTCCTCACGCTGACGAACCTCGAAGCGTCGGATTGGGCTCGCATCGGGTTTCAGCGCTTGACGCCGCTGAACGTGTCGGTACACGCAACCGAGCCCGCGCTCCGGCGCCAGATGCTGAACAACCGTCATGCCCCAGACATCGTGCCCCAGCTTCAGCGGCTCTCGGCGATGGGGATCTCCGTGAACGCCCAGGTGGTGCTGTGCGCCGGCACGAATGACGGCGAGCACCTGGAGCGCACCATTGACGATCTCGCGGCGTTGTATCCGGCCGTGCAGAGCCTTTCGGTTGTGCCGGTTGGGCTCACCCGGTTCTCGCGGGTGCGGACACTGCGGCGGCCATCGCGGGAAGAAGCGCAAGGCGCTCTGGCGCTGATCGAGCGCTGCCAGACGGAGCTTCGGCGTCGATGCGGCAAAGGCTTCGTGTATGCCAGCGACGAGCTGTATCTGCTGGCCGGGCGTGAGGAGATGCCGCCATCGGCCCAGTACGACGGCTTCCCGGTTCTCACCAACGGCGTGGGGATGCTTCGCTCGATGCAGGATGCCTGGGACCGCGCGCTCCGGCGCCGGCGGGTTGTGCCGCCGCCGCGCCGCACGGCCTGGCTGGCAGGCAGCCTGGCGGCCCCCGCGCTGCGCTGGATGGCCGATCGCTGGGAGCGGTTCGCGGGCTGGAAGCCAGAGGTTGTCGAGGTCCAGAACAACTATTTCGGCGAGCAGGTCACGGTCTCGGGCCTGCTGTCCGGAGAAGACCTCATTCGAACCCTCCACTCGCTTCCCCCGGACGTCGAGGACCTCGTCCTACCGCGGTCGGCATTTGGCTTCGACGGCACGCGGACGCTCGACGGCGTCTCCGCTGAAGCTGTTGGCGCCGCCCATCCGGGCCGGGTGTTCCTCGCCACGACCCCGGAGGAGCTCCTGGAGGTCGTCGGCCGGCGCGGGCGCTGATCAGCGGTGGCTTCAGCGCCGTTTGTCTGGGGGTGTCGGCACCGGCAGCAAACGGAGCTCCCGAAACGGGGCTGACTGCTCCACGCCAATAAGCCCCCGGCGGAAGAGCTCGAGGACGGCCAGGAACCCCGCCACCAACTCGTCCACGGTGTCGCCCGCAACCGCACGAAAGTCAAGAGCGCCGCGCGTCCGCAGCAGGTCCAGGATGAGTGAGCGCTTGGCCTCGACTGAGGCGCGGGCCAGCACCGGCAGATCGGCGATCACCGGCAGCGGCTCGCGCAACAATCGGCGCCACACCGCCGCCAGTTGGGCGGCTGTGATGGGTGTAAGCGGGCCCGGACCGAGATCTACGCGTGGCTCTCGGGAGGTGGGGTAGGTCCGCAGCCCCCGCGCTTCCAGAGCCTGGAGCTGCTGCGCGGCGGCGCGGAACACGCCGTACTCCGCCAGACGGCGCTCGAGCTCGTCCGCCGTCTCCTCCAGCACCGGATCCGGCTCGTCTACCAGGAGCAGCGCCCGCGACTTCAGCAGCAGCAGCTTCCCGCCAATCTGCAGGAACTCCGAGAGTAGCTCTGGGTCCAGGTGTGGGAGCGCATGGACCTGCTCGAGGTACTGGTCCGCCACCTGCGCCAGACTGATACCCGTGATGGGCAGGCGGCGCGCTTCGATCAGCGTGAGGAGCAGGTCAAGCGGCCCCTCGAAGGTTTCAAGCTGCAGCCGTAACTGGCGCGGGGCGGCCCGATCTCCCGCGAGTGGGACGGCCGACACGCGACGCTTACGCCAGCACGGCCCGCGTGGTGGCCGCCTTCATCTCGGTGAGGTAGATCCTCGCCGCCTGAAGGTCGTTGCCGCTTCGCTCCAGAAGGTCGACGAGGGCGCTGGCGACGATCACCCCGTCGGCGCCAGCGGCGGCGACCGCGTGGACGTGCTCGGGGCGGCTGATCCCGAAGCCGACCACGAGCGGCGTGCTGGTTACGGCGCGCACCCGGGCCAGGAATGGGCCGAGGTCGCCCGCCACCTGGTCGCGTGCGCCGGTGACGCCCACGAGCGCGACGCAGTAGACGAAGCCGCGCGCCAGTGCGCCGACCCGGGCGAGCCTGATGTCAGGGCTCGTTGGGGCGAGCATCTGGACGAGGTCCATTCCCTCCGCGGCAAGCGCAGCCCCAAGCGAAGCTGACTCCTCACCGGGCAGGTCTGGCACGATGGCGCCGTCCGCGCCCGCCGCGGCCAGGGCCCGTGCGAAGCCCGTCTCGCCCCGTCGGAGAAGGGGATTGGAGTACGTCATCAGCGCCAGCGGCGCATCGGGCGCCCGGGCGCGGATGTACTGGGCTAGCTCGAGCGCTGTGTCCAGGGTTGCGCCACCCTCCAGTGCGCGCGCGTTCGCGCGCTGGAGGGTGGCGCCATCGGCAAGCGGATCCGAGAACGGAACGCCGATCTCGAACCCATCCGCTCCGGCCTCAAGCGCTGCGAGCGCCAGGTCTCGGCTGGTGGCGCGATCGGGGTATCCCGCCGTCAGGTAGGGGAAGAGCCCGCACACGCCGTCCGCGCGGAGCCGTTCGAATGTGGACGTAAAGCGCGTCACCGAAGTGCTCCTTCCTGGCCCATTGCTTCGGCCACGGTGTGAACGTCCTTGTCGCCCCGTCCCGAGAGGGTTACCAGGGTGACGCCAGGGATGGGGTTCTGCGCCACCCACGCCAGCGCATGGGCGGGCTCGAGAGCGGGCAGGATGCCCTCCGTCTGGCTGAGCAGGAAGAACGCGTCGAGTGCGTCGCGGTCACCGATGGCGTCGTAGCGCACCCGGCCAGCGTCCTTGAGGAAGCTGTGCTCGGGACCGACGCCGGGGTAATCTAGCCCCGCCGAGATGCTGTGCGTGCCGACAATTTGGCCGTCGGCGTCCTGGAGCACGTACGAGTAGGCGCCGTGGAGCACGCCCGGCGCTCCAGTTTGGAGTGTCGCGGCATTGTCGCCCAGGCCGGAGCCGCGGCCGCCGGCCTCCACCCCCACAATCTCCACGTCGCGGTCGTCCACGAAGGCGGCGAACGAGCCAATGGCGTTCGATCCGCCGCCGACGCAGGCCACGACGCGCTGCGGCAGTCCCCCCAGTCGCTCGATGATCTGCGCCCGGGCCTCCGTGGAGATCACCGACTGGAAGCGCTTGACGATCTCTGGATACGGGTGCGGCCCGACTGCCGAGCCGATCAGGTAGTAGCTGTCCTGGATCGTGGTGACCCAGTCTCGGAAGGCCTCCGAGATGGCGTCCTTCAGCGTGCGCGTGCCCGATGTCACGGGTCGCACTTCAGCCCCGAGCAACCGCATGCGGTAGACGTTCAGCGCCTGTCGGCGAATGTCTTCCTCGCCCATGTACACGACGCATTCGAGGCCCAGCATGGCGCACACCGTGGCCGTGGCCACGCCATGCTGGCCGGCGCCCGTCTCCGCGATGATGCGCCGCTTGCCCATGCGTTTCGCCAGTAGCCCCTGGCCAAGCGCATTGTTGATCTTGTGGGCGCCAGTGTGGGCGAGGTCTTCGCGCTTCAGCCAGACGGGGCCGCTGCCAATCCTCGCGGCGAAGCCGCGCGCCTCGTAGATCGGCGTCGGCCGGCCCACGTAGTCCGCCAGGAGGCGGCCGAGCTCGGCCTGGAACTCCGCGTCGACGATGACGGCCCGGAAATCGCGGTCCAGCTCCTCCAGCGCCGGCATGATCGTCTCGGGGACGTACTGGCCGCCATACGGGCCGAAGCGGCCGATTCTGGCGGTGGGTGCGCTGGTGGTGGTGTCGGTGTCGGTTAGCGTTGTCTCAGCCATGCGAACCTCTCACGAGGGCCGCGTCGTCAGCGACCCGAACTGCCTGGATAAACTGGTCGATCAAGCGCGGGTCCTTGCCCCCGCCGGGGTACTCCACGCCGCCGCTCACGTCTACCCCGTACGGCCGCAGCAGGTCCACGGCCTGACCGACGTTGGCGGGCGTTAGCCCGCCGGCCACGAGCACGCGGTCACCCACGGCGCGTAGCGCGGCCCAATCGAAGGCGGAGCCGGTGCCCCCGTAGCTGCCCTGGACGTGCGTATCCAGGAGGTACCGGTCGGCGCCGTAGCGATCCTGGAGCACCGCGGCCGCGGCATCGGTTTCGTCGCCCGCGCGGACATGGACGGCCTTGATGACGGGACGCGGCATCCGCGCCGTGCGCTCTCGCGACTCGTGGCCGGACAACTGCACGCGGTCCAGCCCCGCGGTCTCCGAGGTCCTCGCCGCTTCATCCGGTTCCGGATCAACGAAGACGCCCACGGCTTCCCAGCCGGGGTGCTCGGCGCGCAGGGCGCGGATGACCTCGGCGGCCACGGCCGGCTCGATGGAGCGCTTACTGGGCGCCCAGAACACGAACCCCAGCATCGACGCTCCGGCTCGGAGCGCGGCCCGTCCTTCGGCTAGCGTGCGAATGCCGCACACCTTGACCACGGTCGCCACGCTTAGGATTCCCGGGCGGCGGCGACCGCCGCGGTGGGCCGACCGGCTGCCACAAGCTCTGCCAGGCGCTTGCCGGGGCTCGGAGCCTTCACGAGCGCCTCGCCAACCAGCACGGCATCCACACGCAGCTCGAGCAGCTCGGTAATCTGGGCAGGCTGATGGATGCCGCTCTCGGCGACGAAGACCACGTCACGCGGCACGAGCGGCCGCAGGCGCGGTGCGAGCGTCGGGTCCGTCACCAAGCGATCCAGGTCGCGATTGTTCACGCCCACTATTTTCGCCCCGGCGCCCAGCGCTCGCCGCACCTCGTCTGCGTTGTGGGTCTCCACGAGTGCCGCGAGCCCGAGGGCTCGACTCAGTGCCAGCAGCGACACGAGGTCGCGCTCCGCCAGCGAGCGGACGATGAGCAGGACGGCGTCCGCGCCGATCGCCCGCGCTTCGAGCACCTGGTACGGATCGACCACAAAGTCCTTCCGCAGGGCTGGCAGCCCCGAGCGCTCGCGCGCGTCGGCCAGGTCCTGGTCAGACCCGCCGAAGTAGTGAGCGTCGGTGAGGACCGACAGCGCGTTAGCTCCGTTCGCGGCGTACTCCGCGGCGAGGCTCGCGGCCGATGCGCCCGGCCGAAGCTCGCCGCCCGAGGGAGACTTCCGTTTGATCTCTGCGATGACCGACACGCCCGGAGCTCGCAGCGCGCCCGCGAAGTCGCGCGGCGACGGTGCGGCCTCCGCCTGGCGCTCAAGCAGGCGAATGGGGAGCCGCGCCCGTCGTTCGGCCACCTCGATCCGCTTGTGGGCCAGGATCTCGTCGAGGATCATGGGTTTGCGTCTCCGTGCACCGCGGATGCCGTGCGGGCCACGGCCACGCGAGCTGTTTCCACGGCCCGCGCGATCGCCGTGCGGACCCGTCCGCTGTCGATCTCGATGCCCGCCTGCTGAATGCCCTCCTCCAGAGAGGCGGCGATGCCGGCCACGTACAGGCCAGCCCCGGCGTTGAGGAGCACCACGTCGCGCGCCGCGCCGCGCTCACCTGCCAGTACCGCGTCGGCAAGGGCCATGTTCGCCTCCACGGTGCCACCGCGGACCTCGTCGGTGGAAGCACGCGCCAAGCCGAACTGCTCTGGGGTGATGGTGTAGGCCCGCCGTTCGCCATCGCGCGTCTCGTGGACCAGCGTCGGCGCCGCGATGGAGATCTCGTCCAGGCCGTCCTCGCCGTGCACGATCATGGCGTGCCGGGAGCCGAGGAGCGTGAGCACGTCGGCCAGGGTGTCCCCGAGGCCGGGAACGGCGACTCCCGTGAGCTGCCGCTTTGCCCCGGCCGGGTTGGCTAGTGGTCCGAGGATGTTGAACACGGTGCGCACGCCGATCTCGCGTCGCGGTACCACGGCGTGCCGCATGGCCGGGTGGTACAGCGGCGCGAACATGAACCCGAAGCCCGCTTCGCGGACGCAGTACGCCACCGCGTCGGGTGGCAGGTCGATCGCGATGCCCAGCGCTTCCAGGAAGTCGGCCGAGCCGCAAGCGCTCGTCACACCGCGGTTCCCGTGCTTGGCGACTTTGCCGCCCGCGGCGGCCACCACGAAGGCGCTCAGCGTGCTGATGTTGAACGTCCGCGAGCCGTCGCCGCCGGTGCCCACAAGGTCCACCACGTCCTCGCCCGCGTCCACGCGTGTAGCGGCGGCTCGCATGACCTCGGCGAGGCCGGCGATCTCTTCGGCCGTTTCGCCGTTCATGCGAAGAGCCACCGCGAAGCCAGCAATTTGCGAGGGGGTCGCCTCGCCTTCCACCAGCGACTGCATCGCGGCGCGTGCCTCGTCGCGGGTGAGGTGGTGGCCGCCCACGAGCCGCGCCAGCGCTTCGCGGACGCTCATGCCGCGGCCTGCTCGCGCGGGCGGAGGACCCGCAGGAAGTTCGCGAGGAGCACCTTGCCGCCTTCCGTGAGGATGCTTTCGGGATGGAATTGCACGCCCTCGATGGCCAGCGAACGGTGGCGGATGCCCATGACCACGCCGCTCTCCGAGCGGGCGGAAATCTCCAGGTCTGGCGGGAGCGTCTCGATCTCCGCGCACAGCGAGTGGTAGCGGATCGCCGTGAAAGGATCGGGCAGTGTCTCGAAGACTCCGCGGCCGTCGTGGCTGATGCGCGACGCTTTCCCGTGCATCAGCTCATGGGCGCGGATCACCGTGCCGCCGAACGCTTCCACGATGCACTGGTGGCCCAGGCAGACGCCCAGAGTGGGGATCGATGGTCCGAGCGACCGGATCATGTCCAGGGACACGCCGGCGCTTGAAGGGTTCCCAGGTCCGGGCGAGATGACCAGCAGGTCGGGCGCCATCTGCCGCGCTTCGGCAACGTCGATCGCGTCGTTGCGGCGCACCTCGACCTCCGCGCCTAGCTCGCACAGGTACTGGTACAGGTTGTACGTAAAGGAGTCGTAGTTGTCGATCAGCAGCACCCGCGGCTTCGTCATGCCGTAAGAACCTCCGTCACCGGGACCGCCGCATGGCCCAATGACCCATCGGAGGGCACCGCAAGGCGGCTCGCTGCCTCCATGCGGTCGGCTTCGGCCACGGCCGTGAGCACCGCCCGCGCCTTGTTCATCGACTCCTCGTACTCGGCCGTGGGATCCGAGTCGGCCACGATCCCGCCACCTGCCTGCACGTGCGCCACGCCGTCCTTCAGCACCATCGTGCGGATGGTGATGGCCGCTTCCAGGTCGCCATCGCGGCCGAAGAATCCGATGGCGCCGCCGTACGGCCCGCGCTGGTCCTGCTCGATCTCCGCGATCAGTTGCATGGCGCGGACCTTCGGCGCCCCGCTGAGCGTGCCCGCTGGGAAGCAGGCTCGTAGCGCGTCGACTGGCTTGTAGTCGGCGCGGAGCGTGCCGGTGACGTGCGAGACGATGTGCATGACATGCGAGTAGCGCTCGACGCCCATCAGCCTGGGGACGGCCACGCTGCCGGGACGGGCAACCCGCCCGATGTCGTTGCGGCCGAGGTCCACCAGCATCACGTGCTCGGCACGCTCCTTCTCGTCGGCGAGCAGCCGTTGCTCCAACACCGCATCCTCCGCGTCGTCCTGTCCACGCGAAATGGTGCCGGCGATCGGCCGGGTGCTGACATTGCCGTTCTCGACCAGCACCAGCAGCTCTGGTGACGCGCCGACAATCTGGTACCCGCCGAAGTTCAGGAAGTACATGTAGGGCGATGGGTTGATCGCACGTAGCGCACGGTAGAGGGTGACGGGTGATGCGCTGGTGTCCACGCTGAGGCGTTGCGAGAGCACAACCTGGATGCACTCGCCCGCCGCGATCTGCTCCTTGGCCCGCCGCACCCGATCCTCGAACTCAGCACGGGTCTGGTTTGAGCGCACCGCGCCCACCTGCGCCGAGCGCTGCGGCGCGTCCTCCAGCCCCAGGCTGGGGGCGCTCACCCGCAGGCGGTCGAGCAGCGCGTCGATACGCTGGCAACCGCGGCGGTAGTCGCTGGGCAGGTCGTCCTCGAGCGGCACGTATGTCACCACCTTGATGGTGCCGCGCAGGTGGTCAAACACCAGCAGGGTGTCGACCATCATCAGGTGGGCCAGCGGGAGGCCCAGCACGTCGTTCCGGGCGGCTGGGACGCGCGGCTCGAACTTACGAACCAGCTCGTACCCCAGGTACCCGACAGCTCCGCCGCCGAACCGCGGCAGTCCCGGAAGCTTGGCCACGCCTTTGCGCGCCACCAGGCTATGGACGAGCTCCAGTGGATCGTCGTACGGCAGGAGCGTTTCGCCGTCGGCGCCGGCGTAGAGGGCGTGCCCTTCGAAGATCCGCAGCGACCGCTCCAGACCCGCCGACACGAACGAATAGCGGGCGACGCTCTCGCCGCCCTCCACACTCTCAAGGAGGAATGAGCCCGGGCCGGCGCCCAGCTTCAACAGTGCTGAGACGGGTGTCTCGACGTCGGCGAGCACCTCGCGGTAGATGGGCGCGAGCCGATAGCGCGCCGCCATCGCCGCGAGCTCGTCCAGGCTCGGGAACACGTGCGCGCTCATGCGCGGCCTCCCTGGACCGCCAGCTCCACCCGGCGGCGGGCATCGCCGAAGTAGCCCATGCCCATGGCATCGCGGGCCATCTCCAGTGTGTCGCGCGCCTCGCGGCGGGCTCGGCTGGTGCCTTCCGCCACAACCTCGTCCAGGTAGCCCGGCCGGGATGCAAAGTGCGCCCGGCGCTGGCGGATGGGGTCCAGGAAGCGGTTCAACGCGGCGGCAAGGGCCGACTTGATCTCTCCGTCGCCGACCTGGCCCGCGGTGTAGCGGGCCTTGAGATCGTCCACCTGCGCTGCGTCGTCGTTGAAGAGCTCGTGGTAGATGAACAGCGGGTTGCCTTCGAGGATGCCCTGCTTGGTAGGGCTCTGGCGGGCGTACGCCTCGCCGACAAACATCCGTTTGATCTTCTTCTGGACGGTCTCCGCGTCGTCCGCAAGCTCGACCGTGTTGCCGATGGACTTGCTCATCTTGGGCTTGCCGTCCAGGCCCGGGAGCGTGGCCACGCGTCCGACGTGCCCCTGCGATTCCGGAAAGACCGCCCCGTACAGGCCATTGAACCGCCGCGCGATCTCACGGGTCAGCTCGATGTGCGAGAGCTGGTCCTCGCCCACCGGTACCACCTCGCCGCGGACCATGAGGATGTCCGCGGCTTGGAGGACCGGGTAGTTCAACAGGCCGAGCGAGGCGCTCTCCAGCCTCAGGTCGCGTACCTGCTCCTTCAGGGTGGGGATCCGCTGCGCGCGCGACACGGATACCAGCATCGAGAACAGCAGGAACAGCTCGGCAACCTCGGGGACCAGTGACTGGAGGTAGATCGTGCTCCGTTCAGGATCGATGCCCACGGCCAGGAAATCCAGGAGCGTCTCGCGGATGTTCGACTCGACCTCGCGCGAGCGCTCGAATCCGGTGGTGAGGGCGTGGAAATCTGCCACCAGGAAGAAGCACTCGTAGCGAGGGTCATCCTGGAGCTGGACGTCCTTTTCGAGCGTTCCGACGTAGTTGCCGAGATGCAGCCGTCCCGTGGGCCGCAACCCGGTGAGCAGGCGAAGGCGGCCGTCTTTGCCGAGGCGACTCGGCGCAACAGGCGCCCCGTGCTCGTCGAAGAGGGTGCTCGCTCTGGTGGGTGCTGACATGAGTGCTCCGTCCCTGAGCGTTGCGCGCTCGGTGGTGAAAGCACTGGCAGGCAATCCGGAAGCACTGCGTCTCCGGGAGTACCGAGCGCGAGAGCCTTCACAGGCGTCGGCCCACTTGCCAGTGCGGAAGAGTGGAAACAAAAAGCCCTTCGTCCGTCAGGGACGAGGGCTCGTCGCCGGCCTCCGTGGTGCCACCCTTGTTCGCCATGGCCCCGTCTGCAGCCCTGGCCTCATGTCAGACACGGCCGCCGGTGTTATGCACCCGGTGGCGACGTCCTGGGCCGTGATAACGGTGCCCGTTCCGTCCGCGCCTACTGGGAACGCCGTGGCGTTCCGTTCGGGCGGCGACTCGCAGGTCCATTCGGTATCTGGCTGGGCACCGGCTCACACCTACCCCGGTTCTCTGAGCCCGCCCGGACACGTACTCGTCCTGGTCAACGTCTGTGGAATTCGATTGGGAGGCAGTATACGACGTGTGGGCGCTGATACGACAAGTGGCGGCGTTGATCCACTGTCCGTAGGCGGTAGCAGCCTCGGGGGCAGACGGCAGCCAATCCCGGGGCTGGCTGAAGCCATCGAAGTGACATGAGCTGGCGCGGCGTGGCCATGGCGCGCATAGCATGGGGCGTTTGGGCACCTGTCGAGCGCATGCCCTGAGATGGCAGGTCCGGCGTACCGCGTACCATGTGGCTGTTTCAGGTTGCCAGGGGGGTGCATGCCGCCCGGGGGGCTCCGGCGACAGTCATTCGCCCGGTATTCTGGCTATGGCATATCCCTGAGATTCAAGAAGCGGAGGGCCCTTCATGGCCAGCTTTTCGGTTGCGAGTCGCCTCTTTGATGACGATCAGCCCATGCCCATGTCCACGGTGCACACGTGGGCAGGTGGCGGGAATACCAGCCCGGACCTTTCCTGGTCTGGTGCGCCGGCTGGCACGCAGAGCTTCGCGGTCAGCATGTACGACCCGGATGCTCCGACCACCGTGGGGTTCGTCCACTGGGTTCTGTTCAACCTTCCACCGAGCGTAACCTCCCTCGAGGCGGGGGCTGGGGCCGCTGGGAAGAACCCCTCGGACAGCGTGCTCGGCTACACGGACTGGGGCAACAGCGAGTACGGCGGCCCGTTACCCCCGCCGGGCGACCCGCCGCACCACTACCAGATCACGGTGTACGCGCTGGACCTGCCGAAGCTGGATCTGGGGCCAAACACCACGTACGCCTTCTTCCGCTTCTCGATCCTGGGCCATGTCCTGGGCGAGGCGCGTCTCACCGGCCGCTTTGGCCGGTGAGCGGTAAGGCGATCAAGAGTCGCTGAGGCGCCGTCCGAGGGGCGCCCGCAACAACGCGCTGTACTCTGGTCCGTCGGAGAGCAGCGTGCTCTGCACGAGCGCCACGTGCGCGACATCGAGCTCGGTGCTGACGACCGGCCGAGGCCACGGGACGGCGGCATCGCGAGGGCTCCGGTCGCGTCGTCTGGCGACGGTGACGTGCGGCGCCAGCGGGCGCGCCTCCACCGCCAGGCCGGCGGTCCGTAGCTCGGCGCCGATCCCCTGGTGCAGGCGCACCAGGGGATCGGCGGGTTTGTCGAAACCCACCCAGAGGATGCGCGGCGCCCGTGCAGCGCCAAAGCTGCCAGCCTCGCTCAGGCGCAGGGGAAACGGCTCGACGGCAGCCGCGGCTCGGCCCAGGGCCGCCTCAATCGATGGAACGAGCGACGCTGGCGTGGAGCCGAGGAAGTGCAGCGTGACGTGCAGCAGGGCTGGATTGACCCAGCGATACGCACCGTCCCTGTCCTCGCGCCGAGCCGACTCGATGATGCGAGCCAGCTCAGCGCGTGCAGCGTCGGTTAGCTCGATGGCGATGAACAGGCGCAGCGCCTCGCCGGCCGCGGCGCGGGTCATCGGAGCGGCTGCCCGAGTGCGACGAGTGCGACGGTCAGCGTGTCGTCTGGGGGTCGAGCGCGTCGCGCAGGCAGTCGCCGAGGAAGTTGAAGGCGAGCATGGTCAGCGAGATGGCGATGCCCGGGAACAGGACCATGTGCGGCGCCGAGAAGATGGCCTGGTTGCCGCGCTCGATCATGGTGCCCCATGAGGCCGTTGGAGGGCGGACGCCCAGCCCGATGAAGCTCAGCGCCGCCTCTGTGAACATGGTCTGCGGGATGCCGAACATCAGCGTGACGATCATCGGCCCGAGCGCATTCGGGAGCAGGTGGCGGGTGAGGATGCGCTGGCCGGGAGCCCCCAGCGCGCGTGCCGCGAGCACGAAGTCGCGCTCGCGCAATGACAGAAGCTGGGCCCGGACGAGCCGCGCCAGGTTGACCCAGTTGACAAGGGCGATGGCCAGGAAGATGTTGAAGATGCTGGGGCCGATCGCGGTCATGATGATGATGACGAACAGCAGATCGGGGAACGCGTAGAAGACGTCGGTGGCCCGCATCAGCAGGTTCTCAACGCGCCCTCCAAAGTAACCGGCAATGCCCCCGACCAGCGATCCGATGACCAGGATGATGAGCTGCACGAAGATGCCCACCGACAGCGAGATGCGTGCTCCATGCAGGAGCCGCGAGAGCACGTCGCGGCCGACGTCGTCGGTCCCGAGCCAGTGCGCGGGCGAGGGCGGCGCGTACGACAGCCCTGGGAAGAGCCGCGCCGGGTCGTAGGGTGCGAGCACGTCCGCCAGGATGGCGGCCAGGCTGATGAGCACGACGTATGAGAAGCTGACGAGGGCCAGACGGTTGCGCAGGAGCCGGCGCCAGGCGTCTTTCCAGAGGCCGCGCGACGTCCTCGGCGGAATCGAAGGCGAGCTGACGCGCGGGACCGTGATCGAGGGGAGAGGTGTGTTCGGGAGGACCAAGGAGCGCGCCTTACTGCTGGTGCTCGTCGCCAGTCTCAGTCATGCCTGCTCTGCTCAGCACCTGCACGCACCCGTGGCCCGTGTCGGGGAACTCGCGGCAGGTCCTGAGCATGTCTCACGATGAAGCACGAGGTACTTAGCGGTAGGTGATTCGTGGATCGATGAACCCGTACAGGATGTCGACAATGAGGTTCAGCACGGCGATCACGGCGGTGTACAGCAACGTGGTGCCCATGATGAGCGAGTAGTCCCGCTGCGAGATCCCCTGCACGAACAGCCGACCCACGCCTGGGATGGAGAAGACATTCTCGACGATGAACGAGCCCGTGATCAGAAAGGCCAGGATTGGCCCGAGAATCGTGACGACCGGGATCAGCGCGTTCTTCAGCAGGTGGCGCCGCACCACGAGGAACTCTTGGAGCCCCTTCGCACGGGCCGTACGCATGTAATCCTGGCGGCTGACCTCAAGTACGCTGGCTCGGGTGAGGCGTGTCAGAAGCGCCGCCTGACCAAGCGCCAGCGTGACGACTGGCAGGATGTACTGGTTCGGCTTGCCCCAGCCGGACGTGGGAACCAGTCGCAGATTCAACGCGAAGACGATGATCAGGATGAACGCGAGGACGAAGCTGGGCACGCTGGCGCCCAGGGTGGCGAAGAAGAGCGCCGCGTAGTCGACGCCAGAGTTCTGGCGCAGCGCGGCGACAATACCCAGCGGTATTCCGATACACACGGCGAGCAGCGCGGCCAGGGCGCCCAGGGACGCCGTGTGCGGCAGGCCCTGCTGGAGGATGGTGGTGACGGATCGGTTCTGGTAGATGTACGAAGGACCCAGGTCCCCCTGGAGCACATTGCCCATGTAGAACAGGTACTGCTCCCAGGCCGGCTTGTCCAGGTTGTAGCGGCGGTTGAGCTCGGCGACGACCTGTGGCGGCAGTTGCTTCTCGCGGTCCCACGGTCCGCCCGGCGTCAGCTTCATCAGCGTGAACGTGATGAGCGACACGAACAACAGCACCGGCACGAGCCACAGGACTCGACGGATGAGGTACCGGGTCATAGACGGATTGGGTCTGCCGAGCCTTCTTGAACGTGTGCGCGCACCGGGAGGGCAGCGAGCGCGGAGGGTGGAAGCCGACGGTTGGGGCGGACCCGCGGAGAGTCCGCCCCAACCGTCCTGCTCGTCGAATGCTTCGCGTGATCCGCGGCCGGGCCGGGATCAGTGCGGCAGGACAGACACCTCGTCGTAGAAGTACGAGCCCGGCCACTGGTCCTGGGCCGTGATGGTGAGGCCCTGGATGTACGGCTTGACGACGACCATACGCCCGCGCACGAAGATGGGCACCACCGGCAGGTCATTCAACACGATGTTCTGCGCCTGCGAATACAACTCGGAGCGCAGGTCCTGGTCCGTCGTCTGATCCGCCCGAGCCACCAGCTGGTCAAGGGAGGGGTTGCAGTAGTTGTACTTGTTGTTGCCGCCCTTGCAGGTAAACAGGGTGCCATACCAGTTCTGCGGGTCCGGGTAGTCGGCGCCCCAGCCACCGAAGGTCATGTCGAAGTTCTTCGCCTTGAAATCGGCCTGGTAGGCCTTGCTCTCCTGGGGCGTCAACACGATGTTGACGTTCAGGTTCTGCTTGAGCTGCGCCTGAATGAACTCGGCGCGACGCTGGTTGGCGGTGTTCGACGAGTACTTGAACGTGACGGACGGGAATCCCGTGCCATTGGAGTAGCCGGCCGCGGCGAGGAGCTCGCGCGCGGACGCGGGGTTGAAGCTGAGATCGCTGCCCGCGTTGGGGTCGAAGCCCGGCATGCCGGGCGGAATGATCCCGGTGGTTGGGCGGCCGACACCCTGGGAGATGTCATTGATGTACGCCTCACGATCCAGCGCGCGGGCGAACGCCTTGCGGACCAGGCCATTGTTGAGCGGCGACCGCTCGGTGTTGATGTTCAGCCAGAACGTGGTGAGCTCGGTGTACTGACGCGCCTCCTGCGAAAGGAACGGGTCGGCGAGCACTGATCTGACGTTGGCATCAGGCACCAGCGCGGCATCTCGCTCACCGGCCAGGTAGGCCGCGTAGTCGGCGGTGCCATCGGTGACCATCAGGAAGGTGAGTCGATTCAGCCGGGGCCTGGCGCCCACGTAGTACGGATTCTGTCCGAAGACGATGCGGTCCTGGTGGACCCACTCCGTCATCATGAATGGCCCGTTGCCGATGTAGGTGGAGGGATCTGCCGCCCAGCTCGAGTTGTCGATCGGCACGTCCAGCTTGACAGGTGAAGTGACCCACAGGGTCATGAGACTGGGGAAGAAGCCGACTGGCTGCTTCAGGGTGAACTCGACGGTCAGGTCGTCGAGGGCGCGAACGCCGAGCGCATCAGCGCCTGCCTGGCCGCTGTTGTACTCCGCGGCGCCGACAATGCCCGCGTCCACGAAGAATGACGCATATTCGGCTGCCAGCCGCGGGTTCAGCAACCGCTGCATGCTGTACACGAAATTGCTCGCCGTGACGGGCGTCCCGTCGCTGAAGCGCATCCCCGGCCACAGGCGGAAGGTCCACACGCGCCCGTCTGCCGAGATGTCCCAGCTCTGCGCGGAGCCTGGCTGCGGCCGCAGTTGTGCATCCATCGTCAGCAGCGGCTCGAAGTTCTGCAGGATGACCGCCACCTCGGTGGCGAAGCTCGCCGCCTGGGGGTCCACGTTGTCGGGCTCGCCCTGGAGCACATTCGCCGTGAACTCTTGCGGGGTCGATTGGGCAACTGCGACGCCCGGGACTACCGTAGATGCCACCAGCGCAAGCGCGGCGACCACAGACAGGATTCGCCTCATGTCCAGTCTCTTCCTCTCGTTCGTGAACTACCGAGTGTGTAGCCAGGTGCGCGCGCCGACGCCAAACAGTGGCCGCTCGCCGGCCGGAATCTCGGGCGGCGAATGCCCCTGTCTCACTTCAACACCTCGACGCGGGATCGCGCTGCTCCTCGGATTGTGCCGATTCTTGCAGAGCCCCGCCGGCCTGTCAACGACCGCCGGGTGCGATGCGTCACGCCCCGCGTGGCAAGCCATGCTGTTGCGCCGCCTCGAACGCCGCGGCGTACGCGGCCACGGTGCGGCGCGCCACGCTGGCCGACGTGAACCGCTCGATGACCCGCTCTCGCCCGCGCGCGCCCAGTTGCTGGCGTCGCCGCGGGTCGACCAGCAGCGGGCGCAGCCCGGCCGCAAGGGCATCCGGGTCTCCCTCGGGCACCACGGTGCCAGCGTTGCCGATCACGTTCGGGATCTCGCCGCTGGTCGAACCCACCACCGGGACGCCGCACGCCATCGCCTCCACCAGGACGCGCCCAAACTGTTCTTTCCAATGGGGTCGGGTCAGCGAAGGGAGCACCAGCAGGTCAAGCTGTTTCAGCGTATACGGCATCTCCTCGGACGGCACCGAAGCCTGCCACGTGACGCGCTCGTCCAGGCCCGCCGCGGCGATGGCCGCCCGCGCCTGCGCCTCCGCGGGCCCCGTCCCGACGACCAGCAGGCGCCACGCGAGATCCTGCAGCCGTTCCATGGCAGCAATCAAGACGAAAACACCCTTCTCCTCGACCAGCCGAGCGACGTACCCGATAATCGGTACCTCGGTGTGGCGCAGCGCTTCCGCGGGCACGAAGCGCGCCGGGTCCACCCCGAACTGCGGGATTTCCGAGATGGGTCCCGCGTAGCCCTTCTGGCGCAGCACGCCTCCAGCTTCAGCATTGCCCACGATCGCGTGTTGCGCCTGCCGGAACACGGACTGCTCCATCCAGCGGAAGGGCGGTGGGTAGCGCCGCACAAGGTTCTGCCAGGTGAAGAACACGACCGCGCTTCCCGCGCCCCGCGCCTGCCAGGCAGCCAGCGCGGTCGCCCAGTTGTACGGCTCCTCGTCGACATGCACCACATCGGGGCGCACCTCGTTGATGATCCGCCCCAGGGTTGGCCAGTAGAACAGGTGGAAGCTGCCGTTGAACCGGATCGGCTCCACCCGCAGGTCGTACGCGC
The DNA here is from genome assembly GCA_016191465.1 of Chloroflexota bacterium. Taxonomy (GTDB): domain Bacteria; phylum Chloroflexota; class UBA6077; order UBA6077; family CF-72; genus JACPOP01. The sequence continues at coordinate 375,691 of JACPOP010000008.1, read as the reverse complement.
CCTCGATCGCGTCGGACCGTTCGAGCCGCAGGAGCCGCCCGCCGGGCTCCTGCCAGGCGGGCGGGACGACCACCGTCAACCGCTCCACGCCGGGCTCGGCGGCAATGTCCCGGAGCTTGGCGTGGTAGGCGGCGCTCACCAGGGCCTTCGAGGCCATCAGGACGCGCACGCGCGGCTGGTTCCGCCTACCGTGCGATCTCGCGGTAGACGCGCAGGGTCTGTTCGGCGACCTGCTCCCAGGTAAACAGTCGCGCTCGTTCCAGACCTTTGCGCGAAAGCTCGTCCTGCAGCTTCGCGTCGTCCAGCACCGACTCCATGCCCTGGGTTATCGCCTCCACGCTGTACGGGTCGATCAATACCCCAGCGTCGGCGACCACCTCCGGAAGGGCCGAGAGGTTCGACGTCAGGACGGGCGTGCCGCAGGCCATGGCCTCCAATACCGTAATCCCGAAGCCTTCGTAGAGGGAAGGGAAGGTGTACAGCGTGGCCCCGCTGAACAGCGGCGCCTTGTCCTGCTCGCGGATCTGCCCGGTAAAGACCACCCGCCCTTCAAGCCCGCGCTGCTCGACAGCCGGACGCGGATCCGGATAGAGGGGCGAGCCCAGGTACTGGTAGCGCCCCGCGATGACGAGCTGGTATTCGTTCCGGATCCGCTCCGGCAAATGGCTGTACGCCTCGATGATGCGCAGCACATTCTTTCGCAGGTCAAACCCGCCGAAGTAAAGGATGTACCGCGGGCCGATCCCGTACCGCTCGCGGACAGCGGCTAACTGCCAGGCGTCTCGCACCGGGTAGAGGCTGGCGTCCACGGCGTTGCCGATGACGTGGATCCGCTCCGGCGGGATCCCCAGGATGCGCACGATGTCGTTCTTAGAGTTCTCGCTCACGGCGATCACGGCGTCCGCTCTGCGCGCCGAGCGGGAGACGAGCTGGAAGTAGAGCTTGCTGATCTTGCGCCAGGCGTACTCTGGCAGGACGAACTGGATGACGTCGTGAATGGTCACGACCGTGGGCCACGGCGCGATGAGCGGATTGGACCAGTACGGGCAGTGCAGGAGATCAATCTTCTCGCGAGAGCCCGCGGCGACGATGCCGGCTTGCTCCCACCACAGCTTTTCGAAGCTCTCGCCGAGCCGCGCGAGGGCGCTCACGACCTCGACCTCGCGAAAGCGGTCAGAGAGCTGTGGGCCGTGCACGGTATAGGCGCGGCGGAAGCGCGGCGAGAGCAGGACGTACCGGTTCTCCGGATCATCCAGCCCGTCCAGCCCTTCCAGCAGGTGGAACAGGTGTTGGCCCATGCCCACCATGGGCTTCTGGAGGAAGAGGGCGTTGATGCCGATGCGCATGGGGCGAGTGGTCGCTCGAGTCCGGGTCAGGCCGCGTACACGCGGCGGTAGACGTCTAACAGTCGGTGCGCGGCTCGGCCCCAGGTGTAGCCACGGGAGCGCTCGAGGCCGAGCGCTCGAAGTTCCGCGCGGAGCGGGCCGTCCAGGATCGCGCGCTCGAGCTCGGTCGCGATCCCGTCGGCATCCTCGGGGTCGACCATCAGGGCAGCGCCTTCAGCCACCTCTGGCAGGCACGAGGAGCGCGACGAAACGACCGGAGTACCACAGGCCATGGCTTCCAGGATGGGGAGCCCGAACCCTTCGTACAGCGAAGGGAACGCGAGCACGTCGGCCGCGCTGTACACCGCCGGCAGCAGGTCGTCGGCGACGAACCCGGGCAGCAGGATGTCGCCCTGGTAGGGCGAGCGCTGATGGTGTTCCAGGATGCCTTCCACCAGCCAGCCTTTGCCGCCGGCGAGGACGAGCTTGTGGCGCGGAATGCGTCCGCGTGACTTGGCGATGGCGAAGGCGTCCATGAGTCGTGGCAAGTTCTTGCGCGGCTCGAGGACGCCCAGCGCGACCACGAAGGGCGCATCGCCAACTCCGAGCCGCTCGCGCGCCCGGGCCAGTTGGAGCGGATCGTTCACGGGTCGGAACCTCGGGTCTACTCCGCCCGGCACCACCGTGATTCGGTCCGGATCCACGCCGAGCAGCACGACCAGGTCCGTCCGGGTGTTCTCAGAATCGGCGATCACGTAATCAGCGCGATTGACGGAACGTGGAACCACCTGCTCAAGATACGCTCGCAGCTTTGATTCGGCACACTCGGGGCGCAGCAGGAACGCCAGATCGTGCACCGTCAAAATGGTCCTGGCGCGTCGCACCGGTGGCAGGACGAAGTCTGGCGAATGAAAAAGATCCACGCGACCGGTGAGCCAGTCCGCGGCCAGCGGCACCTGGGCGCGGTGCCAGGCAATCGTGACCCAACGCTCGCGGAGCCGGATCTCGCGGCGGGCAAAGTTCGGCGCGCTCGGCGCCTCCACCGTCGCCCCGGGGTTGGGCCGAGCGTGCAGGAGCAGGTACTGGTTCTCGTGGTCAATCTCCGCGAGCGCCTTCACCTGGCTGCGGACCAGGCGTCCGATCCCCGCACGCTGGTTGACGGCCGAGGAGTAGTCGATGGCAATGCGCACGGAAGCGGGCCGGCGGGTGACAGGCAGGAGCTACGTCCGCGACAGACGACAGTGTGGCACACGCTGGTGCCCAGCGAAGGTACCGCGTACCCGCCGACCGGAACCCGGCGTACACCGCTCCATGTCTGCTAGCGGCGCTTGCTGAGCGCGTACACAATGGCACCGACGACAATGATGCTCCAGTACGAGATGGTGCGGTCGAGCAACGCGATGCTCGCGGCGGTGTGCTCATCAACCCCGGGGGCCAGCCCCGCATTGGCAGCCAGGATGAAGATGCCGACGATGGCGCTCTCCGCGAACCCGAGGCCCGCCGGCGTGATCGGCAGGGTGGTGGCCAGCGCCGAGGCCAGTGCGACGAACAGCACGACGCTCGGGAAGACGCTCCCAACACCCAGGGCTGCCGTGACCAGGTACAGGCGGGCTACTTCGCCGCCCCATGCCCCAAGGCTGAGCAGAATCAGGAGCGGGAGCCGGCGGAATGAGTGGAGTGTCCCTTCCTCAAAGCGGCGGTATTGCGTGTGGAGCCGGACCGGCAGCAAGCGGTGGACAAGCGGACGCAGGTTGCGGAGCGCCACGAGCCCGATGACCACCACCACCACCAGGGCGAACCCCACCTGCATCAACACGACCACTTCCGTGGGGAGCGCACGGCCGAATGACAGGCTGGCGGCGGCGACCATCAGCCCAAACAGCAGCACCACGTCGATGATCCGCTCGGCCAGGATCGTGCCGATGGTCCGCGAGAATGACATCCCCGACTCGGCCTTCAGCAGGTAGCCGCGGTAGGCGTCGCCGAGCTTCGCCGGCACGATGCAATTGGCAAACCAGCTCAGGAAGATGATCTCGGAGAGGCCCGCTAGCGAAGGCAGGACGAAAACCTTTGAGCGACCGCGACCCGCCGACTGGAGCATCATCCGCCAGCGCAAGGCGCGGATGGGGAACGTGGCGTAAAAGGCGACGAACGCCAGCAGCAGCAGCCAGGGGTTGGACTGCCTGACCCGTGTCAGGATCCCTTCGACGTCGACGTTGGCGCGCGTGAAGATGAACAGCATCAGCGCGAACCCAACCGCGAACGAGATGGCCGTGCGTACGTTGAAGAAGCGCTTTGCCAGCGGCGGTGCGACGTTCCCCTCTTCCAGCTCGGGAAGGTCGGCTTCAGGGGCGACACCGTTGACCCCGGGAGTGCCAACCCCGGGTCGAGGCTCTTGCAGGTCAGATGCGGGCGGAACGTTGCTCAGGGCGGGCCTCCGGAAATGCGTGAACGCGTTCGGCCGCGAGCAACCCGAGTGCGAGCAGGAAGCCTATCTGGACGTTGACGCTGTGAACGAAGAGATTGTCGAAGATGTTATGGGTGTTGAACACCACGAACGAGGCGAGGATGCCGAGCCCGAGGAGACGCCAGATCACAGCCTCCGGTTGCGGCGCGGGGCCCAACCGCGCTCGAGCGGCGTGGAACAGGGTCGCGAAGACAAAGGTGAGGAAGAGGACGAGTATGCCGAGCCCCACAACGCCAAGCTCGGCGAGCGTATTGATGTAGTAGTTGTGAGCATGGCCGAGCGGATCGAGCCAATCGTTGATGTAATAGAACGGGTACGCCTCCGGGTAATTGCCCGCGCCCACGCCCAGCCAGGGATTATCGAGGAACATCCCCCAGCCCGCCTGCCAGTGGGCCATCCGCTCGACTACGGCCCAGTTCTCGCTGGTGAGCTCGACCGTGCGGACGTCGAACACGCCGAAGTACTCCACGGCCTGGGAGACGCGCTGCACGATTGAGGCCGGAAGGAGACCGGCGAACGCCGCCAGGACCGTCGCGAGCAGCGCCGCCATTCCGGCGCCCAGTAGCAAGCGTGCACGCCCGCCGAGCACGAGCACGGCCACGACGAAGGCGACCGCGAGTCCCAGCCAGGCGCCGCGTGATTGGCTCAGCGCAATCCCGAGCGCCAGGCACACCACGGCGATTCGTGATGTCCATCGGACGGTCCGCGAGGTGCCCGGGGCCAGGGCAACCGCGAGCGCGACCGGCAGCACGGTCGAGAGGTAGCCGCCAAATGGGTTCGGCTGCTCGAAGTTGCCGTACGCGCGGAGCGACTCACCCAGGGCAAACGAGACCGGGCCCGCGTTGGTGGCAAACTGGAATACTCCGTACAGCGCTTCGAGCGATGCGGCGACGAACAGCGCGAGCACCAGGGGCCGCGCGCGTTCCCAGGTGCGCACGAGATCGCGCATCACCACCACAACCACCGCCAGCTCGAGCCACTTGAGCGTCTCCTTGATGGCTGGGCCCGCGGCAATGGCGTAGGTGATAGAAAACAGGGCCAGGATGCTCATCATCGCGGCAGCGGTCAGTGGTGCGGCGTGCATCAGGCGAATGCGCCGGGCGGCGATCCCGCGCAGCAGCCACGACAGGCCCACGAGGGCGGTGAGCACCTCGGTAGGTCCAACCTGGAAGCTGCCCAGCTCCACCTGCGCGAGCGAGCCAAACGGCACCGCGAACAGCAGCAGTCCGATGCCGAGGAGAGGCCAGCGCAGGACGAGCAACGCGCCGGCGCTGCCCACCACGCCGATGGCGAGGGGGAGAGGATCGAGGGCGCCGATCAGGCCGGCGAGGAGCGCTATGTGCGCTGCCCACAGGCCTTTTCGTCCGAGTTCCAGACCGGGCCGCGGAGCGAATCCGACGGCCGGTGCAGCCGCCACCGATTGCGCCACGAGACAGGGATTCTAACGACGGGCCGGTTCGGACTGGCGGAACGCAACAGCGGCACCCAGCCAGAAGAGGGCGGCCAGGTCGGGGAGGAAGTAACTGTTGTCGATCAGCCCGTGCACCAGGGTGGCTACCAGCGCGCCGAGCACGCCCACGGCCAGCCAGTTTGGCCCCCGGTCCCCGCCCTCGGCGGCGCCGAGTGCCGAGCCGTACGCCGCTCGGCCAATCTTCCAGCACAGCGTGACGAATGACAGCAGGCCGAGTACCCCGAGTTGAAGCCACAGGTGCAGCACCCAGTTGTGCGGGTGTGACAAGTTGGGCTCGGCCGCGCCGCCCTCGCGCAGGTACACCTGCTGATACAGGTACACGAAGTTGTCCAGGCCTACCCCTAGGAGCGGGTGGTCGCGGATCATCGCCAGCGACGAGAGCCACAGCTCGACGCGGAAGCCGCTGCTGGGCCGAAGCGGGTTCAATCGCTCCGGGAGGACGCCGATCAGCCCGAGCACGGCCACACCCAGCAGAAGCGCCACGGCGACGCTTCCCAGGCGCAGCGCACCTCGGCGGCGGCCGAGCGCGAGGAGCACTGCGATCGTGGACGCCAGGCCGCCGAGGATTGCACCCAGCGAGAACGTGACAGCCATAGCCGCCGCTGTCAGCAGCGCCCCTGCTCGTCCCAGCCAGCGATGCCCGCCAGCGAGTGATTCCGCCAGCAACAGCGGCAGGGCGCGGCCGAGCATGAGCGCGAGGTGGTTTGGGGAGGGGTACCAGGCCTGCGCCCGCCGCACGCCCTCGGCCTCGGTGCCTCCGAGGCCGAGCGCGCTCTGCAACAGCGCCGCAAGCGCGGCCACCACGGCGCTGGCGAGGAAGCCGCGGACCGCCCAGTGGTCAGCGTCCAGCCCGCGGAGGACGCGGAGCAGCCAGAAGAAGAGGACCGGTTCGAGGATCAGCGACCTGAGCTCACGCACCGACAGCCGCGGATACTCGGTGACCAGCAGTGACACCAGCGCCGCGACAAGGAACCCGGCCAGCGGAAGGTCCAGGGGCGAGGTTGGGGCGCGAAGCCACGTGCCTCGCCGCGGCCGTCGGAACCGATCCCAGACCGCCCGCGACAACGCACCCAGGCCGACGAGCACCAGCGCAAGCCCGGGCGCACTGAAGGACACTGGCCCGACGTCGCGGCCGAAGCCGAAGAATGGCAGTGCCGCGCCGATGGCCGCCACCGCCGGGCCGGGCCGCCAGGCTGCCGCGGTGGCCACCGCGAGCGCTCCGTACAGCGGCAGGTCCACGCGGTGCGGGGGGCTCGCCGTCAGAAGGAGCAGTCCCAGCGCGGCCAGGGTGGCGGCGCGCCAGTCAGCGGAGAACGACCACGGCTGGGCCCTGGGCGCGGTCTCTCGGCTGGCTTCCGGCTTAGGGCCTGTCATGCGGGCAGATTGTCGCGGCGCGGGAGGCCGGGAGTCCTGCGAATGACGAGCTGAGTGGGGTCAGGTATCAGCTATCGGAAGTGGCAACGCCTCGGACAACTGAGAATCGAGAACGTCTACGTGGCCGACGCCACGACCACCGCGGGATTGCACTGGTCCGTGTAGACCTGTCGGACCAGGGTCTCGAGGCCGCCCGGGTCCTGCGATTGGCGGACCGCGATGAGATTCATCTGGCGATCCAGCTCGTCGGCAGCGTCGGCCTTCCCAGTTGGGCCGTAGAGGGTGACCCACAACTGCGCCGAGGCACGGAACGCCCGTACCTCCGAGTCGAGACAGGCTGAAGAACCGCCCGCCGAAAGGTAGCCATTCACCGCGTCAACCGCGTGCACGGACTCGTGGGCAAGGACGGCGGCGAGCGTCTCCGACTGCGCGCCAACCCATTTCTGATCGACGTCGATGGTACGTTTGGCAACGCTGTACCGGGCAAAGATGCCAGCCGGCGTCTGGCTGAACTGGATGCGAACACCATTGCTTTCAAGCGCTGCGAGAAGCGGCCGAGTGGACTCAACTTCGCTCAGCACCTGGAGCGCACCCCGCACCTCCACCGGCGCCACCCGGGCCAGATCCTCGGCGCGAGCCGTCTGCGGGCGGACCAGCGCCAAGAGCAGAACCGCCATCCACGCCATCGGCGCGAAAGCCGATCGCCAGGAGCGGAGGCAAATCTGGGTGAAAGCGATGCGGGGCATCGCTTGACATCAAAGGCAGTAGGTGTGCCACGCCGTGGACCCTTCGTTACGAAACGCCCACGCAGACGTTACAAGTGTGTGGGCCGCCGGCTGTGGCCGGACGCGCGCGCCGCGCCCCGCACCAGCATCGTACGCTGAATGACGCATCCATGGTTGTCCTGACGTCGCACGTTGACTCGCGTTCGAGCAGGTTCAGAGAGTACCTGGATCGGAACCTGGGGCTCGTCCAGACACTGCGCGAGCGCCACGAGCAGGTGCGTCGTGGCGGTGGCGACGAGGCCGTCCGCCGCCACCGCGCGCGCGGAAAACTGCTAGCCCGAGAGCGGATCGACCTCCTGCTCGACGCGGGGTCTCCTTTCCTCGAGCTGTCGCCCCTGGCTGCCTGGGACATGTATAAGGGAGAGGCGCCATCCGCGGGCATTGTGACGGGGATTGGCCGCGTGCAGGGCAGGGAGGTGGCGGTTGTCGCGAACGACGCCACAGTCAAGGGCGGCACGTACTACCCGCTCACGGTGAAAAAGCACCTCCGGCTCCAGGAGGTTGCGGCCCAGAACAGGCTGCCGTGCATCTACCTGGTCGATTCGGGCGGCGCGTTCCTGCCGCTCCAAGCGGAGGTGTTCCCGGACCGCGAGCACTTCGGACGGATCTTTTTCAACCAGGCCAACCTCTCCGCGGCGGGCATTCCGCAGGTGGCAGTGGTGATGGGATCGTGTACCGCTGGTGGCGCATACGTCCCGGCGTTAAGTGACGAGACCATTATTGTGCGCGGCACGGGGACGATCTTCATCGGCGGGCCGCCGCTGGTGAAGGCGGCCACGGGCGAGGACGTCACTGCCGAGGAGCTGGGCGGCTCGGAGGTCCATCCCCGGGTTTCTGGCGTGGCGGACCACGAGGCGCTGGACGATGCGCACGCGCTCGCGATCGCCCGTCGGATTCTCGCCAATGCCCCGACCCGCAAAGAGATGCCATGGGAAATTCACCCATCGCGTGAGCCGCTGTACGACGGGCGAGAGCTGTACGGGCTCGTCCCGGGCGATCTCAGGGTTCAAATCGACGTGCGCGAGCTAATCGCAAGAATCGTGGATGGCTCCGAGCTTGACGAGTTCAAGGCGGCCTATGGCACGACGCTGGTCACCGGCTTCGCTCGGATCATGGGCTTTCCAGTCGGCATCGTTGCCAACAACGGCATCCTGTTCAGCGAAAGTAGCCTCAAGGGCGCCCATTTCGTGGAGCTGTGCTGCCAGCGACGCATTCCGCTGCTGTTCTTGCAGAACATCGCGGGCTTCATGGTGGGCAAGGAGTACGAAAACCGCGGCCTCGCCCGAGATGGGGCGAAGATGGTCATGGCGGTTGCGAATGCCCGGGTGCCGAAGTTCACGGTGGTAGTCGGCGGCTCATTCGGGGCTGGCAACTATGGGATGTGCGGGCGCGCCTATGATCCGCGCCAACTGTGGATGTGGCCGAACGCGCGGATCAGCGTAATGGGCGGCCAGCAGGCAGCCAGCGTTCTGCTCCAGGTGCGCCTGGATAACCTGCGGCGCGAGGGGCGCGACCTCGACGACGAGGAACGGGCGCGATTCATGGCGCCGACGCTCGAGAAGTACGAGGCAGAAGGAAGCCCCTACTATTCGACAGCTCGGCTCTGGGACGATGGGGTGATCGACCCGCTCGATACCCGCGCGATCGTCAGCCTGGGCATCTCCGCCGCGCTGAACGCGCCTATTCCCGAGACACGCTTCGGCGTGTTCCGGATGTAACGGGCGGACGTACCCGTGTTTGGCTCCGTGCTGGTGGCAAACCGCGGCGAGATCGCGGTGCGGGTGATGCGGACCTGCCAGCGGCTCGGAATCCGCGCGCTGGCGGTGTATTCCGAAGCGGACCGCGACGCGCTCCATGTCAGGCTGGCCGACGACGCGCGGTTGATCGGGCCGCCGCCGGCGGCACAGAGCTACCTGGATGCCTCGGCCATCCTGGCGGTGGCGCGCGAGATGGGCGCGCAGGCGATCCACCCCGGCTACGGCTTCCTCTCGGAGAACGCCGCCTTTGCCCGCGCCGTGCGGGCCGCGGGGCTGGTGTGGATCGGGCCGCCGCCAGAGGCCATGGAGGCGCTCGGCGACAAGGCGCGAGCACGGGCGCTGGCCGAGCGGATCGGCGTGCCAGTTCTTCCCGGTTACCACGGGGAGGAGCAGTCCATCGAACGCCTGGGCTACGAGGCCGAGCGCCTCGGGTTTCCGCTGCTGGTGAAAGCCGCCGCGGGAGGTGGCGGGCGCGGCATGCGCGTGGCGCTGGACTTCAGCGAGCTCGCCAACGCGGTGACGGCCTCCCGCCGCGAGGCGGAGGCGAGCTTCGGCGATGGACGACTGCTGCTCGAGCGCTACGTCGCTCGTCCCCGCCACGTCGAGGTACAGGTGATCGCGGACAGCCACGGCGAAGTGGTGGTCCTGGGCGAGCGCGAGTGCAGCATCCAGCGGCGGCACCAGAAGCTGATCGAAGAGAGCCCCTCGACGGCCGTAGATGCCGCGCTCCGTGCGCGCCTTGGAGAGATCGCGGTCCGGCTGGTGCGCGAGGCGGGTTACGAGAACGCCGGGACCATTGAGCTGTTGCTGGACGAGCAGCGTGACCCGTACTTCCTGGAGGTGAATGCCAGGCTTCAGGTTGAGCACCCCGTTACAGAGCTGGTGACTCGGCTTGACCTCGTGGAGCTCCAGCTTCGAGTAGCGGCCGGCGAGCGCCTGCCGGTGCGTCAGCACGGCGTCTCGCTGCACGGCCACGCCATCGAGGCGCGGGTCATCGCAGAGGACCCGGTGTCGGGCTTCCTGCCCTCGAGCGGCCGGCTGGACCGCTTCGTGGTGCCACAAGGGTCGCACGTCCGCGTCGATACGGGCGTCGAGAGCGGGTCCGAGGTGCCCCCGTACTACGACTCACTCCTGGCCAAGGTAATCGCCTACGGGCCAGACCGGGCAAGCGCCTGCGAGCGCCTGGTGGATGCGCTGTTGCACACGGAGGTGGAGGGTGTCGCCACCAACGTCGATCTCATACTCGCGGTTCTCAATGACCCGGCGTTCCGCGCGGGCGACCTCGCGACCACGTTCCTTGCCGAACACGGGGTCGTCGAATCGCTCGCGGCGCCTCCGCCGGAGGTGGCGGCCGCGGCGGCGGTCTGGCTGGCCAGTGAGCCACGTGAATCACTGGACCCATGGACGGCACTACGCTCCTGGCGGGTCGGCGGCCTGAGCCAGCCGAGTCGCTGGCTGGTCGGTGTTGCGGAGGTCTCGGTGTTGCTGTCCCGGCGGCCGGAGTCCAATCGGGGCTCCCTCGCGGTATCAGTGGGCGGCGTGGAGCTCGTCGCCGAAGCGCTCGGGCGCGGCCGAGCTCGGTTGTCCCGTGGAGCGGCCCACCTGGAACCCATCGACGCCGACCGAGCCCTGGTCTCCTGGGACGGGCGCCACTATCGCGTGCGACTTGCACCCGCACCGCGTGGCGCCGCCGTGGACAGCCGGTCGGCGGTCTCGGGGGGCGCCGGAGTGCTCCGCGCGCCCATGCCGGGACGCATCGTGCACGTGGCAATCAAGGACGGGGACACTGCGTACGCGGGGGAGACACTGGTGGTACTGGAGGCGATGAAAATGGAGCACGCGGTTCAGGCAACCAGCTCGGTACAGGTGGTGCGGGTGGCGGTCGCGGTCGGTGACCAGGTGGCGGCCGGTGCGGTCCTCGTCGAGCTTGCCGCGGACGAGGCACCGTGAGGTACCCGAGTCAGGCCACCATTATCGAAGTCGGTCCGCGAGACGGGCTGCAAAACGAGGCGGTCCACGTACCGACGGACGCGAAGGTGCGCTTTGTGGACATGCTGAGCGATGCCGGTCTCCCGGTGGTGGAGGTCACCTCGTTCGTGCATCCGAAGGCGGTGCCACGCATGGCAGATGCCCACGAGGTCCTCCGTGCAATCCGGCAGAAACCCGGGGTCCGCTACCCCGTTCTCGTACCCAACTCGCGAGGGCTGGAGCGGGCGCTGGCGGCCGGCGCCCGTGAGATCGCGCTGTTCACCGCTGCCACCGAGAGCTTCACCCGCGCCAACATCAACCGGACGATCGACCAATCGATCGACGATGCCCGCGCGGTCATCCAAGCTGCCCGGCCGCACGGCGCGCGCATTCGGGCATACGTTTCGACAGCCTTCGCGTGCCCGTTCGAAGGTCCGGTGCCCCCGGAGCAGGTGGCCGGAATCTGTGCGCGACTCCTGGACGCTGGTGCGGAGCAGATCGGGCTGGGGGACACGATTGGTGCCGCCACTCCGGCCGACGTTTCGCGGCTCCTCGATCGCGTGCTTGGCCTCGCGCCGCTCGACGGCTGGGGCATGCACTTCCACGATACGCGCGGCACCGCGCTGGCGAATGTGGTGCGCAGCCTGGACTATGGCATCGCGGTCTTCGACAGCGCGGCGGGCGGCCTCGGCGGCTGCCCGTTCGCTGGCCCAAACGCCACCGGGAACCTGGCGACCGAGGACCTGGTCTACCTGCTGGACGGGCTCGGCGTGGAGACCGGCGTATCTCTCCCCCGAGTCATGGACGCCACCCGCTTCATCTGCGCCCGCCTGGACCACGCGCCGACAAGCAAGGTCTTCCAGGCCGGCGGACGCCTGGTGCCGAAGCCGCTCGCGACAGCCTGAATTCTGGGAGCGCGCGGGGCGAGTGGCACGCCGTGCGCCCTTCCTGGACGACCCACCCGTTGCACCGTGAAACGGCGCTCCACTTCCCGGGCGTGGAAGGGAGGCACGAGGGCGGGCGAGACGCCCGCGGACCCGGGAGGCGGACGGCCCACGGCTTCGGCATGGCACCGGCAGGCGGGGTGGGCGAGACGCCCGCGGTCACTTCGGCCGGCCGCGCCGGTGGAACGGCTTGTTCCGCGGCAAACCCGCCCTGGGGTCGCTCACTTCACCAGGTCCGCGAGCTTTCGGGCCAGGTCTGGGGGAGTCGCCAGGACGTCCTGCACGATCTGCTGGAGATCTGTCCCGCCAGCGGGGTTGACCTCCAGCTTTGCCTGCTGCGCTTCGGCCATGAACTGCGGATCGCGCATCGTCTGATCGAACGCGTAGCGCAGGGCGGCGACGCGATCGGCCGGGACGCCGGGCGGCGCCGCGAACGGACGGCCCATCGTCTGTCGAGAGAACACCACGCGCATGAGCTGCCGCTCCTCGGCGTTGCGCGCCAGGTCCGTGACAAGCGGCACGCTCGGCAGGTCCGGATGCTTGTTCAACGACATCTGGACCAGGATGGTGATGAACTTGTCGGTGATCCACTGCGGTCGGGTGGAAATGAGCGACGAGTACGAGAAGCCGCAGCGGCCCTGGACTTCGCCCCGCTCCATCGCCACGTTAATGTCATTGCCGCCCGGGTACCCGGTTGCGAGATCGAACTTGGTGCCGAGCAGGCCATTCAGAAACTTTGGGAAGAAGTCCGTGTCGGCGCCGGGTCCGGTACCGCCGATCTTCAGTGGCATCGTGTACAGGTCTTCGAACTTCTTGACCGGCGCGTCCGTACGGGCGATGCAGATGCTGACCTCGTCGTTCATGCTGCCGATCCAGTTGAACTGAGCCGACTTGTACTGGACCCCTTCCGAGCCCAGCAGCTCCTCCGCGGGCAGACCTCGGGCAAAGGTGCCGAACACGGTCCCATCCTTCGGCGACGCGTTGAAGAGCGTATTGGCCGCCAGCATGCTGCCGGCACCAGGCTGGTTTTGGACGATGATGGTGGGGTTGCCGGGGATGTAGCGGCCAATCGAGCGAGACAGGAAGCGTGCGTACTCGTCGTAGCCGCCGCCAGGGGTGTAGCCGACCACGATCGTAACGGTCTTGCCGCGGTAGAACGTGGCTACGGCCTGCTCATCGAAGTTTGGCTTCTGAAGGGGCTTGGGCGCAGCGCCCGCGGCGGCCGGGCTGGGCGAAGCAACGGGGCTCGCGGCCGGGGCTGACGCCGGGCTCGGCGAGGCCGGAGAAGCAGCCGCGGGACTCGCGGCGGGAGAAGCGGCGGCCGCGGCGGCCGGCGCGGCCGTGGGCGCCGCGGTCGGCTTCGGAGCCGGGGCCGACGTGGGTGTTGCAGCCGGCGCGTTGGGCTGACAGGCCGCGGCGAGCAGCACGATGAACAGGGCGAATATCCGCGGGAAAAGTCGCACGGGGAAACCTCCGGACCGGAGTAGATGCGCGGGCGTCGCTCGATCGGTCATTGACCGGCCAAGCCCAGCACGGCGCTGCTGGGGAGCTGAATACGCAGCAGTTGATCGAACAGGCCGTAGATGACGACCCAGGATACGACGGCATAGATGGCGGCCGTCAGGCGGCGCTCGCGTGACTCGACGACGAGGTACGCGAAGGCGAAGATCGGGATCGCCACCAGCAGCCCGGCGGCCCACACCAGGACGAAGAAGCCCCCCAGCCACGCCAGGCTCCGCAGCCAGACGCTACGGGAGGTCGTGCTAAAGACGTCCTCCGCTTCAGCCTCCGTCGCGGCCTCCTCTTCGATGAGCGCCGCGCTTGCGGCGTCCCCGCCCACGGTGGGGGGGAGCGGCAAGATGGGCGGCGCGGCCAGAACCGCCCGGGCGCGGCCCGCGCTTCGCGCGTCCAGGAGCAGCTTGAGCAGGATGATGGCCACCACGAAGATGGCGGTACCGGTGGGGAACAGCGCAGTCCTGAACGGCCACGCCCGTGCCTGGACAAAGGCCATCCCGAACAGGACCAGCAGGACGAGCAGGACGACGAGGTCCGCGCTCGGCGCGCGGAAGCGCCGAGCGCTACCCGACACGGGCCGCCCGCACGGACGGTGCGCTGCCACGGCCAGGCTGGCCCCGTCCGGCCCGCAGGCGCGCGATGAGCGGCCAGAACACGCCCAGCAGCGTCACCACGGCCAGCAGCAGCACCAGCGGCCGCGTGACCCAGGACCACTGGAAGAGCGAGTACGAGAGGAACAGGTACCGTTCGGTCGTGTCGCCCAGCACCATCGCCAGCAGCAATGGGGCGCGCGGCCAGTTGAAGCGGATGGCGCCGACGCCGATTGCGCCGAACACCAGCATTACCAGGATGTCCGCGAAGCTGTTGTTGGCGGTGTAGGCACCGAGTGCCAGCAGCACCAGGAGGAAGGGCACCAGCAGCGAACCCTTGACGAACGTGATGCGCGCCAATTGCTGCAGGAACAGGAACGACACCGCCACGGTGATGACGTTGGCAATCACGATGGTCCACACCATGGCGTAGGTGACGTTCAGGTTCTTGCCCAGCATGTCTGGTCCCGGGACCAGGCCGGTGACCAGGAACGCGCTCAGCAGGATGGCCATCGCCGTGCCCGCGGGAATCCCGAACGCCAGCGTTGGGATGAGAGCGCCGCCCTCCTTGGCGTTGTTCACGGACCCGGCTGCAAGCACACCCTCGATGCTGCCCTTACCGAACTCCTCGGGATGGCGGGATGTCTGCTGCGCGTGGGCATAGGCGATGAACTGCGACACGGCGCCGCCCATCCCAGGGATCAGGCCGATCGCCACGCCAATGGCGCTACAGCGGAGAGTCAGCCACCAGTGGGTGAAGGTGTCGCGGACGCCCTGCATGACGCCGGTGATGCGGCCCACGCTGCGCTGCTCGGCCGAGGCGATGCTGCTCTTGGTCATCATAAGCTGCAGCACCTCCGCCATGCCGAAGAGGCCCACCACTACCGGCACCAGGTTGATCCCCTCCCAGAGGTACAACTGGCCGAAGGTGTAGCGGGGGATCCCGGCCTGCGGGTCCAAGCCGACCATGGCCAGGAAAAAGCCGAGGCCCGCCATGATGAAGCCCTTCAGCACGTTCCGCCGAGCCAGCGAGATGACGAAGCTCAATCCGAGGACGGTCAGCATGAAGAACTCGGGCGGTCCGAACGCCAGCACGATGGGCCGGATTACGGGGACCGAGATGGCCAGCACGAAGGCGCCGAAGACCGCGCCCACGAGCGAGCTGAAAAGCACAGCCCCCAACGCTCGTCCGGCCTCGCCACGGCGTGTCATCGGGTAGCCGTCGAAGACGGTCGCCGCCGTGGTGGCCTCGCCCGGGATGCCGAAGAGCACCGACGTAATGTCGCCGGTGGTGGCGGTCACGGAGTGCATCCCCAGGAGGAAGGCAAACGCCGTAACCGGCGACATGGAGTAGGTGAACGGCAGCATCAGTGCCAGTGTGACTGCCCCGCCCAGGCCTGGGAGGATGCCAACTACGAAGCCGATGGCGATGCCCACCAGCATCAAACCGAACGTGCTCGGCTCAAGGACGGCGAAGAGGCTGCCGATCAAGATGTCCACGTCAACTCACCCCGGGCGCAGCGCGGCAGCGTCTGAGCAAGAAGGGACATCCCTCCTCATCGGTTTGCGCTTCGACGCATCGATGCCCTTGCCCCCCCACGCATCCGGGATCGTAGCGCACGGCACCCACGGCCTGCGACGAACGAGCTCACCAGCCAGCAATCCTTGAGCTGCTTCGGGGGTACAGCGCTATCACTGACCCGCTACGGAAGCTGACCGCCCTGCGCCGCGTCGATTAAGCGGTCCAGTGCCGGGCGCGGCGTGCCGTCGCGGTTGGCAAGCGCCCACCAGTACTCCTCCCGGTCCTCGCCCCAGGTGGGGTCGGGCAACGTCCAGATGGTCATCACGTCCATCCAGGGCCAGTTCGCGCGGGCGTAGTTGATGGCGGTGATCAAGTTCTCCGCCTTCTTCTCCTCAGTCACCGCGAACCACGAGTACCGAGGATTGACCGTGTCGCTAGTCCAGCCAAACTCCAGCATCCACATGGGCCTGCTATCGCCATTGCGCTCCTGGATCGCCCGAAGCTGCTCCACGCGGCGGAAGTAGAACGAGGCGTCGGCAAAGCCTTCCAGTGAACCGGGCTCCGCGACTGGGTCGGGTGCCTGGCCATTGCCGTGTACGCCGAGCACGTCGTAATAGCCCTTCATGCCCGCGTCGAACATCCACTGCAAGTAGCGGTCGTCTGGGCGGGCCGTGGCGTCGTCCCAGCCCGTGGGGCTGAGGCCCGCGGTCACGATCAGGATGCTTGGATCGACGCGCTTCACCGTCTGATACGCGAGCTTGAGCATCTGGACGTAGTTGGCGGCGCTCTGCTGGCTGATGGGCTCGCCCCATTCGCGCTCGAGGTTTGGCTCGTTCCAGATCTCGATGGCGTCCACGCGGCCGTGGGCAGACCCGGCCTTGTAGCGGTCGGCGAAGACGCGGAGGAAGTCGGCGAAGTCCTGGAAGGTATCTGGGCGGGCATTGCGCCACTCGCCCTTCTGGCGCGTCCACGCCGGCGAGAAGTCAATCCGCGCCAGGACCTTCACGCCAGCTTTGTTCGATGCCTCGACGATGCGGTCCGACTCGCGCCAGTCGAACTGGTACTTGCCCTTCCCTTCGATCTCGCGCCACTGGAAGAGCGTCTTCTGCCAGCCCACACCGGCGGTGCGCAGGGTGTCCAGGTCGCGCTGGGTGGTGGCGGGATTGTTCCAAACAAAGACGCTCATGCCGTACTTCGAGCGGGCGATGACGTCCGAGGGAAGCGGCGCCCGCAGCGCACGCAGGGCCGGTGCAGCAGCCTCCGGAATGGCCGCGACGTCCTCGGCAACTGGCACCTCGGGCGCCTCCTGGGCTTTCAGGGCCGGCGCAAAGACGCTCGAAGCGAGCAGAGCAGCGGCTCCAATGCCGCGGACGAGAGCGTAGTACCTCACTCGGAGAATTCCTCAGGGCTTCCTGTTCCAGATTGGTCACGCCAACGCCTGAGCCGGCCGAAGGTCCAGCCAGGCGTCGCCCGACACGCTCGCCTGGCGCCGGATGCCAACACCCGAGCCCGAAGCAGCGGGCCGATCATAGGACCGCATTCCGGTCATTCCCCATCACGGTGGAATCACGCACCGCCTGCCGTTGCGGAGCTGTGATTCCGAGTTCCAAGTTCCAAGTTTCAAGTTTCAAGTTCCAAGTTCCAAGGAGACGACGTATCCGTGTCATCCTTGAGCGAAGCGAAGGATCCGTCTGCCACGCACGGGGTCGGATCGTTCGGCCGCGGCCTCCGGAGGACACCCGACAACTCCAAACTTGGAACTTGGAACTTGGAACTTGGAACTTGAAACTCGGAACTCGTCACTCTCCCCTCCCTGGTACGCGTGCGGCTCGACCGTCGACCGTGACCTTCCCCTCCACGCCTTCCCGCCCGATCCTCGTTTGCACCGCCTGGCCGTATGTGAACGGCTCGCTCCACGTGGGCCACCTGGCTGGCGTGTACGTGCCAGCGGACGTGTTTGCGCGATACCAGCGGCTGCGCGGGAACGACGTGCTGATGGTCTCCGGCTCGGATGCCCACGGAACGCCCGTCACGCTGCGCGCCGAGCAGGAGGGCACCACCCCCCGCGAGGTGGCGGAGCGGTTCCACCAGGAGTTCCTGGGCTACTGGCAGGCCCTGGGGGTGCGCTACGACCTTTACACCAGCACCATGACGGACAACCACCGGGACGTCTCGCAGGCGGAGTTCCGCCTCTTGCTGCGCAACGGCGCGTTGTTTCGCGAGCGCTCGGTGGGCTTCTACGACCCCGTGGCCCAACGGTTTCTACCGGATACGTACATTGAAGGGGAATGTCCGCACTGCCACTACCCGCGAGCGCGCGGCAACCAGTGCGAAAACTGCGGCAAGCTGCTCGAGCCGGACGACCTAATCGGCCCCCGTTCGCGGCTCAGCCCCGACGCGGTGCTGGAGAAGCGCCAGACCGAGCACTACTACATCGATCTTCCTCAATACGAGGAGCGGTTGCTGGGCTGGGTCCGCCAGCAGCGGCACTGGCGGCCGAACGTGCTGCGATTCACCGAGAACTTCATCTCGGGCGGGCTCCAACCACGGGCCGTCACGCGCGATCTGCTGTGGGGTGTGCCGCTGCCGGACGAGATCCAGCATCAGCCGGGTTGGGAGAGCAAGCGGATCTACGTGTGGATCGAGGCGGTCACGGGTTACCTCTCTGCGTCGATCGAGTGGGCGAAGGCGCGCGGAGAACCGGACGCCTGGCAACGCTGGTGGCAGAATGCGGAAGCGCGGCAGTACTACTTCATTGGCAAGGACAACATCCCGTTCCACACGGTGATCTGGCCCGCCATCCTGTTGGCTCGGGGCGACACGATCCTGCCGTACGACGTTCCCGCCAACGAATACATGAACGTCGGCGGACAGAAGGCGTCGAAAAGCGCCGGTGTCGGCACTACGGTGCCCCAGTTGCTCGACGCCTATGATCCAGACGCAATCCGCTTCTACCTGATCTCGAATGCACCCGAGGGTGCCGACACCAGCTTCTCGCACGAGGATTTTATTCGCCGCAACAACGATGAGCTGGTGGCTGCCTGGGGGAACCTCGTCCACCGGACCTTGACCTTCCTGCAGCGTGGCTTTGGGGGCGACGTGGCGGTGCACACCACCGATCCTGAAGTGGCAGCGGCGATCGCGTCCGCGGCGGAGAAGATCGAGGCCGCGCTGGATGGCGTGCATCCGCGAGAGGCACTCCGCGAGGCGATGGCGCTGGCCCGGTTCGGCAACGAGTGGTTTGATCGCCGTGCTCCCTGGAGGCTTGTCAAGGAGGACCGCGCCGCGTCCGAGGCGGTCATGGGCACGCTGGTTGACCTGCTCAACGCGCTCAAGCTGCTGCTGGCGCCGTTCCTGCCCCATACCTCGGCACGGCTGCACGCGCTGCTCGGATGGGAGGACAGCATCGAGGAGCGTGGCTGGGTTATCGAGGCAGTCCCGGGTGGACGGCGGCTGCCGGCTCCTTCGCCACTGTTTCGCAAGCTGGACCCACTGCCGGCCGACGAGCCCTGACGATCGTCACCGACAGCCCGGGTATCCGTTCCCGCTGAGCCGTGGCGGCTCCTGTTCCTGGCCAGCACGTTGTGCGAGCTCCCCGCCCCGCGTCCGGCGAGGCCGCGCTCGATGGGCGTGGGGCGACCCGCGTCGCCCCGCGCAGCCATGTCATTGCCCTCACCACGCTTCTACTCACGTACCTGGCGCTGGCGAGCGGCTACCAGGCCGCGACCCGCGCCTGGGATAACCCGGACGAGCCGGCGCACTTCAACTATGTCCGCCAGGTGGCGGAAACCGGCTCGCTGCCCGTGCTGCAAGCTGGTGACTGGGATGGGGCACTCCTTGAACGGCTGAAGAGCACGCGCTTTCCGCCTACCGAGTCGATCGACGCGATCCGCTACGAGTCCTGGCAGCCGCCGCTGTACTACGTGCTGGCGGCGCCGGTGTACGCTGCCGCTCCGCCCGCGGCGCGCCTGGCGTGGCTGCGTTTCCTGGACGTGCTGCTTGGTGCCGGCACGCTTGTGGCGGCGTATGGGGTTGGCCGCGCGCTCTTTGGTGCCGCCGACTGGCGCGCGGTAGCCCTTCCGACCACCCTGGTAGGTATCCCCATGTTCACGGCCATGTCCGCGGCGCTCACTAACGACGCGCTCGCGAACCTGCTCGCCACGGTGGCCACGTGGGTCTCACTCCTGGCCGTCCGCTCCGCCCGTCCCCGGCGGCTGGCGCTTGTGCTTGGCGTGGTGCTTGGCGCGGGCCTCCTGACCAAGCTGACGCTGCTGGTGTTTCTGCCAATCGGCACCACGGCCGCGGCGTGGGGCGCCTCGCGCATCGGCGGCCGTGGTGCGGCGGTGCGGGCGTCGGGAACCGTCGTGGGCATCGCCGTCGGGGCGTGGCTCCCCTGGCTGGTGCGGAATGCGCTGACGTACGGCTGGAACGATCCACTCGCCAGCCGACGGCACGACCTGGTGGTGGCCGAGCAGGCCCGCTTCCCCGGGTTCACGTTTGAGCACCTGTCCTACCTCGCCGCCACTACGTTCCACAGCTTCTGGGCCCAGTTCGGCTGGATGGCATTCCCGGTGGACGATCGGCTGTACGGGGTGTGGGGCGCCTTTGCCATCGCCGGCTGTGTTGGCCTGGTGTGGGCGGCCATCGGCACCGGGCGTGGGCGACTCCTGCATCTGGCGCCGTGGTTTGTGACCGCTGCCACCGTGGTGGGCATGCTCGCGGCGCTCGGGTACTACAACCTGACCTATATCCAGGCGCAGGGCCGCTACCTGTTCCCCGCGGGTGCCGGCCTCGCCGGGTTCGCCGTCCTCGGCTGGGCGCGACTGGGCGGACGGTACGGCGGGCCCGTCGCGCTCGGCACCGCCGCGGCGCTTGTGGTGCTGAACGTCCTCACCCTCTACCGGTGGGCGTCGCCTGCGCTGGCCGGCCCGCCGTGACGGGGCGCACGCCGATCGCCCGTTATCGAGCCTCGGAGGTACAGGTGGATCCTCGTGGCGACCGGCGCCCTGCTGAGCACACGGGAGCGGCTCGACTGCCCTCGGCTGCTGGCGCATTGCCGTGCGTATCGGCAGCCGTGTTGCGGTGGCGCATTGCGTCCGAACTGCCCGGGTAGCGTGTTAGGCTCAGTGCTTCATACGCAGTGTTCAGACGGGCCGGTACCCACGCTCCGGCCCGGACTTCCGCGGAGGCAGACCCATCACGGTGGACGTAGTAGTCGTACACGGTTCGGCGGCCGATATTGAAACGCCGTTTCTCGTCCTGCCCATCTTCGAGGAACAGGCGGAGCCCAGCGGAGCCACCCGCATGGTTGACGACCTGCTGGGCGGCGAGATTGCGCGTCTGATCGCCGACAACGAGATCAGCGGGAGCCTGGGCGAGGTGACGGTGCTCCACGTCGCGGGAGGCAGCGCGGTGCGCGCGCGCCGCGTGGCGGTGGTAGGACTGGGCAAGCGCGACGAGCTTGCCCCGGAGAACGTCCGAATCGCCGCGGCAAGCGCCGCGCGCAGGGCCCGCGACCTTCGCCTGAATGCCCTGGCGACCGTGGTCCACGGCGCTGACGACGGCGCGCTGGATCCGCTTGAGGTGTGCCGGGTGACGGTGGAAGCCACACTCATGGCCCTATACACGTACGAGGCCCAACGCCAGGAGCCGCCAAAGACGCGGCCGCCCGAGCGACTGGTGGTGGTGGAAGCGGACGCTGACCGGGCGCGCGGCTTCGAGGCGGTGGCAGCGACCGCGCGTGAGACTGCCGAGGTCATCAACCGGGTCCGTGACCTCTCGGTTGCTCCCGGGAACGTGGTGACGCCAGCAGTGCTGGCCGAGCGGGCGCGCGAGGTGGCGGATCGCCACGGGATCGAGATCACGGTCTTCGGCAAGGATGAGCTGGCCGCAAAGGGCATGCACGCCATCCTTGCGGTGAACGCTGGCTCGGTGCTGCCCCCGGTGCTGGTATCGATGCGGTACACCGCGCCCGGCGCCACCAGGACGCTCGCCGTGGTTGGCAAGGGCATCACCTTCGACTCCGGCGGCATCTCTATCAAGCCTGCCGAGCACATGGAGTTCATGCGCCACGACATGACTGGCGCCGCTACCGTCATCGGCTTCGTGGACCTGGCGGCGCGCACAAAGCTGCCTGTCAACGTCCTGGGCGTTTTCGCGGCAACCGAAAACCTACCCTCCGGCTCCTCGTACAAGCCGGGCGACGTGTACCGCGCCTACAACGGCAAGACGATGGAGATCGTCAATACCGATGCCGAGGGCCGGGTCATCCTCTCCGATGCGCTGGCCTGGACTGCCGAGCAGAAGCCGGATGCCATTATCGACCTCGCAACGTTGACCGGCGCCTGCCAGGTCGCGCTGGGGGACCATGCCACGGGGCTGTTCTCCAACGATCAGCGGCTGGCCGATCTGCTGCTGCAAGCGGGCGAGGTCTCCGGCGACCGCTGCTGGCAGATGCCACTGTGGCCCGTGTATGGCGAGCAGATCAAGACCAGCATGGCCGATGTGCGCAACACCGGCGGCCGACGGGCGGGCGCGATTACCGCAGCACTGTTCCTGAAGGAGTTCGTCGACGGCACGCCCTGGGCGCACCTGGACATCGCCGGGACCGCGTATGCCGATGGCGAGCAGAAGTGGGTGGCGCCGTACAACCCGCGGCCGGGTGCCACGGGCGTCGGCGTGCGGTTGCTGTGGCACTTCGCCCGGGCCTGGAAGGACGCCTGACGAGCCAGTCGTCCGCCCGCGGGGGCGCCTGGACCGCCCTGGCGCCGATGCTCGCGAGCATCGGCGCCAGGGCCATAGACCTCGCCTTCGCCCTGGTCTACCTTCGCCTCCTTAAGCCGGAAGGTGTTGGTGCGTACCAGTTCCTGGTAGTGCTCACCACGTACCTGGATACGCTGGTCAACTTTGGTCTGAACACGCTGCTGGCGCGCGAGGCAGCGCGCGCTCCGGAAAAGACGCGCGGGTTAGTCGTGGCGGTGCTGCGCCTGCGGGTGCTGCTGTGGCTCCTCGCCGCGGTGCCGCTCGCGGTGGTGCTGGGGCCGCTGCGCGCCGCGGCGGGCCTCCCCCCTGATGCGCCGCTTGCGGGCTGGCTGTTCTGGCTGGCGCTGGCGCCGTCGATCGTGGCCAGCACGGCCACGGGCGTGCTGTGGTCGCGTGAGCGGCTGGACGTGGCGGCCGGCGTGGCCGTCGCAACCACCGCGGTTAAGGTCGCGCTTGGTTCCCTGCTGCTGCTGGGCGGGCTCGGCCTGGTAGGGCTGGCGCTCACCTCACTGCTCGCGGGGACCGTGGGCGCGCTCCTGCTTGTCGTCACCGCGTGGCGCGTGGTCCCCGTCCCCGGCCCGTCGAGCTCGGCTATGGGCCGCGCGCTCTCGATGTGGGGCGCCGCCCGGGAGTCCTGGCCGCTGTTCGTCAACCAGCTCCTGGCCGGACTGTTCTTCAAGATCGACAGCCTGCTGTTACCGGGGCTTGCCGGGGCGGCGCAGGCAGGGGCGTACGCGGCGGCGTACAAGGTGATCGAAGGCACGCTCGTCATCCCATCCTCGTTCACCCTGGCTATTTTCCCGCGGCTGAGCCAGCGGGCGGAGTCTGGAGCAGGGCACCTCGCGGAGGCCTATCGGCTCGGTCTGCGTCTGCTCCTGCAGGTGGCGCTGCCTCTCGCGACGCTGCTGGCGTTGCTGGCGTCGCCCATTGTGGAGCTCCTGGGTGATCGCCAGTTCCTACCTGACGGGGCCATTGCGCTGGCGGCGCTGGTGTGGTTCATGCCCATTTCGTTTGCAAACGGCCTGACCCAGTATGTCCTGATCGCCCTCGGCCGCCAGCGCAGCCTGACGCCGGTGTTTCTCGGCGCGCTGGTGTTCAACCTGGGAGCGAACTGGCTCTTGATCCCGCGCCTGGGCTACGTGGGCGCCGCACTGACCACGGTCGCGTCCGAGGCGGTGCTCGCGGTGCCGTTTGGGGTGCTGCTCGCGCACCACCTGCCCGGCGTGTCGCCGCTCCGCGAAGGCGCCCGGCCAGCAATAGCGGTGCTGCTCATGGCACCGGTCGTGTGGTGGCTGCGCGACGCGCTGGGGCCGCTGCCGGCCGCCGCGGCGGGTGCGGCTGTCTACGCCGTGGCGCTGTGGGCCTTCGGCGGAATCGACCTGGAAGAACGCGGCCTGCTGCGCCGCCTCGTCGCCCGCCAGGGGGCGTAGCCGCTCACCCACTGGGGGCGGGCGCCGCGGCGCCCGGGAAGGGCCCGCCTGCGCAGCTGCAGAATGAAGCCGTGGAACCGAGCGTGGTTCACCACGCGGGCTGTGCCCCATTGTCATGCCGAGCGGAGCGACGCATCCGTGTCGTTGCAACCCCGCGGTCCTGCGGTGGCGGACTACTAATACGTCATCAGGTAACGGTCTAGCTCCCACTGCGAGACGCGGGTGCGGTACTCGGCCCACTCCGCCCGCTTCGCTTCGAGGAACCACTCGCACACGTGCGCGCCCAGCGCTTCCTGGATCACCTCGTCCCTGGCAAACTCGGTGAGCGCTTCGTCGAGTGATCCGGGCAGCATCTTGACGCCCTGCTTCTGGATCATCTTGTCGTCGAAGTGGTACAGGTTTTCTTCCACCGGCTTTGGCAGCTCGAGGCCGCGCTCGATGCCGTCGAGGCCCGCTGCCAGCATGGCGGCGAAGGCGAGGTACGGGTTGCAGCTCGGGTCGGGACACCGTAGCTCCATGCGCGTGGATTCCGGCTTGCCGCGGCTCGCCTGCGGGATGCGGATCAGCGCTGAGCGGTTGATCCGCGCCCACGAGATGTACACCGGCGCCTCGTAGCCGGGGATGAGGCGCTTGTACGAGTTCACCAGCGGCGCGAGGATCGCGATCATGCCCCGGGCGTGGGCCAGAATTCCGGCCATGAACGCCTTTGCCACTTCGGAGAGCTGGTACTCGTCCTCGGCGTCGTAGAAGAGATTCGTCCTGCCATCCAGGCTCCACAGGCTCTGGTGCGTGTGCATGCCACTGCCGTTGATCCCATAGAACGGCTTGGGCATGAAGGTGGCGTACAGCCCGTGGCGCTGCGCGATGGCCTTGAGCGTGGTGCGAAACGTGACCGCGCTATCGGCGGTCTGGAGCGCGGGCCCGTACTTGAAGTCGATCTCGTGCTGGCCGCTGGCCACCTCATGGTGGCTCGCCTCGACCACGATGCCGAGATCCTCGAGTGCTGTGACCATCTCCTTGCGCACGTCCGCGGCTTCGTCCGTCGTCAGGTCGAAGTACCCCGCCTGGTCGTGCGGGAGGGTCTCGACGACTGGGGCACTTCCGGCACCCTGCACTGTTGTGCCCGAGGCGGTGCGCCGGAGCATGAAGAACTCGAGCTCCGGCCCCGTCATGTAACGATAGCCCAGCGCCTCGGCCCGCGCCTCCATGCGCCGCAGCACTCCTCGGGGGTCGCCCGCGAACGGCTCGCCGGAAGGCGTATAGACGTCGCAGATGACTTTCGCGGTGGCGTTCTCGCCGCGTTCCCAGGGAATCAGGCCAAACGTCTCCAGGTCGGGGTCAAGGTACATGTCGCTCTCATGAATGCGGGCAAAGCCATCCACGCTGGAGCCGTCGAACCACAGGCCTCCTTCCACCGCGTCCGCGAACTTGTGGAATGGGATGTGGATGTTCTTGACGATGCCCATGATGTCGGTGAACTGCAAGCTCACGAAGCGCACGTTCGCTGCTTCCGCTTCTTGCCACACGCGCGCTCTCAGTTCAGTGCGGTCGACTTGTTCGGCCATCGTGAGTGAATGCTCCTTCGTACTTCGCGGGAGTCTACGAACGGTATGCGGGACAGCACGTGCGTCGCCCTATTCGTCTCAGCGTCGGCGCCCGGACCAGTCGCGCTGGGCCGTTGGGACGGCTGCATGGGACCGGCGTGCCGCCGCTCACGCTGCCACGCCAAACGAGGAGCGAATCTTCAGGGCCAGCTGCAGGTTCAAGCGGATATCCGCATTTTCCAGGTCGGCGCCGCCCAGCAGGTCTCGGATGCGGTCCAGGCGATAGATCAGCGTGTTGCGGTGAACGTGGATCTCGCGGGCGGCTTGAACGTGGTTCCCGCCTGCACGGAAAAAGGCCTCCAGGGTCTGCACGAACTCGCCGCGATGCAGCCGGTCGTACTCCTCGAGCGGCCCCAGCATGTCGCGCTGGAAGGAGCGGAGCTCCGGATTATTGGCCAGGTGGAAGATCAGCCGAAGCGCTCCGAGGTTGCCGAAGTGGAGGGTGCCCGAGTCAGCCTCCATGCTGGATGCGATCTCGGCGGCCTGGATCGCCTCACGCAGAGCGGCGTAGAACGTCACGCCGCGCCCGTCGGCCGACCTGCCCACGCCCGCGGCGATCGGCAGTGGATCCGGCTGCAGGGTCTCCACCAGGCCCGCCCGGACGTTTTCCACCCAGGCGACCACCTCGTCGGTGGCGGTGGGTGACAGGCCAGGGGGACACGGCGCAAGAACCTGGACGGAGCCGTCGCGCTCTCGGAGCAGTGAGGAAACGTTTGCCAGCACGAGCCGACGGCGAGCGAGGTCCACGAACCGGGCGTACTGCCGAGCTCCCTGGCTGCCCTCGTCGATCCGCGGCCGGAGCACGAAGACGAGGTGCGGCGCGGTGAGGTCGTACCCCAGCCCTGCCGCACGCGTGGAGAGCTGCTCCAGTCGGGG
Organism: Chloroflexota bacterium; assembly: GCA_016191465.1. Taxonomy (GTDB): domain Bacteria; phylum Chloroflexota; class UBA6077; order UBA6077; family CF-72; genus JACPOP01. The sequence goes on along the minus strand of JACPOP010000008.1, from coordinate 349,301 downwards.
CGTGGGACTATCCAGCAACTCTTCGAGGAAGTCGCCCTGGACCCGCAGCCGCGCCTCAACCAGCGCGGACTGCTTGGCGAGCTCGATCGCCAGGACCGACGTCGTTCGGCCGGCCACCTGGTAATCGAAATCTCCGAAGTCATCGCGCGGGCCCAGCAGGACCAGATACCCCTCCACCGAGCCGCGTAAGGTGAGCGGTCGCACGAGCGCCGCGAACGGGTCGCCCTCTGTCGGGCGCAGGGTGATGAGGCGCTCGATCTGCCCCGAGAGGCCGGTTTCCCAGAACCGGCGTCGGAGGAGGCCGAGGAGGCGGGCTTCTGTCGCCGTGCCCCCCGACTGGACACTTGCCTGGAAGTGCTGGTCCAGCAGGTAGACGGCCTTGCCGGTGACCTCGTGGACGATGTCCGCCAGCAGCTCGGCCCCGCTGTCTTCGACGAGCGTCGAGAGGAGACGGTCGTAGATGTGTTGGACACGCTGGCCGATGGCACGATCACGGTCGACGACGAACTCGACAACACCCTTCTCGACATCTGCGAGCACTGCGTCCGGTGGAAGCAAGACGACGGGCACGCCCACCGAATTCGCTTCATCCAGGGCCTCTGGCGTCAGACGTTCGGCGATGACGAAGGCGGCCACGCCGGCGGCGCTCACGTCGCGGATAAGCCGAGCCTGAGAGCGAGCGTCGCCCGCCTGCTGGAGCGCGCCGGGGGAAAGGATCCAGAGCTCGCCCGGCTCAATCGTGCCGAGGGTCGCCGGCCGGGACCGAAGGAGCCGCGCCCACGTAACCGACTGGTGGAGCCCACCCGCACCGGCCAGCACGGTCGATCCTGACGGCAGCGCGAACCGTACGATATCAGACACACTGACTAATGGCATAGTCTCAGAGATCAACCGTATCGCGCAGTGTCCCTCCCCATCGTAGTGCACGATGCACAAATTGCGTCAATAATGGCTTCAGGATCCGGCCCGTTTCCGCGCTCTCCGGCCGGCGCGGCCCGAACACCACCGAGCCATGGGGTAGCCTTTACAGCGCCGGCGCGATGCGAAACCAGTAGCGCCGAGTATCAGCACCCCTTTAAGGGCGGCCCTGTGAGGTCGAGAAGGAGTGGGGCATGCAGCCTGCCCAAAAATTGCTGGGCGCCGACGACGTGCGGCGCGCCATCACCCGCATCGCGCACGAGATTGTCGAACGCAATCGCGGCGTAGAGGATCTCGTCCTGGTGGGACTACGTACGCGCGGGGTGCCACTCGCGCACCGGCTCCAGCGGACGATCCTGGAATGTGAGGGCCTTCCGGTCCCGTTTGGCGAGCTGGACGTCACGCTGTACCGGGACGACTTGCAGAGCACAGCCCTCCGCGCGCTCCAGTCAACCCAGATCCCTGTCGATATCTCAGGCCGGCGCGTGATCCTGGTCGACGACGTGCTGTACACCGGCCGGACGGTCCGAGCGGCGCTCGATGCGCTGATCGACCTTGGCAGGCCCCGCGGCATCCAGCTCGTGTGCCTGGTCGACCGCGGCCACCGCGAGCTGCCGATCCGTCCCGACTACGTGGGTAAGAACCTGCCCACGGCGCCCGAGGACACCGTGAAAGTGCGACTGCTGGAGACCGACGGTGTCGACGAAGTGGTGCTGCTGAGCCCTGCGGGGGCCGGTGCTCGAGCGGAGGCCGGGCGTGATTGAACAGCGCCCCGCGCCGTATACCGACGTGGCGCCCAGCGCGGCCGTGAGCGCGGCGGCGGGCGGCGGACCGGGCCGCCGCCGCCGCCACGTGCTGGACCTCGATGATTACGCACCCGCGGAGATCGAGGAGGTCCTGTCTACCGCGGAGGCGATGCGCGGAATCCTCGCGCGGCCCATCAAGAAGGTGCCCACACTGCGCGGGCGCACGGTGGTGACGCTGTTCTACGAAGCCAGCACACGTACCCGGGTGTCGTTCGAGATGGCCGCGAAGGCGCTCGGCGCGGACACCGTCAACATCTCCGCTTCCGGGTCCTCGGTCGAGAAGGGCGAGTCGCTCCTGGATACGGTGCGGACGCTGCGCGCCCTGGGTGCCGACACGGTGGTGATGCGCCACAAGAGCGCCGGGGCACCGTACCTGGTGGCCTCCGAGATCAATGCCTCGGTCATCAACGCTGGCGACGGCTGGCACGCGCACCCCAGCCAGGCGCTCCTGGACCTGTTCACGGTGCGCTCGCACCTGGGGCGCCTTGATGGCCTGAAGGTGGTTCTCCTCGGCGACGTGCTGCACTCGCGCGTAGCCCGGTCGAACCTGTGGGGCTTCACGCACATGGGCGCCCAGGTGGTGTTGTGCGGACCGCCGACCTTGCTGCCACCAGCCAGCTTCGGATGTGATGGATTGCCCTGGCCGGCGACTGTGGAGTACCGCGTGGATCGGGCGCTGGAAGGTGCGGACGTGGTCATGGCATTGCGCCTCCAGACGGAGCGTCAAGCCGCGGGGCTGCTGCCGAGCGTGCGTGAATACGTGCACCAGTACGGGTTAACGGAAGAGCGGCTGGCCATGGCAAAGCCCGGCGCCCTGGTGATGCACCCGGGTCCGATGAACGAGGGCATCGAGATCGACACTGCGGTGGCCCGCGGTGTCCAGTCCGTGATCGAGGAGCAGGTGACGAACGGCGTCGCGGTGCGGATGGCCCTGTTGTACCTCTTGAGCGGCCTTTCGGCCGACCAGGCGCGGGGGGCGTGATGGCGCGTATCCGACTCACCGGCGGTCGAGTGATCGACCCCGCGTCTGGCCTTGACGACGTGACGGACCTTGTGTTGGATGAAGGCGTGGTCAAAGGGCTCAGCCGTGGCAGCGGCAGCGCCGATGGGGAGACGGTCCTGGATGTGTCCGGCTACGTCGTGGCGCCTGGCTTCGTGGACCTTCACACGCATCTACGAGAGCCTGGCTTCGAGGACATGGAATCGCTCCGCTCGGGAACGCGTGCCGCGGCAGCCGGAGGGTTCACGACGGTCTGCGCCATGCCGGACACCAGTCCCACCACCGATACCGGCTCTGACGTGGAGGCCTTGCTGAGGATGGCCCGCCGCGATGCCGTGGTGCGTGTGCTGCCCGTGGGCACGGTCACCAAGCACCGTGAAGGTCGTGAGCTATCGGAGATGGCCGACATGGCCGAGGCTGGCGCGGTGGCCTTCACAGATTCCGGGCGGATGGTCAAAACCGGCGCGCTGATGCGGCGGGCGCTGGAGTACACCCTGCTCACGGGCTTGCCGATCGCTGACCACGTCGAGGATCCGGACATCGCCGGGGGTGGGGTCATGAACGAGGGCCCCACGGCCACCCGGCTGGGATTGCGGGGTGTCCCGCACGAAGCAGAGGAAGTTGCCGTGGCCCGCGACCTCGCGCTCGCCCGCCTGACAGGGGGTCGTCTGCACCTGGCGCACCTCAGCACGGCCGGATCGATCGGTCTCCTGGGGCGCGCCCGCGAGCAGGGGCTGGCGGTGAGCGCCGAGGTTACTCCGCACCACCTCACCCTCACGGATGCAGCGGTGGCGGGGAGCGAGTCGGGGCGGCTGTACGACGCCAACGCCCGGGTGAGCCCGCCCCTTCGCACCCTGGAAGACGCCGAGGCGCTCCTGCAGGGGCTGCGCGAGGGGGTCATCGACTGCATTGCCACGGACCATGCTCCACACCGGATCATCGACAAGAACTGTGAATTCGACGACGCGGCGCCGGGGATCTCTGGCCTCGAGACGGCGTTCGGGCTGCTCATGCGGCTGGTCCACGCGGGACGGTTGGATCTCGCCACGCTGATCGCCGCGTTGACGGTGCGGCCAAGCCGAGTCTGGGGCCTGCCGTACGGAACACTGGCACGGGGGGCACCCGGCGACCTGGTGGTGCTCGATCCCGCGCAGGCGTGGACGGTGGACCCGGGGCGGTTCCTCTCGAAAGGGAAGAACACGCCGCTGGCGGGTCAAACGCTGCGCGGCGCCGTGCTGCTGACCGTGGTGAACGGGACCGTGGTGTATCGAAATGGCCTATAACCCCCGGATCGTGACCACTGGCTCGCCGACCCCCCACCCTCAGCGCGAGGCGGCGCTCGCGCTCGAGGATGGATCGCTATTTCTCGGCGAGCCGTTCGGCGCCGACGCCGACGTTGCTGGCGAGGTGGTTTTCAACACAGGTATGACCGGGTACCAGGAAGTGGCGAGCGATCCTTCGTACCGCGGCCAGATGGTGGTGATGACGCACCCGCAGATTGGGAACTATGGCGTGGCCGCCAGTGGCGAAGAGTCCGTGCGCCCGTGGGTGACGGCGATGATCGTGCGCGAGGTTGCGCGCCACCCGAACCACTGGGAAGCGCAGGATACGTTTGGCGGCTACTTGCAGCGCTGGGGGGTGCCCGGCTTGCAGGGCATCGACACCCGCGCGCTGGTGCGGCGGCTCCGCGAGGCGGGCACCCTGCGAGGCGTTGTTCGCCACAGCCGACCGGGCGGTTTCACGGCGGCGGACCTCGACGCGCTGCGCCAGGCGGCTCGCTCGGCGCCATCGGTCTCGCAGCTCGAGCTGGTTAACGACGTCAGCAAAATCCTCCCGGGCGCGGCGCAGAACGCGCCGGTGGCTGTGCTAGATCTGGGCGCCAAGTGGAACATCCTGCGCTCGCTCGAAGCACGGGGCATTCAGCCCGAGGTGTTCTCGTGGGACACTCCGGCGAAGCAGATCCTGGACCGCAACCCGCGCGCGATCCTCATCTCCAACGGGCCCGGGGATCCGATGTCGCTGCCGAATGTCGTGCAGGCGGTGCGTGACCTGGTGTACTCGGGCACGCCGACGCTCGGCATCTGTCTCGGCCACCAGTTGATCGGCCTTGCCGCCGGCGGCCAGACGAGCCGCCTGCACTATGGCCACCATGGCGGCAATCACCCGGTACGCGAGGAACGCTCGGGCCGGGTGACCATCACCACCCAGAACCACGAGTTCCAGGTCGTCGGCGGCTCGCTGCCCGCCGAGAGTGGCTTCGAAGTTTCGCACGTGAACCTGAACGACGGGTCCGTGGAGGGCTTGCGGCACCGCGAGCTGCCGGTATTCTCCGTTCAGTTCCACCCGGAGGGGTGCCCCGGACCGCAGGACTCGCAGGGCCTCTTCGACGACCTGCTCAACCTGGCTGGCCTGGGGTCCGGGTGCGAGCCTGTCGCGGCGGACCTCGCTGAATGAGCGGCCCCACGAGGCATACCCCGCCGCGGACGGACGGGGACGGGGAAAAGCGGCCGAGTGTCCTGGTCATCGGCTCGGGGCCCATCATCATCGGCCAGGCTGCCGAATTCGATTACGCCGGAACGCAGGCCTGTCGCTCGCTGCGCGAGGAGGGCTACCGGACCATCCTCGTCAACTCCAACCCGGCAACCATCATGACCGACCCCGGCGTGGCCGATCGCACGTACGTGGAGCCGCTCACGGTGGAGTACCTGGAGCTCATCATTCGGCGCGAGCGGCCCGACGCGCTGCTCGCGGGGCTCGGCGGCCAGACCGGGCTCAACCTGGCGGTAGCGCTCGCCGACGCGGGTGTGCTGGAGCGATACAAGGTGAAAATCCTCGGCACCCCCATCGAGTCGATCCGCACCGCCGAGGACCGCGAGCTGTTCAAGAAGCTGCTCCAGGAGATTGGCGAGCCGGTCGCGGAGAGCGTGATCGCCACGACCGTCGAGCAGGCCGAGGCGTTCGCGGATCAGATCGGCCTGCCGCTCATCATCCGTCCGGCGTTCACGCTGGGCGGCACCGGTGGTGGCAGCGCGTTCACGCGCGAGCAGCTACGGGCTATTACGGCGGGCGGCATTGCTGCGAGCCCCGTGGGCCAGGTGCTTGTCGAGCGTTCGCTGCTTGGCTGGAAGGAGATCGAGTACGAGGTGATGCGGGATGCCTCCGACACCTGCATCACCATCTGCAACATGGAGAACATGGACCCGATGGGGGTCCACACCGGCGACTCCATCGTGGTGGCGCCTTCACAGACGCTGTCGGATCGCGAGTACCAGATGCTGCGCTCGGCGGCGCTGCGGATCATTCGGGCGCTGGGCGTGATCGGCGGCTGCAACGTGCAGTTTGGTCTGGACCCCAAATCCCGTCGCTACGTGGTGGTCGAGGTCAACCCGCGCGTGTCGCGATCATCGGCGCTTGCGTCCAAGGCCACGGGGTACCCGATTGCGCGGGTGACGGCGAAAATCGCTGTCGGAAAGCGGCTTGACGAGATTCCAAACGCCGTGACCCGGCGCACGACGGCGGCCTTCGAGCCCTCGCTCGATTACCTCGTGGTGAAGATCCCGCGCTGGCCGTTCGACAAGTTCCCTGATGGCGATCGCCGACTCGGCACCCAGATGAAGTCGACCGGGGAAGCGATGGCGATCGACCGCTGCTTCGAAGCCGCGCTCCAGAAGGCCGTGCGGTCGCTGGAGATGCGCAACCGGGATCTCCTGTGGGAAGACCCTGGTTGGGCGGAGCCGGAGGGTGATGCCCAGGTGGAGCGGCTCATCCGCGAGCCGAATGACCTGCGGCTCTGGGCGCTCATGGCCGCCTTGCGCCGCGGGAAGTCACCGGAGCTGCTTGCCGGATGGTCTGGGATGGACCCGTTCTTCCTCCACAAGCTGCTGGCGATCGTGGAGGCGGAGCGGACCCTGCTGGGTGCCGAGAAGCTAACGCCGGGCTTGATCCGGCGCGCCAAGCGGTTGGGCTTCTCCGACCGGCAGATCGGCGCCCTGGCCGACGAGCTGCCGGACCGCGTGCGGGACCAACGCTGCTCCTGGGGCATTCTGCCGACGTACAAGATGGTGGACACCTGCGCTGCCGAGTTTGCCGCGGCCACGCCCTACTTCTACGGGACGTATGAATCCGAAAACGAGGCTCTGCCACTCGAAGGGCAGAAGGTGGTCGTGCTCGGTTCGGGCCCCATTCGTATTGGCCAGGGCATCGAGTTCGACTACTGCTCGGTCCGTGCTGCCGACGCCCTCCGCGAGCGCGGCGTCCAGAGCATCATGATCAACTCGAACCCGGAGACCGTCAGCACGGACTTCGACGCTTCCAGCCGCCTCTACTTCGAGCCGTTAGACGAGGAGTCTGTCCGGGACATCCTGGACAACGAGACCGCCGGCGAAGGATCGCCCCGCATCCTGGCCCAGTTCGGCGGACAGACCGCGATCAATCTGGCCGAGCCGCTGACCCACGCGGGCCACTCGCTGCTGGGCTCCGACCTCCAGGCGATCGACGTGGCGGAGGACCGGGACAAGTTCAGCGACCTCATGAATCGACTGGGCATCCCGCAACCGCCGGGTGCCATCGTCGGCTCGCCTGAGGAGGCGGTACGTGAAGCGGAGTACCTCGGGTACCCGGTGCTCGTGCGGCCTTCGTACGTCCTGGGCGGACGAGCGATGGAGATTTGCCGTAACTCCGCCGAGCTTCGCGCGTTCGCGCGGGTGGCGAAGGAGGTCTCTGGCAAGCACCCGCTGCTCGTCGACAAGTACCTCGAGGGTGTCGAGGTCGAGGTCGACGCCATCTGCGATGGCGAAGACGTCTTGATCCCCGGGATCATGGAGCACGTCGAGCGGGCTGGCGTTCACTCGGGCGACAGCGTCGCGCTGTATCCCGCCCAGAACCTGCCGCCCGAGCAGGTCGAAAAGCTGGTCGAGTACACCACGGAAATTGGGCGCGGCCTGGGCGTGAAGGGCCTCTTCAACATCCAGTTCGTGGTGTACGCGGGCGAGGTCTACATCATCGAGGTGAACCCGCGGGCCAGCCGGACGGTGCCGTTCCTGTCGAAGGTGACGACGGTTCCCATGGTGGACCTGGCGGTGCGCGCCGGGCTCGGCGAGCCGCTGGCGACAATGGGCTACGGCACGGGGCTGTGGCCGGTGCCGACGAGCTTCGTGGCGGCGAAGGCGCCGGTGTTCTCGATGTCCAAGCTGACGGCCGTGGACACGTACCTCGGTCCGGAGATGAAGTCCACGGGAGAGGTGATGGGCCTTGGCGTCACCGCCGCCGAGGCCCTCGAGAAGGCGCTTCTCGCCTCGGGCATGGGGCTGCCACGCAACGCACCCGGTTCCGGGGTGCTGATCTCGGTGGCCAACCACGACAAGGAAGAGGCGGCACCCCTCGCGAGGCGTCTGGCCGAGCTTGGATTTGACCTGCTGGCGACGGAGGGCACCGCTCGCTTCCTCCGCACTCAGGGCCTCCAGGTGGAGATGATCACGAAGAAGCTGGACGAAGGCCACCCCAATATGCTGGACGCGGTGGTCTCGGGGCGCGTCAAGGCCGTGGTGAACACGGTTACCGGCGACCGCCGGCCGCTGCGAGACGGGTTCACCATCCGTCGCGCGGCCACCGAGCGCCGAATCCCGTGCTTCACCAGCCTGGACACGCTCCGGGCCGCGCTCTCCGGTGTGGACTCCAGCGCACCACCGCGCGTGCTCACCGTCGAGGAGTACCGCTCCGTGACACGGCCGTTCCTTGCCCAGGCCGGAAGCCGCGCGTAGCATCCCAGCGGTTATGTCCGGGCGTCGCTGGGCCCCCTTCATCGGCGCCCTGGCCATGGCATTGCTGGTCGTGGCGTGCGGCCCAAACGCGCTACCGCGGGCCGACGTCGCGTCCGCGGAGGTGGCGACGTCGCCCCCCTCGGCGGATGCTCCACGCACCGGCGCGATTGTTCCTAGCGCACCCATTGCCCAGCTCTTTGGCGGCGGCTCCACGCTCGAGGGCAGGCTGCTCTTTACGCAGCAGGGCGACCTGTGGATCTGGGAGAAGGGCGCTGCCAGGGCACTTGCCGTGGGGTACACCTGGCGGCAGCCGAAGTGGGCGCCCGACGGCGCCCGGTTCGTGTACGTCTACCGGGGCAACTCCTTCTCCGACATCTTCGTGACCGATGTCGAGAACAAGGCGCCACGGCGGCTGACAACGTCCCAGTCCCAGATCCTGAATGACAACGACTGGAACCTTCGCCCGGCCTGGTCGCCGGATGGCCGACAGATCGCGTACGCGTCGGACACCAGCTCGGCCAACCCGCTGTTATGGGTGCTGAACGCGGCCGACGGGACCGGTCGTCGACAGGTCCAGACGGGGTTGAATGCCTGGGCCATCGACGCCATCGCCTGGTCCCCCGATGGGTCGCGGGTGGCCGTGGCGGCGTTCATTGGCGTTGGCACCAGCCAGATTGCCACGGTGCCCATGAACGCCTCTGCTCGTCCGGGGGCGACGGTCCTGACCAATTACGCCGCGGGCGCGCTCGATCCCGCCTGGTCGCCCGATGGTGCCTGGATCGCCTACTCGGCTCGAGAGGGACGCCAGGTCAATGTGTACGCGATGCGCGCCGATGGCACCCAGCAGGCTCGGCTGACGAATGTGACCATGGCGCGTGCGCCGGAGTGGTCGCCCGACGGCCGCCGGCTGGCCTACCTCTCTGCCGAGAGCGGAACTTTCGAAGTGTGGGTGGTGGACGTCGTTCAGAAGCCCGACGGGGGCCTCGAGGCGCGTGACCCGCGCCAGGTCACGCGCGACATTGGGCTGGATGCACCGTCCGGCGTCACCTGGACGAAGTAGCACCGCGTTCGTCATGGTCGCGGCGATCGCGTCGAGTGCTGAGGTGCCCCTGGACATGAACAGCGTGCTGGATCCACCGGACCGGCAGGCACTCGCGCGCGCGTATGGAGCCGCACGGCGTCGCCTGTACCTGGCCAACCTCGCGCTCTCCCTGCTGGTACCGCTGGCCGGTTACTGGAGTGGAGCCAGTGAAGGCGCGTGGTACGCACTCGCCGCGACCGAGTGGCCGTTAGCCATACGGGCCATGCTGTTTCTGGGGCTGCTGCACGTCGCGATCTCTCTCGTCGACCTCCCGCTTGCCTGGTACGGGGGTCATGTCCTCCCCCAGGCTGTTGGTCAGTCGCGTCAGAGCTTCCCAGGGTGGCTTGCCGATTGGACAAAGTCCATGGCCCTGGGTGTGCTGTTCGCCGTGCTTGCCGCGGGCTGGTTCTACTGGTCCTTCGCTCAATGGGGCGAACGGTGGTGGGTCGTGGTGGCGAGCGGGTATTCGCTCGCCGGGGTGTCGCTCACGTTCATTGCCCCATACGTCATCGTGCCGCTGTTCTTCCGGATGCGGCCCGTGGACGACGCGAATGTGCGGCAACGCATAGAAGCGCTGTCGGAGCGGGCAGGCGCCCGGGTCCGCGAGGTATGCACGCTCGATTTCTCGCGTCGCACGGCAGACGGTAACGCGGCAGTCCTCGGCATTGGGCGTTCTCGGCGTGTGGTGGTCTCCGACACGTTGCTGGCGTCCTTCCCCGCCGACGAGGTGGATGCCGTGGTCGCCCATGAGCTTGGCCACCACGTCCACCGCGACGTTCCACGCCTCCTCCTCGTCCATCTCCTCTCGCTCTGGGTTGGTCTGGCGCTCGCCGCCTGGGGCGGGCCGCGGCTGCTCCCCGTGCTGAGCCAGCCGACGCTCGGCTACGTGCCCGCGTACCCACAGGTGCTGGCGCTCGCGGGTCTCTGGAGCGTGTTGAGCGCTCCGCTCCTCAACGTGGTCTCTCGCCGCGCCGAAGCACGCGCGGACCAGTTCGCGCTTCGCGTGACGGGCCAGCCGCGGGCGTTCGCTTCCGCCATGCGGCGGCTCGGGCAGCAGAACCTGGCCGAGATGCAGCCCCCCAGGTGGGCTGAGCTCCTGCTGGGCACCCATCCGTCGCTGGCTTCGCGCGTCCGCGCGGCCGAGACATTCGAGCCGGGTCGAGCGACTCCCTGATGCTGCGGGGACAGCTCGACTCCGTTCGGGGCTCCCGTTCGGCGGCCCTTGCCGGGCCCATTCTCGGACGGCTCGTCCTGCTGCTTCTGCTACCGCTCGTCATGTATGGCCTGTACGCAACCGGTCAGAAGGCCATGGACAACTTCCGTCTCAATCAGCAGGCAGACGGACTCAGCGACGAGGTAGTCGCGCTACGCGCCGAGAATCTGAAGCTTCAGGCTGACCTGGAATACGCGCGCACCGATGCTGCTATTGAGGCAATTGCCCGAGAACAGCTTGGCCTCGTTCGCCCCGGAGACCGGGCCCTCGCCACCGTTGGCAGCGGCGCCGTGACGCCACCACCACCGCCCGCACCCAACGCGCCGCCCGCTCCGCCCCCGTGGCAGCAGTGGCGTGACCTCTTCTTTGGTCCACCGCCGGCCGAGCGATAGCACGTGGCGCGCGTACCCTGGCAGTGTGGCGCGCCCGTCTCCTTCCGCTGAGGTCCGGGCAGCGCTCCGCCACGCGGCAGCCCAATCGCCGTTCCCGCCACGCGGTGCGCGGGTGGTGGTCGGATTGAGCGGCGGGCAGGATTCACTGTGCCTGCTGCACGCGCTGCGGAACAGTGCGCTGGGCTGGACCGTCGTCGCTGTCCATGTCGACCATGCCCTCCGAGCGACGTCAGCCGCGGATTCTGAGCAGGTTCGGGCGCTTGGCGAGCGGCTCGGCACGCGGGTGGAGGTTGTTCGGGTGGATGTGCCCGCGCATCGGCGGCGGCTCGGGCGTGGTACGTCGGTCCAACTGGCGGCGCGCGGTGCACGGTACCAGGCGCTGGCGGTCGCATCTGCGCGCCTCGATGCCGCCGCGATCTTCGTGGGGCACACCGCGGACGATCAGGCCGAGACATTGCTGCTCCATCTCCTACGGGGCAGCGGCAGTGCTGGCCTGGTCGGTATGAGGACATGGGCGCTGGTGGAACCAAGCGCCTGGGGACCGGCGGTGGAGCACCTTGGCCAACCGCCACAGCCGGGGACGTGGCTGGCCCGTCCCTTGCTAGGCGTGGAGCGCCGCACGACACTGGCCTACTGTCAGATGTACGGCCTTCCCGTGATCGAAGACCCGTCCAACCGCCTGCGCGCGTACACCCGGAACCGGGTGCGCCTCGACCTGCTGCCTGCACTCGAAGCGTTCAACCCCGCGATCCGTCGGGTCCTGAGCCGCACGGCTGGGCTGCTGGCGGAGGACGAGGAGAGCCTTCGCTCCATCACGGAAGACCTTCACGCCCGCCTGGCCTGCGCGACAGAGACCGGGCCGATCTCCTACCCGCGCACCGCCTGGAGTGCGTTGCCGCGCGGGCTCCAGCGCAGGCTGCTGCGCGAGGGCATCCGCACCCTGCGCGGAACGCTGGTCAACGTCTCGCTGGGCGCCCTCGACGATGCACTCGACTTCGTGACGCCAGTTCGGGCCGGCCGTCGAAGCTACGACTTGCCGGGCGGACTGCGCCTCCGCGCAGAGCGCGAGCGGCTGTACCTGGAGGCGCGGGAGGGGCTCAACCTTGCAGGAGCTTGACCTGCGCGCGGACGACTGGTCGGATTCGACAGGGGCGGTGAATGAGGACACCTATAATGGAAGCGCAGCCGCGGGTATACCCGCGACCACCTCCCGCGTGCGCCCTGCACGCGACCACCACCCACCTCACACCGAGCACTCCTGGAACCCACGCGGGAGGAAGTGAAACGAGCGTCCATGGATACCAAGTGGCTGCGTAACAGCTTCGTCTATCTCATCATCCTCGTCGCCATCATCGCCCTGTTCTTCACGGTGGTGCAGCAGGGCGGCGGTCGCGAGATCAAGACCATCCCGGTTAATGAGCTCGCGCAGTACGTGAAGAGTGGCGAGATCAAGGCGATCGAGGTCACCGACGACCGGGCCCTTGTGACGCGGAAGAATGACCAGCAGTACACGTTCCGCTTCTCGCGCGATACGAACCCCCTTGAGCTGCTGCGGGTTTACGGCGTCACACCCGAGCAGATGCAGGACGTGTCGTACCAGGTGAAGGACCCGCCGCAGTTCAGCAACATCTTCGGCATCCTCATCAACCTGCTTCCACTCGTCTTCTTTGGCGCAGTACTGCTGTTCATGATGCGCCAGGCCCAGGGCTCCAATAACCAGGCGCTCTCGTTTGGCAAGAGCCGGGCGCGGATGTTCATGGGCAACAAGCCGACCATCACGTTTGCGGACGTTGCCGGCGTGGAAGAGGCGAAGCAGGAGCTCCAGGAAGTCGTAGAGTTCTTGAAGTACCCGGAGAAGTTCTCGGCGCTGGGCGCGCGCATTCCGAAGGGCGCGCTGCTGGTCGGCCCCCCTGGGACGGGGAAGACGCTCCTCTCACGCGCAGTTGCCGGCGAGGCTGGGGTACCCTTCTTCAGCATTTCCGGCTCCGAGTTCGTGGAGATGTTCGTCGGTGTCGGAGCCAGCCGCGTGCGCGACCTGTTCGACCAGGCCAAGCGGAATGCCCCCTGCATCGTGTTCGTCGACGAGATCGACGCGGTCGGACGCCAGCGCGGCGCGGGCCTCGGCGGCTCGCACGACGAGCGCGAGCAGACCCTTAACCAGATCCTGGTGGAAATGGATGGCTTTGACGGCAACACCAACGTGATCGTCATTGCCGCCACGAACCGGCCTGACGTCCTCGACCCCGCGCTCCTGCGCCCGGGCCGCTTCGACCGCCAGGTGATCCTCCCGAACCCGGATATCAATGGCCGCAAGGCCATCCTCGAGGTGCACGGGAGAGGCAAGCCGTTCGACAAGACGGTCGAGCTGGGCACGCTGGCGAAGGTCACCCCTGGCTTCTCAGGCGCGGATCTGGCCAATCTCATCAACGAGGGCGCCATCCTGGCAGCCAGGCGTAACAAGAAGAGCATCGGCATGCTCGAGCTCGAAGAGGCCATTGATCGGGTGATCGCCGGTCCCGAGCGCAAGAGCCGGGTGATGTCGGAGCTGGAGAAGAAGCTCACGGCGTACCACGAGGGCGGGCACGCGATACTGATGCACTACCTCGACCGGCACGACCCGGTCCACAAGATCACCATCATCGCGCGCGGCATGATGGGCGGCTACACCCGCTCGTTGCCGCCCGAAGACCGCTACTACATGACGAAGAGCCAGTTCGAAGCGATGATCGCTTCCGCGCTGGGAGGGCATGCCGCCGAGACGGTGGTCTTCGGCGAGATGAGCACGGGTGCCGAGAACGATATCGAGAAGGCCACCAAGATCGCACGCAAGATGGTCAAGGAGTACGGCATGAGCGATCGGCTCGGCCCAGTGGCCCTGGGCCACAAGGAGGAGATGATCTTCCTGGGCCGAGACTTCGGCGAGCAAAAGAACTACTCCGAGAAGGTCGCGGAAGCTATCGACGAGGAGATCCGGCGCCTCATCGACGAGGCCTACGCCACTGCCGTCCAGGTGATTACGGAGCACCGCGACATCCTGGACGCGCTTGCCAGCGCGCTCATCAAGTATGAGACGCTGGACGGTGAGAACCTCGAGCGTGTCCTGCGTGGCGAGCCGCCCATCGACCCTGAGCCGCCAGCCGAGCTGCCGCAGCCAACCCCTCCCACTTCCGAGGCCGGATCCCGCGAGCGCCCGACGCTCCAGCCCGTGCCGCGGCTCTCGCCCGGAGCTGCCAGCAGCACGAGCTGAACGAGTTGTCAGTGATCAGTTAGTTGTTCGTCCTCCGGAGATGAGGGGCCGTTTCCACTTCGCTTGGAACGTGGAACTTGCACCTCGTCTCACAACGGATCACCGGCCACTGATGACTCTGCAGATGCCGTGACAGCTCTCACTGGCCTTGCCTTTTCGACAACGTTCCTCGATCACGACACGGGGCCCCTGCACCCGGAGCAGCCGGATCGTCTACGCGCTATTGTCCGTCAGCTTGAGCGGTCCGGGGTCTGGCAGGCGTTGCGAGTGTGGGAGCCGGCGGCGTGCTCGCTTGAGACGCTTCGGCTCGTTCACCCCGAGCAGCACATTCAGCGGATCGAGCGGCTGGCGCAGCAGGGGGGCGGCTGGATCGACGCCGATACGCACGTCTCCGCCGGCTCGTGGGATGCGGCATTGCGCGCGGTCGGCGCGTGTGTCGAAGCGGTCCAGCGCGTAGCCGAGGGCTCGCTCGACAACGCGTACTGCCTCGTCCGTCCGCCGGGGCACCATGCCACACCCGTCCGGGCGATGGGCTTCTGCCTGTTCAGCAACGTAGCGATCGCGGCCGAGTGGCTGCTGAAGGCGGGGCACGCCAGGCGTGTCGCGATTCTCGACTACGACGTTCACCACGGGAACGGCACTCAGGACGTGTTTTTTGACAGGGACGACGTGTTGTACATCTCGACGCACCAGTACCCGTTTTACCCGGGCAGCGGGCACTGGTCCGAAACAGGATCCGGTGCGGGCGCCGGGTACACCGTGAACGTGCCGCTCCCGCACGGTGCTGGCGACGCGGCCTTCCAGGCCGCACGCTCGCGCCTGGTCGAACCGCTCGTCCGCCGCTTCTGTCCCGACTTCCTGCTCGTATCGCTCGGATTTGATGCCTTCTATGCGGACCCGCTGGCGAGCCTCCGTCTCTCCATCGGCAGTGGCTTTATGCCACTGATCGCTTCGGCGAAAGCGCTCGCCGATGAGCTGTGCGGTGGGAAGCTGGTGGTGGCACTCGAAGGCGGGTACCACCTCGACGCACTCGCCTATGGATCCGAGGCAGTCTGTCAGGTGCTGCTGGGGGGAACGCCCGAGGACCCGCTTGGCCCCCCGCCGTCGGAGATTGAACCCGTCGCCGTGGAAGGCGTGATCCAGGCGCTCGCCCAGCAGCACCAGTTGTCTCCGTCCACCTCGTAGCCGCACCGCGTTTCCGTGACGCGGGGGTGATCGGGGAGAGGGCACGATTGCCGGAGCTGACGCGGGAGCGACCGTATACTGCACCCTGCCCCTCTATGCAGCAGGTCGTGGACGCCCCGGCGCAGACGCGCATCCATCCCGCCTATGAGAGGGGCGGAGCCGCCCCGGTGTACCGCGATCTTTCTATCTTCAGCGGCTCTGCCCACCCGGAACTGGCGCACGCCGTGTGCCGGTACCTGGGGGTGCCGCTGGGCCGGGCTGAGCTGGTGAAGTTCTCCAACGAGAACATTTTCCCCAAGATCAACCAGAACGTCCGCGAGCACGACGTCTTTTTGATCCAGCCTACCTACCCGAACGTCAGCGACTCCATCATGGAGCTGCTCCTGATGGTCGACGCGTTCAAGCGGGCATCCGCCAGTCGCATCACGGTGGTCGTGCCGTACTTCTCGTACGGCCGGTCGGACAAGAAGGACCAGCCGCGCGTGCCGATCAGCGCCCGCCTCCTGGCCGACGTCATTCAGGCCGCGGGCGCGAACCGGATGCTGACGGTCGACCTGCACGCGGGGCAGGTGCAGGGTTTCTTCAACATTCCTGTGGACGAGCTCACGGCCATGCACCTGCTGTGCGATTACATCCGCGGCATGGAGCTCGTCGACCCGGTGGTGGTGGCGGGCGACCTGGGGTTTGCCAAGCGGGCGCGAAACTTCGCCAACCTCATCGGCGCCTCTGTTGCCTTCGTGGAGAAGCGCCGCATGGGTAACGATAGTCGGAGTGAACAGTTGGGCGTCATTGGCGAAGTTCGCAACAAAACCGCCATTGTCATCGACGACGAGGTCGATACGGCTGGCTCCATCGTCGGCGCGGCCGACATCGTGATGCGCAGTGGCGCTCGCGACGTATACGCCGCCTGCACGCACGCCCTCCTGACTGGCCCGGCGGTCGAGCGCCTGCGCGCCTCGCCCATCCGCGAGATTATTGCCACGGACACGGTGGCGCGAGGGCCGGAGAAGCAGCTCGCGAACCTGCGCTCCTTGTCGGTCTCGCTCCTGCTGGGCGAGGCGATCTCGCGGATCCACACCGGGGAGTCCGTGGGCGCTCTGTTCGGCGCCCCCGTCTGAGCCGCTCCTGGACGCTCGTGCGCCCGCGGGTCCACGCGGGCGCACGGCGCGGTCCGTGCAATGCCAGACGGGCGCTCCCGTTATGGGAGAGAATGAACGCACTTACCTGAGACTGAGCGGCGCATGTTCAAGTGGCTGACCAAGCTCGGCGGTGACCCCTCCGAGCGCGAGATCAAACGGCTCGACACGACGATCGAGCGTATCAACGGCCTCGAGGCCGAGTTCAAGGCGCTCTCCGACGACGCGCTGCGGGACAAGACCACCGAGTTTCGCGGCCGGTTCCTGGCGGGGGAAACCTTGGACGATTTGCTACCCGAGGCATTCGGCGCGGTGCGCGAGGCGGCCAGGCGGACCATCGGCAAACGGCACTACGACGTGCAGCTGCAAGCCGGCGCGGTGCTCCACTCCGGACGGATCGCCGAGATGCGCACGGGTGAAGGCAAGACACTCGTCGCCACGCTCCCGCTGTACCTGAATGCGCTTGCCGGCCAGGGTGCTCACCTCGTCACTCCAAACGATTACCTCTCACGGCTGGGTGGCGGCTGGATGGGCCCGGTGTATTCCGCGCTTGGGCTCAGCACGGGGGTCATCGCGCATGAGTTCGGCGGGATCTACGACCCCACCTTCGAAGATGCCGGCCAGCACCAGGATGAGCGGTTGAGCCACTGGCGCCCCACCCCTCGGCGTGACGCCTACTACGCCGACATCACCTACGGCACCAATAACGAGTTCGGGTTCGATTACCTGCGCGACAACATGGCCGAGTCGCTGGATCACAAGGTCCAGCGCCCGCTGTTCTTCGCGATCGTCGACGAGGTCGACAACATCCTGATCGACGAAGCGCGGACACCGTTGATCATCTCTGGGCCCGCCGAGGAGGCGAACCAGTTGTACGAAGTGTTCGCCCGGATCGCGCCGACGCTCTCTGCCGTGCCAAAGGCTCCCGAAGGGTTTGATGAGGACCCGGACGCCGATGCAATCGTGGATGAGAAATACCGCATCGTCACGCTCACGGAGAAGGGCATCGACAGGGTCGAGCGGGCCCTCGGCATTCAGAACATCTACGACCCCGCGAATTCTCACCTGACCCCGTACCTGGACAATGCGCTCAAGGCGCAGTTCATCTTCCACCTGGATGATCAGTACATCGTGACCGAGCAGGGCGAGATCGTGATCGTGGACGAGTTCACGGGCCGATTACAGCCCGGCCGCCGCTACTCCGAAGGTTTGCACCAGGCGATCGAGGCCAAGGAAGGCGTGCAGATCCAGCGCGAGACGGTGACGCTGGCACAGATCACGTTCCAGAACTACTTCCGTATGTACGAGAAGCTCTCGGGTATGACGGGCACCGCGTGGACCGAGCGGGACGAGTTCCAGAAGATCTACAACCTGGACGTGGTCCAGATCCCGACCCACCGGCCCATGGTTCGGCAGGATATGGCGGACCTGGTCTACAAGACCGAGCACGCCAAGTTCGAGGCGGTGATCGAGGAGATCGCGGATCTCAGCCAGACGGGCCGGCCGGTGCTGGTGGGCACGACCTCGGTGGAGAAATCCGAGGCGCTTGGCAAAGCGCTGGCCGCAAAGGGCGTGGCGCACGAGGTGCTCAACGCCAAGCAGCACGAGCGAGAGGCGCTGGTGATTGCCCAGGCCGGCCGACCGGGTGCGGTGACCATCGCGACCAACATGGCCGGGCGAGGCGTGGACATCCTGCTGGGCGGGAACGCCGACGGCATGGTGGACGAATTCCTCCACAAGAGCGGCATCGACCCGGTCGAGGCGACGCGTGAGCAGCGTCACCAGGCATTGGGTGAGGCCGCCGCGCTGTGCGAGCGGGACGGTGACCGCGTGCGGCTCCTCGGCGGACTGCACGTGCTCGGCACCGAGCGCCACGAGGCACGTCGGATTGACAACCAGCTGCGCGGCCGCTCCGGGCGCCAGGGCGACCCAGGCTCATCGCGCTTCTTCGTGTCGCTTGAGGACGACCTGATGCGCCGCTTCGGCGGCTCGACGGTCGCCGGGCTCATGGATCGGCTCGGCCTCGAGGAGGATGTTCCGCTGGAGCACCCCTGGGTGTCCAAGGCCATCGAGAACGCGCAGACGAAGGTCGAGGCGTACAACTTCGATGCCCGCAAGCACGTCGTGGAGTACGACGACGTCTTGAACCGCCAACGCGACGTGATCTACGGCGACCGCAATCGGGTGCTCTCGGAAGAGACGCTCAAGTCGCTCGTCATGGAGTGGGTCGAAGAGACGCTGGTGAGTGCCACCGAAGCGGTGTTCACCGGGCACCGCTCGGAGTGGGATACCGCCGCGCTGCGCGAGCAGGTCGAGCGGATCTTCCAGTTGCCAGCGGACTTTGACTGGGACGCCGAGATCGAGCCGCTGGTGGACAAAGAGGAGATTGTCGACCACCTGCTAGGCCTTGCCGAATCCGCGTACGACGCCAAGGAGGCCGAGATCGGCCCCGAGATCATGCGGGGCTGGGAGCGCTACCTGATCATCAAGGTAATCGATTGGCTGTGGACGCAGCACCTGACCGCGATCGACGATCTGCGCACCGGAATTGGCCTGCGCGCTTACGGCCAACGTGATCCACTGATTGAGTACAAGGTCGAAGCGGCGCGTATGTTCGACGACCTGCTTGGCGCCATCCGAACCGAGACGGTGACGCGCGTGTATCACCTCCAGGTGGCGCAGGCAGCTCCGCCGCCACCACCGGCCCCGCCTGTCACCGTATCCAGCGGCGATGGGGTGGACCACGCGGAATCCAGACGCACTGCCCCCATTGTGGCCGCGAGGAGGACGCCGGTCAACGGCGCAGCGGTCTCCGCGCCGGCCGTGGCCGGAAAGGTCGGACGCAACGACCCCTGCCCGTGTGGCTCAGGCCGTAAGTTCAAGAAGTGCCACGGAGTCTGAACGGGCAGGCCGGCACGTCGGCCTCGGATCTGCTCCAGTCGATCCGCGAAAACGTCGAGAAGGTCGTCTTCGGCAAGCGCCAGGAGGTTGAGCTCGCCGTCATCGGCCTGGCCGCGCACGGGCACCTCCTGATCGAGGACGTCCCCGGCGTTGGCAAGACGGTGCTGGCCAGGACACTGGCACGGTCCATTGGCTGCAGCTTCAAGCGCATCCAGTTCACTCCAGACCTGCTTCCCAGTGACGTCACCGGAGTCTCGATCTTCAACCAGCAGACCAGGGAGTTCGAGTTTCGCCCGGGTCCCATCGTCGCCCAGGTGGTGCTTGCAGACGAGATCAACCGGGCCACGCCAAAGACGCAATCGGCGCTGCTGGAAGCGATGGACGAGCGCCAGATCACGGTGGACGGCGAGACGTACCACCTGCCAACCCCCTTCATGGTGCTCGCCACGCAAAACCCCATTGAGTACGAGGGCACGTTTCCGCTGCCGGAGGCGCAGCTGGATCGCTTTCTGCTGCGCATTCGCCTGGGCTATCCGTCGCCCGAGCAGGAAGTTGCCGTCCTGGAAGCGCAGACGCTTCGCCACCCTCTGGAGGACATCCAGTCGGTCGCGACCGTTGCCGAGCTTGCGCGGTGCCAGCAGGCCGTGCGTGAAATCCACGTCAACGCCCTCCTCCACCGCTATACCGTCGGCGTGAGCGTGGCAACGCGGTCCCACCCGGACGTGTACCTCGGCGCGAGCCCGCGCGGGAGCCTGGCCTTGATGCGGGCAGCCCAGGCGCGGGCGCTCCTGTGCGGGCGGGACTACGTCATCCCGGACGACGTGAAGGCGCTTGCGGTGGCGGTTCTGAGCCATCGCATCATCATGAACCCGGAGGCCCGCATGCGAGACGCCACCGCGGCCGGCGTCATCGCCGAAATCCTCGCCCAACTCCCGGTTCCGGGAAATCGGGTAGCTGCCTGAGCGTTCCGTTGCTCAGTCCGGCACGACGCTCTCCTGATGTCTCGTCTGATCGGCCTCGGTGGGGCTTGGATCCTGTGCCTGGTGGTGGCGTTGGCCGGCGGCTGGCCGGCGATGTGGACCGTGTTGTACGCGCTCGGAGCCACGATCGTCTCGGCCTGGGGCTGGGCGACGCTGAATGGCAGAGGCCTGGTCGTGCGGCGGCGCCACCGGACGCGCCGGCTGCAGGTGGGCGACCGCTTCTCGGAGGAAGTCGTCCTCGAGGCGACCGGCCCCCTTGCCTGGTGGCCGCGATTATGGCTGGAGCTGCACGATCGCTCGACGATGCCGGGGCACCAGGTCGACCGGGTGGTGTCCATGGCGCCCTATGCGAAACGCGTCTGGACCCTGGAATCGGAGTGCACGCAGCGGGGCCGGTTCGTGCTTGGGCCAGTGATCGCCACGAGCTCCGATCCGTTCGGTCTTTTCCGGGTATCGCGAAGGCTCAGCGGCTCGGCGGCGGTGGTCGTGCTGCCCAGGACCGTCAGCCTGCCCCGCATCGGCCGCGTACCAGGCGACCTGCCTGGTGGCTCGCTGGCGGGGGTGCGCGTGCCGTTCAGCACGCCGAGCGTCTCGACGGTACGCGAGTACGCGCCGGGGGATCCGTTCAATCGGATTCACTGGGCGACGACGGCTCGGACGGGGCGCATCATGGTGCGCGAGTTTGAGCTGGACCCTTCCGCCGACGTGTGGATTCTCCTGGACCTGCACCGCGACGTACAGTCCGGCAGCGGTCCCGAATCGACCGAGGAGTACGCTGTGACGGCCGCTGCTTCGCTTGCACGGTACTTCCTGGACGCGGGTCGGTCGGTCGGGTTGCTGTGTCAGACGGCCACATTGCCGTCCGACCGCGGTCCTCGACAGCTCGACCGGATCCTCGAAGTGCTGGCGGTCGTTCGCGCAACGAGTCGCCTTCGCCTCTCGGCACTGCTCACTGCCGAAATGGGGAGGTTCGCGCGGGCTTCGACGGTAATCGCCGTCACACCGTCCACTGACAGCAATTGGGGACACACGCTCACCACCCTCGGTGCGCGCGGCATCCGTACGCTGGTCGTGCTCCTCGACGGTTCGAGCTTCGGGCGGGGAGAGGACCCGCGCGCGGCCGTGGGAGCGCTCACGGATGCACGGATCCCGGTGTACGTGGTGCGGCAGGGACAACCGTTGCAGGGCGCACTCGCGGCTCCGGTGGGCGGACGTGGCCCGCGTGGCTGAGCGCCTGCACTGGAGCTGGGCGAGCGGCCGAGCCCCGCGCGTTTCTCGGTCAGCCGGACGTGGCCCGCGGTGGCCCTTCGGGTGGTTCGACCTGGCGGTTCTGTTCGCCCTGGGGGCGGTGGTGAGCTTTGCGCCCCGCTCTGTTCAGCAGGCGCGGTGGAGCGAGTCGTTGGATTGGCTGTTGCCCGCGGTCTGGCTGGGAGTGCTGGCCGGCTACGTACTGGCCCGGACGGTGCTGCCGGCCGCGGTGACGCACCTCATGGCGCTCATGTTTGGGGTTGAGGTGCTGGCTGGCCTCTATGCGCAGGCTGGCCCAGGTCCGGGGCTCCAGGACAACGTCACGTGGCTTGCCCTTCGCCTTGGAGCGTGGCTCGACATCGCACGCAACGGAGGGGCTTCGGCGGACGGTCTCGTCTTCGCCCTGGCTATGGGGGGGCTGGCATGGCTCCTCGGGTACGTCAGCGCATTCCTCGTGTTCCGCTCCGGCGCGCCCTGGCTGGCGGCCGCCTCGAACGCGGTGGCCTTGCTCATGAACCTGTCCTACGCGCCGCCCGCCCTGGCCGGCAGTCTCCTACCGTTTCTCGCGGCCGTCCTCGTGATGGTGGCGCTTGCTCAGCTTCGGAGGCGCGGCGAGCTGTGGCAGGCGGTGCGCCTGCCCGTCGAGCGGCGTGTCTGGCCTGCCGCTGCCCTGGGCGCCGTGGCGAGCAGCGTGGTGCTTGCTGGGTTCGCGTGGGCGCTCCCGCCCGGCGGCTCGTCCATCGAGGTCTCCGGTGCCTTCGAACGAGCCGCCACGCCGTGGCGGCTCGCCGAGCGCGGGCTGGATCGCCTCTTCGCCTCGGTGAATGGCTCGGAGGGCGCCCAACGGGGATTGAACTTTGGGAGCTCGCTGGCACCGCGTGGAGCCTTTGACCTCGGCGATGCCATCGTGTTCGAGGCCCAGTCGAGCGTGCCGCGGTACTGGCGCGCGACCACGGCTGATCGGTACACGGGGCAGGCGATGACGAGCTCGGAGACCACCTCCACCAGCTTCCCCGCCGGGGCCTCGCTCCTGGCCGAAGACCTGTTGCCGGAGGCCCGCACCTTGCTAGACGCCCAGATCCGCATCGTGGCGAGCCGTTCGGCCGTGGCATTTGCACCAGAGGCGCCGGTCCGCGTCAGCATCCCCACCAGTCTCGACGCGCGCTCGTCCGAGAGCGCGGGAGCGCCCGACGTTGCCACCCTGCGTCCAGACGCGCCGCTGCTGCGAGGCCAGACGTACACCGTCACGTCCGCGGCCAGCCTCGCCTCGGTCCAGGAGCTTCGCGCGGCGGGCCAGCAGTATCCGGCATGGATCCGCGACCGCTACTTGCAGCTACCGGGCCGCCGTCTGCCAGCGCGGGTTGCAGAGAAGACCCGGGAAATCACGGGCGAAGCGATCTCCCCCTACGACCGCGCGGTCGCAATCGAGGCCTATCTCCGAACGACGTTCGGCTACTCCACGCACGTTGTCCCACCTCCGCCAGGCCGCGACTGGGTCGACTACATGCTGTTTGACCTCAAGGAGGCGTACTGCGACTATTTTGCCGCCGCGATGGTGGTGATGCTGCGCACGCAGGGCGTGCCTGCCCGCGTGGCATCAGGCTTTGCACCGGGTGACTACGATCCCCAGACCGATCGCTGGATCGTTCGAGAGAACCATGCCCACAGCTGGGTGGAGGTGTACTTCCCGCTGTACGGGTGGGTGACATTCGAGCCGTCCTCCATCCGCGGCGTACCCCAGCGGGTGGAGGCCCCGGTCGCGCTGCCGACGCCATCGGCGGCAGACTCCCGGGCTCAGCCGGCGGTTCCTCCCAGCGCCAGCCAGGACTCCCAGGGTCGCCTTCCTCAACCACCCGATGGCGCCAGCCCGGACGGTTCGCGCCCGGGAACCGCCACCTGGATTGTGGCGCTGGGCGTGCCCGTGCTCGTGCTCTTCCTGCTGGCGGCACTCGTTGCGCTGCTGGTACGTCTGGCGTGGCAGCGCGGAGTGGCCCACCTGGACGCCCCCAGGCGACCCTACGCGCAGCTCTTGCGCCTGGTGCACTGGTCGACGGGACGTCCACCCGCGGCGGCCCAGACGCCCGCCGAGTTTGCCCGCGACCTGGGCAGCGCCATACCCGAGGCGGCCGAGCCCATCGGCCGCCTGGCGGATGCATATGCGCGTGCAACGTATGGCCCATCCGCCGCCGCCGCCGAGGATCCATGGCCGACGTGGGTCGCGGCGCGTTCGATGATCACCCGGGCGTTGTTACGCCGCCGCGTGAGCCGCTGGGCCCCACGTCGTGGGCGCCGGCCCGATCACGCGGCGCGTCGATGAGCCGCACGTCCACTGGCCCGGCGGCCACGCAGCGGGATTGGCCGGAGCCTGAGCGCATCCTCCAGGAACCGCGCGATCCGCTCGTAGTAGGCATCCAGCCCCTGGTCGCGGGCGCCGACGTGGCGTGCTCCGGGGACAAGCCACAGCTCCTTCGGCCCGCCGGCAGCATCGAACAACATCTGGGCCTGACGGGTCGGAACAATCTCGTCATCGGCGCCGTGGATGAAGAGGACCGGTCGCGTGATCTGGCCCACGGAATCCACCGGACGGAGCGCCCGCGCGTCGACCTTGACCAGGAACTGGCCCCACAGCAGCGCGACGGGAGCGAATGGATAGGCGGGCAGCCGTCCCACCTGATGGAAGCTGTAGCTCACCGCGTCGCAGAAGTCTGCATAGGCGCTATCCGCGACGACGGCCGCGATGTGGGGCGATCGGGCAGCCGCCAGCAGGCTCGACGCGGCACCCATCGAGAAGCCGATCGTCGCGATGCGGGAGGCGTCCACCTCGTTGCGCTGAAGGAGGTAGTCAACGGCGCCCAGGACGTCCTTCATCTCGTGATGGCCGACCGTGATATAGCGGCCCTCGCTCATCCCGTGGGCACGGAAATCGAACGTCAGCACGTGATAGCCGGCATCGCGGAAGCGCAGCGCCAGCGGGGTGCA
Source organism: Chloroflexota bacterium (assembly GCA_016191465.1). GTDB lineage: Bacteria > Chloroflexota > UBA6077 > UBA6077 > CF-72 > JACPOP01. Next base: position 324,456 of record JACPOP010000008.1, on the reverse strand, counting down.
CTCTCGTCGCCCCGTCCAGGCGCCGTGGCAGATGATGATCGCCGGGGCGGGCTGATCGGTGCTGGCACGGAAGAACCAGCCGCAGATCCTGGTCTCGTCCTCCGCGCTGGGGAATTCAATCTCTTCGAAGGTTCCCTCGGGTGGATCGTCCGTGCCCCACACGGGCCTGGGCTTGGCCGCGGCGTAGGCGACGACCCCGCCAACGCCGGCAATCAGCCCCGCGGCAAGTCCGGAGATACCAATGGCTCCAACGGCCGCATTCACCAGGTATTTCCCGATCGAGACGGGAGCGGCATGCTCGCTCGATTCGGCTCGGTCATTTCGGTGCTGGACTGCCATTGACGTATCTCACGGAACGGGTTGCAGGAACAGGGCCAGCGACGCCGGGCATAATCCGTGCGAGGATCGCCCGAACGCCCTGATGCCGAGCCCGAGACTGAGCGCAGCCCTGCTTGCGGGGCGTGGAGCGGCCGCTCTCAGCCGCCGCCTGGGGCGGGGTGGGGGCACCGTGATTGCCGGCCACCTGGTCCCCCGGATGGCGCCCCGCGCTCTGCGGGATCTGACCCGACAGCTCCCCCTCGGCAGTGCCGTGGTCTCTGGCACCAACGGCAAGACCACGACCACGCGGCTGATCGCGCACATCCTTCGCCAGGCGGGCCACCACCCGGTGCATAACCGCGCCGGTGCGAACCTGCTGACAGGGCTTTTCTCGGCAGTGGTGCAGGACGCTTCGTTTTTCGGCCGGCCGCGCTCCGACGTGGGGCTGTTCGAGGTGGACGAGGCCACGTTGCCCGGCGCGCTGCGGCACATCGAGCCGCGCGTGCTGCTGCTCCTCAACATCTTTCGCGACCAGCTCGACCGCTATGGCGAAGTCCACTTCGTGGCCGGAATCTGGCAGGAGGCGGTGGCCCGGCTAGGAGCCGCCACGACGCTTGCCGTGAACGCCGATGACCCGCTGGTGTATGGCCTGGTGGACCATGCGCGTGGGCCACGGCTCCTGACGTACGGGGTCGTCGACCGGTCCGCGGGATCACCCACCCTGCCGCACGCGGTGGATGCGCGCCTGTGCCCACGGTGTGGCTCCGCGATGGCCTACGACCTGGCGTTCTACGGGCACCTGGGCTGGTTCAGGTGTACCGCTGGCGATTTCACCCGCCCAACTCCGGACGTGGCGGTGACACGGGTGGACCCCCAGGGGGACGCGGGATCGTTGCTCACGTTCCGGACCCCGCGCGGCGGCTTCACGGCCGAGTTCAAGCTGCCCGGGCTCTACAACGTCTACAACGCGCTCGCTGCCACCGCGGCCTGCCTGGCGCTGGGCGTCGCGCCGGCAACCATTGGCCGCGGCCTCGAAACGTTCACCGCCGCTTTCGGGCGGCTTGAACGCATCCCCATCGAGCGCCGTGAGCTGTACCTGGCGCTGGTGAAGAACCCGGTGGGTTTCACCGAGGTGCTGCGCACTATTCTGCAGCAGCCCGGCCGCAGGACCCTCCTCCTGGTCATCAACGACCAGTTCGCGGATGGAACGGACATCTCGTGGCTGTGGGACGTGGATTTCGAGAGCCTCGCGGACGATCGGGTGAATCTGGCGGTCTGTTCGGGAATACGCGCCGAGGACATGAGCGTTCGACTGAAATACGCGGGCGTACCCACTGAGCGGATCAGGGTCGAAAACGACGTGCGCGCCGCGCTGGAGATCGCGCTGCAGGCCGCGGAAGAGGGCGAGACCGTCTACGCTCTGCCGACCTATACGGCCATGCTCGCCGTTCGCGACGTGCTGCGCCAGACCGGCTATGTCCGCGGGTTCTGGGAGGACTGAATCACGTGACCCTCCCGCCCCGGCTTCGGATCGTGCACCTGTACCCGGACCTCATGTCGGTCTATGGCGATCGAGGCAACATCCTTGCCCTGGTGCGGCGGGCGCAGTGGCGCGGTATCGAGGTTGACGTAACGGGCGTCACCGTCGGCGACCGGCTCGACCCCGACGAGGCGGACCTGATCTTCTTCGGTGGCGGTCAGGATCGCGAGCAGGCCGTCGTCTCAAAGGACTTTGTCGGCGAGAAGGGTGAAGCGACCATCGAAGCCGTCGAGGATGGCGCGGCGCTGCTGGCCATCTGCGGCGGATACCAGTTGCTGGGGAGGACCTACACCACCTTCGACGGCCAGGAGCTACCTGGCGCGGGGTTGTTTGACATTCGCTCCGTACCAGGGCCCCGCCGGCACATCGGCAACGCGCTTGTCGAGACGGACCTCGATGGCGAGTCCCGCACGCTGGTGGGCTTTGAGAACCATTCCGGATGTACCTACCTGGGAGATGGCGTGCGCCCGCTGGGGAAGGTGCTGGTCGGCGCCGGCAACAACGGCGAGGATCGCACGGAAGGCGCGGTCTACCGCGGCGCCTACGGCTGCTACCTGCACGGCTCGCTGCTGCCGAAAAACCCGTGGCTGGCGGACCGGTTGCTGGCCATTGCGCTGCGTCGCCGCACCGGCGCGTCAGTTGCTCTGCCGGCCCTGGACGACCGCCTGGAGGATGACGCGCACCGGGCGGTAGAGCAGCGTGTCCGTGCCGCCGGTGGCCGCGTCCAATCGGGCGCGTGGTGACTCCGTAGCCAACGGGCGTGGCTGTCGAGGAGTTGGCCGTGGACGCGGCCGTGGCTGAAGGCTCACCGCCGGCCTCGCCGGCGTACGACCGCATGCGCCGCCTAGTGCAGGCGGCGGCGGTGGTGCTCACCGGGTTCCTGGCCAGTCGGATCCTGGGCGTGGTGCGCAACATCGTGATCGCCGCGCACTTCGGCGCGTCCACCGAGTACGAGGCGTACCTCGCGGCGATCACCGTGCCGGACCTGGTGTTCCAGGTGTTGGTAGGGGGTGCCGTCGGCTCGGCCTTCATCCCGGTATTCAAGAGCTACGTGGCCCGTAACGACCAGGCCGGCGCCTGGCACCTCACGACCTCCGCCATCAACGCGGCACTGGTGGTGACGGGGATCGCGTCGGTGGTCCTGGCCGTGTTCGCCAGGCCGCTCATGGACCTGTACGTCCCCGGGCGGGACGAGGGGTTCCGCGACCAGGCCGCTTCGCTCGCTCAGGTGCTGCTGATCTCGCCGGCGGTGTTCGCCGTGAGCACCTTCTGCTCCAGTGTCCTCAACTCGTTTGGCCGCTTCGCGGTCGCGGCGCTCGCACCCCTCATGTACAACCTGGCGATCATCGCCGCGGCGGTGTACCTGAGCGGCCCGTTCGGCATCCGTGGGCTGGCGTACGGGGCAGTCGCCGGGGCGTTCCTGCACCTGCTGGTCCAGGTGCCGGCGCTCTGGAAGGTTGGCATGCGCTGGAAGCCGCGGCTAGACCTTCGCCATCCCGGCGTGCGCGAGGTCGGGCGTCTGTTCGCGCCGCGCATCTTCGGGCTTGGCGTGGTCCAGCTGAACCAAATGCTCTCGGGCGTGCTGCTCGCCTCGTTCCTGGTGCGGGGCAGTGTGGCGTATCTGAACTATGCATGGCTCATGATCATGACGCCGCTCGCAGTGGCAATGGCAGTGGGGACCGCGGTGTTTCCGACACTCTCCGAGGCGAACTCACTAGGCCGCCGCGCACAGTTCGAGCAGGTGTTTCTCCTATCGCTGCGGATGATCCTGTTCATCACCATCCCGGCATCGATCGGGTTGATGGTGCTGGGCGTCCCGGTCATCTCGCTGTTCTTCGAGCGCGGCCAGTTCGGGCCGGAGACGACGCAGGCAACCGCCTACGCGCTGGTGTTCTACGCCATCGGCCTGGCTGGCCACGCCACGGTGGAGATCGTGGATCGTGTCTTCTATGCGCTGCAGGACACGCGGACGCCGGTGGCGGTGGCCGCTGGAGCCATTGCCGCTAACGTGGTGCTCAGCCTGGTATTGATGCAGACGCCACTCACATTCGGCGGGCTGGCGCTGGCGAACTCTCTGGCGGCGCTGCTAGAAGGCTCGGTGCTCCTCGTCCTGATCGCCCGTCGGCTGGGGGGCCTGGACGTCGAGCGGCTCGGGCGGTCATCACTGCGGATCCTGGCCGCGAGCCTCGTGATGGCCCTTCCAATCGCGTGGCTCGGTGTGAACCTCAGCCCGCTCGGGCAGCAGTACGGCACGCTGGGACAGGCGGTGGTGGTGGGGGTGTGCACCATGATTGGGGCCCTGTTGTACGGAGCCGTGTCACTCGTCTTCGGCTCCGAGGAGATCCTGACCCTGCGCCGATTCATCCGCCGCTAGTGGGCCGATTGCCTTGCATGGGGCTATTCGACCGGAGCGCCGGGAGTCGGAGGGGGCGCGCCGCGCCCCCTCCGGGAAAGAACACTTCCCCCTTCCGCGCCCGGGAGGGGGCGAGGGGGTGGGTACTCCGGGAGTGCCGCACAGCGTGCCCTCTGACCCGCTACGGCGCGTTCGCGTCGCGCTTCGTTTGCCGCTGTCGCGCTCGCCGCCAGGCGGCGGCACCTCCGTAGGCCCGGTCCAGCAGCTCAACCACGTGGACCACTTGCAGGTCCTCGGGCCCGTAGCGCTGTGCGCCGGCCGCGATCTGCATCGAGCAACCTGGGTTCGACGCGACCACCGTGTGCGCACCGGTGGCGCGAATGCTCTGCATCTTCGCCTTGAGGATCGGCTCGGCAATGTCCGGGTGGGTCAGGTTGTAGATGCCGGCGCTCCCACAGCAGGTGTCTGATTCCTGCATCTCCACGAGCTTCAGGCCCGGAATGCTTCCAAGCACCTTGCGCGGCTGGAGGCGGACCCCCTGGCCGTGAGCCAGGTGACAGGCATCCTGGTAGGTGACGGTCAGCGGCACGGCCTGAGTGGGCGGCAACAGATCGAGCGATGCCAGGACTTCGGAGACGTCGCGAACCCTGGCCGCGAAGGCAGCGGCCCTAGCCGCGTACGCTGGATCGCCCGCGAGCAGGTGGCCGTACTCTTTGAGGGCCGAGCCACAGCCGGCAGCGTTCACCGCGATCACGTCCAGGTCGAGTGGCTCGAAGGCGTCGACGTTGCGGCGGGCCAGCGCCCGGGCCGAATCCGGGTCGCCCGTGTGCGCGTGAAGCGCCCCGCAGCAGCCCTGTGCAGGGGGCACCACCACCTCGCACCCGTTGACGGCGAGGACTCGAATCGTGGCCCAGTTGGTGTCGGAGAACAATTGCGGCATCACGCAGCCCTCAATCAGGCCGACCCGCAGGCGGCGCGCGCCGATGGCGGGCTGCACCGTTGGCAGGGGACGGCGAACGAGGCTGCCGTGTACGGGCGCAAGCTGCCGCTCGATCATGCCCAGTGCGGGGAGTGCCGCATCGAGCAGCCCCGAGCGGCGCACCAGGGCTTGGAGCCCGGATCGCTGGTACAGTCGCGCGCCGAAGCCCAGCACCTCAAGGAGTGGCTTGCGCGTGAACACCGTGCCGAGCACCAGTCGCGCGACCGTGCGTTCGGCCGGACGTGGCGGCTCGGCCACGGCCCGCGCCGCTTCGACGATCTGCCCGTACTGGACGCCTGATGGACAGGCCGTCTGGCAGGCTCGGCAGTCTAGACAGGCGTAGATGTGGGTACGAAAGTCCCGGTCGTCCGGGCTGATCCGGCCTTCGTAGACCTGCCGCACCTGGAAGATGCGCCCGCGCGGCGAGTCCGCCTCGTGGCCCAGCAGGCGGTAGGTGGGGCAGGCGTCGAGGCAAAGGCCGCAGTGGACGCACTGCTTGAGGAGCCCCTTGTCCAGCACCGCGTGGAGCGGGTTGAACGGCAATGCCGGGTGCGGTGCGTCCTCGATCATCAGATGCCCCCGACGAACCGCCCGGGATTGAGCGTGGACGTCGGGTCGAGCGCGGCCTTGACGCTTCGCATCAGCGGGAGCCCGTCACCCGCGTCTCCCCAGACGTCGATGTGCCGCTTCAGCGCCAGCGGGGCCTTCAGCAGCACGAGCGAGGCGCTTGTGTCCACGCCGCGGAGCTCCTGGCGAAGCTGAGCCAAGAGCTCCGCGAGCGTCTCGGTCCGCTCGTCATCAGCGCTCGCGGAGGCGTACACGACGCCGTTCCCCGCGTGGCCCCAGACCCGCGGCGCGAAATCCGCCAGGCGCTCCTGGAGCTGCTCCATGGTGGCACTCGTTGCTGAAATGGGGACGCCCGCTTTCACCAGCAGGTTCGCGGCCGGCTGCACCTGCAGATTCCTGACTCGATCCCAGAGGCCATCAGCGTTCTCGACCAGATGGCCACCGTGATTGGTGGCGAGCTTCGGCAGGTCACTGGCCTGGCGCTCAACGGCGTGTGGATACCCGCCCAACCGCAGAACCACGTGGCGTCGCTCCCCGAGCCCGGCCGCTCCACTGGCGGTGGGACCGAGTGCTTCAATCGCCAGAGGCCCCAGGTTCGAGCGGACCACGGCAGCAAGGAACGCTGCCTGCGCCGCAACGGTGTCGAAGCGCAGGGCGAGCGTCCGCGTGCTTGCCGGCAGCGGCTGCAGCTTGAAGCTGAGCTCGGTCAGCACGCCCAGACAGCCAAGGCCCCCGACGTGCAGCTTGTTCAGGTCGTAGCCGGCGACGTTCTTGACAACCTTCCCTCCGGCTCGCGTGATCGTGCCATCCGTGTTCGCCACCCGGGTTCCCAGCACGAGGTCGCGGGCGGTGCCGAAGGCGTAACGCAGCGGCCCTGAGGCGTTGGCCGCGACGACGCCGCCGACGGTTGAGGCGGTCTCGGCTGGCGGATCAAGCGGGAGCATCTGGCCTTGCTCCGCCAGCACGGCCTGGAGCCGCGCGAGGGGCATGCCGGCCTGCACCGTGATGGTGAGGTCCGCCGACTCGTACTCCACCACCGCGTCGAGGGCGCCCGTGTCCAACACGAGGTCCAGGCTCCGAAGCGGGTTTCCGATCCCCAGCCGGGTGCCTCCTCCGCGGGGCAGCACGGCCAGACCGCGCTCAGCGCATGCGCGAAGGAGCGTTGCCACCCCCTCTGGCGACGCCGGTCGGGCGTGGTAGCGCGGCACGACCCCATCCACGCCCACCGCGGCCGGGTCTCCCGGTGCGATCGCATCCCAGATGGGAAGCTCCAGGCTGCTCATGGTTGCCCCTGGTTTACCAGCCGACCGCCATGCCGCGACGGGCGAAGATTTCCAGGCAGCGGCCGGCCGTCGGGAAAACCTTTCCCGGGTTGCACTGTCCCCGAGGATCGATGGCGTCCTTGACGCGGTGCATGACGCCCATGTCGGCCTCGCCGAAAATCAACGGCATCAGGTCTCGCTTCTCGAGGCCAATGCCGTGCTCGCCGCTGAGCGAGCCACCGGCCTCGGCACACACGCGCATGATCTCGGCCCCGGCCGCGACGACCCGCTCTTCGGCACCCGGCACGTCGGCGTCCCACAGGATGAGCGGGTGCAGGTTGCCATCGCCCGCGTGGAACACGTTGGCAATGCGGAACCCGGCGTCGTCGCCGATCGCTGCAATGGCGCGCAACACCTCGGGTAACCGGGTGCGAGGTACCACGCCGTCCACGGTGTAGTAGTCCGGCGTGATGCGGCCAAGGGCACCGAAGGCGCCTTTCCTACCAGCCCACAGGCGAGCGCGCTCAAGGTCGTTGCGGGCCATGCGTACGTCGGATGCACCGTGCGCCCAACACACGGCCTCCACCTCGCCGGCCATCGCGTCCACCTCATCGCGCAGGCCATCCACCTCCGCCAGGAGCACCGCCGCGGCGTCGACAGGGTACCCGGCGGGGTTCACGCTTTCCACGGCTCGGATCACCATGTTGTCCATCATCTCCAGCGCCGCTGGAACGATCCGCCGGGCGATACACCCGGCCACGGCCTCGCACGCGGCGTCGATCGTGGGGAACACGGCCAGGAGGGTCTTCACCGACTCGGCGATGGGAATCAGCCGGACCCAGATGCGGGTAACGATCCCCAGCGTGCCTTCGGAACCGACGAACAGGCCCACCAGGTCCAGCCCTGGGCAGTCGGCCGACGCTCCGCCCACCTGGACGATCGCTCCGTCGGGCAGCACCACCTCCAGGCCGAGGGTGTGGTTGGTGGTGACCCCGTACCGCAGGGTGTGCGGCCCGCCCGAGTTCTCGCCAACGTTGCCGCCAATGGTGCATGCCTTCTGGCTCGAAGGATCGGGCACGTAACTGAGGCCGTACGGCTGGACCGCCTGGCCGAGGCGGAGGTTCACCACTCCCGGTTCCACGAGAGCGCAGCGGTTTTCGGGGTTGATCTCGAGGATCCGGTTCATGCGCGCCAGGCTGACGAGCACGCCACCCGGCGACGGCAACGCACCGCCGGACAGCCCCGTGCCAGCGCCCCGCGCCGTGTACGGCACTCCGAGCCGGTTACAGACCTGGAGGATCTCGCTGACCTCTCGCGCGCTGAGCGGGAAGACCACGGCCGCCGGCCGGTGCCGTTCAATCGAGCCGTCATACTCGTACAGCATCAGGTCGTACGGCCGCCACAACACGCGCTCGGCGGGTAGGACGGCGCACAGTGCGTGAACCAGCGCGTCTGCTGCCGGCGGCGCAACCGGGGCTACCGCCTCAGCGATCATGACGCCGCCTGGTATGGGGCCACTCGCGGCCCCTCGCGCGGGAGTGCCGAGGTGTCATTCTGAGCAGACGATGCATCCCATGCTCGCGGCCCTGCCCTAGGCTGGCGCTACGCCGCGACGAGCCTGGCATCGCGCAGGAGCACGGTCTCGCGGACGAGGTCGGCGACCATCTCGTAGCGGTGAAAGCTGGGCACCCAGAGCACGCCCTGGACGTTGGGTAGGCCCATAATCTCGCCCAGGAAGCTCCGAGCCAGGTCGGCGCCGACCTGGATGCCGTGGTCGCCGGCTTCGCGCATCCGCACCAGGTGCGCCTCGGGAATGACCACGCCGGCGAGCTCGTTGTGGCAGAACTCAGCGTGCTTGTAGCTCTGCAACGGCATGATCTCGACCACCGTCGGGACCTTGGGCTGTGGCACCCGCGAGAAGAAGCGGTCGAGCTGCTCGAGGTCGTACAGCGGCTGGGTGATCGCGAAGTCCGCGCCGGCTTCGACCTTCTGATGATACCGATCCAGCTCGAGCTCGAGGTCCTCGGCCATGGGGTTGACGGCGCACGAGATGAGGAAGCTGGTGGGGCTGCCGATGGAGTTACCCGCCCAGTCCAGCCCCTGGTTGAGCTGCTTGATGATCTTGATGAAGCCTACCGAGTCGACGTCCCACACGCCCGAGGCGTTCGGGAAGCTGCCCATCTGGGGCGGGTCGCCGGTGAGCGCGATCACGTTGCGAATGCCGAGCGCGTGGGCGCCCAGAAGATCAGATTGGAGCGCCATCAGGTTGCGGTCGCGCGAGGTGAAGTGGATGAGCGTCTCGATCCCAATGCGCTGCTCGCACAGCGCGGCAAAGGCAATGCAGCCCATCCGCACGCGCGCCATCGGGCTATCGCCAATGTCCACACAATCCGCGCCGGCGGCTCGGATCAGCTCGGCACCGTGCAGCATCTTCGCCGGGTTGAGGCCGCGCGGTGGATCGACCTCCACGCTGATGATGAAGCGGCCATTGCGCACCTTGCGCGCGAGTGGCGAAGGGGCATCGCCCTGGTCGTCTGTTCCAAGCGGCGCGGCTCGAAGCGGGGTAGCGGCGGGGCGGCTGTGTACCGACGCACTGGATTCGGGCACATAGGCCCTAAGCGCGTCGCGCATGGCGGCGACGTGGGCGGGCGTGGTGCCGCAGCAGCCGCCCACGATCTGCACCCCAGCGTCGACGAAGCGGCGCGCGTAGTCGCCGAAATATGCGGGTGTCGCCACGTACAGGCGTCGCCCACCAGCCATGGCCGGGTAGCCGGCGTTGGGCATCGCCGCCAGCGGCAGGCGCGACCTCCCCTGCATCTGCCGCACCGCGTCGAGCGCGCCCTGCGGCCCGACGCCGCAGTTTACCCCAAGGGCATCCACGCCGAGCGCTTCCAGCAGGGCCACGGCCTCCGCGGGACCGGCGCCTGTGAGGGTGTGGCCGTCCTCGGCGACGCTGATCTCGCCGATGATGGGCAGGTCCGCCGAAACCGAGTGCGCCGCAAGGACCGCCTCCTGGAGCTCGGCCAGGTCCGAGAACGTTTCCAGGATCAGCAGGTCAACGCCGGCTTCGAGCAGCGCTTCGATCTGCTCGACGAACACGGCCCGCGCCTGGGCCGGTGTGATGGTTCCAACCGGCGCCAGGGGCTGTCCAAGGCTGCTCACGGACCCCGCCAGGAAGACCGCCTCGCCGCTGACCTCCTTGGCCTCTCGGGCGATCTTCACCCCGCGGAAGTTCACGTCGCGCACCCGGTTTTCTAGGCCGTATGCCGCCAGGCGCACCCGGTTTGCGGAGAACGTGTTGGTCTCGATGACCTCTGCGCCGGCGCTGATGTAGTCGCGGTGGATCGCCTGCACCAGGTCCGGCTGGAGCACATTCAGCTCGTCGAAGCAGCGCTCGTACGGAACCCCGCGGGCGTACAGCTCCGTGCCAAGGCCACCATCGAACAGGATGGGTGTCCCAACGGCGAGGCGATCCAGGAATGGGCTGCGCACGGTAGGAGAGTCTACGTCAAGCACGTGGACGGGGGCTGATGTGAGCAGCCTGCCCTCGTGTTCGTCCGTGCCAGCACCGCTTTGCGGTGAGGAGAGCCCGCCGCGGCCTTCGTGCACGCCCCGTACCCCGGTACGGGGCGTGCACGAAGGTCATGCCTATGGCTGCCCGTGGTGCCGAGAGGTCCGCGCCCGAGACGATCGCCGGAGTCACGATCACCCACCCGGACAAGCTGCTCTGGGCCCGCGACGGGATCGCCAAGCGCGACCTCGCGGCTTACCAGGCCTGGATTGCGCCCGTGATGCTGCGCTACGCGGCGGGCCGGCCACTCACGCTTCGCCCGTTTCCGAGAGGCCTGGATCAGCCGGGCTTCTACCTGAAGGACAAGCCAAAGGGTGCGCCCCCGTGGCTCCAGACCTACACCGAGACTGCCGAGTCGACGGGCGAGCCGATCGATTTCATCGTGGCGGCCGATGCGCGAACACTGGTGTGGCTCGCGCAGTTCAATGCACCCGAAGTCCACACCTGGCTCTCGACGGTGGACCGCCCAGACCTGCCCGACTGGGCGGTGATGGACCTTGACCCGGGCGACGATACGCCCTGGGACTGGGTTGCTCGGAGCGCGTTGGCGGTTCGGGAGACGCTCGCGGCGGAAGGCCTGGAATCGTTCGCGAAGCTCTCTGGATCGTCGGGCGTCCACGTGATGGTCCCATTGGAGCCAATCCACCCCTACGATTCGGTCCGCCGCTTCATGGAGCGGGTGGCCGAACGCCTGGAAGCATGGCATGGGGACGTTGTGACGACGCAGTACCACACTCGCGAGCGCGGGCGCAGGGTGTTGTTCGACTACGCACAGAATGCCCACGGCAAGAACACCGTCTGCGCGTACAGCGTGCGTGCCAGTCCCGGGGCCCCCGTCTCGGCACCGATCGGCTGGGAGGAGCTCCACGACCCTTTGATGCGCAGCACGCGCTTCACCCTGGGGACCATGCGCGAGCGCCTTGAAGCGGTGGGCGACCTTCTCGAACCGGCCTTGAAGCTTCGCCAGCGGCTTCCGGAACGCTGACGTTTCGGGACACGATCGGCTCGAATGGGCTGTCCTGGCACGGGCGGTGCATACAATTGCGGCCGTCATTTGCCCCCCACGCGGGGGCGCGAAGCATCTGTCTCTTCACAGCTCGGTATTCCCGCCGCGGCAGGCCAGGAGCTTCGGCGCGCAGGATCGCATCGCGGTCAGTTTTCCTGCTCCAGCACTCGCGACGACGAAATCAAGAACCGCAGCCCTCGGGTACGAGGAAGGACGCGAATCGAACATGTGCGGCATTTTTGGGTACGTAGGCACCCGCTCCGACGCGCCCCAGATGGTGCTGGCCGGGCTGAAGAAGCTTGAATACCGGGGCTACGATTCGTGGGGGATCGCCTCGCGTGAGAACGGGCAGCGTCCGGCCGCGCTGGCAGTGGAGAAGCACATCGGCAAGATCGGCCAGGCTGAAACCGTCCTGATCGACAGCACGCTCGCCATTGGCCACACCCGCTGGGCCACCCACGGTGGCGTCACGGATGCCAACGCGCACCCGCACCTGGATTGCGAGGAGCGTCTGGCCGTGATTCACAACGGCATCGTGGAGAACCACGAATCGCTGCGCCACGGGTTGAAGGCGCGCGGCCACACGTTCCGCTCGGAGACGGACACGGAGGTGATCGCGCACCTGGTGGAGGATGAGCTAACGGTTGTGCCCGAAGGGTCGGAGCAGCTGGTGCAGGCGCTCATGGCCGTGTTCCGCCGCCTGGATGGCTTGAGCGCCATCGGGGTGCTGGACACGCGTACCAGGTGTATCGCGGCGGCGAAGAACGGCTCGCCGCTGGTGCTGGGGTGGGGGAACGGTGAGAACTTCCTGGCCAGCGATTCGAGCGCGCTGCTGGAGCACACCCGTCGGCTGACGTTCCTGGAGGACGGCCAGGCCGCCCTGGTGCTGGACGACACGATCAAGCTGTACGACGCCGCCACGGGGGAGCCGCTGTTGGACCCGAAGGTGTGGGACATCACCTGGGCGGACGAGGTGGCCGACCTCGAGGGGCACCCGGACTTCATGTCCAAGGAGATCCACGAGCAGCCGCGGGTGTTGCGCAAGCTGGCGGAGCAGTGCGCGCCCGATGCCGTAGCCCTGGCGCGGATGATCGCGCACGCGAGCAACGTCCACTTCGTTGGCTGCGGCTCAGCATCGCACGCGGGGAAGGTGGGCGAGTATCTGTTCTCGCGCATCGCGGGGAAGCAGGTGAGCTTCGCGGTCGGCTCCGAGTTCGGCTACCTGGAGCACTTCATCGACCCAAAGAGCCTGGTGGTGGGGTTGAGCCAGAGCGGCGAGACGATCGACCTGTTGGACTCCATGAAGGCGGCGCAACGGCGGGGGGCGAAGCTGGCCGCACTGGTCAACGTGGAGGGTTCCAGCCTGTACCGCCTGGTGGACCACCCGGTGCTGCTGGGCGCGGGTCCGGAGCGGTGCGTGCTGGCCACGAAGAGCTTCACGGCAAAGCTGGCGGTGCTGCTGATGGCGGCCCACGCGATGCACGGACGCGTGGAGCACGGCCGCGAGCTTGTGGAGCGTGCTGCCGACGAGATCCAGGCGTTCCTCACCGACGGCCGCGCCGAGATGATGCGCACGCTCGCGGAGAAGATCGTCGACCGCGAGCACCTGTACGTCATCGGACGCGGGCCGAGCTATCCCATGGCGCTGGAGGCCGCGCTGAAGATCAAGGAAGTCAGCTACATGCACGCCGAGGGCTTCGCCGGCGGCGAGCTCAAGCACGGCGTGATCGCGCTGATCGACGAAGGCACGCCGTGCATCGTGCTGGCGCCGAATGACGACTCGTTCCACGCCATCATCTCGGGCGCCCAGGAGATCAAGGCCCGCGGCGGCTTCATCGTGGGCATCTCGCCGCGCCAGAGCGACGTGTGGGACCTGCACATCCCCGTCGCCGACGTAGGCGAGGGCGCCGAGCTGGTCAACGCGGTCCCGCCGCAAGTGCTGGCGTACCACCTGGCCCGCCTCCGCGGCCTTGATCCCGACAAGCCGCGCAACCTGGCGAAGTCGGTGACAGTGAAGTAGCGGCCGGCCCGAGAGTCGCCCCGCCTGGCTGGGCGACGGTGGTGGTCATTGGGCGCGTCCAGGCGTCGAAGCAAGGCGGACGACGGCCGCGGGATCGAGCTGAGTGTGGGTCGCTGCCCAGTTACGCGGGATCCACCGTGGTAGTGAACTTTGGCCGATGCCGGTGGTAGGGACGGCGGCGCGATGCGGACACGGTATCCGACAGGATGACCCAGTTGGCCGTTGCCGTTGTAGCCCCAGGCCCAGACCCGCCCATCGCTGGTGCGCGCCAGGCTGTGCCACCAGCCGCCAGCGATCTGGGTGACGCCGCTGAGCCCGCTCACCTGGACCGGCGTGCTGCGATCACAGGCGCAGCCATCGCCCAGCTGGCCGGCCCAGCCGAAGCCCCACACCCACACCGTGCCGTCGCTCTTGAGCGCCAGGCTGTGGTCCCCGGCGTTCGCACACAACGACCCCTGGCCTGGCGCGGCTAGGCGGCGACCTGGACGGTCGCGAGGCGCGGCTTGGCCCGCTCCTCGGGGATGGGTTCCCCGTCCTTCAGCAACCCCTCGAGATGGCATCGGATCGCCTCCCGGGCCATCATCATCATCGCCTCCTCGACGCTACTGCCCTGGGTCACCACCCCTGGCAGCGCCGGGACGGTCACGGTGTAGGTCCCGGTCTCACCGCCCGGATCGAGCAAGATCGTATAGCGGCGTTCGGTCATAGTAGCTCCATCACCTCGTCCACCGTCAGGCCCGCCTGGGTACAGATGGACGCGAACGTCTTCGGCGAGAGGATAGTCCCCGCGTGGCAGGGAACGGTAATCCGGCCGGGCAGTACCGCCTGGCGAGCCAAACGTCTCCGCGCCGTCAAGCGGGAGCGTCTGGCTCACCAGGTGCTTGTCCGCCCCGAGGCTTACGGCGAGATGAGGATCAGCAGGTCGCCCGTGGCGGACATTGCGTCCTCGAACCGTGCGGCGCTTCCAACCGCCTTAATGGGCGCTATAAATGGGCGCACGTCGCGTTCGTAGCTGGCTCGGTCCGAGGCCGAGAGGGAATCTACGACCGTCTCGCGGATCGCCTGGATATCCGCGAAGACGCCTGCCTCGGCTCGGTCGAAGATGGGCTTCAGGCGGTTGTAGCGGTCGTTGCCGGAGAAGCCGAGCGACGAGCGCGCGGCGAACACCGACTCGGGACCGCCGAGGCCGGCGAAGAGGATCGGCCCATCCAGGCCCGCCGTCATGGCCGACCCTTCGAAGCTGTCACTGGTCCAGGCGGACTCGGAGCCTTCGCCAAGACGGAGCACATTCTCGGGTAGGACCCCGTTGAGCGCATCGGCAATCGCCAGCGGGTCATTGACGCGGGCAATCGCGTGGACGCCACTCGTCGGAGTGCCGGAGCCGGTGAACCCCTGGATGACCTCCCTGCCGGCACCGATTGCCCAATCGCCGGCCACGAGGTCGCGCAGCGACTGGATCAGCGCCAGGCCTTGCTCGGTCGAATCGCCGGTGTTGAGATCGGACTCTTCTGCCGAGCGGATTGCAGCCTCGAGTGCCCTGCCCAGAAGGCCGCCCAGGTCCGACCCGGCGACCGCCAGGATCGTGCTGGATGGAAGCTGCGCGAAGGCGCCCTGGATGCCGGCTGTGGTGCGCTTCAGGCTGGGATCTGGTCGGTCGTTCAGGACCTCCAGACGGGCGTCAATACCAGTGGTGGAGGCGGCGAATGACCATGCCAGCCGACCCGTGGCCCCGACAACGTTGGCGAGTGGACCGCCACCGAGGATCTCCCGCGCGAAGTCCAGCGTGTTCGCCGAAATGTCCTCGTAGCCGAAGCCGAGGCGATCGGCGGGGAGCCGCTTGACCACCGAGGTGTAGCGCTCGACCGTCGCTAGACTGTCGCCGCCATTCCCGTCGATGCGGTCGATGGTCTGTTGGATCGCCTGGCGTGAATCGCCAAAGAGCAGCCAGCCCTTGTACGCCGCGAGCACGGTCGCGCCGGAGGCGGCGGTGCTGGTTGGGGCGCCCTTGTAGCCGGGCTCGACCCGCGCCGCCGTGTCGGCGGCCGCCAGGATCCTCAGGAGCTTCGGCGCGTCACTGCTGTGGACGAAGCCCACGAACCGGCTGTCGCGCGGGTCGCTGTAGGCTGCGATGGCCAATTCGCCATCCAGCAGGGGGAGAACGTCTTTCTGGATGTCCACGCCGCTGCTGCTCGCCGTGGTGTTCAGTGTGGCCCAGGCAGCGTCCCAGCCGGGCTGGCTGGTGAATGCCGATTGGACGCGCGTCAGGAGCAGCATCTGCCCGGCAGACGGTCGGAACGTGAGCTGTGAGAAGAGCCACGTATCACGCGGAGCCAGCGATGGGGTCTTTGCCTCGCCACTGCCGGCGGCGAACGGCAAGCCCGCGCACGCGGTACTGAAGACGAGCGTCAGCGCGAACAGGGCAGACGCGATCCGGGTAGCCATGCCCGAAGGGTACTACTCCGCGCGCTCGATCCTCACCACGGTGTACTGGTGTACTCCCTGAGGGGTATCAACTTCCACTTTCTCGCCGACGGACTTGCCCTTCAACGCATTGCCGACGGGAGACTGGATGGAAATCTTGCCCTCTCGGGGCTTGACCTCACCGGGGCCCACCAGCGTGAAGGTGTGCTCTTCGTCGTAGTCGGTGTCCCGCAGCACGACGCGGCTACCCAGCCCGGCTTTCTCCGTGCTCTGCTGCCGGGCGACGATCTTCGACGAGCCGAGCTGATTCCTAAGGGCATCGATCCGCCCCTGGACCACGCCCATCTCGCGCTTCGCCTCGTGGTAGGGCGCGTTCTCACGGAGGTCGCCGTCGGCCCTGGCCAGGCTCACCGCGTCCCGTAAGCGCGGAATTTCGTCGGATTCCAGTTGCGTGAGCTCGGACGTGAGCTGGTCGTGGCCCGCCTGAGTTAGCTCAATCACGGGAGCTTCGGCGCGTTCGCCGCCGCGGCCCGCCTTCGGCTTCCGCACGCGCAGCACCGCTCCGAGGTTGTCCTCGGTCAGCTTTTTCTTCTTCAAGTCCTGGAGGAACAGCTTCACCGGCTCAATCCGGCGAGACTGGTCGACCTTTGCTTCGTTCAAGCGGTCCTGAAACCGGTCGACGTCACGACGATTCAGTTGGCTGAGGGGCCGGTCCTTCCCGATATGCTCGAGAAAGCGGCTGATCTCGGAGCGCGCGCGTTCGCGTTCTCCAGCGGGCAACGTGCCCAGGTATCGAGCGGCCGCTTGACCGATGGTCAGCGTGCTCGCTTCAGCAGGGGCAGGTATGGCGATCCTCCCGGCCGCGTATCGCGGCACTACGGCGCACACGCGCCACTCCGTACGATTATAGGGTTGGCCTTGAAAGTACCTCCGAGTTCGGCGGCGGATCGATGAGCGCCCTGGCTGCCGGCGCGCGGACCCTGGGCGTCGAGCTGAGCGCGGGCCAACTGGCGCAGTTCGACCAGTTCCAGGCGGCGCTGCTCGATTGGAACGCGCGGGTCAACTTGACCAGCATCACGAGCGCGCCGGAGGTCGAGGTCAAACACTTCCTGGATTCGCTCACCGCCGCGGTGCCCGTCCTTGCTCGGCTGCGGGCCGGCGAAGCACCGCGCGCCATCGACGTGGGCACCGGCGGCGGGTTTCCTGGCATCCCGCTGAAGATCGCGTTTCCCCGGCTCAAGCTGACGCTTCTCGAAGCCACCGGCAAGAAGGCGCGCTTTCTGCGGGCCGTCGTCGAGATGCTACAGCTCTCTGACGTGGAGGTGAAGGCTGCTCGGGCGGAGGATCTCGCCCGTCTGCCAGGGCACCGCGACGAGTACGGCCTGGCCACGGCCCGCGCGCTCGGCTCGCTGGCCACGGTCGTCGAGCTGTGCGCACCCTTCCTGGAGCCCGGCGGCCTGCTGGTGGCGCAGCGGCGGGGCGACCTGGAAGCCGAGCTACGACGCGCGGCACCGGCATTCAGCGCCCTCAAGGTATGGGCCCGGGCGCCTGTGCCGATCCAGGTGCCGGGGCTGGCAGACGGTCGCGGACTGATTGTCGGGGAGAAGCATGGACCTACGCCATCGAGGTACCCTCGTCGCTCGGGCATGGCCCGGAAGGATCCGATCAGCGCCTGACCCCGGGTGTGGAGGACCGGCACGAGAGTGGAGACGAGTCCAGCGCGGCGGAGATCCGTCGCGCGTTGTCATCGTGAACGGAGTGAAGGATCCGTCCACGTGCAGCCGAGGCGGATCCTTCGGTGCCCCCAGGATGACAGCACCCAACCACCGGTGCCCGTCCGCCGAGCTGGACCGGGTCAGGTCCGCAGGCCCAGCTCACCGCACAGCTCGCGCAGGAACCCTTCCACGTCCATGACCAGCCCGATCGCCTGGAAGGAGCCGCGATCAGCGAGCTTGGTGACCACGGCGGGGTTGATGTCCACGCACACGGTGGTGACGCTGGCCGGCAGGAAATTGCCGGTGGCAATCCCGTGCAGCATCGACGACAGCACCATCACCAGGTCCACGCCTTTGTGCACCTCGGCGCGCATGAGGCGCTGCGCCTCGATCATGTCCGTGACCACGTCCGGCAGGGGACCGTCGTCGCGGACGGAGCCGGCCAGGATGAAGCGCGTGTTGGTCGTGACGCAGGCGTGCATCACGCCGTTCTGGAGGAGTCCGTTCTCCACGGCGGCCTTGAGCGAGCCCACCGCCCGGATGCGATTGATGGCCCGCAGGTGGTGCTCGTGGCCGCCCTCGTGCGGGGTGCCTTCTGCCAGCGACACGCCCAGCGAGGTACCGAACATGGCCATCTCCACGTCGTGAGTGGCCAGGCCATTGCCGCCAAAGAGCACGTTGACGTACCCGGCGTGGATGAGCGCGGCCACGAAGTCGCGCGTGCCAGTATGGACCAGCACGGGTCCGCCCACCAGGATGACGCGACCGTCGCGGGCGCGGATTTCCTGGAGGCGCCCGGCGATCTCTTTGATCAGGAGCGCCTTGGGCTTTTCGCTGGACACGTTACTGCCCATGAAGGCAAACACCGGCGGCTGGACCCGCGGACGCTCGAGCGGGATGACCTTGATCCCTTCGTGGCCGACGGCGACCTCCTGGCCGGCCCGAATGTCGGAGAGGGCGAGCGTCCACGCTCGTCCGGACGCCCTGTCCACCGCCACGGCGCAATCCATCTCGGGATGCTCCACGCGGACCCACTCGGACCCGAGCCGCACCTCCGTGTCCAGGTTGGTCGTGGAGTAGAAGCCTTCCGGGAACACCCCGTCCCGCGGCGCGGGCTGCGTCGACACGGGCTCGGCGTGGTCGGACGTGGCGCCAATGCGCTGGGCGCGATCCAGCAGCAGGTGCAGGAGCTCCTCGGTGGGCGCGCTGATCTGGATCCGGGCATAGCTCGGCTCATCTTTGCGCCGGCCGACATCGATCTGCTGGATCACGAACTCGCCGCCGCGGTCCATGACCTCTTCCATGATCTGGGGCAGCACCAGCGAGTCGATGATGTGGCCTCGCAGCTCGATGATGTCCGAGTAGCTCATGGAAGGTCCATTTTGGTGCGAGGCGGCTGGCGAGCGCCCGCCAACGCATTGCCGGCTCTGTGTCGCCTGTCTGCCCGATTCAGGCCGGAAGGCCCGCGG
Source organism: Chloroflexota bacterium (assembly GCA_016191465.1). Classification (GTDB taxonomy): domain Bacteria; phylum Chloroflexota; class UBA6077; order UBA6077; family CF-72; genus JACPOP01. The sequence continues at coordinate 305,235 of JACPOP010000008.1, read as the reverse complement.
CGCGAGGAGCCCTGGCTCGTGGTTCGCCAGAACGAGACTGCGCAGATAGAACGAGACGAATGCGTCGCTTCGCTCAGCATGAGAGCGCGGCGACGCTCGGGTGGCGGACCACTGGGCGAGGCGTCAGGGTGTCAGGGTATTCGCGGCCGTCTGCGCCGCGGCGAGTAGGGGGGCTGCCGCGAGCCCGGTGAACAGCACGCCGACGAGGCTGGCCGCCAGGGCGACCCACTGGCTGAACGCTGTGCGGAGCGGCTCGGTCTGGGTGGCCGCGACGGCCGGCTCGACCTCGCGCATCCACATCGCGTGGATCACCCGGCCGTAGTAGTACAGCGACAGCGCTGACATGATCACCGCCCACACCACCAGAAATTGCAGCCCCAGGTTCCCGCGCTCGATCGCGGCGAGGAACAGGTAGAGCTTGGCGAAGAAGCCCACGAATGGCGGAATGCCCGCTAGCGACAACAGCGCCGCCGTCAGACCCAGCGCCAGTATCGGCGCCCGCTTCGCCAGGCCGACATACCCGGAGATGGAATCGTCCGGCACGTAGCGCGCCATGATGGTGATGACGATGAACGCGGCCATGTTCGTGAACGTGTACGCGAGCAGGTAGTACAGGATGCCGCTATTCGCAAACGGGCTCGCGGTGGCTATTCCCACGAGCAGGTATCCGACGTGGGTGATGCTGGAGTAGGCCATCAGCCGCTTGATGTTGGTCTGGACCAGCGCCACCAGATTGCCGACGGTCATGGTGATGAACGCCAGCACGCCGAAGACCCCGGTCCACTCGACCGTCAGGCCGGGCAGCGCCTCGTTCAGGACGCGCAGGACCACGGCGAAACCAGCAGCCTTCGAGGCAACGGAGAAAAACGCGGTCGCGGGCGTGGGTGCCCCCTGGTAGACGTCGGGCGTCCACAACTGGAACGGCGCGGCGGCAATCTTGAAGCCGAATCCAGCAATGATCATGGCCATGCTCAGGATGACCGCGGGCGTCGAGTCTCGGCTGAACGCCCGCGCAATGTCGGCGAGCGTGGTCGCACCAGAGATGCCGTACATGAGCGCCATTCCATACAGCAGGATGGCGCTAGACATCGCGCTGAGCAACAGGTACTTCATCCCGGCCTCGGTGCTCTTGCGCCCCTGATCCGCCAGGCGGTCGCGCTTGTTCGAAGCGGCGAGGAACGCCAGACCGAGGCTTGAGAGCTCGAGCGAGACATAGATGGAGATCAGCTCGGCGGCCTGCGCCATCAGCATCAGACCCGCGGTGCTGAACAGCGCGATCACGTAGAACTCGCCTTCGGCTGATTCCTGGCGGTCCGCGAAGGTATTTGCTGAGAGGATCACCAGCAACGCCGCGACGAGGAACAGGAATTCGAAGAACAGCGCAAAGCTATCCAGCGCGAGAAAGCCGCCGAAAGCCCTGGGGCTCCGCTGCGCCAGGGGCGCCAGCGCCGCGACGTAGACGATGGCCACAACCAGTCCGAAGGCCGAGACCCATTGCAGGAATCGGCGGGACACCCACTCGGGCGGGGCGAGGTCCAGTATCAACGCAATGGTGGCGGTCACAACGACCACCAGCACGGGAAGCAGCAGGAGGAGCCCGTTGGCGAGGTCGTCAGGCGTGACGGCGGGGAGGGTGATGGTGGGAGATGGCCGCATACGGAGGTTGGTCAGTCAGCCCCTGGTAGTCGTCGGGTCACTTGCGGGCCGCTTTCGCCACTTCGCCCGCGATGGGCGCGACGCCGGCGGCCGAGATCTCGGCAATCACGTTCGGAAACACGCCAATGAGGAGCGTGGCGGCGGCAAGTACGCCGACGGCAAGGCGCTCGCGGCCCATCGCATCGCGGAGACCCGTCCAGCTCTCGCCGAGCGGACCGTAGAACACGCTTCCGAGCCGCCACAGGATGTAGCCCGCGGTCAGCGCAATGGTGCCGACGGTGAGAATGGTCGCGAGTGGGAAGACGCCGTAGGCGCCGATGAAGGTCGTGAACTCGGCCATGAAGCCCGCCAGGCCGGGGAGACCCAGCGAAGCGAGGCCGGCGAAGAAGAACAGGGCGGTGATCACCGGCATACGCTGGGCCAGCCCGGTCATCTGCGCGATCTCTCGGGTGTGGGTGCGCTCGTAGACCAGGCCCACCATGGAGAACAGCAGCCCGCTGTACAGCCCGTGGGCGATCATCACCAGCACCGCCCCTTGCAAGCCCACCTGGTTCATGGCGGCGATTCCCAGCAGCACGTAGCCCATGTGGCTGATGCTGGAGTTGGCGATCATCTTCTTCAGGTCTGTCTGCGAGAGGGCGATGAAGCCACCGTACACGGCGTTGATAACCGCCAGGACGACGATGGTCCCCTGCCAGAACTGGGCGCCCTCTGGAACCAACCACAGGGTCAGACGGAGCAGACCATAGCCACCCATCTTCAGGAGCACGCCGGCCAGCATCACCGAGCCGGCGGTCGGCGCCTCCACGTGCGCGTCGGGTAACCAGGTATGGAACGGGAACACGGGCACCTTGACGGCGAAGCCCACGAAGAGCAGCGCGAAGACGAACGCCGTGAAGCCGATCCCATACCTGCCGAAATCGTACGCCGCGACCTCCGGGATGCCGAACGTGCGCGGTCCGAAGATGTTGAGCAGCAGGAAGCCAACCAGCATGAAGGCGCTGCCGGCCACGGTGAACAGGATGAACTTGAAGGCGGCGTACTCACGGCGGGCGCCGCCCCAGATGCCGATGATGAGGAACATCGGTACCAGCTCGAGCTCCCAGAACAGGAAGAAGAGCAGCAGGTCGTTGGCCGTAAAGACGCCCATGATGGCGCTGCTCAGCGCCAGGAACATGCTGAAGTACAGCGCGGTGCGCTTCTGCACGTGCCAGCTTCCCGCGATGGCGCTGAAAGTGAGAACGGCGTTCAGCACCACCAGCGGCATGCTCAGTCCGTCGACCGCGATGCGGTAATCGCTCCGGAAACCAGGGATCGGGAGCCAGGGTAGACGGGTTTCGAACTGGAACGAGCCGGCGTCACCACGGTTGAACCCGCTCAGCAGCACGAAGGCCAGAACCAGGTTGATCAGGCTCACCAGGAACGCGATCTGGAACGGTGCACGGTCTGAACGGCGGGCGAAGAGCGCGACGATGAGCGAGCCCACAATCGGCAGCCACAGCACCACCTGGAGCAACGTGGCCCCGGCGGACGGGGTAAGGATCATCGAGCCATGCCTCCCTGGGCCACCAGCAGCGCAAACGCGATGGCGGCGACACCTCCGAAGAGGTACAGCCCGTAGTTCTGGACCCGTCCGGACTGAAGGCCTCGCAGCCCGCTCCCGAGGCCGCGCCAGAGCTCGGCCAGGGCGTTGATGGCGCCATCAAGCACCTGGCGGTCGAAGGCCGCCAGCACCGCGCCGGTTCCGATGGCAAGCTTGTCCAGGATCCACATGTACAGCTCGTCCACGTACCAACGGTTCAGGAGCAGCGTGTACAGCCCGCCAGAACGGGCGCCGACCGTCCTTGGATTGATAGCCGGTTGGCGCATTCCGTACATCGCGTAGGCCAGCCCAATGCCAGCCAGGCCGAGGACCACGCTGGTCAGCATCACCGGCGTGCTGCCGACTGGCTCGCGGAAGCGGTCTCCCTCCAGGAAGCGCTGGAAGCCGAAGCCCATCCACGGCGAGCCCCAGAGGCCGACCGCCGCGGCCGGGATGGCGAGGAGGATCAGCGGCACGGTCATAACGGGCGGCGACTCGTGCGGGTGGTGGTGGCCGCGGTAGGCTCCAGCAAAGGTGAGAAAGAACATGCGGAAGGTGTAGAAGGCCGTCAGGAAGACGGTGAGCATGGCGAACGCGAACAGCACCACGTTGGCGTTCTCACTGGCGGCGACGAGGATCTCGTCCTTGGACCAGAAGCCCGAGAGGAGCGGGAAGCCAGCCAGCGACAGTGAGCCAATCAGCATGGTGGCGAAAGTGATGGGCATTTTCCGGCGCAGGCCGCCCATCTCGCGGACATCGTTCGTCTCGGTGGCGTGGATGACCGAGCCGGCCGAGAGGAACAGCAGCGCCTTGAAGAAGGCGTGGGTGAACAGGTGGAACATCGCCGCGGCGATGGAGCCGGCCCCCAGCGCCAGCATCATGTAGCCCAACTGGCTGACGGTGGAGAACGCCATGACGCGCTTCATGTCGTTGTTCACCAGGCCCATGGTGCCGGCGAAGATAGCCGTAAAGCCGCCGATGAAGGCCACCACGGACAGCGCCTGGGGGACCGCCTCGAAGAGCGGGAACGTCCTCGCGACCAGGTAGACACCCGCCGCGACCATGGTGGCGGCGTGGATCAGTGCCGAGACGGGGGTGGGACCCTCCATGGCGTCCGGCAGCCACACGTGCAGCGGGAACTGGCCGCTCTTGCCGACCGCGCCCGCGAACAGGCCGAGGCAAGCCCAGAACAGCACCGGCTGGCCGAGCAGGCTGGCATTGAACAGCGCGCCAGACCGGAGGTCTGCCTGCTCGAAGAGATCCGTGAACTGGAGCGAGCCGCCGACGTTCCACAGGATGAGCAGGCCGATCAGGAAGCCGATGTCGCCGATGCGGGTGGTGATGAACGCCTTCTTGGCGGCGATCCAGGCTTCTGGCTTCTGGTACCAGAAGCCAATAAGCAGGTAGCTACTGAGCCCCACGAGCTCCCAGGAGATGAACAGGAACAGCAGGTTGTTCGCCAGGACCAGGCCGAGCATGCTGAACGTGAACAGGGACAGGTACGCGAAGAAGCGGCTGAAGCCGGGGTCCTTGTGGCCATGCTCCACCATGTACCCGCGTGAGTACACCTGCACCAGGAAGCTGACTGTCGTCACAACCACCAGCATCAGCGCCGTCAGCGGATCGGCCTGGATACCCAGGCGAAGGGCGGTCCCGGATTCGCCCGCGGCTTCGGAAGCACCGGCGGGGAACAGGCGCAGCCACTCGAACTCGGAAACCGCGCGTGCTCCGCCAGCAACCTGGATGAATGTGGCATACGCGAGCAGCATCGAGCCGAACATGGCGCCAATGGCAACGAACGACGAGAGGTCCTTGGATCTGCGGGTGAAAAAGACGATGACGACGAACGCCATGAGCGGCAGACCGAGGATCGTCCAGAGCTGAGCTTGCATCAGAGGCGGCTAACCCTTCAGCAGGTCGAGCTGATCGACCTGGAGCGTGCGCCGCTGGCGGTAGACGGCGATGACGATCGCGAGTCCCACGGCGGCCTCTGCCGCGGCCACGGAAATGATGAACATGGCAAAGACCTGCCCGGCCAGCTCCTGGGTGGTGGTGATGTAGCGGGAAAAAGCCACCATCAGGATGTTGACGCCATTCAGCATGAGCTCGATGCTGAGCAGGATGGCGATTGCATTGCGGCGCGAAAGCGCTCCGTAGATGCCGAGTGAGAAGAGGAGGCTGCCAAACACCAGGAAGTGCTGGAGGCCCGGGACGAGGAACTGAGATGCATTCATAGGTTGCTCGATCAGTCCTCCCGCGCGATGACGATGGCGCCCACGAGCGCCACGGTCAGCAGCGCCGAAACGATCTCGAAGGGCAGCAGGTAGCGCGTAAACAGCAGGCCGCCGATGGGCCCGATCGTGGAGATGTCGAGCGCGGCGCCGCGAACGTCCCACCGCTGCGAGGTGATGGCAAAATACGAGGCGGCGAACACCAGGACCGCCACGACGCCGGCGCCAGCGCGTTGGGCAGCGCTGGACTGGCCCGGGTTATCCACCTGCCCGGGGGTCATGAAGATGGCGAAGATCATCAGCACGATGATGGCGCCGATATAGACAACCAGTTGGACCACTGCCAGGAAGTCCGCGCCCATGATGGCGTACATCCCGGCGATGCCGCCGAGGACGACAGTCAGGGCGAGCGCCTGCCGAACCATGTTCCGGATCTGAAACACCATCATGAACGCCGCCACGATTCCGCTGATGGCAGCGATCCAGAAGACGATGCTGCCGACGACGGTCGTCAGCGGGTCGGAGGTGCCGAGGCCCGTCATGGCCTGGTGGGGGGCTGGACCCCCTTCGCCTTGAGGCGGGCCTTGTAGACTCGGCCGCGATCGGCGGCTGGGAGCTTGGCGAGGTCTTCATCGCTGATCGTCAACGGGTCGAAATCCGTCGGTGGGGCCGCTGCTGCCGCGGCCGGAGGCGGGCCTGCCGGGTTCGCGTCGGACACGTGCGCGGGCGCCGGCACGTTCGCGCTGGCCACAGCCGCGGCCGGTGCCGCTTTCGGATCGGCGACCTGATTACCGGTGGCGGAGGTGGACGTTGCCGCCGCGGTCGCACCGGTGGCCTGGCCAGCCACCGGACCGGCCGTCCTCGCGGCCGCCGGGGCCGGTGCTCCGGCCGGTTTCGCGGCTGCTGGCGTGGGCGCGGCAGCGCCACCCTGGCTCTTCAAGCCGCGCTTCACGCCCTGAATATGCTCCATGCCGGCGTCTACTTCCGGCGTACCTGCCAGCCGTAGCTGGTACATGTCGAAAACGAGCTCGGTGCTGCGCTCGTAGGCGGCCATCTCGAAATCTGGAGCCATGGTGATGGCGCGGAACGGGCAGGCTTCCACGCACAGCGCGCACTCAATGCAGCCCGCCATGTCGATGTCAAAGCGGTCCAGCACTTTGCCCTTGCCAGCCGGATTGGGGTGCTGCTCGATCTTGATCACGTCGACGGGACAGGCTAGTGCGCACGCGCCGCAGGCCGTGCAGCGCAGCTCGCCGGTGTCCACCTCGAAGAGCAGCCGGGGCCGACCGCGAGTCCAGATGGGCATCTCCATCTGCTCTTCGGGGTACTGGATGGTGATGGGCTTCTTCGCCAGGTGTGAGAGCGTCGAGAGCATCCCTCGTGCGACGCCCAGCCCAAGTGCCATAGCGGTTCTTCCGAGCCTCCTAGCGAGCGACCGGCACGGAGCGGATCCAGGGAGCCAGCACAGCCGTCACGCTGATCAAGAACAGGGCCGCTGGAAGCATCCGCTTCCAGGCAAAACCCATCAACTGGTCGTAGCGGAATCGGGGGAGACTGCCGCGGATCCAGACGAAGATGGCAAAAATCACGGCAGCCTTTGTCGCCAGCACGCCCGGCAAGAGCGGCCAGATTAGATCGTCGAACCAGTCGCCCAGGCCGGTGTGGTAGCCGCCCAGGAACAGGGTCGATCCGAGCAGGCTAATGGCGATGCTATTGCCGTATTCGGCAAGCATGAAGAGCGCCCACTGCATGCCGGCGTACTCCGTCTGAAAGCCGGCCACCAGCTCAGAGTCTGCCTCGACATGGTCGAACGGGGTTCGGTTCGCCTCGGCAAGACCGCCAATGAGGTACAGCACGAACGCGGCGATCCCCAGCACGGGGAAGACGATGATAGGCTTGAAGATGAACCAGTTCCAGAACGGCCCGCTCTGGGCGCTGACGATGCCCTGCAAGGAGAGAGTGCCGGCGAGCAGGACGGGGATCACCAGCGTCAGCGCGGCGGGGACCTCGTAGCTGACGTATTGCACCACCGCGCGCATACCGCCCAGGAGCGAGTACTTGTTGTTCGAGCCCCAGCCAGCGAGCGTAATACCGAGCACCGGGATGGATCCGAAGGCGACCAGGTACAGGACCGCCACGTTCAGGTCCGCGACCTGGAGGCCGGGCCCCCAGGGCACGACGGCCCACATCAGGAGCGACGGGCTCAGGACCAGGATCGGGCCCAGGTAGTGCAGCAGCCGGTCAACACCGCGCGGGGTAATCACCTCTTTGCTGAGGAGCTTCACCACGTCCGCCGGACTCTGGCCCAGGCCGAACGGCCCCACGCGATTCGGGCCATAACGATCCTGCATGCGCGCCAGCCCCTTGCGCTCCAGCCATAGGGCCATCATGACCGAGACGGTAATGATGCCGAGGATCGTCGCGGCGCCGACAACCGGGTAGAGGATGCTCACCAGCCAGCCAGGTACCCCAGCTCCGGTCAGCGCGGCGTAGATGGGCTGGCCGAGGCCGACCTCGAAGTCGCGCGATTGCCAGAATGTTCCGAGCCACTCCATGCCGATTTAGCGGTCCACCTCACCCATCACGATGTCGAACGAGCCGAGGATCACCACGGCATCGGCAAGCTTATGACCGATCGCCACCTGGCCCAGGCACGTGAGGTTGACGAAGCTCGGGGGACGGACGTTGTAGCGGTAGGGGTTCACGGTTCCATCCGAGACCAGGTAAAAGCCAATCTCGCCCTTCGGTCCCTCGATCCGCGCGTACGCCTCGCCTTTCGGGGGCTTGAGCACCTTCGGCAGCTTGGCACGAATGTCACCTTCGGGGATGCCGTCCAGCGCTTGCTGCAGGATGCGGGCGCTCTGCCGCATCTCCGCGATCCGCACCAGGTATCGGTCGAAGCAATCCCCGTTGTAGCGGACCGGCACTTCCCAATCGAAGCGGTTGTAGATGCTGTACGGCTCGGCAAGGCGCACGTCGTACGGGACGCCACTCGCCCGCAGGATCGGGCCCGTGACGCTGTACGCCTTTGCAATCTCTGGCGGCAGCAGGCCAATGCCCACCGTGCGATTCCGGAAGATCTCGTTGGTGGTCAGGACGGACTCGTACTCGTCGATCTTGGACGAGAAGATGTCCAGGAACTCCTGCAGCTTGCGGAAGAATTCGGGCGGTGCATCGCGGGCAACGCCCCCGTAGCGGACGTAGCTGGGGTTCATGCGAACGCCCGCCACGAGCGCCAGCATGTCGAGGATCATCTCGCGCTCGCGCAGCGCCCAGAGCAGCGGGGTGCCATACATGCCCACGTCCTGCCCGAAGGTGCCAATGGCGACGAGGTGGCTGGAGATTCGGCTGAGCTCGCCGGTCAGAACTCGCAGAAACTCGGCGCGCTCGGGGACTTCCAGTCCCGCGAGGCGCTCGATGGCCATCGCGTAGGCCCAGTTCGTGGTAATCGGCGAAAGGTAATCCATGCGGTCGGTGAGGACCGTGCCCTGGACGTAGGTGCGGACCTCGCCCAGCTTCTCTGACGAGCGGTGCAGGTAGCCCATCACGGGGGTGGAGGCGACCACCGTCTCACCCTGCAACTGCATGATGAGACGGAACACCCCGTGGGTACTGGGGTGCTGCGGGCCCATGTTCAGGGTGATCAGCGTGTCCCGCTCTTCAGACGCGGTCGCCATGCCAGGCGAGGCGGTCAGGCTATCGCCAAGATCGGCGTCGGGGTTCGACTGGCTGGCAGGACGCGCGAGCAGGTCGGTCATGGTTGGCCCCCGAGCGCCCGACCGTGAGCCGTGCGAACGCGCGGGTCGTTTGCCTCGGATCGAACCATTCCACCGTCGCGGAGGCGGTCGGAAGGGGCGCGGCGCGCCCCCTCCACGGAAAGACACTTCCCCCTCCCGCGCCCGGGAGGGGGCGTGGGGGTGGGGCGTCCAGGAATGGCGCTGTTCATGCCCAATGACCCACTAACCCTGGTAATCGCCATCGAATTCTCGGACGAGATGCTTGACGGTGATGTACTCAAAGTCCGTCTCGTAGTCCTTGCGCATGGGGTAGCCCACGAAATCGTCGGGCAGCAGGATCTTGCGAAGGTCAGGGTGCCCGAGGAAGCGGATGCCCAGCATCTCGGCGCACTCGCGCTCCATGTACTCGGCACCGGGCCACACGGCGGTCATGCTCGCGACCTCTGGGATGCCCTCGCGCGGGAGGTCCGTCCGGAGCACGACCCCGCCTGGCTCTCGGCTGAAGTCGTAGCTGAACAGGTGGTAGAGCATCTCGAAGCGGTCCTTCCAGTCCACCTCGGTGACAAATGACAGGTAGTCGAAGCCGTGCTCTCGCAAGGTCCGCGCGGCGGGGAGGAGCGACTCGCGCGGCACTTTGATCTCGACGTACGTGTGCCGGCGCTCCCAGGCCGCGCCGGGCGCGCGCGCAAGGACCGCAGTGACGTAGGCAGGGTCGGCGGGAGGCTTCGGCGGCTCCGGCTCGGCCACTCTGGCCGGGGGTGCGGCCGGGGCCGAGGCCGCGGGTGCCGGCGCCGCCGCAGCCACGGTCGGGACCTGAGCTGGGGGCGCAGCCATGCTCTCGGCGGGCGCCGCGGGAGCAGCTTCCGCGGCCCCGCTCGTGTTCGGCGCCCGCCCAATACCCATCGCCGAGGCGCGCTGCTTGTAGAGCACCGCCCGTTCCGCGGGCGTCAGCCCCTCCATGTCGGGAGTTCGTTCCAGTGCCATGCGAATGCTCAGCCCTGCCGCACGGCCGAGGATGCCATCGGCACGGGCGCATCGGCGGACGTTGACGGCTGGAGCACGGGTACGGCGTCCCGGTAGCGGCGCTGCCACGCGAGCCAGCGCGCATGATCTGACTCGATCTCGTGGCGCTTGATCTTTTCCTGCAACTGGATCACCGCGTAGATCAGCGCGTCTGGACGTGGCGGGCAGCCGGCAACGTACACGTCCACCGGAAGGAAATTGTCCACTCCCGGCACGGTGCTGTAGCTGCCCTGGTAGGGGCCGCCGGCCGTGGCGCAGACGCCCATGGAAACGACGTACTTGGGATCGGACATCTGGTCGTAGATGCGACGGATCGCGGGCGCCATCTTCACCGTAACTGTCCCCGAGACGATCATGATGTCCGCCTGGCGGGGCGAGGCCCGATTCACTTCCATCCCGAAGCGCGAGAGGTCGAACCGGGCGTTTTGCACGCCCATGTACTCGATGGCGCAGCACGCCAGGCCGAAGGTGACGGGCCACATGGAGTTGCGGCGGGCCCAGTTGAACAGCGCGTCCAGCGGTGCCACCATCACGTGCCCGCGCAGCTCCTCCGGGATGGGCACGCGCTGCTGGATGACCTGGTCGGCGTGAACTGGGCGTGGGTCGCGGTAGCGGAGGGACGTCGGGTCCGCGCTGGACAGCGCGCCACCGGGTGATATCTGCACCGAGGGTGCCGGGGTGGGCTGCACCTGCGTCGTCTTGGTGTCCATAGCTGGTCTCGCTGCCTCGTCTTGTTCGGTCATTCGTCCCCGCGGCGTCCTGGAGCCCGGCCCTACTGCCACTCGAACGCATGCTTGCGCCATGCGTAGGCGAGCCCGACCAGCAGGAGCAGCACGAAGATGGCCATCTCGATCCCCGCGTACCAGCCGAGGCTGGCGTAGGCCACCGCCCACGGGAACAGGAAGATCGCTTCCACGTCAAAGATCACAAACATGAGCGCGTACAGGTAGAAGCGGATGGGGAATTGGACCTGGGTTGGGCCGATGGTCTCCATGCCGCTCTCGTACGGCTCCAGCTTCACCCGGTTCGGCCTGTTGGGTGCTGTAAAGCGCGTAATGATCAGCGGGATCACGGGGAACGCCACCGCGACCAGCAGGAACAACGCAATAGGGCCGAAACCGTTCAGCACGAGCGACTAACTCTCCTGGGCGCGGTCGCACACGGGGCGGGCCGCGGGGACGGTGGAATGGGACTCGACGCGCCGCGAAGGGTGGGACCAGGACTCGACGCGTCGGACGGGCAAGCACGCTCAGTATACATGCGGCCATCTGGCTTCCGTGCTGGCAGCCCGGGCGCCCGAGGCCCGGCGCTGCGCGGGCGAGAGACCGTCCCGCGGGCCGGGTCCTTGCCGACGACGAGTCCGCAACCGCGAGTGCCGGCCAGCACCCGTTGCGGGCTGGTGACCTGGGGGCGCTCCAGGCGGCGCCCGTTCGCGAGATGGGTTGGCCAGATGCGAAGGGTAAGCTCTATCAAGGGTCCGTCTGATCAGCGCGCGCGAGGCGACCCCGCGGGAGCGAAGCGAGTATGAGTCAACCACTCAATCGAGGCGATAGTGAGCTCCGGCCCGAGTACGACTTCTCTTGGGGGGGGGCGCGGGGAACGCACCACGAGGCGTACCCGGCTGGCACGACCATGGTGCTCCTCGACCCCGACGCTGCCACGGCGTTTCTCACGTCGGCGTCGGTCGGCCGTCCATTGGACTGTGCTGCCATCGAACAATGTCAGCAGCGCCGCGCCGCGCGCAGCGCGCGCTATCGGCAGGCTGGCAGCGCAGGCGCCGTAGGGGTGAGGGCGGGCTGATCAGTCCGCATGCCGCACGATGGTAAGGAAGCCCGCGGCCGAGGGGGGTGTCCGGCAGAGTTTTCGGGAGAGCCGGTAGAGTGCGGGTGGGTCTGACGGTCGCGCAGGGACCGCGGACGGAGGAATGGGGATGGGGCGACGGGAGGACGCGGCGGCACGCTGGAAGCAGACAGCGGCGGTGGCGCGGGAGGAGCTGGATCAGTGGCGGGAGGCGCACCCGAGCGCGACGTTTGTGGAGATTGAGGCGGCGGTCGATCAGCGCCTGGATGCCTTGCGGGCGCGGGCGGTGCAAGACCTGGCCCTGGCGACGCGGGCCGCTGATCTCGCGGACAAGGCCGCCGGGGCTCCCGTGCGCGGTCCGACCTGTGGGGACCGTCTCGTGCGCCAGGGGACCCGTCGCCGCCGCGTGCTGGTGCGGGGCGGTCACCCGGTGGACCTGGACCGCGACTATGCGGTCTGCCCGGCCTGCGCGGTCGGGCTTTTTCCCCCTGGATGAGCAGCTGGGGCTGTTGCCCGGCCCCTGGAGTCCCAGTTTGCAGGAAGCCTTAGCCCGGCTGGGGACCCGTCTACCGTTTGCCCAGGCCGCCGCTGAATTCACCGCCTTCACGCAGGTGCCCGTCAGCGACAGCACCACGCGCCGCCACACCGAGGCGGCGGGAGCGGCGTACGTGGCGGTCCAGACGGCGGACGTGGACCGGATCGAGCAGGAGGCCCGCGCGCCCCGACACCGGCGGGCCCAGCCGAGTTCGGCGCCGCCCGTCCCGGCGGTGCTGCTGCAGGGGAGTGTGGATGGCGCCTTCGTGCCGCTGGTGGGTGGCGAGTGGGCGGAGGTCAAGACGCGGGCGGTGGGCGAGGTGGTCCTAGCGCCCGATCCAGCCGACCCGGACGGCCCCCAGCCCCACGCCACGGCGTTGTCCTACTTCTCCCGCCTCGCCACGGCCGAGACGTTCACGCGCCTGGCCACGGGGGAGCTGGAGCGCCGGGGCGTGGACCGCGCCGGCGTGGTGGTCGCGCCGCTGGATGGGGCAGAGTGGCAGCAGGGCTTTCTGGACGTGCAGTGTCCCCAGGCGGTGCGTATCCTGGATTTCCCGCACGCGGTGGAATACCTGACGAAGGCGGTGCAGGCGGTCTGGGGCCACGACAGCGCGCAGAGCCGGACTTGGCTCGAGCACCAGCGGCACGAGTTGCAGCACGGCAACCCGAGCACGGTGCGCAAAGCGCTGGCCCGTCTCCCCGTGCAGCAGGCCCCCGACCCCAGCGCCGCTGCGACCGAGGCCCGCGCGATCTCCCTGCAGTATTTGACGAAGCGGCTGGACCAGATCCAGTACGCCACCTTCCGGCAGCAGGGGTATCCGATCGGCAGTGGCTGTGTGGAGAGTGCCAACACGCTGGTGGTGGAAGCGCGCGTGAAGGGCAGTGGCATGCACGGGGAGCGGGAGCACGTCGATCCGGTACTGGCCTTGCGCAACGCCCTGTGCCGTGGGCGCTGGTCCGAGGCGTGGCAGCCGATCAGCCAATACCGCCGCCTGACGGTTCGGCAGCAGCGCGCGCAGCGGCAGCAGGCGCACCACGCTGCCCGCCCGTGCCGGCGTGCTCCCCTCCTACCGCCGGTGGCGCTGGTCCTCACGCCGCCGACGCGCCCGGCGCGGCCACCCCGCATCGTCAACGGCCGCCCCACCGCCGACCATCCTTGGCGCCGGCCCTTCCTCTCGGGCAGCCGCCGCTTCGCCTCCTCCCACTGAAAACTCTGCCGCGCACCCGGCCGAGGGAGCGGGATGGTTCTGCACGCCCGCAGGGCGCTACGATGATGCAGAAGCGTGACGTGACTCTCATGATCGAGCCTGAGGTACGCGAGCGCGTCCCACTCGTGCAGACAACTGACGGAGCGGTGCTCGTGGAGGGCACACGCGTACCGCTGGATGTGGTTGTGAGCGCGTTCCAGGCCGGCAAGGCGGCGGAGGAGATCGTCCTGAGCTACCAGACACTCGATCTCGCCGATGTGTACGCCGTACTGACGTACTACCTGCGTCACCAGGATGAGGTGGACGGCTATCTCGCCGAGCGGAAGGTGCACGCCGGTGCATTGAGGAATCGCGTTCAGGCGAACAGAAACAGCAGCGTCATTCGAGAACGCCTCCTCGCCCGGCAGCGGCACCGCTAAACGCCGCATCACTCAGCCGCGGTGTTGCGGTACCTGGTGGATGAGAGCGTCCATGGCGAGATCATCCGTGCGCTTCTCCGCCGTCAACCTGCTGTGGATATGGTGCGCGTCCAGGACGTCAGCCTGACCGGCAGAGACGATCGGGCGTTGCTTGAGTGGGCAGCGCGCGAGGGGCGGATCGTGCTCACCAGCGATGTCTCCACGCTGGTGGGGTACGCCTACGACCGTGTGAAGGTTGGCGATTCTATGCCCGGCGTCTTCGTGATTCCGCAGGGAGCCCCGCTAGGTCCCGTCATCGACGATCTGCTACTTCTGGTAAACGCCAGCACTAACGCGGAATGGGAGAGGCTGATTCTCTATCTGCCGCTGTAGCGGTGGGCGTGCTGGGTGGCCGTGGGCGTGCGCGTGGCGGTGGGCGTGGCCGTGCTGGTGGGCACGGGCGTGGCAGGAACGGACGTTACCGCCGTGCCAGGCCGTGATACTCCCCACCCGCGATGGCCGTCACGCCGCTCAGGCCGCTCACCTGCACCGGCGTGCTGCTCTCGGTGGTCGTGCCGTTGCGCCGCTCGCCCCTGGATGCTGGGCCCCAGCAGCCCGGCCAATAGCCGCACCCCCAGCGGCCGGTGGGGGCGGGACGCCCTCGCGGCCAGGCTCGCTCTCCCGGCAGGGAACTCGCCGCCGCCCAGCTCTGCACCCACCAGCCGACGCCAATGTACCTGGGCGTCTCGGTGCGGCCCCGACTGAGGGTTCGAACGGGGCGGCACACAACGGGGTTGGGGCTGGTGCTATGCACTCGGCAGGCCCGTGCCGAGCTTGGGACCCGTACGATGCTCGCAATGGCTGCCATGGGTGTGCTGCCGAGTGCCGAGGACAAGCCGCGCTACGTGGCCCGGATGTTCGGGCGCATCGCGCATCGCTATGACCTGATGAACGCACTGATGTCGCTTGGCATGGACCGCGGCTGGCGAGGGATCGTGGCCGATGAAGCATCGGTTGAGGGCGCCCGACGGGTACTCGATGTCGGCACCGGCACTGGTCAGGTCGCGTTGACGCTGCGCGAAAGGATGAGTGTGGGGGCATCCGTGGTGGGTGTTGACTTTGCGGAGCCGATGCTCCGCGCGGGATCGCCCAGCGTGGCGGGCGCGGTTCACCTCGGTGCGGCGGACGCGCTCCGGCTGCCCTTCCCTGCCGAGACGTTCGACGCCGTCGTCAGCGCCTACCTTGTGCGAAACCTCGTCGACGTCCACGCAGGACTGCGCGAGCAGGTGCGCGTGCTCCGCCGCGGCGGCCGGCTGGTCGTCCTGGAGATTACGCCCGGCCCCGGCGGAATTTTGCGGCCGCTCTTCCGTCTGTACTTCCGGGGAATCGTCCCGCTGCTGGGCCGGCTGGTGGCGGGCGAGTCGGAGGCGTACACCTACCTTCCGGAGTCCGCGGCGGCGTTCCTTCAACCGGAACGCCTGGCGGACCTCCTCCGCGACGCCGGGGTGCAGGACGTGCGCGTGCAGCGGGTTGGGCTCGGGAGCGTGGCGATCACCAGCGGGACGAAGGGTTGACCCGTGGTGTGGTCCTGAGGCCGCGGCCGAAGGATCTGTGGTCGAGAGTCTGCACGTCACGGCAGCACTCCTGTTCGACTCACTCGGTGGAGAGGGGCGCGTTTCGCGTTGCAGGCAGGTATAGACTCGATAAGTGAAAATCCGCGAGGTCCTGCAACTGCTGGAAGGTGATGGGTGGCGTCAAATCGCGATGCGAGGGAGTCACCGTCAGCTCAAGCACCCGGTGAAGCCGGGACGCGTGACCGCAGCGGGGAGGCCGAGCGATGACATTGCGCCCGGGACGCTCAACAGCGTTCTGAAGCAGGCCGGGCTGAGGAGGTAGGCGCGTGCGATACGCGGTGGTTATCGAGCAAGCGGGTGACAACTATTCGGCGTACGTGCCCGACCTGCCGGGCTGCATCGCGACGGGCGATACCCTGGCTGATGCAGAGCACGAGATTCGGGACGCCATCGCATTCCACCTGGACGGGCTACGGGAAGATGGGCTGGAGATCCCGCGGGCGGCCAGCCGCGTGGAGTACGTGGAGGTCGTGGCCTGACCGAACCCCCACGCCGCGATTGCGCACGGATGAGGTCGAGGACGGCGGGGTTGTCGGCGCGGGCAAGGATCTCCCAGTGGTGTTGTAGAGCGCCCTGGGGTGTACGCGCCCGCGCGACTCAGACCGGCGTCAGTGAGTCTCGGAAAATCTCAAAGTGTTCGAGGGCCCGCCCGGCGCCGATGGCCACACAACTGAGCGGGTCGTCGGCGACGTAGGCTGGCACGCCGGTCTCGATCGCCAGGAGTCGGTCCAGGTTGCGCAGCAGCGCGCCGCCGCCGGTCATGATCATGCCTTTATCGGCGATGTCCGCGGCAAGCTCGGGTGGGGTCTGCTCCAGCACCGCTTTGACGTTCGTGACGATGCTCGTGAGTGCTTCGGCCACCGCGTCGGTGACCTCGCTTGACGTAATCGTGCGCGTCTTGGGCAGTCCGTCGATGGTGTCGCGGCCGCGGATCTCCACCTCGAGCTCGCGCTCCAGCGGCATCGCCGAGCCGATGGCGACCTTGATCTCCTCGGCCGTCCGCTCGCCGATGATGAGGTTGTAGCGGCGGCGGACGTAGGTGGCGATCATCTCGTCAATCCTGTTGCCGCCGATGCGGATAGATGACGAGACGACGATGTCGTTCAACGAGATGACGGCAGCCTCACAGGTGCCGCCGCCGATATCGACCACCATGTTGCCGGTGGCGCCGGAGATGGGGATGTTGGCGCCGATTGCCGCGGCCAGCGGCTCAGGGATCAGGTGTGCTTCTTTTGCCCCGGCCTGGAGGGTGGCATCCAGCACGGCGCGGCTCTCAACGTTAGTGACGCCGGCGGGGATGCACACCATGACGACTGGACGGAACAGCGACATGCGGCCGGCCACCTGGTGGATGAAGTACCGCAGCATCGCCTCGGTGATGAGGTAATCGGCGATGACGCCATCCCGCATCGGCCGCGTGACGGTGATGCGGCCAGGCGTGCGCCCAAGCATCTGGCGCGCCTTCGTGCCGACCGCAACCACCCGGTTGTCGGCGGCCGAATAGGCCACCACCGAAGGCTCGTTGAGGACAATGCCGCGGCCCTTGACGTAGACGAGGACGTTCGCGGTGCCGAGATCGATGCCGATGTACTTGGAGAACACGAATTCAGGGGTACCCGCGGCATAGTACCGAATGCGTGTCCGTCGTCCGCGCGGGGGGCATCTCGGTGGGGAATCAAACCAGAAGAGGGGAGGTGGGCCAGGCCTACCTCCAGTTCTGGTGAGCGGAGGGGGATGACGCGGTCTACAGGGTGTTGGCGGTGCTGCTCTGTGTCGGCGCGCTCCGCCGCCCGGAGCGGCGCTGCGCGACCTGGATGCGGACGAGTGAACGGCGCAACGCCGTCCGGGCAGCTTCCGCCTGGGTGTGCTGACCGCTCTTCAGCGCATCCTGGAGTGCCGCCTGGGCGCGCTGGCGAGCGGCGTCGGCACGCGCCTCGTCCACTTCGTCCTCACGCTCCGCGGTGTCGGCAAGGATCCGGATGCGGTCGTTCGCAACCTGGAGGAACCCGCCTCCAACGGCCATCGAGGACTCCACCCCACCCTTTTTGATCCGGATGACGCCCGGGTTGAGGGTGGTGAGCAGCGGGGCGTGGCGCGGCAGGATGCCCACCACGCCCTCGGATCCCGGTGCGACGACCATGTCCACGTCGTCCTCGGTGAGCACCTCTCGCTCAGCGGTAACGATCTGGACGCGCAGCTTGGCCACGTTACAGGCTCTCCGCCTTGGCCGCGGCCTCTTCCACCGTACCAACGTACATGAAGGCCTGCTCGGGCAGGTGGTCCCACTTGCCTTCGAGGATCTCCTTGAAGCTGCGGACGGTGTCCTCGCGCTGGACGAACTTGCCGGCCAGACCCGTGAACTGCTCGGCCACGAAGAACGGCTGGCTGAAGAAGCGCTCGATGCGGCGGGCGCGGCCCACTGTCTGGCGGTCTTCGTCAGACAACTCGTCGATCCCCATGATCGCGATGATGTCCTGGAGGTCCTTGTACTTCTGGAGCACGCGCTGGACGCCGCGGGCGACGTCGTAATGCTCTTCGCCCACCACGCGGGCTGAGAGGATCGACGACACCGAGCCCAGGGGATCGACGGCGGGGTAGATGCCGCGCTCGGAGATGCCGCGCTCCAGAGTAATGGTGGCATCCAGGTGGGCGAACGTGGTGGCCGGGGCGGGGTCGGTGTAGTCGTCCGCGGGCACGTACACCGCCTGCAATGACGTGATGGAGCCCTTCTTGGTAGACGTGATCCGCTCCTGGAGCTGGCCCATCTCGTTGGCGAGCGTCGGCTGGTAGCCGACGGCGCTGGGCAGGCGGCCCAGGAGGGCCGACACTGCGGAGCCCGCCGGCGTGAAGCGGAAGATATTGTCGATGAACAGCAGCACGTCGCGGCCTTCGTCGCGGAAGAACTCGGCCATCGTGACCCCGGTGAGGCCGACGCGCTGGCGCACCCCCGGCGGCTCGTTCATCTGGCCGAAGACCAGCGCCACCCGGTCGAGAACCTTCGACTCCTCCATCTCCCGGTACAGGTCGTTGCCCTCGCGGGAGCGCTCGCCGACGCCGGCGAACACGGAGTAGCCGCCGTGCTCCTGGGCCACGTTCCGGACTTTCTCGTCCATCGGCTCGCCGAGCACGTTGAAGAGGCGGCCCAGCGTGGCCGGCCCGACCGGCACGCTGATGGGTGCGCCGGTGTCTCGGACGGGGAGGTTCCGGCGCACCCCATCCGTCGAACCCATGGCCACGGCCCGGACTATGTTGTTCCCAAGGTGCTGCTGCACCTCCAGGATCAGGTTTCCAGCGCCCGATTCCACGCCGCGCATCCCTGGCTCATTGCCCGCCGCGGTGCCGCTCGAGACGACCCCTGCTAGGTCCACTTCCAGGGCGAAATAGATCTCGGGTAGCTGGTCGGGCGGAAACTCGATGTCGACCACCGGGCCGATTACCTGGACCACGCGCCCGGTGGCGCCGCCCGTCACATGGGTCCGCGGAGCTTCCACTGTCAGAGTCATTGAGCAAGGTCCTTCAGTTCATGGGGCAGACGAACACGTGCTGCCCAGGGGTGGCGGCGGGTCCATTTCCCGCCGGAGCTTGGTCGAGTGCGGTTAGCGCGAGGACGCCGCCATCGCTTCGGCGGCCGAGGCAATCTCGGTCACTTCACGGGTAATCCCGGCCTGACGGATCTTGTTGTAGGTCAGGGTATAGGTCTGCACGAGCTCCTTGGCGTTATCCGTAGCGTTGCGCATCGCCACCATGCGGGCGCTTTGCTCGGAGGCCGCCGTTTCCAGGAGCGCCTGGTAGATCTGCACTTCCACGTACCGTGGGAGCAGCGCCTCCAGGATTGCGCCGGGGTTCGGCTCGTAGATGTACTCCAGGTCCTTGCCGGTGTTCGCCGCGTCATCGGCAGTTGCTGGCCCTTCCACGGGTAGCAGCTGCACCACTTCAGGCCGCTGGACGAGGGTAGAGACGAAGCGGGGGTAGACCAGGAAGCAGCGGTCGATGGCGCCGCTGGCGTAACTGTCCATGACCAGCCGAGCGATCGGGATTGCATCGTCGTACGCGCCCCGATCGATGATCCCGGTGAACGTACCCAGCAGCTTCCGCCCCCGTCGAGCCAGGAAATCCTGGCCCTTCCGGCCCGCGGTGACGACCTGGACGTTGAGGCTCTGACCCTCCTCGCGCATGATCACCTCGGTACCGCGGCGGATAATGTTGGTGTTCAAAGGCCCAGCCAGGCCGCGATCGGGCGTGATGAGGACCACGCCCACACCGGCAACGGTCCGATGTGCCAGGAGTGGGTGCAGATCCGCGCCGGCCGCGCGGCTCTGGCCGGCCAGCTCGCCGATGAGCTCACGCATGGCCTCGGCATACGGGCGCGCCGCGAGCACGCGCTGCTGGGCCCGCCGCATACGTGAGGCGGCCACCAACTGCAAGGCACGCGTAAGCTGCGCCGTGTTCTTGACGGACTTGATCCGCCGCCGGATATCGCGAAGGCTTGGCACGGGCTAGACGGCGACCTGCCGCTTGAACTCGTCCAGCGCCGCCCGCAGCTCGGCCACCGTCTCCTCGGGGAGCGTTTTGCTGGCGGCGATGCTGGAGAGGATCGCCGGATGGGCCGATTGCATGAAGCGGTGAAACTCCACCTCCCAGGCGCGCACCTTCTCCACCGGCACGGCGTCCAGGTAACCATTGGTAGCCGCGAAAATGATCGCGACTTCCTTCTCCATGCTGAATGGGGCGAACTGGGCCTGCTTCAGGATCTCCTGAAGACGAAGCCCGCGCTCGAGCTGGGCTCGGGTGGCCTTGTCCAGGTCGCTGGCAAACTGGGCGAATGCAGCAAGCTCGCGGAACGACGCCAGCTCGAGCTTCATCTTGCCTGCCACCGACTTCATCGCCTTGGTCTGTGCCGACGAGCCCACCCGTGAGACCGAGATGCCCACGTTCAGGGCAGGACGGACACCGGCGTAAAAGAGGTCTGGCTCGAGGAAGACCTGCCCGTCGGTGATGGAGATCACGTTCGTGGGGATGTAGGCCGAGACGTCATTCGCCTGCGTCTCGATGATCGGCAGGGCGGTCAGGCTGCCGCCGCCATGCTCCTTGGACAGCTTGGCCGAACGCTCCAGGAGGCGGGAGTGCAGGTAGAACACGTCGCCCGGGTACGCTTCGCGGCCGGCTGGGCGGCGGAGCAGCAGCGAGATCTGGCGGTACGCCCAGGCGTGCTTGCTCAGATCGTCGTAGGCTATGAGCGCGTCCTGGCCATCCCACATGAAGTACTCGCCCATGGCCACGCCCGCGAACGGGGCGAGGTACCACAGCGGCGCCGGATCCTGGGCCGAGACGGCGACGACGATGGTGTGGGCCATGGCACCATTCTGCTCCAGGAGATTGACCACCTCGGCGATCGAGGACGCCTTCTGGCCAATGGCGACGTAGATACACACCAGGTCGCCGCCGTTCTGGTTGATGATCGTGTCCAGCACGATCGCCGTCTTGCCGGTCTGGCGGTCGCCGATGATCAGCTCGCGCTGACCGCGGCCGATCGGGATCATGGCGTCAATGGCCTTCACCCCGGTCTGCACCGGGGTGTTCACGGGCGAGCGCGTCATAACGCGCGGGGCGATCACTTCCAGCGGCCTGGTGAACTTCGCGCCGATCGGGCCCTTGCCGTCGAGCGGTTCGCCGAGCGGGTTGACCACGCGGCCGATCAGCTCCGGACCGACCGGAACCGAGGCGATTCGGCCGGTCCGACGGACCGGATCGCCCTCCTCGATCTGGGTGTATGGCCCGACGATGATGACGCCGACCGCGTTCTCCTCGAGGTTCAGGGCGATGCCCATGATGCCCTGCTTGGTGAACTCGACGAGCTCAAGCGAGCCGACGTTCGAGAGGCCCCAGACACGGGCGATACCGTCGCCCACCTGGACGACCGTGCCGACCTCGTCCGTGGCGACGACCTGGTCGAAGCCCCTGATCTGGCTTTGCAGGATGGCGCTAATCTCTTGGGTGGGTGTGGACATCGTTTTCCAGTTCCTCTCGTGGGTCGGGTCCGGAGTCAGTAGGTGGAGTGCGCCCTCGCCCGATGTGCGTACCGCGGGCGGGCAGGGCGCGCACCCCGCGCCACGGGTTTCAAATGTCTCAGCAGGTGACGCTGCTGGTTGGGCCGCACCGAGCAGCAAGCCACCGGATCTCGTAGGCATGTGCCAGGCATAGCGGCAGAGGCAGATGCGTCAGTGCGGGGATGCCAGCGCGCGCCGAAGGCGCTCCAGGCGTCCCCGCACGCTGTCGTCGATCAGTGTGTCGCCCACCCGGGCGATGACGCCGCCGATGATCGCGGGGTCCACTCGCGGGCGGATGTTCAACTTCCCGGGATCGTGCCCCAGGAATCTGCCCAATCGCTCGGCTATCAGCCGTGTGCTTTCGGCATCCAGCGGAACCGCGGTCGTGACCTCCGCCGCGATCACGCCACGCTCGGTGTTCACACGCTCGCGGAAAGCCTCAGCGATGGTCGCGATCGTGGCGAAGCGGTCGCGCTCGATGAGGATGTGCAGGAAGTTGCGGGCGGTGCGGGGGGCCACCGGGACCAGTTGGTCCAGTGCGGCGCGCTTGGACTCGGGATTAACGGCCGGGCTGCTGAACGCCAATCGTGCGCTTGGGTCCTGGAGCAGCGAGGCAGCCCGGTCGAGCGCGGCTTGCCAGGCGTCCAGCTCGCCGGACTCCTGCGCGACGCCGAACGCGGCGACGGCGTAGCGACGGGCCGAGCTAGTGATCATCGTGGTTGACACAGGGTCGCTGGCTCCGCGCTAGTTCTTGCGCTCGGCGGTCGAATCCGCGAGGAACTGCTGGATGAGCGTCCGCTGTGAGCCGGCGTCTATCGCCCCGCGCGTGACCCGGTCGACGGCAGTGACAACCATGTCGGCCACCTCACGGCGGACGTCCGCGACCATCTGTACGCGGGTCGCCTCGATGTTGGCCTGCGCCTGGGCGAGGATGCGTTCGGCCTCGTGCGTGGCGCGCGCCTGAGCCTCGGCGACGATGTGCTTCGCCTGCTCGTCGGCACGCTGTCGCATCAGCTCACCTTCTCGGCGCGTCTCGGCGATCAGCGCCTGGCGCTGGGCCTCGGCCTCTTCGGTCTGCCGCCGCACATTTTCGGCGTGCGAAAGGCTCTCCTGGATACGGCGGGTGCGCTCGTTCAGCATGCCGACGACGGGCTTGTAGAGGATCCGCCACATCAGGAACAGCAGAACCAGAAAGTTCGCGGTATGCCAGAGGAACCCGTTTATGTTGAGACCGAGGGTCCCAGCGATGGCTTCCATACGTGTTGCTTCTCGTGCCTCCGGCGGGAGAAAGAACGTGGCCGGCGGGTTGCGTCAGGCAGCGTTGCACCGCATCGCTGCCTGATGCGCCCCTACCTCGGCCGAGTTTGGACGGATCCGTTTCTATCGATCTGTCGAACGCGGGGACGCTCTACGCTTTGCCAGCCAGGATAAATGCAATGACGAGCGCGTAAATGGCGATAGCTTCGGCGAACGCGAGGCCGATCAACATCGGTACCAGGATCGGGCCAGCAACTTCCGGGTTGCGGCCGATGGACTCCATGGCCTTGCCGACGCCGTAGCCGATGCCAATGCCAGGCCCAATGGCACCTACGCCGATCGCCACCGCGGGCGCAAGGGCAACGGGAATACCCGCGGCAGCAGCTTGCTGCGCGAAGTAACCAAGTTCAATCACGTACGTTTTCCAACCTCCGAGGTTCGGAACTGCGGGTGCGGGTGGCAGGGACGCTCGATCGGCGTTGAAATGCGCATCGAGTCGTCGCCGGCCGGATCGCCAGAAGAATAGGGGGCATAGCGCCGCTGCTGGCAGGCCCCCAGAACGGTGAGACGGGTAAGCATTCGGATCTAGTGGCTCGAAGCCCGGGCCGCCTGGTGCGCTTCACCCCCAGGCGCAGCCACGGGTGCATGCCCGCTAGCTTGATCCCCGTGCGATTCGTCGCTGTGCTCATGCATGGTGGCAATGGTGAGGAAGACCAGCGTCAGCATGGCAAAAATGAGCGCCTGGATGAAGCCGACGAAGACCTCCAGGCCGAGGAACGCGAATACCGCGTAGGGGGCCACGCCCAGCATGGTGGCGACCAGAACTTCGCCAGCGAAGATGTTGCCAAACAACCGCAAGGCGAGCGAGAGGGGCCGCGTGACGATCTCAAGCCACCGGGTGGGGTTCGGGAGGA
The DNA here is from genome assembly GCA_016191465.1 of Chloroflexota bacterium. GTDB lineage: Bacteria > Chloroflexota > UBA6077 > UBA6077 > CF-72 > JACPOP01. The sequence goes on along the minus strand of JACPOP010000008.1, from coordinate 281,214 downwards.
GCAGCCCCTTCAGGTAGCCGCCGGGTCCCAGCGAACGGAGCTCGAAGAACTCGGCCGTCAACATCACGATCAGGGCCATGGCGGCGGTCATGTTCAGGTCGCTGTTCGCGGAGCGGAATAGGGGCACCGCTTCGTGGGCCGGATCGACGATCGTGATGGAGCCAACGATTGGCAGGATGCCGATCCAATTGGAGAACAGGATGAACAGGAAGAAGGTCAGGATGAGGGGCAGGAAACGCCGGCCCTTGCGACCCATCATCTGGTCCAGCAGGTTCATCCAGGTCTCGATGATGAGCTCGGCGAAGTTTTGCAGGCCGGTGGGCACCATCTTGAGATTGCGCGAGCTCGCGAACGCGAACAGGAGCAGCACCGCCATCACAAGCCACGCTGTGAGGATGCTGTTCGTGATCGGCAGTCTGCCGAAGAGGTCGAAGACCACTTCGGCCGGCGGCGCTGGGGCGCGTGGGGCAGTCGCCGCGACCGTCTCGGCGACCTGGCGTCCTTCTTCTTGCGCCTGGGCGGCAACGGAAAATGTGCTCGCAAGCGTGGCGTACAGCATCACAGGGTGCTCGTGCGTCCCGTCCTGAGTGGATTCGAATCTGCTAATTCGTTGGTGGTTCGTTCGTAGGTGTTGAGTGGTCTTCGTCGGCCAAAGCTCGCGCGGACGCCGTTGTCCGTGGTTTTTCCCCGGAGCCGCTCACCCGAAGGCTTGCGCGGTAGATCCGCAGCGCGGCCATGACACCTGAGGCGAGCCCGAGGAGGGCACCTATGAGCGTGAAGACAATGCCAGTGCCCAGGCGGGCATCCAGCCATTGGCCCAGCAGGAGCCCCACTCCGACGGCCACCGCCAGGGTGACGCCAAACTGGGACGCAATGGCGAGCGACTGGATCGTGCTGAGGGGTCGCGGAGTCCGCTCCCCGTGGTCTGACCCCGGGCTGGCCATCTTTCACGCGTTTCCGCGGGCAGCGCCAGTGTAGCAGACGTGCGCGACAATTCGGTGGCTGCCACACTGACGGGTGTGCGGCAGAGTTTTACGCGAACTCAGCCGACCTGGCCAACGGCGTGTCGCGCCTGCCCGTTCCACCAGAATTGCGCAGTGCGTAGCTGCATCCTGCTGCGATGAAGCTCCCCGTGCAAAACTCTGCCGCGCACCTTCAAAGCCCCTCCCTGGGGCAGCCCGTAACGCCGAACGACGGATACTGCTGGAAGAATGTCACACTTGGCTGTTGTCATTCGCGCCTACTGGTGCTGAGATAATGAAGCTGGTTGTGGGGAAAAGAAAAGGCGACTGCCCGCTCTTGGAAGACCCCGATAACCCGCACGGTGCCTCTATGGGACCTCAATCGTGGAAGCGAAGCGAGCTGCGACAGCGGGGTGCGGACCTGCCCAGGATCCTCGGAGCTACAGTCCTGTTGGTCGCGCTTGTGGGGCCAGCGGCTCCAACTTCTGCGCAGAAAGCGCCACCGAGCCGAATCGCGCCGGTTCCTCCGAAGTCTCCTCCGTCCCCTCCACCACCGCCGGTAGGTACCCGGGCAGTGCCGGCCTTTGATGCGGCCAAAGCGTACCCCTACCGAAGCGGGCAGGCCCGCATCTCGGGCGAGGTTGTCTCGGAACAAGGGGGCACTCTCTCGAACGCGACAGTTCGCCTTGTCGGCACGTCCGTTGCCGCCACGGCCGACCAGAATGGCCGGTTCGTGTTCCCCACATTGCAAACGAACCCATCGAATCCACCCATTTACCGAGTTCTGGTGACCGCGGTAGGCGCCGGGACTATCGCCATGGAGCGTGTGCCGCTTTTCGACCGCCAGGAGATCGTGCTGCGCCTCATCGTGCCGCCCGCGGGTCAAACTCGAACGACCGACGGCTTCCCGTCTACCCCGTCGGGCCGCCCGCCAAAGCGTGCCGCGGCTGACGCAATCGCCACATTTGGAAGCGTGTCACCAGCCGCGGATGCGACTGCCGCGCGAAGCGAAGGAGGCGAGCAGTCCGCCGCGTCTGTCGGGAGCGCGGCCCCAGTTGCCGCGTACTCCGATACCGATGCGCCTCCGTACATCAGAATCGGTCGCAACCCGACGGGTGGGCAGTCGTGCTACAGCGGAACGGACAACTACGTCCAGGTGGATCACGTTCGCTTCGTTGACTACGTCAAGTGGGTGCTGCCAGCGGAATGGGTCCCCAGTTGGCCCCAGAACTCGCTTATCGCCGGCGCGATGCTCATCCGGAACTACGCTTGGCGCGTCGTGAACAATGGTGGGGCGCATGGCAATGCCGATCTCGACGATTCCCCATGCGACCAGGTGTACAACCCCACACGGAAGACCAGCGCGACTGACGCCGCAGTCGAAGCTGCATTTGCCGACGGTTTCAACAGAAACGGTGTGGTGTTCTTCTCCGAGTATGTGGATGGCACACCCGATGGCACGGAACGGCCTCCCTGTTCAGCGATCACCGGCTCGTGCGATTATGCGGGCCGTCTGTCGCAGTGGGGCTCGAAGAAGCTCGCCGAGGACGGCCTGACCCCACACCAGATCCTGGAGTACTACTACAACGCCTATACGGGCTATGCTCCGAATCCCAATGTTCCGATTGGCTACTTCACGATCAAGCCACCCGCACCGGAGCCACGGCTGCTCGTTGTCCCAGGGTAATTTCACTTATGCAAAGCTGAGAGGGAGGAGGTGGTAGGCTGGGAGGCATTCGAGCCACCAGCGGCCACGTGGGCCAGGGGGAGTGAAGGAGATGAGCGGACGAGCACGCCGTGGCTGGACGGGCGCGCCGTGGCAGCCCCTGCTGCCCGAACTGGCGGACGTGGCGCTGCAGCCGGGCAGCTTGCCATCGCTGGCAGAGGCGCTGGCCGCGATTCCCGAGCATCGGCACCCGCGTGGCTTCAAGGCGGCGCAGCCCCCGTACCCCCTGGTGCCCATCCTGCTGGTTCTGCTGGTCGGACTGCTGTGTGGTCAGCGCGGCTATGCCGCCATTGCCGCCTGGGCCGCCGTCTGTGCCCGCGACCACCCGGAGGTGTGGGCCGCGCTCGGCTTTCTGCCCAGTGACCAGCCCCGCACCCCGGTGGCCGCCACCCTGTTCCGGCTGGTGCGCGACGTGGACCAACTCGCCCTGCACCAGGCGCTGGAGGGGTGGCTGCGCACCGTCGCCGAGGTGCTGTACGGGGCCGGCACCCCCGTCGCGGGGCTGGTGGTGCCCGCCGACCAGGTGGCGCTGGATGGCAAGACCGTGCGCGGGGCCTCGGCGCGGCGCGCTCCGCTGGCGCCGCTGCACCTGGTGGCGGCCTACGTGCCGGCCCTGGCGCACGTGCTGGACCAGGCGGAGACCGATGGCAAAGGGCGGGAGTTGGCTGCGGTCCACGTGCTGCTGGGGCGCCTGCCGCTGCGGGGACGGGTCCTCACGGGGGATGCGCTGCTGACCCAGCTGGAGGTGTGCCAGACGATCCTCGATGGCGGCGGGGATGACCTGCTGCCGGTCAAGGACAACCAGCCCAGCCTCCTGGATGACCTCACGGAGGCGTTTTCCCCCTCTGGGCCTGCTGCTGGAGGAGGCGCTGCCCCCGTCGGCTGAGGCCGCGACGGCCCTCCTGCGGCGCACGCTGCCGGATGCGCAGGCCAGCGTCGCGCAGACGCGGACGACGAAGGTGCGCCACGGTCGGGTGGAGACGCGCACGCTGGTGGTGCTGCACTCGGCCGACCTCAACGCCTACCTCGGCTCAACTGGCACGGTGGGGCAGCCCTGGCCCGGTGTGGCCCAGGTGCTCCGCCAGCAACGGGTGGCGCGCTGGACCGATCGGGCGACCGGGCTGCCAAAGGTCCGGAGTGAGGTGGCCTACGCGATCACCAGCCTGCCGCCGGAGCGGGCCGACGCGGCCGCCCTGCTGGTGCGCTGGCGGGCGCATTGGCACATCGAGAATCGGCTGCACTGGGTGCGCGACGTGACCTTGGGCGAGGACGCCAGCCCCATTCACGTGGGGCAAGCGCCCCTGGTCATGGCGCTGCTGCGGACGGCGGTGCTGGAGGTGCTGCGCTCTGCCGCGGAAGACGCGGGTGCCACCGTCGCCAGCACCCAGCGCGCCCTGACCCTGCACTCCGCCAGCGTGCCGGCCTTCTTCGCGGCCTTGGCGCACCGCGTGGCGGTGGCTCCGCGCCGGGCGCACCACCCCGCCACGCCCCTGCGACTCCTCCCGCCTCCGCCCGCCCTGCCCCTCAGGCAGGCCGGCTAACCGCGTTAGTGAAATCACCCTGAAGAGCTCGGCTTGCTCTTGCCCGGCGTAGCTATTGGCAGCTACCTGCAGGTGCATCCCGACGCGGTGGTGGGGTCGCCCGAGGATCTTCGTTCGGCCCTGGGGGCGCTCGGCTTGAACATCGCGGATATCGCCGTGGTGAACCTGGCTGCGAATGGCGATCCGGAAGTGGCGACGGTCCTGCGAACGGCGAGTGGCACCAGCGGATGGCTCACCCTCCGGATCTCGGGAACGTACCGTTCCGTGCTGCTGACCGCTCCCAGCCTCGGCGTGGCGCGGTTCGGGACGGTGCCACCCGCCGGAGCCGCCGGCGTGCTCCGCGCGGAATCGGCCGAGGGGCGGGTCGTGGGGGTTGTACGGATCGAGAACGGGCAGGTCCAGGTGCTCGCCCCCGATCAACGCACCAAGCTCTCCGCGATGCCTACACCGGGGCTGTGCAGCATGGAAGACGGCATCACCGTGCCCGCAACACCCTGACGACTGACCAACTGCTTTCACGCCCCGGCGGCGGTGCAGGTCACAGGCCCGGAACGGCACTGCCTTGTGCTGGAGGACTGGGCTATCCCGTGCGGGGGTGCGCGGCAGCGTTTTGCACGGGCAGCTTCATCGCACATGGAGACTGCTTAGCACTGCTCAATTCTGGTGGAACGGGCAGGCACGACACGCTGTTGGCCAGGTCGGCTGAGTTCGCGCGAAAACGTGCCGCGCACCCACACTGGACGGAGGATGCGTTCCCCGTGCGGGAATTTCCCTACCCGGTGCCGAACTGTCGGTCGCCCGCATCGCCCAGGCCGGGCACGATGTAGCCGACGTCGTTCAATCGTTCGTCCAGGGCCGCAACGTGGACGTCGACGTCGGGATGCGAGCGGGCTAGGCGCTCGACCCCTTCCGGCGCGGCAATCAGGCCGAGGTACTTGATCCGCACACTGCCCCACCGCTTCAAGATGTCAATCGTAGCTTCGGCCGAGCCGCCGGTCGCCAGCATGGGGTCCAGCACCAGCGAAAGCTGCACCGTCGGCTCCGTGGGGAGCTTGTTGTAGTACTCCACGGGGTGCAGCGTGCGTTCGTCGCGGTAGAGGCCGATGTGCCACACCTGGGCGGTCGGAATCATCTCCAGTACGCCGTCGACCATGCCAAGCCCCGCGCGCAGCACCGGGATGAGCCCGATCTTCGTGCGCAACTGCGCGCCCTCGGCGGTCCCCATCGGGGTCGCCACGGTATCCGGGACAAGATCGAGGTCGAGCGTGGCCTCGTAGCACAGGAGCATCGCCAGCTCGCGCACCAGCTCGCGGAACTTTTTCGGTTCTGTGCTGACCGAACGCAGCAGCGACATCTTGTGTCTGACAAGCGGATGAGATGAGGCGTACAACATGGCGGCAGGGACAGCGTAATCGGTCCCGTGGAGACTTCGCGGCAGACACCGGCCGGAGCCTTTCACACGTCGCGGGCGAACACCAGGGCCATCACCCGGGCCGCGCCGGCGGCGTGCAACGCCCGCGCACACTCGGCCAGGGTGCTGCCTGTGGTCATAACGTCGTCGACCAGGACGACCCGCTTCCCGGCGACAAGCGCGGGCTCGGGGCAGTGGAATGCGCCGCGCAGGTTCTGGCGCCGCTCGGCCGCGGCGAGGGTCCGCTGGGCGGGGCGGCTTTCGCGCACGAGCACCGAGTCCGCGAGCGTGCCGCCCGTTGCGGCGGGGACGTCCGCGGCCAGTAACAGGGCCTGGTTGTACCCGCGCTCGCGCAGGCGATCGGAGGCCAGCGGCACCGGCACCACCAGGTCCGCCTGGAGTGGGTGTTGGCGGGCGGCCGTCGCCAGCCGGGCAGACATCCAGGGTGCCAGGGCGCGGTCGCCCCGGAATTTCAGGCGATGAACCGCGGCCCGGGCAGCGCCCTGGTAGACGTACACGCCACGGACCGTCGCCAGCGCCGCGGGAAGCCCCTTGCAGCCGCGACAGTCGCGGTCGTTCCACCTGGGCAGCGCGCACCGGGAGCAGACGGGCCCTTCGACCAAGGCGAGTGAGGGCTCGCAGGCGTGGCAGAGCGGCTGCCCACGCCGCCCACAGCCAAGGCAGCGGGCCGGGAAGAGGCCTACCGCGAGGCCCTGGACTGCGGAGCGGAGCGATTGCATGGGAGTCAAGCGTGCCGTCCGTGTTCAGTCCGCCCGCTCGTCTCCCCGGCTGGCCACGGGCCGCCGCGGGTGTCGTCTCATGCTGCCTCGACCACCACCACGTCACCGGGCTGCGTTGCCGCCGCTGCTCCGACCGGTAGCTCCACGGCCAGGGCGCCGCCGACGATCAGCGGACCGATGCGCCACGGTTTGATGCCGCGCAGGACGTGCGTCACTCGGCCCGCGCGATCCACGTGCAGCACGTCCAGTGGGAGGCGCATGAAGAACATGTGAATCGAGCCGCCCGGCTTGAGCACCACCCCGGAGCCGGCCGGCAGGCTGGTGCGGCCCATCAGGCCCCAGAACCGCCGCCAGACGGTATCCGCCAGCTCCGCCCGCTCGGCGAGCACGGCATTCCGAGTTTGATTGAGGACGCGGACCAGCCTGGCCACGCCCGCTAGGCTACCGCGGCAGCCTGAGCAGGCGGAAGCGGAGGCCGTTGTCGCCCGTAACGTTCGCCTCCACCGACCACCGGTCGGCCAGCTCACGCTCCACGTCGAAAGGCAGCAGCCCGTACGCCTGCACGACGAGCCGGATCTCACCGCTCCGCAGCGCGGTGAGCAAGGGGTCGCTGCTCCAGCGTCCCAGCAGCGCTTCGGCTCGGAGGTCGATTGGCTGCACGAGCACCGGTTTCCCATTGCGAACTGCGAAGCCGGCGGCTTCGGTCAGGATCGCTCCGGGCTCGGCCCGGACCACCGCATCGACCCGCTCGGCTGCCACCAGGTCCGCGGGGGTTGGCGTGCGGCCGTGCGGGGGGAACGCGAGGTAGTCTGTTCCGAATCCGTTAGGCCAGTGGAACAGGAAGAGGAGCTGGACGGCGGTGATGGCGAGTGCGAGGGTTGGGCGTGGACGAGCCAGGCTTCTCCACGCGAATGGCAGCGCGAGGCCGGCCGCGGCGAGCGGCTCCAGGAAGTAGTTGACGCTGCTACCGCCGTTCCCAACGCCAAGCGTGACCAGGAGCGAAACGGGCAGGTACAGCGCAATCGGGGAAGGGAGTCCCCTCAAGTGGCGTGTTGCCCAGACGGTGGTGGCGCCCAGGAGCGGTAAGTGCAGCAGCAGGAAGGTCCCGTACATCTGCACCGTCCGAATCGGGTAGTACGGGTTCTGGCTATTCCCCTGCAGCACGTGCCGCGTGAATTGGCCGCCGGTCCGAACTTCCAGGACCGCCGCGATGGCAGCGCTTGGCCCCAGCACGCTCGTGGCAAATGCCACTGCTTGGAGTGGCGACCGCGCGAGCAGCGCCACCGCGATCGCAGCGGGCGCGGCGATCGCGGTCTGCTTCGTCCAGAGAGCAAGGATCGCCAGGAGCGCCGCTGGCAGGACGCCGCGCCAGCCAGGGAGCCACTGGGCGCACGCCACCGCGCCAACGGAGAACAGCAGGGCCAGGGTGTCCACGCGCGCGTACCCGGCCCACTGGTACACCAGGGGCGAGGCCAGCAGGGCCAGCGGAGCCAGCCACGCACTGGGCCCGATGCCCGGCACGCGCCTGCCGGACCACAGAAGCAGGGCTGCCGTGGCGCCCAGCGCGGCGGCCGCCGCGAGGCGGCCGGGCCAGAACCGTGGTCCCGCCGCCGGCACGACAAGGCTCCACAGCCACGAGGCCAGCGGCGGGTACGGTGACCGGACCATCGGGAACTGCTGGATGTCGGTGTAGATTGGCTGCCCGCTCGCCAGGCGTACCGCGTCGAAGAGCACGTAGCCTTCGCCGTAGTCGAGGTCGAAGGGATAGGCGACCGTCAGCGTCACGTGGTACAGCAGGACCGCGACCGCGACTCCACCCAGCACCGCCGCCAGGCACGTGAGTTCCAAGTTCCAAGTTCCAAGTTGCAAGTTCCGAGTTCCAAGTTTGGAGTTGTCGGGTGTCCTCCGGAGGCCGCGGCCGAAGGATCCGTGCTCGAGCGTGGCAGACGGATCCTTCGCTGCGCTCAAGGATGACGCCGACACTTCGTCTCCTTGGAACTTGAAACTTGCAACTTGAAACTTGGAACTTGGAACTTCATCCTTACGCGCTATCGTCGACGCGGTAGACGCGGACCGCGCCGGACTGGAAGACGGGCTGGACCGGTGGGCCCTGAAGGGCTGCCTGCGCGGGTCCGAACACCACCCACCGCGCTCCGAGCTGTCGTGCCAGCACGAGGTCGCCGCCATGTGCGAAGTAGGTGGCCTGCAAGAAGCGCTTGTCGCCGGGGCGCAGCGTCGCCACCGGGTGGCCGCCGATCACTCGGCCCGCCGTGCGGGCAGCCAGGTAGTTGCTCGTCTCCCAGTCGGCGAGGATGGTCTCGCCCGCGCCAACCTGCTGGCCGAGCCAGGCCGAGGCACGGTCCAGGTCGGGCGTGGAGCGATAGATCCCGAGCGGGCCGCCCGTGACGCTGGACGCGAGAACGGCAGCCGTCACGGAGGCCGTGGTGAGTCCGGCGAGCACGATGGTGGCAATGCGAAGGGCGGCCGCCCGCTCCGGGAAGCTGGCCATGATGATGGCGAGCGTATTCCCCGCGACCACTGCCAGCGCCGGCTGGAGCCCAAACGCGAGGCGTCGCTGATAGGGCACGGGCAGGTACAGGGCGGTGGCTGCCAGGAGCACCCACAGGAGCAGGCCAAAAGGCGCCACCCGTGTGCCGTAGCGCCAGCCGCCGAACAGCGCAAGGAGCAACGTCACGCCCAGGTCGACGAGCAATTCATGGGGTAGCGGGCTGGGAAGCGCGTTCTGCAGCGTGTACGTCGCGCTCCAGAAGGGATCGAACGTGAAGGTCGTCACCGTGGGGACGAGTGCTGGAAGCGCCCCGAGCAGCGTGGCCGCGGCCACGGCCAGTGTGGCGCCACCCTGCCCGACGCGCAGCCACACCACGCCCGCGACGACCAGCGCCGCGAGAAGCACCGGCACGTGGAATGGGTGCAGGAGAGCGAGCGCCGCACCCAGCGCCACCGCGGTCAGGAGGCCGACCGGCGAAGCCGTGCGGGGCCGGCCAGGCGCTAGCCAGCCGGCAAGCTCGAGGGTCGCGGCAAGTGCGAGTGGAACGTGGGGCGCGGAGAACAGTAATCCGAACGTCGTCGTCTCGTACGACCACGTTCCCGCAAATGGCTGCTGCATGCCTACCGCCGCCCCGACCAGGGTTGCCAGCAAGGAGAAGCCGGTGCCGAACAACGCCAGGAGGAACGCGGCCCGCGCGGCAGACGGCGAGAATGTGAAGCGCCGGCAGAATCGCCACAGCGACAGCACCAGCAATGTACGGGCGAGGGTTTCGACGACCCGTTGCAGCGCTTCCAGCGGGATGCCAGACGTGGCAGCAAACTTGCCCATCCCAACGTACAGCGGGAACATGAAGGCCGGCGCGCTCGGCTCGGCGGTGAACGAATCCTGCACCAGCNTCCGCTCGGCTAGCGCCCTGGCGTGCCGCGGACTCGTACTGTGCGTAGTCGTTGACGAACCAGACGCTCCCGAGCCCGGACCGGCCTTCGGGCGGGAACGCAAGAGCCGCGAAGGCGGGAAAGAGGCTCAGCGTGAGTGCTACTGCGAGGCTGGCGAGCAGCCACGGGTCCACGCGCCGCGCCGCGTGCTGAGCGGGGGGCGCGGCGGCGGCGGCGCTCACGGGTTCAGACGCTCCACCAGCGGAACGATACGCTCATAGACCAGCAGCTCGCGGCTTTCCCAGATGGGCGCCGGGACCGTGCGGACCAAGCGGTACGCTTGCTGGAACCAGGGGTCAGGCTGCAGCGAGAGCCGCACAAACTGGTCGAGGGCGACGACCAATTCGGGCTGCTCCTGGCGGATGAGCCCGGCGGGAACGCCGTTATCTCCAACCACCTCGTTCGGCGGCAGTGGATAGAAGCGCGATGCAACGGGGCTCACCAGACCAACCGTGTCGAGAACGCGAAGCCCCGAGCGATACCCCAACGTGCCGATCTCTGGCGCCGCCAGGCGCGTCGCGGGCGGGTACGTGGCTGCAAGGTCGCTGCCCACCTGCGCGTACAAGGTCTCGCGGCGCAGGTCGAAGCCGGCCGGGAGGAATGGGCGACTCCAATCGACCGCAGGCATCTGCCAGAGCACCAGGCCCGCGAGGCCAAGAGCCGCCACGCGCGGTCGGCAGGTGGCCAGACCGGCCGCCGCCGCCAACAGGTACAGGGGAATCGCTGGCACGAGGTACCACGGGAAGAGCCTCCCCCCGCGTGCGCCCGCCAGGGTGTGGAATGCCAGGTAGAGGAGGAGGAACACGGCGAACGGGAGCCAGCGCCGGTCCGTCTTCCCTCGGCGGCGCAGGCCGCGCACGGTGAGGACCGCGAACGCGGCCAGGCCCCCCAGGGCCAGGGGCAGTGCAATCGCGAGCGGGACCAGGGAGGGAAAGAAGGTCGACCACCCAGGTAGCCCCGCCTGGAGGGCCAGAATCGCGGCACTGGTCCACGGCGGCTGGGGTAGGTAGGCCCCTTGCTTGGCGATGACTGTTTGCGGCACCAGCGTGCCGTAGGTGGCTGCAATCCAGATGGCTCCAAGTGCAATCGGGACCGCCGCGGCGATGCCCACAGGCAGTGACCGTCGCCACCCCCGGACCATCGCGAGGTGCGCGGTCACTACCGCCGCTGCCGCCAGCGCACCCTCGGGACGCACTCCGGCCGAGAGGCCCGCGACGACAGCGGCCGTCGTCCAGCGGCCACGGGCGGCCAGGACGAGCGCCCCGAGCACCGCGAGCACGAACAGGCTGGTCTCCATACCCCCGGCGGCGTACGCGGTGCTCGGGGCATTGAGCGCCCACGCGAACCCGACTCCGGCCCCCGCGGGTTGCCGCGCGAGGCGGATGCCGAGCCACGCCAGCAGCGCGGCAGTGCTGGCGTCGAAGAGCGCCGAGACGCTGAGTGCCAGCCCCGGCAGGTCTGTCAGCCCAACCCGGTAGCCGAGCGCCAGGAGGACCGCCCAGACCGGGCTCGTGGTCCCAAGGACCCACTCACCGGGGTTGTAGGCCAGCCCAGCCCCGGTGGCCAGATTCCGCGCGTAGCGGAACGTGATGAATGCATCGTCGACCGGGTGTGCCCCCGACCACAGCCGCGCCGCAAGGGCTGTTCCGGCGGCGAGGAGCGGGAGGACCGCCGCGGCCCGGATCGGGGGCCAGGCCACGCGATGGGCTGGGGTGCCCAGGGCCACTCGTTCAACGCCAGTGGTGGCACTCACTCGCCGCACAGCACGCGCCGATCAAGCGCCAGCCACGCCACTCCATCGCGCTCACGCAGCGTACGGACGCCGGGGAGCTTGAGCAGCGACTCGCCGCCGAGCTCAACTTCGCTGGGCCCGAGCGCGGCGATCGTCGCGCCGCTACGACACAGGGCGTCCACCGAACCGGCGAACGCGGACCGGACCAGGGCCTCCTTACCGAGCATGTCGAGTGTCGCCACCGGGTGGCCTGCGATAACTCGGCCGTCGATCGCGCCGGCGAGCGGATTGCTGAACGCGGGCGAAGCAAGCACGACAGTCCGCTCGTCGGACTTGCCGGCGAGCCATGACGCCGCATCGGCTTCAGCGCGCGTCCAGGAGTACACGGGTACAGGACGATTGGTGGTGACGGAGGCGATGAGGGAGAGATAGGTCATGACCAACGTCATGGATGCCGCCAGGGCGACGGCGTAGTTGACGGCCCGCCGGCGGAGTCCGTCCCAGGCGCGCTCACGCATCCATGCGTTGGCCCCCAGCAGCCCGGCTGCCGCGAGCACGGCGAGGGCCGGCTGGGTGCCAAATGCAAACCGCCGCTGGTACGGCACGGGCACGTACAGCCACAGCAGGCCCAGCCCGACCCAGAGCAGCAGCAGCCGCCGCTGCTCGTCCCGCCAGCCGCGAGCCGCGATAGCTCCGAACGGCGCCGCCAGGAGCACCAGCCCGTAGTCGATCGGCAGCGACCAGGGCGGCGGCGCCGGCATCTGGTTCTGGGCTCCGTAGGTCCGCGCCCAAAAGGGGTCAACGAGGAACGGCAGGACAGTTGCAGCCAGCAGGGGTAGCGCTGCCAGGATGGCCAGGGCTGGAGGCACGAGCGGCCTGAGGCTGCGCTGCGCCCGAGCTCTGAGTCCACCGTCCGCGGCGAGCACGCTCAGGAGCACGGGCAGGTTGAATGGGTGGACCAGCGCCAGGCTGATCGTGCACGCGGCGAGGAGCGCGGTCCATCGCCTGCCGCCGCGCTGCGCTCGTAGCGCCAGCGGAGCGGTGGCGAGGGTGAGTGCGAGTCCGAACATGATGTGCGGTGCCGCGAACAGCACGCCGAAGGAGCCCATCTCCAGGAAGACGTTCACGTTCGGAGCCACGCCGATGCCGCTGACCCCGCCGCCAACGGCGCGCTGCATCAGCCACCAGGGGATCGCCCAACCCGCGAGCCCCAGTGTGCCCAGCGCCAGCAGAACCGCCAGGCGCCGGGCGCGTCGGTCGTCCAGGAACGTCGCGGCGAACCAGGCCAGCGAAAGGACAACGAGCACCCGACCGATCCACTCGGCGGCGGCGAACATGGCCTGGTTCGACCAACCTGCACCAGCCGCGAGCTTGCCCAGGCCCACGTAGAGCGGGAACATGAACGCCTCGGCGTGTGGCTCAGCGGAGAAATGGTCGTGGATGAGCCAGCTTCCAGCGCTGGCTCCCTCGCGCATCGCGGCGAAGTATTGCGGCGCATCCTGCACGAACCAGAGCGTGCCGCCGAGCACGAGGTCCCTGGGGCCAAGGACGGCGCCCAGCGCGAGCGGTATCGCGCTGATGCCAAGGACCGCCAGGACGGCGCCGAGCACCCAGCGGAGGTCCGCTGTACCCGCCAGGGGACGTGCGCTGAACCCAGCCGCCGCGGGGGCTGGGGCTGCCCGGGCGGTGCTCAGCGCCACCGTGGCAGCAGGCGGCCCGTCCGCGCGTGGAACTCCGGGTACTCCGCGGGGAAGGCGGCACCAAGCACCGCGTCCTCCAGCCGAGAGCGCCAGTACTGGAACAGGCAGAACAGGACGTACACGAGCACCACCAGTGGGTGCGGCCGGACGATGACCAGCCCCAGTCCCGAGACGAGCTCGCCCAGGTACACGGGGTGGCGCACCCACCGGTACGGACCTCGCGTTACCAGGCCGCGCGCTTCAGGGAACATACCGAAGCACCGGCCCAGGGCGGCCAGGCTCCAGATGGTGAAGCCGGTGCCAGCCACGATTACGCCTGTCGAAACAAGCAGGACCTCGGTAGTGGGCTCGGCAGCCGGGACAGGGAGAAAGCCCACCAGGTTGAGAAGGAATGTCCCCATGATGGCGACGGCGGCGCCGCGGAGATCGGATCGGGGGCCCTTTCGCGGCGCGCGGATCGCGTACAGACCCACCACCAGCGCGAAGAAGACAATGGTGGCAGCGTCCTGGACGAGCTGTGCGCGGACGTGCAATGGATCGACACCGGACCCGGACGTTGAGACCAGGCGCGTCCAGACCAGGTACACCTTGCCCAGCAGAGGGAGCAGGAAGATGTAGGCCGGCCAGAGGTTGGCGAGGACGAGTCTGCCCCAGACGGACGAGTCTTCGATCTCGTGGTAGACCTCCGCCAGCAGGCGGAACGGCCGCAGCCAGGGCCCCGCGCCACCCCGCCGGGCCGTGCGCGCCGCAGTGCGGGCACTCACCGCGGCTGCCGGGATGGATGGGCCGTGATCCTGACCACGAGGGCCCGCGGCGCTTCCTTAGATGCTCAAGCCCTGGGCGGCCATGGCCGGCCAGAGCGGCCCGATGATCACGACGCACAACGACGGCATGATGAAGATGGCGATCGGCACCAGCATCTTGAGCTGCAACTGGGCGGCAAGCTCCTCGGCGCGCTGGCGGCGCAGGGTGCGCATCTGGTCCGCCTGGACGCCCAGCACTTTGGTCACGCTCACCCCGAGCTGCTCTGCCTGGAGGATGGCGCCGACGAAGTTGTTCAGGTCCGGGACGTTGGTGCGCTGAATCATGTCCTTGAGGGCCTCTCGACGCGAGCGCCCTACCCGCATCTCGGCAATGACCCGGCCGAACTCGCGTGTGAGTGGGTTGTCCTTCTTCTCCACCATGCGCGCGATGGCGGCATCGAAGCCCAGTCCTGCTTCCACCGAGATCACCAGGAGGTCCAGCGCATCGGGAAGGGAACGCTGCACCGCCTTCTGGCGGGCTTGCATCTTGGAGCGAACGATCAGGTCGGGCCCAAACCAGCCCATCGCGGCGCCGATGCCGCCGAAGACCAGGCCCAGTGCGCCTTTGCCTCCCACGGTCATCAGGAAGAACAGGATGCCCCCCAGTACAAGGGCGGCGAACGCCTTGGTGCCCATGAAATCCGAAGCGGTCCAGCCGTAGGGGTTACCGGCCATCACCAGCCGAAGCTGGATCGCCTCGATACCGCTGGGTCCCTGAGCCTTCTTGCGGCCCGACTGCCGGCTGGCCTGGGCTCGCTGCATCATGTCGGCCATCCGCCGGATCAGCGGCCGCAGAACGCGCTCGCTAAATGGCTGCTGGAGCTCAAGCTCCTCGAGGGTGCGGGCGGTTCGAGTGAACGATGCGAGTCGCTCGGCGACCACGTCGCGCCCGGTCCGTGGCAGGTACAGGCCGACGAACACCAGGATGATGCCGATCCCAGCCAGGAGGGAGATTGCCAGCGGCGGCATGGCCCGGTCCTCTCAGACCTCGATGTCCGTGAGCTTGCCGATGATCGCCATGCCGAGGCTCATCCCGATCAGGCCGCACACCGGCAGGGCCAGCCACGGGCCCGGCGTGAAGAGCTTGCCGATGTAGGAGGGCGCGATCAGCATGAGCATGCCGCCAACTGCGAGTGGGAGCCCCGACAGCATGTAGCCGGACATCTTGCCGGCGGCGGACATGGTTTTGATCTCACCCTTGAGCTTCACGCGCTCCCGAATGGTATTGGCAATCGAATCGAGGATCTTCGAGAGGTTTCCACCCACTTCGAACTGCACCAGGATCGCAGTCACCAGCAGGTCCAGGTCGTCGCTGGCGACTCGTCGCACGAGATGCTGGAGCGCATCCTGGGGTCCCACGCCGAGCCCGATCTCGCGGACCACGCGCTGAAACTCCTCGGCGATCGGCGGCTCCGCCTCCCGCGAGATCATCTCCATCGATTGCACGAGGCTCAGACCAGACCGGAGCGAGTTGCCCATCAGGCTGATGGTGTCCGCCAATTGGTTGTTCAGGCTCTTCAGCCGCCCAGCCTGCCGATGGCCGAGCCACCACTTCGGCAGGTAGGTCCCGGCGATGCCAAACACGATCCCTACGATGATGGCGCCGGAAATGAACCAGGCCAGCAGGCCGATGATGATCGCTGCGGAGCCCTGCAGGATCAGGAACTCGCCGACGGTGAGCTTGAGGTTGGCTCTGGCAATCTCCGTCTGAAGCGCCGCGGCGAAGGAACGGCCCGAGACTGACTCCTCGATGCGCTTCGAGAGCGCGTCGCTCACGATTTTTGAGGCAGCCTGCTTCTGCTCCTGCTCCGAGAGGACGAACGCCTGTTTGCCGTACCGGCGAATGCGCCTGTCGACGTGGCTGGTATCGGGCTTGAGGGCACGCTCAAGCCCGAAGACCAGGCACACGACTGCCCCGACGGTAAGGAACGCGAATAGGGCCTCGACAGACATCGACGGATGGGGCTCGGTGGTTTGCTCGTGGCCTAAAAGAAGCCGCCGGAGATGCCGAAGACGCTCGGGGGAATGACGATGCCGGCGTCCTCGATCTTCGGCATGAACTTGGGCCGAACGCCCGTAGGTTTGATCTTGCCGATCACCTTGCCGTTCTCGAAAGCCTCTTGTTCGAAGGTGAAGATGTCCTGGAGCGTCACCTTCTCGCCCTCCATACCCTGGACCTCGGTGATGTAGGTGATCTTGCGCGAGCCGTCGCGCATGCGGCTTTGCTGAATCACCATGTCCACTGCCGAGCTAATCTGCTCGCGAATGGCGCGCACCGGCAGGTCCATCCCTGCCATCAGCACCATCGTCTCGAGGCGAGCCAGCATATCGCGCGGGGTGTTGGCGTGGCCGGTGGTGAGCGAGCCATCGTGGCCCGTGTTCATGGCCTGCAACATGTCCAGCGCTTCCTTGCCGCGGCACTCGCCGATGATCACTCGCTCGGGCCGCATACGCAGGGTGGCCTTCACACAATCGGTGGCGGTGATGGCGCCCGTACCCTCCACGTTCGGCGGGCGCGTCTCCATGCGGATCCAGTGCTCTTTGCTAATCTGCAGCTCGGCGGAATCTTCGATGCTGATGATTCGCTCGTCATCCGGGATGAAGTTGGAGATGACGTTGAGCAACGTCGTCTTGCCAGAGCCGGTGCCGCCGGAGATGACGATGTTTAGCCGTGCGACGACGCACGCTTTGAGGAACTCGGCGATCTCGGGCGTCATCGAGCCGAAGCGGATCAGGTCGTCCACCTTCAGCTTCTCTTTCGAGAACTTTCGGATGGTGACCGCGGGGCCCACGAGCGAGATGGGTGGAATGACGATGTTCACGCGCGAGCCGTCAGGCAAACGCGCATCGCAGATGGGGCTGGACTCGTCGACGTGGCGGCCTAGCGGCGAAACGATGCGGTCGATGATGCGTCGCACGTGCTCGTCGTCGTCGAACTGCACCTCGGAGAGCACGACCTTGCCCTTGCGCTCGACGAAGATCTTCTTGGGCCCGTTGATCATCACCTCAGACACCGTGGGGTCCTGCAGCAGCGGCTCGATCGGGCCGAAGCCGATGACGTCAGCCGCGAGCTCCTCGAACAGGCGCTCTTTCTCCAGCTTTGTGAGGACCATGTTTTCCTGGTCGATGATCTGATCGAACAGGCTCTTCAGCTTCTGGCGAACCTCGTCGGACTTGGAGGTATCCATGGTTGGATCAAGCTCGGAGACGAGCTTCATCTTGACCCGCTGCTTCAGCCCCCGTTGCGCCTCAACGGCCTGGTTGTTCGCGCCGGGTGCCTGCCCACGCGGCGGCTGGCCGGCTCCGCCTCCGAACGGGTTCGCCGTCGGCGCAGCGGGTGCGTGCGCGGGCGGTGGAGGCGCGACGGGCGTGCCTGCTCCGCCACCGACCGGGGGCGGTGGCACGGGGGCCGGCGGCGGAGCGACCGGATAGGCCGGTGCAGGTGGGGCGAGCGTGGCTCCTTCGATGCGTTTCAGCAGTGACATACGACCAGCCTCCGAGGGTGCAGGCAGAACTGTGCGATGCGGCAATCCACGCGCGGCGCCGCGGACTCGGGTTAGCGACCGGCCGTGGCCGGGCTCGCCGGTGTGACCGGTGCGAGGTTGTACTTCTCGCGCATGTAATTGAAATTCACCAGCAGGTTGGCATCTGCCTTTTCATCGTCCGCGGGTGAGCGCAACACCATTTCCAGCGGCTCGGCGAGCCGGTTGCTGGTGCGATAGAAGGACGCGGCGTCCTTCAGCCATTTCAGCACCAGCGCTTCCTCGGGCTGCACGATGAAGATGATGTCAGACGTGGCGATGGAGGACTTCGATTCCTTGTTGGTGGGGTCCCCGCTCGCGGAGATCAACGTACCGTCTGGCGCGTACGCGCCGATCTCCTGGATACGCAGGTCCTGCAGCATGATGCGGGTCGAGAGGAACGGGATCAGCGCGGTCGGCTCGACCTGCTGGTCGGCTGCGCCGGTGGTTTGCGGCGCGTTGACCGTGCTGTAGAGCAGGTCCACCCGGTCCCCCGCGCGGAGCGCGTTGACCTTGGCGATCGAGAAGGGTTTACCGGATCCGCCAAAGTCCACCGGCATGACGTACATCACCTTCCCCTTCTCAATCTTGAAGGACGGGGCGTTCTTGGCCGCGACGGGGCCGATTCGGGTGGTGGTCACCACTTCACCCTTCTGAATCGCGTTCGGGGTGAACTTGCCGACCACGTCCTCGGGCTTGCTCGTGGCGCCGACCTGGACCAGCTCATCCGGCACGGTCCGGACCGCAATCATCGAAGACGAGATCTCCGTGCGCGGCGGGATGTCCACGGTCGCGATTACCACGCGGGCTTTCGGGAGCTGGGCTTTCACGGCCTCGGCGTCGGCCACGCGGAAGTAGACGAGAATGCCCACCGCGAGGGCCATGACGATGCCCCCGCCGATGAGGTAGTAACCAAGTCGCTTGCGGTTCACGCTGTGTCCTTCACGCGGTGCGGCGCGCACGCCAGCGCGCTTGCGGCCGTGAGGCGTGCCCCCGAGGTTGGCCGATTATAGGTGCGCACCCGCGGCCACTCAATCAAACGAAAGTACTCCCGGGGGCCGGGGGCCGGAAGTTTCCCACAACCACAAAAAACGGAAGGCTCGGCTCCGACGCGCGGAGCCGAGCCTTCCAGGGTCGAAGATGAAACGGTCGGTTAGACCGAGCCGGTCATGCTCGAGAACATGCTGCCCAGGATTGGGCCGAGGAGGACGAGGCCGCCGATGGCCAGCAGGGCCACCAGGGCGATGATCAGGCCGTACTCAACGAGGCCCTGGGCTTGTTCGCGATGTGTCATGGGAAGCTCCGATTCAGACTGGAGGTCTCCTGCGAGACCCCGGCGGGTGGGCACGTACGCCGTGCCAGCGGTAGCTCGGTGTGTCAAGCCAGCGGATTCGCGCCCGCGGTACGGGCTTACCCGGCTGGCCGATCGCTGGTGCGCAATTGAAGTCCTGGAGGTTCCACCTGGCCGGTGGGCGCGGGGAGCGCGGATGGATAGAGGAACGACAAGAATGGCGTGTTTGCTGCCCGAACCCGATTCCCGGTGACGTGACCCTCGGCTTTCACCTCCTCTGACAGGCTGATACCGCGACCTGCGGTAGCGAAGACGAGCCGAGAATAGCAGCGGTCCACGGCGAGCACAATCACCTTTTCGGCACAGTTGGGAGGAAAGTACTACCGGGACGGCTGCAAAGGTCAGACGTTGCCGGCCGCGCGCGCCGGCGCGTCAATTTTGATCCATCCATTTCGCAGCGCGGTCACCACGGCTTCGGTGCGGTCGTTGACTTCCAGCTTTCGCAGAATGGTGGTGATGTGGTTCTTGACCGTCTGGTCCGAGATCCCGAGCTGCCGCGCGACGAGCTTATTGGAGTTCCCGCGGGCGACGAGGTCCAGGATCTCAATCTCCCGCGGCGACAGGGGCACGAAGAGCGGAGCGAGCCGGGCTGCCGGGGCAGCGCTCTCCAGGGACGCCGCGGCCGACCACTGACCGGGCGGGACCGCCTTGTCCGAGCCGGCCCGGAACAGGGCCAGGATGCGGACCGCGACGGCTGGCGTCCGAGCGACCGCGTCGTCGATGAGGTACTCGCCATGCGCCACCCGCAGGAGCGCCCGGAGAAAGTCGGCCGGCTCCATTCCGCCACTGAGGTATGCGGACACCCCGACCCGAGCCGCCTCGAAGAGCTCGCTCTCGTTCTGGCCGCGAGTCATGAACACCACCCGGGTCTCTGGCATGCGCACCCGAAAGAAGCGCGCGAGCTCCAGTGCGCCTGGCTCGGGCAGCGTTGTTTCGCAGACCGCCAGATCTGGCTTCGTCGCGCGCGCCGAACGCGTCGCATCGACGGCGTTCGTGGCATGACCCACCACCTGGAAGGCTGTGCTCGTCGACAGTGCCGAGCGCGTCTCGGACGAGAGCACTGGTACGCGCTCTACGAGCAGAATGCGGACAGGCGGCGTGCGCTGCATCGGCTGGACCGTCAAACCCGCGCCATGATACTGATCCAGCGGAACCCGTCAGTAGGGACGGCGCCTCCGTTCCTTACACTCCGCGCGCTGTGGCTACCGTGAGGGCAGACGTCCCGTACTCGATCGCCAGTCCTGTCCAGCGGGTGCGCGGGACCACCGACGTCCTGCCGGTACAGCAGCGGCGGCTGCGCGCCCTCGCGGAAGCGCTGCACGAGCGCTTCGAGTCGTTCGGCTACGAGGGCGTGGACACGCCCATCCTCGAGCCGCTCGAGCTCTTCCTTCGCAAGTCGGGGGACGAGATCGTAGCGCGCATGTACGCGTTCGCCCACTGGAATCGGCGGCTGTGCCTCCGGCCCGAGCACACCGCGAGCGTGATGCGTCTGTTCGTCAACGAGTTCCAGGGGCGCAGCTTACCGCTGCGGTTGCAGTACACGGGGCCCGAGTTCCGCTACGAGCGACCCTCGCGGGGCCGGCAGCGACAGTACACCGTGCTGGGGCTCGAGCTCATCGGCGCCAGCGGGCCGGTGGCCGATGCCGAAGTGCTGCACCTCGCCCTTTCTGGCCTGTGGGCCGTGGGGCTCCAGCGGTATCGACTCGTGGTCGGGCACCTGGGCGTGGTGCTCCAGATGCTTCGCCAGCTCGGGATCTCCGAGCATGCGCAGGGTTTGATCCTGGACCAGATGGAGCCCCTGGCGCGTGGTCGACTGACGGTGGATGAGGCTACCACGCGAATTCTCGGGTTGCTTGGCGCCGGCGCGGACGAGGCAGCCGTACCCAGCGACGGTGCCCCGGCTTTCGAGGGCCTGGCTGGGCTGCCACCCGACCAGGCGACCGCGCTGGCCGCGGACCTCATGCGGCGGGTCAGCCTGCCCCTTGAAGGCAGTGCACGCACGCCGCACCAGATCATTCAGCGCCTGCTGGCCAAGGCCACTCGTGCTGATCCGACCGAGCGGGTTCGTCGAGCGGTGGCGTTCGTGGCTCGCCTGCACGAGGCGTCAGGGGAGCCGGACAGGCTTGGTGCTCTGCGCGCGCTCGTGGAGCAGAACGGCCTGAGCACCGCCCCATTGGACGAGGTGGAGGCCGCGCTGAGGTTCCTGCGGGCCCACGGCTCCGTGCCGAACAGGGATGATGGAGCAACCTGGGAGGTGGACCTGGCACTCGCGCGGGGGCTGCGGTACTACACGGGTATCGTCTTCGAGGTCTACGTGGACGATGAAGGTGGTCCACTCCAGGTCTGCGGCGGCGGCCGGTACGACGACTTAATTCGCGCGCTGGGTGGGCGCGAGGCGGTCCCAGCGTCGGGTTTCGCGTACGGGCTGGAGCGCTTGGCCCTCGCAACGGAACGGGGCGGTCCCACTCCGGCCGCATCGCCGAAGGTGCTGGTTGTGCCCGTGGCCCACGACGACCTGGCGGTGGCACTGCACGTGGCGGCGACCCTCCGGGCTGCGGGCGGGATGCGCGTAGAGCAGGACGTGCGCCTGCGCGGCGTGAAGAACGCACTGCGCCACGCCGACCGTTCCGGGATCGCCGCCACGGTTCTCATCGGCGCAGAGGAGCGTGCGAAGGGGCAGGCGATCGTGCGCGGAATGGCGTCGCGAGAGGAGCGCCGTGTGCCCGTGGAGGATGTCGTCGCGGCGGTGCAGGCGTTGGCAGGGTGAGTCTGCCGAACGGCCACGGGGGCCAGCTCCGCCTCGCCATCCCGTCGAAGGGCATGGAGGACGATACGCTGCGCTTCCTCCAGGCGTGCGGTCTTCGGGTTGATCGGACGAACCCGCGGCAGTACCGCGCCACGATGCTCGGGCTGCCCACGGGACGAGTGGAAGTCGTGTTCCAGCGCGCCACCGACATCTTCGACGAAGTGGACGAGGGGACGGTGGACCTCGGGATCACGGGCTTCGACATCGTGGCCGAACACCGAGCGGAAGACGACGACATCGTGATCGTGCATGGCGAGCTGGGCTACCAGAACTGCGCGCTCGTGCTGGCGGTCCCGGAGGGCTGGGTGGACGTTGCCGACGTGTCCGACCTGGCGGAAGTGACCGCGGACCTGCGCGGCGCGGGCCGCGAGCTGCGGGTTGCCACGAAGTACGTCAATCTCACCCGGCAGTTCCTGTACGACCGTGGGATGACGCACTTCGTGCTCGTGGAAGTGAGTGGGGCGCTCGAGGCGGCTCCGTCGCTGGACACTGCCGACGTCATTTCCGACCTCACCTCGAGCGGCGTCACGCTGCGAGAAAACCGGCTCAAGACGATTGGCGGTGGCACAGTGGTCCGCTCGCAGGCGTGCCTGATTGGGAACCGCGTCGCGCTCCAAGCCAGCGCGCACAAGCTCGAGGCGACACGCTGCCTGCTGGAACTGATTGAAGCCCACCTGCGCGCCCGGCAGCACGTGTCGTTGACCGCCAACATCGTCGGAGACTCGGCCGACGCGGTTGCCGCACGTGTGGTAGCGGCCGGCGGCCAATCGTTGGGACTGCGGGGACCCACCGTCGCCCGTGTGTACCCGAAGGACGCGCACGGCGAGGGCGGCGCCGCCTGGTGGGCCGTGACGGTCGTGGTCAGTGAGGCCGTTCTGCTGCCTTCCGTCGAAGCGCTCCGACGTGCCGGCGCAACCGACGTCTCGGCCACCCAGGTGCGGTACGTATTCGAGCATCGCTCCTGGACCTTCGAGGCGCTCAAGCGCCACCTCGGCCAGGCGGCCGCCGTTTCCTGAGCCTCAGCGGCTCCCCGCTCGGCGCTCGAACAGCGCTGCCTGGCCGTCGACGTATCGCCGTTCCCAGGCGGGGCTCTCATCTAAGAGGCGTGCGAGCTCGGGGGTGCGCTCGGTGCTGAGCAGCACACTGTCCACCCCGTTCCGGTCGAGGATGTCGCTCCAATCGGCGCCGGGATAGACCGCGAAGAGGTAATCCAGCCACACGGACGGTGGGTGCAGCTCTGCTCGCGTGTCCAGCCAGGGCTGGCGTGCGGGCCACACCGCGAGATCGAGGTACCCGCCCCACGTGGACTCATTGAAGAGCACTGCCGTGGAAGGGTTTTCGCGCAGGTACGCGGCCGCGGCCACGGGCAGGTCGGCGGAGAGCAGCCGGCGCCGCTCCTCGGGCAGGAACCACAGGTTGGGTCGCACCCAGGGCAGGAGCAGCGCCAGAATGCCCAGCACGGCGACGGAAAGTGCCAGGTTCGCGCCGCGGATGCCGACCGGCCGTGCGGCCCGCCCGGCGGGAGGCGGGGCCCAACTGCTTGCAAGGATCGGCGCGGCAACGAGCCCCCACCACACCACCGACCGAACCGCCAGCACGGCGAGCAGCGCGAAGCTCGCCAGCAAGATCCAGTCTGCCGTGGCCAGTGCTGAGCGTCGGTACGCCAGCGTCCCGCCCACCAGCGCGATGGAGGCGAAGAACAGCATGCCCTCCCGCTGCGCAATGGATGTCGGCGTCCACTCGGTCAGGAAATCTCGGATGACGGGGTTCGCGCCGATACCCGCGACGTATCGGAGCAATCCTGGGCCAAGTGGGTTGGCCAGAGATGCCACCGCGCTGGCGGCAGCCGCCAGCGCCAGCCAGCGCCAGCGAGGACGCCGCTCCCACCACGCCCCGAGTGCCTCTGAGGCCACGAGCAGCACCCCCAGCACAAACGAGCCGTGCAGGTTGGCCCACACGGCGGTCCCGACCGGCAGGAGCCAAACAGCCCGGCTGATCGAGCGCCGTGAGCGTGTGAGCACCAGGAGGAACAGGGCGAAGAGCGGGTAGGCCAGCGTCTGCGGACGCCCGCCCAGGTTCGTCGCGGCCATGGCCAGGGCGGTCACGCCGGCAGCGCAGGCAATGCGCCAATCCCGGGATCGCTCGTGGCACGCGGCAAGGACGAGCGCCATCGTGAGGGTGGCAGCCAGCGCGTTGAGGAGGAGCGTGGCCTCGAGCCCTCCCAGGCTCCACGCCGCGCCGTACAGCAGCTGGCCCAGCCACTGGGCGTTCACCTGCGGCAGCGCCGGCGGTGCAGATGTGAACGGGTCTGGCGCCGTGAGCCCCTGGCCGCCCAGGATCAGCAGCCCCAGGCGGACGGTCCAGCCAAGGTCGATAATCGTCACCGGCGCTGCAAGCGGGAGCTCGAATGCAGCGGCCAGGAGCAGCAGCACCCACGTCTGGTCGAGCGAAGGACCGAAGGCCCGAGCCCGAGAGGCAGCCGCTCGACTTCCAGGACTCATGGCGACACGCGCTGGAAGATGATTCCCCGCTCGTCCTCGTAGACCGGGCGCCAGGCCAGACTGGCCGCGGCGGCTTGCATGAGCTCGGGCGTCAATCGACGATCCAATACGAGAGCGTCGAACCGGTAGCGGTCTGCTATTGACTGCCAGCCGGCCACCGGGTAGGTGAGCGCGACGTAGTCGTCCCAGACTGCTTGCGGGTACAGCTCGATGCGTCCGTCGACAAACGCGCGCTGCTTAGGCCAGAGCGCGAAATCGATGTAACCACCCCAGGTGGACTCGTTAAAGATTGCCCGTGAGTCCATAGCCGAGAGCGCCTCGGCCAGGGCGGTCGGAGTCTCGGGCCGGATGAACCCGCGAAGGTTGGCGGGCAGCAGCGGATTCATGCTCTTGGTCCACGGAAGGCTGAGCGCGGCCAGCCCGAGGAGGACCATCGCGATTGCCCAGTTGACGCCGGCCATCTCGCGCCGCTCGGGCGCCCGCGGGAGGGCGCCGGGCGTCGCTAGCAGGCTGGCCACGACGGGAGTGGCGGCCAGGCCCCACCAGGCCACCGCGCGGCTTGACAGAAGCGCTAGCGCGCCGAACGAGGCAAGGGTAATCCAGTCGGCGGTTGCAAGCGGTCGGCGCCGACTCAGCGCTCGCGAGGCCACGACCGCCAGCGAAAGGTACAGGAGCGCTCCAGAATAGGAGCCGACTGGCGGGGGCGCCCACTCCGCGACCAGGTTGCGAATGATGGGGTTCCCGCCAATGCCGGCCAGGTAGGCCCAGCCGCCGAGCCCGAAGGGCGTGACGAGGGTTGCCAGCACACAGGACCCGAGGTGGAGCCAGCGGTCCCGTTCAGCACGTGCCGAGCGCTGCTCCAGGGATCGGCCCAGCGCCTCGGCGAGGAGCACCAGCAGCCCCAGGGGGTACGAGCCGTGCAGGTTCGCCCAGAGCGCGAAGAGCAGCGGAAGCGCTCGCCAGGCCCAGCGGCCGACTCGTCCCATGCTGCCACGCCGACGGAGCGCCGCCGCGAGCAGGACGAGCCCCAGGAGCGGGTACGCCAGCGTTTGCGCCCGCGCACCGAGGTTGGTCGCTCCGAGCAGGTACGCGGCCACGGTCAGCGCCGCGGCAGTCCGCCAGCCGGCCCCGCGCGCCAGCCCGGCGGCCAGGATCAGCGCGTACGCCGCGCTCGCGGCCAGCGCCGTGGCCCCGATGACAAGTGGAAACCCGCCGGCGCGGTACCAGGTGGCGAAGAGCACCTGTGCCAGCCACTGCTGGTCTACCACGCCCGTGGCCCTGGGTGCCCAGGTGAATGGGTCTTCCACGAGCACACTCCCGCGCTCCAGCATCCAGGCGCCGGATTGAATCGTCCAGCCGAGATCCACGATGGCCGTGGGCGTACACGCGTTCGCCGGCAGGGTGGCGACAACGGCCGCCAGGGCCCACACGTGCTTCAGCCGCAACCGTCCTGGCGCGAACGTCACCCGCTGTCTCTGATCGCCGCCAGCGCGACGCCATCGTCCAGCACGACGCGCCAGCCCGAGCCGGGGCGCCGGACAAGGTCCGCCGCACGACGCTGGCTGCCGCTGGCGTCCAGCACCAGCGCGCTGACATTCCAGCGGCGCAGGATCTCCTGCCAGGTAACGTGCCCGAGGGAGACACGCTGGTAGTCGGTCCAGAACTCTACGGGCATGTCCCAGGGGTCGCCGGCACCGAGGACCTGGCGGTCGCTCGCGAGCTGCGACTTGAGGCTGTCAGCCCAGGCGCGGGACGTGAACACGGCGCCGCTGGACGGGCGGAGCGGCGCGATGGCGGCCGGAGGCGCCGCGACGGGAAGGCCACGCGCGGCGGCGAGCAGGCCCAGCCCGGCGAGTAACGCACCGAGCGCGGCAACCAGGCCCGGACGAGGCACGGGCGAAAGGGCAAACCGGCGTGCGAGTGGAATGGCAGCCATTGCCGCGAATACCGGCACGTTGCCCAGCCGTAGCAGCGCGAACAGCGCGCCGGCCGCGATGAGCGCTCCCTCCCACCACGGCACGCGCGTGCGGCTGAGGTACGCGAGTGCGAACCAGACCACGCACAGCGCCAGCACCCAGGCCCCGGCGGGCTGCCGAACGGTGAGCGGCTGCTCACTCTCCAGGATCGCCCCTAGCGTGGGGTGGGGTTGCACTGCCAGGTGCAGCGGCTGCGCCAGGATCGGCTGGAGCAGGGGAAGCAGTACCGCCAGCACCAGCGCGCTGGCCCAGCCCCACCCGATGGACGTCGCGGGGAGTCCCCGCGAATTCGGGGGGCGCGGCTCCCCGGATGTGGGGCGTGCGGTTAGAGGTACAGCCACGCCGCTCGACCCGGCCGCGTCCTCGATCCGCGGATCGCCTGTCCCTGCCGAGCGCACGCCCCGCACCTCAGGCAGGCCCACGGAGCGGCGCCGGCCTGCTGCTCCGTGAGCCGGCTAGCCCGAGTACAAGCGCGGTCACCACGCTCGCCCAGGCGCCGACCAGGTACCACGATTCTGCGAGCGGTGCGAGCAAGATTCCCAGCGACGGCAGGGCCAGCGCCACCGCCAGTGCGGCCACGCGGGGATCCGTGCTCAGCACGTCGCGCTTCATCGTGTGAAACGGGGTGCGCCTGCCGCCAGCTCCGCGGAAACGTGCCGAATCCATACCCACGGGTTTCGCGGTGCTGCGCGTGAGCAGCAGCCCGATCGCCGGTACGAGCAGCAGGGTCAACCCGGTCACCTGGTTGTAGGGCGCGAGCAGATTGGTGCCCGCGGCCACGGCGAGCACGCTCCAATCATTGGCGAGCAGGTTGCGCGGGAGCAGCACGAGCAGCACTGCCAAACTTGCCAGGGTACCGATTCCCAGCAGCACGTACGGTCCCCACCCGCTGAGATCGGTCCCGAAGCGGGCGATCAGCGCGCGCAGGTTCACGTGGGTCTCCACCATCGCCCCGGAGTTGTCGCCGCCGAAGCCCACGAACGGCAGGATCGCATCCACGCCCGGTGCTCCGCCGCCGGCCATCAGCAGTGCCACCGTGAGAACGGCCTGCAGGGCGGCTCCCACGGCGAAGCCGGAGATCTGCCGCCACTCGCGCCGACCGAGCAAGAGCAGGAATGGGACGACCGCGTACTGGGGCTTCAAGAGCAGCAGGCTGATCACGAGCCCCGCGGCGCCCGGCTTGCCAGCGCGCGCTAGCAGCACCCAGCCGGTGAACGCGGCGAGCAGTACAACCACCATGCTGCGGTGGTGAACTGCCTGGATGAACGGAAAGAATAGGAGGAGCAGCCACGCCGGCCGGGCTGCCTTCGCGGGGGACGCCCGCAGGAGCGCGGCACCCGAGCCAAGCACCAGGAGAAGCCGCCACAGAAAATCAGCGGCATACAGGCCCAGCGGCAGGAGCGGGACGAGCACGGCGGCCCAGAGGGGTGGATTGACAAACTCCATGCCCTTCGGCTGGAGGCCGAGCGGACCCAGCAGGGCGGCCTGGGCAGCCTGCTGGCGAACGGGGTCATACAACTGGCGAACGTCGCCATCGGCCACGGTCCGCGCCGCGCCCAGGTAGGGCACGAGGTCGTTCCCGGCGAAGCGGTCGCTAAGCGGGCCGAAGCCTCCGCTCGGAGCCTCGGCCAGCACATAGGCCAGCGCGGCTGCCAGCAGCAGTACCTGCCCCACGCGGCCCCACGGGCCGCTGGCCGGCCACGGGTGCCCACCCAGCAGCACGTGCAGGACCGAAGCGCCGGCCGCTCGAAAACGCCCGAGCGCGGTAGCCGACGCGCCCGGCAATGCTCGAGCGGTGCTGTTCTGGATGGGCGCCTCGGCCCTCACGTGGGTGCGCCTCCCGCGACCGCACGGACCGAGGCGCCGCATCGAACGCGCGAAGCCTGGCGCCAGGCCGGCACCAGCGGGCGGACGCGGGCGACAGGACGCCTCAGCACGCGGGGATAGTGGCAGGGAACGCGGTCGGGGTCCAGAGTACTTTCTGCCGCACGCTTCTTTTACGGCCCCGTCCGGCGTCGCGTGACGGAGAGGGGCAGGCTGCATCGACCTCATGGCACAACCCGACCCGACCCGAAGGACCGCCCCACGTCCGGCGTTGCTACCATCGCCTGCAGAGATGATGGCTAACAGCATGGCGCCCCGCACGGCGACGGTCCGCCGCGAGACGCGCGAGACTCGGGTAGAGCTTGCATTGAACGTCGACGGCTCGGGCCATGGCGACGTGAACACCGGGATTGGCTTCCTGGATCACATGCTGGACAGCCTGGCCCGCCATGCGCGGTTCGATTTGACGGTGCGCGCCGAGGGCGACCTGCACGTGGACCAGCACCACTCCGCCGAGGACGTCGGCCTGGCGCTTGGACAGGGGTTGAACGAGGCACTCGGCGAGCGCCGCGCCATCCGCCGCTTCGGCGATGCCACTGTCCCGCTGGACGAAGCGCTGGTCCTCGTGGCGATTGACCTGGGCGGCCGGCCCTGGAGCAGCATCGACCTGCCGTTTCGCGGGGCTGCCATTGGCGACCTTCCGACCGAGCTGATCCCACACTTCCTGCAGTCGCTGGCGCAGGAAGGACGGTTCTCCTTGCACGTGCGCCTGCTCGCTGGCGAGAACGACCACCATCGAGCCGAGGCCACCTTCAAGGCCCTTGCCCGCGCCCTCGACGACGCCACGCGACATGATCCCCGGCTTGGCAGCCAGGTTCCCTCCACGAAAGGCGTGATCTGAGCGGTGCGCTGATCGATCTGCACCTGCACTCGAGCCACTCGGACGGACGCCTCAGCCCCACGGATGTTGTGGGTGCTGCCCACGCGGCTGGACTCTCGACCATAGCGCTCACCGATCATGACGTGCTCAGCGGGCTTGCGGAGGCGGAGAGCGCGGGGCTGAGCCGTGGTGTGCAGGTGATTGCCGGCATCGAAATGACCGCCGCCCGACTTCAGGGCCGTCGGGCGGTGCACCTGCTGGGCTACTGGGTAGACCGCGAGGACGCCGCTCTCCTGGCGGCGCTGGCACGGGCACGGCGGTTGATGGAGACGCATGTGGACACTGTGCTGGCGGCAATCGGCGCCCTCGGCATCCGCCTTGAGCGCAGCCACCTGGAGGGTTACCGTCACCGCTATGCGGGCGGCGCCGCGCTGGTGTTCGGGATGCTCCAGCGCGGGGTCCTGCGTGGCCTGCCCGCGGGGACCGGCATGCGGTTGCTCCGGATGGCTGCCGACGAGCCGCGCGCCTACACCTTGCGCGAGGCGGTGGACCTGGTCCACGGCGCCGGTGGGATCGTCTCTCTGGCGCACCCGGCGAAGCTGCGCCGCGGGGAGCCCCTCCAGACGGCCGCCGAGCTTCGCGCGTACGCGGAGTGCGGACTCGATGCACTGGAGGCCTGGCAGTGGATCCCGCACGGCTGGGGAAGCGAGCACTACCGGCGGGTTGCCGACGAGCTTGGGCTGCTGGTTACGGGCGGGTCGGACGACCACGGCAAGCGCGACGCCGAGGGCAGGTCTCGGCTGGGCCGGCAGCCCGTAACGGCGGCAGTCCTGGAGCCGCTGAGCGAGCGCGCTAGCGTGTGGCGGGCGCGACGAGCGCCTCGGTCAGCGTAAACGCGTACTGCTCGATCACGGGGTTCGCGAGCAGCCGGGCGCACATCTCGTCCACGGCACGTTCGGCCGCCTCGCGTGAAGCGGCTTCGAGCCGCACCTGGATCAGCTTTCCGGCTCGAACGGCCTCGACGCCGTCAAATCCGAGCGCATGTAGGCCGCCGCGGATCGAGAGGCCCTGCGGGTCGTTGACGGAAGGCTTCAGCATCACGCGCACCTCGGCGTGCCAGGTCATCGGGGGAGGTCCTCCAGGGGTGTACCGGTCACCCGCTCGAGGGCCTCGCGGTAGCGTGCGGCGGTGGCGTCCACCACCTCCGCTGGCAGGGGCGGGGGCGGAGGCTGCTTGTTCCACTCCGTGCCCTCAAGATAGTCGCGCAGGTACTGCTTGTCGAAGCTGGGCTGCGGCCGGCCGGGACGGTATCCGTGGGTAGGCCAGTAGCGAGATGAATCCGGCGTGAGCACTTCGTCGATCAGCAGCAACGCTCCATCGTGGAAGCCAAACTCGAACTTTGTGTCAGCCAGGATCAGCCCTCTTGCGTGGAGGTGCTCCTCCGCGGCCGCGTAGAGACGCAGGCTGGCCGATTCCAGCAGATGTGCCGTCTCCGCGCCCACCATGTCCCGTAAGGTCGCCCGCGAGATGTTCTCGTCGTGGCCGGATTCCGCCTTGATCGCGGGGGTGAAGCGTGGCTCAGGCAGTCGTGCCGACTCTTCGAGTCCTGGCGGCAGAGTCTCCTCCGCCAGCGTTCCGTCGGCTCGGTACTCGGCCCAGCCCGAGCCCGCGAGGTAGCCCCGCACCACGCACTCCACGTCAATCCGTTCGGCGTGGCGGACCAGCATCGAGCGTCCTGCCACCACACTGCGATGAGCACGTGCCGCCTCGGGGAAGTCGTCCACGTTGGTAGTGACGAGGTGATTCGGCACGACAGACGCCGTGCGTGCGAACCAGAAGCGGGAAAGCGCGGTGAGGATGCGGCCCTTGTCAGGGACCAGTTGATCCATCACCACGTCGAACGCGGAAATGCGGTCCGAAGCCACCATCAACAGCAGGCCGTCGCCGACCGCATATAACTCACGGACCTTGCCCCGGCGGTACAGGGGCAGGCCCGGGAGTGTGGTCTCGCGAACTGCTTGAGCCACGACTACGATAGCCCGAGTCGTGCGAACGCGACTTCGATGCCGCGCAGGTGGTAGCTGAGATCGAACAGCGCGTCCAGATCCTCGGCGCTGAGCACCGCAGTTACGTCAGGGTGCGCGGCGAGGTGTGACTTCAGGTCGCCTTTACCGGCCCAGACCTGCTTCGCTGCGCCCTGCACCACCGCGTAGGCTTCCTGGCGGTCCATGCCTGCTTCTACCAGCGCCAGGAGCACACGGCCCGAGTAAACCAGGCCTCGGGTGAGGTTGAGATTTCGCTCCATTGCCTCCGGTCGAACGTCCAGGTCGGCGATGACATTGGTGAAGATGTCCAGCATGTAGTCCAGGCTGATGCAGGCATCGGGAAAGATGACCCGCTCGGCGCTGGAATGGCTGATGTCGCGCTCGTGCCAGAGGGCCACGTTCTCCATCGCGGTGACGGCATAGCCGCGGAGCAGGCGCGCCAGGCCGCACACGCGTTCGCACAGCTCCGGGTTCCGCTTGTGGGGCATGGCGCTCGATCCCTGCTGTCCCTCCGCAAATGGCTCCAGCGCCTCGCCCACCTCGGTGCGTTGCAGGGCTCGGATTTCGGTTGCCTGCTGTTCCAGCGACGCGCCGACCACCGCGAGCGTGGACAGGAACTGCGCGTGCCGATCCCGCTGGAGGATCTGCGTCGCCGCCTCGGCGGCCCGCAGCCCGAGACGGCCAAGCGCGTTCTCCTCCACCTCGGCGGGGAGGTTGGCGTGCGTGCCCACGGCACCCGAGAGCTTTCCAACGCGCAGCTCGTCGCGGGCATGTTCGAGCCGCTCGCGGGCGCGGCGGACCTGGCCCACGTAGACCGCCAGCTTGTGCCCGAACGTGGTGGGCTCGGCGTGGATCCCGTGGGTCCGCCCGATCATCGGGGTCAGCTTGTGACGAACCGCCTGCTCGGACAGCGCCTCGTCCAGCTTGTCCAGGCCTCCTGCTAGCAGGTCGGCGGCGTCCTGCACCTGGAGCGAAAGCGCGGTGTCCAGCACGTCCGACGAGGTGAGGCCAAGATGGATCCAGCGGCCCGGCGGGCCCAGCCGTTCGGCCACGGTGCGCGTGAACGAGATCATGTCGTGGTGCGTCTCGGCCATCAGATCAGCCCACCGATCTGAATCGACGGTGGCACCCCGGATAACAACCATGTCCTCGGCCGGAATGACGCCCGCGTCGGTCCAGGCTTCGCACGCCGCGATTTCGACCTTGAGCCACAACTCGAGCTTGCGCTCTTCAGACCATACTCGGCCCATCTCGGGACGGGTATAGCGGGGGATCACGAGGCCACCAGGTCGGCACCCGGCGCGGCGCTCGTGGAGACAGGGCTGCTCGCGGCGAGCGCTTGCCGTACCCGGGTGCGGAGCGCGGAGGCTCGGGCCGCGCTTTGCACATCCAGGCGCGACTCGGCGTCTTCGAGCAAGAAGTCGGCGGCGTCGGAAAGGGCAGCCGCGAGGGTCGCGAGGGACGGCGTCGACGGCGCATTTGCCTGGGGCGCCGAAGGCTTTTGAGGAGTGGGTACGATCGTTTCCAGCAGGTTCGCCCGCGGCAACGTTGCCCTCGGGGCAGGCGCGGGGCTTCCCACGGGTGGAATGCCGATATCCGTGCGGAACTGCTTGCCCGCAAAGTCCAGCGTATCCAGGTTCTCATACACCAGCGACCGCGCGTGCTCGAGGGTTGGCGCCGTGGCGACCACGGTCAGCACCCTGCCGCCGGCCGTCACCACCGATCGACCGCCGCCGCGGAACAGCCCGCCGCCCTGCTGCAGCCGGGTGCCGCCGTGAAAAGCGATGACGCCGGGGGGCAGATCGTCCAGGCCCTTAATGGGAGCGCCGGTCCGAGGCGCTTCGGGATAGCCCTCGGCGGCCAGGACCACGCCGCACGTATGGCCGCCGCCCCATCGCACGCTGGCCGGGTCCAGGTGCCCTTCCGCCACTTGGAGGCACAACTCTGCGAAATCGCTCTCCAGGAGCGGCAGGATCAACTGTGCCTCCGGGTCGCCGAACCGGCAGTTGTATTCCAGCACCCTGGGCCCGTCCGCAGTCAGCATGAGGCCAGCGTAGAGCACGCCCTTGTAGGGCCGCCCTTCCGCCGCCATCGCTTGCAAGGTGGGTCCGATAATCGTCGCCTGGATGGAGTCCAGCAGCGCGTCGGAGACATCGGGCGGGCGGGTGTAGCCACCCATGCCGCCCGTGTTGGGACCCTGGTCGCCATCCTTCAAGC
Source organism: Chloroflexota bacterium (assembly GCA_016191465.1). Taxonomy (GTDB): domain Bacteria; phylum Chloroflexota; class UBA6077; order UBA6077; family CF-72; genus JACPOP01. The sequence continues at coordinate 248,034 of JACPOP010000008.1, read as the reverse complement.
GCTTGTAATCGCGCGCTGGCGGCATGAGCACGCTTCGCTCGCCGTCGGTCACCAGCAGGACTGAAAGCTCCGGCCCCTCCAGGCGCTCTTCGACCACGACCCGTGCGCCAGCATCCCCGAGTGCGCGCGCTTCGAGCAAGGCGCGGAGCGCGGCTTCTGCCTCCTCGGCGGTATCCGCGACGAAGACGCCTTTGCCAGCCGCTAGGCCGTCTGCCTTGACGACGCAGCGCGGTCCGAGCTCGTGCACCGCGACCATGCCTGCTTCGAGACTGTCAACCGTTCGCGAGACCGCCGTGGGAATGCCGTGCCGCTGAAGAAGCTCCTTCGTCCAGGCCTTGCTCGCTTCGATCTGGGCGGCGGCCCGGCTGGGGCCGAAGACGCGCGCTCCGCGTTCCTCCAGGAAATCCACCAGCCCGGCCGCGAGCGGAGCCTCTGGCCCGACCACCACCAGGTCGATCCCGGCCCGAGCGACGGCGTCCCCGAGCTTCGGGAAGTCGAGCGGATCAACGTCGACGCTCTGAGCCATCAGCGTGGTGCCGGCGTTCCCGGGTGCGCAGAAGATGGCCTCCACTTGAGGACTGGCGAACAGCTTCCAGACCAGCGCGTGCTCCCGTCCGCCGCCGCCGACTACCAGGACCCGCATGCTAGACGGCGATCGATTCCTGCTCGTCCACAGCCGCCCGGCGGTCGTGGATCGCGATTGTCACCTCGTAGTCGAGCTTCTTGAGAAAGGCCAGCAGGGTGTCACTTGAGAAACCCGCGAGCTGGCCTCGCACCAGGTGCGAGACTCGCGGCTGGTCCACGCCGAGTGTGGCGGCCGCTTGCTTCTGCGTCAGCCCGCGCCGCTCAATTGCTTCCGCGATCTTGCCTGCCAGGCGCGACTTGTATTTCGCCAGGTCGGCGTCGGGGTAGCCCATGTCACAGAAGACGTTCCCGCTGCCCCAGGCCACTGGGACAATCGTGCCATCACTCGCCACGAACACCTCGCGGTCCACGTCAGTCGTCTGCTTCTTCTTCACGGCCGTTTCCCTTTCTTGCCTCCCCGAGTGAAGAGGGCCACGTGCTTTCGGTAATGCTCCTCGGCAAATGCGAGCCGGCGTTTGATCAACTCGATCTCATGCTTCGGGGTCTCGCGACCTGTCGTGGACTTCTTCATGAATGTGTGCAGAACATACAGCGCGTCCGCGAATCGCACCGTGTAGACCGCACGGTACGTGTCGCCGTCGAAGTCATCCACGACCTCCAGGACCTTGCCTCCCTTGAAGGCCTTGTCGCCCGTGAGCGGTTTGGCACCACTCGCCTTCCTGCCAGCCTGGGCCTCATCAAGGGCATGGCCTATCACATCCTTGACGGCATCGGGGGAATCTCTGAGTACCTCCAGCGAGTCAAACAGCCATATGCAGGGCTTCCGACCGGGCGCCTCGCTCTCAAAATATGGATGATTCTCCATAAAGTTGCAACCCTTCGGTGTTGCGCAGCCGGGGCGGCGCCGAACCCGACGACCTTACGTCAGACCCCCAGGCGATACACGCCACAACCGAGTGGCTGGGTGGCCATGCCATGGATTGGGCAGGTATGAGCCATGGTGCGGGAGGGGCCCCTCCCTGCGCTGGCTGTCATCCTGCGTGTACGGACACTGACTGGTACGCCGAGTGTGAACCCCGGAAGCCTCCTGTCGTGCGTGCGGAGGCAGAGTCTTGCGGGGCGGATGTCACTCCCACTCGATCGTTCCTGGTGGTTTGGACGTGATGTCGAGGACCACGCGGTTCACGTCGGGCACCTCGTTGACGATGCGGCTCGAGATCCTGGCGAGCAGGTCGTATGGAACACGCGCCCAATCAGCGGTCATCGCGTCCTGCGATGACACGATGCGGAGCGCCACCACGTTGCCGTAGGTCCGATAGTCGCCCATGACGCCGACGGTTCGTATAGGCGTCAGCACGGCAAAGCTCTGCCACACCTGGCGGTACAGACCCGCGGTGCGCACTTCGTCCATGACGATGGCATCGGCCGAGCGCAGTGTCTCCAGCCGATCGCGCGTCACCTCTCCCAGCACGCGGATGCTCAGCCCGGGCCCCGGGAACGGATGCCGCCAGACCATCTCCTCGGGCAGCCCGAGCGCCGCGCCGACCTCACGGACCTCGTCCTTGAACAGGTAGCGCAGCGGTTCCACCAGTCGGAACGGGAGGTCGTCCGGCAGCCCAACGTTGTGGTGTGTCTTGATGCGCGAGGCCACGTTGGCCGTGTCGTGGCTGGTCGACTCGATCACGTCCGGGTACAGCGTGCCCTGGGCTAGGAAATCGATGTGCCCCAGTTTTCGGGCTTCTTCGGCGAAAACCCGGATGAACTCGTCGCCGATGACGCGCCGCTTCTCCTCCGGGTCCGTAATCCCTTGCAAGCGGTCCAGGAACCGGTCAATGGCATCGACGTGGATCAGGTTGATCTTCAAGTGCTGACGGAAGGTCTCCACCACCCGCTCTGGCTCGTCACGCCTCAGGAGGCCGTTGTCCACGAAGATGCACGTCAACTGCTCGCCGACTGCCCGGTGGAGCAGCAGCGCGACCACCGCGGAGTCCACGCCGCCCGAGAGCGCGCAGATGACGCGGCCTGTTCCAACCTGGGCCCGAATGTCCTCGACAGCCTTCTCCACGAACGACTGGGCCGTCCAGGTTCCTGTGCACCCGCAGTCCTCGAAGAGAAAGTTGCGGATCAACTCCTTGCCGAAGGCGGTGTGGACGACCTCCGGGTGGAACTGCAGGCCCATGACCCCGTGCCCATTCGACATGGCGGCCATCGGTGAGTTGTCCGAGGTCGCGGCCACCGAGAAGCCCGGCGGCAACTGCTCGACCACGTCGCCGTGGCTCATCCAGACCGGTATCTCCGGGGGAATGTCCTTGAAGATCGACGCCGGCGGATCGGAAACGCGCAGCACCGCCGGCCCGAACTCTCGCTTGGTGCCGGGCTGGACGCGCCCCCCCATCTGGTGGGCCAGCACCTGCATTCCGTAGCAGATGCCAAGAATAGGTTTGCCGCTCTCCAGGATGACTCGCGGCAGGAGGGGCGCCCCGGCCTCGTAAACGCTCGCGGGCCCGCCCGACAGGATGAACCCCCTTGGCGCAAGCGCCCGGAGCCGTTCTTCGGAAATGTCGTGCGGGATCAGCTCACAGTAGACATGGCTCTCGCGGACGCGCCGGGCGATGAGTTGGCTGTACTGCGACCCGAAGTCCACGATTGCCACGGCATCGCGGGTGGGGGGCTCACTCGAAGCGGCGACCGGCTCGCCGGTCGATTGGGCGTGATCGATGTGGGTGGATTCGTTCCGAGCCTCGGCAATCTCGAGGTACGTGGCGACTTCGAGATCGTCGGAGGCGCGGACGCGGTGGGAATAGGGAGTATCCTGGGCGGCCTCCGCCACTAAAACGCCCCGCTCAACTGCCAGCTCTTGCCCTCCGTCTTCATCGCCGGGGCAATCACCATCTCCACCTCGTGCATGTCTCGGATGGTGCCCGCGCCGACGGTGCCCATGCACGTGCGCAACGCGCCGACGAAGTTCTGGGTGCCATCGCTTTTGCTGGTTGGTCCGAAGAGGATCGTCTGGAGCGAGCCGTTCACCCCTACCTTGATGCGCGTGCCGCGCGGCAAGCCTGCGTGCGGTGTCGCCATGCCCCAGTGGTGGCCCCGCCCCGGCGCTTCTTCGGCTTGGGCGAACGGCGAGCCGATCATCACGGCATCGGCACCGCTGGCGAACGCCTTGCAGACGTCGCCGCCGGTCTTCATGCCACCATCCGTGATGATGGGAACGTACCGACCGCTGCGGGCGTAGTGGGCATCGCGGGCGGCCGAGCAGTCAAGGGTGGCCGTCACCTGCGGCACACCTATGCCGAGCACCTCCCGGCTGGTGCAGGCGGCGCCCGGGCCAACCCCCACCAGCAGGCCCGCAATCCCGGCGTCCATCAACTCCAGCGCGGCCTCGTAGGTGACACAGTTTCCCACCACGACAGGAGCCCGCATGGCGCGGCAAAACTGCTCGAAGTCCAGCGCGGTGTGGCCACCGGTGCCCGAATAGCCACTGCCTCCCTCGGCGATCCGCGAAGAGCGGAACCGGCGCGTGGAGACGGTCGCCTGGACGACGAAGAGGTCCACCCCCGCGGCATCGGCGAGCGGGCCAAAGCGGCCAGCAGTCGTCGGGGTACACGATACCGCTGCTTTCACCCCCGCTCGTTTGATCTCCGCAATGCGGCGGCCAACCAGGTCCTCGCGGACGGGCGCCTGATACAGCTTCTGCATCAGCGCCGTGACCTGCCCCGGCTCGGCGGCGGCAATGTCCGCGAGTGGCTGTGACGGATCCTCGTACCGCGTCTGCAAGCCGTCCAGGTTCAGGACGCCAAGACCGCCCATCTGGCCGATCTTGATCGCAAACGGGACGTCCACGACGCCATCCATGGCCGACGCGATGAAAGGGATGGCGAATCGGTGCTCGCCCAGTTGGAACGTGGTATTCACGTCGTCGGGGTGGATGGCCTCAGTGCCAGGCACGATGGCCACGTCGTCGAAGCCATACGCGGGTCGGAGTCGGGCGGACCGGTGGCGGTCGGCTCGGGCGGCGACGATCTCGGCTTCGCGCTCGGCGCCCAGGCCGCGCGCGTGAGTGTGAAGGTCAGATGAACTGGTGGTCGTAGTCATGCTGCGGACCAGGCTCCGGGGAGACGTCGAGGGGGAAGCGGGCGGCGGACGACGACGGGGGCCGGATATAGGAAACGCCCCGGAGCAGAGCGCTCGCGGGGCGTTTCTCGTATCGGGCAGGGGCCGGCCTGCACCTCCCCGGCCCTGGTCCGCCGCGGAGCGCGGCGGGACTCAGAAACGGCGGGAATATGGCGGAACCGATCCATGCCCCATCTTATCACCAGCGGCCCAGCCCCCGGCCGGCACGCCGGCGGGTCGGCCCCCGTCCGTTCGGACGGGGGCCCGCTCCCCCGAGGCCGTGCCAGGTCGTTCGTATACTTCGGGAAACCCTGAAATTGGATTCAGTCCAGCGAGCGTGGTGGTGGGAACCCTGTACGTGGTGGCGACGCCCATCGGAAATCTCGAAGACGTCACGCTTCGCGCATTGCGCGTGCTCCGAGAGGTGCCAGTCGTGGCCGCCGAGGACACGCGCGTGACCCGCACCCTCTTTCGAGCACACGAGATCCACACCCCACTGGTGGCCTTTCACGAGTTCAGCTCCGGCGCCCGGCGGAATCGGCTCCTGGATCGGCTGGCCGAAGGCGACATGGCGCTCGTGACGGATGCGGGGATGCCAGGCGTGTCGGATCCCGGCTTCCCCCTTGTGCGGGATGCGCTTGCGGCAGGCCACGAGGTCGTGGCTCTGCCCGGTCCTTCGGCGGTGCTCGCCGCGCTGGTGGTCAGCGGACTCCCCATGCACGCATTCTCGTTCCACGGCTTTCTTCCCCGTACCACCGCCCAGCGCCAGACGTTCCTCAGGGCGCACGCGGACGATCCGGAGACGCTAGTGGTCTTTGAGTCGCCCCACCGCATCGTCAAGTCCGTCGAGGACCTGGTGGCGGTGCTCGGACCGGATCGGCCTTTCGCGGTGGCGCGCGAGCTGACGAAGAAGTTCGAAGAAGTCCTCCGGGGCCGGGCAGGCGAGGTGCTGGACCGGCTGAAGGCTCGCGAACCACGGGGCGAGTTCACCCTCGTCGTGGGCAGCCGCTCCGCGCCGATGCCACCAGGCGCTGTCGCCGCATGATCCCGGCTTCCCTGGTGGACACGCACGCCCACGTTCAGACGCGCCACTTCGATGCCGACCGAGTGGAGACCCTGGAGCGCGCCCGTGGCGCCGGAGTTGGCGCTCTCCTGTGTGTTGGTTATGACCTGCCGACGAGCCGGGCAGCGGTGACGTTGGCCCGGGCCTACCCGGATTTCGCCCGCGCCAGCGTGGGCCTGCACCCGAATGACGCGCAGGGGGCGAGTGCGGCCGACCTAGAAACCCTGGAAGCCCTGGCGGCAGAACCGGAGGTCGTCGCCATCGGCGAGACCGGGCTGGACTACTATCGCGATCGGTCGTCCCCGGCGCGCCAGGCGGAGGTCTTCGCGTGGCACCTTCGATTGGCCGAGCAGGTGGCGAAGCCAGTCGTGGTACACAATCGAGATGCGGACGCCGATGCCGCGGTCCACCTCGAGCGCTCGGCCGCTCGGAGGCCGTCCGGGCAGCCACCGGGAGTCCTGCACTGTTTCTCGTCCGAGGACCCGGTGTTCTTACAGCGAATGCTCGACGCGGGCTATTTCGTCTCCATCGCCGGGCCCGTGACCTTCCGGAACTCTCGGGGGCTCCCAGATGTGGTGGCGCGGGTGCCGGAGGATCGGCTGGTGGTGGAGACCGACTGTCCATACCTGGCACCGGAGCCGCACCGCGGCCGCCGCAACGAGCCCGCGTACGTCCGACACACGGCTGAGCGTCTCGCCCAGCTTCGGCACATATCCTTCGATGCCCTGACGCACCATCTCTGGACCGCGAGCTGCCTTCTCTTCCCCGCCTTCGGCAGCCTTCCCCGAGCGACACCCGCATGACCTCCCGCTCTGCTCGGCCAGTCGTGGCCCCGCCCGATCCAACGGCCGTGCTGCACGATCTTGTTCGGCCAGGTATGGAGCGTCTCCACCGCTCGCTCACGGAGCTTGCCGAGATCGACGATCCCATCCTGTCGCCCCTGCTGTCCCAGGTGCTACCGGGTTCGGGCAAGCGGATGCGGCCGGCGCTGGCGCTCGGGATTGCCCGGGTGGGAGAGGCGGACCCGGATGCCATGAATGACATGGCCATTGGCGTGGAGCTGCTCCACACCGCCAGCCTCGTTCATGACGACGTCGTGGACGAGTCGGACACGCGCCGCGGCTCCGCGACGCTGTTCACGAAGATCGGCAATCAACTGGCGGTGCTGGTGGGCGATTACCTGTTCTCTCGCGCCGCGCAAGCGTGTGTCGCCACGGGCAACCTGCGGGTCGTTCAACTGTTCGCGGAGACCCTCGGGGCAATGGCGCAGGGCCAGGTTGACGAGGCGAACGCTCACCAGGCGGGCCGCACCTGGCAACGCGTCTCGCGCGACCGCTACTACCGCACGATCTGGGGCAAGACTGCGTCGCTGTTCGTCTTGGCGTCGCATGGGGCGGCCCTACTGGCCGGGCTGGATGAGCCGTCGGTCCAGGGCTGCCGTCGATTCGGCGAAAAGCTCGGCCTGGCCTTCCAGGTGGTTGACGACATCCTCGATTTCACGAGTACCGAAACCGCGCTTGGAAAGCCAGTTGGGAACGACCTTCGTCAGGGGACGACGACGCTGCCGGTCATCCTGCTGCGCGATCAGGACCTGGCGAACGGCAGGTTCGAATCCGTGTTCGAGCAGGAGGACGTGGAGGCGCAGATTCGCCTGGTGCAACGCAGTGGCGCGATCGACGCTGCCTACGCTGAAGCGGAGGGTCTCATCCGCGAGGCGCGCGAGGCGCTCTCGGTCCTGCCGGCCGGAGCGGAGCGTTCGGCGCTCGCGGCACTGGCCGAGTACGTCCTCCGACGGCGCATGTGAAGCCCTCGGGCCGTAGTCAGCGGCCGCGGAACAGGCGGCGTATGCGCCGCGTGATGTTGCTGGCGCCATACGGGCTGTCGTAGCGCACCGGGTCGCCCCGCCAGGTCCGGGTACCGCCACGGCGGCGGCTCCGGACCAGCGACAGGAGGATTGCCGCGGCGAGGAGGCCGAAGCCAATTCCCTGAAGTAGCACGCTCACGAAACCCAGCCCCGGTACCGCGAGCCCGATGAGGCGAGGGAGGCCCAGGAGAAACGTCAGAAACAGGGCCGCGAGTCCGACTCCGGCAAGGACCTCCGGGTCCGGAAGCGTGATCGAGGGAACTCCGCCCCAGCGACGCTGGATCCGATTCACCTGGCGCTGGACGCGATACGTCGGCGACTGCCGTTCCAGACGCTTCTCGGCGAGACGAATGATGTCGTCGATCTCGCGCTGGAACTTATCGGGCTGGGGCGACGAAGTGGACATAGCGCGGGTCGACGGTGGTCGTCAGCTCCTGAAGTCAGAATGAGTATATGAACGCCAGTCCCCCTGGAACTGGAGAATTCCACGGGTCCGGTTGGCAAGTCCGCGCCATGCGAAGAGCATGGGCGCATCAGGGTTGCAGGGTAAGGTACTCCGACGACACCCAGCCTGTCTGCCCCCGATCAGGAACTTCGACCTCCCGCCAGAGTCGGGCGGCCACCGTTTGTTCCTGGCCTGTCAGGTTGAGACGCGTCCCGTCGCGCAGCGTGAGCATGGCCGCCGCCTGGGAGCCCGGCTCGGCTCGAACGGTGACGCCGCTACCGCCGGTGTTCGCCACGACGGCTGTCCGAACGGGGCTCGGGGTAGCGGTAGGCTGCGGTTCGACGCTGGTTACTGCCGTTCTAGGCGGGGTGGCCGTGGTCGGTAAAGGACGGGGAGTGGGTGTCGGTGCTGTGAGTACCCGCGGCGTGACTGGGGGCGTGGGTGATGGACTGGCGGCCGGCGTCGCGACGCCGGCCGCGATCCGGCCCGGTGAAATGGTGGGCAGCACCCGGCCCGCGTTGAGGATGCCCAGCGTGACAAGCGCTCCTGCTACAGCGACCGCCAGGACCAGAGCGGCAATCTGCCACCCCGCCCCTTGAATGCGACGATGGGGCGAAACGAACGGCCGTCCGCACCAATCGCATTCCTGGGCGTCGGTTCGGTTGCGTCCCCCACAGCCGGGACAGACGTGGATGTGCGGAGCGCCCTCCGGTGCCTCGTGTCCGATCACAGTGGCATCACGCTGCACGCGGAGACGTGCAGAACGTGTTCGGAGCAACGAGCGGTGTGAGGTCGGGCTGCACGGGGCGGTCAGGGTGGTACCAGATGCGCTATGTTAGGATGCCGCCGTTCTCGCACTGCTCCCGTAGTGGAGGGACGTACCTCGACGCTCGCGACGAAAGGCTGGACGCGCCCGATGGCAACCGTTATCGCCGTTGCCAACCAGAAGGGTGGGGTGGGCAAAACTACCACCACCGCGAATCTGGGCGCGGCGCTTGCCATTCGCGGACAACGCGTCTTGCTGGTGGACCTCGACCCGCAGGGGAATCTCACCAGCTCGTTCGGGCTTGAAAAGAACCTCGAACGGACCGTGGCGGACTCGCTGCTGGACCGGCGCGTTCCGTTGCCGATCATCATCGCGCCCAACGGCACGGCCCCCTTGCCAGAGACACGCCACCACCTCGCGGTGGTGCCCGCCTCCGTGAGTCTCGCCAGCGCCGAGGCGCAGTTGATGAATAAGCTGGGGCGGGAGCTTCGGCTGCGGGATCAGCTCGCATCCATCGAGGGTGACTATGACTTCATCCTCATTGACACGCCGCCGGCGCTGGGTGTGCTCACCATCAATGCGCTTGTCGCGGCGACTCGGGTGGTCATCCCCACCGAGGCCCGCTTCTTCTCCCTGCAAGGACTTCAGATGCTGGAAGAAAGCATTGAAGAGATCCTGTACCTGAACCCGAAGCTCGAAGTGCTGGGCATCCTGCTGAGCAAGCTGGACCGTCGCCTCAAGGAAGAGCGGCAGGTCTCTGAATACCTGCGGCAGCGCTGGGGCGCACGGGTGTTCGTGACCGAAGTGGGCACCAACAGCAAGATCCTGGAGGCAGGCTCCACCGGGTCTTCGGTCTTCCACTACTCTGGTGCCGAGAAGGCAGTGGATGCGTACCTGGCGCTTGCCGACGAGGTGATCGCCCGTGCCTAACGGCCGCCCGCGTGGGTTCAACCCGGACCGCATGGCGGACCTCACGCGACAGTCGTCGGTGGTGCCCCGCATCGTGGACGCGCCCACGGAGTCGCAGGCGCGCGGCTTCACCGAGGTCAAAATCGTTGGTGTGGGCGGTGGCGGTGGGAACGCGGTCAACCGGATGATCGAGGCCGGCGTCCAGGGCGTAGAGTTCATTGCCATCAACACGGACGCGCAGGCGCTCCAGCAGTCCAGCGCCATGAAGAAGGTCGTCATTGGCGGGCGGAGCTCGAAGGGCCTGGGCGCGGGGGGCGATCCAGCGCACGGCGAGCGGGCCGCGGAGATTAGCCGAGACCAGATCACAGAGGCCCTGGCTGGCGCCGACATGGTGTTCGTGACCGCCGGAATGGGTGGCGGCACCGGCACAGGCGCGGCGCCCGTGATCGCCGAGATTGCCCGAGGGGAGAAGGCGCTCACCGTCGGCGTCGTCACGCTGCCGTTTTCCTTCGAGGGTTTCAAGCGCCGCAAGGTTGCCGAGGCGGGTATCGAGGAGCTCAGGGCGCAGGTGGATGCGTTGATCGTGATCCCCAACGATCGGCTCCTGGACCTGTCCGATCGTCAGACCAGCGTGGTCGAAGCGTTCCGTTTCGCAGACGATGTGCTGCGCCAGGGTATCCAGGGCATCAGCGACCTGGTGACGATCCCTGGTTTGATCAACCTCGACTTTGCGGATGTGAAGTCCATCATGTACCGAGCAGGAACGGCGCTCATGGCCGTCGGCGAAGGCAAAGGTGAAGGGCGGGCCATCCAGGCGGCTCGAGAAGCCATTTCCAGCCCCTTGCTCGACGTCTCCATCGAGGGCGCCCGTGGGGTCCTCCTGAACATCTCCGGCGGACCCGACCTGACGCTGGCAGAAGTCACCGAGGCCGCCGAAACCGTGGCCGCGGCAGTGGATCCGGACGCCAACATCATCTTTGGCGCCATCATTCACCCGCGTATCCAGGACGAGATTCGGATTACCGTGATCGCCACGGGCCTGCGCGACGCGAGCCGCCTGTCCGGGTCGCAGGGGCAGCCGTCCAAGCGGCCCTCTCTCCGGCCCGCGCCGCCCCGCGCTGAGCGTCCCCGGGAGGTGGACCCTCCGCGTCGCGGAGACCGTGAGCGAGACTTGCCGCCCTCGGCCGGCGATCTGACGCCGCGTTACCGCGACCCCCTCCCACAGCGCGACCGCGAGCCGGAACGCGAGTATGAGCGGCCCGCGCCGCGGGAACGCGGGCGCGACCGGCCGGAGCGGCCACCCTTTCGCCCGTCCGAGGGCACCCGCTCACGAGAGACCGAGCGGGCTCCGGCCGACCGAGAGCGTCCTCGCCAAGCTTCAAAGCCGGACGACGACGATTTCGACACGCCATCGTTCCTGCGCCGACCCCGCTCGTAAGCCAAGCAAGCAGACGCAGCGGGGCGGGCCGAGCACCGGCCGTGGTCGAGCCGGGGCCCCGCTGAGCAGCGGCTCGACGTCCGACAGAGCGGGCTCGCGGCGAAGGACGTGCTGACTTGGCGGCCTCCGAAGGAGATTCCCAGCGCCCGCGCGCCTCGCCTGACTGCACTGCGGCACGAATGACCACGTTCAGCCCCGGACAGGCGCCGCCGCCGGTAAGCACGGCGATTCGCCAATCCTGGGGCATCTCCCTCCAGACCCTGCCCGCGGTGTAGCCGCGAGCCATTCTTCTTCGATTCCCGCGGTCCGGGCGTAGAATCGGCCGTGGCTGCCAGCCTTGACCGCTCCGAAGGCCCGAATGCCGAGCCGCGCTCACGCGCCGGCGTGTGGGTATTTCGCGCCGTCTCCGTGCTCCTCTTCGCGATCCTCACCGGCCAGTTGTGGCGGCTTCAGATCGTGGATGGGCGAAGCTACGCCGGCCGTTCGGCTGCGAACTACTTGCGGACGGCGGCTATCGCCCCGCAACGCGGCGTCATCTTCGATCGCAACCGCACGCTCCTGGCGTCCAATGCCCCCACGTTTGTGGTGTCCATAACGCCCGCCGACGTACCGAAAGGACGCCTGGAGGAGATAGTGATCCGTCTGGCGAATGAGCTTCGGGTGCCGCCAACGGATCTGCAGCGCGTCGTGGACCGCTGGAAGGGACGACCCGACTACAGCGTGTTCACGCCCATCCCGGTCCGCTACGACGTGGACCGCGAGGCGATCTACCGGATCTCGGAGCGCTCGTCGGAGATGCCGGGCGTCCAGGTGAGCGTGGATTCGGTCCGGCGCTACACGGATGGTGCTCCCACCTCCAGCTTGCTGGGCTATATGGGGCCAATCGCGCCCGAGGATGCCAAGAAGCGCGAGAGCCAGGGGTACAGCCCGGAGGACCGCGTTGGCGCCGTCGGGCTCGAAGCCGCCTACGAGGACGACCTGCGGGGCACGCCAGGAAAGCGCCTCTACCAGGTGGACGTGACGGGCCAGGAGGTCACCGAGATCCGGCGCGAGGCCGCCAAGCCCGGGAACAGCCTGGTCCTCACGCTGGACCTGGAGCTCCAGCGAGACGTGCAGCGCATCCTGCTGGAAGGCCTGGGCAATTACCCGTCAGGCGCGGCGATTGTCTCCGATCCGCGCACGGGCGAGATCCTCGCCATGGTTAGCACGCCCACCTTCGACAACAACGTGATCGGCGACGTGACGCGCCAGGACGAGCTCCAGGCGCTGCTCCAGGATGACAAGATGCTGCCGATGTTCCCGCGCGCGTACGGCGGCACGTACGCGCCGGGCTCGGTGTTTAAGCTGGTGACTGGCTCCGCGGCGCTCCAGGAGGGCGTTGCCACACGAGACACGATCATCGACTCCAAGGGCGTCATGTACGTGGCCAGTGAGGAGTACCCGGGGGTGAGCCAGGCGTTCAACGACAACGCGGCGTGGGGAAAGCAGAACTTCCTGCAGGGTCTGGCGAACTCGTCAAACATCTACTTCTTCTGGCTCGGCGGCGGCTACCAGGAAGGCGACGTGACGATCTTCAAGGGACTGGGGGTGGACCGCCTGGCGAAGTACGCGCGGGCGTTCGGGTATGGCGCCCCCACCGGGATCGACCTGCCGGGTGAGAAGCGTGGCATCGTCCCGGACGAGCAGTGGAAGATGGACAACAAGAACGAGCGCTGGTTCAAGGGCGACACGTACAACATGAGCATCGGCCAGGGCGACGTCCTGGTGACACCGCTCCAGGTGGCGAACGCCACCAATGCAATCGCCAACGGCGGCACCCTGTATGAGCCCCGGTTGGGGAAGTACGAGCTGAACAGCGATGGCCAGGTGGTCAGGACTATCCAGAGTCAGGGGCGCCCCGTCGGGGTCGACCCGAACAACCTGGCGCTGATGCGGGAGGCGATGGAGTTTGCCTTTGCGGGTCCCCACTTGAAGGCGTTCGCGATCCCGGGCCTGCGCGCCGCCGGTAAGACGGGAACGGCCGAGTACCCCGGGCCGCTGGACGCCCAGGGCAACCTGCCGACCCACGGCTGGTTCACCGGGTTCGCGCCGGCGAATGATCCCGTGGTGACCGTCACGGTGTTCGTGGACCGGGGCGGCGGCAGCCAGGCGTCGCCCATTGGCGCGCGCATCATGCGGCGCTTCTTTCGCCTGCCGGATGCGCCCGCAACCCCGCAGCCGAACCCGGCGCCGCTTCCCCCGGCCGCGCCGCGCCAGGCGCCCTGAGGAGGGACCCGGACCGGACCTACTCGAAGCCCGCGGTGCCGCGATGGCGCGGCGAGCCATTCAGGAACGCGTGGCTGCGCGGCACGATCCTGTACATGACCCACACCTGACCGCCCGCGAAAGCAACGCTCAGGGCCTCATGGATGCTCTTCGCAAGCCCTTCACCCACCCGGTACAACTGCTCCTCGGTGGACAGCTCAATCCACACTTCGGCATCACCGCCGCCATCCTCGGTGACGATTCGCCGTACGGACACCTGGTCAACCGGACTGCGCAGGGCGGTCGCCACGCACGCGGCAACGGCGCCTCGCGCCTGCTGGTACAGGGCAGCTGGCCCCAGATAGTCGACGAAGATCACGTGGGGCCGATGGTAGCATCGGCGCTGGCATGGCTTTGCTCCCTTCTCGCCCGACGGACAGCTTCGCGGGCACTCCTGGCGGTGCCGCGGCCGGAATCCACTCTATCGGCATCGTGGGGGCGGGCACCATGGGTGCAGGTATCGCGCAGGCAGCGGCGCAGGCGGGGTTCACGGTGCGCCTGTACGATGTCGAGGACCGCTTCCTCGATCGCGGCCGGAACACGATTGAAGACTCGCTCACTCGATTCGTGGAGCGAGGCCGCCTCCCCGCCGAGGCGCGCGACGCCGCCCTGGGCCGACTTTCATTTTCCACGGACCTGGGGCTTTTTCGCGACTGCGACCTGGTTGTGGAGGCGGTCCCCGAGCAGCTCGACCTGAAACGCGAGATCTTCAGCAAGGTCGATGCGATCGTGGGCCCCGCGGCCGTGCTGGCCTCGAATACGTCGTCACTCAGCGTCACCGATCTGGCGGCAGGTACGGGGCGGCCCGACCGATTCGTAGGGCTGCACTTCTTCAACCCGCCGGTCCTGATGAAGCTGGTCGAGGTGGTCCGCGCCGAGACCACCTCACCGGAGACCGTGGCACTCACCCAGGACCTGGCTCGGCGGATGGGGAAGGTACCTGTCACCTGCAAAGACACGCCCGGGTTCATCGTGAACCGCGTCGCTCGGCCGTTCTACCTTCAGGGCATGCAGGCATTCGGCGAAGGACTTGGCTCCGTCGACGAGGTCGACGCCGTGGCGCGCGGACTGGGGTTCCCGATGGGGCCATTCCAGCTCATGGACCTCATCGGGCTTGACGTAAATCTCTCGGTAACTCGCTCGGTGTGGGAGCAGCGCTTCATGGAGCCTCGCCTTCGTCCGCACCCGGTGCAGGAAGGGCTGGTCCGCGCCGGCTGCTTCGGCCGCAAGTCTGGCACGGGCTTCTACTCGTACGGCGCGGATCCGGCCACGCCGGCGGTTCACCGGGATCCCGGTGCGCCGCGCCTCTCCGGCCCCCACTTTGACTGGACGCGGTGGCACCCGCACGTCGGCGCGCCGGCGCATGCGCAAATTGCGGCGCGGTTGCTGTCCTCGCTGGTGAACGAGGCGTATTTCGCCCTCGGCGAAGGAGTCGCGTCGGCAAGCGACATTGATACCGGGGTCAAGCTGGGGACAAACTACCCAAGAGGGCTCGTGGAGTGGGGTGACGCGCTGGGCCTTGATCTGGTGCTCGAAACCCTTGACGTCCTCGAGGCGTGGTACCGCGATGGCCGGTACGCGGCTGCGCCGTTGCTCCGCCAGCAGGCCTCGTAAGGCCTCAGCGAGTCCAGAAACCGTCCGGGTCGGCCTCGCGGATCATGCGGAGCTCGGCGTCGGTGGGCGCCGGAGTGGTACCGCAATCGGTGGCGATCCGAAGCTCCCAACCGGTGGCTGCTTGAACGGCGTCTACCGACGTGAACGGGTGGTGTGAGGCGAGATACGCCTCGCCTGTGCCCGCATCGAAGCGCAGCACGCCCAGTGTTGTGATGACGGCCGACGGGCCGCCGCGGACCAGCCCCTGCTTCTTGCGCCACGCGCCGCCCTCGCCATAACCGACGGAGGTGACGAAGTCGACCCGCTCACGTAACCGCCGCGGCTCGTGCTCCATGAGCGCGACCAGGCGGTGGGCGAGGGCGGCGATGTCCGCGGCACCGCCCGACCCTGGCAGCTTCACCGTGGGGCGGCTGGGATTTCCAATGGCGTTGGTGTTGATATTGCCGAATCGGTCCACCTCTGCCCCGCCGATAAAGCCCAGGTGCACGTCGCCTCTCTGGAGGAGGGACATGACCTCGACCAGCCCGGTGGCCCAGGCGGCGCCCTGGACATTCGGCGAGTCGCTCATGGTGCGGATGCTCGGCGGCGATGGCGTGTCCCGCACGAGGCCGTTCTCGAAAAGTCCGATGGCGCGCGGCGCGTGGGTGCGCTTTGCCAGCGCGAAGGCCAGGAGCGGCAGCCGCATGCCCACGAAGACCACCTCCTCATCGCGGATCTCGCGCGAGGCGGCGACCACCATCAGCTCCTGCGGGGTGTAGCCCGCGCCGTGGGAAGCCATCAGGCGTAGTCCACCGCGGCCGCCAGGCGCGGCTCCACCGGCTTCAGTGCCGGCCAGCGCTCGCCGAGCTTCGCCAGGTATGCCGGCCGATCCGGCAGGTCCCGAACCCATGCGTCCAGCCACGGCTCGACGCCCTCCATTGCCCGCGTGGCCCGGTGGTACTCCTCGTACTGCGCGTGGTCGCGGGCATAGTGCCCCTGCACCGGCGACGGGTGCGCCCCTCCGGGGCAGTGGACCACGGCGTTGACCTTGTAAGGTGGCAGAAGAACCCGGTTTGGATCACTCAGGATCATTTCGGTGTCCACGATCTCCTCGGCAACCACAATCACTGCTTTCGCGGCGAGGCCCGCCTCTTTACTCACGCCCAGGTTGCCCCAGCAGTGAACGTGCCCCTGGGCATCGGCGCGCTGGACGTGGAGGATGGCCACGTCTGGCTCAATGGCGCTCACGTGTACCAGGTCCCCGGTTACGCGCTCGATGCTGGGATTTCGGGCCAGCAAGTCCGTTCCGAGCAGCGTCCGAGCCGGCAGGTACGGCACGCCCATCGCGCCCGCCAGGAGCGCCAGGGCGATCGAGAAATTCGAGTGCTCCTCGATCTCCAGCGGACCGGGCAACCCGCTTTCGACCGCGCGACGGAAATTATGGCCCAGCCCCGCGCTCACGTTGCCAACCCACGCGGCGCGAATGCGGCCAACGCAGCCGGCGCCGATAAGCTGATCAAAAAGCATGTCAGAGATGGGCCCGATCAACTCCAGGTCGTGGCGACGCTGACGGATCAGCTCGTGGCCGGCCGCGAACGGGATGAGCGATTCGAGGGCGGTGCCCATGGCCACTGAGGTCCCATCCGGAACCCACCGGCCAATGGCCTCGGCCATCGAGACGATCTTGACATTCGACATGCCTGTGCCGAGTGTAGACCAGGCGGATGCGGACGCCGCCCGCTGAGTGGGGTTGGAGTACGGTACGAGGTCAGACGTGTATCGCGGGTGTGGCGGGTACGGCGCCGAGGTATGCCTCCTGGACCAGGTCACTGGCGCGCACGTCGGCTGGCTTGCCGCTGGCAAGGACCTCGCCAAAGTGCAGCACCGTGATCACGTCGGCCACTTCAAAGACCACGTCCATGTCATGCTCGATGATCAGCACGGTCACATCGCGCGGGAGCCCCTGGATGAGATCCGTCATGTGCGCCGTTTCGGTGGGCGACATGCCGGCCGTAGGCTCGTCCAGCAGGAGCACTCGCGGACCCGACGCGAGCGCAAGCGCGACCTCGAGCTGGCGTTGCTCGCCATAACTGAGCTCGCGCGCAAGGCTGCCGGCTCGGCTGGCGAGGCCCACCTCGATTAGTAGTCGCCCCACGTGATCGCTGGTGGAGCGGCTCTCGCTCGGCAGCGGAATGGGGAGGGACGCGCTGGACCGCAGGCGGCGGACCCCGAGCTGCAGGTTGTCCTGGACGCTGAGGCCGAGGAAGAGATTGTTGCGCTGGAACGTGCGGGCCATGCCCAACTGGCACCGACGGAACGACGGCAGCCCCGAAACGTCCTGGCCGAAGAGTGAGACGGACCCGGCCGTCGGCCGCAGCTCGCCCGCCAGCAGGTTGAAGAACGTCGTCTTCCCGGCGCCATTGGGGCCAATGATCGCGTGCCGTTCTCCCGGCTCGACCCGCAGGCTCACGCCGGCCACGGCGTGGAGCGCGCCGAACTGCTTGACCAGGTTACACGCCTCCAGCGCGGGAGTGTTCACGCGCCAGATTCCTCGATCGCCGGCCGAGAGGCAGGGAGTGACGTCTGGACTCCACCCCGCTCGTGCCGCGAGCGGCCTGCCAGGGCATCGTAGATGCCCACGATGCCGCCGCGCGCGAAGAGCACGAAGGCCACGAACACCAGGCCCATCACCAGTTGCCACCGCTCGCCAATCCCTGGCAGCGAGCTCACCCAGTTCTGCATCAGCAGCACCAGGGCCGCGCCCAGTGCTGGGCCAAACAGCGTGCCGACGCCGCCGATGATGACCATCACCATGACCTGTCCGGAGGTGGTCCACGCCACGTCGGACGGGGAGGCGAACCCGGTGTACCCCACGTTGAGCGCTCCTCCCAGGCCGGCCAGCAACCCGCCGATCACGAACGACGCCAGTTTGAACAGGTAGGTGTTGTAGCCAAGCGCGCGCATGCGCGCCTCGTTTTCGCGGATGCCAACGAACGTCTGGCCAAGCGGCGAGCGCACCAGTACGGCCAGCAGCCCCAGGCTGAGGACGAACGCTACCAGAGCGGTGTAATAGAAGGTGGCGCCATCGCTCAGGTCCACGAGTGGCAGCCGGGGCCTCGGAATGCCGGAGAGTCCGTTAGAGCCACCGGTGAGGCCGTTCCACTTGAAAGCTGCCGCGTACACCATCTGGGTAAAGGCAAGCGTCAGCATCAGGAGATACACGCCCGAGGTCCGAATGCACACCGCGCCGATCAACAGAGCCGCCAGGCCCGCGGCCAGGACGGCGAGCGGCCATGTCAGCAGGGCATTCTGCGTCCACTGCAAGGACAGGATGCCCGCGGTGTACGCGCCTATGCCCCAGAACGCGGCGTGCCCGAGCGATCCCATACCGGTGTAGCCCAGGAGGAGGTCCAGGCTCATCGCGAAGATGGCATAGAGAAACACCTCGGTCACGACGGTCACGAGGTAGCGTGGAGGTCCAAAGAGCGGCAGGACTGCCGCCGCCACGAGAAGCGCGACCACGATTGGCGTCCGCATGTCCCGCGGTCCCTGGCGAGATGCTGAGCGAAGGTGTCTCTTCACCGTGCGCGGATGGTAGCCGTCGCCGCGCCCGCCCGACAGGGCGGATTGGGAGGCCCCAGAAGGACATCAGGCCCAATGGCCGGGCGCGGCACTGGTATCCTTCCCCGGCAAGTGCGCACGCAACGCGGAGCTGACGGCAATTGCTGAGCACTTCTCAGTCTCACGCTCAAGGACGAAGTGCTGAGACCCGCTCTGATTTTGGCACGAGGAACACTATGACCCAGCAGCACGCCGAACCATTTGGACGGCTCTCGCCCCACGATGCAAAGAGCCGAGTCGACGCCGGCGACCTGACGGTTGTGGATGTGCGCGAGCAGTGGGAATACGCCCGCGACCACATCCCCGGAGCCACGCTCGTCCCACTGGGCCAGATCATTAGCCGGCCGCAGGATGTGATCGTGGGCGACAACTTGCTGTTCGTGTGCGAGGTTGGCCAGCGAAGCGGTGTGGCCGCCGAGCTCGCCGCCGCGCTCGGGAAGACGTCCGTCTTCAACCTCGAAGGGGGAATGCAGGCCTGGCGGAATGCGGGGCTGGCAACCGAAGCCTGAAGCAGGACCCTGGGGCCACGAGCCCTGCTCAGTCGCGGCGAGCGAGCTCCGCGGCCAGGCCTCGTACCGCGGCCGCGGCGAGCTCGGCGCAGTAGCGCTTGTCCGCGGGCAGCCCACCGAGTGCAGCATCAAGCCACGCCGCATCCAACGCTAGCAGGGCCGTTGGCTCGCGCCCGGTGAGCCACTCAGTGGCGACGCTGCACGCGGCAATGCACGCGCTGCAGCCAAAGGTGCGGAAGCGACACGTCTGAACCGTACGGGCCCGGTCGTCCAACACTGCGTAGAGCGTGATGGTGGTGTCCGTCTCGCGGTCATCCAGACGCACCACCGCATCGGGCCGCTCAATTCTCCCAACGTTGCGGGGGTTCTGAAAGTGCTCCACGGTGCGCGGCGCGAATCGCGCCGCGATGCCGCTGGACGGGTCGAGCTCACCCATCGTCAGCAGAGGGTGCGTCGGTCGTGGCGTTTGCCCCCGGCTTCGATCCCCGGAAGGCCGCCCGGGTTGGTCCGAGCCTCACGTACCGCTGAACCATGGACGAGGATTCAGCAGTACGAGACCGAGGTCGAATGTCCGGCTAGGGTTGGGCGCGTCCGGAGGGCGGCCAGGTGGCCGCCCTCCCACCAGGTTGTTGGCAGTGCGCGGGTACCGCTTCAGGAGGAGGCGCCGCTCGACCCGCTGCCGGAGCTCCCGCCACCGGTGCTGGCACTGCCCGTGGAGCCGGAGCCCGTGGTACCGCCGCTGGAGCTCGAACCGGAGCCGCTGGCCGAACTGCCGGTTGAGCCGTGGCCTGAGGCGTGGCTTGACGAGCCGCCTGCGGGCGCGGAGCTGGCAGAGCCGCCGACACTCGAGGACCCGCTGGACCCGCTGGACCCGCTGGACCCGCTGGACCCGCTGGACCCGCTGGACCCGCTGGACCCGCTGGACCCGCTGGACCCGCTGGAGGAGCCCGTGCTGCCACCCGACGTGCTGGGCGTGTAGGTCGCCGCGCCATAGCTGGAACTGCCCGAACCAGATCCTCCGGTCCCACCGCCGTAGCTCTGCCCGCTATCGCCCATGCCCAGCAAATCTCGGCCGAACGACTGCCACACCCAGTGGCCACCCGCGCCTAATAAGACACCGAACAGAAATCGAAACATCCCTACTCACCTCCTCGAACTGCGAAACCGGGGCACCGATCAGCATGTTCCATGCCGCTCACCCTCCCCTCGGGTGCACCAATCGCTCGCCCGGCACGCGGATCGAGTGCTGGCGGACTCATCGGGGAAGCGAGTGCCCTCACGCCCTCAGCTTACCTGCACCGGGCGTCCAGCGCTGGCATGCCCTTTGCGTGGCCGGGCAGCAGGGTGCGTGAGCACACCGACTGCCTGTATCTCTGGCCAGGATTGCGCATGCGCCACATCGCCGAACATGGATGAAGCGCCCACCGCTCCGTGGCGCCAGGGCCTCGGTGTCAGAGTGCATAGGGCACGCGAGACGAAGAGCGGACGCCTGGACGCACACACCAGGAGGAGGAACCATGCCAATGGACCATGAAGCCCCGGTCGATCGACTCCAGCAGCGCGTCGAGGAGATGAAGGAGCTCAGCCACACCGAGCACGAGACGGCATTTGGCGGCGACCAGCGTGAGGTGACGGGCGAGCTGAGCACCGCCGACCAGCACCCCGCGGACGTGGCCGACTTCACGTTTCAGCGGGAGCTCCAGCTCACCACCGGCGCCATTGCTGATCGCGAGGCCCAGCAGGCCCAGGATGCGTTGAAACGCGGCGAGCAAGGCAGGTACGGGATCTGCGCGGAGTGCGGCCGCCCCATCTCGGCGGAGCGCCTGGAAGCCCGTCCGTCTGCCACCCTGTGCATGGAGTGCCAGGCAATGCAGGAGGGTGCGCGCCCCGGGGGCGTCGAGTAGATCCCGTCGCGGCGGCTACCGCGTGTGCTCGCTGCTGGCCTCTCGGTAGGCCGCCTCCACCAGCGCGTACACGCGCGGGTCTGGGACTGGCATCTCGACCGGTGCTTCCAGGGCGCGTGCAAAGGCGCGCAGGGTGTCCGCGCGCAGAGTCGTCTCCTGCTCCAGGAGAGACTCGCCGTTGAGCGTGGTGCGAAAGCGGAAGAAGCTTCCGTCCACGTTCTCCCAGCGCAGCACTCCCGCGTCCCCGGTGATCTCCAGGCTGATGTCCGTGAGCGGCCGGGGCTCGTTCCAGGAGACCGCAAGCCGTAGCGGGACCTGGTCAAGCCGGACCTGCAGCT
The DNA here is from genome assembly GCA_016191465.1 of Chloroflexota bacterium. GTDB lineage: Bacteria > Chloroflexota > UBA6077 > UBA6077 > CF-72 > JACPOP01. Next base: position 226,579 of record JACPOP010000008.1, on the reverse strand, counting down.
CGGCAGCGTCCTCCACGGGGTGCCCGCCCGTGTAACCGAGCCGCGCCCACTCGAGAACTGCTGACCGGGGTTGAAGGAGCGCCAGCGCCAGGTCGATGAGGTGGACTCCCAGGTCGGTGAGCGCCCCGCCACCACTCAGCGCCGGGTCGAAGAACCACGCCTTCCCGGGGCCGTAGATATTTCGGAAGGCGGCCCGCAGCGAGCGGGGGCGACCAATGCGAGCCAGCGCCGTCCGCAGAAGGCCGGTGGTCTCGAGAAACCGGTAGCTGTAATCCACGAACAGCACTCGGTTCGCGCGCACTGCGGCACGGACAGTCTGGACCGCATCCATCGCTGAGAGGGCGAGCGGCTTCTGCACGAGCACATGCTTGCCAGCTTCGAGGGCTGCCCGCGCCTGGGGTCCGTGGAACGCGTTCGGCGTGCAGATCACCACCGCATCCACGCCCGGCTCCGCCAGCAGTGCTTCGTACGATTCGAACACGCGCTCGGCCGCGTGCCGGGCGCCCACCTCCCGCGCCAGTTGGGGGTGAGCGTCCTGGACCGCGGCGAGCCGCAGCTGGGGAAAGCCCGGAAGGTCCTTGATGAGCGCCTCCCCGAGCCACCCAACTCCCGCGAAGCCGAGCCCCGTGGGCGCGCTCAGGGCCACGGTAAGACCACCCCCTTGATAAATCCCGTGGGCCGCTCGGCGGCGACCTGGAAGGCGGTAGCTATGTCCGAAAGACGAAACGTATGGGAGGCGAGCCCGCGGAGATCCAGGTGGTGTCGCCGCACGATCCGGAGCCCGTCCGCGAGACCTGCCCGGTAGGCCTCCGGCCGCCGTTCGTGGGCGTTCACGACGTCGAGCCCCTTCCAGTTCCAGCTTTGCACGTTCACGGTGCGGCTGCCATCGGCGTGGTAGCCGGCAAGAACCAGCCGGCCGCTGTACGCGGTGAGCCAGGTGGCGTAATCCAACGCCTGTTGCACGCCGGCGGCCTCGATGACTACCGGGTAACGGTCCCATCGGTCCTCGGGAACTTCGTCGAAGCCGTAGGCGGCCTCCGCGCCGCGCGCACGCGCTAGAGCGCGACTGTCTGGCCGGCGCGACACCGCGATCCATTCGGCCGGGCCTTCAGCGAACAGCAGCGCCGCGATCAGCGCCGCCAGGTACCCGAACCCGACGAACGCTACCGGTTGGCCCGGCTGCCACCCGCTCCGGCGCACTACGTTGGCAGCGCACGCGATCGGCTCGCCCAGGAGTGGCATCTCAGCCGTGCCTCCGTCGCTCTCCAGCACCGCGAGGTCCGCCGGATTGCCAACCGCGAACTGCGCGTAGCCGCGCTGCAGCATTCCGGTGACATACTGGCCGGGTACGAAACCGCGCACCTCAGTGCCAGCGCTCGCGATCTGGCCCCACACCTCGTGCCCGGGCTCGCCCGGGTTCAAAGGGAATGCCATCCCCGGCACCCCTCGCCAGGCGTTCAGGTCGGACCCGCACAGCCCGCATGCCAGCACTTTCACCAGCACCTCGCCCGGCCCCACCAACGGCGGCTCGATCTCATCCACACGCACTGCCGACGGAGCGGTGAACCGCGCTGCTTGCACGCGACACATGGTAAGTCTGGCAGCCCACCGTGCAGGCACGCGGGGTACTGAATGTGCAATTGTGCATATGCGGCTTTTCCGGGCAGCCCCGTACGGTGGACATGGCGTCCTTTCTCCGCCCACCCATGCAGCCAAACGCGCGCGGCGATTCACCCACGTCCACGGAACCGCACGGCAGCGCCACGCCTGGCGTGGCCAGCCAGATTCATGCGCTCGGACCGTGGTTTCACAATCTGGATCTCAGGGCCGAGGACGGAACGCTGGTCCAGACCGCGCCCAACCACTTCTTGGGTGACTTCCCTTCAAGCTTCTGGCACTTCTTCCGGGACGCCATACCCCAGGACCTGACCGGTTGGTCCGTACTGGACATCGGCTGCAACGGCGGCTTCTACTCGTTTGAGATGAAGCGGCGCGGCGCCACGCGCGTGCTGGGCGTCGATCATGACGCGCGCTACCTGCGGCAGGCGGAGTTTGCTCGCGCAAACCTGGGCTACACGGAGCGGGAAGTGGAGTTCCGCCAGGTGGAGGCCTACGAGATCGACCGGCTTCTGCCCGAGCGCTTCGACCTGGTCATTTTCATGGGCGTGCTGTACCACCTGAAGCACCCGCTCTTTGCCCTCGAGAAGGTCGCCTCGCTCGTCAAAGAGGACGGGTTGATGCTGTTTCAGACCATGGAGCGCGGCAGCGGTGAGTCGCGCGCGTGGGAGGAGGACTACCCCATCTCCGAGCGAGAGGTCTTCTTCGACGATGCATTTCCACGGATGTATTTTGTCGAGCACCGGTACGCCGGGGACCCCACGAACTGGTGGATTCCCAACCCAGCCGCCACCCAGGCCATGCTGCGTACGGTGGGCATGCAGGTGCAGGCGCGCCCGTGTGTCGAGGTGTACGTCTGCCGACGGCAGGCGTAGGCCGCGATCCGTCCGCTCGTGCTCGAAGCCGTCACTCTCTGGAACGAGCCGAATAACCTCTCGCACTGGAATCGCGACCTCGATCCTGATTGGGACCTGTTCGCGGAGATGATCAAGCGCGCCGGCCACCGCATCGGCCAGGTGGCGCCCGGGCTGACCCGCGTCCTGGGCGGCGTCTCGCCCATTGACCCGTGGTTCATCGAGAACTTGTGGCGCAAGGGCGTCGGAGAGACGGTGGACGTGGTGGCGGTGCACGGGTTTCCGTTGGACTGGAATCGCTGGCACGTGCACGAGTGGCCGGAGCGGGTGCGAGCGATCCGCTCGATCAGCGGCAAACCGGTGTGGGCGACGGAGGTGGGGGTTTCCAGCCTGGTCTCTGAAGAGCTTCAGGTCTGGGGCCTGGACCAGACTCTGGAAGTTCTGTTGCCCGTGGTGGAGCGGGTGTACTGGTACGCACTCATGGATCTCCCGAAGTCGTGGGAAGCCGTCACCCGTCACCGTGAGAGTGAGGGCTCGGCCTATTTCCGTCACTTCTTCATGGGCGTGCTGGACGAGGATGGGCGACCCAAGCGCTCCGCGGAGCAGTTGCGCGCCTGGGCAGGCCGCGGTGTGGGCGTGTGCGAGTGGGTGTACTGGCAGGAGGGCATACGCCTGGAACGGATGGTTCAGGGGCTTCGCGATCTTGGCATACGTCGTGTTCGCACCGGCATCGGCTGGGCCGACTGGGAGCGCGCCGGGGACGCGCCCGCCTGGTTTGACGGGGTGATGGACGCGCTCAGCGACTTCGACGTGACACTCACGCTCTGTTTCACACCGGCGCACCGGGGGCTGACACCGCACCACGCGAGCCCCCCCGAAGACCTGACGCATTTCGCCGACTTCTGCGAAGCGGTGGTCTCCCGCTATGCACCTCGGGCTGTCGCTCTGGTGTGAACCTCGGGCGCCGGTGGGCCCGGGCCCGTCCGATCTGGCGAAGGGGCAATCGCCGTGGGAACCGGGCGCGTAACAGGGCCGTGACGCATAGATGTGCATTTCTAGACGTGTTGCGGAACTGCCTGGGCAATACCTTCTAAGGGACGCCTTCATGCGACAGGACGTGCCTTGACAGAACTTGCATCACCTTCGCGTACACGACCACCATGAGTGAAGGACGCCTGCTGACTGTTCACGAGGCCGCCGAGCGCATCCGGTCATCGCCCGAGACGGTGCGCCGCTGGATCCGCCAGGGGAAGCTTTCGGCAGTCCGACCCGGGGGCGCGAAGCTAGGCTATCGGATCACCGAGGCCGAAATCGAGCGCTTCCTCACACCTCCCCAGTTGCCAGGGCACACGGCATCTGATGCCGCCCAATGAACCGTCCCCGCACTGCCCAAAGCCATAGAAGGAGCTTCGCTTGCACGTAGTCGTCACCGGTGGAGCCGGGTTCATCGGTAGCAACGTCGCTGCCGCCTACCTGCGCGACGGCCACCGCGTCACCGTTTTCGACGTGCTCCGTCGCCGGGGTACGGAGTGGAACCTGCGCTGGCTGACCGACGAGGTGGACGCCGGCCAGGGTCGTCTGACCTTCGTCCGCGGCGACGTGCGGGATGCCAAGCTGGTGGCATCAGTGGCGGGAGCGCCGGATGTCGACCTGGTCTTCCATTTCGCGGCCCAGCCGGCGGTAACGACGTCGCTCGTGGACCCGCGCGAGGACCTGGACATCAATCTCGGTGGCACGTTCAACGTGCTGGAGGCCGTGCGCGGCTCCCGCGCCAAGCGGCAGCCATCGATGTTCTTCACGTCCACCAACAAGGTGTACGGGTCCCTCGATCACAGGCAGGTGGTGGAGACGGACGCGCGCTACCGCTTCTCGGCCCCGGAGCTTGATGCCCGCGGTGTGGACGAGAGCGAGCCACTTGACTTCCACTCGCCGTACGGCTGCTCCAAGGGCGCCGCGGACCAGTACGTGCGTGACTACGCGCGGATTTACGGTCTGCGAACCGTGGTGTTCCGGATGTCCTGCATTTACGGCACGCGCCAGTTCGGGAATGAAGACCAGGGCTGGCTGGCCCACTTTCTCATTGCCGCCGCGACGGGGCAGCCGCTCACGATCTACGGGAATGGCAAGCAGGTCCGCGACATCCTGTTCGTAGACGACCTGGTTCGGGCGTTCCAGACTGCCGCCGAGCGCATCGACAGCACGGCCGGGCGGGTCTACAACATGGGTGGGGGTCCGGCGAACAGCCTCTCCATCTGGCGCGAGCTACGTCCGATGATCGAAGATCTCGCGGGACGCTCGTTGCGGCCGTCCTTGGGGGAATGGCGCCCAGGCGACCAGCCGATCTATGTCAGCGATACCTCCGCCGCGGGACGAGATTTTGGTTGGAGCCCGCGGGTGGGCATATCGGAGGGGCTCGGACTCCTCTGGAGCTGGGTCCAGGAGCACCGCGAGCTGTTTACCGCGAGCCCCGCGTCGATGCCCCTCCCGGTGCGCCCTACCCTCGGCCGGGAGCGCAAGATGGAGACCCTGGTCGGCAAGGTGGCATGACTCGGAGCACTGCCACGCTCGAAGTGGCCTCGTTGCCGCGCGTCTTGCTGACCACCGACACCGTCGGGGGCGTGTGGGACTTCGCCTGGAGCCTGGCCGCGGCGCTCACGGGCCAGGGCCACCCCATGGTCCTGCTCGCCCTCGGCGCTCTCTCGCCGGCGCAGCAGCGGCAAGCTGAGGCGGCGGGAGTTGAACGCCTTTACACGGCGCCGTTGAAGCTTGAATGGATGCGGGATTGCACGGACGACGTGAAGCGTACGCGGGACCTCGTGCAGCACCTGGTGCAGGTAGAGGGCATCGGCGTGGTCCACGCAAACCAGTTCGCCGCCGCTCACCTGGATTCGGATGTGCCCGTGGTCCTCACGCTTCACAGCGACGTGCTCTCCTGGAGGGCCTGGAGCCTCGGTGACCGGCGCTCCTGGCGCGCGGCACTTCCGGAATGGGCCGAGTACGCGGCCCTGGTGCGTTCAGCATGCTTGCGGGCAGATGAGATCGTGGCTATCTCTGGCTTCCTCGCCCGCGAGATCCAATCGCTGTACGAAGTGGATCGCCGCATGGAGGTTGTTCCCAACGGCTGGACCGTGCCACCCCCGGAAAGACTTGTTCCACAAGCAGGTCGCGAACGGCTGAGCTTGCTGGCCGGGAGAGCGTGGGATGCCGGGAAGAACATCGGCACCGCCATTGAAGCCGCTCGGCGCCTCGCCGCGCCGGGGCGCATCCTGCTCGCCGGCGAGCAGCGGAACCCCGAGTCGGGGGGCATGTTCGCCCTCGGTGCACCGTTCGAGTCCCTGGGCCACGTGGAGCGCCCCCGGCTCGATGCGCTGCTGGGCAAGACCCGCGTGTATGTATCGCCGGCACGTTACGACCCGTTCGGGCTGCTGCCTGTCCAGGCTGCACAGGCCGGGTGCGCGCTGCTGCTTGCGGACATCCCCTCGTATCGCGAGGTGTGGGGCGATGCCGCGGCGTACGCACCGCCGGATGATGCCGATGCGCTGGCGCGCTCGTGGTCCACGCTGCTCGACGACGAGCGTGTCGCGCAGGACCTGGCCGAGCGAGCGCAGGCGCGCGCGGCCGCCCGCTACGACGTCCGGACGACTGCTACGGCCTACTCCGCACTGTATGCCCGGGTTGCCGCCAGGCGCGCTGCTCGCCCCCTTGAGGTGTTGCCCTGATCCGCTTCGCGCTCTTCTACCAGTCCGTTGTCTCAGATTGGAACCATGGGAACGCCCACTTCCTGCGCGGCTTGATGCGGTCGTTGGTGGCCCGGGGCCACGACGTGATCAGCTATGAGCAGGAAGACAACTGGTCGCTGGCCAACCTGCTGAAGGAACAGCCAGACGCTGTAGAGGAGTTCCGCGACCACTTTCCTGATCTGCGGTACGAGGCGTACCCGGCCGGGCCGAGTGGCCCCCTGCGCCTCCGCGCCGCCCTCGCAGACGCTGACGTTGCCATCGTCCATGAGTGGAACGAGCCGGAGATCATCCACCTGCTCGGGCACCTGGCGCGGGAGCTTGGCATTCGCGCCGTGTTCCACGACACGCATTACCGGGTCGTTCTCGACGACGGGTATCGCGCGCGACTGGGGCTGGAGAACTACCACGACATGCTGGCGTTCAGCCCCTCCGTCGCGGAGCGCTACCACGCCCTCGGCTTCCGCAACGTCCACGTGGTCCACGAGGCAGCCGACACCACCGTGTTCAAGCCGTTGGAGCGCCCAATGCAGCACGACGTCGTCTTCATCGGCAACTACGGCGACGGCGATCGGAACGATGAGCTTGAACGCTTCGTCTTCGGCCCACGCATGCAGCTTCCGCATCTGCGGTATGCCATGTACGGGGTGCGCTATCCGGATGCCGTGCTGGTGCGCATGCGCAACGGGCTCGCGGTCGAGTTCGGCGGCGGCGTCCGCAACGTCCAGGTCCCCGAGGTTTACGCTGCGAGCAAAGTGGCCCTCCATGTACCGCGGCGCCAGTACGTGGAGCTACTGCCAGGCACGCCGACGATTCGGATGTTCGAAGCGCTGGCCACGGGCACCTGTCTTGTCTCCTTGCCCTGGCCGGACACCGATGCCTTGTTCACCGCCGGGACTGGCGGGGATTACCTCGTCGTTCGCACGTCAGCGGAGATGCGGGACGCACTGGAGTGGTTGACCGCGGATGATGCCGCTCGGGAGCGGATCGGGCGCCAGGGACTCAGCACGATTCTCGCCCGCCACACCTGTGATCACCGTGCCGATCAGCTCCTCGCGCTCCTGGGGAGCGGCTCGCGTTGAGGATCGTGCTATTCGGATCGAGCCTGGTGTCCGCGTACTGGAATGGGGCGGCCACCTACTACCGCGGCCTGTGTAAGGCGCTCCATGCGCGGGGTCACGAGGTGGTGTTTGTAGAGCCGGACCTGTATGGGCGCCAGCAGCATCGCGACCTGGGGGACGATCCGGACTACGCGGAGGTCCGCGTGTGCCAGGGATGGGAGGGCCTGCGCGCGGAGCTGGATCGGGTGCGGGTGGAGGGCGCCGACCTGGTGGCGAAGTGCAGCGGCGTGGGCGGGTGGGACCTGGAGCTCGCGCGCGGCGTGCTCAAGCTTCGCTCGGCGGAAACGCTCGTGGCGTTCCTGGACGTGGATGCCCCGCACACCCTGAGCGAGGCATTCGCGGAGCCGCCGGGTTCGCAGGACGGGTTCCGTGCCCTGATTCCTCGGTTCGACATGATTCTGCTGTACGGCGGCGGGACTCCCGTCCGATCCACCTATGCCCAGCTCGGTGCCAGGGCTTCCTACCTCGTGTACAACGCGGTGGACCTGGATGAGTACTACCCGGTGCCGCCTGATCCCAACCGGGCGTGCGACCTGTTGTTCATGGGCAACCGGATGCCGGATCGGGAACAGCGCGTCCACGACCTCTTCTTCAGCGCGGCCCGATTGGCGCCCGACCTACGCTTCGTCCTTGGGGGCGAAGGCTGGGGCGATGGAGTGGACCTGCCGCCGAATGTGCGCTGGATCGGGCACGTGCCGACAGCCGAACACCGCGCCTGGAACTGTTCCGCGCGGATGGTGCTGAACATCAATCGCGAAGCGATGGCCAGCTACGGCTTCAGCCCGCCAACCCGTGTCTTCGAGGCTGCCGGCTGCGCGTGCTGTGTCATTACGGACGCATGGGAGGGCGTAGATACCTTCTTCACGCCGGGCGAAGAGATCCTGGTTGCCAGCACGGCGCGGGACGTGGTGGATTGCCTGCGTGCCACTCCGAGTGCCAGCGCGGCGCAAATTGGCCGAGCCGCGAGAGCGCGGGTGGCACGCGACCACACGTATGACCAGCGCGCGGCCGCGCTGGAAGCGGCTGTAGCGCGCGAGCGGGAAAGTCACACGCCGTCCACGGAGTGGCGCCTGGCGTGAGGCGGCTCGTCGTCTTCGGGTTGAGCATCAGTAGCTCGTGGGGCAATGGCCACGCCACCACCTACCGCGGTCTGCTAGCAGCACTGGCGCGCCGGGGCTGGGAGATCACCTTCTTCGAGCACGACGTGGAGTGGTACCGCGCCCATCGAGATCTGCCGCGGCCGGAGTTCTGTGATCTGCGGCTTTACGCGGACTGGGGCAGCGCGGCCGTACGCGCCGAAGCGTCCAGTGCCGTACGCGAGGCGGACGCGGTGCTCGTGGGCAGCTACGTTGCCCATGGAACCGACCTCGTTCAGTGGCTTGACGGGCAGCCGGCGCGGCCGCGTTTTTTTTACGACATCGACACGCCCATCACGCTCACGGCGTTCCAGCAGTGCGGCGCCGCCGAGTACCTGCGCGCTGACCAGGTGCCCACGTTCAATGTCTACTTCTCGTTCACGGGTGGGCCGGCGCTGGACGAGCTCGAACGCACCTGGGGTGCTCAACAGGCGCGGGCGCTGTACTGCGGCGTCGACGAATCGGTGTACCGGCCACACGACGTCCAGGAGCGGTTCGCGTGTGCCGTGGGCTACATGGGCACCTACGCGGTCGACCGGCAACCTGGACTGGAGCGTCTGCTGCTCGACCCCGCCCGCCGGAATCCTGGGGCTTCGTTCATCCTGGCCGGAGCACAGTACCCGCAGGGAATGCGGCTGCCGCCGAACGTGCGCCACATCCAGCACCTCTACCCCGCTGACCACGCCGCGTTCTACTCAAGCTGTGGATTGACGCTGAATCTCACCCGATCGGCCATGGTTCGATACGGGTGGTCACCATCGGTGCGCCTGTTCGAGGCCGCCGCCTGCGGTGCGTGCATCGTCAGCGACACGTGGGGCGGGCTCAGTACGCTGTTTCAGGAGGGGCGCGAGATCCTGCTGACAACGTCTGGTGCGGACGTGCAAGCGTGCCTGGCGCTCACGGACACGCAGCGACAGGCGATTGGCGAGGCGGCGCGGCACCGCGTACTGGCCGAACACACCTACGAGCGGCGCGCCGAGGTCTTCGAAGACGCCGTGGATCGCTCGGCCGCGGTCGGTGCAACGGTTCGCTGATGTGATCGGCTTCCGTGTAACGCAGGCTTAGGAGTGCATGACGACGTGCTGTTCGAGAGCTATCGGGGACAGGGCTACGTGCGCGGTGCTGAATGCCGTCTGCCCGCGCACTACCGCGAGATTCAGGCAGTCGTCGACTCGCTCTCGCACGCCGCGCAACTGGAGATGACCGATGCGATCGCTGCCGGTGACGAGGTGCAACGTGAGCGCGCCTACGGGAAATGGCTGGCGTTTCGAGGCATTCTGAGAGCGGTGGAAGGCCGCCAGGATGAGTGGTCTCTGCACGAGCTCGCGATGCTCGCGCGCATCGATTGGGAGCGCGAGCAGTTCCGGTTCCCCGGCATCGAGCTGTTCGACAGCACGGCCATCACCGAGCCAGGTGCGCTGCCGGAACGCCCCGTTGCAACAGCCTCGATCATGGAGCTCGACTCGACAAACGGCCTGGCATTCGTCCTGCTTTTGGAAGCACGTGACTCATCGGACGATCCGGCCCAACCGATCCGGCGCTCGTGTGCCGCGCACACGCCGGAGGTGTGCTGATCCGCTCCGTCTGCGGCGAGCGGCTGCCCTCCGCCGTAAGCGCGCTTCAATCTGGCTGGCCCGCCTGTCCGAATCGGGTCACCGCGGAGACGGTTGGCTGCAGGCCTGTTCCGTACTGTTGCGGACAAACTCCCTTCGCACCATCCTGATATCACTTCGGTCCCCGCGGTCCGAATCCGCCTCCGCAATGGCACGTCGTAGGAGCGCCGTACTGTCGCAGGTGCGGTTCGCACAGCAAACCGCTGGGTATTCAGGTGGGTAGTTGGAGGTCCGGAGGCACGACCATGACGATTATTCCGCTCGATCGTGTGCGTCGCGGTACGCAGCCGCGCGTGCGCGTGCTTGTGGTGGACGACGATGAGGCACTCCTGGCCCTCGTCTCGGAGCTGCTAGACCTCGAGAACTACGAGGTGCAAGTCCATATGCGCTGGGAAGACGCGCACGACGTAGCGCAGGCATTTCAGCCGGATGTGATTGTGCTGGACCTTCGGATCGGGGAAGAGGAAACAGGTTGGCGTGTCCTGGACCTATTGACGCTCGACCCGCGCACGCGGTCGATTCCGGTGGTTCTGTGCTCCGGTGCGGTGGAGTCACTGCGGCGCCGGGCGCCGGCGCTGCGCGAGGAGCATGGCATTACGGCGCTTTCAAAGCCGTTTCGTCTGGACGCATTGCTGGAGAAAATTGAGGAAGCCCTCAAGCACTACCCGCCGCGGCAGCGGGTGGACGGCGGGGCAGCGACCGCAGCCCTGGGCGGCGTGCCGTCCGACGGAAGTGTGGGGGTGCTCACGCCGCGAGAGCGCGAAATCGCCGAGCTGGTTGCGCGGGGGTACACTAACCGCGCCATCGCGCGCGAGCTCGTGCTGGTCCCCGGCACCGTGGCAAACCACATCCAGCACATCCTCGGGAAGCTTGCCTGCCGCAATCGCGCCGGCATCGCCGCCTGGGCAACCAGGAACAGCCTGCTGCCCGAGCCGGCGGAGGCGGGGCGGTCGCCCCGCGACCGCGAGCTTGTTCCGTCTGCCTGAGGCTCCCAAACCCTGACAACCAACCGCACACGACCGATCCTGTGCCTGGATCGAGCGTCGCCAGGAAATCGCCCCACGCACCCCGAGTCGCGTAGAACATCGGGTACTGCGCTCCGATCGGAGACGCGGGCCTACTGGGGGATTCATGCGTATTCTCGGCTCTCATCGGCGGCGCCTGGCCGCACTTTCCATCACCGCCATGGCAGTGCTACTGGTGCTCGCCACGACCAGTGCGGCAGCCCAAACCGCGCCGTGGCGGGTGGTACAGGCCCCGGATGGCAGCCTGTTCGTGCTCCGCGATGGCGTGCGCCAGCGGTTGCAGCCCGATGCGATCTCCGAGAGCGACCTCGGGGAACTCCCCGAGCGTGAGCCGATTATGGGAACTCTGCCGGTGCCGGGGACAAGTGCCACGGCGACGAGCGCCGCGCCCCATTTGACCGTGGTCAGCGTGGCCACGGCTGAAGGTGCGGTGGTGAACGCCGGAAGTCTGTGGATCGTGGGCGAGGTGCGGAATGACGGACCAACGGCGGTGGGGAATATCCGGGTGACGGGCCGCTTGCTCGATATCGAGGGTACGGTCATCGGCTCGGCGGCCGAGGACTTCGGGTTCCTGGCGCCGGGGCAGACGACGGGCGTCGCGGTTCGGCTGCGGAACCCCCCGAGTTTCAGGAGCGCCGACCTGGTCGTGACGGCCGATCCGGCAGCGGCGGACGGGTTCGTGCCGCTGGCGATTGGCGACCTGACACTGCGCCAGGTCGGCGACACCGCCGCACCCCAGTTCCGGGCGGCAGGGCGAGTGGTGAATCCCAGTGCCCGCGCCGTGGGACGCTTCACCATCGTCACCTGGTTCCTGGGTGCCGACGATCAGGTCGTAGATGTGCAGGTGCGGGGCCCATTCGCCAACGCCACGTCCCTTGCCCCGGGCGCGGCGTACATTTTTGACATGGCGGCGACGCCCGCGCGCTACCTGCCCCGCGCCGCGGGCATCATCCAGACGAGGTCAATCGCCTACGCCCGCCCATCCTGAGCGCGCATCGGCGGCAAGCGGCAGCCCGATCGCGGCACCGGCAAGGCCGTGCCACGAGCGCCGCGCCGCCACATGCCTCCAGCCACTCCTCACATCGATACATTCTGGCACCGGGCGCGCGATGTTGGCGGGCGTGGGCTCCGCCTGAACCACCTCCTGGCGGAGGGCGCACGTCGGGTTGGAGGCCAGGATCTCGACGACGCAGAATTCGTGGAGGCGGAGAAGGCGCCGTTTGACGAAGCGCCTCAGATGGCGATGGATGGGCGCATCGTCAACGCCTCGTGCATTGCCGCGCTGTTCCGCGCAACGGTGGTCCTCGACGACGGAGCGGGCCTGAGAGGCTGACCACGTGCACACACCTCTGGCATGTTTCTATAGAACTGAAGGCACCAGTTTCGCCGTCCTGAAGGGGAAGCGCGAAGTGCTTCGCTCGGCCAGTGCCCGCGCCGGTCTCCGCGACCGGGTGGGCGTCACCTGACGCACGCATCGCAGGGGGGCGCGATGGATGGATGGAGCAGGCTACGCGCGGATCGCCGATTCGATGCCGAGCAGGACCCGGATTTGCTGGCTGGCTGGGTGGCTGCGATGCGCCGCGGCGACTTCGACGCGGCCTGGAAGATTGGGGACCTGGTGCGCGCCGCTGCTGGACCGGTTATGGCCCCGCCGCTGCGCCCCCGGCACGAGCAGGCCATCTGGTCGGGCCGGCCGCTCACTGGCAGACAGGTCCTCGTCCGTTGCTACCACGGCCTCGGCGATACCATCCAGTTCGCCCGGTTCCTGCCACGGCTGGCCGCCGAGGCGCGCCACCTCGTCGTGTGGGCCCAGCCGGAGCTCATCCCGTTGCTGCGCGACAGTGCCCTCGGTGGAGACCTGCTGCCTCTCCACGATGGCGACCCCGGGGTGCCGTACGACGTGGACCTCGAGATCATGGAGATCCCGTTCGCGTTGCGCCTGACGCTCGACGACGTGCGGGTGCCTGTCCCGTACCTGCGTGTGCCTGCGCGCGGGCGCGGCGACCACTCGTTCTCCATCGGCGTCGTCACTACCGCCGGTGCCTGGAATGCAGGGCGCTCCATTCCACCCGACCTGCTCAGTCCACTCGCGGCCATTCCCGGGGTATCGCTTTTCAACCTGCAGCCCGACATGCCGCTCGCGGGGGCGGTTGACATCAGCACCTGGGACATCCGCGAGACGGCCGCGCGGGTGGGTGCGCTTGACCTGGTGGTCACGGTTGACACGATGGTGGCGCACCTGGCTGGCGCGCTGGGCGTTCGAACGTGGACCTTGCTCGGATCCGACGCGGATTGGCGATGGATGCAAGACAGGCCCGATTCTCCCTGGTACCCGACCATGCGCCTGTGGCGGCAGGCACGGCCGGGCGACTGGACCTCCGTTGCTGGCCCGGTGCTGACCGCCGCGAGCGTGTTGGTCCGAACGGTGTGGAGCGCGAGCAGTGAGCGTCCTTCGGGCCGGGAGTCGCAATCGGATTGACGCCTCTGGCGGCAGCACCTACGCTGATGGGTGCACGGGCAGGGGCGCCTGTTCTCGTGGCAGGGAGCGGCCCAGTGGGCGCTCGAACACCAGATCGGACTCGCACGCCAGGGGCAATAATCGTCTAGAAGCGACGGCCCCATGCGCGATGTTGGTGCCGCCGACGCGTTCGGCACCGATGTTCGCGCATGTGGCGGTACGTTCTACATGGCGCGGCGAGGCCGTTCGCCTCGCGTCCTCGCATTCTGTCGCGCCGCTTGCACTCCGCATTCCCCGGGCGTCAAGGAGTGGCCAGCATGCGGGAGAACAAAGCGTCGTAGTCGGGCGCCTCGTCAGGCACGGCGTCCAGGTACTGCTGGAGCGGCATGTTGCCCTTCCAGCCGTTCCGTTCCAGGAGCTCCCGGACGACCCGGCTCTGCCAGGCCCGCAGTCGATCGGTGGCGGACACCTGGCGCATCAAGGCGGCGTGGAATGTATCGACCGCGCTCGGTGCGGGGGATTGGAGTACGAGGTTGTGCATCAAGCTGTGTCGCCCAATCGGTACAAGCACCCGTCCATAGCGGTTGTTGAGAGCCCTGGCCAGGTCCTTGCAGGGCCCGCACAGCCAGACGCACCAGCGCAAGCCGCTTCGTAGCAGGACCCGCCCGCAGGCGCGGCACAGGCAGGCCGCCTCTGGAAAGTCGAAGGACCGCGGCCAGGCGGTCTCGTTCGCGTGGCTGGAGTCTTGTGTGCAGGGGCAGTGCTGCAGCACCTGGTATCTGTGTGGTGGATCGTCACGCCAGAGCGTCAACGGGCCGCGCAGCCCGCCGCAGGTGGCGCAGACCAGTAACTCGTGTGGCTCAAGCCATTGGGCGCTCGAGCCCTCTGCGCGGTTCTCAGCGGTGGCCGGGGAGTTGGTCTCGGACATCGGTAGCTCCTTCCCGGAGCAACCGAGAGTTGTGCACCCGACCGGCCGCCGGACCAACAACAATCCCCGCGCACGGCGGGGTGCGCGACCCTTCGTTGCCAGGCCTGGCCCTATCTCCCCACGACTGGGGAAGCCACCTTGCCGGTCGCCGGCAGGTTGGCGGGTGCGTCCATTGCGGATGCACCACTCTCGATAGCTCTTCGATTATGCGGCCACTATACGACCCGTGGTGAGGCGCCGCAACCCGTCTGCCGGTTGCCCGAGTTCCCTATTCCCTTGCGTCCGCCTCAGCGGTGACATCCCCCACGCTCCGGGTGGAAAGCGCAATGCCTACGTCATCGCACGTACGGACGGTCGCACAGGTGGCGGACGGGACTTCGGACACGGACGGTCCAATCGTACTCGGCACCGCTCCGACCCAGAGAACGTGGGGGCGGGCTCGGGATCCGCGCTACTCACCGCGGGTACGATCGCCGACAATCCCCCAATGCCGCGACTGGCAGCCCCGGCTCGCCCCTGCCAGCGCACCCACACCTTGGAGGCGAATCCTTGATTCAACCTCGCAACGCCTTGAGCGCAACGGCCCGCGCATTCCTGGACGAGCCGCGCATGTGCGTGATGGCGACGATTAACCGCGACGGCACGCCGCAATTGGTCGTGATGTGGTACGAGGTCGTGGGCGGCCTGGTGATCCTCAACACCACCCGCGGCCTCGTCAAGGAGCGCAACCTGCGGCGCGACCCGCGCATGGCGGTGTGCGTGGAGGACGGCATGCGTTACATCACGCTCAGCGGTCGAGCCGAGATCCTGGAGGACCGCGCCCTCCAGGAAACCGAGGTCAACCGTATGGCCAGGCGCTACCGGGGCCCCGAGCAGGGAGCCAACCACTGGCAAGGCATCGCCCACCAGGACCGCCTCAGCATCCACATGCCCATCGAGCGCATCCAGGGCCGCGGCTTCGACTGACGCTTACCCGTCGATCGCGTACCGCCGCAGGAGCGCCTCGTCCGGCTCGACGCCGAGGCCTGGGCCGGTGGGCAGCGCGATCGTGCCGTCATGCACCTCGAAGGACGATCCAGCGATGAGGTCGGTGCGGAAGGGGTTCTCCGTCACGTCCAGCTCCACCATCGGGTCCTCGAAGCCTTCGAGACGGCTCGGGCTGGGGAGGACCGCGACGACGTGGGCGGTGGCGGCCAGCATGACCGCGCCGCCCCAGCAGTGGGGAATGGTCTGGACCGCCGACAGCCGCGCCAGGTCCGCCACGAACAGGCACTCGGCGATGCCGCCGCAGATGCTCACGTCCGGCTGGACGATGTCGACCGCGCCACGTCCGAGGAGCTCGGCGTAGCTGGCGCGCGTCTGCAACCCTTCGCCACCGGCCAGGGCGATGTCCAGCTTTGCGCGCAGCGCCGGATAGCCGTGGTAGCCCACCTGCGAGAGCGGTTCCTCGAACCAGTCCAGCCCAATGTCATAGAGGGCCCGCCCCACCCGGACCGCGGTCGGCAGGGTGTACGCGGCGTTGGCATCGCACAGCAGGCGCACGTCCGCCGGGAGCGCTTCGCGGACCCGGGCGATCACCGGCAGCTCGCGCGCCGGGGCGAATCGGCCGATGCGCAGCTTCATGGCCCGGAACCCGCCCTCGACGAGCGCCACGGCTTCTTGCTCCCAGTGCTCTTCCGGGCCCACGTGGTCCTCGTACCCCGGCAACGAGGCGTACACGGGCAGCCGGGTGCGCTGGGCACCTCCGTACAACTGGTGGATCGGCACGCCGAGCGCCTTGCCCCACAGGTCGTGCAGCGCAATGTCGATCCCGCCCAGGACAAAGCCGTTGTTGAATGTCGCCGCCGACATCTCGCGCCACAGGCGGCGGACGTCCAGCGGATCGCGGCCCACGAGGATCGGCGCCAGGACTTTCTGGACTGTCTCGGTAGCGCCCGCTACAAGATACGTCTCGCCCCAGCCCACCAGGCCGGCGTCGGTGCTGACCTTGAGGAACAGCGACTGGCGCTGGCGGTAAGAGAGAATCGACGGTCCCCGTGGCCGCGCCATGTCGACGCGGACGGGGAACGTCTCGACCCTGGTGATCTTCATGTGGGACGGTCCCCGGACGGGCGGTGGGAGGCCCGCCCGCCCGGGGATTTCGCGAGACGGCTCAGGCCCGAACGGACCACTCGTTCAGGTTCCAGTAGGTGGAGTTCGCGTCGCCATGCGGCTTGTAGCCGTCCAGCTTGTCGCTGTACGCCGACAGCGTGTCCTGGACGTACAGCCACACGTGCGGCACTTCGTCGTTCATGATCGCCGCCGCGGCCTTGTAGGCCTTGGCCCGATCGGCCTGCGTGGTCGCCGCGCGCCCTTCCAGGTACAGCCTGTCCACCTCGGGGTTGGCATAGGCGGAGTTGTTGGCCCCCTTGGGCTGCGCGAACTGGCCCATGAGCACGTACGACGTGCTGTCCGGGTCGACCGTGTACACACCGCCGTTGTATGCCGAGAGGTCGAGGGTGCGCTTGGTGATGTTCTCCAGGATTGGGCCGCGCTCCAGCGGGTTCAGCTCGATGTTGATCCCCACGGCCTGGAGCTGCCCCTGGACGATGCCCAGCGTCGTGTCGATGTCACGATTACCCGGGGTCCACTGGATCTTGACGGGCGTGGTCTTGTCCCACTTGGCGTCGGCCAGCAACTGCTTGGCCTTGTCCGGGTTGTAGGGGTACTTGTTCAGGTCCGGGTTGATCGCCCAGTCTGGACCAATGATGTGGTTGTTGACCACGCGCCCAAAGCCATTGAGGACCTGCTTGACAATGCCCTCGCGATCGATGCCGTACACCATCGCCTGGCGGACCCGCTTGTCGGCAAGCTTCGGCTGGTCCACCGCCGCCGCCATCACCCAGATGCCCGCGCCCGGCTTGTTGGCCACCTTGACACCCGGCACCTTCTGCAGGCGCGCGGCATCGGTCGCGCTGACGATGGAGTGGAGGATTTCGCCCTTCTCCACCTGGCCGGCGCTGATGTCCGTGGACGCAAAGCGGATGAACACCCGCTCAAGCTTGGCCGGCGGCCCCCAGAAGTTCGGGTTGCGCTCCAGCTCCACGAACTGGTCGGTCTCGTAGCGAACGTATTTGTACGGGCCGCTGGCCACCGTCGGGTTGAGAAAGTAAGGGTGCTTGGAGAGCTCCTTGGGATCCACGCTGCCAAGGATGTGCGCGGGCAGAATCTGGAAGCCGAGGAAGCTGATGCTGGGCACGAACCCGGCATTCGGCGTGTCGAAGTCCAGCCGGAAGGTGTTGTCGTCCACAACCACCAGGCCTGGCGGGTTGTCGATCTTGCCGTCGCGGAAATCCTGGTAGCCCTTGATGATGGAGGTCGGTCCAGGCAGGCCCGCGGTGCGTGCATCCATGGTCGATTTGAAGGTGAAGGCAACGTCCTTCGCCGTCAGTGGCGTGCCGTCGCTCCACTTGACGCCTTTGCGCAGCGAGAACGTCACCGACTTGCCGTCCGGCGCCGTCTCCCACTTTTCCGCCAGGCGCGGCTGTAGCCCGTAATCGTCCGACACCGTGAGCAGCTTGTCCCAGAACGTTGTCGAGAGGGCCTGGGCAATGTACTGGAGGGTGTAGAAGCCGGTCGGCTTGGTCTGCCAGGCAACGGTTGCCGAGGTCGTTCCCGGCTTCGCGACCGCGGGCGCTGTAGTGGCAGCAGCCGCTGGGGCCGTCGTAGCGGCCGGAGCCGTGGTAGCCGCCGGAGCTGCTGGAGCGGTGGTGGCAGCGGGCTTCGGCGCCGCGGTGGGCGCGGCCGGCGCGGTGGTGGCCGCCGGCGCGGGCGCGGCCGGCTGGCAGGCCGCCAGGAGCGTACCGGCGGAGCCAAGCGCTGCCAGCCGCAGGAACGTCCGGCGGGACGAGAGAAGTTGTCGGTTCACACGTACGTTCAGGTTCACGGTGCTAACCCCCAGGCGCGCGAGAGTGAAGTGAATGAATCGCGGATCCCCGTGTCCGTCGGCCTGCACCGTGGCCGCGCGCCATGCGCCGCGGGCTGCCGCCGTAGAATGTCGACAATCTACGATGTGCCCGCGTCGGGGTCAAGGGGCAAAATTTCCGGCGTTGATTCGTTCACGAGGCTGGTGTAGAGTGTCGACAATCGACGACATGCACGTCTGCGGAGGTGAGAAGGGGTGAGTTTCCAGTTCCCAGCCGTCCCGGCGCGCGTGCTGCGCCAGGACGTGCTCGCCGTCCTCCGCAAGGCCATTCTCGAAGGGGATCTGAAGCCGGGCGACCGGCTCCTCGAGGCTGACGTCGCCGCCCAGATGGGCATTAGCCGCGCGCCCGTACGCGAAGCGGTCCGCCAGCTCGAGCAGGAGGGGTTGGTCGATTTCCAGCCGCATCGCGGCTCCACCGTCCTCGGCGTCCCGAACGAAGAGATCGACGCAATCTACGAGCTGCGGGCTGAGCTCGAATCAAGGGCCATACGTCGTGCCTGCGAACGGATTACGGACGAGCAGATCGAAGAGCTTGCCGAGCACCTCCACCGCATGGGGCGTGCTGTCGAAGCCGGCGACTACTCGGCTGTGTTCGAAGCCGACCACGCCTTTCACGCCACCATCCAGCGCGTCGCCGGGTACCGCCTGCTGCGCCGCATGTGGGAGAGCATGGACGGCCTGGTGCGGGTTCGTTCGTACCAGGCCTTCGAAGGCGAGGGGCCCGCCAACAAGTATTTCCGCAGGACCGCCGTTTCGTCGCACGTGCCTATCCTTGCGGCGCTGCGCGCCCGAGACGCCGACGCCGCGGAGAAGGCCGTCCGCGACCACATCCTGGAAGTATCAGAGCGGATCCAGGCAGAGGACTCGGCCGCGGCCGCCCACGAGGTCCATGCCGCCGCTCGCTGACGCCTCCGCACCCACGGTGCTCCCGGATGGACTCGTGGAGCGTGCCCGGGCCATCGACGCCGAGGCGATCGGCGCCCTTGCCTTCGAGCTGCTGTCGATGTGGGCTCCGCCGGGGCACGAAACCGAGGTGGCAGTTCGACTGGCGGCCGCCTTTCGTGAGGTTGCCGGCCTCGACGACGTCCAGTTGGACGAAGAGTTCCCCGGCAGCCCGAGCATCATTGCCTGGCTGCGAGGGGACGAGCCGGGTCCGACCATCCAGTGGCACGGCCACCTCGACGCCATCGATGTGCCGCACGCGCCTGCGCGCCGGGAGGGCGACACCCTGCACGGGCGTGGCGCCTGCGACATGCGCGCGGCCTGCGCGGCCCTGGTCTGGGCGGCGAAGGCGCTCCGTGAAAGCGGCCTCCCCCGCCGTGGCAACGTGCTGATCACCCTTCACGGGCTGCACGAATCGGGCGGCAACGAGCCGCTCCACCGGCTCATCGAGCGCGGCATCCACGGCGACGCGGCGATCAGCGGTGAGGTCGGGGGCGGCCTAACGTTGCCAGTAGCAAGCCTAGGGCTCACGTTCTGGAGCATCGTCGTCAAGCGACCTGGCGGATCGCTGCACGAGACGAATGCGGCGCCGGATCTACTGCGGCCGCTTGCGGTCGGCCGGTTACTGCTCGAGAGGCTTGACCGCCTGAACGAGCGCTTGGCCGCGCACACACACCCGTACGTGGGCGCCGAGTCGGTCTACGTCGGCAAATTCACGTGCGGCGATTACTTCAACACTGTCCCCGAGCGCTGCGAGCTGGCCGGAACCCGGCGCCATGGCCCGGGTACCAGCCTGGCCGCGGTACGCGACGAGCTCGAAGGGCTGGTCGAAGCGGTCCGCCACGAGACCGGCGCCGACATCGAGACGCACTGGAATAGCATCGCGGAGGCGTTCTCACTGGATCCCAGCGAATCCATCGTGGCCGCCATCCGCGAAGCCAACATCGCCGTGACGGGCCATGATCTTTCGCTGGTCGGCATGCGCGCCTCCGGCAACGCGGTCCACTTCCAGCAGGAAGCGCGCATCCCAGCGGTTTACTACGGCGCCGATTACAGCACCGCCCATAGCGACCACGAATCGGTCAGCGTGAGCGATCTGGCGCGTATCGCCGGCGGCTACGCGCTCGCCTCCGCTCTCTACCTGGAGGGAGCCCCGCGAACGTGACCATCGTCGACGTCCACACCCACAACATGCAGCTCGAGCACTGGGGTCCCGAGTACGAGGCCAACTGGCAGCCCGTGTACGGCGTGCCCTGGACCGACGTCACGTTCGAGGCCTACGACGCTGCGATGGGGGCCGTCGACCGTGCCATCGTCTTCGGGATCACCGCTCAGGCCGTGGGCATGAATACGCCGGATGACTACACCGCGCGCTTCGTGGGCCACAACCCGGCCAAGTACATCGGCTTCATGGGGCTGGACCCGGCGGCACCTGATGCGCTGGACCGCCTGGAGCGCGGTGCCACGGACCTCGGTCTGCGTGGGATCAAGCTGTACCCCGTGCTCGCCGGGTTCGACCCCACCGACGCGCGCTACTCGGCGTTCTTCGCTCGTGCCCAGCACTACGGGCTGGCGGTGCTGTGGCATTTCGGCGCCACGCCCAGCAAAGCCGGCCGCCTCCGCAACAGCCATCCGCTGCTGCTGGAAGACGTAGCCATGCGCTTCCCGGACCTGAAGATGGTCATCGCCCACCTGGGGCACCCGTGGCAGAAGGACACCGCCCTGGTGCTGCGCAAGCACGCCAACGTCTACGCGGACGTGTCGGCCCAGTGGCTCAGGACCTGGGAAGGCTTCAACGCCCTCATCGGCTGCGTGGAATGGGGCGTCGCCGACAAGCTGCTGTTCGGCTCTGACTATCCGCTCTGGACCCCCGCCGAAGCCATGAGCGCGCTGCGCGCGCTCCCCGCGCGGTACGGTGGCAAGGGGCTCCCCTCACTTGATCCCGATCTGATCGAGCAGATCATCCACCGCGACAGCCTGGCGCTGCTGGGCATTGGCTGAGGACGGAGTTGCAAGTTGCAAGTTGCAAGTTCCAAGTCCACGGCTGGGTGCCCATGGCTGCCGGATCCGCAGCTATCACGTGAAACGTGCGACAGCAAACTTTCAAACTGGAACTTGGAACTTGGAACTTGGAACTTGCAACTCTGTCCTCAGTGATGACCACTTCAAGCGCGAGCTCGGAAGCGATCTTTGACCTTGCCGCTCGGTACATCCCGGGCGGGGTCAACTCGAATACTCGCACCTACCCGCGTCCGCTAGCCTTTGCCCGCGCCCAGGGCGCCTACATCTACGAGGCGGACGGTACGTCCTACCTGGACTACCACGCGGCCTTTGGCCCGCCGGTCCTCGGGCACTGCAACCCGGAGGTCAACTCCGCCGTCGCCGAGGTCATGGACACCCTCGACCTGGTCGGCATCGGCACCACCGAGCTCGAGGCGCGGGCGGCGGCCAAGATCGTCCAGCACGTGCCGTCCGCGGAGCAGGTGCTGTTTTGCAACAGCGGTTCCGAGGCTACCTACAGCGCGGTGCGCCTGGCGCGCGGGGTAACCGGCCGCCGAAAGCTGGTGAAGTTCCAGGGCTGTTACCACGGCTGGCACGACAGCGTGCTGATGAACGTCATCAGTCCGCGCGAGAAGATTGGCACCCGGGACGTTGGGTCGATCGGCCTCCTGGACCAGGCGATTGAGGACACGTACGTGCTGCGCTTCAACGACGTCGAAGCGCTGGAGGCGCTCTTCGCTGAGAAAGGTGACGAGATCGCCGCGGTGATCCTGGAGCCCATTCCGCATAACATCGGCGCGGTCCTGCCCGAGGATGCCTTCCTGCAAGCGCTCCGTCGCCTGACGGCCGCCCATGGCAGCGTGCTCATCTTCGACGAGGTGATCACTGGCTTTCGGCATCACGTCGGGGGGTACCAGGCCATCTGCGGGATCACGCCGGACCTGACCACAATGGGGAAGGCCATGGCAAACGGCTTTCCCGTGGCAGCCCTGGCGGGGCGGCGCGACCTCATGCAGCGCTTCCAGACCGCCGGCGGCGACGTCTTCTTTGGCGGGACCTACAACGCCCACCCGATCGCGATGGCCGCCACGCTGGCCACGATCGAAGCGCTGGAGGACGGCTCGGTTCACCGACGGCTCTTCCGCCTGGGGGACCGCATGCGGTCCGGCCTGCAGGCGAGCATCGACCGGCTGGGCCTGCCCGCCCACGCCACTGGCTTCGGGTCCGTCTTCGTGGTCTACTGGACGCCCAATCGGCCAGTCCGCAGTTATGAAGACCTCCTCGAGAGCGATGGCGCCCGGTACGTGGCGTTCCACACGGCGATGATCGAGCGCGGCTTTTTCATGCTGCCGCTCAACCTGAAGCGCAACCACCTCTCGGCAGCGCACACGGAGGCGGACGTGGACCGAACGCTCGAAGCAGCCGACGCGGTGCTGCAAACGATGGCGGCGTGACCGTGCCCACCTCGCGCAACGTCTGGGACCTGGACACGCCGGCGCTGGTGGTCGACCTGGATCGACTGGAAGCCAACCTGGCGCGCATGGCAGCCCGCTGCCGCGAGGCTGGCGTCGATCTCCGGCCACACACCAAGACCCACAAGACTCCGGAGATCGCCCGCCTCCAGGTGCAGCACGGCGCCAGGGGCATGACGGTCGCCAAGGTGGGGGAAGCCGAGGTGATGGCGGCCGCCGGGTTCCAGGACCTGTTTATCGCCTACCCGGTGCTGGGAGACGAGAAGTACCGGCGCCTGCTGCGCGTGATGGAGACGGCCGACGTGCGGATCGGCCTGGACTCGTACGAGGTTGCGAGCGCGGCCTCCAGCTTCTTTCACGCGCGCGCACGGCGGTTGAAGGTCCTGCTGGAGATTGACAGTGGCTTCGGCCGCTGTGGGGCGCAATCGCTGGAGGAAGCGGAGGCGCTTGCCGACCGCATCGGCGACCTGCCGGGGGTGGAGCTGGTAGGCGTGATGGGCTTCGGTGGCCACGCCTACAAGGAGACGACGCCGGAGGGCCTGGCCAGCGTCGGGCGGCGCGAGGGCATGCAGGCGGCGGAGGTTGCCGAAGCCTTGCGGAAGCGCGGCCATTCAAGCGTCACGAACGTCAGCGTTGGCAGCTCGCCCTCGGCACCGCACGCCGCCGGCGTGGCCGGGGTCACCGAGGTGCGGCCGGGCGTGTATGTCTTCAACGACCGCAAGCAGGTCTCGATCGGCGTGGCGCGGTGGGAGGACTGCGCCTCGACGGTCCTGGCCACGGTCGTCAGCAAGCCGCGCCCGGACCGCATCATCATCGACGCCGGCATCAAGGCGTTCGCCGGCGAGGATTACGGCTGGGGCACCTACGGCCAGTTGCTGGACCACCCCGGCACCGTGGTGAGCTGGGCGGCCGAGGAGCATGGGGTCATCCAGGTCGGGCCGAACAACGCCGATCCGCACCTGAAGATCGGCGACCGGGTGCGGGTCATACCCAACCACGGGTGTGGGACCACCAACATGCACGATGCGCTCTTCGCGGTCCACGGCGAGCGTGTCGTGGAGACCTGGAAGATCGCCGCGCGAGGCAAGCTGCGCTAACGCAGGAGGGGAGCACAACAGGACTTGGGGAAGAACTCGGAACTCGGAACTCGGTCAATCGTGAAAGCAAGAGACTCTCGGACCCAGCCATTTGCGAGCGCTAGCGCCGTCTCTAGCGCATGGGGGTTAGCAACGTGAACGTACGTGTCTACCAACAGATTCTCTCGTCCCGCCGGACCTTCCTGCGGCTGGCAGCCCTCGGCTCCGCCGGCACCCTGCTGGCGGCCTGCCAGCCCGCCGCGCCCGCGCCGGCCGCCACCACGGCACCCGCACCAACCGCCGCGCCCAAGCCCGCCGCCACGGCTCCGGCGCCCGCGGCACCGGCCGCGACAACCGCGCCGGCGGCACCGGCTGCCACGACGGCCCCAGCGGCTGCTGCCACCGCCCTGCCAAAGCCGGCTGCCGGCGGCGGGACCCTGAACGTGTATCTGTACCAGAAGCCGAAGGTCTTCTCACCCCTGCCGCCGTTCAACGGTCCGGACCAGCAGGTGATGAGCCTGATCTTCGACAACCTGGTCATCGTCAACGACAAGTACGAGTACGAAGGCCGGCTGGCCGAGAAGTGGACGATCTCGCCGGACGGCAAGACCTTCACGTTCAACCTTCGCAAGGGGCTCAAGTGGAGCGACGGCACGCCGTTCAGCTCCAGGGACGTCCTCTTCACCTACAAGCTGCTGGCCAACGAGGCTTCCGGCAGCGGCCAGTCCGCCAAGTTCAACAACGTCAAGGGTGTTGCCGACCTGCGGGCCGGGAAGGACGCCGCGGGCTTGCGGGCTCCCGATGAAAACACCTTCGTCATCGAGCTCGAGCAGCCGAACGCCGCCTACATGGCCACAATCGGTGGCGCCTGGTTCTGGATCCTGCCCGAGAGCGTGCTCGGCAAGGTGGACCTGAAGGACCTGGCCAACCACCCTTTCTTCAATAAGCCCACCTCCGGCATGGGGCCGTACACGTTCGTCCGGTACGAGACCGACCAGTTCGTCGAGCTGGCGCGGAACCCGAACTACCGCACGCCGGTCGCCATCGAGCGGATGTTCCTGAAGCCAGTGACCTCAGACGTGGCGACAGCGCAGCTTGAGAAAGGCGAGATGCAGCTCGTGCAGCTCTCGCCCACCGACATCGAGCGCGTCAGCAAGCTGCCGGGCGTCAAGGTGGAATCCAAGCCCGGCCCGGGCATCATCCTGATGGCGATGGCCCTCGAACAGCCGCAGTGGAAGGATAAGCGCGTCCGGCAGGCAGTGCTGTATGCCATCGATCGCGCCGGTCTGGTCAAACAGGTGCTCGCCGGCCAGGCCACGATCACGAACACGCACATCCTCGGCCCGAGCTCGGCGCTGCCGCCTGACCTTGTCAAGTACGAGTACAACCCGGACAAGGCTCGTTCGCTCCTGAAGGAAGCCGGCTGGGATGCCAATCGCGTGGCCAAGATCCAGTGGATCAAGGGCCAGCGGGACCGCGACGCGGCGGTCGAGATCATCCAGGCGCAGCTTGGCCAGGTGGGCATGAAGATCGAGTTGAACCCACTCGAGGCTGGTCCGCTGCTGGAGAACATGAAGAACCAGACGTTCGACTTCAGCCTCTACGGCGGCGGGCTGTACACCGTCGACCCCGACAGCATCAGCGTCCCGACACTGTGTGACCAGGCGTACCCCAAGGGCGGCAACAACTCGCGCTACTGCAACCCGGAGGTCGACGCCTTGATGGCCAGGGGCGCGGCCACGGCCGACCAGGCCGAGCGCGCGAAGATCTACCAGCAGGTGGCCAAAATTACCAACGACGAGGTGCCGTACATCTGGCTGTACGTCCCTTCGGCCATCTGGGCCTACAGCGACAAGCTCCAGGGGATCAAGCCGCATGGCGAGTTCACCACCGGCTTCTGGAACGCCGCCGAGTGGTCGATGCGCCAATAGGGCCGAGTTTCAAGTTTCAAGTTCCAAGTTCCAAGGAGACGAAGACGACGATGCAGCCTGTGATCCTTGAGCACAGCGAAGGGGTCCGTCTCACGCGGTTGTCCGTTCTCAGTCGTCCGTTATCAGGAGACGAGGCGTCCCGGACAACTTGGAACTTGCTACTTGGAACTTGCTACTCATAACTCACCATGTGGCAGTGGATCCTTCGGCGCATCCTGATCTCCATCCCGGTCTTCGCGGGGATTACCCTGCTGACGTTTGTCTTCGTCCGCCTGGCGCCGGGCGACCCGGTGCGGATGATGGTGAACCCCGAGTACATGGCGGGAGATGCCGAGGCGTACATTCAGCGCGTCCGCGCCGACCTCGGGCTCGATCAGCCGGTCCCCATCCAGTACGTCCGCTGGGTGGGGCAGGTCATGCAGGGCAACCTGGGGTTCTCGTACCAGGACCGGCGACCGGTCGCGGACATCCTCAAGGAGCGCATCTGGCCAACGACGAAGCTGATGGGGACGGCGCTGCTCGTCGCGCTGCTCCTCGGGGTGCCCGTCGGGATCCTGGCGGCGCTGAAGCAGTACTCGTGGATCGATTACGTTTCGGCCGTCCTCAGCCTGACGACCATCTCGGTGCCGAGCTTCTTCCTGGGTCTGGCGGCGATTTACGTGTTCTCGCTCCGCCTGAACCTGCTGCCTACCTCGGGCATGTTCACCGCGGGCGCGCCGCCGGATTTCTGGGATGACGCGCGGCACCTGATCCTGCCGGCTGGCATTCTGGGCTTCAATCTGGCGGGCCAGTTCGCGCGCTACGCCCGATCCAGTTTGCTGGAGGTAATCCGCCAGGACTACCTCACCACTGCCCGCGCCAAGGGGCTGTCCGCCCGAGCCGTGACACTTCGGCACGCTTTGCCCAATGCGCTCATTCCACTCATCACGCTTGTCGGGGTCCAGATCCCGGTCCTGTTTGCCGGCGCTGTTGTCATCGAACAGATTTTTAGCTGGCCTGGCATGGGGCAACTGGCGCTGTCGTCCATTACGCAGCGTGACTACCCGGTGCTGATGGTGTTCACGATGGCGATCGCCGTCCTCGTGCTCCTCAGCAACCTGGTCGCGGACATCTCGTACGCGGTGGTCGACCCGAGGATCCGCCTGCGATGAGCGCCGCCGCTCCCGCCATGCCCGCGCCACCACCGCTGGCGGTGGCGGCGCAACCCGCCCGTTTGCGAACGGTGCGCACCCCGGCCGGCATGGCGCTGCGCCGCTTCGGGCGGCACCGCCTGGCCATGTTCGGGGTGCTCGTGATCGGGCTGATCGCCCTGGCGGCGCTCTTCGCCCCGCTCATCGCGCCTTCCGACCCACTGAAGGTAGACCTGGCATTTTTCCGCAAGCCGCCTAACGAGGTGCATCCGCTGGGCACCGATTCGGCAGGACGCGACGTGCTCAGCCGGCTCATTTACGCCGGGCAGGTCTCCCTCACGGTCGGGCTGGTGGCGGCGGTCATGGCCACGTCGATCGGGCTCGTGCTCGGCTCGATCAGCGGCCACTACGGCGGTTGGGTGGACGCCGTCATCATGCGCACCACCGACGTCTTCCTTGCCTTCCCGTCACTCATGGTGATCATCACCGTGGTCGCGCTGGTCGGGCCCAGCATGGGGACGATCATCCTCGGCATCGGTCTGTTCAACTGGCCGACCGCGTGCCGCATCGTGCGCGGTCTCGCGCTCTCGCTCCGCGAACAGGATTTCATCCTCGCGGCGCGGGCGCTGGGATCACCTGAGGGCCGCATCGTAGCCCGCCATCTCATCCCATCGGTCCTGTCGCCGCTCACCGTGACGGCCACCTTCGCGGTCGCGCAGGCGATTCTGACCGAGGCGGCGCTCTCGTTCCTGGGCCTGGGCGTGCGGCCGCCCCAGGCCAGCTGGGGCAACATGCTCAACGAGGCCCAATCGCTCACCATCCTCGAGAGCATGCCGTGGCTGTGGCTCCCGCCGGGCGTGGCTATCGCCGTCACGGTGCTGGCGATCAATTTCATCGGCGACGGCCTGCGCGACGCGCTGGACCCGCGTCAGCGGCTCTGAGCAAGGACGGCTTTGAGGATGAGGAAGCCCTTGCCATGCCGCGGCGACGACCCGCGTGTCGACATTCGACGTGAGACACCCGCGTGATTGACGTCAACGTCCTGTTTGGCACGTTCCCGCGCACGGCCCACCCGGACGAGTACGCGCTGGAGGCCGCGCGCGCTCAGCTTGCGAGCCACGGGATCACGAACGCGCTCGTGTGCGCCCGCTCGGGAGCCGCGTTCCGCCACGAGGTTGGCAACGACGATACCTTCGTCGCCGCATCCGCTGACGCTGCTGGTGGCCCGCGGCTTCTTCCAGTGGCGACGATCAACCCGGCCCAGAACCTGGGTTGGCGGGACGAGCTGCGGCGCGCGCTGGCGGGCGGCGCGGTCGCGCTGCGGCTCTTCCCGGACCAGCAAGGGTGGGAGTACGACAGCGAGGCGTTCCACCAGCTCGTCGCCGCTCTCGACGGCCGGGTGCCGCTGCTGGCGCCGGTGACACGCTTCGGCGACGCCAGCCGAATCGGCGCCGCGACGGCGCGGATCGGCCGGCCGGTCGTGCTGCTCGGCGGCCACTACACCCAGCTTGGCGATTGCCTGGCCGCCCTGGAGCGCTGGCCGCACCTGCACCTGGAGACCAGTCGATTGGGGCAATTCAAGGGTGTGGAGACGGTGACGCGGCTGGCCGGTGCCGAGCGGCTGCTGTTTGGCTCCGGCTGCCCGGAGAAGCCCATCCAGGCAGTCCTGAATGCGATCATGGCCGCGCGCATTCCCGAGGCGACCCGTCGCGCCATCCTCGCCGGTAACGCCGCCCGGCTCTTCGGAATCGCCCTGCCAGATTTCCCGCTCCCGGCCGCGACGAAGGCAACGGGACTCATAGACGTCCACGGCCACGTCGGACCGATCCGCTTCCCCACCCCGCCGATCGAACCGTCAGCCCTGCCAGCGCTGATGGCCGAGCACGGGGTGACGACGACGCTGGCGTCTTCGATCCGGGCGATCATGGACGACGCGCCTCGGGGCAATGCCGATGCGCTAGAGGCCGCGCGCGCTTCAAACGATGCCCTCCACGCTTACGTGGTCGTCAATCCGAACGACCTGGAAGGCTCGTGCCGGGCTATGGACCGCGCCTACGCCGCCGGTGCCGTGGGCGCCAAGCTCCACTGCCAGTGGAGCGGTCAGCCAACCGCCGCGCCCGCGACACGGGCGCTCCTGCAGGAGGTCGCCCGCCGCGAACGACCGCTCAAGGTCCACAACGACGGCCCCGGCTGGGGGGCCGCCATCGTCGAGGCGGCGCGCGCCTACCCGCGCTGGAAGGTGATCGTGGCCCACGGGGGTCCAGGCACTCCCGACGCCGAAGGAGCCTGGACCGTCGAGCACGCGGACAACGTCTACCTCGAGCTCGCCACCACCGCGCCCGACCTGCCGGTCGTGCGGGACGTGGTGCGCCGCGTGGGCCCCGACCGCCTGCTGCTTGGCACGGACGTGCCCCTGATCGACCCCGCTTACGTACTCGGCATGTACGCCGACGCCGGCGCCGACCTGGCGCGGACCGCAGCCGTCGCCCGTGAGGTCTTCGGGCTATGAGCTGTGCCATGCACCACCACCTCGCGGGTCGTGTGCCGCGAAAAGAGCGCACCCTGGCGCAGGGATCCCAGGCGGTCCACCATAGCCTCTCCTTAAGCACGTGGACAGAGGTAGTCCCTACTTTTGATGGACGAGAATGAGTGCACAGGAACCGTGCCCTACTTGCGTCCACGTGCTTAGCCGAGC
Source organism: Chloroflexota bacterium (assembly GCA_016191465.1). Classification (GTDB taxonomy): domain Bacteria; phylum Chloroflexota; class UBA6077; order UBA6077; family CF-72; genus JACPOP01. Next base: position 196,879 of record JACPOP010000008.1, on the reverse strand, counting down.
GGTCTGGGGCGGGAGCCCCAGCGGGGTGGTGGGGCGGAGCCCCACCTTTGACCCAAAGAACTTTTCCTTCCCCCTCCCGTGCGCGGGAGGGGGCGAGGGGGTGGGTACCGCGGGAATGCCGCACAGGGCGCCAAATGCCCTACCCATGCACGAGAACGAAAGGCCATCCCAGGTGCTGAACCAGCGATGAGCCGCGAAATTGGGGTTGCCGTGGTCGGGACCGGCTTCGTCGCCAGCATGCACCTCACGGCGCTCGCCAGGCTGCCCGGTGTGCGCGTGGTGGGCGTGGTCGACGTCGACCCTGGCCGCGGCCAGGCCGCCGCGCGCGGCGCAGGGACCCGCTGGACCTCCAGCCTGGACGAGCTGTTGGCGTGGCCGGACGTCGATGGCTGCATCGTCTGCACCCCGAACGACACCCACGCGGCGATCGGGCAGTCCATCGCCGCGGCTGGCAAGCACCTGCTCATGGAGAAGCCGCTCACCACCGACGTGGCCGCGGCGGACTCGCTGGTGAGCGCCTTCTCCGCGCGCGGCCTGGTGCTCATGGCCGCCCACACCCACCGCTTCGCCGATTACGGCCGCATCGTCAAGCACACGATTGACGCCGGCGAGATCGGGAGGCCGGTGTTCATACGCCTGGCCATCCTGGGCGGGTGGATCTGGCCCGACTGGCGCGCCTGGGTGCTGGACCCGAAACGATCCGGGGGGCACGTCTTCCACAACGGAGTCCACGTCCTGGACCTGGCTACCTGGTGGGCTGGGGACCAGCCCGTGTCCGTCTACGCCCAGGGCCGCAAAGAGACCTCCGGCGACCTGGCGATTTACGATTACCTCAGCCTGCTGGTGCGCTACCGGAGTGGCTGCACCGCGGTGTGCGAGATAAGCCGCGGCAATCGCCCGCGGACGTTCGGCTATCGCGACGTTTTCGTCCAGGGCACGACCGGCTCGCTCTCGATGCCCTGGGACGCGGAGCAGGGGATCGCCTTCCTGGAAGGTGGCACCTCGCTCCTCCCCGGCGATGGCCAGGTCGGCTTCGATCGCGAAGTCGCCGCCTGGATTTCGGCCATCCGAGGCGAGACATTGCCGGCCGTAACGGGTGAGGACGGCCGGCTCTCGGTGGCTATGGCCGCGGCCGGCGAGGCGTCGTTGCGCACCGGCGAGTGCGTGACCCTTGAGTCGGTGGGCTACACGCTGCCCAATCCCGTGGCCTCGGAGGGCGTGAGCCGTGCCCTTTGAGGATGGACGCCTGGGCGTCCTGCTGCTGAGCTTCGCGAGCGTCGGCGGCCAGGAGCACCAGCGCACCATGTACGTGCCCGTCCTGCGCGAGCACCCCGCGTTACGGCTGGCCGCGGTGGCCGACGAGGCGAGCGCGCCGCAGGAGCAGCACGCGCTGAACCGCCGTGAAGCGGAGGCGCTCGGGCTGCCATACAGCACCGACCTGGACGCCGCGCTGGCCGATCCTCGGGTGGACGTGGTCTCCGTGTGCTGCCCGTTCGAGCGGCGCGCCGAGGTGATTCGTCGGGTGGCGGCGGCTGGCAAGCCCATGCTCGTGGACAAGCCGCTCGCGCTTACCCGGACGGACTGCGACGCCATCGAGCGTACTGTCCGTGCGGCTGGCGTGGTGTGCATGCCCGCGTACCACTTCCGCTTTCACCCGGCGGTTCGGTCGGCGCGAGCCGCGGTGATGGGCGGCAGCATTGGGCTTCCCTGGGGGGTGCAGGGCGATTTCATCATCGCCGGCGGCAAGTCGGCGTGGCCTCTGGGCGAGCTGGCGAACTTCGGGCTCTACCCGATCGACGCCATCCGCTCGATCCTGGGGCTGGAGGTCCAGTCCGTGTACGCCACCCGCGGGTCATTCTTCTACGGCGGGGACAATCCTGAGGCCGATGACCTGTCCGTGCTCGCCCTGAACCTGGAGCACGGCGTCCTCGCCACCATCTCCGTGGGCCGCGCCCCGACGACGGGTCACCCGAACGGTTACGGCGGGGACCGGCGGCTGCGGATCATGGGCTCACACGGAACCCTGGTTGTCGATGCTGCCAGGCCCTGGATCCAGGTTGCAGGGCGAGACAGCCACGCGGACGAGTCGAGGCGTTACTACGGCGCCGAGTCGCTGCGGGCGCTGGTCGACCACTTCGTCGCCTGCGTCCGAGGCAGCCAGCGTCCGGAGCTCGGACCGGCCGACGCGCGCGCGGCGCTGGAGGTCATTCTAGCCGCCCGCGTGGCGACGGCCGAGAACCGCGTGGTCGCGCTTCCAAGGCTGGCGGACGGCACAAGCACCCCAGCCAATCCTGCGTGCTGATCTCAAGTGCACGAGTACACGGATGCGTCGTCGCGCTCAGCAGGACATTTGGTCTTCGTATTCGTCTCCTTGGAACTTGGAACTTGGAACTTGGAACTGCGTATGAAGCGGAGAGGAAGATCGCCATGAAGCTGGTCTCGTTCAAGGTGGGTGGGCAGGTCCGCCACGGGGTGCTGCTCGGCGCCGAGGGTGCCGAGCAGGTTCGCGACCTCGGGTCGGGTGACCTGCTGGCGCTGGTGGAGGGTGGCGCCGAGGCGCTCCAGGCAGCCCGAAACGCGGCTGGGCCGGAACGGGCCCTGGCAGACGTGCAGTTGGTTGCTCCCATTCGCCGGCCACCGAAGCTCCTCGCGCTCGCGGCGAACTACCAGGACCACATCACCGAAAGTGGCGCGCCCCGGGTCGACAAGGATCGGATTGTTCCGAAGCTCTTCCTGAAGCCTTCCAGCGCCATCATTGGGCCTGGCGAGACGCTGTGTCTGCCCACGGTGTCCCAGACGACGGACTGGGAGCTCGAGCTGGCCGTGGTCATCGGCAGTCGTTGCCGCAACGTTACCACCGAACGGGCGCTGGACCACGTCTTCGGCTACACCATCGCCAACGACGTCTCGGCCCGGACCGTCGAGTGGGGCGTCGAGCGCGATGAGAACACGTGGAATGAGTTCTTCGACTGGCTGAATGGCAAGTGGCCGGACGGGTTTGCCCCGCTTGGCCCGTACGTGCTGACGGCCGACGAGGTGCCCAACCCGCAGGCGCTCGAGATGCGCCTCACCGTCAACGGCGAGCAGAAGCAGCACGCCAGCACCCGCGAGATGATCTTCGGCGTGGCCGAGGCGATCGCCTTCGCCTCGCGGTTCATGACCCTCGAGCCCGGCGACATTATCGAGACGGGTACTCCCTCGGGTGTGGGCGCCGCCACCGGCACGTACGTCAAGGAGGGCGATGTGATGGAGGGCTGGATCGAGAAGCTGGGCACCCTTCGGACACCCGTGGGCCCGCCGACCAGCTCGTGATGCACGGCATCGTGGCCGTTGATGTGGGTCAGTTGGAGGCGCGCGACGATCTGCCCGAGCCGGGTCCGCCGGGGCCCGGCGACGTGCTGGTGCGGACCGCGGTGAGTGCGGTCAGCCCCGGCTCGGAGCTGCGCGTGCTGTTTGACCCAGAGACACCGTTCCCGGTGGCCGGCGGGACTGGCTACATGGCGGCGGGGATCGTGGAAGCCATCGGCGAGGCCGTGGCCGGCTTGCAGCCCGGCGACCGAGTGGCCTGCACCGCGGCTGGCCCTCACCGCGAGCGACTAAGTGCGCGCGCCGAGGCGGTCGCTCACGTCCCTGACGGCCTGGGGTGGGCCGAGGCCGCGTGCGCGTACTGGATCGTGCCGCCGTATCGGGGACTCCTGGCCGCGAGGCCCAGGCTCTGGGAGGACGCCGCGGTCATTGGCCTGGGTCCACTGGGGCTGTGCGCCGTCCAGCTCCTGCACGGCATCAGCCGCCGCACGCTGGCGGTCGACCCGTTGCCATCCCGACGCGGGCTTGCCGCGCGCCTGGGCGCTTGCGCCGCCTCATCGCCAGACGATGCCGAACGAGCGGGGGCCGATCTCCTGCCGAACGGGGCCGACGTGGTGATCGAGCTGTCAGGAACGCAGGCCGGGCTGGAGCTGGCGCTCCGGCTGGCCGCGCCGCGGGCGCGGGTGGCGGTGATCGGCGTGCTGCCGCGTCTCTCCAACTTCGAGCTCTTCCGCCCTCTGCAGGACCGGGGCATCACCCTTGTGCCGCTGTACCGCGAGGGAGCGGCGCTGACCGGCAATCCTCCCGATCCCACCGCGCGGTATCTCGCAGCGGCCCTGGACATGGTGGCAGCCAGACGAGTTGACGTGTGCAGCCTCGTCTCACGGGTGATGCCCTGGCGTGCTGCACCGGAGGGGATCGCCTGGCTGCGCGAGCACCCCGACGAGGGCGTCGGGCTGGCATTCACCTGGCTGGACGGAGCCGCGACGGCCGCATGACGAGCTTCGATCTCCTGATCCGTGGTGGCACCGTCGTCGATGGGACCGGTGCAGCCGCCAGGACGGCGGACGTGGGCGTAGTGGGCGACCGCATCGCGGCCATCGGCCAGATCCCCGCGGACGCCCCGACGCGACGCGCGTTCGATGCCAGCGGACGGGTCGTCTGCCCCGGGTTCATCGACGCCCACAGCCACTCGGACCTCTCCGTTTTGAGCGATCCGCGCGCGCGCAGCAAAGTCCACCAGGGCATCACCACCGACGTGGTGGGAAACTGCGGCCTGGGTGTGGCGCCGCTGGCTGGTCCAGGAGCCGCCGCGGGCGTGCGGGAGGCCATCTACATCGTCGACCCAGACCGGTCGGTCCGGTGGACCTGGACGTCGATGGCCGAGTACCTGGAGCGGGTCGATCGGGCCGGCGTGTCGATGAACGTGGCCGCGCTGGCCGGGCATCTGGCGATCCACGCCAGCGTGATGGGCTACGACAACCGGCCGGGTACGCCCGACGAGCTGCGCCACATGGAGCGGCTGCTCGACGAGGCGTTGGAGCAGGGCGCCGTCGGCCTCTCAACCGGACTGATGTATGCGCCGATCTCATTCGCCCCGACCTCAGAGCTGGTCGCCCTCGGCACGGTGGTGGCGAAGCACGACCGCATCTTCGCGATGCACATGCGCAATTACGGCGACACCCTGCTGGAGGCCGTCCAGGAGGCGGTCCGGGTGGGCGCCGAGAGTGGCTGCCGCGTCCAGGTCTCGCACCTGGCGGTGGCCGGGCGTCGGAACTGGGGCGCGGTCCGCCAGGCCCTCGCGGTGCTGGACCAGGCGCGTGCGCGGGGGGTGCGTCTGCGGCATGACAGCTACCCGTATCTCGCCGGCAGCGCCAATCTCTCGCAGTTGCTGCCCGGATGGGCGCACGAAGGCGGTACGGCCGCCATGGTAGAGCGGCTCCGTACCCCGGCGGACCGCGCGCGCATTACGACGGAATGGCAGACGCTGCTGGCGCACGGCTGGGACGAGATCCTCGTCTGCTGGGTGCGCCCTGAAGGCGACGCCCGTGTCGTCGGCAAGACGATCGCCGAGATCGCCACCGAACGTGGGCACCAGGGCGACGTGGTGGCGTTGGATCTCATGGCACACGAAGAGGGCCTGATCAACATGATCGCGTTCGGGCGGTCAGACGAGGACCTGCACGATTCGCTTCGCCACCCCGAGACGATGGTCGGTTCGGATGGCCTGGCGGTGGACCCGGATGGTCCCAGCGGCTCGGGCCATCCACACCCCCGCTACTACGGCTGCTACCCGCGGCTGCTGGGCAAGTACGTGCGCGAGGACCGGCTGCTGAGCCCGGAGCAGGCCATCTACAAGTGCACTGGGCTCGTCGCGGAGACGTTCGGGTTCAAGGATCGCGGTGTCATCGCCGAAGGCCGCGCGGCCGACCTGGTGGTGTTCGACCCCGCCACGGTGATCGACCGCGCCACGTTCCTGGAGCCGCAGCGCTTTCCGGAAGGGATCGAAACCGTAGTCGTCAACGGAACGCTCGTGATCGACGGCCGCCAGCACACCGGAGCCGGCCCCGGCCGAGTGGTGCGAGGCAGCTAACCGCCACGGACACGCACAGACATCCCGCGTTGCTCCAGCACCGCCACGAACTCACAACTTGGAACTTGGAACTTGAAACTTGAATTCCCAGAAAGCACCCCCCTCACTCATGTTTGAAATCATCGAAGTACCAGGCTCCGCACCGCTGACGGCGCCGTTGTCGCACGCCATCCGGGCCGGCGACTTCATTTACGTCTCGGGCCAGGCATCCACGGACCCGAGCACCGGCCAGCTCGTCAGTGGAACGCTGGCCGAAGAATTCCGCCGCACGGTCGACAACCTGCGGCGGGTCCTCCAGGCGGCCGGGGCGGACCTGGAGCACATCGTCAAGGTGGGCGCCTACCTGAAGGACGAGTCCTTACGCGCCGAGTACAACCGCCTCTACGCCGAAGCATTCCCGCAACCCTACCCGGCCCGGACGACGGTGGGGAATCCGTTCCAGTTCCTCCTGGTGGAGATCGATTGCGTCGCCTACGTGGGGCCGCGCTGAGGCGGGCTCAGGACGTGAGCACAAGCACGAGAGAGGGAGCCAAGGCCATGGCAGGAGCAGGGATACGAGGGTCCGCGTCGGCGGCCATTGCCGAGCGCGCGGCGCGCAGCATCCCCGGCGGGGTCAACACCGGCATGCGGGCGTTGGACCCGCCGCTCGCCTTCACCCGCGCCCAGGGCCAGCACCTGTGGGACGCGGACGGCGCGCGCTACGTGGATTTCCACGCCGCGTTTGGCCCGATCGTGCTCGGGCACGCCGATCCCGAGGTGGCGGAGGCCGTGGCGCGGGCGACGGAGACCATCGACCTGGTTGGCGTGGGGGTGAGTGAGCTTGAGACGACGCTTGCCGAGAAGGTGATCTACCACGTCCCATCCGCGGAGAAGGTGCTGTTCTGCAACAGCGGGTCGGAAGCCACCTTCCACGCCATTCGCCTGGCACGGGCTGCCACCGGGCGCCGCCTGGTGATCAAGTTCCAGGGCTGCTACCACGGCTGGCACGACTACCTGGGCGCCAACGTCATCAGCACCCCCGATAGGATGGGCACGCTGGATCCCATCTCGGCCGGCATGCCCGCTTCAGCGCTCGACGAGCTGGTGGTGCTCCCGTTCAACGACCCGGCAGCGTTCGCGGAGCGGGCCCGCCAGTTGGGCGACCAGGTCGCGGCCGTCATCCTGGAGCCCATCGTCCATACCATCGGCTGCGTGGTCGCCTCGGACGAGTTCCTGGCCACGCTTCGGCGCATCACGGCCGAGATCGGCGCGGTGCTCATTTTCGACGAGGTGGTGACGGGCTTCCGCCATCATCTTGGTGGCTACCAGGCGATCTCTGGCGTGACCCCGGACCTGACCACCCTGGGCAAAGCCATTGCCAATGGCTACCCGCTGGCGGCCGTTGCCGGCCGAGCCGACCTGATGGACCGCTTCAACACCCGTCCAGGTGGCGACGTGTTCTTCGGCGGCACGTTCAACGGCCACCCGATGGCGCTCGCGGCCGCGATGGCGACGATCGAGCGGCTCGAGGATGGCTCCATCTATCGACGGCTGTATCGGTTGGGCGATCGGATGCGCGCTGGCCTGGAAGAGATCACCACCCGGCTCGGCATCGAGGCACAGCCGACGAACTTCGGGTCAGTGTTCGTGTGCTACTTCGCCCCGGGCCCGGTACGGTCCTTCGACGACGCGCTCAAGAACGACGCCGAACGCTACGTGGGCTTCCACCGCGGCATGATCGAGCGCGGCTTTTTCATGCTGCCGCTCAACCTGAAGCGCAACCACCTCTCGGCAGCGCACACGGAGGACGACGTCGACCGCGCTCTCCAAGCTGCCGAGGACACGCTTCGCGCGCTGACGGCGACCGGAGGGGGCGCGTGAGCCTCGGCCGGGTCGTGGTCACCGACTCTGGCCCGCTGCTCGCGCCGGGGATCGCCTGGCTGCGGGCGCGTGGCGTCGAGGTAGAGGTCTTAGCGGGCGGCGACCCGTCCGCCAAGGTGGCCGCGCTGAGCACCGCCGACGCGGCGCTCGTAGGCGTAGAGGCATTCACCGCCACGGAGATGGCGGCCGTTGCCGCCGCCGGTGCCGGGCCGCGCTTCGTCATCCGCTGCGGGGTTGGCTACGACGTCATCGACGTCGAGGCCGCCACCCGGCACGGGATGCGCGTTGCCAACGTCCCGGACTACTGCACGGACGAGGTGGCGGACCACTCCTTCGCGCTGCTGCTGGCGGCGGCGCGTGGGCTTCCGTACTTCCTGAGCGCCTGGCGTACGGAGCGGAAGTGGGACTGGGGCGGCGGCGGGCAGCCGGTGCCGCGCCTCGCCGATCTCACCCTCGGCATCGTCGGCGCGGGCCGGATCGGGCGGGCCGTGGCAACGCGCGCTCGGGGGTTCGGCATGAAGCTCCTGGCCGCTGACCCCCGACCACCCGCGGAGATCGAGACCGTGCCATTGCACGAGCTGCTGGCGCGCTCGGACGTGGTGACGCTGCACTGCCCCTACACCGCGGCAACCCACCACCTGCTGAACGACGACGCCTTCCGGCAGATGAAGCCCGGTTCTATCCTGGTGAACACCAGCCGCGGCGGCGTGGTGGACTCGGCAGCCCTGGAGCGCGGGCTGGAGCGTAATCAGCCGGCAGGTGCGGCCCTGGACGTGCTCGAAGGTGAGCCCGTGCCGGACCTGGAGCAGCCGTTGCTCCGCCACCCGCGCGTCCTGGTCACCCCGCACGTGGCGTACTACTCGGTGGCGTCGCTCCAGAACCTCGGTGTCTTCGCCGCCCAGAACGTCTTCGGCTTCCTGAACGGAGAGGCACCCCGCCACGTCGTCAACGACGTGCTGGCGGCCGTCACACCATGACCGGGAACGCGGTCTGATGCGGCTTCGAGCAGCCGTGCTGCGGGAGATGGGGACGGCGCGTCCCTATAGCACGTCGGCACCCGTCACCATTGAGGACGTGGACCTAGAGCCACCCGGACCGGGCGAGGTGCTCGTGCAGGTTGCCGCGGCCGGGCTGTGCCACTCGGATCTCTCGGTCATCAATGGCTCTCGGCCGCGCCCAATGCCGATGGTCCTCGGCCACGAAGCTGCCGGGGTGGTGGTCGAGCTGGGCCTGGGTGTCACGGGCGTGGAGCGCGACGACCACGTGGTGTTCTCGTACATGCCAAGCTGCGGCCGCTGCGTGCCGTGCCAATCGGGCCGCCCGGCCCTGTGCGAGCCCGGTGCAGACGCCAACGCTCGCGGTGTGCTGCTCAATGGGGCGCGACGCCTGCGCGATGCGGATGGCGGCGAGCTGAACCATCACCTCGGGGTGTCCGCCTTCGCGGAGTACGCGGTGGTCGCGGAGGCGTCGCTGGTTCGAGTGGGGCGGGACGTGCCCCTCGACCGGGCGGCCCTCTTCGGGTGCGCGGTACTGACCGGCGTGGGGGCGGTGGTCAACACCGCACGCGCGCAGGCTGGTGAGTCGGCGGCCGTGTTCGGACTGGGCGGGGTGGGGCTGAGCGCGGTCATGGGTGCCCAGCTCGCCGGCTGCTATCCAATCGTGGCCGTCGATCTGCTCGAGGCCAAGCTGGACCTGGCCCGCCAGGCGGGCGCGACGCACACCGTCCGCGCGAACGATCCAGACGCTCTGGCCGCGATCCGGGACCTCACGGGCGGCGGCGCGCACTACGCGTTCGAGGCGGTCGGCGACGCGCGGGTCCTGTCGCAGGCATACGCCGCCACGCGTCGGGGCGGCACGACGGTCGCCGTGGGCTTACCCCACCCGGACCAGGAGGTCCCGCTGCGCGCGCTCAGCCTGGTGGCCGAGGAGCGCACGCTGAAAGGCTCGTACATGGGCTCCGCGGTCCCGCGGCGCGATGTGCCGCGCTACCTGGCGCTGTACGCCGCCGGCCGCTTGCCGGTGGACCTGCTCAGCAGCGGCACCCTTGCCTTCGGCCAGCTTAACGAGGGATTCGAGCGGCTGGCCCAGGGCGCCGTCGTGCGGCAGGTCCTCACACCAGCGCCCTGAGCCAGCCTGCCTCTCGACCCACTGCGCTCTCCGCGGCGCGGCATCCGAGCGCCCTGGCACGACACGACAGGTAGAACACGAGCATCCTGGACGAGCTCCTCGCGGCCACCGAGCGGCTAACCGGCTGCTGACGGCGCCGGTGCGGCACCGCTGGGCGTGCGCGCCGTACGCTCTCGGGCCGAGCTCCCCCGCTGCATGTCCAACGTACCGTCCTTCCCACCCCCGCTGCTCCTGCGGAACGCTCGCTGGCGGGACGATCCCACCCACCCGCGGGCGCGGCAGGGCACCATCCTGCTGGCCGAGGGGCGCATCGCGGCGCTCATCGACGGCCCGGACACCGACGCGGAACGGGACATTCCGTCTGCCGTCGAGAGCGTGGACCTTGCCGGCGCGATCGTCACCCCAGGATTCGTGGACACACACACGCACCTGGGCTGGGCCGGCGAAGGGCTGTGGCGGGTGGATTGGTCGGCGGTTTCCACCCGCGCCGAGGCGCTCGATCGGCTTCGGACGGCCGCCGCGCGCATCCTGCCCGGCCACTGGCTCCACGCGGGCGGCTGGTCCGGCGGGTGGTCGCGCGCGCGGCTATCCGACGCCGAGCTGCCGACGTTGGCAGAGCTGGACGCCGCCACCGGCCCGACGCCGTTCTTCCACACCAGCGCCGATGGGGGCCTGGCCGTGTGTAACAGCCGTGCGCTCGCCCTGTTCCGGCTTGTGCCCGAAGACCAGCGAGGAGCGCTCGCGCCGGGCGGGAACGTGGAGGTTGATGCGGACGGGCGACTCACCGGGCGGCTGTTCGGCGCCGCCGCCCACGCCCGCGCCACGCTGGGAGCCATACCGCCGGCGGATCGAGCCCGGCGTCGGGCCGAGCTACTCGCGGCCGTACAGGTGCTGGCCCGCTTCGGGATCACCGAAGCCCACGATATCGCCACCGTGCCCGACCCCGGCCCCACGCCGCTGGTGTTCCGCGAGCGCAGCTTCACGGATGCGACGCTCTTCGACGACCTCGCCGCGCGCGACGAGCTGACCGTCCGCATCGGCATCCGCCCGCACCTGGACCGCTGGGAGGACGCCGCCCGCGAAGCCCGGCGGCGGGCGGCAGACCCGCTCGTCAGCGTCACGGGCGTCAAGCTGCTGCTGGACCGCGCCTGGTACTCCGAGCCGCTCGAAGGCGGCTACACCTACCGCTACCCCGGCTTCGCGCAGGCGCTGGAGTGGGTGCGCGCCGCCGACCGCGCCGGGCTCGACGTCACCATCCACGCGGTCGGCGACCTGGGCGTACGCGAGGCCCTGGACCTCTGTCAGCAGGCCAGCCCCACCGGCGGCCGGCGCCATCGGGTGTCACACGCTCGAAGGGTGGCGCCGGCAGACATACCGCGCTTTGCCGCGCTGGGCGTGGTGGCCGAGGTACAGCCCTGGGAGATCGGCAGCGAGCTGCCAGGCATGCGCCAGCACCACCCGGCCGCCTTCCTGGAGACCGCCTACCCGCTGGGCGACCTGCTACGCTCGGGCGCACGCGTCATCTCGGGCTCCGATTGGCGACTGGACCAGCGGGCTGATTTCGCCGACCTGGATCCGCTGGGGGCGCTTTACGCCGCGGCCACCCGCGAGGCGCCGAACGCTCGGCCGGGCGACAGTCCCGCGCGTGAGCGCCGCCAACGACTGACCCTGGCCGAGGCCCTCCACGCGGCCACCGGGGCTGGGGCCTGGGCGGCCCACGCTGAGGCGCGGCGCGGGCGGATCGCGCCCGGCTTCCAGGCCGACCTGGCGATCCTCTCGCGGGATATCTTGGAGGGACCGCCCGCCGTCGTGCTGGACACCCGTGTGCTCCGCACGATCGTCGGCGGGCGGACCGTCTTTTGCGCTTGACAGCGCCCGTCTAGCCCGCGTACTGTAGCGTCTACTACAGCCCATGTGTTGCTCCCGTGGCTAGCGCTACGACGTTCCCCGAGGTTGGGGCCGGACCACTGGCCGAGCGCGTGGCCGCGCGCCTGGCCGACCTCAGCCCCACCGAGCGGCGCGTGGCGCAGTTCATGGCCGCGCATCCCGAGGAGGCGGCCTTCCTCTCCGCGGCGGATGTCGCCGGGCAGCTCGGTACGTCGGACGCGACGGTGGTGCGCGCGGTCCAGGCGCTCGGCTACGCCGGGCTTCCAGAGCTGAAGCGGGAGCTCATCGAAGTACTCAAGTCGCGCGCCACGCCCGCGCTCCGGCTCGGGCGAAGCCTGGAGGAGATTGGATCCGCCGACCCGGCGGCGGCGCTTCACCATGCCATCGATCAGCAGATCGACCTCCTCGAAGATGCACGGCGGTCGGTGCGCCCCGAGGCGTTCCAGCACGCGGTGGACGTGCTGGCGCGGGCGGAGCATGTGCACGTCTTCGGAGTCGGCCCGACGGGTGCTCTGGCCGAGTACTTCGCCATCCGCCTGGGGCGCTTCGGCCGGCCGGCTACGGCGATCACGACCACCGGTCTGCTGCTGGCAGACTCACTGCTCAGCCTGCGCCCGGGCCAGGTGCTGGTGGTGCTGAGCTACGCTCGCGTCATCACGGAGGTCGAGGTGCTCCTGGCCCGGGCGCGGCGCCTGGACGTGCCGGTGGTGCTGCTGACCGATACCCTGGCGACGGCGCTGGCGGACCGGGTGGACGTGGCGCTCTCGGCGCGGCGCGGTAGGAGCGGTGGCTGGAGCACCATCAGCACCACCCTGGTGCTGATTGACGCGCTGCTCTTCGGGCTGGCCGCGCGCGACCGGGCGCGCGTGCTGACCTCGCTGGAGACGCTCAACGAGATCCGCGCCGCCCTGGTGGGCCAGAGCACTGTGGAAGGCGATTGGGCCATCAACGACACTCAGCCCGCACCGGATGACTGACTGACCGACCGGGTGCATACGCGGCCACAAGGGGAACACGGGAAAGGGGACCCATGACCACCACTCGACGCGCATTCCTGCTTCGGACCACCGTTCTGGGCGGCCTGGGGCTGCTCGCCGCCGCCTGCTCGCCGTCCGTGCCGGCGCCGGCGGCCACACCCGCGGCGCCCAAGCCCGCAACCGGCAGCGGCGCCACCGGCACGGCGCCCGCCGCGCCCGCGGCCAGCGCCGCCCAGCCGAAGCGCGGCGGCACCCTCACGTGGGCCCAGTGGGACCGCAACGATGCCCTCGACCCCGCCTCGCCCTCCGGCGCCTCGGCTACCGAGATCATCGGCAACGTCCTCGACACGCTGGTGGTGATGGACGAGAACCAGAAGATCTACCCGTCCCTGGCCACGAAGTGGACCATGGACGGCGGCGGCACCAGCTACACCTTTACCCTGCGCGACGACGTGAAGTTCACCGATGGCTCAGCGCTGGACGCCACGGTGGTCAAGCGCAACTGGGAGCGCATCCTCGATCCGAAAACCAAGGCCGCCGGGGTGGTGTCACTGTTCGGACCCATCAACGCGATTAAGGCGCCGGATCCCAGGACGCTCACCGTCTCGTTTAAGGAGCCGTTCCCGCAGTTCCTGCAGGCCGTGTGGCGGCCATACTTCGGGATTCTGTCGCCGAAAGTGCTGGACGCCGCGAAGGTCGGCGAGCCGATCAGCGACATCGTCGGCTCCGGTCCATACCGGCTGGCCGGACGCGCCGCGGACGGCTTGGTCACCCTCGAGGCCAACGCCGCCTACGCCTGGGGCTCCGAGGCGTTCAAGAATCGGAAGGCGCCGTACATCCAGACCATCAAGCTGCGCTCCGTCCAGGAGCCGGGTACGCGGCTGGCCACGCTCGAGTCAGGCGAGAACCTGCTCATCGACGAGCTATCCGAGCCCGATTACGCGCGCCTGAAGGCCGACCGGCGCTTCACGTTTGTGGAGACGCCGCGCAAGGGCATTGCCCTGGGCTTCAGCATCAACGTCAGCAAGGCGCCCACCGACGACGCGGCCGTGCGCCAGGCCATGAGCTGGGCAATCGACCGCAAGTCCATCGTCGACAAGCTCTTCTTCGGCGTCCACAAGGTGACGGTCGGCCCGCTTGCCGAGGGCGTGTGGGGGCGATGGGAAGGCGCCGAGAAGGTCTACGGCTACGATCCGAAGAAGGCCCAGGACCTGCTGGAAGTCGCGAGCTGGAAGGTCGGCCCGGGCGGAATCCGCGAAAAGGCGGGCCAGAAGCTGGCCGTGGACCTGGTGACGTTCCGCTCGCCGTGGACCGAGATCGCCGAAGCGGCGCAGGCCCAGTTCCGCCAGGTCGGCATCGACCTGCAGATCCAGAAGATGGAGCGCGGCGCCTACCTGGACTACGTGCGCGCCTACAAGCACAACATGAGCGCCTCGGCGGGCACCAACATCGACGCCGACGAGCTGCGCAACCGTTACGCCAGCAAAGGCATTCCGGCTGCAAACTTCAGCAACCTGAAGGACACCGAGCTGGATGCGATGCTCGCCCGGGGCGCGCAGCTCCCCGCCGACAGCGCCGAGCGGATGAAGGTGTACGAGGATGCCCAGCGGCGGCTGATGGACATCGCCCCGTTCGTCTCGGTGATGAGCCAGGTACGGGTGATGGCCATGGCCTCGAAGGTGAAGGACCTGCGGATGGTGGCGGACGGGCTGAATGCCCAGCCGATGCTGGACACCTGGATCGACGCGTAGTGGGTGAGCGCACCCCGGGCCGAGGATGAGGGCCATTGTGGAGCGGGTGCTGGGGCTGGTGCCGGGCGCGGCGGCGTATGCGGATGTGCGCGTGGTACACCGCCGGCACGAGGGGCTGCACGTGCAGGACGACGCCTTGGGGCAGGCGCTCACGGAGGAGAGCCTGGGCATGGGGGTGCGCGTGCTGCTGGACGGGCAGTGGGGCTTCGCGGCCACCGCTTACCTGGACGGGCCGGGGCTGGAAAACGCTGTTGCGCGCGCGGTGGAGCAAGCCCGCGCCGCTCGCGGCCTTGGCCCCGCGGTCCGCCTGGCGCCGGCCCGGGCGATCGTCGACACCTACGCCACGCCGCTGGTGCGCGATCCGTTCCAGGTGCCGCTGGCGGAGAAGGTGGGCCTGCTGCTGGCGGCCGTGCGGGCCTTGCGTCCGGACGGCCAGCGCAACAACGGCCTGCGCCTCACCCGCGAGGCGTCATCCGACATCTTCCAGGACCACAAGCTGTTCGCCAGCACCGAAGGCGCGCTGATCGAGCAGACCATTACCGAAACCGGCGCCGGGCTTCTGGCCACGGCCTCGGACGGCGCGGACGTGCAGCGCCGCTCGTACCCGCAGAGCGTGCCGCGGTCCATCCGGGGACAGCGGGGCGACTTCGCCACGGCCGGCTGGGAGCACGTGCAGCGGATGCGCCTGGTAGACGAGGCGCCGCGAGTTGGCGCCGAGGCGGTGGCGCTCCTTTCGGCCGACCCCTGCCCGGACACCACCACCACCTTGATCGTCGGCGGCACCCAGATGGCCCTGCTGGTTCACGAGACTGCCGGCCACCCGGCCGAGCTGGACCGCGTGCTCGGCTCGGAGGCCAGCCTGGCCGGCGGCTCGTTCATGGAGCCGCACCTGCGTGGCAGCCTGCGCTTTGGATCGGATTTGGTGACGATCACCGCCGACGCCACGCTCAGCGGCGGCATGGGCTCTTTCGCCTACGACGACGAGGGCGTGCCCGGCCAGCGCACCGTCATCGTGGACCGCGGCACGTTCGTCGGCTACCTCACTGGCCGCGAGGCGGCGGGCGCGGTGGGGGAGGCCGCCTCGAGCGGCGCGGCGCGTGCGGACGGCTGGTCACGGGTCCCACTGGTGCGCATGACCAACCTCTCGATCGAGCCGGGCGAAACGCCGTTCGAGGAGATGGTGGGCACCACCGAGGACGGCATCCTGGTGGACATGAACCGCAGCCTGAGCATCGACGACAACCGCCTCTCCTTCCGCTTCGGCTGCGAGATGGGCTGGGAGATCAGGGCCGGCAAGCGTGGACGGATGCTGAAGAACTGCACCTACACCGGCGTCACGCCGCGCTTCTGGGCCGGCTGCGACGCCGTGGGCGATGCTGCCAGTTGGCGGCTATACGGCCTGCCCTCGTGCAACAAGGGCGAGCCGCTGCAGGTGGCGCACATCGGCCACGGCACGGTGCCCGCCCGCTTCCGCTCAGTGCGCGTCGGCGTATGACGCGCACGGCCACCACCTCGCTCGCCGAGCAGCGCCGCGCGAGCCTGGACGACATCCTGGACGCGCTCGGCGCTCCGGCACTGGTGGAGGTGCTCGAAGCCCGCCAGGAGCTGCTGCGCTTTGGCGGGTCGCGCATCACGTACCAGCACGCCGAGCAGACGGTGCTGCTCCGGGCCAGGCTGGTGCGCGACGGCCGCGCGGCCTGGGCCACGCTGGGAACGACCGACCTCGACGCGGTGCGCACGCTCCGCCAGCAGACGGAAGACGCCCTGCGCTTCCTGCCACGCCCACCCGCTGACGAAGCGCTCCTGCCGGATGGCGCCGAAGGGCCCGTTGCAACAACGCCGTCGGCTTTCGCGTCCACGGAATGCGCGGGCCCCGTCGAGCGCGCCCGCCTGTTTGTCCGGGCCCGCGACCGGTTCCCCCAGGGGACGTCGCTGGGCGGCTCCGCCACGCACGCGGTGGTCCGCCACGCTGTGGCCAGCACCGCCGGCCTCCGGCGGGCCGAGACCCGCACCCGCGCGGTCCTGCAGGTCGTCGCCAGCCTGGGCGAGCGCTCCTCGTACGGGCGGATCGTCCACCGCGACCATGGTGCCCTCGCGGACGAGGTCGATGGGCTGCTGGAGCGCATCGAAGCGGGCCTCCAGCCGCTCCCGACGCGTCACCTCGAGCCTGGACCGTACCCCACCGTCCTGGGGCCGCAAGCGGTGGACACGCTGCTCGCCACGCTCGGCTACGGCGCGTTCGGAGCACGCCAGGTCCTCGGCGGCGCCTCCGTCTTTTCAGACCGCCAGGGCCAGCGGGTAGCCTGCGAGGACCTCACCCTCTGGGACGACGGTGCGGACCCGGCCGGCTTGCCCACGGCCTTCGACACCGAAGGCTCGCCAAAACGACGGGTGGCGCTGATCGACCGCGGCCACGTTGCCGGTATGGTGCACGACCGCGCCAGCGCGCGCGCGGCGGGCACGTGCTCCACGGGCCATGCCGTGCCGCCCGGCTGGCGATTCGGCGCCGGCCCCGCGCCCTCGCACCTGGTTGTCGAACCTGGCCGCCTCTCCGATGACGACCTACTGCACAGCCTCGGGCAAGGTCTGTTTGTTCAGCGCGTGGATTACGTGCGCGTGGTGCAGCCCCGGATCACCCTGGTCACCGGCACCACCCGAGATGCCACACTGTGGGTGGACGGCGGGCGCCTAGCGGCCCGCGTTCCGCAGTTCCGGTTCACCCTCCGCCTGGACCACCTCCTGGCGTCCGTGCGGGCCGTCGGCACCCGCCGCGAACGCGGCGAGCTGGTGTTCCTGGAGAGCATCGTCGCACCCGCCCTGCTGGTCGAGGCGTTCCCCTTCGGCGCACTCACCGCCTGAAAGAAAGGCCCCACCGCCCGTGGCGACCACCCACCCCGAACCGTCCCCGCACTGGCAGCACGCCATCGACTTCGATCCCGCCTGGATCAAAGGCCACGTGGACGCCGAGCGGCGCACCGCCGGCCTGCTCAGCGAGATCCGGGAGGCCGTCTTCGGTGCCCAGGATGGCCTCATCAGCATCCTGGCGGTCGTCAGCACCGTCGCCGGCGCCTCGAACGAGGCCTACCCCGTGCTGGTGGCCGGGCTCGCCGCGGCCCTGGCCGGCATCCTCAGCATGTCCGTGGGCGAGTACATGTCCTCCAAGAGCCAGCGCGAGATCTTCGACGCGCAGATCGCTGGCGAAGCCGTCGAGGTGCAGGAACGCCCCGGCGAGGCCGAGGCCGAGGTCGCCTACCTGCTCCAGGAGGAGGGCCTGGAGCGAGAGGCCGCCCTACGTGTGGCCCGCGAGCTGGCCGCCGTCCGCCCGGTGCTGCTCAAGACCATGGTGGAAAAAGAGCTCGGCCTGGCTCCCGAGGACGACGGCAGCCCTCTGCGCGGCGCGCTGGTCATGGGCGCCGCCTTTGCCGTGGCGGCGCTCGTGCCGCTGCTGCCGTACCTGCTGCTGCCCCTGGCCACCGCCGTCTGGACCGCGGTGCTCCTCACCGGCCTGGCGCTCTTCTGTATGGGCGTGCTCAAGAGCCGCTGGACGCGCCGCCACTGGCTGCCCAGCGGCCTGGAGATCCTCGCCTTGGGCGCCGTGGCCGGGATCGCGGGCTGGCTCTTCGGCACCGTCCTGCCCGCCCTCCTCGGCGTCGCCGGCGTCGCCCCCTGAGAGCGGACGAGTTCCAAGTTCCAAGTTCCAAGTTCCAAGTTCCAAGTTTGGAGTTTGGAGTTGGTCTGGAAAGGCCCGCCTCCCGGCAACTGACAACTGACAACTGACAACTCTCTACTTACCCTGCCCACGCGCTGTTCCCGAGCCGTTCAGGGGGCGCCGGTTGCCGCCCGGTGGCCGCGCCACGCCAGGGCCGCCGCCAGGATCACCAGCACCCCGCCGACGGCCGTCACGCCGGTGAAGCCCCCCACGCCAATAACTGCCGACCCTACGAATGCGCCGACCGCCAGTGAGAGCGAGAACATGCCCTGGTTGACGCCAAAGACCAGCGCCCGGCGCGATGGATCGCTCACCTCCACCAGCCGCAGCCGAATGGCCGGCCAGGCCGTTCCCATGCACAGCCCAACCACCAGCCGGAGCGCCGCGAAGAGCAGCACATCGCGCACAACGAGGTGGCCCAGCATTGCCATCAGCACCCCTATGGCCGCCAGTGCGATCACGCGGTAGGTGGGCGCTCGTTTCGCCACCCGCCCGAAGAGCGCCGCCGCGCTGGCAATACCGGCAGCGTCCGCCAGAAAAGCCACGCCGGACCATCGTCCCACTTCGGCCGGGTTCGGGGCGATCTCCTGGATGCCGATCGTCAGCAACAGCCACTGCGCCTGGTAGCCGGCATTGAGCACGACGGTCAGGAGCATGACGCCGAGGATCTCCCGCGAGCTACCGACGTAGCGCAGGCCCTGGCCAAGCGAGAAGCTGTTCCGCGTGGTGCGCGGCGGCTCACGTAGGAACACCATCATGGCCACTGAGAGCAGCGCCATGATGATGCCGCCTATATAGAAGGACAGCCGAAACCCGATCACGTCGCCCGCGAAGCCCCCGATCAGCGGGCCGACCGAGTTACCGACCGATTGGGCCGTCTGGACAAGCCCGAGCGCGCTCCCGAGGTGAGCCGTCGGGACGATGGCCGCCGCGTAGGCGAGGACGATGCCGCTCCACCCGCCCGCGAGGCCCTGGGTGACGCGCCCGAACACTGCGACCGGCGGGGCCGTGGCGAGCGCGACAATAGCCAGCCCAATCCCGAACATGACCGTGGCGCGAACCAGGCTCGCGCGAAGGCCCCAGCGGTCCGCGACAGCGCCTGAGACGACATTAGCGACGGCGAACAGCACCAGCGTGACGCCGCTTGCCGTGCCCGCCAGCGACGCCGCCTGGGCGCGGTCAGTCACCCCCAGCTCCTGCATGTACAGCGGAAAGAATGGCGCGAAGGCGCCAAATCCCGTGAAGCACAGGGCGAGGAACAGGCACACCAGCCCGAACTGCCACCGCCACGACGGCCGGCCGGCGACGGTTGGAGACGCTGATACAGAGGCGGATGAAGACACGTCGACGGCATCAGGCTACAGATCAACCACGGGAGCCCCGAAGGACGGCGCCGGACCACACCAGCTCAGCGGCAAACCGGCCCAGCAGGCTGGGGCGGGCAAATCCATCCCCCCACCGTGTCCCACAGGGCGGCCGGTGCGACAGAATGGACCCGTGATTGACCTCTGGTACAAGAACGCCATCATCTACAGCCTGGATGTGGGTACGTTCACGGACGGCAACGGGGATGGTGTTGGCGACTTCCGTGGCCTGACCGATCGCATGCCCTACCTCGCCGGCATCGGCGTGACGTGCGTCTGGCTGCTGCCGTTCTACCCCTCGCCCGAGAGAGACGACGGCTACGACGTCGCCGACTATTACGGGGTCAATCCTCGGTACGGAACGTTGGGCGACTTCGTGGAATTCATGAGCCAGGCGCGTGAAATGGGCATCCGCGTCATCGTGGACCTGGTGGTGAACCACACCTCGGATCAGCACCCCTGGTTTCAGGCGGCTCGCGCCAACCCGGATTCACCCTTTCGCGACTGGTACGTCTGGTCGAAGAAAAAACCCGCGGACGCGAACGTTGGCATGGTCTTCCCGGGTGTGCAGGAGACCACGTGGACGTGGGACGCGCGCGCGAAGTCCTACTACTTCCACCGCTTCTACAAGTTCCAGCCAGACCTCAACGTGGGCAATCGAGAGGTGCGCGAAGAGATCGAGCGGATCATGGGCTTCTGGCTACAGATGGGTGTCTCTGGCTTCCGCATCGATGCCGCGCCGTTTCTCATCGAAGACAAAGGTACCAAGGCCCCGCTCGGCGCGGAGCAGTACGCCTACCTCACCGAGTTCCGCCGCTTCCTCTCGTGGCGAACGGGCGACGCGGTGATGCTGGCCGAGGCGAACGTCGAGCCCCGGGACACGCTGTCCTTCTTCGGCGATGGTGACCGGATGAACATGATGTTCAACTTCTGGGGCAACCAGCACCTGTTCCTCGCGCTCGCCCGGGAGGACGCCAGCCCCCTCGTGCAGGCGTACCATGACCTGCCGGCCCTTCCGCCGACCGCCCAGTGGGGCAGCTTTCTCCGAAACCATGACGAGCTGGACCTGGGTCGGCTGACCCCAGAGGACCGGCAGTTCTGCTTCCAGGAGTTCGGGCCGGAGCTCACCATGCAGCTCTACGGCCGCGGCATCCGCCGCCGCCTCGCGCCCATGCTAAACGGTGACCAACGGCGCATGGAGCTCGCCTACAGCCTGATCTTCAGCCTGCCCGGCACACCCGTCATTCGCTACGGCGAGGAGATCGGCATGGGCGACGACCTCTCGCTGCCGGAGCGGCAGAGCGTCCGCACGCCGATGCAATGGTCCGATGCCGAGAACGGTGGCTTCTCCACCGCACCCGCTGCGAAGATCCTTCGGCGGCCGATTGGCGAAGGCGAGTACCGCTACGAGCGCATCAACGTGGAGGCGCAACGGCTGGACCAGGCCTCCTTACTGAACTGGGTGGAGCGGCTGATTCGCATCCGCAAAGAGTGCCCGGAGATCGGGTGGGGCGGCGCCGAGTTCTTGAAGACCACCTTACCGGCAGTCATGGCGCACACCTGTCGCTGGCGCGGCCAGACATTGCTTGCGGTCCATAACTTCTCCCGCTCACGCTGCACCGTGCGGATCGAGCTTCCAGAAGGCACGCGCGAGCTACGCCACCTGTTCGGGCGCAATCCGAGCCAGCCCATCATCGTCAGCACACCCGAGCTGGACCTGGAAGGGTACGAATACCGTTGGCTGCGTCTCGTGGGCAACTGACGGACCGGCCGGCGTGGTGCGCGTTCAGGGATGGCACGATATGTGCAGACTTTCGCAAGTAGACACATGACGACCACGGACGACGTCCTGTATGAGCGTCAGGCGCGGCTGTGCCAGGTCCTCGCGGACCCCAAGCGGCTCAAGCTGCTGGACGCATTGCGCGATCGCGAGCGGTCCGTCGGCGAGCTAGCCGAGGCGCTTGGCCTCACCTACCCCAACATTTCGCAGCATCTTGGGATCATGCGTGACGCGGGCATCGTGGCGACCCGCCGGGACGGCACGACGATCTTCTATCGCCTGGCCTACCCGCAAATTGCCGAGGCCTGTGACCTGGTTCACCAGGTACTGCGCGCCCAGCTCGCCGACGCGGCGGCACTGGCGCACGGGTAGCTGGCGATGACGATCCTCCGCCTCGGGCGCACCAGGCGTCCCGGTCGCCATCTCCACCTGCGTCCACGGCGTACGGGCGCCTGAGCTGAAAGGAACCCCGCATGTACCTTGAGCCATTCTTCGTCGAAGGCCTCGGCCACCAGTCGTACCTGGTGGGCTCCGACCAGACCCATGAAGGGTTCGTGGTCGATCCCCGCCGCGACACCGGCGCGTACCTGGCCGCGGCAGGAACCGCCGGGCTCCGGCTGCGCTTCGTGCTGGAGACGCACGTCCACAATGACTTCCTCTCTGGGGCACGAGGGCTCGCGGAGTTGTCGGGCGCCGAGCACGTGGCTTCGGCAGAAGCCGGCCTGCAGTTTCCGTTTCGAGGCGTCCGAGACGCAGACACGCTGCGGCTTGGCGAGCTGCTCGTCCGCGTGCTGCGCACGCCGGGCCACACGCCCGAACACCTCAGCTTTGCCGTGTATGACACCATCCGTTCAACCGAGGTGCCGCTGCTGGTGTTCACCGGTGGCGACCTGCTGGTGGGCTCGGTGGGCCGCCCGGACCTCCTCGGGCGGGAGCTCGGGGAGCAGTTGGCGCCCCAGCTCTTCGAGAGCTTGCACCAAAAGCTGCTACCCCTTGGCGATGGCACCATCGTGCTGCCCGCGCATGGCGGCGGTTCGCTGTGCGGGCGGGGGATCGCGCAGACGCGCCAGAGCACCATCGGCTACGAGAAGTTGACCAACCCGTTCCTGCGGCACGCCGACCGGGACACGTTCGTGCGGGCCGTGCTGCAAGGCGACCCGAGCATTCCTGCCTACTACGCGCGCATGCGCCCGGCCAATCAGCAGGGACCCGCGGCCGCGCGAACGGCTGGTCCGCGTCCGCTGCCAGCGGAGGAGGTGCAGCACCTGGCGGGGCACGGCGCCGTCGTCCTCGACACCCGCCAGAACCTGGCCTTTGGGGGTGGGCACGTTCCAGGTGCTTACAACGTGCCGCTCGGCCCCATGCTGGCAACCTGGACGGGCTGGCTTGTCCCACACGATGTGCCGCTCCTCCTGGTGCTCGAACGCGCGGACGATTGGGCCACCGTGACGACCGCGCTCCAGCGGATCGGCTACGACAGTATCGCGGGCTACCTGGAGGGCGGCATGGCCGCATGGACGGAGCGCGGCCTGCCCGTGGAACGGATCGCCGAGCTGAGCGTCCATGACCTCGAACACCGACGCGCCACGGACTCCATCTTGCAGGTCCTGGACGTGCGGACGGACGACGAATGGGCTAGCGGCCACATCCCCGGTGCGCGGCACCTCCCGCTGGGTAGCGAGCTGCCCGCCCAACTGGCCGTCGTCGGGCTGGATCCGCGGCAACCGGTCGCCGTCGTGTGCGGCTCCGGGTACCGATCGAGCATCGCCACAAGCCTCCTCCAGCAGCGCGGCTTCCAGTCGGTGCTCAACACCCTGGGCGGCATGGCTGCCTGGCGGCTGGCAGGATTGCCCATGGAGCAGCCCGTGGCGCGGGAAAGCGGCCGCGCGGAAGCCTCGGGCGCGGCGCCTGCCGGGCTGCGGACTGCCGCCTGATGGCGATGCTGGCCGGAGCCCGCTCCCTTTCGAGCCCCGCGTATCGGCGCCCGGTGCCCGGCAACTCGGTCAACCACACCCGACGAACCACCATTGCCTGACCGGCACATCGAGAGGACACGAGCACCCATGACTACCCAGACCCCACAGCGCCCGTACGGCTTCGGCACCACGCTCGACGCCCCGTATGCCGAAGCTGTTGCGCGCGTGAAAGGGGCGCTGAAAGAGGAAGGCTTCGGCATCCTCACAGAGATCGACGTCCGGCAGACCATGCAGGAGAAGCTGGGCGCGGAGTTCCGTCCGTACATCATCCTGGGCGCCTGCAACCCGCCGTTAGCGCACCAGGCGCTGGCGGCGGATCTGGGCATAGGCCTGCTGCTGCCCTGCAACGTGGTGGTCTATGACAACCAGGATGGCACCAGCAGCGTGGAAGCCATGGACCCAGAGGCGGCGCTCGGCCTGGTCGGCGACAACCCCGTGGTGGCCGGCGTGGCCCGCGAGGCCAGGTCACGCCTGCAGCGGGCCCTGGGGGCGCTGGCGCCCGGCACCCTGTAGTTGGCTCGCTGCTGGCGTCCGTTTCGCATTCCCGGGCGAGATGGGCGATACTTCAGGCGACAGCCCTTTTCCGCTCGTTGTTCGTTCGTTCGTCGTCGTTCGGTCCCCGAAGCGACCAGCGCGTCCCGGTCGGAACCCCATTTCTCGGGTGGCTTGGCCGTCAGCCGCCCCGTTCCCACCCCGAAGGACTCGCTCCGATGCCGGACACCACGCTTACCTGCCGCGACTGCAACACGTCATTTGTTTTTACCGAGGGCGAGCAATCGTTCTACGCGGCGCGCGGGTACAGCGAGCCGAGCCGTTGTCCTGACTGCCGCGCAGCTCGCAAGACGGAGCGCGGTGAGGGTGGTGGAGGCGGCGGCTACAGCGGCGGCAGCTACTCCTCTGGCGGCGGGAGCTACGGTGGTGGTGGTGGTGGCCGTGGCAACCGAGAGATGTTCTCGGCCACGTGCGCGAGCTGCGGCAAGGAGGCCCAGGTACCGTTCCAGCCGCGCGGCGACAAGCCCGTGTACTGCTCTGACTGCTTCGATCAGCGCGGCGGCAGCAGTCGGGGCGGCGGCGGCGCCGGCGGGACCAGCGGCGGCTGGGGCCGCCGCTAGTGGCGCGTCGACAGCAGCGTCGCCCGGCGTTCCGACAGCCACGCCCGCAGCAGGACCGCGCCGAGGAAGAGGCGCGCCTGGACGCCGGCGCCCGGCGTCTGCTCGGGCACTACGATCCCCAGGCGATCGAGCGCATGATTGGCGACCTTCGCCTCCTGCGCGATGAGGCGGACCGGATCGCCTACGAGCAGCCCTCCCCGGATTCGCTGCAACGCTACCGTCGCGCCGCCCGCGAGCTCGCCGAAGCCGAGCGAGCGCTCAACCTTTCGTCGCGCTAGGCGCACGCGAACCAAACGCACGTTGCCCGGCCTTCATATGAAGGCCGGGCAACGTGCGTTAAGGCCGCCCGATCGGATGTGGGCGCGGACGGCTCGGCGTGGTGGCATGCCTCATGCTCCGTTCGGTCTTCTCCGTAGGAGGGCTACACGTGGCAGAAGACACACAACCAGGGTTGAGCCGTGACGAGCTGCAGGCGGAGCAGGCTTCGAATCTCCCCGACAGGGAAGCGATGTCGGTGCTGGACGCCGCCTCGTTGCTCAACGGTGCATCACTATTGAGCCTCGACGCGAACCTGACCGCCCAGGTCAATGGTGCCGCGCCGATCGATGCGGCCGTCGCGGCCAATGCCAACGCCAGCGTTCCGATTGACGCCTCGGTGAGCGCGAACGTGCTCTCAGTCGGCTCCGTGTCCGCGGCCGCGGCACCCCAGCAGTCGGGCATCCTGCAATCGCTGGATGGCGTCGCCGCGGCAACCAGCACGCAGGACTCCGGCATCACGCAGGGCAGCTAACGAACGAACCCGGACGCGACAGCCGGAACAGCGGGGCGGACGGACGTGCCGCCCCTCTCAGCGACGTTCAGGTAGCAGCACGTGGCCCACATGAGTCCCATGCTCCTGCCTGAGCTCGAACCAGGAGGTGTCCCATGCGGGAGACAGACGAACAGCAGCCGGAGCGCGAGCGCGAGCCGGAATCGGCCCCCCCGTCCGAGCACGTGGGCCTTAGCCCCGAGGAGATCGGGGCGGAGCAGACCACGGACCTGCCGGACCGCGAGGCAATGTCAATGATCGACGTCGGCCTGGCGTTCCCCATCGCCAACTTCGCCATGCCGATCAACGAGGCCCTGGCATCAAACGTCAACACGAACTATTCCGTTGCCGATGCCACCGCCAGCCAGGTAGTGATTGTGGATCAGTCCTCGACGAACACCCCCTGACCGTGCCCGTGGCACGGTCCAACCGCCTACTCGCCTATCCCAGTAAGGAGCCACTTTTCGATGTCGAATCCTGAACCCCAGCAACGGGGCATGAGCCCGCAAGAGCTTGAGGCCGAACAGGCATCCGATCTTCCCGATCGTGAAGCCATGTCGCTCCTGGACGTCAATGCCGACCTGAACCTGGCGCTGGACTTAGCCGCACCGGTCAATGCCGCCGTGGCAGCCAACGCCAACGTCGCCGCCCCGATTGACGCGGCGGTGAGCGCCAACGTGCTGTCGGTTGGCTCCACGTCTATTGCCACGGCCCCGCAGACGTCGCTCATCGAGCAGACGCTCAACGGCACGGCGACCGCGACCTCGGACCAGGCATCGACCATCGCTCAGGGTGGCAGTTAGGCCCCGGGCCACGCGCTCAGCCGCCGTTGGGGCGGCGCCGTTCGGCGCCGCCCCAACGGCTTCCATACCCGCCGCGCTGCCGGAACGCCCTCGCATTGCCGAGGGCGTTCGCCTGGCCGGGCAAATGCGCGAAAGCGCCTTTGTCGACCCGCCGTGGCTGCTGGATCGGAACGGCGAGGGGTACATCCAGGTCACCGAGCTGCTGTATCGCATTGCCGGGGCAATGGATGGCCAGCGCGACTACGCCGCGATTGCCGAGTCCGTCTCGGAAGCTACCGGCCGTTCCGTCACGGACGACAACGTCCGCCAGTTGGTCCTGACGCAGCTTCTGCAACGCGGCCTGGTGCCGGATGCGCAGGGCCGCGTGCTCGGCGGAGCGGGTGGAAGCCGCTCGATGCTGCAGATCCAGATGCGGACCCGGCTCATCGACGGAAAGACTCTTGACCCGTTGATCCGCATCGTCAAGATCCTGTTCTGGCCACCAGTCCTGGTGGTAGCCACCCTCGCGGCCATGGCTGGGGAAGTGTGGCTGTACGCTATCCACGGGGTTGCTTCCAGCCTGCGCGAGGCGCTGTACGTGCCGGGCGTGCTGCTGGCGATGATTGCCGTCACCGCGCTGGCGGCGGGCTTCCACGAGCTCGGCCACGCGGCCGGGCTGCGCTATGGCGGCGGCCGGGCCCGCTCCATGGGCGTCGGCTTCTACATCGTCTACCCGGCATTCTTCACCGACGTCTCCGACAATTACCGTCTGGGGCGCTGGGCCCGGGTGCGGACCGATCTCGGCGGCATCTATTTCCACCTGCTGGTTGCGCTCGCCGCGATGGGCGTGTACGCCGCTACCCGCTGGGAGCCTCTCCTGCTGGTGGTGGGCCTGCTGAACCTGGACGTGATCCGCCAATTGATGCCGTTCGTGCGCCTGGATGGCTACTGGATCCTGGCGGACCTGACTGGCGTGCCGGATTTCTTTTCACGCATCGCCGCTGTGGCGAAGCGGCTCCGGCCTGGCAAAGATGAAGCGCCGGCGCCGGCGCTCCCCGAGCTGAAGTGGTGGGGCAAAGCGGTCTTCAGCCTGTACGCGCTCGTCACCGTGCCGCTGCTGGCCCTGGGCATCCTGACCATGCTGCGGGGCGCGCCGCGCGTCCTGGCGACCGCGTGGGACTCCGGCAGCCAGCAGGGGGCCAGTCTGACGCGCGGGCTGGCTTCTGGGAACGTCGGCGAGGCGGTGCTCGGTCTGGGCCAATTGCTGGGTCTGGCATTGCCCAGCCTGGCGATCCTGCTGTCGCTGTATCGCTTCGGGAAACGCATCCTCGTGGGCCTCTGGCACTGGAGCCAGCCATCCACCGGACGTCGCGTGGTGGCCGGGGCGGGGCTTGCCGTGGTGCTGGGCGGGCTCGCCTACGCCTGGGCGCCGGACCCTCGGGCAGCACAGAACCCGCCGTCGGGCGCGGGTCAGGGGACGGTCAATGCGAACCGCAAGTACGTTCCACTCCAGCCGGAGGAACGCGGCACCGTGGGCGAGGTGTTTGGCGTTGCGCCGGGCCGTGATCCGCTCCCGCCGGTCTCGACAGCGACGCCTCAGGCGAACCCGGGCGCGGAACGCACATCTCCGACCGCGGAGCCGCCCGGGATCGCGACGGCCGCCCCGGTGGCCGTCGCCGCGGAGACGGCCGGTACAAGCAACGGGACCGGCACCAGCACGCCGACTCCACCGCCGGCGACGCCGACGCCGGGCAGCGGTGGGCCAACCGCCACCGTCGGCGGCGCACCGGCACCGGCACCGGCACCAGCACCCGTGGTCGCGCCCACCGCGCCGCCAACACCGCGGCCAACGCTGGCGAGTGCGCCCGCTCGGGCTCCGGCTCCGGCACCGACCAGCCCACCCGCTACGGACGCGACCGCCGGTCCGACAGATCAGCCGTCCGGGCCGGTGCCTGCCACCTCTCCCGCGTTGACCGCGACGCCTACGGCAGGGACGCCGCCCCCGACGGCTACCGCTACGGCCGGTCCCACCCGGACGCCCCGTCCATCACCATCACCATCACCATCACCGACCCCTGTTCGGTAAGCGAACACTGGAGGAATGCCATGTTCACCTTTGCCCGTGTACCGCGCGCCATCCTGGCAGCAGGGCTGTTCGCGGGGGTGGCCCTTGTACTCGGCGCCTGCACGCCGGCGCCTGGTGCCACGTCCACACCCACGGCCGCGGGCCCAGGGAACAGACCGGCCTCGGCGTCGCCAGTCGGCTCGCCCGTGGCGGGGAATCCGCCCGGGGTTGGAGCGTCGCCTTCACCAGGTCCGGCGGCTGGTCCCGGCGCGGCCGGCCCGAGCCCCGCTGCTGGAGCGGGCGCCGCTACGCCAGTTGCCCAGCAGTTTGACATTGCGCGCGTCCCGAGCGGCAAGGGGAACAACGTGGTCCAGGTTTCGAATAAGCAGGACGGCCGCTTCCGGGCGCGCGGAAATGTGGATTTCACCGCGGTTCGAGGCGAGGAGGTCACCAGTCAAAACGTCGCCGAGGCGGAGAGTAGCTGCACCGACTGCCAGTCGATCGCCGTGGCCGCGCAGATCGTCGTCTATCGACGCGGCGCTTCGCGCATCGTCCCCCAGAACCGGGCGGTGGCGCTGAACACCAACTGCACCCGCTGTGTGACCGTTGCGCGTGCGATCCAGTACGTGATCCCTGTGGACGACGACGCCAACCCGCCCGAGAACGTCCGCGGCCTGGTGCGCGAGATGAACAAAGAGCTCGATACCTTTGAGCGCATTAAAGATGTCAATGAGATCGACCCGAAGGAAGCCGAAGCGCGGCTGAACCGCGTCATGGGCCAGTTCCAGGAGCTCCTCCAGTATGCACAGGAAAGCTGGGACGAGCGGCGGGACGACAACCGCGAGAAGGATGGCCGAGCTCCTGCCCCCGCGGCAACGGCTCCCACCGTCACGGTGACGACCACGCCCACCGCCACCGTGGCGGCCAGCCCCAGCGTCACGCCCGCCCCTCGTGCAACTCCCTTGGCGGAACCGAGCACCACGCTGGCCCCTAGCGGGAGCCCTGCTGCAACACCAGCCCCATAGGCGAGATCCGGTACCCCCATACGCAGCGCGCCCATTAGCAAAAACAACGAAGGGCGGGCTCGCAAGAGCCCGCCCTTCGTGCGTTCGAGACGAATCTCGGACCGTGAACTTTTAGTCGTACATGTCCGGGCTCGGAGCCGCGGAGGGAGCCTTTTTCTCAGGGGCGTCCGAGATCAAGGCCTCCGTGGTGATGATCATCCCTGCCACGCTGGCAGCATTCTCCAGCGCCGTGCGGGTGACCTTGGCGGGATCAATGATGCCCGCCGCCAGGAGATCCACGTACTTCTCGGCCACAACGTCGAAGCCCCAGTTCTTCTTGTCCTTGCTCCGACGCAGCTCCTCGACCACCACGCTGCCCTCAAGGCCCGCGTTGCGGACGAGCTGGCGAACCGGCTCTTCGAGTGCGCGCCGCAGCATGGCAACGCCCAGCTTCTGGTCGCCTTCGAGCTTCAGGTTGTCCAGCACGGATGCCGCGCGCAGCAGGGCAGTTCCACCGCCCGGCACCACGCCCTCTTCGACGGCCGCGCGCGTGGCGTGCAGCGCGTCCTCGACGCGCGCCTTCTTCTCTTTCAGCTCGACCTCGGTGGCCGCGCCAACCTTGAAGACGGCAACGCCGCCAGACAGCTTCGCCAGCCGCTCCTGCAGCTTCTCACGGTCGTAGTCCGAGGTGGTTTCCTCGATCTGCGCCTTGATCTGCTTGATACGGCCCTGAATGTCGGACGCTTCGCCCGCGCCATCCACGATCGTCGTGTCGTCCTTGGTGCACACGACCCGGCGGGCGCGGCCCAGGTCGGTCAAACCGGTCTGGTCAAGTTTCTTCCCGACTTCTTCCGAGATGACCGTGCCGCCGGTCAGGGTGGCGATGTCGCGGAGCATCTCCTTGCGCCGGTCGCCGAAGCCAGGGGCCTTGACGGCGAGCACGTTCAGAATGCCGCGCAGCTTGTTCACCACCAGGGTCGACAGCGCCTCGCCGTCGATGTCCTCGGCGATAATCACCAGCTCCTTACGGCCCGTCTGGACCAGCTTCTCCAGCAACGGCACGATGTCCGAAATGGCGCTGATCTTCTTGTCCGTGATGAGCAGGTACGGCTCGTCGATGGCGGCTTCCATGCGGTTCGAGTCGGTGATGAAGTAGGCCGAGATGTAGCCGCGGTCGAACTGCATGCCATCGGTGTATTCCACCTCTAGCTTCAGGCCCTTGCCCTCTTCGACCGTGATAACGCCGTCCTTGCCGACCTTCTCCATCGCCTGGGCGAGCAACTGGCCGATTTCCTCGTCGCCACCGGAGACGGTGGCGATGTGCTCAATGTCCTGCTGGCCGTTCACGGGCGTGGCGATGCGCTTGATCTCCTCGGCCACGGCGGCAGTTGCCGCGTCAATGCCGCGCTTCATCAGCATCGGGTTGGCGCCCGCCGCGAGGTTCCGCAGACCCTCGGTCACGATTGCCTGGGCAAGAACCGTGGACGTGGTGGTGCCGTCGCCGGCAACGTCATTGGTCTTGGTCGCGGCCTGCTTGAGCATCTGCGCGCCCATGTTCTGGAAGTGGTTCTCGAGCTCGATCTCTTTCGCCACGGTCACGCCGTCGTGCGTAACGGTCGGGGCGCCCCACTTCTTGTCGATGGCGACGTTCCGGCCGCGGGGGCCGAGGGTTACCTTGACGGCGTTCGCCAGCGCGTCAATACCCAGCTTCAGCTGGCGACGTGCGTCGACGTCAAATACCAGTTCTTTAGCAGCCATGTGAGTTAGTGCTTCCTCCGAGATTTGCGAGCGCGGTGCGCGCTACTTGCCGTTGCCGACGATCGCCAGCAGGTCGCTCTCGCGCACCACCAGCAGCTCGTCGCCGTCGATCTTGACTTCCGTGCCGGCATACTTGGCGAAGAGCACCGTGTCGCCGGTCTTGACCTCGAGGTCCACGCGCTTCCCGTTGTCCATGATGCGGCCGGGGCCGACCGCCAGGACGGTGCCTTCTTGCGGCTTCTCGCTGGCCGTATCCGGCAGCACGATGCCACTCTTGGTGATGTCTTCTTTGGCCTTGGGCTTCACGACGACGCGATCTCCCAGGGGCTTGAGCGTTGTAGCCATAGAGGCTGGTCCTCCTTCAAACGTGGTGGTGCCGCGCGATCGAGCCAATCGATCATCCGCGCTGCACGAGCCGACTGAGAGGGTCGTCAATGGGCTGTAAGAGGAGCGTTGGAGCGGGCGTTAGAGAAGCGTTAGAGGTGGACGGAGCTTCAAGTTCCAAGTTTCAAGTTGCGATTTCCAAGTTCCAAGGTGTGGGTGTCTTCGCGTTGGCAGGACCAGGACGGCGAGAGTGCGGATTGCCGGATCGCGGACTGCCCGTGACTGGACGCCACGAACCGAAAGCTCCAAACTCCAAACTCGCAACTTGAAACTCGCAACTTGAAACTTGAAACTTGGAACTCCGTCCGTGAGCCGCTTGCGCTATCCCTTCACCGAGATCTCGGCCCACTGCCGCCTGTGCGGGGCGGTCGGCTTCACCGCCTCGAGCGAGCACGCACTCGGCGGACGGCTGA
Source organism: Chloroflexota bacterium (assembly GCA_016191465.1). GTDB lineage: Bacteria > Chloroflexota > UBA6077 > UBA6077 > CF-72 > JACPOP01. The sequence continues at coordinate 165,223 of JACPOP010000008.1, read as the reverse complement.
TCGACTGGCGCCGGGAGCATGCGAAGACCTGCGTCGAGTGGCCCCGGTGGGCGGCGAACAAGGGCCTGGCCCTGGACCCAAACGGCGCTCTGCTGTACCCGAACGAGATCGGCCCGTACGAGCCGCGCCAGCGCAAGCCCGCGGGCGAGGACGAGGGAGCGGCCCCTGAGCCCGCGCCCGAAGAGGAACGGATCAACCTGATGACCATCCCCGCCGAGGACCTGGAGCAGACCACGCTCTTCTGAGCGAACGCCCGCGACGCTGGAGGGTGCCGGGGAGGGGTGTGCGGCGTACCTTTGCCTAGCCGCCCAAAATGTTCCGCATGCACCACCTGTCACGGTGCGTCCGAGAGGCACCGCGACCTCAATCGCAGCACGCGCAACACTACGCCGCACACCCACGGGGAGTCCTGGGTCTCCCACATATGGCATGATGTAAGGCGATGGTGAAGACAACGGTGTACCTGCCTCATGCCCTCAAGGCCGAACTCGAACGGGCCGCCAGCGAAAGGGGATGCAGTGAAGCCGACTTGATCCGTGAAGGCGTTCGCCTGGCGATCGCTCATCAGACTCCGCCGCGCCCCACCATTGGGATCTTCGTCAGCGACGACCCATTGTTCGCAGAGCACGCCGATGCGCACCTGGCCGGCTTCGGCCGGCCGTGATCCTCGTTGACACGAGCGGCATCCTGGCCGCCGTCGACCCACGCCAGGCGCATCATGCGGCGGCGGCCAGGACATTGCTCCATCCGCAACGGCGAATCCTGTCCCCTTTTGTTCTGGCCGAGCTTGACTACCTCGTATCGACCCACGCTGGCCAGACGGAAGAGTTGAAACTCCTTGATGACTTGCGCCGCGGCGCCTACGAGCTCGCCCCGTTTGATGCTGCCGATGTCGCGGCAGCCGCCGGCATCATCCGTCAGTACGCTGACTTGCAGCTTGGCATTGCTGACGCGTCCATCATCGTGCTGGCGGACCGATACAGCTGTCAGAGCGTACTGACGCTCGACCAGCGGCACTTCCGCGCTGTCACGTCCACCCGCGGCCTTCCCTTTCGACTCCTTCCCGCTGACGACACAGATTGATGCGCGCTCCGCTAGGATGGCGGTGATGGTTGAGGCACACGCGCTGCTCGCGAATGCGATGCGGCTGTACTTTGGACTGGTGGGAGTATGGGGCGTGGTCCTGGGCCTTATGAAGCGCCCCGTGGATTCCTCGTATCGAGGCGCGCTCTACATCGCGTTCGGGCTCGCGGTCGTACAGGCGGCGGTCGGCGTGTTCCTGGTGCTCTTCGGCCCGAGACGACCCGAGGATATCCACTACCTGTATGGCGCGTCGGTCATCATCACGCTTCCGCTGGTGCGGCAATACCTGGCCGGCCGCTGGGACCGGGCAGCCCTGGCCTACGGGCTGGGCTGTCTGTTCATGTTTGGCTTGACCTTGCGTGCCATCTCAACCAGCGTCGCGGTGGCCGGATAGCTCGCAACGCGGACCCGCGGACCGGCGCCGAGCCTGAGCTGAGCCAGGTCCACCTGAACGCGGTGCCTCCCCGAAGCGCGATGCGCCTGGGTGCGCGGGCGTCCCGGCTCGCTTCCCGCGTCGCCGTGGGGCGGGCCACAGGCCCGCACATCCAGCCCACGCGGAGAACACGCGACGGGGAACACGATCCGCGGTACGGGCGGCGCACGTGCCTAGCCCACGGCCGCGCGATGGGAGGATGAGGGAGACTGCCGCGGCAGCATCACGCCCGCGCGTCGGAGTCCGATTGCAGCGCCTCGTCTTGCTGGACGGCGGCTTCCCAGAGCTCGCGCTTGTAGACTGCCAGCCGCTCCATGAGCGCGGGGTGGGCCGTTGCCAGGATCTGGACGGCCAGCAGGCCCGCGTTCGCGCCGCCGCCGATCGCCACGGTTGCCACCGGCACCCCCCGCGGCATCTGCACGATGGATAGCAACGCATCCAGGCCGCCCAGCGTTGCCGATGCCGTCGCCACCGGCACGCCAATCACCGGGATCGGCGTGTGCGCCGCCAGCATCCCCGGCAGGTGCGCCGCCCCGCCAGCTCCAGCAATGAGCACCCGCAGGCCCCGCTCGTAGGCGGTGCGCGCGTAGTCCGCCATGCGGTCCGGGGTGCGGTGGGCCGAGAGCACCCGCACCTCGAAAGGCACGCGGAACTGGTCGAGGATCGCGATCGCCGGTTGGAGCGTCGGCAGGTCGGACGTGCTGCCCATGGCGATGCCAACGACCGGGATCGGCTGCGCGGGGTTCTCGCGCTCACCCGCGGGCATTACACGAGGAGCGCGCTCGCAACGCGCGGGGCGCGGCTCAGCGCGTCGCCCAGTCGGGAGCCCACTGCCGTCACGTATCCCATTTTGCGGCCCGAGCGGCTCTGGTGCTTGCCACACCGGTGCAGCCTTCGATTCTGTAGCGGCTCGAGTTGTACAGCCCGGGCGTCAGGTCGTTCCCTGCCATGGAGCCATCTTCCAGCAAGAGCAGCTCGACGCCCCAGGCTTCCGTTCCGTCCAGCGCACCGAAAGCCGCCATCGCCGCGCGCGGCTCCGCAGGCAGTCACGGGGCGTCCACCGGCGCTGGTTCCACCACCAGGCGGCTTTCGGGGAGTGCCAGGGCCGGGCGCGTTTCCACGACGGGATGCGCGACGCTCTGGCCATCTCGGCCGCGGACCACCCTCACTGCGAGCCACGCAGCGAGAGCGCACGCCGCTCCACGTACGGCGTGCGCTCAGGCCAGCCGAACTGTCGACACGCCTCCACCGAACCTGCGTCGTTCGCCAACACAACATTGTCGCAGCCATCGTACCTGTCGCGGCGCGCTGCGCACCGCCTTCGGGGTCGTTTTGATCCAGACGCTCGTCGGCCTGTACCTCGTCTTCTTCGAAGCGCGGCGCCCGGATGACCCGCGCGACCTCTACGGTACGTGCGTCGGCACCGCCGTGCCACTGGTGCGCCAGGTACCCAGACGTATGCCGCGCAAGCTCCGTGCTCGACTGTCGCAGGCGAATTGACCGCCAAACCTGCACGTGCTTCTGGTCACGTGCTCGTGAGGGGTGTGAACGGCGATACTCCCGGTGTGACGTTCACCGTCGGTGATTTCAAGGACCTGCTTCGTCTTCTGGAGGAGCATCCGGAGTGGCGGGCGCAGCTTCGGCAGCACGTCCTCCCGGAGGAGCTGCTCGCTCTGCCGGAGCTCGTGCGCAGCCTGGCCGAGGCGCAGCGGCACACTGATGAGCAGCTCGCCGTGCTCGCCAGGCAGGTCCAACTGCTCACCGCACGAATGGACGCGCTCACCGCCCAAGTCCAACTGCTCACGGTCAGAATGGACGCCCTCACCGCACGAGTGGACGCGCTCACGGTCCAGGTCGAGGCGCTCACCGCACGGGTGGACGCCCTCACCGCACGAGTGGACGCGCTCACCGCCCAGGTCGAGGCGCTCACGGTCCGAATGGACGCGCTCACGGCCCAGGTCGAGGCGCTCACCGCACGGGTGGACGCGCTCACGGTCCGGATGGACGCGCTCACGGCACGAGTGGACGCGCTCACGGTCCGGATGGACGCGCTCACCCGTGCTGTCGAATCACTGACCGCCCAGCTTCAGGCTCAGGTGGGGCGGATTGGCGAGATGGATGGTGAGTTGATGGAGCTTCGGTTTGCCCGCCGGGCTCCGTCCTATCTCGGACGCCTCGCGCGGAGGATCAGGGTCCTAGAACCCTCGGTGCTGGCCGACTTGCTCGACGATGCCGTCGAGGCCGGCCACCTGACCGAGCCGGAGCGCGAGAGCGTGATGCTGGCCGACGTGGTCGCACGCGGCCCGCGACGCCCCGACGGTGCAGAAGCGTACTTCGTGACGGAGGTTTCGGCCGGGATTGGTGTGGGCGATGTCCGCCGTGTTCTCGAACGATCACACCTTCTGGAAAAGCTCGGCCAGCCGGTTGTGCCGGTGGTAGCGGGCCGCTGGGTGAATGACGAGGCCGGGCGCTATGCACACTCCTCCGGGGTTCAGTTGATTATCGTTCCTCGAAAGCATCCAGGGATCGAAGCCGAGCCGACCGCCGCGTAAAGCTCGACGCCCGTCCGTCTCCCGCGTGTGCTGTTCTTGCGCACGCGGGACGCCAAGCCGCGGAGCTATCCGCCGCGGGTGATGCAGCCCGGCCATGCGCACCCGGCGATGTGGGGCAGATTTGCCCAGCGAACCAGAGCGCACCCTGACCGCAGACTGCGGAGTGCGCCATCAGATCGGTAGGGCGTTCGCTGCCCGTTGGGCACGATCCATCGCGTCCTCCAGGCTCTGGCCCGTGGCCGTCACGTGGCCCATCTTGCGCCCGGGGCGGCTCTCGTGTTTGCCGTACAGGTGCACGTGCGCGCCCGGAATTCGCAACGCGCGCTCCAGGCCACCGGTGCTCACACACGGCGCTCCCTGGCCGAGCAGGTTCACCATGCCCACTGCCGGTGCAACCAGCGTTGGCTCGCCCAGTGGCAGACCCAGCACGGCGCGGACGTGGTTCTCGAATTGCGACGTGACGCAGCCCTCGATGCTGTAGTGCCCGGAGTTGTGCGGCCGGGGCGCGAGCTCGTTCACCGAAAGAGAGCCATCCTCCAGCAGGAACAGCTCGACGCCCCAGGCTCCCACTCCATCCATGGCCTCGATGGCCGCCTTCGCCACCCGCGCGGCTTCGCGGGCGATCACCGGGTCCACGGGTGCCGGTGCCAGCACCATGCGGCACACGTGGAGCAGCGGGTCCTGGCGCGTCTCCACCACCGGGTACACCACGCTCTGGCCATCTCGGCCGCGGACCACGATCACCGCGAGCTCGCGCAGGAAGCGCACCTGGCGCTCCACGTACAGGGTGCGCTCCGGCCACCCCAGCTTCCGGCACGCCTCCACCGAACCGGCGTCGTTCGCCACCAGGACATTGCCGGAGCCGTCGTACCCGTCGCGGCGCGCCTTCAGCATGAGCGGCCAACCGAGCTCACCAGCCAGGTGCAGGAGGTCGCCAGGCTCCTCCACACGCCGGAACGGCGGAACGGGAAGGCCCGCCTGGGCCAGCGCGTGCTTCTGACGCAGCTTGTCCTGGACCGTACCAACGGATGTCGGGCCCGGCCATACACGGCTCCCCCGCGCTTCGATCTTGCGCAGCACGCCCGCGTCCACGAACTCATTCTCCAGCGTCACCACGGGCGCGAGGTCGGCGAAGCGTTCAATCGCGTCGTCGTCGTCCCAGGTGGCGCCGGGAAAGACCACCTCATGAGCGGCAATCCGCGCGGCCGGGGAACGCTGGAAGCGCTCCGCGACCACGACGTCCACGCCCAGACGGCTCGCCGCCTCGGCCGTCATGCGGCCCAACTGGCCGCCGCCGAGAATGCCGAGCGGCCCGAGCGCACTCGCTCTCTGCATCGCCAGCGATCTTAGGGAAGTTAGCCCACGTGAGGCATCCTTCCGCCGACTGAAGGGCAGATGCCTCCTTCGTCCCTCCGTGGGTGCGCCGGCCGGCTCGGCACCCGCTCCCGGGCGCGCTATCCTGGATGGGAAGTGGCGGCGGCCGGCTCGTTCGCGCTCCCGCGTGCGAGTGCCGGCTCGGCGGGGACACGCGGAGGGTGTCCGTGATCACCCTTTGCCAAAGTCCCGTCGTAGCCGCTGGGAGAAGGAGTGCTCGTGCCCCGCTGGTACTGGGTCTTACTGGCGTTCGCGCCACTCGCATTAGCCGCCCGGGCCATGGGTTGGGCGCCACTGGTGATCTTTGGGGCTTCGGCCATCAGCCTCATTCCGCTCGCAGGTCTCATCGGTCTGGCCACGGAAGAGCTTGCGTACCACCTGGGGCCCCGGTTCGGCGGCCTTCTCAATGCCACCTTTGGCAACGCGGCAGAGCTCATCATCACTGTGTTCGCCATTCAGCGGGGTTTGCTCACGCTGGTGAAGGCGTCGATCACAGGCTCCATCATTGGCAACACCCTGCTGGTACTAGGCATGGCGCTGCTGGCGGGAGGCGTACGCAATGGTGTCCAGCGGTATGACCCCCGAGAGACCAGCCACAACTCGGTCATGATGATCCTGGCGATCGCTGGGCTCATCCTTCCCGCCACGTTTGCGTTTGTCGACAACGACCTTCCGGTCGTCGAGAACATAAGTCTGATCGTGGCTGGGCTGTTGCTGGTGACGTACCTTGCGTACCTGGCGTACACGATCACGAACACGGACGTGCTGGAGCAGGAGGGCGCCGCCAATGAGGCTTCCTGGACGCGGCGGAAATCGCTGTTGGTCCTGGCGGCGGCGACCGCCGGGACCGCCGTGGTCAGCGAGATGCTCGTTGGCGCCGTGGAGCCTGTGACCCGCCAACTGGGGTGGAGCGAGTTCTTCGTGGGCGTGATCATCGTGCCGATCGTCGGGAACGTCGCCGAGCACTTCGCCGCGGTGCAGTTCGCCTGGCGAAACCGAATGGATCTCAGCCTCGCCATCGCCTCGGGCTCCAGCACGCAAATCGCGGTCCTGGTGGCGCCGGTACTGGTGTTCCTGAGCCTGGCCATGGGCAAACCGATGAACCTGGTGTTCGCCCCGCTCGAGTTAGCCATCCTGGTACTTGCGACGGCCGTGTTCGCGTACATCAATATCGACGGCGAGTCAAACTGGCTTGAAGGGGTACAGCTCCTTGCGTTGTACGCCATGGCCGGCGTGGTCTTCTTTTTCCTCCCGAACGCGCTCGGGTAGAAGTTGAGCCAGATGTCCGTCGGCTCGTTTGCGCCGACCCTACGTACGGGCGTTGATCTTGCAAACTGACTTCCGCCGAGCCCGTGGTGCGAAACCTGCGGCGCTGGACGAGCACGGCCACGAGAGTGTTCATGAAGGTGGTGGGACGTGATGCGGACGATGAGGACAGCCCGAGCTATTGAACGTGCAGTACGGCACACGTGATTCGTGACAAGCCCGTCTGACGCCGAGAAGGGAGAGCGGCTCGACCGTGAGCTGGCCGAGCTCATTCAGGAGCTGCGCCTCGTCCTGCCGGGCGTTCAGGTGCTGTTCGCATTCCTGTTGATCGTGCCCTTCAACACGGGCTTTTCGCAGATTCGATCTATCGAACGGTCCGTCTATTTCCTTGCATTCGTCTTCTCGACGGTTTCCACGGTGCTGTTGATGGCGCTCGCGTCGTATCACCGTTTACGTTGGCGCCAGTTCGACAAGGAGCGGATGCTGCGGCTGGCGAATCAGCAGGCCCTTGCCGGAGTCGCCTTCCTGGCTCTGACCATCATCGCGGTGGTCTACTTGATCACGGACGTGCTATTCGGTGACACGGTGGCGCTTGGCGTTGCCAGCGCAGTCGTCATTCTGATTGCCTGGCTCTGGTATCTGCTGCCGATGGCTGGCCGCGGGGTGGACCGCAGGGTGAGCGAGGACCCCTGACAGCTAGTCGCGGCGTGAAATCCGACTAATTTGGTAGGATTTCCTCGCCAGGAGCCGCCATGTCCTCGACGATGACCACGCAACCGCGCAATTCCCGCCCCACTCGAGACGCGCTCGATGTTGCGCGGATCCGCGCTGATTTCCCCATTCTGGGCCGCGAGATCCATGGCAAACCGCTGATTTACCTGGATAACGCCTCCACCGCCCAGAAGCCGCGCCAGGTGATCCAGGCAATCGTGGATTTCTACGAGACCGGCAACGCCAACGTGCACCGCGGCGTTCACACCCTCAGCATGGAAGCCACGGACCAGTACGAGGCCGCGCGCGAACGCGCCGGTCGGTTCATCGGCGTGACAGACCCCCTGGAAGTGGTCTTCACCCGCAACACGACCGAAGCGCTGAACCTGGTGGCAATTGCCTGGGGCCGCGAGAACCTGCGCGCGGGCGACGAGATTATCAGCACCGTGTTGGAGCACCATTCCAGCCTGGTGCCGTGGCAGCGGGTGGCAGCGGAACGGGGCGCACGTATTCGCGTGGTTCCGACCCGCGTCGATGGCACCCTGGATATGGACGCGTTTCGGGCGCTGCTGACCGACCGCACGCGGGTCGTGGCGGTCGCCCATGCCTCGAATGTTCTGGGCACGATCCTGCCCCTCGCAGAGATCGCAGAGCTTGCCCATGCCCGCGGGGCGCTGGTGGTGGCCGATGGGGCGCAGAGCACGCCGCACCTCCCGGTCCGGATTGCCGACCTGGGCGTGGACTTCTACGCGTTCTCTGGCCACAAGATGCTGGGGCCGACCGGCATCGGGGTGCTGTGGGGCCGGCGTAACCTCCTGGAAGCGATGCCGCCGTTCCTGGGCGGGGGTGGGATGATCCGCGAGGTGTACGAGGACCGCTCCACCTGGGCGGACCTTCCCGACAAGTTCGACGCCGGCACGCCGAACATCGCCGATGCGATCGGCCTCGCCGCCGCCTGCGATTACCTGGACGCACTGGGCATGGAGAACGTGCGCCGGCACGAGGTCGAGCTCACCGCCTACGCACTGGAGCGCCTCGCAACGGTGCCCGACATCACGGTCTATGGACCCCGAAATCCTGAAGCCCGCACCGGTGTAGTGGCCTTTAACATGGAAGGCGTGCATCCGCACGATGCAGGGACTGTTCTCGACGAGGCCGGCATCGCCATCCGCGTCGGCCACCACTGCTGCCAGCTCCTGCATCGCTCATTAGACGTTGCGGCCACTTCGCGCGCCAGCTTCTACGTGTACAACACCGCCGACGAGGTCGATGCGCTCGTCGATGGTCTGGCGACGGTTCGGCGGCTGTACCAGCGCCGGCTCGCGTAACCAGCCCGTTGGCGCGGTGGTCGATGAGTGCCACCCGCCGCGCCGCGCTCAGCGGAGCGGCGCCCGCGGCGCCCGCTGCGTCCGAAGCGAACCACGGATTCACGTATCCTTGGGTGGACCGTGTTTAACGCGCAGCACACCTTTGGACCCGTGACCCGCCTGCAGGCGCAGGCGCAGGGTCGGCCCGGCGAACGGACCTTTCGCCTCCTGATCGAGGCAAGCGACGGCCGGTCCGCGGCCCTCGTCCTGGAAAAGGAACAGCTTCAAGCCCTTGGCCTGGCCGTGGAACAGATCCTGGCTGAGCTCCAGGGACGGCTTGTCTCGGCAGGTGATCCGCCGAATCAGCCTGCGGAAGAGAGCTTCCCCCAGCGCCCCACGTTGGACTTCCGGATCGGCCGCCTAGCCCTGGGCCAGGACGAGTCGGAGCTCGAGACGGGTCCGCGCTACGTCCTGCTGGTCTATGACGCCGCGGGCCTCACGGAGGAGACGGTGGCCGAGCCGACCCAGCCGCCGACATTCTCCTGCCGCGCTACCCGAGAGCAGCTCCGAACGCTCAGCCGTAACGTCGCTGACGTGGTGGCTGCCGGCCGTCCACGCTGTCCCCTCTGCGGCGAGCCGGTCCAGTCCCTCGAGCAGCCCCACGGGTGCGTCCGCACCAACGGCTATCACCACTAGCGAGCACGCTGTGCGGCGTTCCCGGGCACACCCCCCTCGCCCCCTCCCGTGCGCGGAAAGGGGGAAGTGTTCTTTCCCGGAGGGGGCGCGGCGCGCCCCCTCCGACTCCCTGCGCTCCGGTGGAATAGCCCAATGCTAGGCAATCGGCCCACGAGCCCGTGGCCAACGGGGTGTGATCAAGAGATGGTGAACACGCCAGCTTCCCGTCCATCGACGGCCGGGCTCAGAGCTGCAACCGCTCCATCACCACGTGGAGCGCGACCAGTGCGTCGGTCCCCGGTGAGGTTCCGACAATCGTCGCGAACAGCCTTCCGGCGTCGCGGCCTCGGCTCTGTGCGGCGGCCATGACCCGGCGTGCTTCCTTCTGGAGCTCATCCCAGTCGTAAGGAGCCTCGTGCTCCACGAACACCCGGTCCAGGTACTGCCGAGCGCGTTCGTCGCCGCTCTCGTCAAACCCGCGGTACAGCTCGATGAGCTCGTACGGCGGCAGCCCATGCTCGAGCTGCTCCTCGATCGCGTAGCGGCGGATTCGGCCCTGGGCGAGATCGTCGAGGTCCACGAGGTCCGGCTGGCGCGCCTCAAGTCGCGCATGGAGCGTCGCGTCCATGTCGTCGTCCAGCCCGTCGAGGTCCTCGGGGTCGTCGAAGATGGAGCGGCCAGAGCGTGATCCGGTGCGGTGCGCGCCGGCGAGCCGCGCCAGGTGCTCGAGCGGGTCTTCAGAGCCAACGGCAACCGCGGTTGCCCGGCGCCAGGCCGAGCCGAGGTCCATGCCTCGCCCGCGGGCCGTCTCGTCGAGGTCCACCACGTGCTCCTCGACCTCGCGCCAGTCCGGCGGGATCTGGCGCAGCATGAAACGCTGGTCCGCGTAGCGGATAGCCGGCGGATCGCCCGCGAGGTCCGCATACAACGCGATCACCGCCGTGGGCGCCACCCCGCCGCCCAGTGTGTTGGCAATGATGAAGCGCACGATGCGATCGCGCGATTCAGCGCCCAGGTCGTCCAGCGTTGGCGTGGGGCCAACCGGTGCGAGGTCGTCCTCCAGAACGATCTCGACATCTCGGCTGACCGGCGGGATCCCCGTAAAATCGGACATGGTTCGGGCGAGCGGCGACATGACCTGCCTGTCGGGCGTTATACCATTAGGCCCGCTCGGGCCGGATGAAGTACAACCCGTCCACTTCCAGAAGGGGCGTGGCACGCTATGGGCCTGTTCGACAATAAGAAGGATAAAGACCAGTACGACGCCCGGTTAAGCCAAATCCTGGGACGGTCCCCGGTGGCCGCGCCGCGACCCGAGCCTGAGCCGCAGCCCGCGGCCGTCCTGGAGCCGCCCGCCGCGTTGCTGACGGGCGTCGCGCCGGAACCCCCACCGGCGGCCGGGATTGAGGCGGAGCCACCACTCCACGCCGAGCCGGCCGCGGTCGCCATCGCCGAGCTCCCTGCGCCGGGACCGGTCTACCAGCCCGCGCCCGAACCGCTGCCCGTTGCCTTTGTCGCCCCCGCCGCGGATCCATTTGGCATTGCCGCTCCAGCCATCATGGCACCGCCCACGCCGCCACCACCCGCCTGGCAACCCGAGCTGGCGGCCGTCAGCTTCCTCCCTGCGCCCGCCCCGGTGCCGCCCCCACCGCTGCCCGCGGCGTTCCAGGCTCCGCAGCCGCTGGCTCCCCCGGCAGCACCGGCGCCGCTGCTCCCCCCGCAGGCCGTAGCGCCGCTCCCGCTGCCCCCACTCGCCGTGGCACCAGCACCCATTCCGCCGATGGCGCCACCCATCCAGTACGTCCCCCCCATCGCGCCCCCGCTGATGCCCGCACCTGCACCACCGGTTGCCGTCCCGCTCTCGGTGTCCATGCCGGCGGTGTCTGAGATCGCGCCGCCACCGCCATCGTCTGCCATTCTGTTCTTCCCGTCATCGCCGGACAGCCTCGAAGAGACGGGCCTGACCGCGCCATTCGTGCAGGACCACATCCTCCGCACGCTGTACTTCGCCCAGCAACTGACCGGTGGCCAGATCACCGAAGAGGTGGGGCTGCCGTTCCTGACGGTCATCAGCGGCCAACTGGAAGCGCTGCGCAAGGACCAGTTCATTGAGGTCCTTAAGCAAAAGGGTATCGGCGACCAGGGCTACCTGTACGGCCTCACGTCAAAAGGCAGCATCCGCGCCCTGGAAGCACTGGAAAAGACCCAGTACCGCGGCCCGCTGCCGGTGCCCCTGGACAAGTACATCGCTGGAGTCAAGGCGCAGACCATCAAGCACGTTGTGGTCACCGAGGAGAGCATTCAGCAGGCCTTCTCTGACCTGGTGATCCACCCGGAGATCCTGGACCAGGTGGGGCCCGCGGTGAACTCGGCCTCGGCCATGTTCCTATTTGGCTATCCCGGCAACGGCAAGACGTCCATCGCCGAGCGCATTACCAACCTGATGGGCGATTCGATCTACATCCCCTTCGCCGTCGAGGTGGACGGCTATGTCGTCAAGCTGCTTGATTACCTGGTCCACGAGCCGATGGGCCGAGCCGCCCAGGGCCAGGATGCCCGCTGGGTGCGCATCAAGCGGCCGACGGTCGTCGCCGGCGGCGAGCTGACGATGGCCACCCTGGACCTGCTGTGGAGCGAGATCGGGAAGTTCTACGAAGCCCCGTTGCAGATGAAGGCCAATGGCGGCATGTTCCTCATCGACGACTTCGGCCGCCAGGCGATGCGCCCGCAGGACCTGCTAAACCGGTGGATCGTGCCGCTGGAGAAGAAGGTTGATTACCTGACGCTGGTCACGGGCAAGAAGATCCAGATTCCGTTCGACCAGTTGATCGCGTTTTCCACCAATCTCGACCCGAAGGACCTGGTGGACGACGCGTTCCTGCGCCGCATCAAGTTCAAAATCGACGTGAAGGATCCCTCCAAGGAGCACTTCACCCAGATCATGCAGATCATGTGTCGGGTGCGGAACGTGCCGTTCAACGAGGCCGGCCTGGAGTACATGCTGGATACCTGGTGGCAGCCGTTCGACCGCCCCCTGCGCATGTGCCAGCCCCGCGACATCCTGGACCAGATGATCGCGATCGCGAAGTACAAACAGGTCGTCCCTGACCTGGGCAGCGCGGACCTCATCGACCGCGCCTGTGCCACCTACTTCGTCAGCGCCAGCGCCTCGGCGCCGCGGGTTGCGAAGTAACGCGCGGCAAACATTCTTAATCCCAGACGGCGTGCGGGGGCTCAGAGGGATCCCTCGAAGCGCGGGAGGGCCAGGACCACTCGGAGCGCTTCGGCCAGGGCCGGCAGCTTCTCGGTGGAAAGACTCCCGACCGAGACGTAGCGGGTGTTGGATTCGGACCGGTGGCAGCGATGCGGTGGCACCCTGGGGCCGGCGCAAGTGCGTGGGCTGCTCGCGGTTCCTGCGGCGGCGAGACCCGAGCGGTCCTAGCGCCCTGACTCGGCACTACGGACCGCGTTCGGACAGGCCCGGCACCTTGACCGCTCGTTCCGGCAGTCGTAGCGGCGGCATTCGCGCGAACAGCACCGTGGGTGGCATGACCAGCACCAGCCTGTACGGACCCGATGGGGTGCTGTACCAGGACAGCGGGCGGAAGTACGTGTATGGCGCGGGTGGACTGGCACCGCACACCTGCTATGGACACCGGTAGAGTGTTCCTGAGGAAAGCCGCCTTCGTCTGCCCCAGGTGGACCAGGACCCTGAGAGTCGTAATAACGCAGCCCGCATGAGACCTTTCCCAGACCAGCGTGACGTCATCTGGAAGTCGACCACCTGAGCTCGTCCACCGAGTCGCGACATGGACGAGTCATTCCGCAACCCAGCGCACTGACGGGCCGTGATCGACCCGCGGCCGTGACCGATCTCGCAACTCGAACGCGCGACTTCAAGGCAGAGGCCACGCGGCTTGGCTTCCATCTGGTGGGCGTGACCAGCCCCGAGCCGTTTAAGGAGGCGGAGCAGCAGTTGGTGCGGTGGCTCCGCGAAGGGCACCAGGCGGAAATGGCCTGGATGACCGAGGCGCGAGCACGGCTCTCGTGCCGGCCCGACGAGCTCCTGCCCGGCGCGCGGGCGCTCGTCGTGGTCGGCGCCTCCTACCGCACCGTGGAGCCCGACACCACGATCCCGTCCTCCGGAGCACTGCCCCGTGGGCGCATTGCCCGCTACGCGTGGGGCGTGGATTACCACGAGGCCATGAAGGCGCGGCTCGTCGAGCTTGCCGCGTTTCTGCGTGCCGCCGGGGCCGCCGAAGGGCGTGAGGCCCATACGCGGGTCTTCGTCGACAGCGGCCCGCTGGTGGAGCGCGATGCAGCCGTACGGGCTGGACTGGGCTTCCGCGGCAAGAACACTAACCTCCTCACGCCCATCGGCTCCTTCGTCTTTCTCGGGGCGCTCCTTGCCGACGTGGACCTGCAATTCGACCAGCCGGTGGCGAAGGACTGCGGCACCTGTCGTCTGTGCGTGGAGGCGTGTCCCACAGACGCGCTGGCGACGCCGTACCACCTCGCCGCCGAACGGTGCATCGCGTACCTGACGATCGAGCACAAAGGGCCCATCGATGACACGCTCCAGCCGCGCATGGGCGACTGGATCTTCGGCTGCGACGTGTGCCAGGACGTGTGCCCCTACAACCGCTCGACCCGCGGCCGGCCTCGGGGCTGGCCGGAGTTCGAGCCGCGCCCCGAGGTCGGCACCCGTCCGCTGCTATCGGACCTGCTCGGCCTGGACGACGACACCTTCCGCGAGCAGTTCCGCGATTCACCGGTGCGCCGCACGAAGCGCCCGCGGCTGCAGAGGAACGCACAGATCGCCCTCGCCAACGCGGCGCTTGAGCGCCCGGTTCCAGGCGCCCAACGATCGGTGCTGGAGATCGGCGCCGCGGTCGATTGAGGGCGCCTGGTGCCAGCGCAGAGACGTTCAGATCGAGCGAAGGAGTCCCCGGTACCGACCCTCAGGCAACGGGCTTGAGCACCCGCCCGCCTCGTGCGACGCTGGCAGCGATCACGGAGCGCAACGCGGGGCTCCGCATCGTCGCCTGGACAAGCCGCTGAAGGACGATGGTGGTCGGCTCGTCGTGTGGTAGCCGGTACCTGGCGTCCTCGGCGTTGCCGTCGTGGATCTCGTCCACCACGCCATCTTGCGAGAGCGCGTGCATGACGCGGTCCACTTCAACTCTGGGCCGTTGAGCCACCCGCGCAACGTCCTCGGCGCCGACCCAGCGCCCTTCGCGCTCAGCTACATAGCGGAGGGCTACCCACGCGACCACCGAGGTCACGTGGCACTTGACGAATGCCAGCAGAGCCGGGTCAAGCTCAGCCGCATAGGCCACACCCTGTTCATCCAGAGCCGTAAATGTTTGCTGCATTGCTCCCTCACGTCGTTGTGAGTGATCTGCCGCCGGCAGCGAGCTGCCCCCGTTGGCAACCCGCACGTGCATTGTAGAGGAAACCACGGATCTCTTCCGAGTGTGACGGCGGGTGAGACGCGGTTGTGCTACCCACACGTGGCGGCGCTGGCCGCGTTGCACCTGGCATGCCACCAGAGGCCACGGCAGACGCAGGACCATGGGTCACAGAATCGTGCCCCTGCCGCCCACGAGGGTGCGACTCGGCGTTTACGGTGTGGGCGTGCCGGCAGCGGGCCCAGGCGTCCCGCTCGCCGGTAGCGACTCGGTCGGCGTCGGTCTCGGCGTTGGCGTGGCGGGCTCCTTCGGGTCGTTCGCCAGCCGCTCCACGTCGGCTCCAAACTGCGTTGGGATCACCGTTACACCGGGTGCATCCGCGTTCTTGGCGTAGTACCCCGTGCTCACGGGGGTCTTATCCCCGAGCAGGAGCCGATTCGTGCTGCCATCATCCAGCACGACCGTCACTTCGCCCTTCGGCTCGGCGAGCCCAAACTGCGTCAGGTCAGGCGCGTCGATCTTCCGCGTGCCCTTCATCTGGCTCATCCGAATGAGCAGGCTCGACACGGAGAGGGCGTTGGCGGGATCCTCGCTGCCGGTGATCTTCCACGTGTCACCGCTTTTCTCGAAGCTCGAGGTCTTGTCCGCCGAACGGACCGTCACGGTCGTGGCCTTGCGGTCATCGAACTGGAAGAGCGCCACCGACTCGTCCTGGTTGGCCGTGGGCGTGGGGGTGGCCTGGCCTACCTTGAACTGGTCCAGGCCCAGCACAACGCCGAACAGGACGGCCAGGACCACGACGAACGCGAGCGCCGCGCGGGCGTTCATCGGCGCGTCCACCACATGGCGACGCCAGCGACGACCACCACCAGTGGCAGGAACAGCGCGCTGCCGTACAGCAGCAGGTTCTGCTGCGTGTTGGTCATGAACATGTTGCGCGTATCCGTGGCCGTGGGGCGAATGCCCGAGATGTCCGTCTGGTCCGCCATCCAATTCGCGGCATTGATGAACAGGTCCACATTGTCCGACGAGAACTGCACCTGCTGGAATTGGTTGGCGACGAAGTTCGCCGTCCCAACTAGGAAGAGCCGCGTCTGACGCGCCGAACCGGTGGTCGTCGAGCTGGCACCCGAGCCCGGGACGGCTTGCTCGATCGCCACTGCCAGCGCCACGGGTCCCTTGACGTCGTTGTCCTGTAACACCGGCCGCCGTTGCACCGTCACCGACTGCGTGTCGGTCTCGATCCAGCTCCGGTCCGTGGTCTGCGCAATGGGTGTGACCGCGGTGTTCTCGCGGGCGTAGGTAATGGCGCCGGCGCCTGGGAAGAACGCCCCAGTTCTCAGGCCCTGGGTGATCGGGCTGGTGCCGTAACTGACGACTGCTGGCACAAGTGGATCGCCCGCGTTCAAGCCTGGGTCAACGACGAACTGGTTGGGGAAGCTCACCTCCCACTTCCGCAGCAGGTCCGTGAAGTTTGCCTGCGTGTTGGGGTCCTGGAACAGCATCAGCTTGCCGCCGCCATCCAGGTACACCCTCAGCGCATCCAGCTCGTCCGGCTGGAATGGCCCGGTGGGGCCAGCGATGACCACCGCCGCCGCGTCATCCGGCACGGCGCGCGTGGTGGCCAGGCTCAGATCGGCCGTGGTGAAGTTGTCCCGCTGGAGCGCGAGCTGGAGCTGCCCGTAATCAGGGGGATCCTGGCCACTGATCTTCCGTTCGCCGTGGCCGGTGGTGAAGTACAGCTTCTTCTCGGGCCGCGTCAGCTTGATGAGCGCCGTGGTGACGTCGCGCTCCTGCGTGGCGCTGCTGTTCTGCTTCTTGTCGCCGAGCTGGTAGACGACGTCGCCCACGTTGCGGATGCCCGCGGCGATGGCTTCGCCCGGGCGGAGCTCGGGATCGATGAACTCCCAGGTCAGCTTGCCGTTGGCGCGCCGGGCATATTCGCCCAACAGGGCTTCAAAGTCGGCGCGGCGCGAATCCGAGCCGCTCAAAAACGCGGTCACCTTCACCGGCCCAGGCAGCGACTCCGCGACTCTGACGCTCTGATCGGAGATCGTGAACTGCTTGGAAGCCGTCAGATCCCACCGCGGCGAGTAGCGCGAGCCGATGACGTTGGCGAGTCCGAGGATGCCCACCGCGGCAATGGCGATCACGAGCGTGTTGGAGGTGTAGAGGCCGCTTCGACCTGTCACCGCGCTCCACACGTCCCCCGGCTCGAGGGCAATGACGACGCCAACCAGCAGGATGCCGCCAGCGACGAGGAGGCGCGGCGGCAGGTCGAAAGCGCCGTTGACGAGCCACCAGCCAAGGCCCGCGAGGATGAGCAGTACGCCGAGGGCGGCAACCGGAGCGCGGAGCGCCCCGAGCGAGAACCCGCCCTGCTTCGTAGAAGTGGTGTTGAGTGCCATGATTCGGTCTAGCGAAGCCTCCGAGCCTGGATCATCAGCGTGCTGAGGACGAGGCCGCCAGCCACGATGGACAGGTAGAAGACCACGTCCTTGAGGTTGATGACTCCCCGCGGGAAGTCGCTGAAGTGGTTGAGGACCGAGAGGTAGCTGAGAATCGCGCCCACGGTTCCGCCGACGACCTGGCCCAGGCTGTCGCTGAGCCACAGGATGAGCAGCAACCCGAAGGTGACAACCGCCGCGATGATTTGGTTCTGGGTCATGCTGCTGGCCCACAGGCCGACCGCCATGAACGCGGCCGCCTGGAGGAACACCCCAACGTAGCCCGAGACGATTGGGCCCGTGTCCGGGTTGCCCCAGGCATACAGGAACGCTGGGAACACGAGTGTCAGGACCAGGATGGCGAGCAGCAGCCCGAGACTCGCCAGATATTTGCCGAGGACGATCTCCCATTCCTGGACCGGGTGGGTCAGCAGGACTTCAATGGTGCCCGAGCGCTGCTCCTCGGCGAGCAGGCGCATCGTGATGGCTGGCACGATGAAGAGGAACAGCACGCTGACGTTCGAGAACAGGCCCCGAAGGCTGGCCTCGCGCGATTGCTGGACGATGAGACCGAAGAGCAATCCTGACATGGCCAGGAACAGGGCGATCACGACGTATGCGAGTGGGGAGATGAAGAAGCTCTTCAGTTCCCGCTCGGCAACGACATACGCGTTTTTCACGACGGGCTGCCCCCCTCTCGCGTGAGCTGGAGGAAGATTTCTTCGAGGTTCATTTGTGCTTGCCGCATCTCCAGCAGGCCCCAGCCCCCCTGGACGACCGCCTGCGCTATCGATTCCCGCACATCGGCATGCACCGCGCATTCCACGCTGAAGGCGTGCACGTCCGCCGTCTGCCCGCGGGTGCGCTCGCCGGACGGCTCAACTTTCAGGACCTTCGGCACGCGGCGGAGAGCAGCGACGACGTTCTCCGGCTTGCCGCGGACGGCGACCAGCAGGCTCTCGGCTCCCTTCAGGCGGCGGTCCAGGTTCTCTGGCGTGTCCTCGGCCACCACGCGCCCGTTGGCGATGATGACCACGCGCGAACAGGTTGCGGCCACCTCGGGGAGGATATGGGTGCTCAACACCACCGTGTGGTCGCTTTGAAGGGATTTGATCAGGTTTCGCGTGTCAATGATCTGCTTCGGATCGAGGCCGCTGGTGGGCTCGTCCATGATGAGCACCGGCGGGTCCCCGAGGAGCGCCTGGGCAATCCCGACGCGCTGCCGCAGGCCCTTGGACAGTTTGCCGATCTGGTCCTTGGCTCGATGCTCGATCCGAGCTTTCTCCATCGCCAGGTTCACGGCGGCACGACGATTCCGCACACCCGTGAGCTTGCCCAGGTAGTCGAGGTACGAACGCACGGACATCTCCGGGTGCATGGGCACCGCTTCCGGGAGGTAGCCGATGCTGCCGCGCGCTTTCAGTGATTGGTGCACCACGTCGAACCCATTGACCTCGGCGCGTCCGCTCGTGGGCGGCAAGTAGCCGGTCAGCATGCGCATGGTGGTGGTCTTGCCGGCCCCATTCGGGCCGAGGAAGCCGAGGATCTCGCCCTTCTCAACGTGGAAGGTGACATCGGCAACGGCTACTCGGGGGCCGTAATGTTTGGTCAAATGCTCGACGCGAATCATGATCTGCGCCTCAATATAGGGGTGAGTTGAGACAACGGCTGCTGTTACTCGCGTAAGAGTTCGGTAAAACGTGCATCGCGGGGCAAGGGTACTGGGGCTTACGCTCCCGCCCTTCCCGCAGGTGGCGCCTGGAGGACACCCGTCTCGCCCATGACCGATACCGCTCCGAAGGCAAGGGACTCGCGCACCGCCGTCTACGCGGGCGTGTTCGATCCCCCCACGCTTGCGCACCTCGAGCTGATCGAGCGGGCCCTGGGTCTGTTCGACCGGCTCGTCGTGGTGGTGGCAGTCAATGCCGCGAAGTCGTCGTCCATGTTCACGACGGAGGAGCGGGTTGCATTGCTCGATTCGTCCATTCCCGACCGCCTCAAGGGCTCCGTGCGTGTCGAAGCGTACGATGGCCTGGTGGCCCCCTACGCGGAGAAGATTGGCGCCTGCGCGCTGGTCAGGGCCATGCGGCCCGTGACGGACGCGGACTATGAGATCGCCCTGAGCCTGATGAACGCGAAGCTGGCGCCATCCATTCCGACGGTGCTGCTCGTAGCACGAGCGGAGCATGTGTATCTCTCGAGCACCTTCGTCCGGGATGCGGCTCGCTTCGACGGGTTGATTATGGACGGCACCGTTCCAGAGCCCGTCGCGGCAGCGCTGCGGGAACGGTTCGCGCACCGCGCCGGCTACCGCAGCTCACCCGCGGGCAGCGGCCGGAACGGAGCCGAGGGAAGCGGGTAAGCTGCCCTGATGCGACGCATGGCTGCCGGCGGATCGCTCGGCACGCTGCTCATGGGGGCAGGCCTGTTGCTGCTCGGCTATGCCGCCCTGTGGCAGGTTGGCTGGGCGCCGGGCAGCCGGATCAGCGTGCCACCGCCTGTGGCGCTCGCGCGGGCCGCGCCGGGAGCGCGGGCGGCTTTGGCCGAGCCGGCTCCACCACTGCCGGCGATCGCCCGCTCCATCGATGAAGCGAACGGCGCGGACAGCGGGTCTTCGGTCATCGCGGCGTCCGTTCCCGTGCAACCGGCGCCCGCGGACTTGCCGGTCCGCGCGCTGCCCGTCCCGGCCGATCGCGCGGACCGGATCGAGGCCGCGGCCACTCCACCCCCCGGCTACGCGGTGAAGCTGCGCATTCCGAGTATCAAACTCGTCACGGACGTCCAGCAGGCCGGTATCAAGCTCAACGCGCTCGGGCAACCCGAGTGGGAGACGCTGCCATTCGTCGCCGCGCACTACGGCGACCTCACGGCCCTCGTGGGCGGACGCGGGAACGCGGTCATCGCCGGTCACGTTGTGACACTCAGCGAAGGCAACGTCTTCCGCTTCCTGTACCAGGTGGACCTGGGCGAGGAGGTGATCGTCGAGGATGCGCGGGGCGCGGAGCGCCGCTTTGTGGTCACAGAGATCCGTCTGGTGTCGCCCGACGACGTCTCGGTGATGGAGCAGACGCCCGATCGGCGGCTGACCCTGATTACCTGCGGGGGAACTTTTGACCCGATCCGCCGCGAGTTCTCGGACCGGCTGATCGTCGTCGCACAGCCCGCTTAGCTCGACGACCTGTTGGGCACCTCCAACGGCGTATCAGTCCTGGTCGGGCGGCCAGCCCAGCGGACTGGCCGCGCCGGACCTTTAGGGGTGAAACTGGCACACCGCGTGCATCGAGTACGCGGGCTGTCGTGCCACCGGGCTTGATTGCTGCTCACGAACACCTGCCAACGGAGGTGCGCTCCCCGTGGGAGTGAACGACACACACGCACACGAACCACAGAATGGCGCGGTCGCCACGATAGGACGGAACGGCGATGATGGAGCCCACGACGGTCCCGTGGCGAGCGCGACGCTTGCGGAGCTGATTGGCCGTCTCGTCAACGATGGCTCCGAGCTTATCGACAAGCAGATCGAGCTCGCCAAGCAGGAAGTCAAGGATGACCTTGGCGAGGTGGTCGCCACCGCCAAGACCGGTGCGATTGCCGCGGGCCTGGCGCTCGCCGCGGGCCTTCTGGCGACGATCTGGCTGTTCACCGCCGTCATCTGGTTCTTTAACTGGCTGGGCGAGAAGCTGCTGGGCCTGGCCGGCCTGGGCTGGCTGGGTGCCAGCCTGGGCTGGCTCATCGGGCTGATCATTGTCGCGGTGCTGGGCTGGATTTCGTACCGCACCATCATGCGCACGGTGCGCCGCGGCAAGTCCATCAGACCCCTGGCCCGAACGCGGACGACCTTGAAGGAGGACCTCGAATGGGTTCGACAGCTTCGGACACCCAGCGCGAAATAGGCGCGCTCCGCGCCGACATGAGCTCCGCCATCGCGGAGCTGGAGAGTCGCGTGCGCGGAGGGTTCCGCGGGATCGCGGGGGCGGAGGCGCGTGTCTCCACCGGGCGGGCCGGCGAAAGCGTGGCGCAGAAGGCGGAGCAGTACGCCGGACTGCTGACGGTGGCAGGCACGGTGGCCGTGGCCGCCGTGGGTTATTCGATCTACGAGGGTATCGACCGCTGGCGCGAGAGCCGCAAACCGCAGAACAGACTGAAGCGGCGAGTGGGCGACCTTGGCGACGAGGTTGCCACGCGGGCGCGGAGCGTGCGCGGCGAGGTGGAGACCCGGGTGCGAGACTCTCGCAAGCGGGTGGAGAAAGCTCGAAAAGAGGGCGTGCTCCTCAAGGTCGAGCGCGAGGGCGACGAGTACCTGCGGGTCAAGGAGGCCCGCCTTGACATCCCAAAAGGTAAGGAAGGGAAGCGAACCGACGTGCTGAAGAACCTGCTCTGGGCCGCGGTGCTCTCGATCTTCATGGCCGGCGCGGGCGTGGCGGCGCGACGAGGCGCTGGAGCCCTTTGGCGTGCCACCCTGCGCGAGGATCCTCCCACCCAGAAGAAATAGCGATCGGTCGGCTCAGCCCGGAATCTCGAAAGGCGCGCTTCGGCAGAAGTGGCAGGGCGGCAGAAGCCGCTCCTCACTGCCGGCTGGTCCCGCTCCAAGCGTCTCCAGGCCGCGTGAGACCGCGCACAGCGGCAGCCCGACGACATTGAGGTAGCAGCCTTCGACCCGTTCCACGGGGTTGAATGCTTCATCCTGGATGGCGTACCCGCCAGCTTTGTCGAAGGGCTCGCCGCGAGCGACATAAGCGTCAATCGCCACATCGGCAACGTGGCGCATGAACACGCGCGTGGTCACGATGGCGTTCCATTCTTCGCCGTTCCTCGCCGTCAGCGAGACACCTGTGGCCACGACGTGAGGCCGCGCGCGGAGTGCGCGCAACATGTTTCGCGCCTCCTCTGGCGACCGCGGCTTCCCCAACGCTTGGCCGTCTGACACGACGATCGTGTCGGCGGTCAGGGCGATCTCGCTCTCGTCGAGCGCCGGCCTGGCGGAGCGGGCCTTTGCCCGTGCGATGTTGAGCGCCGTGAGAACCGGGTCCTCCAGGACGAACGCCGCCTCGTCGACGTCTTGCGGAGCCACGCGATAGGGATGGGACAGGAGTCCCACGAGCAATTGGCGGCGGGGGGATGCGGAGGCGAGCACCAGTCGGTTGAGCACGTGTGAATTGTCCGGCACAGGCACGAGCGGTTCCAGGGTGCTTCCGTTCCGCCGCGCTCCTTCGGATGGCATACCGCTTGCCTGCCAGTACGCGATGGCACACGATCCGGATGTCGTGGTGATTGGCGCCGGCCCCAATGGCCTCACCGCCGCCGCGACGCTGGCGCGGGACGGGCTGCGCGTCCTGGTGCTGGACGCTGGGGACGACGTGGGGGGCGCGGTACGCACGCGCGAGCACACGCTGCCGGGGTTCAAGCACGACCCATTCTCGGCCTTTTACCCGCTCGCCCCGGTGGGACCCATTGGCCAGCTTCCGCTCGAGCGCTTCGGCCTGGAATGGTGTACCTGGCACCGCCCGTACGGTGGCGGCACGCCCGGCGGCCGGGGCGTCGCCGTGCAATCCACGCTGGAGGGATCAGCGCTGTCGTTCGACAGGGCGCATCCCGGCGACGGTGCGGGGTGGCGCGAGCTGTGCCGCTGGTGGCAGTGGGGCGGCTCGGCATTCTGCTCGGGGCTCTTCAACCCCTTGGGTTACCCTGCACCGCTGCTGCGAGTTGCGCCCCTTCTGCGCGAGCCGCGTCGGCTCCTTGAATTCGCGCAGATCACGGCCGGTTCGGCACGCGCGCTGGGCGAGCGATTCTTTGAGGGCGAGGAGGCGCGCGTCTGGCTCGCGGGCAGCGTTCTGCACGCGGACCTGGCGCCGGAGGACGCGGTGAGCGGTGGATTCGGGTTGCTGCTGTGCGCGCTTGCCCAGGAGCATGGGATGCCCATTCCCCGCGGCGGCGCTCAGGCCCTCTCCAATGCCCTGGCGGCCTACGTCGAGTCGCTGGGCGGCACCATCCTCACGGGGCAGCGGGTTCAGCGGCTGGTGGTGCGGGACGGCCGGGTGGTTGCGGTGCGAACGGGCGATGGCGAGTACGCTGCCCCTGGCGGCGTCCTGTCCACGGTGGAGCCGCAATCACTGTTCCTGGACCTCGTGGAGGGCGGACACCTTTCCCCACACTTCTTGCGCCAGGTCCAGCGCTACCGTTGGGGCACGGGCGTGTTCCAGATGGATGTGGCACTCTCCGGCCTGCCCCAGTTCCAGGGCGAAGGCCTCCAGGACACGCTCTTGCTGCACCTAGGTGACAGCCTCGACGAGCTCACGCGCGGCGTGGCCGCGGCCCGTCGGGGCGTGCTGCCCGAGCATCCGCTGCTGGTGGCCGGGCTGCACACGCTGGCCGATCCGTCGCGCGCGCCAGCCGGGCAGCACACCTTGTGGCTCATGACCCACGTTCCGGCCCGCGTGCAGGGCGATGCCGCCGAGAAGCTCGCGCCGGGCGCCTGGTCGGGGTTGAGGGACCCCTTTGGCGAACGCGTGTTGAACACGTTGGAACGGTTCGCGCCCGGGCTCCGCGACCTTGTCCTGGCAACTCACGCCCAGACACCGGATGACCTGTTCGCCGCCAACTCCAACCTGGTCGACGGCGACATTGGCTCAGGCAGCCACACCCTGGACCAGCAACTGCTTTTCCGTCCCGTCGCGGGCTGGTTCCAACATCGAGCGCCGCTCAAAGGGCTGTACCTGGGCGGCGCCTCGAGCCACCCCGGCGGCGGCGTGCACGGCGCGGCCGGCTCGAACGCCGCGAGAGTCTTGCTGCTGGACCACCGCGCCGGGTCTCTCCGGCGGAACGTCCGGGCCGTGCGCCACGCTGGCGAGGTGTCGGCCCGTCTCCGTGCGCCAGAGGCGTCTACCAGGCTGCTCACGGCGGCGGACGGGGTCGGACCACTGATGCAGTACGACGCGTGGGTCCTCGTCCACGGTACCGGTGCAGACGGCCTGATGCAGGTCGTTCGGCAGCAGCTTCCCACGCTCGTCTCGGCGCCGTTCGCCCGCTTCTCGCGCGCTGGTGGCCCCGGCATCCTCGGCGTCGGCGACCGGCTCCAGGTGGTCATGCCGGGTGCCGGGACATCCGAATCTGAGGTGGTTCACGTGTCCGAGTGCGACTTCACGCTGCGGACCCTGGGCAGCCACCCCGAGGCTGGGCGGGTCACCATCGCGGCGCGGGACGCGGCCGGGGAGTGCGTGTTCCTCAGGGTCTGTACTCGGACCCGGGCCAACGGGTGGCGGAACCTTGTCCTGTACCACTGCGGCGGGTCATTCCTCCAGGGCAGGATCTGGCGGACGTTTCTCCAACGCGCTGCTCGACGAGCCGGCGGCGAGGTGATCGGCACGGTGCGTGAGCGCTGTGTTCCCGTCCCCGAAGAGGCAGCGGATGTCAGGCCGCTCCCGCTGCCGACGATCGGTGTGGGTGGCGCGGGGCCATGATTCCGACGCTGGGCCCGTCAGCCGCGTCGCGCGGTGAGGTCGTCTCGACAGCGGCCCGGCGTCTCTCAGAGACGCCGGGGTGGTGGCCCACTTCTCGTGGCATCGTCGTGATTCTCGCGCCCCGACGCCGTGGCGCTTCATCCGCGGCTGGAACCGCGACGCGATCGAGCCCGCGCTGCACAGCCTCGTCGAAAGGGCGCCGAACTTTCAGACGCCGCCCGAAGCAATGATCCCCCAAAACGGCTGGATGATCGATGGCGTCGAGGACGCCGTCGATCAGGAATCGCCGGGGCTGCGGCCTGCCCTGGCGGGCGCCACGGAACAAGGGCGCCGCACCTGCGGCGCCCTTGTTCCGTGGGTTGGGCCGACCGCCTACTCGAAGCCGATGGAGTTGTCGTTGACCGTAATCACGTTGACAGCGCAGATATCGAGGCCGTTCAACTGGTCCGGCCGCTCGTCCGCATAGGTCAAATGGATGTCGTAGCTGCAGACGCCAGGAGCGGGGTACAGGAACACGATGCCGCGTGTTTCGCCCGGCTCGATCGGCGCGCTGAGGACCTGGGGGCCCCAATCCGCGGCATCGCTCGGCGCAATCCACGCGTTGACAATGGGACCAGAGCTGTTGTTCAGAATCTGAAAGTCGCGCTGATCCTGGGCAAACGCGGGCACGGCGGCCCCGATGCTGAGGAGGCCGACCAGTGCGAAGGCGAGGAGGCGCTGAACGAATCTTTGGTGCATGTGGTGCACTCCCTTACTGATGAACGCTGAGCACCCCGAAGCGCGTGGATGCCATTCAATTGATGCACGCGCCTTTGGGGGTCAACCGACGGGCGGAGAGTACACGTCCCGGCGGTCGAACACCAATACCAGGCGATCACCGGACAACCCGTACGAATGTACTGAAATTCTTGGAGGGCAGCTTCGTTGCTCGCCGAACAGGGCGAGGGGTTGAATCCTCCCGCAGTGGCTCGGTACCCAGACCCGCGCGCGTTACATAGGGTTAGATTCTTCCAGGGGTGGCCGTGAGGATTTGGTTCAGGCAAGCGTGTTCGCCACGTCGTCTGGGTGCGCGGGCCTCTGGCCCGTCCCACGCGGGCGACGAAGCGGGCGGGACGCCCGCGCACCCAGGGGTCTCACGCTGCGGGGCGGCGCTGCTTTCAGGGGTCCTGGTTACTCTTACAGGGTTAACGTCGCCACACACTCAATGTGGTGGGTCTGCGGGAACATGTCCAGTGGCTGGACATCCTGGAGCACGTACCCACCGTCGACGAGGATCCGAAGATCGCGCGCCAAGGTAGCCGGGTCGCAAGACACGTAGACGAGTTTCGGCGGGCGGAGCGCTTCTCCGAGCAGGGTGTCCAGCACCGCTGGATGGCAGCCAACCCGCGCCGGATCGAGCACTACCGCGTCTGGCCGGCGAGAGAAAGCGAGGGTGCCGAGCACGTCCTCCGTCTTACCTGCAACGAATCGCACGTTCGGCATATGCCCGCCGTTGTGCTGCGCATCCTGCACCGCCGTCCGAGCCTCCTCAATACCTGCCACCTCCCGTACGAGCGGCGCCATCAGAAGCGCGAACGTGCCCACGCCAGAGTACGCATCCACCACCAGGTGGTCGCGCCGCGGATCAACTCGGTCGAGCACCACCAGGGCAAGAAGCTCGGCCATGCTCAGACCATCCTCGGGGATTGGCAGCAGCGCGCGTGGGAGCTCGTCTGGGAGCGGGCGTTGCTCGCGCCGCGTGTTGACCTGGAAGAACGACGATGGGTGCAGGCGAAAGCGGGTACCCAGGAGCTCCTCCTCCAGGTAAGTCTGACCGCTCTCCACCTCGGGCACCTCCGGCAGTGCCGGATCCACGATCACCTGCCCGGTATTGGCGCCGACCCTGATTCCCACCTGGTGGATGTGCCGCTCAACGCCGGCAAGCTTGCCTTGCAGCACCTCCAACGTGGCATTGATGGCGGGGTGGACAATCCAGCAGTGGTCAATGCGCAGCAGGCGGTGCGTAGATTTCAGGGTGAAGCACAGCTCGCCGAACCGGCGACCAACCGTAAAGCGCGCCTGGTTGCGGTAATGCCACGGATCGACCATCCCGATGGGCGGGCGGACCAGGTTGTCCGCCTCGGCGAAACGGCCAATGCGGCGAAGCTGCTCGACCACGACGTCGCGCTTGATCTGCAACTGGAGCGGGTAGTCCGCGTGCTGCCAGGAGCAGCCGCCACAGCCGCCGGTGAAGTACGGACAGGGGGGCTCGGTGCGTCCCGCGGCAGCAACGTGAAGCTGCGCGAGCTCGGCGCGAGCAAAGTCCTTCCGGTCGTCGACAACCCTGACCGAGGCGTGCTCGCCGGGAAGGAGGCGCGGCGCAAAGACCACGCGCCCATCCGCTAGATGCCCGACCGCGTCGCCCCCGAACGCAGCGGCCTCAAACTGGACGTCCTGGGGCTCCCCGATGGGCGCGGCGCGAGGTGGCCGGCGGCGCTTCACGCCGTGCCCACCTTGAGGTCGGCTCGTGCACTATCAACGCAGGATTGCCGAGGAGCAGTCAACCCCGCATACCTGCCGTGACGGACTACGAGCCCGTATGCGTGCGGGCCGCTTCTTCTTCGAGGAGCATCCGCCGAAGGAACTTGCCGACCAGGGACTTGGGCAGCGAATCGCGGAACTCCACGTACTTCGGCACCTTGTAGCTGGCCATCTGCGCGTGGCAATAGCGCTGGATCTCCTCGACAGTGGCCGTGTGGCCAGGCTTCAGGACTATGTATACCTTGACCGCTTCGCCCCAGTACTCGTCGGGGAGCCCAACCGCGACAGCCTCCTGCACCGCCGGGTGCCTATACAGGGGCTCTTCCACGTCACGTGGGTAGACGTTCACTCCGCCGGAGAGGATCACGTCTTTCTTCCGGTCGACAATGCTGAAGTAGCCATCCGCATCGACCGTGACCAGGTCGCCGGTGAACAGCCAACCGTCGCGCAGCACCTCGGCTGTTTCTTCGGGCCGATTCCAGTAGCCGTGCATCACCTGCGGACCGCGGACCGCGAGCTCGCCGACCTCTCCGATGCCCAGACGGCGGGTTCCCGTCTCCTGGTCGAAGACCGCGGCGTCCGTTCCGGGGAATGGCACACCAATGCTGCCCACCTTTCGTAGTCCCGTGAGCGGGGTGCAGTGGGTGACGGGACTCGCCTCGCTCAGGCCGTAGCCCTCGACCAGCTTTGCGCCCGTCAGTGCTTCAAACCGCGTCTGAACGTCACGCGGTAGCGGCGCGGCTCCGCTGATGCACGCCTTCAGTGAAGTGATGTTGTAGCGTGCCAGCCCCGGCGCATTGTTGATCGCCATGTACATCGTCGGCACTCCGGGAAACAGATCTGGTCGTTCCGAGTGCAGCGCCTTCAGGACAGCCTTGAGATCGAACTTCGGGTGGAGCAGCATGCGTGCACCACCCAGGACCGCCAGGTTCATCACCGAGGTCATGGCGTAAATGTGGAACAGGGGAATCGCGGCCAGGATGGTATCGCGGCCGTCCGGCCGGGTGACGTTCGTAAACCATGCCCGCGCCTGCGCGGCGTTCGCGAGCAGGTTGCGGTGGCTGAGCATGGCGGCTTTGGCGAGGCCGGTGGTCCCACCCGTGTACTGCAACACCGCGAGATCGTGGGGGGTGCCGCGGGCAGGGAGGGGCGCCGAAGATCCGGCCTGCAGGAGGGGTTGTAGCCAGTGGGTCCGCCCGTCCTTTGGCAGCGTCTGGTTGTGCCCGTCCTTGCGCTCTTTGGCCACCGTGAACAACACCTTAATGAGCGGAGGGAAGTACTCCTTGATGTTGGTCACGATCACGTGCTCGAGGTCCGGCAGGTTGCGGCGCGCCTCCGCCACACGGGGGTAGAGGGCCGAAAGCACCAGGGCCACCTTCACCCCGGCGTCTGCGAGCTGGTGCTCGATCTCGCGCTGCACATACAAGGGACTGGTGGGCACCACGATCGCGCCCGCGCGCATCACGCCGTAATAGGCGAAGACGAACTGCGGTGAGTTCGGGAGCAGGAGCGCGACCCGATCGCCAGGAGAGACACCCAGGCGGAGCAGAACATGCGCGAAGCGCCACGCGAGCGCGTCGATCTCCGCATAGGTGAGCGACGCGCCCTGGAAACCGACGGCGACGCGCTCCGGCCAGCGCTTCGCGGCATCCGCGAGGAGCTCCGGCAGCGTCTGGTTGGGGATCTCGACGTCGTGTGGGACGCCGGGCTCGTAGAACTTCAGCCAGGGACGGTCCGCGGGGGAGGCGCCCTCGGCCGCGTTCCCAGTAGCAGCCGCGGTCTTTTCATCTACCGACATATCAGTGCCCTTCCCTGGACAGGCGTTCCCTACCTGTGCTGCCAGTGTGGATGATCTCGGAACGGCCACCAGGCTCTGGTGGCGGAGCCAGTGCGCAGCAGGTCCTCGGCTCCGGCCATTCTCTGGACCTCACTGGCGCCTTTGTCAATACGCAAGATTCGTGCGTCACGGTACTCCCGTTCGGTGTGGCCGCGCTCGCAGGCCGGCCGGCCTACCTATACTCTGACCCTTCCGACCAGGACAGACGTGGCTGCACCTTCCTCGCTGCTCACTCGCCCGACCGACCGGCGAGCGGCGCGCGAGAAGCCACGCCCGGTCGCGGCATCAGATCTGCGGGCCATGCGGTCGCCCTTTTTTGGCGACCTCGCCGACGATGACATGGCGGCGCTCGGCGCCGCCATGCGCCAGGTCTCGTATCCGGCGGGGCAGGTCGTGCTCCTGGAGGGCGCCGCCTCGTCGGTGCTCTACGTCCTGCAGTCGGGACGGGTGAAGCTGTACAAGACGTCGCCCCGCGGCCGAGAACAGGTCCTCCGCCTGGTGCGGCCGGGCGAGATGTTCAACGAGGTTGCCGCTGTCGACGAGGGACCGAACCCGGCCAGTGCCCAGGCGATCGAGGATTGCACGCTGTACCTGCTGCGTCGGCGCGACCTGCTGCAGATCGTCGCGCAGCGTTCCGCCGTGGCGCTAGCCGTCACACGTGACTTCGCCCGCCGTCTGCGTGAGGCGCTGGCGCTGGTGGAGGACCTGGCGTTTCGCGACGTCACCAGCCGCGTGGCAAAGATCCTCCTGGGTGGGCAGGCAGCAGACGACAATCCACGCGCGCCCTGGCTCACGCAGGAGCTCCTAGCCGCTATGGCCGGCTCGCGCCGCGAAGTTGTGGGCCGGGCCCTCAAGACGCTCTCGCTGGATGGTGCGATTCGCCTCGAGCGGGGGCGGGTCCACGTGCAGGATCGCTTGCTGTTGGAGCGGATCGCCTGGACCCACGAGGTGTGACCTAGGTCACAGCGTCGCGGGGGAGCAGACGGGTAGGGTTACTGAGATCTGAAGTCGTGGGCTTGCTCACGATAGCTCTACTCATGCATCGGAGGCCCTGTCCCACGTGACGTACGTCATCACCGAGCCATGCATTGGCACCAAGAACGCGAGCTGCGTGGACGTGTGCCCCGTCTCGTGCATCTACGAGGCACCAGACATGTACTACATCAATCCCGACGAGTGCATCGAGTGCGGGGCGTGCGAGCCAGAGTGCCCCGTGAATGCGATCTTTCACGAGAGCGCGGTGCCCGCAGAGTGGCAGAGCTACACCGCCAAAAACAAGGAGATGTCCGGACTCTAACCTGGCGGCCCAGCCTGGACGTATAGCGACGGGCGGGCCACCGGCCCGCCCGTCGCATGAACGCCAACGCCGACTTCCGGGGGCGAAGCTTCCGTCCGCCGCCGCCGCTCATCCGCGGAGCCGCTACCGGAACCGCCGCGCGGGTGAGATACTGGTGCCGTGACTTCTGAGCCGAGCCGACAACCCGCTGAGCGCGCGCTCTTGCAGACACCGCTGACCGCTGCCCACCGCCGGCTGGGGGCTCGGCTGGTCGACTTCGCGGGCTGGGAGATGCCCGTCCAGTACCCAACGGGCATTCTCGCGGAGCACACGGCCGTACGCGAGGGGTGCGGCCTATTCGACCTCTCCCACATGGGCCGGGTGTACGTCCGCGGCCCGGACGCCCTGGCGCTGTCACAGTGGTGCGCCACACGCGACCTGGCGCGGGTGCCGCCGGGCGGAGCCGCCTATGCGCTGCTGTGCGCGCCCGATGGTGGCATCGTCGACGACGTGATCGCGTACGTGCTTGGCCCCGGTGAGCTGCTGTTCGTGTTCAACGCCTCCAACCGCGAGGTTGACGTCCAGTGGTTCCGGGACCAGGCCCAGGAGAAGGGGTTCAGCGTCGCGCTAGACGATCAGACGCAGGAGACCGCGCTCATCGGCGTCCAGGGCCCGCGGGCTCAGGAGGCGCTGGCGCCGCTGGCCAGCGGCGCTGACCTGGACGCCCTCCCAGGGTACGGCTTCCTGCAGACCACCGTGGCAGGCTACCCGACGCTGCTCGCCCGCACCGGCTACACCGGCGAGGACGGGTTCGAGCTGATGGTGCGCGCGGAGCACTCCGAGACCCTGTGGGAGGCGCTGCTGGATTCACCGGTGCAGCCGCGGGCGTGCGGTCTGGGCGCCCGCGACACCCTGCGCACGGAGGCGGGCATGTCGCTGTACGGGCACGAGATCGACCGCTCCACCAATCCCTTCGAAGCACGACTCGGCTGGGTGGTGAGCCTCAACAAGGCAGCATTCGTCGGCCGAGAGGCGCTCCGGTCAATCAAGGTGCAAGGGCCCACCCGAACGCTGGTCGGCCTGCTGGTGGGCGAGGGTGGCGTGCCCCGTCCCGAGTATCCGCTCGTGGCCACGAACGGCACCGAGATCGGCCGCGTTACGAGCGGCACGTTCTCGCCTACACTCCGGCGCAGCATTGCGCTTGGATACCTCCCAGCGTCCGACGATGGCGACGGGACCGAGGTCGCGGTGCAGGTTCGCGGGCGTCGGGTGCCAGCCCGGGTGAGCGCGTTACCCTTCGTGCCCAATCGAGCCAGACCGCGCGCTCGCATTCCGGCGCCGGCTCGGTGAGCGCCATCCCAAGCGGAGACGAACGAAGCATGGACCAGGACGCCCACACCACCCCGACTGACCGTCGTTACACCGCCGAACACGAGTGGATCAAGCAGGAAGATGCTGACGACACGTTCCTCGTCGGCATCACCAGCTTCGCCCAGGAGCAGCTCGGCGACATTGTGTACGTGGAGCTGCCAAAGGTAGGGGACCGGATCGAGGCAGGCCAACCGTTCGGCGTCGTGGAATCCGTGAAAACAGCATCAGATCTGTACGCACCGGTTTCCGGGGAAGTGCTTGAGGTCAACGCGGCGCTGGTTGACGAGCCGCAGATCGTCAACGACGACCCGTACCAGGGCGGCTGGATGATCCGCGTAAAGGCCGAGGGTACTCCCTCCGAGGGGCTGCTTTCGGCAGAGCAGTACGCCGACCAGATAGGTGAGTAGGCCCCGCGCCGCAACCGTCACTTTTCGCCGAGAGCATCAATAGACGAGACTCCCGGCGAATGCCTACGTTCACCCAGCTCACGGACCTGGACCGTGAGGCCATGCTCCAGACGATCGGCGTGGGATCGATCGAAGACCTGTTCGCCGACGTCCCCGCGGATGCGCGGTTCCCCCGCCTGGACCTGCCACCGGCGCTCTCCGAAGTGGAGGTCCAGCGCCACGTCGGGCGCCTTGCGGCGCGGAACGTCACGGTCCGCGACTGGCCGTGCTTCCTTGGCGCGGGCGCGTACAACCACGCCAGCCCGTCGGTGGTGAGCCACGTGATGGGGATGCCGCAGCTCGCTACCGCGTACACGCCATATCAGCCCGAAGTGAGCCAGGGCACCCTCCAGGCGATGTTTGAGTTTCAATCGCTGGTGTGCGACCTGCTCGGCATGGAGGCGGCGAACGCGAGCGTCTACGACGGCGCTTCGGCCGCGGGCGAGGCCGTGCTCATGGCGCAGCGGATCACCCGCCGCGAACGGGTCGTCCTGTCTGGAGCGCTGAACCCGCAGTGGCGAGAGGTCATCCAGAGCTACGTGGCGGCGCGCGGCGTGGAGGTCGCCACGTCTGAGGTGGCCCTGGGCGCATCAGGCGCCTTGGTCGCCGACCAGGTTGCGGGGCTGGTCGACGCACGCACGGCGTGCGTCGTAGTCATGCAGCCGGACGCGTTCGGGCGTGTGCATGACCTTGCTCCCGTTGCCGCGGCAGCGCGCGAAGCCGGCGCGCTGCTGGTGGTTGCCACCGCGGACCCCACTTGCTACGCACTCCTGCGGACGCCGGGCGCCTGGGGGGCGGACATCGCCGTGGCGGAAGGGCAGCCGCTGGGGCTACCGCTCCAGTTTGGCGGTCCTTGGGCCGGGCTGATGGCCTGTAAGAGCCGGCATCTGCGGCAGTTGCCCGGCCGCATCGCCGGCCAGACCACAGACCACGACGGCCGGCGCGGCTGGGTGCTGACGCTTCAGGCCCGCGAGCAGCACATCCGCCGCGAGAAGGCCACCTCCAACATCTGCACCTCCCAGACGCTGCTGGCCATCGGAGTCAGCGCGTACCTGTCGCTCCTTGGTCCGGAGGGGCTGCGGGAGGTTGCCCGGCAGTCTCGGGCATACGCCGCGTATGCCGCGGCCGAGATCGCGGCGCGAACTGCGTTCCGCGTGGCAACGCCGGCACCCTTTTACAACGAGCTTCTCATCCTTGGGCCGGTCGGCGGCGAAGCGGCCCGGCACCACCTCGTGGAGCGTCAGATCCTCGGTGGAGTTCCGGCTCGGTCTCTGGACGGCGCGTACCCGGACGGACTCCTGCTGGCGTTTACCGAGATGAACAACCGCGAGGAGATTGACGCGCTGGTACAGGCGCTCGCCGAGGTGGGCGCGTGATCGCCGCGATGCCGGATCTGGAAAGCGCCCGCACGGTTGTGACGGCGGGTCCCCAGCCGGAACCGCTGCTTTCCGAGCTGTCGCACGCCGGCGCGCCCGGCTACCGCCTGCCCACGCTTGACGTGCCTGAGGCGGATTCGCTCGACGCGGTCCTGTTGCGTGAGGACCTGCCACTCCCCGAGATCGGCGAGCTGGACGTCGTCCGCCACTACACCCACCTGGCGCAGCGCAATGTGTGCATCGATAGCGTCTTCTACCCGCTGGGCTCGTGCACGATGAAATACAACCCACGGGTGAACGAAGACGTCGCCCGGCTGCCCGGCATCGCGCACGTGCACCCGCTCCAGCCGGACGAAACTGTGCAGGGCGCGCTCGAGCTGCTGTACCGCCTTCAGCAGGCGCTGACGGAGATCACCGGCTTCGAATCCGCCACCCTGCAGCCTGCTGCTGGAGCCCAGGGCGAGCTGGCGGGGATGTTGATGATCCGGGCCTACCACGTGGATCGGGGGGATGCGCGCCGCAAGAAAGTGCTGGTGCCCGATTCCGCCCACGGCACGAACCCGGCGACGGCGGCCATGTGCGGCTACTACACCGTGGCCATTCCCACCGACGCGCACGGCGAGGTAGACCTGGACCGGCTGCGCGCCGAGTGCGACGACACCGTAGCCGGCATGATGCTGACGAACCCGAACACGCTCGGCCTGTTCGAGCGCCATCTCCAAGAGGTGACGAGCATCGTTCACGCCGCGGGCGGGCTCGTCTACGGGGATGGCGCGAACCTGAATGCGATCCTGGGCGTGGTCAAGCCGGCGGAGATGGGCTTTGACTGCCTGCACATCAACGTCCACAAGACGTTCTCGACGCCGCACGGCGCTGGCGGCCCAGGCGCTGGGCCGGTTGTGGTGAGCGAGCTCCTCGAGCCGTACTTGCCCACTCCCCTGGTTGTTCAAGGCGACGACGGCTCATTTGCGCTGGTACACCATCGCCCGAAGAGCATTGGCAGGCTCAAGGGCTTTCAGGGACACTTCGGTATCCTGGCGCGCGCCTACACCTACATTCGCATGCATGGCGAGGATGGCTTGCGCCAGGTGAGTCAGACGGCCGTGCTCAATGCCAACTACCTGCGCGCGTGCCTCGCCGACCTGTACGACCTCGCCTACGATCGCACGTGTATGCACGAGCTGGTAATCTCGGGCAGGCGCTTGCGCGAGCAGCACGGCGTTCGCACGCTGGACGTGGCGAAGCGCCTGATTGACTACGGCATCCACCCGCCGACGATCTACTTTCCGCTCAATGTGGAAGAAGCGCTGATGATCGAGCCAACCGAGACAGAATCGAAGGCAACGCTCGACCGGTTTGTTCGCGTCATGCGTCGGATTGCCGAAGAGGCAGCCGACGATCCGGAGCTGCTTCGCGCGGCACCGCACCTCCAGCCTGTCGGCCGGCTGGATGAGGTGACGGCGGCGCGGAAGCCGATCCTGCGCTGGGGCGCCGCGGGAAGCGAAGAATGAGTACACTCAGCCGGCCCGCGGGGGCGGCGATGTTCCCGCCCGGCCGGCCTGACGGCTGGACGGGTTGCTGAGCGAGGAGAGAGAAACAGGACCGTGGCCACGGAATCGATGACTATTGGCGCTGGGGTGAAGCGCCCATTACTGGAAGTCACGGACCTCCGAACGCAGTTCTTCACGCAGGACGGCGTCGTGAAGGCCGTGAACGGCGTGTCGTTCACGCTCAACGAGGGTGAAGCGCTCGGGCTTGTTGGCGAGTCCGGCTGTGGCAAGAGCGTCAGCGCGCTGTCTCTCATGCGCCTGATCCCGACGCCGCCAGGCAGGATCACCAGTGGCAGCGTCCTGTTCGAGGGGCGGGACCTTCTGAAAATCAAAGAGGACGACATGCGGAAGATCCGTGGCAACGACATCGCCATGATCTTCCAGGACCCCATGACATCGCTCAACCCGGTGCTCACGATCGGGCGCCAGATTAGCGAGGCGCTCGAGCTGCATAAGCACATGAGTCGCGGCGACGCACGCAAGCGAACCGTCGAGCTGCTGGAGCTGGTGGGCATTCCCTCCGCCAAGAGCCGTATCGA
This sequence comes from Chloroflexota bacterium, assembly GCA_016191465.1. Taxonomy (GTDB): domain Bacteria; phylum Chloroflexota; class UBA6077; order UBA6077; family CF-72; genus JACPOP01. Next base: position 129,592 of record JACPOP010000008.1, on the reverse strand, counting down.
CGACTATCCGCACCAGTTCTCCGGCGGCATGCGGCAGCGCGTGATGATTGCCATGGCCCTGTCGTGCGAGCCAAAGCTGCTGATCGCCGACGAGCCGACGACCGCGCTGGACGTGACCATCCAGGCGCAGATCCTGGACCTGCTCAAGCGCCTCCGCGAGGAGCTCGGGATGGCGCTCATCATGATCACCCACGACCTCGGCGTGGTGGCGGGCATCGCCGACCGCATCAACGTGATGTACGCGGGCTACGTGGTCGAGACGGGGACAGTGGACGAGCTCTTCCACAACCCCCGCCACCCGTACACGCTGGGCCTGCTGCGGTCCATCCCGCGCCTGGACCAGGTCAAGGGCGAAAAACTCATTCCCATCGAGGGCCTGCCGCCGGACCTGGTGGACGCGCCACCCGGTTGTCCGTTCCAGCCGCGCTGCCCGTACTCCGTGGAGCGGTGCGTACCGGAGAATCCCAGCCTGGAGCCGGTTGTGCCTGGCCATCGCATCGCGTGCTGGGTTGACGTAACAGGCGGCCGCGAGCCGCATGCAGAATCGCCCGTCGCGCAGGGCGTCTAGGTCCAGGAGGAAGACGATCAACCATGGCGACTGCCATTTCTCCCAGCCAGGCGCCCGCCAACGGAGCTGCCGAGCAGGATCTGCTTCGGGTCGAGAACCTGAAGATGTACTTTCCGATCACCAAGGGGCTGATCCTGCAGCGGCAGGTCGGCTGGGTGCGTGCGGTGGACGATATCTCGTTCACCGTGAAGAAGGGCGAGACACTGGGCCTGGTTGGTGAATCCGGGTGCGGCAAGAGCACCACCGGCCGCGCCATCTTGCAGCTCTACAAGCCTAGCGGCGGCAGCGTCAACTTCATGGGCAAGGAGCTCACCAAGCTCGGCGGCGGCGACTTGCGGCGGATGCGTCGTGAGATGCAGATGATCTTTCAGGACCCGTACGCGAGCCTGAACCCGCGGATGACGGTGGGCAGCATCATTGGCGAGCCCCTGGAGATCCACAACCTCGCCCGCGGCAAGGCCAAGCAGGAGCGCGTGCAGGAGCTGCTGCGTGTGGTCGGGCTCAACCCGTACTTCGCCAACCGCTACCCCCACGAGTTCTCCGGCGGCCAGCGGCAGCGCATCGGCATCGCCCGTGCGCTGGCAGTGGAGCCCGCATTCATCGTCTGCGACGAGCCCATTTCGGCGCTCGACGTCTCCATCCAGGCCCAGGTCATCAACCTGCTCGAAGACTTGCAGGCCCAGTTCAACCTGACCTACCTGTTCATCGCCCACGATCTGAGCGTGGTCCGCCACATCTCGGACCGGGTCGCGGTCATGTACGTCGGCAAGATCGTGGAGGTAGCGGACCAGGCGGTGCTCTACGAGCGGCCGCTTCACCCGTACACGAAAGCGCTGCTTTCGGCGGTCCCGATCCCGGACCCGACCATCGAGCGCAAGCGCCAGCGGATCATCCTGACCGGCGACGTCCCGAGCCCCGTGAACCCGCCAACCGGCTGCCGCTTCCATCCGCGCTGCCCCTTCGCCCAGGACCTCTGCCGCGAGAAGGAGCCGCCGCTGATCGAGGTCGAGAGCAAGCACCAGGTCGCCTGCCACTTCTGGGACGAGATCCTGCAGCGTGCGCAAACGAGCCCCGTGGGGGCTGGGATGCCGGCGATCTAGAGGGCTGGCTCAACCGGTTCGCGTCGCCGGGCAAGCGGGAGTGCGGTACCGGGCAGCCAACTCTGCAACAGGCCGGTCTGTCAATGATTCACTCACCCCTCGACCGCGCAGCCCCCTGCATCCGGAACGCTGACAGGGGCGCATCGCCAATGGCTGGTCGGATGGCGATGCAGTCCCTCCCGACGCTGCGAACAGAAATTCTCTACTGCCGAGCCCGTTGTGGCTAGCGCCTCCGAAGGATTTTGTCGTCCTGACTCTTCTTGGACACATTTGCCATTGTGGCGTCCTCGCGAGGCTGAGGCACGGGCCGGCTAACCGGCGTCGATACCGAGGCCTGAGGCTTCGGAGTTTCTGGTGAGGCTTTATCGGCCATCAAACCTTGCTCGATCGGTGTGCGAGGACGAGGGCATTGTGGCGCGACCTCCCGTTCGTGTGTCTCGATCTCGCTTCCCTGTCTTGTTGGGGCTCTGGGGCCCAGTCTCACCCTTGTAGATGAAGTTCGCCATGTCTGGGTCGCGGCGTTTGGCGGGAACTTGCTTGGTGGATGTGGCCATGGTTTGCGCTCCTACCCCGGTGCTCTCGTGGAAACCAGTATCTGCATGATAACGGCCACCCCCAAGAGGGCCGTGGCTATCGCCGTCAATGAAAATGCCCATCGGAACGCGACAAACTTCCGCCCCAGCCATACCCTGTTCTGGTCATAGGCTGTCAACATCTCGTCGAGCACCGTCAGCTTGATTTCGCGGGGATCAGTGGTGAGGTATTTCCGAAGCGAGTCAGGCGCGGGCGGCCAGTTGAAATCGCGCGGCCAGTAGGCCACAGTCGCAATCACGCCGGCAGTAGCGAAGCAGCCGATTGCAGCAATGGCGGCAGAACCGGTCCAGAACGGGACGTACTGCGGCTCCGTGATGGGCCCGGCAGCCGTCATCACGGTGATGGTGCCCCGAGGCAGCAGCCCCAAGACCGCAGCGAAGACGATGCCGATGACCCCGAGGATCAGCCGCAGTCGGCCATCTGCGTTCTCCCAGAGTTTCGATTGCTCCTCCATTTGGGCGACGACTTGGTCATGAATGTAGTCGAGGCCGATCCAGTTTTCCGGACTCTCAGGATCTGAAGTGCGAACTTGTGTCGGGGCTGGTTCCGCAGAACCAAACCCGTCCAGCGATCTCCGGAGCAGCTTGACCAGCCGCCGAGACTCAGCTACGGCGGCGCCGACATTGCCAGCCACAAAGTTAAGCACCACCCGTAGTGAGGCATTGGGGAGGTCCACGGCTTCCAGGTTATAGACCGGCCGTCACCGTCCAGAGGGGCAACAGCCCTCATAGACGACATGTGTTGCTTCCTCGGAGGGACGCACCCTGCCGGCTGCCGTCGCCTGCTGTACACGGAACGTCAGGCCGCTCACGCGAATGGAGCAGGCGATCCGCGCTTGCTCAGGTGTCGAGGCCGTCGTCCTCGTCGGTCTCCAGGTTCGAGATGCCATGTTCGGCGGCGTCGCGGACCTTCTGGTTTGGGTCCTCCAGCAGGTACAGGAGCGCTTCACGCGCCTCTTCGCCGCCGATGACGGCTAGCGCATGGACTGCCGCGACCCTCACGTCCTCGTCCGGGTCGTCGACGAGCTCTGCGAGCGGGCCCACGGCGCGCTCCTCCTCGATTTCGCCCAGGGCCTTCGCCGCTTCGGCGCGCAGGTCGGGGTCCTCGCTGCCCAGGACCGGCAGCAGACGATCCGTCCAGCGCGGGTCGGCCGAGCGCCCCATGCCACGCACGGCTCCGACACGCAGGTCACGCTCGCCGAAGCCGGCGGCCAGCTCCTCGGCAACGGCCTCATCGGAGAAGTAGCCGAGCGCACCCAGCGCGGCCTGGCGGACACCGGGCTCCTCCTGCTGATTGCGCACTGCCTGGAAGAGCGTGGTGCGCAGAGCTGCAACATCAGGCTGATCCAGGTCCTCGAGCTCGGCGAACAGCGCGAAGCGCGCCAGGTCTTCAGCGGCCGCTCGCCGCACCGCGCCGACCGGGTCTGTCTGCACCATCTGCAGCAGCCGTTGGAAGAGCGCCGGACCTCGGTCCTCCAGGGCCGCCTCAATGCCGGCGATGCGCACCTGCGGGTCGGCGTCGGCGAGCGCCAGCAGGTTCAGCGCACTGTAGTCCAGCCGCAGGCGCGCCTCCGCGGCGTTCCGTAACGAGCGGATCGCGCGGGCGCGGGCGGGCGCGGACAGCTTGCTCCACACGTCGCGGAACGCCTCCACGTCGCCATCATCCGCAAGCGAGAGCGAGAGCGCGTCCTGGTGTTCCTCGGTGAGTGGTTCCTCGCGGGCGATCGCCGCCAGCGCGGCGTCAAAGTTCTGCTGTTCGTCTGCGGACCGGGGTGCCATACCGGTGCCCTTCAGTACGCCTGGGCGAATAGGACGCGACGCTCCGCCGGGGCACCATCGTAGACGCATGCTCCCGGACCGTCGGCTTCGGCGTCTGCCGGTATCACTCGAATCGTCGCCCTGGTCGCATCCTTGATGCGGGCCTCGCACTCGGCAGAGCCGCACCAGTAGGCGCGCAGGAACCCACGCCGCTCGGCCATGCTGGCTTGGAAGCCCTCGTAATCGTCCACTGTCGCCGTGTGGGCCTCGCGGAACGTTCGCGCGCGCTCAAGGAGCGCGGCCTGGATCTCTACGAGCAGGTCGGCGGCGCGGCGCGGTGCTCCGTCAAGCGACACCTGCTCCTTCGCGCGCGATTCCCGGCGGACGAGCGTTACCTGGTCGTTCGCCAGGTCGCGCGGCCCCACCTCGATGCGCAGGGGAACGCCCTTCATCTCCCACTCGTTGAATTTCCAGCCCGGACGCTTGTCCGAACGGTCGGCTTCAGCCCTCACGCCACCGCCGTCCAGCTCGCGCAGCAGCGCTGCCACGGCGGTTTCGACACGCGTCTGGTCTTCTTCGCTCTTCGCGGGAATGGGCACGATGATCACCTGGATGGGTGCGATGCGCGGTGGCAGGATCAATCCCTGATCGTCACCGTGGGCCATGAGCATGCCGCCCATGATCCGCGTGCTCATGCCCCACGAGGTGGTCCAGGCGTGGCGCCGCTCTCCGTCCTGGTCCAGGAAGTCGATGTCGAACGCACGCGCGAAGTTCTGGCCCAGGTTGTGGCTGGTGCCGCTCTGGAGCGCCTTCCCGTCGGGCATCAGCGCCTCGATGCTGTACGTCATCAACGCGCCCGGGAACTTCTCGCGCTCGGTCTTCGGCCCCTTGATGACGGGCAGCGCCAGCTCCGTCTCCGCGAACTCGGCGTACACGTCGAGCATCTTCATGGTCTCTTCCTGCGCCTCATCGTAGGTGCGATGTGCCGTGTGGCCCTCTTGCCACAGGAACTCGGTGGTGCGCAGGAAAAACACGGTGCGCTTCTCCCAGCGGACCACGTTGGCCCACTGGTTGATCAGGACGGGCAGGTCGCGCCACGATTGCACCCACTTCGCGTAGAAGTGGCCAATAATGGTTTCACTGGTAGGACGGATCGCCAGGCGCTCTTCCAGCTTCTCCCCGCCTGCGTGTGTGACCCACGCTACTTCCGGTGCGAACCCCTCGACGTGCTTGGCCTCTTTGCGCAGGAAGCTCTCCGGGACAAACAGCGGGAAGTAGGCGTTTCGGTGGCCCGTCGCCTTAAAGCGCCGGTCCAGGCCGGCCTGCATGTTCTCCCAGATGCCGAAGCCGTACGGACGGATCACCATGGTGCCGCCGACGGGCTCGAAGTAATCTGCAATCTCCGAGCGGCGGATGGCCGCCACGTACCACCGCGAGAACGCTTCGCCGTCGCGCGTGTCCTTGGGCGGCATCTGCCCGCCCACGTCCCTGGATTGCTCTGGCTGACCCATACAAGTGGCAACAAGTAAAGCAAATAGTGAGGGCTGGATCGCGGCCGATCTGCACCCCAGGGTGACAGAACCTGCCGGTCCTATACTCGGCCGATGGCACACGGCCTGCCCCGGCAGACTGCCGCATGATCGCCGACCTCCCGCTCTCCGACGAGGGCACCGCGCGGATCGCCGCCGGGCGCGCTCCGTGGCCCTGCTGGATCGAAGTGGACCTCGACGCCGTCGCCGAGAACGTCAGGGTGCTGGCGCGCGCGGCGCGCCCCAGGCTGGGCGTCACCGCGGTGGTCAAGGCCCAGGCGTATGGGCTGGGAGCCACCGCCGTGGCACGCGCGGCCATGGAGGCTGGCGCGCGAGGGGTAGCGGTAGCGCGGGTGGCCGAGGGAATCCAGATGCGCCAGACCGGCCTGGATGCGCCGATCCTGGTGATGGGCGGCATCCACCCAGCCGAGGCGCCGCTGGTTGTCCGCCACGGCCTGCAAGCGACCGTTGCCGACGAGATCGGGCTCACTGCGCTTGCGCGCGCCGCGGAGATGCAGGGATCGGTGTCGGACGTGCAAGTGAAGGTGGATAGCGGCATGAACCGCTACGGCGCGGCGCCGGCGGACGCGGCCGACCTCGTGCGTCGACTGGCGACGATCCCAAGCCTACGCCTCGCCGGGTTCTACACCCACTTCGCCTCGGCCGACGAGCGCGATCTGTGGTTCTCCCGCCAGCAGGTGGCGTACTACCGCTCCGTGGTAGCCCAATTGGAAACCGAGGGGTACGAGCTGGGTGTCAAGCACGTGGCAAATTCGGCCGGCGCGCTGCGCATGGACGATGTGGGCTTCGACACGGTACGGGCAGGGCTGGCTCTCTCCGGCTCGTACGCCACTGAGCACGTCCCACATAACAGCGGCCTTTGGCGGGCGGTGGCGCTGAAGTCGCGGGTTGCACGGCTCCTCACGCCGCCGGTGGGTGCCAGCATTGGCTACGGTCGGACATTCAAGGTCGATCGCCCCATGCGAACCGCGCTGGTCTCGTGCGGCTACGCGGATGGGCTGCCTCGCGCGTGCTCCAATCGCGGCCAGGTGCTCATCCGGGGCCGCCGAGCGCCGCTGGTGGGCACGGTGTCGATGGACATGGCCATGGCCGACGTGACGCACCTGCCGGAGGTGCAGGTCGGCGACGAGGTGGTGGTGCTGGGACAGCAGGGCGACGCCACGATTGACCTGGATACGTTCAGCGAGAGCGCTGGGATCATTCCCCACGAGCTCCTGGTGCGCCTGGGCGCCCGCGTCCCGCGCGTCTACTTCCGCGGGAGCTCGCCCGTCTCCGCGACGAGCCTGTTGCAGGACGTGCCGCTGGACCTCGGGTAACGAAGCCCCGGCGGCGGTGCTACGCTCCGCCGATGCGGATCGTCGACCTGATCGAGAAGAAGCGGGAGGGCGGCGAGCACACTCGCTCCGAGATCGAGCAGCTCGTGCTGGGCTTTACCCGCGGTGAGGTGCCGGATTACCAGGTCGCGGCCTGGCTGATGGCGGTGGTCTGGCGCGGCATGACACCGGTGGAAGCGGCCGACCTGACCCGCGTCATGGCTGCCTCTGGCCAGCGGCTTGACCTGGCGTCGGTGGGACGGCCCGTTGCCGACAAACACTCCACGGGCGGGGTGGGCGACAAGACCTCGCTGGTGGTGATGCCGCTGGTGGCCGCGTGCGGTGTCCCTGTCGGAAAGATGAGCGGGCGGGGCCTGGGGTTCACCGGTGGGACCGTCGACAAGCTGGAATGCTTCCCGGGCATGCAGATGGACATCGATGCTCGTCGCTTCGTCCGCCAGCTAAGGGACGTGGGGCTGGTGATCACCGGGCAATCCGCGGACCTCGCTCCAGCCGACGGCAAGCTGTACGCGCTCCGCGACGTCACGGGCACCGTCCCAAGCCTCCCGCTGATTGCCAGCAGCATCATGTCCAAGAAGCTCGCGTCGGGCGCGCACGTCATCGTGCTCGACGTGAAGGCTGGTGCGGGGGCCTTCATGAAAAGCCCGGCGGAAGCGCGGGCGTTGGCGGAAATCATGGTGGCCATCGGCCGAGCGGCGGGCCGCATTATGGCGGCCGTGGTCAGCGACATGAGCCAGCCGCTCGGCCGCACGGTGGGCAATGCCCTGGAAGTGCGCGAGGCGCTTGACACGCTCGAGGGCCACGGGCCAGACGACTTGCAGCCATTCGCGGTGGAGCTTGCTTCGTTGATCGTCGCGCTTGCGACCGACGGTCTCCAGGGGCGAGAGGACGTGAAGACAGCGTTGAACACGGGTGCAGGCCTTGCCGCTTTTCGCCGCCTGGTGGAGGCGCAGGGTGGGGACCCGAGGGCCTTCGAGGACCGCGAAGCATTACCACGAGCCGCCCGCCAGGTGCCTGTCCCGGCCCCGAGCGATGGCTATCTCGCCCGATTAGACGCGCTGAGCGTGGCCCGCGCCGCGACGCTCCTCGGTGCCGGCCGCGAGCGGAAGGGAGACTCCGTGGACCTGGCCGTCGGCGTGGAACTGCTGGCGAAGGTGGGTGACTCCGTCGGCGCCGGGGAGCCTTTGGCCGTCCTGCACGTGAACGACGAGCAGCGCCTGGCGGAGGCACAAGCCGCGCTCTTGAGCGGCATGCGGGTTAGCCCCCACCACGTGCCGCGCCCCTCACTCATCCTCGATCGCATCGGATCGTGACCCGGATCGCGCTGCGGATCTCCAGGCGCACCACGGCCGCACCCCGCCGACACAGCGTCCCCGCTCAACTCTTCGCGGGGCCTTCCAGCCAATCACGGATGAGCGGTGCCGTACGGCTCAGCGGACCCTGCTTGGCGGTGCAGCCCGGGAGCGAGCGCAGGAAGACGCTGCCGTACTTGCGCGTGGCAATGCGCCGGTCTAGCAGCACCACGGCCCCACGGTCGGTCTTGGAGCGGATGAGGCGTCCGAAGCCCTGCTTGAAGCGCAGCACGGCCTGCGGCACAGCGTACGAGCTGAACGGGTCCTCGAACTGCTCAGCTCGGGCCGCGTAGATCGGATCAGAAGGGACCGAGAACGGTAGGCGAGCGAGCACCACGCAGCTCAGCGCCTCACCGACCACGTCGATGCCTTCCCAGAAGGACGATGTGCCGAAGAGCGCAACACGGTCACCGTGGCGGAAGCGGTCCAACAACCGGGTCCGGGACGATTCGTCGATTCCCTGTCCGAGGAGCGCGATGTCCGCGGCAGCCAGGCGCTCGCGCAGGGCGTCGTAGGTCTGTTGAAGCTGGGCTCGACTGGTGAACAGGGCCAGCGTCCTGCCGCGCGCGGCGACGATCGCCTCGAAGGTGGCGGTTTCGAGCGCCTCCTGGTACCCGGGCTGATTCGGCTCGGGGATGTCGTACGGCACGTACAGCAGCGCCGAACGCTTGAAGTCGAACGGCGAGCCCACGTCGGCATCGGCGGCGTCCCGCAGGCCCAGCCGCTCCTTCACGTAGGCAAAGGACCCGTCGACCGTGAGGGTGGCCGAGACCAGGACCGTCGCTTCCCTGGGCGCGAAGAGCTGGCTGGAAAGGGTCTCAGACACGTCCAGCGGCGCCGCGTTGACATAGGGCGTGGATCGTCGCGCTCCTGAAAGCCAGTACACCGTCCCCCGATCCGGGGTGTGAAGCGCCTCCGAGAGGCGTGCGGTGGTTTCACCCCAGAAGTCGGTATGGCCGGCAAGCTCGGAGAGCAGCTCGCGAAGGTCGTCCCTCCGAGCGCCCGGCGGGATCTCCTCCAGGCGGCCGTTCACGTCACGGGCGACGCGCAGCACCTCGGGGAGCTTCCGCGCCCCGGCATCCCAGGCCGCTTCGACGTCGGTCCAGTGGCTGCCCGCGCGGACGGCTCCCGTGATCCGCAGCGTCGTCGCCGAGTCGTCCGAAGCCGGTGCGTCGCCGCGGAGGATCTCGGCCAGCGCCGCATAGGTGCCGCGGATGGCCACCCCGATCTCCCGGCAGATCCGCTCCGCGCGCGCGACGTCGCCGGCAAGCTCGGCGGCCCTCGCCGCGTGGTCAGCGCCCGCGCGACGCAGCAGCCCGAGCCCTTCGTGGAGTGCCCCCGTCGATCCGCGCCCACCGCTGCCGCTCCCGGCGAGTCGTTCCAACCGGTTCAGCAGCTCGCGCTCGCCGAGCCGCCAGCCGAGCTGCGCCGTGGCCTCATCCTCCAACTGATGCGCCTCGTCCACCACCAGCACGTCGTAGTCCGGCAGCACGCGCGACGCGGATACCAGGTCACTGAGCACCAGTGCATGATTGGCAATGACCACCTGGCTCGTCTCGGCAGTCCTGCGGGCCCTCGCCAGAAAACACACCCCCGAGCGATGAAACGCACACCGGGCGGGAGTACACGCTTCCGGAATGGCCGCGAGGCGGCTCCAGGCCATTTCTTCCCCGGGCGTGAGCTGTAGCTCCGCTCGATCGCCCGTCGCCGTGCCGGGGAGCCAGAAGAGCGTCTTGACCAGGAGAGCTCGCTCCTCGGCCTCCAGCTCGGGGGTCTGAAGGAGCGCCAGCCAGCGTCGGATGCACAGGTAGTTGTTGCGCCCCTTGAGCACCGCCGCGCGCGGCGCACGCGCGGCCCCAAGGGCGGCTCGCAGGATTGGGAGGTCCTTCTGGTGCAACTGGTCCTGGAGATTGATGGTGGCGGTGGAGACCACCACGCGCCAGCGGTTCCGCGCCGCCGCGAGCGCTGCTGGAACAAGGTAGGCGAGACTCTTGCCCGTGCCCGTGCCGGCCTCCACCAGGAGAGGTCCGCCCTGATTGAGGCACTCCACCACAGACGTGACCATCTGGACCTGCTCCGCGCGTGCCTCGTAGCCCGGCATGGCCAGGGCCAGCGGCCCTCCGGCCTGGAATGGACCGAGCGCCTCGGCGAGCTCGATCCCCCGCGTTCGTGCACCCGCGCCCCCGTGCTGCCGTGGCGGAGCCTGGACGGGCGTGGCGCGGGCGATCCAACTGGCGAAGTCGGCGCCGTCGGCGTCCTGGGGAGCGCCTTCGAGCGCGGCGCGAACGCGATGGCGTTCGATCTCGGCAAAGAGCGACCCGAGCGGCCAATCCAGCGGCGCCACCAGCCGCAAGACGTGCGCCAGGCTGCCGGCGTCGGTCCCGGCGATCGTCTCGACCAGTCGCAGGAAGACCTGGTGGACGAGCGTCAGAACGCCTTCGGGCGTCCGCTCCTCGATGCCGATGCCGACGGCTGCCCCCAGCCGCTCGGGGCTTCCCCCTGGGAGATCGGGCCGAACGGCCGCCGCAAGCTGCAGCACGTCCCACACTGGACCGGGATGCGTGGGGCCCAGAATACCGCGCGCCTCGCGCTCGCCGGCCGCGACGACGGGAAGCGCCTGCGTCACCTGCCGCAGGCGCTGGAGCGAGGCGGCATCCCCGGCCGTGCCGTCAATCCGCTCGTCGACCCGTTCGCCCTGAAAGACGAGTGCCGAAAACCGGTGACGCTTGCCGCGCGGCGCGCCCCCGGGAGCCCAGGCCAGCGCAACGCCGCGGACGCGGCCAATCGCGGAGGGGGCTCCCGGGGCGAGCAGAACCTGCGGCAATGACACGGCGACGCCGGCAGTGTACCCGGCGCCAGCTTGGGGTAGAACGAATGTTCGTTCCGGCGGCGAGGGACGCTACTTGAACCGCTTCTGGACCTGCTTGGCGACGGTGTTCTGAAGGTACGTTCGCACAATCGGGTTCTCCATCAGTTGCATTGCCAGCGGAACCAGGTCCGCGGCCGATCGCAGGTCCATGACGCGCGAAAGCAGGCCGCCGCTCTTCTTGTCCACGCGCTCCGTGGAGCGGCCCAGACGCTTGGAGACGCGCCGCGACCGCTCCTCGAAGTCGACGGCATCGGCCATGCCCCCGAGCAGGCCCATACCCGCCTTGCGAGCACGCTCCACGGGCGGCTGCTTGCGTCCGCGTCCCGCCAGCGCAAGGCCGATCGTGGTGCCAAGGATGCCGGCGAGCAACGCGGCCACAACAGCCGGACGCTCGCGAATGGTCTCGATGATCGTCACCAGCACTTCTTCAACGGCGTCGGTGATCGTGGTGGCGAGATCGTCAGACGGTCGGTCTTGCATAGCCATAGCGTGTTCTGAAGCCTCCTGAATGGGTCGGCGCCCAGGGTGCAGCGTACGTGCCCGGGCTACGCCTTGTCATGCGAGTCAACCACGAGCACCACCCGGCCAAGTGCCACCTGCGCCCCTGGCCGCAGGTTAACAGGGCCGGATGCCGTGGCGCCGTCTACCTGGCTGCCGTTGGTGCTGCCCAGATCTTGAAAGGTCCATCCGTCCGAACGCGGCTGAAAGCGAGCATGGCGATTCGAGACAGTCGAATCTGGCACCTGCACGTCGGCGGTTGCGGCGCGGCCGACAATTGCCTCTCCGTGGAGCTGAAACGTTTCGCCAGGCTGAAGCCCAGAGCCCCCCGGCTCAACGACCCTCAAGATCAGCACCCCGGGCCCGGTCGAACGCTGTGACGGCGACTCAGAGGCGACGGCGCGGGCGGCCGTTCGGACGGGCTCAACTTCGGCAGCGCGAAGGCTGGTCCGCGCGGCGCGCAGCACGCCGAGGATGAACGCGTACAGCAACAGCACCATGCCAAACCGGAGCGCCAGGACGGCCACATCGAGCGGTTCCATCAGCCGAGCCGTTCAACGTAGCGCAGGTGGATGCCGCCAAATCGCACGCTGTCGCCATCCGCGAGCACACGCGCATCGCTGCCGATGGGCTGGTCCGCGACGGCCGTCCCATTTGTGCTGCCGAGGTCCTGTACGGACCAGCCGCCGGACCGTGGCCACACCTGGGCGTGGTAGCGCGAGACCGTGCTATCCCCGAGCACGACGTCGTTATCCGGGGAGCGGCCGACGCGCAGCGGCCCGTCCTCTGGATCGAGCTCGATGGGGCGGTTCTCCGGGTCCAGGAGCCACGCCGTTGGAGCAGGACGCGCCTGGAGGGACGGCGCTCCCCTGGGCCGGACCACCCGTGGTAGCGGCTCCGAGCGCGCGCGGGGTGCGGGCTCCGGGGGTGCCGGCTCCGCATCGCGCAGGACCTCTGCCTGGGCCCTCACGCGACCCATCTGCACCCGCTCGTCCGAGAAGAAATTCACCTCCAACGGGCCGGCCAGGAGGAACCCTCGGTCTTCGGCGTACGACTCGATGTACCGCGCTACCTCTTCGCCAAGCGACCCGCGGTACGGGGCGAGGCGATCCAGGTCGGCTGGCGCGAGGCGCAGCGTGAAGACGTTTGCACCCACCGCGCCCCTGGTGGAGATGACGACGCTCTCCTCCAAGGCCCGGGCTGCGGCCTTGGCAAGCTGGATAGGTTGGAGCCTGGCGGGGAAGAGGCGCCGGGCGCCACCTTCGATAGCCTCTTCGAGCAGGTGCTCGAAGCGAGACAGCATGTATTCATGATAGGCACGCGCGGTTGTCGCCGCGCGCACGTGGGCGCCGCGCCTGCCGCGAGGCGGCGAATCGGGCTCCTACAGTCCCGCCGTCCGCGCTACTGCCAGCACGCCCCAGGTGCTGGCGGAGGCGGCCAGAAGGTTCAGCTCGCCGATACGTACCGGCTCGGGCACGTGGAGGGCCTGGCCGATGACCTGGCCCACTCCGGCCGCCAACGCACCAATCAGCGCATACCAGGCCAGGTTTGGCGTACGGCGGCCGAGCACGAGAAAGCAGGCCGCCGCGTTGACGACGCCGATGAGCAGTGCGAGCAGCAGCCACGGCGGGACCACCGAGAGGAGCGCGGCGACCTCGGGCGACATAACCAGCGGATGCTATGAGGAAGACTGGGACGAGGGAAGTGCGTTCGTATACTGCCCAGCAGATTGAGATGCCGTTGATGCGGCATGGGTCGCGGCGAGGATCTGCCTTGCGCACCCCAGGAGGATCAGGTCGATGGACACGGGTACGACGAAGAAGCAGATCGAGCTTGCAGCGCAAACGCGCACGGTGACGGGCAAGCATGTGGCCCGGTTGCGGCGCGAAGGCATCGTTCCCGCGAACATCTTTGGCCATGGCGCATCCCGCGCCATTCAGGCGCCTTTGCGCGCGCTGGAGCACCTGTTCGCCGAGGGTGGCCGAACGCACCTCGTCTCGCTCCTCGTGGAAGGCGCCGCTCAGCCAGCGCTGGTCAAGTCGTTCACGCGTGATTCCCGCACGGGCAAGCTCACCCACGTCGACTTCCAGGCTGTCTCGATGACCGAGCGGGTTTCGTCCACGGTGCCGGTTCGGTTCACCGGCGAGGCGCCCGCGGTGCGGTCACTCGGTGGCGTGCTGCTGCACCCGATGACGGAGCTGAAGATCGAGGCGCTCGCCGGAAATCTCCCTGAGTCGGTCGAGGTTGACCTGACGGGCCTGGTGGAGCTCGGCAGCAGCATCCACGTATCGCACCTCACTCCACCCAGCGGCGTGCTCTTCCTGGACCCGCCCGATACGGTGATCGCCGTCGTCAACGCACCGATCACCGAAGAGGAGCCCGCGGGCGGCGAGAGTGCCGCCGATGCCGCTTCAACTGCCGCTCCCGCGGATCCAGCCTCAGGTACCGGCAGCTAGCGCTCTGCCACCACCCCCCCGCAGCAGCTTCCTATCTCCCCGGCAGGTCGTCACCAGCGGCCTGCCGGGCGGACGCCAGGTCTTCGGGGGTGTTCACGTTGAAGAACGCCCGCCCCGGCGGATCCAGGTCGGTCAGGCTCGCGGCGTCCACTTCTTCGACGCGGACGCTCTCGAAGTACGCCACCATCCGCCGCTCCCCACGTGCCAGCGCCGCGTTGATGGCCGCCTCCACGGGCGCGCGCCGGTAGACGGCGTGCATGGGCTCCAGGAAGCCCGCGGTCCGCGGGATGACGACGTCGGCAGCCCGCTCGTGCTGCACCTGCAGTAGTCGCTCGAACACGGCCCGAGAGGCGAATGGCATGTCGAAGGCGACGGCCAGGCACACGTCGGCGGTAGTGGAGGCCAGCCCGTGGGCCAGCGCCGGGAGCACACCGGCGAACGGCTCGAGGTCTGGCACGGAGCGCACACCTCGGAGGCCCGAGAGGGCGTCCGCCGGCCCCAGCGCCACCCGCTCGGCGGCAAGCGGCCCCAGCGCGTCGAGGATTCTTTCGAGAATGGTTTGGCCGCCCACCCGGAGGAGGCCCTTGTTGACCCCGCCGAGCCGTGTGGCGCGCCCGCCGGCGAAGATCAGGAGCGCCCGGTCCGCGGCGGGCACAGCGTGGTGTACACCGGCGGCCGTCGGGTTCGGTCGAGAGGCGCCTGACGCGCTACGCCGGCGCGGTTGTCCGCGATCGGGTGGCGCACCAGAATCGGGTGGCGCTCTCGCCTAGCCGTTCAGGCCGCGATGGTGAGCTTCGAGCCGCACTGGCCGCAAAATACCTGGCTGGGCGGATTGACCGTCCCGCAGGAGGCGCAGCGGTGGTCGCCCGCGGAAGGCACCGTGGTCGGCGCGGCGGTGGGAGCGGTGCTGGCCGCCGACGCCGGCGACACCGTGGTGGTAACCGTGGTCGAGCCGCCTGCTGCCGCCGCGGCCGCAGCTTTCTCTTCTTCGTCCTTCGTGGCGGAGCGGAATTCGCGGATCCCTCGACCGAGGGCGCCGCCAATTTCCGAGAGCCTGCCCGCGCCGAAGATGACGACGACGATGAGCAAGATGATGATCAGTTCCCAGGGACCTAGACCGGGCATAGCCTGTCGTGTCGCCTCCTTCTACGTGGTGCGTGGGCCGAAGGATAGGGACGCTGCCTCGCAAGCGTCAATCTCAATCGGCCGTTCGGGCACTTCGCCCGACCTATTCGACTTCCGCGATGAGATCAATCTCGACGGCGAAACCCAGCGGGAGCTCGTTCACGCCCACCGCCGCGCGGGCATGCTTGCCAGCCTCGCCAAACACCTCCACGAGGAGATCGCTCGCGCCATTGGCGACCGCCGGCTGCTGATCGAAGCCAGCGGCGCTCTGCACGAAGGCGCCAACGCGCACGATGCGTTTCACGCGGTCGAGCGAATCCACCTGACTGAGCAGCGCCCCCAGGCAGTTGATGGCGCACATTCGGGCAGCCTGACGACCCGCCTCGACATCCAGGTCCTGGCCAAGCTTCCCCTTGAATTCGCGTCCTGCCGCCGCCGAGACCTGGCCCGCGGTGTACACCAGGTTGCCCACGCGTACCGCGGGCACGTAATTGGCCATCGGAGTCCGCGGAGCCGGCAGCGCGATCCCGAGCTCCTTCAAGCGTTCGTCAATGCGTCCCATAACAGTCCCGGATCATCGCACACCGCGCTTCCCGAGCGACGGGAATCCGCGCCGGAGCGTGGGGTCCGGCTCACCCTCCACCCTCGCCCAAAGTGCGTGCCGCGGATATCATTCCGTGAGACTGTCGCACCCGGTGGTTCACCCCCGGAGGCAGAGCCCACACTCCCAGGAGGCTCGGAAGAGATGAGCGCCACTCCCACCAGTGACCTTGCGGCGTTCGTTGCCGGCCTTCGTCTCGAAGATGTGCCCAGTCGCGTGCGCGAGCGCGCGAAGGACATCCTGCTCGATTCAGTCGGGAGCGCCATCGCGGGACACCATGGGGACGAGACTGCTCAGGTAACCGCGTTGGCTCGCACGATCGGCGCCTCGGAGGAATCCACGGTTATTGGCGGATCTGGCCTGTCGGCGGCCGGCGCCACGCTTGTGAACGGCTATCTCATGACCGCGGTGACCGTGTGTGACGTTCACCGACCGACCCTCTGCCACGTGAGTCCCGAAGTTGTGCCGCCTGCATTGGCAACAGCCGAGCGCCTCGACGTGAGCGGGCGCGCGCTGCTGCTGGCGATCATCGCCGGGCTGGAAACCACCACGCGCGTGGGCCTCGGGACGAATTACCCCGCCTTTCGTTCGCGCGGCTGGCATTCGCCTGGGGTCATCGGGCCGTTCGGCGGCGCGGCTGCCGTCGGAAAGCTCATCGGACTGAGCGCCGTGCAGCAGCGCAATGCTTTCGGTCTGGCGGGAAGCCAGTCGGCTGGGACGTTTGCCCACTGGGGTACCCCCACTATTAAGTTCCACCAGTCGCGCGCTGCCCTCTCGGGCCTGATGGCGGGGATTCTCGCCGGCGAGAACTTCACGTCTTCCCAGGAGATCCTCGCACATCCCGACGGCGGCATCTTCAACGCCTACTCGGACGGCGGCTCCCCGGCGGCCGTGGTCGCTGAACTCGGTGATCGGTGGGAGCTCGAAAATATCTCCCTGCGCTTGTGGCCCGCGGCGAGCTCGATTCAGTCGGTCGTGACGGCGATGTTTGCCCTGATCGATGCGCACGACCTGCGGCCAGAGCACGTGGCTCGCATTCGTGTTGGTCTCTCTGAGACGGTGTACAAGATGCACGGGGAGCTTGGCTGGGACGACAAGTTCCGCGCGCTCCTCTCCACCCGTTACGCGACGGCCGTCGTCCTCCACGATCGGCGGTGCTGGCTGGAGCAGTTCACGTCCGAGCGCATCAGGGACGCCGCGACCGATCGGTTCGCGCGGGAGAAGGTGATGGTGGAGATTGATCCGACCGTAGATGGAACCGGCGCCCGCGTGGAGGTCACGATGGCCGACGGTCGCGTTTTGCTCGACAACCGGCCGGTGCCACGGGGCGACGCGTCGGACCCGCTCAGCCGCGACGACATCATCACGAAATTTCGTACCGCCAGCGCGGACCGGCTACCCGGCTCCCAGGCTGACGAGGCGATAGACTTGCTGGCGAATATTGAGCAGGTTGATCGGGTGTCAACACTGTGCGCCGCGTTGCGGGCACCCGTCCCAGTGTCGTCCGCTCGTTAGCTGGCGAGCGCCGTTCTGGAGAGCCTCAGGCGGGCGGCTCCAGTACCAACGAGGTTGGGAACGCGTGGGCGGAGGCTGACGCCAGCCACACGACCGCGTCCGCCACGTCGCGCGTTCGCAGCTGCAGAGCCGGGTCTGAAATCTCGGGTGTCACAGGACGCAGGGTCTGGCGTGCTCGCATCGTGGTGAGCGTGGACCCGGGATAGAGCACCGAGACTTTGATGCCATGCTGCTTGACCTCAAGCGCGAGCGAATCCGCGAACACCGCGACCGCCGCCTTGGACGCGGCATAGGCTGCCATGTTTGCGGCGCCCCGCCGCGCCATGACCGAAGAGACGAAGATCAGGTGGCCCTGGCCGCGGGCGAGCATGGGACGAAGCGCCGCGCGGGCCGAGTAAAAGACCCCGTCGACATTGACGCGGAACGTCTCGGCCCACTGCTGGTCCGAGGTGTCCACGACGGTTGCCCAGTGTCCGATGCCGGCGTTCAAGACACACACGTCCGGGCAACCCAGATTCTGGACCATCCAGTCCAGGAGCGCTCCACAATCCGCCGCCGACGTGACGTCAAGCGGGCGCGCCCAGACCTGAGCTCCGCTGGCGCGCATCGAGGCTGCCGCTTGCTCAAGCGCATCCTCGGACCGCGCGGTCATCACGACGCGGTCGCCGAGCGCCGCGAACTGGGTTGCGACTTCGAGCCCGATGCCTCGGCTGGCGCCAGTAACCAGGACGATCCGACTACCGGGCGGTTCGGGCATCCAGCCTCGCGACCAGGACTTGCTTGCGCTCAGCGTGCATGGGCGGTGAGCGCCGCGCCCGCGACGTGTCCATTGGCAAGGGCACCGTAGTTGGGGAGCGGCGCGGCAAGCGGTGGCAGGTCCCAGCTTCCGGTGGCGGGCGGATGCACTTCGGAGTTGACGTGCACGTCCAGCACCGTCGGTCGGCCTGACGCGAGGGCCGCGGAAATCTGCTCTCGCAGGTCCCCCGGGCGCTCGACCAGGACGCCGTCGGCTCCCATAGAGCGGGCGAGGGCCGCAAAGTCGGTGGTCACCAGCTCCCCGGTCTGCTCATCCCGGAACCGGGTGGCGATCTCGCGCCCTTTCCCGAAGAAGCCTGCCTGCTGATCGCGGATGGAAATGTAACCCTTGTTGTTCCAGATCACCCAGACGATGGGCAGGTGGTACTCGACGGCGGTCTGGACCGCGTTTGCGGTCATAAGGAAGCCGCCGTCGCCACACACCGCAACGACGCGCTGATCTGGCGCGGCGAACTGCGCGCCGAGGGCGCCGGCGACGCCAAAGCCCATGGCCGCGAAGCCCCATGACTGGAGCAGCTTCCCCGCGGGCGGCGCCTTGAGCTGCTGGACCACCCAGTTGTGGTGCACGCCCACGTCGGCCAGGACAATCGCGTCCCGTGGCAGGACGCTTCCCAGATCGGCCACCAGGCGGTCGGGCCGGATGGGCACCGCGTCGTCGCGCTGCGCCGGTGCGAGGAACTCGTCCCATTCTCGCTTCCATTCCTGGGTGGCGCGCACCCAGCCCTCATGACGAACCCGGATGGCCTCAGCGCGGTCGCGCAAGAGCTCCAGGAGCTGTTGGAGCACGAGGCGCACGTCGGCCAGGATGCCCAGGGTGGCTGGATAGTTCCGGCCAATTTCCTGGGGATCGATGTCCACGTGGATCAGCTTGGTGCCGGGGATGTTGTAGGTCATCCCTGGCAGCCAGGCGCTCGTTGCGCGGTCGTCGAACCGGGTGCCAAGCGCCAGCAACACGTCGCTGGTCCGGGCGGCCTCGTTCGCGGCGTGGGTCCCGTTGCGGCCGGTTGCACCGAGGCTGAGCGCGTGCGTTTCGTCGATTGTACCCTTCCCCAGAGGGGAGGTGAGCACCGGGATCTGGAGGAGCTCCGCGAGCGCCCGAAGCTCTCGCCCGGCTTCACTGAGAAATACGCCGTTGCCGGCAACGATGGCGGGCCGCTCGGCCGCTGCCAGCAGCTCGGCCGCCTGGCGCACGAGCTCGGGGTCGCCCTGCCCGCCGGACAGCTTGTTGCTCCGCCAAAGACCTGGCTCCGGAACTTCGGCCTCGGTCTCCTCCACGAAGACGTTCAGTGGAACGTCCAGGTGGACCGGCCCTGGACGGCCCGTGACCATCTGCGCGAATGCTTGCCGGAGAATCAGGGGGAGCATGTCCGGACGCGGCGCCTGGTAACTGCGCTTCACGTACGGCCGCATGACCGAGTTGAAATCGCCCTGGAAGAATCGGCCGGTCTCCTGAAACGGACCGCGATTGAACTGCTGGGTGGGCACGTTTCCGGTAATGGCCAGGAACGCCGACGAGTCCAGGAACGCACCCGCCACCGGCATCGCGAGGTTCAGGGAACCTGGGCCGCACGAGGTGTACGTCGCGATGGGCTGGTGCGTGACGCGATAGTAGGCGTCAGCCATAAATCCCGCGACCTGCTCGTCGTGGGTCGTAATCGTCTTGATCGCATCGCGACGATCGTAGGCCGCATCCAGGAAGCCGATGATCCCGTGGCCGCACACACCGAAGAGGTACGGCACGCGCTCCTTGATCAGGTAATCGACGATGATCTCAGCGCCCTTGTACGTTCGCATGGGTGTTCCTCTGACGATGCCTGGGGGATCCCGGGGCGCGGCGTTCGCCTCCCCGTGTACTGTCAGGTGAGACAGTTTCGGCCTATGATACTAGTCAGAGTCTCCGCGAAATGTCAATCGTGTGCCTCCGGAACCGCGCATTCCGAAGCTCCTCGCCGCTCGCATGGGCACAGCCGCTGGCGGGCTAGGTACCAGAAACCCTAGGTACCAGAAACCCTAGCTGTTCGGGCGGCGGCTCCACACCGCAACATCCTGCCGTAGCGCGCCCGCCAGCAGTGCGACGTCGAACGCGGTAGGGATGAATCGAACACCCGCGCCCAGGAGCTCGGCAATGCTCCGCGTGACCATTCCATGGCCCGCGGGCATACCCAGTATCGCGGCGCCGTCCTGCCTGGAGGCCGCGACGAACGTCTCAAACGCCCCGGCGACCTGCTGGTCATTCGGCCGGTCGAGTGCTCCGTAGGAGCCTGCCAGGTCGTAGGGCGCGACGAACACCACATCCAGGCCCGGCGTCGCCAGGATGGCTGGCGCCTGGCCGACCGCTTCTCGGTCCTCCACCATTGCCACAACGAGCACCTCGCGATCGGCGTGACGTGTGTATTCGGTGAAGGGGGTGAACGAGTAGCGCGTCGCACGAGCCGTCGGAGACGCGCCGCGAGCTCCGACAGGCGGGTACCGGCATGCCGCCACGGCGTCCCGCGCGTCGGTCGCGCTCACAACATGGGGCACCATGACCCCCTCGGCACCGCTGTCCAGCACCCGCAGAATCGTCTTTGGGTTCGCGTCGGGAACGCGGACGATCGACGTAACACCACTGATCTCGCACGCGCGGATCATGCGCTCTATGGTCATGAGCCCGTTCGGAACGTGCTCCATGTCGAGAATGACGAAGTGGTACCCGGCGTAACCAATCATCTCGGCCACCGCCGGGTCTGAAAGCGTAGCCCACGCGCCGAATACCGGCAGACCCCGTTGTAGACGCGCCCGCGTGAGGTTCTCGCGCATGCACAAGCTCGCGATCGCGGCCCGGCTTACCTGGCGTCCAGCGTGCTGGCTACCCGACCGGGAGGCCTGCCGCCACGCGCCGGCCTCCGCGGGCAATCGGGATGGGTCCGGCCTCTGGCGCTGCCTTCAGGGACCCGGCGGCCTCGGTGCGCAGCAGCCGCGGCGGCGAGCCTAATCGGGCGGAAATCTCGTCGGCGCTATTACGGACCATCCGCGAGAGGGTTCCGATGGCGCTCGTCGTGAACCGATGCCGCGGCCCGGCGACGCTGATCGCGGCGATCACCTCGCCACCATGATCACGGATCGGGGCACCGACGCACCGCAGGCCCTCCTCGAGCTCTTCCAGGTCCAGGCTGTACCCGCGCTCCCGAACCTCGCTCAGTTGCTGCTTGAACTGCTCCGGGTCCGTGATGGTGTTGGGGGTGAGGCGAATCATCTCGCGCACGGCGAGGATTCGATCAACGTCATTGGGCCTCCAGGCCAGGATGGCTTTGCCCAGCGCACTCGCGTGGACCAACTGGCGCTGACCAATCCGGCCCTGCATACGCATCAGGCGATAGCCATCCACCACTTCCACTGTCACGACGTCCTGGCCGTCGTGGATCGCCAGGTGAGCCGTGTCGCCGCACGTCTCAACGAGCTCGCGGAGGACCGGACGGGCAATCGCGCGCAGGTCCACGTCGGGCGCGGCGGTGCCGACCAATTGGAACACCCTGCCGCCGAGTCGGAACTTGCCGGTGACGTCATCGCGCTTCAGGTACCCGGCCTGCTCCAGCGTTCCGCAAAGACGGGACACGGTGCTCTTGTGCAGGTTCACCAGCCGGGCTATTTCGTTGACGCCAAGGTCCTCCCGAGGCACCGAGAAGGCGTCCAGGATAGCCAGACCGCGTCGAAGCGTTAGGACGGAATGGAGTTCGCCGCGCGGGCCTTCCTGGCTCGCTGAAATGTCGTCGAGCACGAGAAGCACGCCCATCCTACCATGCTGAGCCGAGCCCAGCCTTTTGGAAGACCCTCGTCGGCCGGCGACCTGTTGCACTCCGTGAGATGCCTGCACGAAACTGCAACAGGTCGTACCATTCGTGCCGCCATGAGCGCGTCGTCCGTAGAGCGGAGCCAGGCGGTGATCGAGGGCCTCGAGTCGATCGACCCGCGGCACGTGTTGTACTTACCCAGCAGTACCCTGAAGCAGGTCCTCGCGCATTTTTTGCCGGGCGGGGCCGGCGCCGGGCCTGAACGGCGGGTGTATCCCATCCCGCGGGAGGAGGAGGGGATCTCCATTCTCTCGGGCCTGGCGCTTGCGGGCCAGCGGGCCGTGATGATCTTCCAGGACAACGGAGTCGGCAACCTGCTGACCTCGTTGCTCACCTTCCCGCGGCCCTACCACCTGCCGATCTTTGGGATCGTGGCCCGCCGCGGCGGCCTCGGTGAATACAACTCCATGATTCACACCATCAGCGAGCGCACCGAGGCCCTGCTGGACGCGGCCGGTGTCCGGTATTTCCAGTTAGATAGCCGCACACCCGTTGCCGAGTGGGCTCCGACCATTACCAAGGGGCACACGTTTGCGCATACGACCCACCAGCCCGTGCTTGTGCTGGTGAACCTGATGGGCGGGTGAGGCGGGTGCTGCAACGTCCCGAGGCGCTCGCACTGCTCGACGCCGCGTTCTCCGACCAGCCGGTGGTGCTGACGCTCGGGGGCACCATCCGCGAGATGCTGGCCGTGGCGGGCCGCAAGCCCAACCACCTGTACAGCCTCGATGCCATGGGCCAGACCCTCGCCATTGGGTTAGGTCTCGCGCTCGGGCTGGACGGCGATCGTCGGCACGAAAAAGTCGTGGTGGTGGAGGGTGATGGCTCGCTGCTGATGGGCTTCTCCGGACTGGCGACAGTCGGCCACTTGCAGCCGACCAAGCTCGTGCTCGTGGTCCTGGACAACGGGGTCTACCTCGCCACCGGCGGCCAGCCGACCGCGGCCGCGGGGATCGATTTTGCCGCCACGGCTCGCGCGTGCGGTTGGGCTGAAGCTCGCGACGTGCCCAGCGATTTCGAGAGCCTCCGCGAGTCACTGGGCTGGGCCCGCGGCGCGCAAGGACCGATCCTGCTGCGGGTCAAGGTGGGCACCGAGCAGCCGAAGACTGACTACTTCCTGGAAGATCCGGTGCTCCTCTCGCGCCAGTTCCAGGACTGGCTGCTTCGCGCGGAGGGAACCGGTGCCTCGGCCGTTTGAGCGCGCCGGTCTGACGCGCCTGGGCGACAGCCACGTTACGGGCCGCGCGTGCGTCTGGACGACCCGCAACCTGTCATGACGGGAGGCGAATGGTGGGTCTGAGCGGACGGCTATTACGGGTCGATCTCACGAGCGGAACAACGCGGGGCGAGGACCTCTCCGCGGAGGTGATGCGCACCTGGGTCGGGGGAACGGCCCTGGGAGCCAAGCTCCTTCTCGAGGAAGTGGCGCCGGGCGTGGAATGGGATGCTCCGGAGAATGCGGTGATCCTCGCCACCGGTCCCCTGGCGGGAACACGCGTCTCAGGGACGGGCACGTTCTCGGCCGTCTTCAAGGGGCCCATGAACAACCTTGCCGGGGCATCGCAGGCAAACGGCTATCTGGGCTCCTTCCTGCGCAGCCAGGGGTGGGATGCCATGGTCCTTGAAGGCGCAGCATCAGACTGGGTCTGGCTTCACATCGACGACACCGGCGTCACCGTCCGCGATGCTCGGCACCTGGTGGGCCTTGGGACCTGGCGGTTGGAGGACGAGATCCGGGCCACATTGGCGCTGACCGAGAAGCAGGTGAGCGTGTTCGGGATCGGGCCCGCCGGCGAGAACCAGGTGCGGTTCGCGGCACTCGTGGGCGATCGCGGCCACGTTGCCGCGCACAACGGCATCGGCGCGGTGCTGGGCGCGAAAAGGCTCAAGGCAATCTCCGTGCGCCGAGGGAAGGTCAAGCCCCCCGTGGCCGACCCTGTTCGCCTCAACGACCTTGTCAACCCCCTCTTCGACGACGCCAAGGCGTTCAATGGCGGCAGCCTGTACCAGTGGGGCACCGCCGGCGGCATCTCGGGCGCGGCGCGAGGTGGCTGGCTGCCGGTGAAGAATTACACCACCAGCATCTTCGAGCAGCACGAGAAGATCGACGGCCGCTATCTCCGCACGACCTTCCGCATGAAGAACAACCCCTGCTGGGCGTGCCGGATGGCGTGCTGCAAACTGGTAGAAGTGACCGAAGGGCCCTACGCGGGCGTGACCGGCGAGGAGCCCGAATATGAGGGGATGGCCGGACTGGGATCGCAGATCGGCATCGGCGAAGCGGGCGCGGTCGTGATGCTGTGCAATGAAGCCGATGCGATCGGTGTGGATTTGAATGAGCTTGGCTGGGTGATCGGGTGGGTCATGGAGTGCTTCGAGAAGGGACTCCTCACCAGCGACGACCTGGATGGCATCCAGGCGCGCTGGGGCGACGAGACGGCGGCGCTGGCCTTGCTGCACAAAATCGCGCGGCGCGAGGGCTGTGGCGACTGGCTTGCGGAAGGCGTTATGCGCGCCAGTCGGCGCGTCGGGGGAGCCGCGGAGTCAATGGCAATTTTTGGCCTCAAGGGCCACACGCCCCGTTCGCACGACCACCGTGCCCGCTGGGTGGAGATGTTCGACACCTGCACGTCAAGCACGGGCACTATCGAGCAGAGCTTTGGCGGCCTGCAGGCCGAACGGCTCGGTCTCGCGCCGCTGAAGGATCGCTTCGCGCCGATGGAGATCGTTACCCAGCTCGCGGGGATGAGCGGCTGGCACCAGTTCGAGGACAGTCTGGGCGTGTGTCGATTCGACTTCACCCATGCAGAGCTGGGCGTCGCCACCGTCAATGCCGTCACGGGGTGGGATTTGTCGGTACAAGATGCGCTGCTCGTCGGCCGGCGTGCATCGGCGGTGCTTCGATTGTGGAGCTACCTGCACGGGTTGGACCCCGCGCTCGAGCGCCCTTCCGAGCGGTACGGTTCCGTACCGCTCGACGGACCAGCACGCGGCGCTGACATCATGCCCCACTGGGATGTGATGAAGCGCCGCTTCTGGCACCTGGTTGGATGGGACGAGCACACGGGCGTGCCGTTGCCGGAAACGTTGCGTGAGCTGGGTCTGGCCGAGCTCGTACCACTGGCGGAACGGATCCAGGAGCGCGAGGCGCATCGGATCGTGGTCGGGACTGCCAGCTCGCCGGGCGCGCCTCGCGCCGCGATGGCTTCGACGACGTCGCCGGGCCCGTCGTGAGCGCGCGCCGAGCTGGGGCACGGGGCGGCGGGCGTAGCGCGACCGACGGCCCCGTTCGTCCATTCCAGCTCCTGTTCCAGGGTGCGCGAGAAGGTCAGTACGTATCCCTTGAGCTGTACTCCTGGCTCAATGAGAAGCTGGCGCTGGGAGCCCAGCCGTCAGGCTCCTACACCGTGCCGATCGTCGGCGATGGTACGATCCGCGCGCTTCTCGATTCCCTATCTGCCGCCACTGAAGACTTCGCCCGGATCGTGTACGACCGCCGTCAGGCGCGGCTCCTGGAGTACGTGGCGCTGATTGTCAACGATCAGGCAGTGGAGCTGGCCGGCGGTCTCGACAGGCACCTCAGTCCTGGCGATCGCCTTGTGCTGCTTCCCGGCATCAGCGGCGGATAGGCCTGCCGGTGCGGGAGGACCCCTGGTTGACGAGCCCCGGCCAGCGGGGCTCGTGGGATAGTTTGTATGCGCTTCCGGGGCGGGCAGGACGTTTAGGTGCTGGTCGACCTGGCGGGGTGGAGGTACTGTGCCAATAGGCTTTCGGGTCATTACGGAAATTGAGCGTCCGGATCGCTCGCTCGTGGAGCAGTTCGTCGGGATCCCGCCGTCAAACATCGGGGATGTCATGTACCGCAGCCGCTGCATGAACCCGGCGATTCGGTACCTGGGTGCCCTGGGCGGCACGATGGTGGGAACGGCGATCACGGTGCGTACGGCACCGGGCGACAACCTCATGGTTCACGCCGCGCTCGACCTGGCGGAACCGGGCGACGTCCTGGTCGTGGACGCGGGCGGCGACCTCAGCCACGCAATCGTCGGCGAGCTGATGGCTCGCATGGCACAGCTCAAAGGCCTGGCCGGGTTCGTTATCGACGGCGCCATGCGGGACGTTGCCGGTATTCGCGAGCTCGGCTTCCCGGTGTACGCCAGAGGCGCGACGCCCGCGGGACCGTACAAGAGCGGACCAGGCGAGGTGAATGTGGAAATTGCTTGCGGCGGCGTCGTCGTCCGGCCGGGGGACGTCCTGGTTGGCGACGAGGACGGGATCGTGGTCGTTGCCCGGGACGAGGCGGCGAGCGTGGTGCTTGCCGCGCGGGCATTCCATACCGCCGAGATCGCGAAGCAGGAGGAGATGCTGGGCGGCCTGCGCAGCATGGGATTCGCCAGTGGCCTGGAGGCGCGGGGGTGTGAATTCCTTCCGAGTGCGCGCGTTGGCCAGCACGTCCAGGCTCCATGACAGGCTCCTGCCGCGGGGCCGCCTGCCCGTGACGACAGAACCCACGTCTACACTGGCCCGCTTCGTCACGGACCTTCGGTACGAGGATATCCCCATGTCCGCCCGCGAGTGGGCAAAGGGGCTGCTGTTTGACGCGGTCGGCTGTGGGCTGGCTGGCTGGCATGGCGAGGAGACAGCGCAGGTCCTGGCGCTGGCGCGCGCGCTCGGTGCCTCGGGCGAGGCAAGCGTTCTCGGGGGAGAGCCGTTGTCGCTCGCGGGCGCGACCCTGCTCAATGCGTACCTCGTGACCGCTGTCACCGTTTGCGACGTGTACCGGCCGTCGCACTGCCACATGACGCCGGAGGTCGTGCCGCCGGCACTTGCCATCGCTGAGCGCGACCACCTGTCGGGCAGAGCGCTTCTGACGGCGGTCGCCGCCGGGTTCGAAGTGGCCACGCGAGTGGCTCTGGGCCTCCACTACCCCACCTTTCGCGCCCGCGGGTGGCACTCCCCCGGGGTGGTCGGGCCATTCGGAGGTGCCGCGGCGGTCGGGAAGCTGCGCGGGCTCAACTGGGTTCAGCAGCGGAATGCATTCGGGCTGGCGGGCAGCCAGGCCGCCGGAACGTTCGCTGCCTGGGGAACGCCGACGGTGAAGTTCCACCAGGCCCGCGGCGCGCTCTCTGGCCTGCTGGCTGCCACCCTCGCCGAACAGGGCTTTCTGGCCTCCGAAGAGATCCTCGCCCACCCCGACGGCGGCCTGTTGAGCAGCTACTCGGATGGTGGGCAACCCGAAGCCGTGGTCGCCGATCTCGGATCGCGCTGGGAGCTCGAGCAGATCTCGCTCCGGCTCTGGCCCGCCGCCACGCCGTTGCAGTCGCTTCTCACCGCCCTCTTCGACCTCATCCGCGACCAGAACCTGCGCGCTGAGACTGTTGAGGCGGTCCGCGTGGAGCTTCCAACCAGCATATTCAACGCGCACAAGGACTTTGCCGAGCCCCGAGGCACGTTCGAAGCGCTTCTGTCGCCGCACTTCGTGACCGCGGTGGTGCTGCACGAGCGCGAGGCCTGGCTCGCCCAGTTTGGGCCCGACCGTTATGCCGACGAACGGCTCCGCGGCTTCATTCGCGAGCGGGTCGAGGTGGCACCAGATGACGGGCTGCCGCTCTCCGCGTGTCGCGTCTCGGCCCGCCTGCGGGACGGCCAGCACGTCGAGCGGGTGATCCACGCGCCGAAAGGCGACCCCCGCAATCCGGCGAGCGAGGCCGAGATCGCCGCGAAATTCCGTCGCTGCGCCGACGGGGTGCTGACGTCCGAGGCCACCGATCGGTTAGCGGCCGATCTGCTCAACCTGGAGCGGCTCTCCGACGTCTCTACCCTGTGCCGCCTGGCAAGCCGCACCGGTACCGGCGCGCGCGTCTGAGGGATGGATATCGGTATGCCCAGGCCGGCTACAAACCACCCCGCCGTTGATGGCGCCGCGACGCTTGACGGCCCCCGGGGGTGCTGCTAGGATGTCTTTGCAAGTTGTGAGACTGTCCTACTGTGTGCAACGCAACGTGCATACGGTCGAGAAGGAGTCAAGGGTGGCACACGGGTGAGACAGGGAAATGCTCTCGCCCCGACGCAACAGGGCGCTCAGCACGGCATCCGGACTCCGCTGCACGCCCGCGACGTATGGAAGACGGCGAAGTCCATTCTTCAATACATCCTGCTGTATGGCCTGGGGCTACTGATCCTCGCGCCGTTCATCTGGGTAGCGCTCTCAGCCTTCAAATCGGAGTCCGAGCTGCTGCGATACCCGCCCACGCTGTTCCCCCAGCGCCCGACGCTGGACAATTTCACCCAATTCTTCGACGCCACGCAGTTCCAGCGCGCGATGTTCAATTCCGCACTCGTGGCCACGGCAACGACGGCACTTGCACTGGGGGCTGCCACACCCGCGGCTTACGCACTGACGCGATTCCATAACCGCGCGTTTGAGTGGATCGCCCGACTGTTCGTGTATGCCTACATGATCCCCAGCATTCTGCTGGTCCTGCCAGTGTATCGGATCTTCTTCCGGATGGGTCTCTCGAACACGTTGTACGGGCTGATCATCATCTACGTGGCGCTGGTGATGCCGCTCACGCTCTGGACTTTGCGTTCCTTTTTCGCGGGCATCCCGGTAGATCTCGAAGAGGCGGCGATGATCGATGGCGCCACGCGGTTCGGTGCGTTTCTCCGGGTCGTGGTCCCCCAGGCAATCCCCGGCATGATTGCCACGGGCATCATCGCTCTCAATGTCGGCTGGAGCGAGTATCTCTTTGGCGCGACGCTGCTTTCACGTCCAGATGTTCTGACGATCAGTCCCCGCCTGGAGAGCTTCATGGGGCGCGGGCTCTTCAACTGGGGCTGGCTCATGGCCGGCGCGCTCGCGGTCACCGCGCCACTGATTGTCGTAGCCGGCGTGGCGCAGCGGTTCCTGGTGGCCGGTTGGGGCGCCGGCGCGGTCAAGGGGTAAGGGAGTCACGCCATAGTCCAGCGCACGGGAGGACACATCGAGCCGAGGACAACCGTGCCAATCCGCACGGAATTGAACGCTCACGCATGAGGTGTGAGATGCAGACGTACAGATTTGGGAAGGGGGTCTAAACCATGCTCCATTGGCGCCAAGTACCCAGCACGCCGCGACAACAGCTCTTGAGCCTGGCCGTGGTCGCGGGCGTTCTCGCGGGAGCCGCGTGCGCGCCGGCCGCGCCGCCCGCGGCCGCACCGCCCGCGGCGGCTCCGCCGGCAGCGGCCGTGGCATCGAGTCCCGCGGCAGGGGCTGCCGCGAGCGCCGTGCCCGCCGCGAAGCCTGCCACGAAGGAGCTCCCGGCGGCGCTCCGCCAGGGCGTTACCCAGAAGAAGATCGTTCCATTCCTGACCGCCGAAAGCTCGCCCGAGTCGGTCAAGAACATCCAGGACAACATCGCGCTGTTCGAAAAGCAGAATCCCGACATTGGCATTGAGCTTCAGCTCATGTCCAATGACAACCGTGCCGCTCGCATCATCAACGCCGTCGCGGTCGGCGAAGAGCTCGGCATCTTTGAGATCGAGCGGCGCCAGGTACCCGACTTCACGCAGGCCGGCTATCTCCTGCCGCTCGAAAGCATCCCTCAGTCCATCGGCCTGGAGAAATTTGTCCCCGGCTCGCTGTTGTACTGGCCATGGGATGGCCGGCTGTACCAGTTCACCTCGGATGTCGCGGCGGCAGCGATGTACTGGCGGAAGGACCTCTTCCAGGCCGCTGGACTCGCGGAGCCCGACAGCTACGAACGCATCCTCGAGGCGTCCCAGCGGCTCAACAACCAGAATGGCGTCTCCGGCAACGCGTTCGAGACCTCCAATAATGGGTCTGTCCAGCGCTTCGTCACCTTCCTCTGGCAGAACGGCGGCGACTTTTACAATCGCGATGGCCGGTTAGCGTTCGACCGACCGGGATCGAAGCAGGCGGTCGAGGACTACGCCGCCCTCGCGCGTTTCGCGCCACCAGGCAATGCATCATGGGGGTCTCTTGACCCGATCAACTCCTTTGTGGCAGGCCGCGTGGCCATGGCGCTCTTCCCCGGGCGCATGGGCTACCAGGTCGCCACGAAGGCGCCCGACATCGCCAAGAACACGGGCGTCCGAGAGGCGCGCGTCGCGCGTGGAGGGAAGGGCCCGCGCGTCGTGTACGGCAACGCCACCACGTACGCGATTGGCGCCACGGTGCGATATCCGGAGGAGGCCAAGAAGTTCCTGCAGTTCATGTTCACGGGTGACCAACTGCTGAAGTACTCCATGGCCGTTCCGGGCCACATCGTTCCTGCCATCAAGGACGTGCAGGATAGGGTCCTCCAGCAGGACGACCCGTACGTGAAGCAGTACAGCGATTGGATCAAGCTGCACTTCGAAGCCACGACCTACTTGAATGCCGAGGCCCAGAACATGGGCTCAATCAAGGAGGACGGCACCTTCGACAAGTCGATGGTTCCGATGCCGTGGAGCAGTCGCGTCATGGGCAGCCCACCGGTGGTGGCTACCATGCTCCAGCGCATCACGCTGGAGAACATGCCCGTCGAGCAGGCGTATAACCAGGCCGTGGACGCGCATCGTCAGGCGCCTAATCTGTGGAAGCAGGACAACCCGGGATGGGCGCCACCCGACCCGAACTGGCGTCCGCCGCGCTAATTCACAGCGCACGAGAAATCGATTAGTACCCTCGTTAAGGGTTAGTTCGTTCGTCTGAGGCGCACGTGAGGAGCGGCGCGTTGATCGCACCGCTCCTCACGTGCGCCCTGCGAAGAATGGAGAGCTTTCGGTTGCAGGTCGCGAAGCCCCGGGCGATTGTCAGAACGCGCCGCGGAACGAAGTGGGCTAACCAGGACGTGCTACTCGGCCTCATGATGCTCACGCCGGCACTGGCCATTCTGGCCGCCGTGATGCTGTACCCGGCGGTCGTGGCCATCCAGAGCAGCTTTTACCGGATCGACACGGTGACCCGGGCGGAGACCTTTGTCGGTCTGCGCAATTACCAGAACCTGCTGGTCGATCCAATGTTCTGGAGCTCCTTGCAACGCACCGCGGTATGGGTCGTCGGGGCGATCCTGTCACAGGCCGTCGCCGGCATTGTCATCGCGCTTGTCCTGGATCTCTCGCTGAGGGGGCGCAGCTTCGTACGCGGGCTGGTGTTGTTCCCGTACTTCGTCCCGGCCATCGTCGCGGTACTGACCTGGCGCTGGATCTTCAGCGACACCGTTGGGGTGGCGAACTACCTGCTGGTTGACGTAACCAGGATTCTCAAGGGGCCGATCCCGTGGTTCGAACCCACCTTCGCCATGTTCACCGTGGTCATCATGTCGCTGTGGAAGTATTCACCCTACTGGGCCCTTCTCATCCTGGCCCGTCTCCAGGTGATCCCGACGGACCTGTACGAGGCAGCACAGATGGACGGGGCGTCCTGGTGGCTTCAGTTCCGCTACATCACCCTGCCCTGGATCATGCCCGTCCTCGTCGTGATCTTGATCCTGCGCGGCATCTGGGCGTTCAACGAATTTGACATGGTGTACCTGCCAGCGGGCGGCGGACCGCTCTACGCCACGACCACGATTGCCGTGTACATCCGGCAGGTGGCATTCGACCTCCTGAATATCGGCGCCGCATCAGCGGTGGCGATTGTCATGCTCGGGATCCTTATCTGCCTGACCGCCGTGTACTTCCAGGTCTATCGCCGCGCTGAGCAGAGTCTCTCCTGATCACGCGCCGTTTGGCGTCTGCTGGTGCAGATGATTGAGACACGCGGGCTGACAAAGCGGTACGGCAAGCGTGTCGCCGTCGACGGCGTGTCATTGTCCGTGCGCTCGGGAGAGATTTACGGTTTCCTGGGCCCCAATGGGGCCGGGAAGACGACCACCATCCTGATGCTGCTGGGCATCCTTCGCCCGGATTCGGGTGACGCCCGCATCGGGGGAGAACGCGTCTCGGCCAACAACCTGGACATGCGGCGGCTCGTCGGCGCCGTCTCGGAGACCCAACACCTGTATGGCGATCTGTCCATCGTCGAATACCTGGCCTTCTTCGCCCGCCTCTATCGGGTCGATCATGCCACCACGCGCATTGAGACCGTGCTCGATGAAGTTGGATTGTCCAGCCGAGCGGGAGACCGGGCGGTGCACCTTTCGCGCGGCTTGCAGCAAAAGCTCGGTCTCGCGCGGGCCCTGCTCCACGACCCGCCCGTCCTGATCCTGGACGAACCCGTCTCGGGGCTGGATCCGCACGGTATTCGAGAGGTGCGCGAGATCATCGTCCAGGAGCGTGCGCGCGGGCGCTGCATCTTCCTGTCCTCGCACGTGCTCTCAGAAATCGAGCGCACGGCAGACCGCGTGGCGATCCTGCACAGGGGACGGCTGCTCGTCGAGGATGCGACGGCCAGAGTCCGGGAGCATTTGCCTGGCGACGTGGAGGTCGAGGTCCAGGTCGACGGCCCCGCCGCGTCGTGGCTCGACACCGTTCTGCGGGTTCCCGGCGTGCGGAGCGCCACGGCCGCTGACGAGACACTCGTGGTGGCGATGGCACGCGATCCGGGCGCCCGCCGCGCGCTTTCCGTGGGGCTCAACAGTGCCGGAGCGGTGATCGTCGGCATGCGCGAGCGACAAACCTCCCTCGAAGACGCGTTCGTCACGCTGACCGACGAGAGCATCCATACCCTTGTTGGAGGCGCGGCCGGATGAAGCGCCCGCGTCTATTCGGTCGCTCCGTCGGACTATTGCTGCGACCGCGCTGGCACGCGGCTCTCGTGATCGCATCGCGAGAATGTCAGGCGCTGCTTCGGGCGCCGACGGGGTACGTGGCACTGGTTCTTGCGCTGCTGGGCGCTGGCTGGCTGGTGGACAACCAACTGGAAGGCGCTCGCGCCGCGGGGCTCCTGGTGCTGGACCGACCCTTCCAGGTGCCGATGTTCGGGGCAATCCTGATCACCTCGGTGTTCCTGGCGGTCTCGGCGGTGGTCTCGGTGGCGCGCGAGCGGGAGCGGGGGACCCTCGAAGTGCTGTTCTACGGCCCGGTCGATGAGATCGCGTACGTTGTGGGCAAGCTTCTCGGGCAGATGGCCGCGTACGTGGCCAGCGTCGGCGTCCTGCTTGTGGCGTTCCTCCTTCTGAGCCTCGCCAGCGGGTTCATCCTCAGCGCGACTACGCTCCTGGGGCTCCTGGTCTCCATTGGCACGGCGGGGGAGGTCGTCGCATTTGGGCTGTTGTTGTCGGTGCTGGCTGGTCGTTTGCGAAGCGCGGTGTTGCTGTTCTTCGGGATTGCGACGCTCTTCGTCAGCATCGCGGTCGCCTACAGCGTGGCGTTGCTCGTGCCAGTCGAGGGGCCGACAAGCCCGATCCTCCCGGTCCGCAACGCACTCGCGGCAATCAATGCCCTCGTGAGCTGGATTTCCCCGTTCGCGTACCTGGAGCGGGCGCTGTCGGCCGCCGCGCTTGGGGCCTGGGGCGGTGTTGCCACCACCCTGAGCGAGGCCATGGTGTACACGCTCGCCGCACTGGTTGCGGCGGCTTTCATATTGCGCCGGCGCGGCGTCCGGCCACGGGAGGAATGATGGCTGTGCGTCACCGATTGATCCGCGTCCTTGCCGTCCTCATCGTTCTCACCGTCCCATCGACGCCCGCGCCCAGTGCCAACGCGCAGCAAGGGAGCCCGGCCGAGCAGCTCATCTACTGGCCCTATGTCACGAACGGCGGTGAGTACCGCCGCGTGGCCTACCCGACGCAGGTCGATACGATCCGGGTCCTCGCCGACACGCCGATCGTGCTGGAGCCACGGCGAACCACGGTGGCATACTGGCCGCTGACGGGGGAGTACCTTGCCGACCTCGCGAATCGCAACGAACCGGTCGCGGGGGACCTGGAAGTCGTCACCGCCAGCGGGGAGGTGCGGCGGGTTCCGCCGCGCCCGTACACCATCTGGTACCCGAATGGCGTGGGCGCCGGTGAATCCGTGCTCCTCGTGGATGAGGTGGCGCAGTCCGTGTATGCGAAGTACGTTGCCGACGCAACGAAGGCTGCCCAGGACGAGCAAGCGTATGCGGCGCGCGTTGCCGAGCTGCAAGCAGCAGTGGACGCCTGGTTGAAGCTGGCCGCCAGCAGGGTGACGCCCCTGCCGCCCCCTCCGGCGCAACTGACGGAGGCGCCGCCGGAGCCCTACTCGGGCTACGCTGCCGAGATCGCGGAAACACCGGTCGTGAGCCTGCCAGCCGGAGCGTACACCATCCGCTGGAGAGGTCCGGACGGATCGATCGTGCCGGGCAGTGAACGCCGGCTGGTGAGCTTTTCAGCGCGCCGCCAGGCCGTCGGCTATCGCCTCTTGCCGGAGAACCGCTGGACACAGCCCGTAGACATGTTCAACCCGGACGAGGTGCTGTACCTGGAAGGCAGTACCTCCGTGTACCTCCAGCCGATCCTGGTGGAGGAATACAACACGAGCCTGTACGTGCGCGTGTACCAGCCGCAGCTCCTGGACGCACCCGACCCTTCCCTCTTCACCTGGGTGCCACGCGGCCCCCTCCAGGGGACGCGACTGGAGGTGCGGCAAGGCCAGCAGAAGGAGACGGTTCCGGAATTGCCATACCGAGTGGAGCAAAATGCTGGGACGAACCGCGGCTACACCATTCGACCCCTGGCTGAATCGGATGCGACCGTCACGCCGGACTTCAGCGCCATGCGAGTCCGGGCTGACATGGCACCGGCCACACAGCTCGCGCTGGTGAATTCGGCCGGCAATGAGGTTACCGGGAGCCGCCGCGACGTCCGGAGGGTCGCGGCATCGGCGGGCGTTCTCGTGTATGCCCCAGCCCTGCTGCCGCTCCTCCTGCTCCTTGTAACACGCCTGCGCCGCCGCGGCCCCGCCACGAAGGAGACGAGGGCATCGTGAGACAACGCTCCGGCACCTCGCAGCGAACGCCGAAGCCCCGTGCGGCCGGCGTGCAGGGGATGGTAGCCGGTTCGCCGAGCGGTTAGGCGAGCGCGATGGGACGTATCGGTGAGCCTGTTGCCCCTGCCAACCTCAGCGGAAGAATGATCAACAGGAACTCGGTCACGTTTGCCTGCGCGAGCGTCTCCAGCAGCATGTTCTCCACGAGGTACACCCCGTGTTGCTGGAGCAGAAACGCGTGAACCGGAAGCGCGTTTCGTGCGAGGTGGAATGCCTCATACATCAGGCAGTCCGCTCCGGTCAGAGTGATACCACGCTCGACCAGCCACCGCGCGCCGTTCAGATTCGGCCCGGGCAGCCCCTCGGTGAGGCTGACATACCGATCCGGCTCGTCCCAGAATGCGCCCCAGCCGGTGCGGACCAGTACCGCGTCTCCAGGCTCGATCGTCACCTGGGCCCGATTGGCGGCGTCGGCCAGCATGGCCGCGTCGATCCCCTGAGCGGGTGCCAGGGCTGGTACTCCCAGCATCCCCGCAACATCCAGCAGGACACCGCGTCGCACGATGGGCGCGACGCTGTCGATGTCCAGGTGCTGTAGGCCGGCTGTCCCTATCTGCGCGTCCTGCGCCAGTATGCCGCCGTGTAGGACGCCATCCACGGAAATGTGGCCGATTGCGTCGATGTGGGTCCCGGCGTGGCAGATCGTGACCAGGAGCTCGTTGGCCGCGCTGAGGCCATCTTCTCGATAGACGTCGCCATGCCTTCGGAGCAGGTTCAACAGGAACCTGGGTGCACCAGGTAGCTGCGGCATGTTGGCGTGGCTCCGCTGGGCGAGGTCGAATACGCGCGCCCCGGTCGCAAGCCGGATCAAGTTTGGCGCGGTCCCACCGGCAACGGCCTCGCGGAACGTCAGCTCAGTCACGCGAATTGTCCGATCTGAACCGTGCCGGCAGATTGCGCGCGGAGCTCACGAGGGGAGCAGCCGATAGACCGACCTGGCGGTGTCCGCAAAGGCGGGCATCAGCCGCTCTCGCCAGGGAGTATCACGGGCGATGGCCCACTCTGGCTGGTCAATCACCTCGGGTGAGTCCAGGCCCCAGAGGTTGAGGAAGTTGAAGCGCCCGTCCGTCGGCTCGTAGCCGTGGTACCAGCGGCACCCGGGAACGGTGATCTGCGCACGGTAGTGCTCTTCGTCGAGCCACTGTCTGACCTCCTCCCGCCACGTGTCGGGCACGTAGAGCCGAACAGACAGGACGTAGGCCGCATCTTGCAGATCACCCGAGTGGCGGGGCGCGTGGGCGACCCGGAGCGTGTGGGTCTGGATGGTGGGCGCGCTCGTAGCCAGGAGCGCTGGGTTCTCAGGAGACGGCGCGAGTGCGACTGGCAGCCGGCTCCGGAGGGCGGAGGCAGCCGCGGCGTCGGCGAGCTCGCAGAGAACCATTGCGCCACCGCCATTGGGGACCTGGCTGAACGGGCTGACGCGCATCAAACCCGGCATGTCGGACGCTTTCCGGGCTAGCGCGGTGGCGTCAGCGGCCAGACCAGAGGGGGCCTCGGCCCACATGCCAAGGAGCCACGGTGCGGCCGTCACTCGGGTGACCTCCAGCGTTCGCTCGATGGCGAGGACGGGCCCGGGCCGGGTTTCGGGTGCGAAGCAGCGAGCATGATCGCTGACGAGGGTTGGATCCCGCCGAGCAGGTCCCTTCCCGTCATAGGTGTGCAGGGGCCTCGTTGGTGCTTGCGGCGGGTTGCGGAAGTCCCGTGAGGCGGAACAGCCGCTCGGAGTTCCGCCACAGCACCTGCTCGAGGTCCGTGTCACTCATTCCGAGTGCCTGGTACTTGGCCACTTCCACAGGCACGTTCAAGGGCATGTCGGCTCCGAAGAGCATTCGATCAGCCCCGACGACCTTCGCCATCCGCGCGAGGTCCGTGACGTTACACCACGACGTTTCCAGGACCACGTTCTCACACAGCTCGCCGGCGAGGATCGCCGGCCCCGTGAAGAGGCCCCACCCAGCGTGCGCCAGGATCACCGTGGTCTGAGGGAACGCGCGTGCCAGCGGGATCCACATCGCCGGCTCCGCGAACGGAATGCCGGGTCCGGTGTGAATCATGACGGGAACATTCAACTCCGTGGCCACCTCAAACGGCAACCGTGCGTCGGGTGTCAGCGGGTTGACGGCGTGCCCGATCGGGTGGATCTTCAGGCCGACGAAGCCAAGGTCCTGGACGCAGCGGCGGACTTCCGTGCGATACGCCTCCGCATCCTGATGCGGCGAGAGGCTGGCGATTCCATAGATGCGACCCGGGTGCTGACGCCCAAGCTCCGCGATGAGATCGTGGACCCTCGCCGGGTCCGGCGCACCCGGAAATGGCTGCACGATTGAGGTGGTCACGCCGTGCGCATCCATCATGGCGAGCACGGTTGCCGGCTCCAGGTTGTGCCCGAAGACGCGGCAAGACCCTACGTGTGCGTGTGCATCGATGAGCACCTGGAAGTTCTCCGTGGCGGGGAATTGCGGGAGTGAGGTTCCGGGGGCGCATACCGCAAGCCGCCTCGCGGCTGTCTCATGGGAAGCACCTGTACCACGGAATGAATCTATAGTAGCTCGGCCGCACATGGACAGGGACAACCCGGAGCTGGGCCAGGGGTTCGCGCCCAGCAGCCAACGCGATGTTTGGCCGCACATCCGCCACCAATCCAGGCAGCAGCTCAAAGGGCTGGCCGATGGGCTGGAACGGCGCGCTGCCTGGCCCGAGCAGCGGCGCGTGCGTGAAGCGTGGCTAGACCAGATCGGTATCCGGGCTGGCCAGCGGGTGCTCGAAGTGGGCTGTGGGACGGGGGCGCTCGCCCGCGCCGCTGCCGCGCGGGTAGCGCCAGGCGGCGAGGTCGTGGGCATCGATCCCAGTCCGATCTTGCTAGAGCGGGCACGCCAACTGGCGACTGAGGCGAACCTGCATGGGACCCTCGCCTTTCAGGAAGGGACGGCGGAGCACACGGGGGTTCCCGCGGGGAGCTATGACGCGGTGCTGGCGATCACCGTCTTCTCGCACCTGCCCCGTCCCGCAGAGGCGCTCCGCGGCATGATTCGGGCGACTGCGCCCGGAGGGCTCGTATCT
Organism: Chloroflexota bacterium; assembly: GCA_016191465.1. Taxonomy (GTDB): domain Bacteria; phylum Chloroflexota; class UBA6077; order UBA6077; family CF-72; genus JACPOP01. Next base: position 91,631 of record JACPOP010000008.1, on the reverse strand, counting down.
GTCTTTGACCAGGACTACTACACCCTCCAGTTCGACCATCCCGACGAGGCGACGACCGCTCGGGTGGTATGGGCCAATGCAGCGGGCGTCGTGGACGGCGCTGCCGGACGAAAGCTGGCCCGCTGGCTGGCCGAAGCGGGGCTCGAACAGATCGGCGTGCAGGCCTGGGCGTACACGGAATATGGGCGTCCGCGGTACCTCCTGGGCCTCGCCGAACGCGGCACCGCATGGGCCGTCGACCGAGGCGATCTGACCGCGAAAGCCGCGAACACCTGGCTTGCGGAACTGCGGGCCATGGGCGAGGCCGGGCGGTACTTTGGAACCCTCATGTACATCGCTGCCTGGGGTCGCGTGGCCAGCTGAGCGCGCCATTCAACGAGTGCGGGCCCCCGAGGAGCTTGCCACGGGCGCGGGTACCCGGCATTCCGTCGTGAGGCGCATGCGCCGCTCGTAGCGTGTGCCGCGGCTCGGACGAGTCGACCACGGCGAGCGCCCTCGGGCAAACCGCGATGGCAATCCACGTCGTTCATGGAGGCGCAGTGAAGGGCAAGACGGTACTGCGACAGCGGTGACCCGTGCGGGATTCGAACCCGCGATCTCCACCTTGACAAGTCGGGGTTGACGGGTCTTGGCACCCACAGGCTGGCTGTCAAGGAGCCGCCGCGGTGTGAGGTGGCCTCTATTCAGGAAGTAAGTTGAACGCCTTCACGTGCGCCGGGCGAATGACCGCGAAATGGCGTCGGTCCAGAGTCAGCACGGTTGTCACACCCAGCCGCTCCGCCAGCGCGGTTACGGATGCGTCCACCGCGCCAAGCGGGAAGTCGCGGTATTGCGCCACAAGGTCAGCCATGCGCACCCAATCGACGGGCGTCGGAGCTTCAAGGTCCAATGGCGCGACACTGCGGAGGAACGCCGCCTCTGCGCCCGGGCCGAGGCGCCGCTCCACGAGGTAGCTGACCTCGCCGATGACCAGCGTTGGATACACGAACTGCATCCCCGGTTGGCGGAACACCGCGACGCACGCGTGGTGTGCGGCATCGTCGAGATCGACAGCAGCATACAGCGCGCCGGAGTCCACAACAGCGATCACGTACGCGGGTCGCGAGCGAGCTCGGCGCCAAATACCTCCTCGAAGTGCTCGCCGGTGTCGTGGTGACCGCTGCGACCGAGTCCTACAAAAGCGAGGTAGGGCACGGAATGGCCATCGCCGAGTCCGAGATGCGCGCGCAACGCTTCGCGAGCGACCTCCGAGACCGAGATCTCGCGGCGACGCGCTTCTTGATGCACAAGCGCGTCGATGTCCTCCGGCAGGCTAATCGTGGTGCGCTTCACACGTGCATCATACCTGCCACCTTCTGCCTGCCTGTATTGGCTTAACCCCGACGGTTTCCAACGACCGGCGGCGGGGCCACTCGATACCCTGCCGGGAAAGGCTGGTAGTCCCTGGCAGCGGATTGCTACCCGGCCCCCCAGGGACGCAAGTGGCCCCGAATTGGGGCCCATTGCGTCCGCTTCACGTGCAAAACGAAGGTGACCCGTGCGGGATTCGAACCCGCGATCTCCACCTTGAGAGGGTGGCGTCCAAGGCCGCTAGACGAACGGGCCAGAAGCGCCCGCGCACGGGCGCGGACGACAGCGAGTATACCCAGCGCTGCTGGGCTGCCGAACATGGATTTGAACCATGACTACCTGTTTCAGAGACAGGCGGGCTACCGTTACCCCATTCGGCAGTGAATGGACGGGGGCATTCTACCCGCTGGCGCATCGCCGAGCCCAACCCTTTGCTCGGCGCATTCCGGCTCCAAAGGCAACGCGCACGCGTCCACGGGGTTGTCCGCGGCACGCCAATCGTCCACGTGGCCGACCACTGGCTTTGCCACGGCTTGGAACCTTCGGACCGCTCCGCGTTGCAGCGCGGCGCCTGCGCTGAAGCGTTAGCTGGGCGACCCCGTGAGCGTCATCTCGCCATTGGCCACGGTAACGCTGGTGACCGTGATACCGCGCTGTTTAACGGTGGCATCCACGCGCTCCTGCATGGCCCGTTCAATCTGCTGGCGTGTCGCCGAGGGCAGAGACACGCCACTCACCTTCGCATCGGAGACGCTGACCACCGGCCGACCGCCAGCGGCCTGGACGGTGCCCGCGATCTCGATGGGTGCGCTCGCACCCGAGATCTGGGCCGTGCCGGTGGTCCGCACCTGGCCGTTTTGCAGCTTGACAGAAAAATCCCGGGCGGTCGCCGGGCCCAGTGGGGTGTCGCCCAGAGGCTTGCCCCCCACCTGGGTGTTGAGCTGCTCGGTCAGCTCCGCCTCCGTCACCCGCACAGACACCTCGCCCGGCCGCGCCGTGGAAACGGGCGCCGCGGTAGCGACAATGGGGGCTGGTTGGGCACTCTGAGGTGCCGTCTGGGAGTAGAAGTAGGCGCCTCCGCCGAGCGCCACCAGGAGAACCGCCAGCACCATCCACATGGCCAGGCCTAGTGCGAGCTTTGTGCCAGCGTCGACTGCGCATCTCGCAGGCGCGCAACGGAGCGTTCGCGTCCAATGGCGGCGATGGTGTCGTGCAGCGGGGGCGTCGCGGTCTTGCCAGTGACCGCCACGCGGACCGTCATGAAGAACTTGCGACGGTTCATCGACCGCTCGGCGCACACGTCGCTGAGCGCCTGCTCAATCGGCGCCGGCTCGAATCCAGCAAGCCGCTCCAGGGCAGACTCGGCAGCCTCCAGGGCGGCGATCGCCGCGGGTGCATCCAGCCCTTGCTTCACGAGCTGGTCAGCGGGTACGTCGAGGTTGCCGACGAACAGGAAATCCACCTGCTCGCCTAGCTCGGCCAGTCGCTTCGTGCGCTCCTTCAGCGGCAGCGTTAAACGCCGCAGGGCGGCATCCTGGCCCTCACCAGGCAGGAACGGACGGGCACGCCGCAGGAACTCATCGTCCGTCAGGCGCTGGATGTATTGCCCGTTCAGCCAGTCCAGCTTGTCCACGTCGAAGATGGGTCCAACGGGGCTGAAGCGCTCCCAGGCAAAGTTCTCGACCACGTCTTGGAAGGTGAAGATCTCGCGCCCATCGGGCATGCTCCAGCCCATGAGGGCAAGGAAGTTCAGCAGCGCCTCGGGCAAGTAGCCCTGCTCTTTGAACCACACCAGCCTGGCCGCTGGGTTCTTCCGCTTGCTGATCTTGGACCGGTCCGTGTTGCGCAACAGGGGGAAGTGGGCGAACCGGGGCGGATCCCACCCCAGCCAGTCGTACAGCAGCAGGTGCTTCGGCGTGGACGAGATCCACTCCTCGCCGCGCGTAACGTGGGTGATGCCCATGTGGTGGTCGTCCACCACCACGCCCAGGTGGTACGTGGGAAAGCCGTCGGCCTTGAGGATCACCTGGTCATCCGGAACGGGCGCGTTCGTGTCGCCGCGAATGAGGTCGGTAAACGTCAAGGGCGGGCTCTCCGGCACCAGCATCCGCACAACCGCTCGGTCGCTCGACCCTGGCTCGGCGGCGCGCTGCTCGCGGGTTTTGCCCAGGCACAGTCGATCGTAGCCCGTGGGCATTTTGGCCTTCTGCTGCTCGGCGCGCATGGCGGTCAGACGCTCCGGCGTACACCAGCACTCGTAAGCATGACCCGCCTGGATCAGCTCGTGGGCCGCCGCCTGGTAGAGCGGCAATCGCTCGGACTGGCGGTATGGGCCGACCGGGCCACCCCGGTCCGGGCCCTCATCCCAGTCCAGGCTCAGCCAGTGCAGCAGGTCGAAGATCTGCTGCTCGCTGTTCTCCACGTACCGCGCCTGGTCGGTGTCTTCGATACGCAGGATGAACTGGCCGCCCTGCTGGCGCGCGAACGCCAGGCAGAACAGGGACATGTAGGCGGTCCCCACGTGGGGATCGCCCGTGGGCGAAGGCGCAACGCGGACACGAACACTCGACATTGCGCCGTCAATCGTAGGCGATGGCAATCGTCGTTATCGCGGGCCGCGGCGGCGCAGGGTGTCGAGCGCCGTCTGCAGGTCAGGCGGGAGGTCAGATTCGAACACGTGCTCCATGCCGTCCGAGGGAGAGCTGACGCGCAGGAAGGAGGCGTGCAGAAACTGGCGGCTCAGTCCTCCAGGCCCGCCGGGCTGGCCGTACGTCTCGTCGGCCACCACGGGCCGACCGATGGAGGCGAAGTGGACGCGGATCTGGTGGGTGCGGCCGGTGAGCAGCAGTGCTTCGACGAAGGTGTAGTCGCCGAAGCGCTCCAGCACGAAGAAGCGCGTCCGCGACGCGCGTCCGTCGACGCGAATGGCCATCCTCTGCCGCTGCCGCGGATCGCGCGCAATCGGCCGATCGATGAGGCCTTCGTTCTCGTCGATATCGCCCCGCACGAGCGCCAGGTAGCGCTTCTCGGTGCCGCGGCTCTGCATCTGCTTCTGCAGGTGGGCGGTGGCCGCCGCCGTGCGACCGACCACCATCAACCCAGACGTATCCTTGTCCAGGCGGTGGACGATGCCCGGGCGCAGCTCGCCGGCGGCGTCGCGGAGCTCCGGGAAGCGCGCGAGGAGTCCGTTCACCAGCGTGCCCGTCGCATTGCCGGGCGCCGGGTGGACGACGACGCCGGCGGGCTTTTCGAGGACAATCATCGCCTCGTCCTGGAACAGCACCTCGAACGGCACGTCCTCCTCGGCCGGGAGATCCAGGTGTGATGGCGGCGGTGCCACCCGCACCTCTTGGCCAGGCTGCAGCCGCTGGCCCGATTTTCCCACAGCACCGTCCACCAGGACGGAGCCCGACCCGATGATGCGCTGCCACTCTGAGCGGGTGCGGCCTTCCGCGCCGCCGTTGCGCGAGAGGAAGGCATCCAGCCGGTCGCCAGCCGCGAAGACCGGCACTCGTAGGATCAGCCAGCCATCCGGCGTGGGCACCAGTGGCGCGTGCAGCGGCGCTCGAACGGTGGGGCCCCGCTCAGGCGGCATCGCGAGCGCGGACCGAGGCTGAGCCGTTCGCTCCGTCCGTTCGTGCGGACTCGCTGCGAAGGTAGTGCAGAGCCAGGAGCACGACGCCAACGGTGATGGCGGAGTCGGCGACGTTGAACACGGGAAACCAGTTCTGCTGGTATCCGAAGTCCACGTAGTCGATCACATAGCCCTGCCGCACCCGGTCCACCAGGTTTCCCACCGCGCCGCCAAGCTGCAGCCCGAGTGCCAGGTGCACCAGGAAGCCTGAGCGCGGCAGGTAGCGGTACGACGCGGCAATGACTCCAACGACAACCAGACCAACCACGACGAAGAAGACCGTTTGGTCCTGGAACAGTCCGAACGCCGCGCCGCGGTTCTCCACGTACGTGAACCGCAATAACCCACCCGTGTACGGGATTGGCACCGAACGGATGCCACTCTGCAGCAGCGTCGCGTCCGCCACCTGCTTCGCCCACTGGTCAAACGCCACCACGCCAATCGCCAGGCCCAGGAAAAGCAGCCCGCGGAGCGGCGTAGCCCGCCCGGCGACATGGTCCGTAGTGGCTCGATCATTCATCGCGCTACCGTCCGCCGAATGGCCACCGTCACGGGCATGCCATCCACGTCCTTCGTGTCGCGGCCCTCGGCATCCTCCAGTGAACCGCGGGCGAAATCGACGGCCAGAGTCTCGCGCGCCACGTACTCGGAGAGATCCTGGAAGGCGCGCCCGAGCTCGTCGGGTGCCTCGTAGCGCACCACGATCCGATCCGCCACGTCGAAACCGGCTGCCTTCCGGGCATCCTGGATTACCCGCACCAGCTCGCGGGCTCGGCCTTCAGTCACAAGCTCGGGCGTGGATCGGGTGTCCAGAACCACGAGCACCCCGTGGTCAACGGCCGCCGCAAACCCCGGCGCTGGCTCGAGTGTCACGGCGGCCTCGTCTGGCTCGAGGAGCCACGAGCCGACCTGGACGCGGCCGTCGTCTCCGACCTTGAACTCGCCGGCCTGGAGCAGACGGCGGATCGACGGGTACTCGGCGCCGTACTTCGGCCCGAGCAGCTTCGGGTTGGGCTCCACCTTCTGACGCACGGCCTCGCGCAGGTCGGCGGCGCTCTCGACAGCCTTCACGTTCAGCTCGTCGGCAAGCTCCGCCAACAGCGTTGCGGACACCGAGGAGCCCGGGCTGGAGACGCGCACCGCGGCAAGCGGCCGCCGAACGGGGATGCCAGCCTGCTTCCGCGCCGCGTGACCCAGGCTGGCAACCTGGCGGACCCACGCCACCTGCTCGGCCAGCGCTTCCGCATCGAGCTCCGGGCGCGGACTCGGGAACTCGCAGTGGTGGACACTCACCGGGGCGGACGGATCGATGCTGCGCACGAGGTTCTGGTACAGCTCCTCGGCCAGGAACGGCATGAACGGCGCCAGGAGCCGAGCGACGGTGCTGAGCGCCTCGTGCAGAGTGGCGAGCGCGGCTGGATCGGCCCTGCCGCCGGGGGCCCAAAAGCGGGCGCGGCTGCGGCGGATGTACCAGTTGCTGAGATCCTCGACGAACGACTCGATAGCCCGCGAGGCGTTCATCGTGTCGAAGCTTTCGAGTGAAATGGTGACCTGACGAATCAACCGTTGCAGCTCGGCCAGCAGCCAGCGGTCGACCTCCGGCCGATCCGCCACCGGAGGATCGGCCGGGCCGGTGCGCCAGCCTTCAAGTCGGGCGTACTGCACGAAGAAGCTGTAGCTGTTCCACAGCGTGAGCAGGCGCTTCTTGGTCTCGTGGGCCACGTTCCAGCCAAAGTTCAGGTTCGCCGACGGATTCTGGAGGCTGAACACCCAGCGCAGAATGTCGGCGCCGACAGTGCCGGCGGCCTCGTTGAACTCGATGTCGTTGCCCCACGACTTGTGCATCGGGCGGCCATCCTCGCCACGCAGCGTTGCGAATCCCAGTACCGTCTTCATCGGTGGCCGGTTTTCCAGAACGGTGCTCATCACCAGCATGGCGTAGAACCAGTTGCGGTACTGGCCCGGGAAGCTCTCGGTGATGAAGTCAGCCGGGAACCACTTCTCCCAGTGCTCGCGGTTGTGCACGTAATCCAGCGTGGAATAGGCCACGATTCCAGCATCGAGCCACGGGTTACCGACATCGGGGATCCGGTCGATCGTGCCGCCGCAGGTGCCGCAGGCAATCTTCACCTGGTCCACCCAGGGACGGTGCGGAGAATGGCCCTCGAATTTCTGCCAGCCGTCCACGGCCCGAGCGCGGAGCTCCTCGCGGCTGCCGATCACGTCGAACGTGTTGCAGGCGTCGCAGCGCCAGATGGGCAGCGCCAGACCCCAGTACCGCTTCTTGGAGATCATCCAGTCGTGCATATTCCGCAGCCAATCCAGCTCGCGGTCCATGCCAAACTCGGGAATCCAGCGGATCTGCTTCGTCACCTCCATCATGAGGTGGCGCAGCTCGTCCATGCCGACGTACCACTCGTCCACCAGGCGGAACACCAGCTCGGTGTCACAGCGCCAGCAATGCGGATAGCGGTGGGTAAACAGGGCAGCGCGGAACAGCAGCCCCTTTGCGCGAAGGTCCTCCGTCACCTGCTGTGCGACGTCGCCGACGAACTGGCCAGACAGAAAGCCGAACCCAGGGCCATACACGCCAAGCTCGTCCAGCGGCGCAATCGCGGGCAGCTCAAACTCCTTGCCAAGGCCGTAGTCCTCTTCACCACAGCCCGGCGCAATGTGGACGATGCCGGTACCGTCTTCCTGGCTCACGTCCGTCCACGGGATCACCCGGTGCAGGTTGCGCGCGTCCGCCTGGGCCTCGATCTCGTCGTACGGCCCGCGGTAGCGGAGGCCCACCAGCTCCGCGCCTCGGAACCGCTGCACGACCTCCCATCCGGGTCCGAGTAGCTTCGCGGCCATCGGCTCCACCAGGATGACCGCCTGGCCGTCCTTCTGGGCGCGCACGTATGAGAGGTCGGGATGCACGGCCGCCGCAACGTTCGCGCTGAGCGTCCAGGGGGTGGTCGTCCAGACCAGCAGACTCTCGTTAGGACGGTCCAGCAGCGGGAGCCGTACGTACAGGCTGGTGTGGGTGACTTCCTTGTAGCCCTCGGTGTCGATCTCGTGCTGGCTGATGCCGGTGCCACAGCGCGGGCACCAGGGCATCACGTCGTGCCCGCGGTACAGCCAGCCGCGCTCGTGACACATCTTGAGCATGCGCCAGATGGTGAAGTTGTTCTCGTCGGACATCGTGTAGTACGAGCTCGACCAATCCATCCAGTAGCCCATGCGGATGCTCTGCTCCGTCTGGACCCGCGCAAACTTCAGCACCCGCTCCTTGCAGCGCTGCACGAACTCGCCGATCCCGTACGCCTCGATGTCCCGCTTCGAGCCGAAGCCAAGCTCCTTTTCGACCCCTACCTCGACCCACAGACCCTGGCAATCAAAACCGTTCTGCCAGCGCTGGTTGTGGCCGGTCATCGCCTTGTAGCGCTGAAAGACGTCCTTGTAGGTGCGACCCCAGGCGTGGTGGACGCCCATTCGGTTGTTCGCCGTGATCGGCCCGTCAATGAACGAAAAGCGCTTCTCGCTGCCAGCGAGCTGGTCACGCAGCACGTCGAACGCGCGGGTTTCGTCCCAGAAGCGGAGGATGCGCTGCTCGAGAGCCGGGAAATCAAGGTCGCGGGGTACGGGTTGGTACATGGGGCTGCTTGACGCCCCACAACTCTAGCCGTTCGTGCTCAGCGCCTGGTGCACATGTCCTCCACATGTCAACATGTGGAGGACATGCCTTTGATGATTCAAGTCCGCAACGTCCCGGATGCGGTGCATCGCTCCCTCAAAGTCCGGGCAGCCGTCGAGGGTCTGTCGCTGTCTGAGTACCTCAATCGAGAGTTGCTCCGACTGGTGGAAACGCCTATGCAGGACGAGATGCTCGACCGGCTGGCACGCCTGCCGCCCGTCGATCTGCCCTTCCCCATCGAAGACCTTGTGCGAGCCGAGCGCGAGGCGCATTAGTCCGCCGGAGACACAGGGGCCCGTCCATGCTCCTCCTCGACGCCTCGGCCGCCGTGGCGCTGCTCATCAATGCTCCCAAGGAACGCGTCGACGCACTTCGGGCTCGACTGCGGGGCGAGTCGGTCCATGCGCCGTATCTGCTGGACCTTGAGGTGACGCAGGCGATTTGCAATCTCCTCCTCCGCGGGTTCCTTGACCTGCAGCGTGCCACGGCCTGCGTGCGCAACTGGCAGGCAGTGCCGCTCACCCGGCACCCGCACCTCCCGTTCCTGGCGCGGGTCTGGGCGTTGCGTGGAAATCTGACAGCCTTCGACGCAGCCTACGTGGCTCTCGCTGAGGGAATGGAGGCCCCACTCCTGACACTCGATCGGCGGCTCGGGCTGGCCCCGGGCCATTCGGCGGTGGTCGAGACCTTCTGAGCGCACCGCCTTCGGCCCTGGCTCGGGCGACCCGAGCTACCCCGGGGTGCTCGCGGTGGCGGGTGGTTGAACGGCGCTGATGTGCAGCTCCTTGAGCTGCTCGGGGGCGACGGGTGTTGGGGCGCCCATCATCAGGTCCTGGGCGCTCTGGTTCTTGGGGAACGGGATGACCTCGCGGATGTTCTCCTCATCGGCGAGCAGGCTGACGATGCGGTCGATCCCGGGGGCGATCCCACCATGCGGCGGAGCGCCGTACTGAAACGCTCTGAGGATGTGGCCGAAGTTGGTCTGAATCCGCTCGGGCGAGTAGCCCAGGAGCCTGAACAGCTTCTCCTGGATGTCCGCGCGATGGATGCGGATGCTGCCACTGGCGATCTCTTTGCCGTTGCAGACGATGTCGTATGCCTTCGCTCGCACCTGCAGGGGGTCCGTGTCGAGCAGCGCCAGGTCATCGTCGTAGGGCATGGTGAACGGGTGGTGCATGAACGTCAGCCGGCCAGTCTCCTCGTCCTTCTCGAACCAGGGGAACTCAACCACAAAGGCCCAGGCCATGATTTCGCTCGAAGCGAGGTCCAGCCGCCGTGCGAGGTCCTGGCGTAGTCGTCCAAGGCTGGTCCGCGCAACGTCGAGTGAGTCTGCCACCAGCAGCACCAGGTCTCCTGGTCCGGCGCCGAGCGCGGCCCAGAGGGCGGCTTGCTCGCCCTCCGCCAGGAACTTCACGAACGACGAGCGCGTCTCGGTGCCGAGTGCAGCCCATGCCAGCCCCTTCGCGCCGGAGTTGCGAACGAGCTCCGTCAGCTCGTCGATGCCCTTGCGGGTGAATCGATCGGCCGCACCCGGAACGCGGATGCCGCGTACCACGCCGCCGGCCTCGACCGCGCCCTTGAACACCTGGAACCCCGTAGCGCCGGCCGCAGCCGAGACGTCCACGATCTCCAGGTCATACCGCAGATCGGGCTTATCCGACCCGAACCGGTCCATGGCATCCTGCCAGCGGATGCGCGGCCAGGGATTGAACTTCACCTGCTTCGTGCTGAGCGTTTGCGTCAGGCCCGTGAACAGCTCCTCGCACAGCGCCAGCACGTCCTCGGGATCGCTGACGAACGACATCTCCAGGTCCAACTGGGTGAACTCGGGCTGGCGGTCGGCGCGCAGGTCCTCGTCGCGGAAGCAGCGTGCAATCTGAAAGTACCGATCCACGCCGGCCACCATGCACAGTTGCTTGAACTGCTGGGGACTCTGGGGCAGGGCGTAGAACATGCCCGGGTGCAGCCGGCTGGGCACCAGGTAATCCCGCGCCCCTTCAGGCGTGGGGTTGGCCATGATGGGCGTGTCGATCTCCCAGAAGCCCTGGCTGTCCATGTAGTCGCGGATGTACTTGATCGTGCGGTGACGAAGCTGGAGGTTGCGCGCCATCCGCGGCCGGCGCAGGTCCACGTAGCGGTACTGCATGCGAAGACGCTCGTCCACCTGCGTCTCTTCGGCCACCGGGAACGGCAACGGCAGGCTGGGGTTCAGCACGTCCATGCGCGTAGCGCGAATTTCCACCTCCCCGGTGCCGATGCGGGGGTTCTCGCTGCCCTCCGGACGCCGCGTGACGACGCCCTCAACCTCTAGCACGAACTCGTCGCGCAGCGTCGCCGCCACCGCGTGCACGGCCGGTGCGTCGGTGGGATTCACCGCCACCTGGGCCAGACCGCTTCTGTCGCGCAGGTCCACAAAAATCAATCCGCCGTGGTCGCGGACGGTGTGCACCCACCCCTGGAGGGTGATGCTGGTGCCGATGTGAAGTGCGCGGACTTCGCCGCACATCATGCTGCGCTTCATCCGAGAGTGACAGTCCTTCGCCGCTCAATTAGCCAGACGGCTTGAGTGTAAGTGCAACGTCGCATCTGCTGGCCGGGGGTGCGCTCGGGTCGAACGGCCACGGGCCAGCCGCGAAATCCCGGTCTCGCTTGGCTCGCAAGCGCGTTCATCGTACGGACACGTGGGGCATATCATCCCCACGCAATGGCAGTCACACTCGTGCAGCGGGCCCAGCCGGACCAAGCAAGCCTTAATCAGGCGGCGGTCCTTCCTTACCAATTGAGGCTTGCAGATTTCCAAATGGCGATGCAGGACGTGTATGACTTGTTGTTCGACATCAACACGGCGTTGCTCGCGCGGGGGCTGCTTCGCCTAGAGGAGACAGTGAGGCCGGCGATCTTTAGCGGGATCATGAGTGATGCCGCTTCGGCGTCATTGGCTAGCCACTCGCGAGTGCTGACCGTGAATCGCTTTCATAACGGACACCCAGACTTAATCCCGAGCGGTCGCTACGCCAATAACGCTGTCCACGCTGGGGCGGATGGCGTGGAAATCAAGGCAACCAAAGGGTCCGGGGGGGTTGATGCCCATGGTGCTCGTTCGGCTTGGCTGTGCGTATTCCGATACTCGGTTGACCACCTCGCGGAACCCGTGGTCAACCGTGCGCCGACACGCATTACTGAGGTTCTGCTGGCGCAGCTTGATACAGCCGATTTCCGCAGGAACGACAGAGGGCAGCTCGGCACCCGGACCGCGAGCCCGAATAAGGCCGGTCTCGCGAAGCTCAGATCCAATTGGATCTATCGAGAGTAACGAAGGCTCAACTGGTTCGACCGTTCGATCTGGAAGGAGGCGAGTTGCGGAATCGCTGCTCCAGCCATCCGGAAGTAGTGTGGGTCCTGTTCCACGCCAATCGACTGGTAGCCGATTGCTTCCGCCGCGGCTAGAGTCGATCCCGAGCCTGCAAACGGATCGAGCACTATTCCATTGCCTTGGGGGAGGGCGGCTCTCACGATCTGCCTCAGGAACGCCTGCGGCTTGAGGCTTGGGTGCGGCGCCAGACGCCGTTCGCGTGGGGATGTCGGTCTTGATTGAATTACGTCGCCAAACGGCTGTTCAGGAGAAATCCGCCTGAGTCCCCCAGTTCCCCATGTGCGAAGATTGTCCTGGACGCGCCCTTCGAGGGGTTTGCGGAACAGCAACCATGGTTCCCACATGGATCGCGGCATGACGCTGACATCGGGGAACTCCTCATGGGCATTCTTCGGGCGGTCCCCACCTCGCATAGTCATGACGAGCCGAACGATCTCACCCCGCCGTTCAAACCCCGCCCGAGCCACCGCCCCTGAAACCAGGCACGAAAGAAGCGGATTCGATGCGATAAGCACGTTGGCCCCGGGTACAAGGACTGGGTACAGACGAAGTGCCCACACGTGAAAGAATCGTTCCAATTCCGCGAGATCCTTTCCCTTGAGAACTGTGAACCTCGGAACTGGCGAGCGCTCGTGGCCGTCAAAGGATGGCGGGATACGCCACACGCCGCCACTCCGGTCGCGGAGCTTGGCCTGCTGCTCGGGCGTATATTCGAGAAGACCGTACGGTGGGTCGGTAACCACGGCATGGACTGAGCGCTCAGGTCTGTTTTCCAGCCATGCGAGGCAGTCTCCCTCCCAGAGCTCGGCTCTTCCCTGACGCACGACGGAAGCGCTGTAGACCCCGAGCGCTTCTCCCACCTCACGCCTACTCACGCCGGACCGTAGGCCGTACCTGCCGTAGCTCGTTCGAACAAACGCATCCCCCGCGTTCAGTCGAAGGTATGACCGGACAGATGATGCGGCCACGTCCCCAAGCCGCGCAGCAACCGACAACCGAATGTCGGATACACTCGCATCTGCGCGTTGCCCCTCGAGATAGTCGCGAATAGCGTCTCGGATTTCCCCGGGTCTGCGGCGAACCATCAACTCTATGATAGACGTCCAGACGTCTCAGTGCAATAGGAAGCCGGTCGGTGTCAGGGCCTTTTCACCAGGTGACGAGATTGGCTGCGCCTGACCTGGGTAGCGACGAAGTCTGCTGCGACAACGGTAGGAGGACCAAGCGTCGCCTTCCCGGCGCCAGGCCCATCTCATCTGAAGGCCGGAACTGGTGAAAAGGCCCTGGGTCGGTGTCTGAGTCCATCGCCGTCTACGTTCACTTCCCGTTCTGCCTGTCCATCTGTCCGTACTGCGACTTCGACCGTCAGGCGACCGGGTTTGACCGCATCGACGCCTACCTCGACGCCGTTCGCGCCGAAGCGCGCCGCTACGAGGGCCTCGGATTGCATGCGCACAGTGTGTTCTTCGGCGGGGGCACGCCCTCGCTGATGCGTCCAGACCAGGTGAGCGCTCTGCTGAAGGCGGTGCGGCGCATGGTCCTGCTGGATGACGGCGCCGAAGTGACCCTGGAGGCGAACCCCGGCGACGCGGACGCGGCGAAGATGCGCGGCTTTCGCGCTGCCGGGGTCAACCGCGTGAGCATGGGCGTCCAGAGCCTCGACCCCGCGTATCTTCAGCTCCTCGGCCGGCGCCATTCAGTCGAGGACGTGCGGCGGGCGGCCCGTTGGGCGAAGGATGCGGACCTGCGGCTCAACCTGGACCTAATCTACGGTCTGCCCAGCCAAAGCCTGGAACACTGGCGAAGCACCCTCGAAGCGATGCTGGCGCTGAGCCCGGACCACCTGTCGTGTTACCTGCTGACGGTGGACGAGAAGGTGCCGATGGGGCGCGACGTGGCCCGTGGCAGGCTGCGTCTGCCGGACGACGATGCGCTGGCGGCCCAGTACGACCTGGCGCGTGCGGTGCTCGCAACCGCTGATTACGAGCAGTACGAGATCTCCAACTGGGCGCGGCCGGGCGAGGCAAGTCGACATAACCTCACGTACTGGCGCGACGGGCAGTGGATTGGCCTCGGGGCGGGAGCAGCGTCGTCGTTCGAGGGCCGCAGGTGGAAGAACACCCCGGCCCTGGAACGATACATCGGCTCGATTGCCACTGGCGGAGCCGCGGCACGCGTGGAGGACGAGCCATTTGGGCTGGCTGACGCGATGCTGGACTTCCTGACCCTGGGACTCCGGCTGCGCGAGGGGGTTTCGGCCGCGGTTCTGCGGCATCGGTTTCAGGCCGAACTTGGCGAGGTGCTGGGCGAGGAGGGGCAGGTTCTCCTTGACGGAGGGGTCCTGGAACGGACCGCGCGCGGGGTGCGAATCGCCTCCGAGCGGCAACTGGTGACGAATGAAGTGCTTGCCCGGCTCGCGCCGCAGGTCGCGGCCTGGGCCTCGGAACGAGCGCTGTCAAAGCCGGTTCAGGTACCGGTCACCTCCCAGTAGGAGGGCTGAAACCAGGGCCCGCTGGTAGGCGGCTGGTAGCAATCGATACACCGAGCCTCGTAGGCCACGTGCGCCTGTTCCGTGGGCGCATCGTCCACCAGCACGACCGGGCTGTCCACCGTTGCCGGCGCGCCATCCACGAGGCGCTGCGTTCGGGTGGCGAAGAGAGAGTGGCAGCGCTGGCATACGGCCGTCAGCTTGTCCACCGTGTCGGCGAGGGCCAGCAGCGATGGGATCGCGCCGAAGGGGCGGCTCGCGAAGTCGAGGTCCAGCGCGGCCACGATGATGCGCTTGCCGTGCACCAGGAGGTACTGCACCGCGTCGGCGAGATCAGCCTCGAAGAACTGCGCCTCATCGAAGCCGACCACTTCGACATCGTCGGCGAGCGATTGGATCAACTCACGCACACCGACGACCGTCCGCGCGGCCACCTGGGTGCCGTTGCGTGAGAACACCGCCTGCTCTGGAGTCCGGGTATCCGTCAGAGGGCGAAAGACCTGCACCCGCTGGTGGGCTATTTCGGCCAAACGTGCGCGCCGTACGAGCTCGGCGCTCTTGCCACTGAACATGGGACCGACGATCAATTCGAGCCGGGGGTGGTAGGAGGGGCGAAACATGAATCAGGCTTTGCGCCCAGTCAGCCCGCGCGTAAGCATTTGCAGCAGCTCGGCCGAAGGACCGCGGAGGCCAACGCGGCTCAGTGCCTCGCGCGCGAGGGCAAAGTGCGCTTCGACGCGCCGCTCGGCCTCAGCCTGTACGCCTGCCTGCTCGAAGGCGTTCACGATGCGCGGAACGTCGGCTGGCGCGAGTGCCGCCGGGCCCAGGTACAGCGTGCGGAGCCATTCGGGGGCGGCGCTACCGTGTAGCGCCAGGACGGCGGGTAGCCCCTTCTTGCGCGCACCCACGTCGGCGGCAACGGGCTTGCCAGTCTCGGCCTCGGTGGCCCAGACGCCCAGCACGTCGTCCTGCTCCTGGAAACCCAATCCGAGCTGGTACCCGAACTCGGCAAGCGCTTCCTCCTGTTCCAGCGTCGCGCCACCGGCAATCGCGCCGAGCCGGGCGGCACACGCGAACAGTGCGGCGGTCTTGCGGGCGATCATACCCTCGTACTCGGCCAGCGAGGGAACGCGCGCCTCGTGCTGCATCGCCAGGTCCAGGTACTGGCCCTCCACAAGCCGAACGCAGGTCCGGTTCAGCTCGAGCAGCAGGCGAGCCGCGACGTCCTCCGCCGACAGGCGAACCAACGCCACCTGGGCCAGCGCAAAGAGGGCATCGCCCACGTTGATGCCCTGCGCCACCCCCCACAGCTTCCAGACAGTGGGGCGATGGCGGCGGATGTCGCTCTCATCCTGGATGTCATCGTGGACGAGCGAGAAGTTGTGCACGAGCTCCAGCGCCACGGCGGCGCCGCCGGCTGGGGCGATCAGGCCTGTCAGCGCTTCACAGGTGAGGAGTGCGATGCCGCAACGCAGCTTCTTGCCCGTCCCGCCCGGTCGCTCCAGCCGCGCCAACGCCTCATCGCGCCATCCGAGGTGGTACGCGAGCATGCCGCCGAAGCGCTCCGCGTCGTGGCTGATCTCCGCTTCGAGCAGCAAGCGCGTCCAACTGTCAACCTCGGAGCCCAGCTCGATGAGGCGCGTGTCGAGTGAGGAACCGTCTGCGGGCACGGATGGCGAGTATCCCCGATGCGTCCCGACCCGCGGCAGTCCGATGCGGATAGCATTCACCCGTGCGTGCACTTGAGCTGCAAGGTTTCAACGGACCGGCTTCGCTCCAGGTGGTGGACCGGCCGCTCCCGGAGCCGGGCGCGGGTGAGGTGCGCGTACGGCTGAAGGCCAGCGCGCTGAACCACCTGGACGTATTCGTCTCCAGAGGACTGCCAAAGCGAGCGCTGCCGGGTGTTCCTGGGGCGGACGGTGCGGGCACGGTTGAGGCGGTCGGCGCGGACGTAGACGAGTCGAACATCGGGCGTGAGGTCGTTCTGTACCCGATGCGCACCTGCGGGGTGTGCCCCGCCTGCCAGGCCGGTCAGGAGGTCCACTGCCCGAAGATGGCCATTCTCGGCGAGCAGGTAGATGGAACGCTTCAAGAAGCGGTTGTCGTCCCGTCCACGTCTCTCTTCGACAAGCCGGTCCATCTCACCTCGGAGCAGGCCGCGGCGCTGCCGCTGGCCTGGCTCACCGCCTGGCGCCTGCTGTTCACCCGCGGCGGCCTCAAGGCTGGCGATAGCCTGGTGCTGGTTGGCATTGGGGGCGGCGTGGCAACGGCCTGCCTGCTGCTGGCGAGGGCCCATGGCCTGCGCGTGTTCGCCACCTCGCGCGAGGCGGCGAAGCGGCAGCGCGCTCTGGATCTGGGTGCGGAGGCGGCCTTCCCCAGCGACGGGTTTTCGGGCCAGGTGCGGCAAGCCACCGACGGGCGGGGCGCGACCGCGGTGGTGGACTCGGTGGGCCCCGCCACCATCGACGAATCGTTCAGGTCCCTTGCCCGCGAAGGCGTGCTGCTCACCATGGGCGCCACCGCCGGCCCGAAGGTGGAGCTGAACCTCGCCCGACTGTGGTTCAAGCACCAATCGCTGGTAACCTCCACGATGGGCAACCGCTCGGAGTTTGGCGCCATGCTCCACGACGTGCAGGCGTACGCGCTGGTGCCGCCAGTGGACAGCGTCGTCTCCCTCGAACAGGCTCCGTCGGCCTTCGAGCGTCTGGAGGCCGGCGAGCAGTTCGGCAAAGTCATCCTGGTCCCGTGACCGGCTCTGCCCGACTGGCGAAATACCACGGGCTCGGCAATGACTACCTGGTCTGCGACCCCGACGAGATCCCGTTCGAGCTGACGCCGGAGCGGGTGCGGCTGCTGTGCCACCGCAACCTGGGGCTCGGCGCCGATGGCGTGCTGCTACTGTGCCCGGGCGCGGATGGCGCCGACGTGGGACTTCGCATCCTGAACCCGGATGGATCCGAGGCGGAGAAGAGCGGCAATGGGCTCCGCATCTTCGCGGCCTGGCTTGTAGACACCGCCCGAATCGCTGCGGGATCGTTCCGGGTCTGGACACGCGGGGGCGTCGTGGGCATCGAGATCGAGCGGCCTCGAGACGCGCCGGCCGCGGTGACAGTGGACATGGGCCTCGCGACAGTACGCAGCGACCTCACGCGGATCGATGTGCTCGGCGAGCGGCTGGATGTAGTGGCGCTCTCCATCGGAAACCCGCACTGCGTGGTGCCGCGCCAGCGCCTGGACCCGGAAGATCTTCGACGCCTGGGGCCGGCGATCGAGACACACGCCTCATTTCCGAATCGAACCAACGTGCAGCTCGTGTGTCCGACTTCACACAACACGGTGGAGGCATTGATCTGGGAACGTGGCGCGGGTGAAACGATGGCTTCTGGCTCGTCGGCGTGCGCGGTGGCGGTGGCCTGCCATCACCTGGGACTGACGGGCAGGACCGTGCAGATCCGTATGCCCGGGGGGGACCTGGCTATTCGGCTTGCCGAAGACGGGCACGTGTGGATGCGCGGCCCGGCCGAGGCGGTCTATACGGCGGCAGTCGAGGGCGATCTCCTTCGCCGGCTGGGGCCTGTGTAGGATCAGTCGCACGTATGTCCACGCCCGCGGCACCGTCGAGTGGCGCCTACTTCACCACCGTTCTGGACGAAGCCAAGCAACGTCTGACAGAGCGCGGCCAGGAAGTCTTCGACTTCGGTGTTGGCGATCCGATCGAGCCGACGCCGGAGTTCATCCGCCAGGCGCTGATCCAGGCGCTCGATCCGGTGTCGCGGTACCCCACCGTGGTCGGTCAGCCGCTGCTCCGCGAGGCCGTCGCCGGCTGGGCAAAGCGCCGCCTGGGAGTAAGCCTCGACCCCGCCACCGAAGTGATCCCCGCCAACGGGTCGAAGGAGGCAATCTTTCATCTCCCCCTGGCGCTTCTGCGGCCCACCGATGCCCGGCGCATGGTGGTCTACCCAACGCCCAGCTACCCTGTCTATGACTCCGGAACCCGCTACGCGCAGGGCGTCGAATACCCGGTGGCGCTGAGAGAAGCCAACGGGTATCGGTTGGACCTGGGCAGCTTGCCAGACGAGGTGCTTGCCCAGGCGCGGATTGTGTGGTTGAACTATCCACACAACCCCACCGGCGCGAGCGTGGACAAGACGTACCTGCGCGAGCAGATCGAGATAGCGCGCACGCACGACATCCTGGTGTGCGCGGACGAGTGTTACTTGGACCTGTATTTCGACGAGAGCAGCCCGCCGCCGAGCGTGCTCCAGGTCGCGCGGCAGGGGGTCCTGGCGTTTGGATCGCTCTCAAAGCGCTCGGGGATGACCGGCTACCGCAGCGGCTACATCGCCGGCGATCCAACGGCGATCGCGGCGCTCAAGCGCACCCGGCCCAACATGGGGGTTGGCTCACCAAACTTCGTGCAGGCGGCCGCCGCCGCGGCCTGGCGCGACGACGCCCACGTGGCCGAACGTCGGGCGCTGTTCCGCGCCAAACGCGACCGCATGGCGCAGTTCCTTCGGAGCAAGGGCTATGAGATGTCGGGTAGCGAGGGGGCGATCTACCTGTGGGTGCGCGTGCCGTCTCGGGATCCCCAGTCATTCTTCCGACGGCTACTGGAACACGGCATCGTCGTCAGTCCTGGCGAGTCCTTCGGCCCGGGCGGCGAAGGCTACTTCCGGGTGGCGCTGGTCCCGACGATGACCAGCATCGACCGGGCGCTTTCCGTCTGGGACGCGATCGAGTTCTCGTTCTGACGCACGGAGAGGAACACGGCACGAGCATGGCGAACCGCACGATGGAAGCGTTCCTGACCCGAGTTGCGCGCGCGGAGGCGCGCGCCGACTACCAGCCGCCGGCGGCGTTCGCGGTCGGCATCGCAACCTACGGCACAGCGAGGGCCGAGGCAGAAGGTGGCGCCCGCAGGGTGCTGGACGCTTATTACCCGGCGCCGAATCTCGCGGAGGGTCTCCGCGCCGCGGCACTCCTGGCTGAAGCTGTCGGCCACCGGTCGGGCTCGGCAACCTATCCGCTGGACCTTCCGCAGATCGAGGAGCTGCTCAGCACCTTTGAGCCTGTGCCCCAGGCGGCTCCCGGTCCCCACCCGAACATTCGCGCGCTCAAGGCCGGGCGGGGCGTCCTCCAGCAGGCACAGCCCACGGACGGACGTGCCACGGCAGCGGTGGTCACGTTCATTGCCGATCTCGCCGAGAAGGCCGTCGATGCCCACGACATGTATCTTCGCCTGCACTTGCTCTCGCACCGCAAGGTCCGGCCGCATGGGCTAAACCTCGCGGGCGCTTTCGGGCTGTTGAGCAACGTGGTCTGGACCAATCTCGGCCCGTTCGAGCCGGAGGACTTTGAGTTTCAGCGAGCCGACCTGCGCGCCGCCGGCCACGAGGTGCGCGTTCACAGCATCGACAGGTTCCCGCGCATGACGGACTACGTGGTGCCGACCGGCGTGCGCATCGCCGACGCCGATCGCGTGCGCCTCGGCGCGCACCTCGCGGAAGGCACAACGGTGATGCACGAGGGGTTCGTCAACTACAACGCCGGTACCCTCGGCACCTCCATGGTCGAGGGCCGCATCTCGGCAGGAGTGGTGGTTGGGAACGGCACTGACGTTGGCGGCGGCGCATCCATCATGGGCACCCTCTCGGGTGGCGGAAAGGAAGTCATCCGAGTTGGGGAGCGGTGCCTCATTGGCGCGAACGCCGGGATCGGCATCTCGTTGGCAGACGATTGCACCGTGGAAGCGGGCCTGTATGTCACCGCCGGCACACGGGTGGCCCTGCCGGATGGACGGGTGGTCAAGGCGGCCGAGTTGAGCGGCCAGCCGGGCCTCCTCTTTCGACGCAACAGCCAGACCGGGGCCGTCGAGGTGCTGGCGAAGAAGAATCGGGTTGTGCTGAACGAGGCGCTTCATTCCAGCCAATAGCCCGGGGCGGGCGCCACAATGGACGGGCCGCGGCACGGGCAGTGCCTATCATTTCCCCATCGAGCGTCCCACGAGCAGCCGTGCGCACTAGCTCCACCTCAAACGACCGCGTCCAGCAGCCCGAGCGGGCGTACCTGCTTGCCGTGGAAACCAGGGGCACGGCCTGGACGGTCGGCGAATCGCTCGACGAGCTCGAAGAGCTCACCCGGACGGCCGGGGCAACGGTGGTAGGCCGAATGTCGCAGCGGCTGGAGAAGCCCGATCCGCGGAGCTACTTCGGCAAGGGCAAGCTGGAAGAGGCCGCCCAGGAGCTGAAGGCGGCGGACGCGGACGTCGTCATCGTGGACGACGAGCTCCCCCCGAGCGCCGGCAAGGTGATCGAGGAGGCGCTCGGCACGCGTGTGGTCGACCGGACATTGCTCATCCTGGACATCTTCGCCCAGCGCGCCCGGACGCGCGAGGGCCGGGTCCAGGTGGACCTGGCGCGGCTCGAATACGTGCTACCCCGCCTCACCCGTGCCTGGTCCCACCTGGAGCGCCAGGGTGGCGGTATCGGCCTCCGCGGGGGCCCTGGCGAGACCCAGATCGAAATTGACCGTCGCCTGATCCGCGCCCGTATTTCGGCGCTGCGCGAGGAGATCGAAGGGATTCGCAAGCATCGATCGGCCCAGCGCTCCGCACGCCGCAGAGTCGGAATGCCGGTCGTGGCGCTGGTGGGCTACACCAACGCCGGCAAGAGTACTCTGTTCAACGCGCTCAGCCGAGCCGAAGCGGTGGCGGAGGACAAGTTGTTCGCCACGCTGGACCCGCTCACGCGCCGCGTGAGCCTGCCGGGTGGGATGGAAGTGTTGCTCTCCGACACTGTCGGCTTCATTGCCAAGCTGCCGACGGGGCTCGTAGCGGCGTTCCGTGCCACGCTTGAGGAGCTTGAGGAAGCCAATCTCTTGCTGCACGTGGTCGACATAACCTCGCGGCGTGCGGAGGAGCGGGCGAGCATCGTGCGGGAGGTGCTCGGCGAGCTGGGCGTTGGCGAGACCCCGGTGCTGAACGTTTTGAACAAAGCAGACCTGCTCGCCGCTTCACGAGAGGAGCTGGAAGCAACGCTGACGGATGCCCGCGCGGCGGACTCGGTGGTGGTCTCGGCAGCCAGGGATTGGAACCTGGACGAGCTTGCGGAACGCGTCGAGGTGATGTTGCAGCGCGAGTTTGAGGAGGTGCGGGTGCGCATTCCGTACACGGAGACCCAGTTGGTGGACCTTTTCCACCGGCGCGGCACGGTGCACAGTGAGCGCCACACGGAGCACGGCACCGTGATCCGTGGCACGCTGCCGGCGCGTATCGCGCCCCGGTTCAAGACGTTCGCGTTCCGCTAGCCCCCGCCGCGGTGACTGCCGTGAATGCGCGGCTCGGGCACGGCGAGGCGTCGATCTCGCTTTGTGCATGGGCCGTAGTTGCGGCTTGGGGAACACACGGGTCTAGAATCCGGCGGGCGCCTACCCCGTGGGGGTCTGACGGCCCGAACCGACCACGATTTTATCCCGCCCTTCGATCACCAGACCGGCCGGCGGAGTGATTTCCAGGAGCTCGCGCGCGGCGCGAACGAACGACGAACGAAGGAAGTACGTTCCTCTTATGGCGCCCACCCGTTCCGCACCCGACGTCCCGAGCTCCGCCCAGCCGTCCACTCCCCCGTCAGTCTCCGCGTGGGACGTTGCCCAGCGCCAGTACGACAGAGCCGCGGACAAGCTGAATCTGTCGCCGGGCGTTCGGGAAGTACTTCGCCACGCCAAGCGCGAAGTGACGGTGCATTTCCCGGTGCAGATGGACAACGGCGAGACGCGCGTGTTCCACGGGTACCGCGTGTGGCACAACGTGGTCCGGGGCCCCGCCAAGGGCGGGCTGCGCTACCACCCCAGCCTGAACCTGGACGACGTGCGCGCCCTCGCCATGTGGATGACGTGGAAGTGCGCAGCTGTGAAGATCCCATTCGGCGGCGCCAAGGGCGGCGTGACGTGCGACCCCGCGGCGATGTCCCCCCGCGAGCTGGAGCGCATGACCCGCCGCTACGTGACCGACATCGCGGACATGCTGGGACCCGACTCAGATATTCCCGCCCCCGACGTCAACACGAACCCACAGGTGATGGCCTGGGTGATGGATACGTACTCGATGCATCGCGGCCACTCGGTGCCCGGAGTCGTGACCGGCAAGCCGCTGAGTATTGGCGGCAGCGAGGGGCGGGCAGACGCCACCGGCCGGGGCGTGGTGTACCTGATCCAGGAGGCCGCCAAGATGCTGGACCTGGATCTTGATGACGCGCGGGCAGCGATTCAGGGCTTCGGTAACGTCGGCGCCAGCAGCGCCCGGTTCTTGCACGAGGTCGGTGCGCGGGTCGTCGCCGTCTCCGATTCGCGGGGCGGCGTGTTCAACGGGGACGGGCTGGACCTCGCGACCCTGACTCGACATAAGCAGGAGACCGGCTCGGTCGTGGGCGCGCCCCGCACCCAGACAATCTCGAACGCGGATCTCCTGGAGCTCGACTGCGACATCCTGGTTCCAGCGGCGCTTGAAGGCATGATCACGGCGGAGAACGCGCCCCAAATCAGGGCACGGATCGTGGCCGAAGGAGCCAATGGGCCAACCACGCCCGAGGCCGACGACATCCTCCGCGCCAATGGCACCCTGGTGATCCCGGACATCCTGGCAAACGCCGGCGGTGTGACCGTGAGCTACTTCGAATGGGTCCAGGACCGCGAGGAGTTCTTCTGGACCATCGAAGAGATCAATGCCCGTCTGCGCCGGGCCCTGCTGCGCGCCTTTGACGAAGTCCAACGGATGGGCGCCGAGCACACGGTCGATCTACGCCTGGCGGCGTACATGCTGGCCGTCCAGCGGGTCGCCGAAGCAACGCTCACGCGCGGTATCTATCCCTGACCGCCTAGCGCAGAGGCGCTCCACGCGGACGCGCCACGTTCTCACCGAGCAAGCGAAGAGCCCCGATTCAGAGTGACTTCTGAATCGGGGCTCTTCGCTTGCTCGGTGCAGCTGAAGCCGGCTGTAGCTCAAGGGCTGAAGTTGAAGAGCCCAGCGGTGGCACCGGCGACAGCAGCTCGCATCGCGCGAGCGTCCGGAGACGCTCCCATCGCCTTGAGCCAAGGTGCCGATGGTCAGTACCGGTGGAAGGAACTTCCACCGAAGTCAGTTTATAAGAACTAACGTGCATTAGGTCGCATAAAATCGGTGTGGCGGTAGCTCCGGAGTTGCAGGCGCCTCCTCCTCGGCACACGCGGTGCGGGCCGCGCCAATGCGCGCCGAGAGCCGCGCCTGGTGCGGGTTGCCCCAGGTCGCGCTCTGGCCATGCCAGCGTGCCGCGACGGGTGTTCTCGCCAGAACAGGTCGCGCCAGAGCGCCTGGCGTTCGGTCGGATACCGCCCCATACACCATCTAGCTATGATTACACCATGGCGCTGAATATCAAGGATCCCGAGACTGAGCGGCTCGCCAGGGAGGTTGCGGCCCTCACGGGCGAATCGAAGACTGGTGCAATCCGGCGGGCGCTTCACGAGCGCAAGCAGCGGCTGCTCCTCCGGAACGGCGAGCGCGACCGAGGCGCTCGGCTCATCCAATTCCTCGAGAGGGACGTCTGGCCACGCCTCCCCGTGGGATGCCGTGGTGGCACGACCACGAAGGAACAGGTGGAGGAGATACTCGGCTACGGTCCGGAGGGCGTGTGATCCTGGATACGTCCGTGCTCGTGGCGATCATGCTGGATGAACCCGAGCGGGATACCTTCATCGCCCGGATCAGCACCGCGCACACCGTTGCGGTGGGTGCGCCGACCCTGGTGGAAGCAGGGCTCGTGCTCTCGTCGCGCATGGGCCTGGATGCGTCGGCCCTGCTCGCTCACCTCGTCGCCACGATGGACGCCGTCGTGATCGAGTTCGGGCCTCAGCACTGGCAGGA
This sequence comes from Chloroflexota bacterium, assembly GCA_016191465.1. Lineage (GTDB taxonomy): Bacteria > Chloroflexota > UBA6077 > UBA6077 > CF-72 > JACPOP01. The sequence continues at coordinate 67,212 of JACPOP010000008.1, read as the reverse complement.
GGCTGTGTCGGCATGGTGGCGCTTCGGCGAGGGGCGCCATGCCGCCGGCCTCAACTTCGGGGACTGCCTCGCCTACGCCGCAGCTCGCATCGCCCGCGAACCACTCCTCGCAAAAGGCGATGACTTCCCGAAGACGGACATCCCGCTCGCCTGATCCGAATCTGCGCGGGCATCGCGCGAGCCATGGCACGGCGCCGAGTACCTGCTCGCCAACTCCAGGTGTCGCAGCGTGTACGGACAGGTCCGGACCGTGCTCCAAACGCAACTCGGGATTGCCCCTCTCGGCGAGAACCCGCCCTAGCATCGGAGATGTGCCTGCCGAGGAGCGCGAGAGCCTGCTGTTGTTCGCCCTGCAACGGGAGTTCGCCACCTCGCTGGCGGGGAAGTCCCCGAAGACCACGGCCACCTATGCGACCGGTCTCAACCGGTTCAACGCTTTCCTGACGGCGCGCCACGGGCCGCTGGAAACCTGGCGCCCCGAGCAGCTCACCGGTACCTCCCTCGAGGAGTTCTACGCCTGGTTGGTCAAAGCGCACGGTCGGAGCCATCGTGCGACGGTGGTCACCTACCTCTCGGCGGCACGAGCGTTCGTGCGGTTCCTCGCCCGGCGAGCCTTGCTGGCGCCGAGTGTCAGCTACGAGCAGATGCAGTCCATCCTGCGTGAGGCGATGGGCCGCGGCGGCTATAAGACGCCGCGGATCAACCGCCGCATCCCCTTGATCGTGACGGGAGTCACGGGCCTGCCGGTGCCCGATCCGCAACTGCGGAAGGGTGCCAGCCGCCTTGAAGTGCTGCGGGACAAGGCGCTCATCCTCACCCTGTTTACCACCGGCATGCGCCGCGAGGAGGTGGCGCGGCTCGATCGCCACGACCTGGACGACGGCTGGGCCGACCGTGCGTTGATCACTGGCAAAGGCGACAAGGAGCGGGTGGTGTTCTTCGATGCCGCCACGCTCGAGGCCATCCGAGCTTATGTCAATGCCCGTGACGACCTGCTGCAGCCGCTCTTCCTTCGTCACGACAATCGCCGTGGCCGAGCGGCCGGCCCCGGCGGCGAGCGGTGGCGGCTCTCGCCACAATCGATCTGGTACATCGTGCGCCAGTACGCCAAGGCGGCTGGCGTTCCGGCCAGCACCCACCACTTCCGCCATGCCAAGGCCAGCGTCCTGCTCAACCGCGGGGCCAGCCTCTCTGAGGTCCAGGACATCCTCGGCCACTCGTCGCCGGAGACCACCAAGCGCATCTACGCCCACTACCAGGTGCAGCACCTGCGCGACGCCTTCGACCGCTACAGTGCCACCGCCGAAGAGCTCGTGGCCGAGCTGCCCCAGCACCGCGTGGCGGCGTCCCACGATCTGGGCTGACGTGCATGGCACGACGGCTGCACGGCCGGAGCGTGCAGGAGGACCGCATGGCAGATTCATCGTCCGCCCACCGGCACGAGCCGCACGACGCGGGCGCGGCGCCGGGGCAGGCGTCCACCACGGAAGACGTGTACGTCGTTCATGACGCCGAGCATGCTCGGCACAGCTCCATCGGCTCGGTAGGCGCGGAGAGGCATCCGCTCACCTCGGCCGAGCGCAAGGGGGATGTCCCGGTCGGCACGCCCGGCGAGCTGGGCGAGGATGCCGGCCTGAGCTCGAAGGTCTGCTGATTCCCACTGCACTCCTGGGCTCCGGCGTCCCCAGGCGCCATCACACACGCGCACTCGAGAGGAGGGTGCGGTTTCTCGGGCTCCGCGGTCCTCCCTATCGCGTAGAGTCGCGGGTAAGAGCACAGATGCCCGCACCTAGCACCCGGCGGATGGACCATGGCCCGCGGTAAGACCGTTCTCACCCAGCCGGCCGGCAGTGGCTCAGCCGCTGCCGCGCCCGAGAAGCGTCCCGAGCGGACCTACGCCTCGAACAAGCGCGCCCTCCACGAATACGCCATCCTGGAACGCATCGAGGCGGGGCTGGCCTTGCAGGGCACCGAGGTGAAATCGGTTCGCGCCGGAAACGTGGACCTCCGCGACGCCTACGCCCGAGCCCAGAACGGCGAGATCTGGCTCTGGAACGCGCACATCTACCCGTGGGAGCAGGGCAGCATCTGGAACCACGAACCGCGCCGGGCCCGCAAGCTTCTGCTCCACACGCGCGAGATCGGCCGGCTGGCAGCTCGGGCCGGTGAGTCTGGCAACACCCTCGTGCCGTTGCGCGTATACGACCGGCGCGGCCGGATCAAGGTGGAGCTCGGGCTTGCCAGAGGTAAGAAGCAGTACGACAAGCGCCAGGCCATCAGTGAGCGCGAGTCCAAGCGCGAGATCGACCGGGCTCTCAAGGAATCGGGCCTGCGCTGAGCTTCACGACCCGGCCCCGAGATAAGGAATGCGCGCTGACCGCACAGTGTTCTATCCTGTGAACGCACCTGGAAAAAGGCATACGCCCCTCCCACACCGCGTGCACTGCACGGGGGTGTCAGGTTTCGACAGAGGGGAAGATCTGTAGATTGCAGGCCGAGGATGGTGGCTCCCTCGAAAATCCGCTACCACGCCATTAACTGGCAATCGCGAACTCGCTTACGCGGCCTAAACCCCGCGTACTTCACTCCGGCCTCCACCTGATGGGCCGGAATCTGAAGCCACTTAGTTAGGTTGCTGTGCGCTGGAACGCCGGGTAAGGCGCACAAAAGACTACTCGGCTGGTGCCTCGAGATCCTGTCGGCGAGAGCCTGAGGCATAAGAGCTAAATCACCGAACAAGCCTGTAGTACATCTCCAGTCAACCTGCCCTGGACGGGGGTTTCAATTACCCCCCACCTCCACCAAATGAACGAGGCCCTGCCAATTGGCAGGGCCTCGTTCATTTGGAAGTCTGAGATCGAGCGCTGAGAGCGAGTCGCTCCGGTGCGTAGTGGTTAAGGATGGCGAGGGCCCAAGCCACCGCGTCGTCAACCCGCTGCCCGCCTGGTTGCCCACGCACCCACAACTCGAGGTTCTCAGCACGATTATCGGTCTTTACTCCACTCTTGTGGTGGACGTTCTCACTGGGCAGTAACCGGCGACCCAGCAATGACTCCATGACGATGATGTGTTCAAAGACATACCCGCCGTTCTTCACGCCCCGTGGGTGGTCTGGTCGGCGCACGTAAACATACCCGTGGTAGCTCTTGTGGCGTGCCGCTTCACCCTTCCAGTTTGGGTTCCGCGAGCCGCTGAAATCGCGCGCGACAACGCAGCCAGCGCATGTCCGGGACTTCGCCTGGATAAGGGCGCCGCACTTCGGGCAGGCACGCTTCGCCGCGCGCGCCCGGCACGCGGGGCAGGCACGGTGTCGGCTCGACGGCTCGAAGGCTTGGCAGCATGTGGAGCAAATTCGCACAAGACGACACTACCATGGTCAGGGTCGTCTCCACCTCCACCATCCGAGAGCCTCGCCACCTGAGTGCCTGCGCGACTCTCCGCATTTCGCATTGGCGGCGCTCGGAAGCCCAAAGCCACAGCACCTCATCCTCAAGCGAGGAGCGCGATCAATGCGAAAGCACTGCAGATTGCGGGAGCGTCAGCGCGCCTACCGCCGCCCGAACTCTCGCTCCAGTTGAGCGAACGGCATGAGCACCGCGGTGGGTCGGCCGTGGGCGCAGGTTCGGCACAGGGCCGTCTCGCCCAGTTGGCGGAGCAGCGCTTCCATCTCTGCTCGACCCAGGCTGTCGCCGGCCCGAACGGCGCTCTTGCAGGCCAGGACCAGCGCCAACCGCTCGACCCATGTTGCCTGGGGATCTGCTACCAGCCCGTGGGTCTGGCGGACGAGCGCGGTGACGGCTTCGCCCAAGAGGCGCTCCGGGTTGCGCTGCGCGAGGAGCGCCGGCACGGCCCGCACAAGCAGCGCGTCGGCGCCGAACGCTTGCACATCAAAGCCAAGTCGAAGCAGCTCCAGCCGCCCGCGCTCCACCTCCAGCACCGCCTCTGCGGGCGCGGCGACGACGAGCGGCTCGAGGAGCAACTGACGCTCCGCATCGGTTCCCGCGAGGCTGGCCCGGAGCGCCTCCAGTTGCACCCGTTCGTGCGCGGCGTGCTGGTCCACCAGGTACACCCCCGCGTCGCCTTCGGCCACCACGTAGGTGCTGCCCACCTGGCCCACCACGCGCAATGCTTGCAACTGCTCACCGCCCACCAGCAGGCCGCCCGCGGCAGGGCCACTATGCTCGCCAGCGGTCTCGCTCCCGAGGGTCGAACCCGCGGCCGGCCAGCCAAGGCCAGCACCGGGCACGGGTGCCACCGCATCCCAGGTGGGAATCGTCCAACCCTGGCTGCCCAGGGTGGTGCGAATCGCCCGCTGAACCGCGCCGAAGACAGCCCGTTCCCGGAGCAGCTTCACTTCCAGCTTGCTGGGATGGACGTTGAAGTCCACTTCGTCTGGTGGGACGTCCACCTGGACCACCGCCACTGGGTGGCGGCCGACGGGAACCAGCGAGCCATACGCCTCGTGGACGGCAAAACCCAGGGTGCGGTTCTGGATGGGGCGCCGGTTGAGCAGCAGGAACTGGCCCGAACGGGATGCGCGGTGGTACGAACCCGTGCCGCACAGTCCCCGGATACGCACTAGCACTCGGCCCTCGTCGTCCACCAGCTCGTCGTTCATCTCCAGCAGGTGCGCGTCGGCGTCGCTGCCGAGCACGGCGGCAGCCGCTTCACGCAGAGTCCCGCGGCCCGGTGTCCGCAGCACCTCGCGGCCGTCGATGCGCACCTCGAAGCGTACTTCGGCGAACGAGAGCGCCAGCGGTACCACCACCTGGAGACAGGCCGCGGCCTCCGTCGATCGGGTTCGCAGGAACTTACGTCGAGCCGGGAAGCGCGAGAATAGGCCCAGCACCTCCAACGTAGTGCCTGGCTGACGCGCCACGGCACGTCGCTCGAACGCGCCCGAGTCAATCCGCACCTCCGTCCCTGCGGCTTCGTCGTTCGCGCGGGTGGTGCACACCACGTCGGCAATGGCGGCGATGCTTGGCAGCGCCTCGCCTCGGAACCCCAGCGTCACCAGGCGGTCCAGGTCGGCCTCGCGCTTCAGCTTGCTCGTGGCATGGCGGCGGAACGCCAGCTCCACCTCCTCCGCTTGAATCCCCGAGCCGTCGTCCGCCACCACAATCCGCTCGGCGCCGCCATTTTCCACTTCCACCCGAACCCAGGTTGCGCCCGCGTCCAGGGCGTTCTCCACAAGCTCCTTCACCACCGAAGCCGGACGCTCGATCACCTCCCCGGCGGCGATCTTTGCCGCCAGGTGGGGATCCATCACCTGGATGCGCTGGTCAGCCACCGCGGGACGCACGTTCTGTCAAGTCGCGCAGGGTGCGCCGCGCCTGCTCCCACAACCGGTGAAGCTCAGCCTGGGCCTGTAGCGGACTGAGCTGTAGCACCTCCAGCGCCGCCAGCTCATCGCACACGGAACACGGTGCAGTCATCACGGCCCGCGGAGGCTGCTCCCGGCGAGCGACCGGCGGCGTCGCTTCAAGCTCGCGCAGAAGTGAGGCCGCGCGCGCGACCACCCGTTCCGGTACTCCCGCCAGCTTCGCCACGTGGACCCCATACGAGCGATCCGCGCCACCTGGCACGACGCTGTGCAGGAACACCACGTCGTCTCCCTGCTCCAGCACTTCAAGGCGATAGTTCTCCACCCCCGGCAGGTGTTCGGCGAGGCTCGTGAGCTCGTGGTAGTGGGTGGCGAAAAGCGTCTTGGGCGATCCTCCGGGCCGTTCCAGGCCGTGCAGATCCTCGAGGATGGCGCGAGCCAGCGACAGCCCGTCGTGCGTGCTGGTTCCGCGGCCCACTTCGTCCAGGATCACCAGGCTGCGACCGGTGGCGGACCGCAGAATGGCCGCGGCCTCAGACATCTCCACCATGAACGTGCTACGACCCGCCGCGAGATCGTCCTGGGCGCCGATGCGGGTGAAGATCCGGTCCACCACGCCGACCGCCGCCGATACCGCGGGTACGAAGCTGCCGGACTGCGCCATGGCCACGATCAGCGCGACCTGGCGCAAATAGGTGCTCTTGCCGGCCATATTGGGGCCCGTGAGGAGTGCCGTACGCGTTTCCCCGTTCATGCGAGTGTCGTTCGGCACGAATGCGCCGGGCGGCAGCGCCTGCTCAACCACCGGGTGTCGCCCGCCCGCGATCTCCAGCCGCGTGGATCCATCCACGACGGGACGGACGTAACGGTTCGCCTCGGCCACTTCGGCGAGGCTCGCTACAACGTCGATCCTGGCAATTGCCCGCGCCGTAGCGCTGATACGCGGCGCCAGCGTCGCCAGGCGCGCCAGCAGCCCGTTGTACAGCGTTCTCTCCAGGCGCAGCGCTTCGTCGGCGGCTCGATTAACTCGACCCTCCATCTCCTTCAGCTCGGGCGTGACGAAGCGCTCCGCGTTGGCAACGGTCTGCTTGCGGGTCCACCCCAACTTCTCGAGGTGAGGCAGCACCGCGTCCGCGCCCGTCACCTGGCGCTGGTAGTAATCGGTTGGCTGCGCGCACTGGGCCGCTGAGACTTCCAGGTAATAGCCAAAGACCTTGTTGAAGCCCACCTTCAGGCCGCGAACGCCGGACCGCTCACGCTCGCGCTGCTCGAGGCCCGCGATCCACTGGCGCCCATCACCAGCCAGCGACCGCAGCTCGTCAAGCTCGGCTGAGACGCCCGGCAAGACCACGCCCTCGCCGAAAATCGTCGCGCCCTCTCGAACGTGGGCGCGCACGTCGCCCGTGGCTTCGTCCACGGGATCGAGAGCCGCCCGCGCATCCGCGAGCGCCGCCGCGAGCGGGAGGTCGCGTAGCGCGGTGTCGATAGCTGGCACGCGGGCAAGTGCGCCTGCCAGCGCCAGGCATTCGCGGGGCGCCAGCGCCTCCTGGCCGGCGCGAGCGCCGAGCCGCTCCAGGTCGGCAAGCCCCTTGAGCGCGACGATCACTCGTCCGCGGGCGCTGGCGTGGCGCGCCAGCGTCTCGACCGCGTCCAGGCGGCGATTGATCGAGTCCGGGTCAAGCAGCGGCTGCCCGAGCCACGCCCGCAGCAGCCGAGCGCCCATGGAGGTCCGCGTTCTGTCAAGCACGCGAACCAGCGACAGGCCCGTGCCCCCGCCGTCCAACAGGTCGAGGTTCCGCCGTGTCGCGCGATCGAGCAGCATCGTGCCGGCCGTGGAGTAGAGTCGGGGCGGCGACAGCGTGCGAACCGCGCTTTCGCGCGTCTCGGCCACGTAGGCAACCAGGCTGCCGGCGGCGGCCAGCGCTAGCGGCGCTTCGTGAAGACCGCTGCCCTCGGCGCCGCCGCCGAAGTGCCGCGCCAGCGCGCGGCTCGCCGTGCTGGGCGCGAAGCGGTCGGCACCGCGCTCCGTGACGTGGGCTCCGTCGGGCAGCACGGAAACGGCGAAGGCCCGACGGCCCTCCGGCACCAGGCACTCCGCGGGGCCGATCCGCGTCAGCTCGGCGGCCAGCGTGTCACGCGTGTACGGAAGCTCTCCAGCCCAGAAGTCGCCAGTACTTACGTCAAGGTAGGCAAGCCCGGCGCAGCGTCCTGGTTGTTCGCCGCCTTCTGGCAGTGCCAGCGCCGCCAGGAAGTTGTTGCGGTCCGCCGCCAGCAAGCTGTCCTCGATGACGGTGCCCGGGGTGAGCACGCGGACTACCTCGCGCCGCACCAGGCCGCCTTTCACCACGTCGCCCACCTGCTCGGCTAACGCGACGTGGTACCCCTCGGCGATCAGGCGCGCCAGGTAGCCCTCCGCGGCGTGGGCAGGCAGCCCCGCCATCGGCAACCGTTCCCCGCGGCCCATCTCTCGCGAGGTCAGGGCCAGGTCCAGAACCCGAGCCGCGATCTCCGCATCGCTCTCGAACGTCTCGTAGAAGTCGCCGAGGCGGAAGAACAGGATGGCGTCCGGGTGGCGTCGCTTCAGGTCCAGGTACTGCCGGCGGATCGGTGACAGGCCGCTGTCTTCCATGCCGGGAAGCGGTTGCGCTCCCGGGGGAGTCCCGCGAGGCACTACTCGGCCGCGCTGGGGGCGAGGCTGGCCCTCGAGCCGCGCGTCAGCTCGCCCAGCGACAGGTTGGCGCGCCACAGGATTGCGATACCCACCAGCGTCACCGGAATGAACAGCACGGCGTGCAGAACAAGGGCATACGCGGCGGCGACTCCCGTTGAGACCGCCGGTTGCAGGTCTCCCAGGACCCGGACGATGGCGCCGTCGAACGTCCCCACGTAGCCGGGCGATGAGGGGATCGCCGTGGCGAAGTTGGCGAGCGTGCCCACAATCGCCGCGTCTGCAAACGACGGCTGGATCGGAAAGGCCAGCATCAGCAGCCAGAAGACACTCAGCTCGATCATCCAGGCAACCAGGGAAAGGCCGGCGAGCGTCAGCAGCAGTGGCACCCCGCGGATAACGCCCAGCGATCCCGCGAAGCCCTCTGCGAGGCGCACCAGCAGCAGCCCCAGGCGCGCCGGGAGCCACCGGGCCACCCATGCCGCGACGGCCACCAGGGCCGAGGTGCGCCAGGCCGCGATCGCGACGCCGATCGCCCCGCCCACGAACACCGCAGCCAGAGCCGCGGCGAGGCCGACCAGATACGCCGGCGGTGAGACGAACAGCATTCCCAGGACCAGGAGCGCCGACAGCGTCAGTCCGTCCAGGATCCGCTCCACCACGATCGAGGCGATCGTGGAGCCGTAGGGAACGCCGTCCCACCGCGCCAGCAGGTACGCCCGCCCGATCTCTCCCAGTCGGATGGGAACGACGTTGTTGACCGTGAAGCCGACGATGAGCGCGCGAAAGATGTTCGCCTGGTTCCGCGTCTCGCGCGGCAGCAGGAGGGACCAGCGGATGCTGCGCACCCATACCCCAACGAAGTAGAGCGCCGTCGCCGGCAAGAGCAGCCGCCAATCCGACTGGCGGATGTCGTCGACCAATTGCGCTGGATCGACCGCCTTCAGCAACAGCGCCAGGAGCACCGCGCTGACCGCGACGCCGACGCTGATCCTGGCGGTGTTCCCGCGGGTCATGGCTGTCGTGCGGACGCCGTCAGGAGAGTGGCTTCGGGTCTGGCGCGCCACGGGCCGCGACGGCCGCGGTGACTCGCGCAAGGCTGGAAGGCCAAAGGTGCTCGCGCGCGAAGAACGCCAGCCCAAGCCCGGTCACCAGCGCGTACTGCACTGCGTGGGAGACCAGCACGAGCGCCAGCGCCGACTCCGGGTCAACCCCGAAGACGCCGAGAGCCTGCTTGCCGAAAAACTCCTGCGTACCAACGTACCCGGGAGCCGCCGGGACCATGATGCCCAGATTGATCATGACCAGCGTCAGACCCATCGCCGGAAGCTCCATCGCGGCCTCCAGGCCGAGGTTTGTTCCACGACTGAGCAGGTAATACGAGGCGCCCTCGAACAGCCACACGCCCGCCGAGAATACGGCGGCCACGAGGAGCACGCTCGGCGAGCGCAAGGGCGCTAATCCGTCGAGGAACGCGGCAGAGACGCTCTCGACCCACTGCCGAATGCGCTCGGGAGCCGGGCGCAGGGCCATCCGCAGAAGCACCTGCACCAGGACTGGCTTCCACAGGATCAGCGCCATCCCCAGCGTGGCAACGAGAAAGATTGCAGTGGCAAGCACCTGTACCTGCTGGCCGAGCGCTGGGAGCGGGACCACTCGTGCCACGATGGACAGAATGAGGATGAGCACGATCCCGTCGAACAGCCGCTCCACGACGACGGATGCGAGCGCCGCGCTCTTGCGCACGTTCCGCTTCCGGCCCAGCAAGTAGGCACGCCAGAATTCGCCCAGTCGGCCCGGGAGCAGGTTGTTCGTGGCAAATCCCATGATCAGGATAGGAAAGAGCGTGCGCATGCCGGCCCGGGCCTCGCCGCTCAAAATGGCTCGCCAGCGCGCGGTTCGCAGCCCGTAGCCCACCAGCGTGCTCAACCCGGACGGCACGAGCCACAGGTAGTTGACCCGAGCCAGCTCGGAGCCCAGCTTGCTCGGGTCAACCTGCTGCACCGCGAGCCACAGGAAGAGCACGGTGAGTGCGAGGCCGAGTACCCGGCCTTTCAGTGCCAAGAGATGTCCTCCGGTGGGCGTGGTGAGCGTGAAAGGCAGGCGGCGCTGCCGACGGTGATGCAAAAGGGGAGGTGCGCAGCAGTGGGGGCATCGAGCAACCGCTGGACGCAAGCGAGCCAGCGCGTGCTCAGGGGAGCGGGTATGAGATGACGAGCCCGTTGCGAGAGTCCGCGACCAGGAGTCTGCCGGGCTGCGCCAGGCTCACGCCCACCGGGTAGCCGTTCTGTGGAAGCTGGAACTGCGCCACCTGGCGTCCATCCGTGTCGAACACCAGCACGCGCCCCGAGTCGGGGAAGCTTGCAGCAATCCGTCCGTCTTCGCTCGCGGCAATGTACGGCTTGTTCGTCACCGCCGTGCCCTGCCACTCGGCGGGGACCGCAAACTCGGCCAGCGGCTGCCCGGTCGGGCTGAATCGCTGAATGCGGCGGTTCCAGGCGTCGGCAACCCAGAGCGTGCCCTGGCTGTCGAAGGCCAGCCCGACGGGCTCCCGAAGCTGGCCGGGGCCCGTACCTTCACCGCCAAACATCCGCAGGTAGCGCCCGGACGCATCGAACACCTGGATCCGCTTGTTGCCCGTATCGCTGACGTACACCTCGCCGCTGGGACTGATGGCGATGGAGCGAGGTCCCCAGAATGCCGACGGCTTACTTCCATCGGCAAGACCCTTCGCGTCGTCCAGCGAGCCCCACTTCGCAAGCGGCTTGCCGGAGGCGTCGAAGCGCTGGACGCGATGGTTCCAGGTGTCTGCCACGTACACGTCGCCGTTGGGAGCCACCGCGACGCCCCAGGGCTCCTGCAACTGACCGTCTCCAGCCCCGAATGAGCCCCACGAGCTGGCGATCGTCCCGTCCGGGTTGAAAGCCGTGATGCGCCCGGCGCGGCCTTCGGCAACATAGATGCGCCCGTCCGGTGCGACCGCGACGTTCTTCGGGTCTGTCAGAACGGAGGCGCCCTCCGCCGAGCGCCCAAAGATGATGGACCCGTCCGGACCCTGCTGCTGTACGGCCGTTCGAGGCCCACTGGGGACCGCCAACGGCTGGCTCGCGGTCGAGGGTGCCGCCGCGGGAGATGCGGGGCCGCCAAACCCGATCTGCGGCACGTTCTTGTTGATGTACGCATAAAACTCGCGCCCAGCAAGCTCATTAGGCGCCTGGCGATAGATCAGAAACTTCAACAGGCTGAGCTGGTTCTGAGGGACGCTGAGGGTGTCCTTGATAAGGCCAAAGTTCAGCCACGGTAGGGCGATCTTCCTGCCAGCAATCGTCACCCCGGGCCCTTCGGCGTCGAAGCCCTTGTAGTCTTCGGGGAACCACCAGTTCAGGCGGTACTTCGTACCGTTGAACTGCGCGAGCTGCGCCTGGATTGGCTCGATGTTGGGCGCCATGACCAGCAGCACCGGGTAGTCCGCCAGGTTCAACCGCGGGTCGATGGTCTTGGTGAAGTAGGTGCGGTTCTTGTAATCGCGCAGATACCACTCGAACGGCCAGGCCACCGATTCGTGGACGCCGTCGCCCCAGCCGTTGTCCATCAGGATGCGCAGGTCCTTCCCCTGGCCGGTCTGGGCGGCAATCCGCTCGATCTCCTTCGCCACGAAGACCACATCGGGCGAGGACTGCACGTACACGAGCGGCTCGGTCGGCGTGTCCGGCCGGTCATAATTGACGCCGAGGGACACGCGTAGCCAGCCGGCGCCAAGGATCGCCAGCACACCCAGGGCGAGTCCCGGCTTCCAGATCCGCGACCCCCAGCGCGTGGCAAGCCAGACGGTTCCACCCGCGATCGCGGCGACCACCACGCTCAGTGCGATCCGTTGCAGCGTTGCTGATTGGGCGTCCAGGGGAACCGCGCCCTGCGCAGCGCCCAGGTTGACCCACGCCAGCAAGCACAGCACGCCGAACAGCAGCAGTCCGCCGATGGCCAACCCCCTGCCGCTGAGCGCTCGACGACCCCAGCCGGCCTCTGCCCACTCGCCCAGGAGCCGCCCAGCCATCAGGATCAACGGCAGCGCGATCTGCGGCAGCATCCAGGGCATCTTTTCGCCTGCCCACGAGTAGATGAGCAGTGCCGCCGCGAACCAGTACGCGGAAAACCAGAAGAAGAAGTTCTTGCCGCGGGCCCGGAACAGTGCCAGGGCTCCGAAGACGAGCGGTGGGAGCTCGTACAGCGGCATGAGCATGACGTAGTAGAACCACGGCTGCCCACCGCGCCGGAAGTCCTGCTGGTCCAGCCAGTAGTTCAACGCGCCCTTCGCGCCGCTGCAGCCTTCCAGGGGGAGCGTGACCAGGGCCGTGCAGATGCCCCGAAGGTTGGTGAAGAACGTGGTGTACAGCACCAGGTTGATCGCCAGGAACACCGCGGCGCCCCACAGCCAGCGGCTCCAGCCCAGGGCCCGTACACGAGCGCGGAAGTGGGCCCGCGGCTCTCGGGGAAGCAGGAACCAGGCGCCGGCCAGGAAGGTGAACGCGATGAACCCACTGATGAAGACGTCTTCCTTGGTGGCGAAGAGCAGCGCGGTCGCGACAACCGCGGTGTAAAACCAGCGGTGCAGGCCGGTGGCCAGGTACCGGAAGACGCCAATCACCATCAGCAAGGTGAACACGTCCACGTAGATGTCCTGGCGGAGGAAACGCGAGTAATACAGGAACGATGGTGAGATGGCGAGCATCGCCGCCGCCGCCACCGCGCCGCCGCGGCCGATCTCGTTTCGAAGCAGCCACGGCAGGCCGACCAGCACGGTGCCGAAGAGCGCCGGCATGAGCCGCGCCGTGAAGTCGTTGACGCCGACCACGAAGTACGTCAGGGCATTGGTGATGAACAGGAACGGCCCATGCATCATCGGGTCGTGCACGTACCCGCGGCCCACGTACAGGTACCATGAGTACACGGCGTGCAAGCTCTCGTCGTGGTGCAGCGCCTTCGCGCCCAGGTCCCACAGGCGCAGCGCCAGCGCGACCAGCACCAGCCCGAAGATCGGGAGGAGGTCCGGCTCGAACGGCAGCTCGAAGGCGTAGCGCCGTCGCGCCGCGCCGGGCGTCTCGACACTCGGGCGACGTTCGGCGTCGTCCGCGAGCTGCGGTGAGGTGGGTGTGGGTGTGGCGGTCGGAGCGCGGCGCCCCACCTGCACAGAACTCAAAAGTCGGACCTCCGACCGCGATTCCGCCGCCGCTGTGCGGGGCGGTGGGCGGTCCCCGAGAACTTGCGCCCAGTATAGGCGAGGATACCGATGCATTTCGCGAAACGTGCTGACTCAATCACATATCCGCACGACGTTGGGGCAAAGCCGCGACGAACCCATGCGCAGCGGCTCAAAAACTCCAGGCGCCGGCCTCAGACGCGATAAATCGTGACCCCGCCGGTGCGATAGGCGACGGGGAGAATGCCGTCGAACCGGGTGGCCACCTGCTCGCCATACTTCTGGCGCTCCAAGCCGCCGACGACCACGTACCGCGCCCCGTACCGGCCGGCGATGGCGCTTGCCTGGGCAGGATCGGCGTCTCGGTACAGCCCGGCCATGTCACCCTCCCGCCGTCCCAGCTCGGGGATCGGACCGCGCCACTGCAGCTCGTGGCCCGGCCAGCCAAGCACGGTGGCATTGCCCGAGTACGTGGCCATGCGCGCACCCTGGGTGTAGGAGCCGCTCACAGCCTCCACGATCACCACCCGACCGCCTGGCTGGGCGGCGGCCTGCGTACGCAGCCAGGAGACGGCGGCGCGCTCGTCCGCGGCCAGAAACTGGAGGCCGTCGAGCGTTGCTCCGCCCGGTGGATCAGCGCGCAGCCGCTGCCAGGTTGCGGTGAGCGGATACACCAGCCCCCCGGCCAGAAAGACGCTGGCGAGGACCACGCTCGCGATCCGCCAGCCGCGCGCCTCTCGCACGAGCCGCGCGACGACCAGTGCCGCGGCGACGCCGGCCAGGAGCCACGCGTTGTAGTGGAACTTGAACACGGTGTTCATGCGGGTGCCGAACGAATCGCGCAGGTAAATGAGCTCGACACCGAGCAGGATGCACGCGGCGAAGAAGGCCAGGACCTGGACGAGCTGCGCAGCCGGGCTCTGGCGAGCGAGAAGGCCTGGGGTGGGCGCCAGGAGGGCGGCCAGGAGCAACAGGAGTGCAACGCCCGAGAATCCCAGCCCCAGCCATAGGAGCGACAGCAAGCCGCCAACCCCGCTGACCAGCCAGTCGGTTCGGTTGCCAAACCGGCGCCGGGTCCAGAGGCCGTAAGCCGCGAGCACCGCGATCTGGGGGCCGAACAGGACCAGTAGCGTAGGCAATGGCGTCTGGTCGTCCACAAGACCGATGCCCAGCGGTGGTCCGCTGTAGCCGACGAAGTACGGAGCGAACAGGGCGATCCCCAGCACCGGCGCGGCGAGCGTCAGCAGCACCCGCTCACGCCACCTCCGTCCCCGGCCACTGATCCAGGCGAAGCCCAGGTACAGCAGCCAGAATGGCGCAATGTCCCAGGTGTTCAACACCAGGAGCCCGCCTAGTGCGAGGGCCGCCCCGCCCTGGGTCCAGGGTGAGCGCAACGTGCGCCCGCTCGCGAGCAGATGCGTGGCAGCAAGCGCCAGCACAAGCACCTCGAACGGCACGGCCATGAAGTGCGGGTGCAGGTCCGCCAGGTAGGCACTGAAGAATGGGAACTCGTTGATACCGTCCGGTCGGCCGTTCGGCATCACCCGTGATGCGCGCCACCACCAGGCGCCGTCCGGCGGCCAGACGCCGGTCTGGACCCCTTCGGCGAACGCCTTGATCCCCAGTACCGGCCCCCACGAGCGGGGAATGACCGCTTCCGCGGCCAGCAGCTCGAAGGCTGTCGAGAGGTTTCCGGCGAACTGCACGAAGAGCGCGGCCAGCACGCCCGCCACGAGCGACGCGCGCTTCCCGCACTCGAATGCCCGGGCAAGGGACCAGCCAACGGAGGCAAGCGCAACGGTTCCCAGTGCCGGTACGGTGGCCGCGGCCAGGTTGTAGGCAGGGCCGGCGCCTACCCCCGCCAGCTTTCCCAGGGTAGCGAACACGAAAAATCCGAAGTAGTAATAGGGAACGCCGTAACCAGCAAGCCAGGAGTCCTGCGTGGGCAACCGCTCGGCGGCCATGAAGCCATCCAGGAATGCCATGTCCATCGGCTTCTCCGTCCCCGTGATGGCTGGCTCGCGCGCGCGCAGCAGCGCGAACAGGATGAAGGCCGCGGCGAACAGCAACTCCAGCACCGCCACGGTGCGAGCCCGCTCGCGCAGCCAGCTTCGCTCCGACACCTCCGGTCGCGTCGCGGCCAGGCGGGGTAGCAGCCACCAGGCGGTAGCTGCGATGAGTGCCAACAGGAGCAGCAGCACCGGCCTGGTGTACGGGAGCGCTCCGACCATCCCGAGCAGCCATCCGATCCAGGCGAGCAGCAGCGGCCCTGCCACCTTGGAGAGGGCCCAGCCGCGGTCGTCCAGTGGGCTCAGCGCGCGCGCAAGAAGGGGCCACGCGGCCAGCGACGCCGCCTGAAGCCACACGTACCAGGCAACGGCGTCGATCACCGCACCGACGTCTCGGCCGGCGCTGGGCGGGGATTCGCCGGCGGTTGCTGCATGGCACGGCGGGCGCCCATCACGTCGCCCAGCGCGTATCCACCCACCCAGAGCGCGATGAGTCCCAGGACGACCATGAACCCGTAGTTCAGCGCGTGGATCAGCACCGCCGCCCCGAACGCGGTGGCCGTGTCAATTCCGAAGAACGTCAGCGCCGCGACAGCCGCGGCGTGGAACACGCCCACGTACCCCGGGCTGGACGGCACGGCCTGACTGACGCTGGTCGCGACGATCGTGAAGATGGCGGCGGCAAAACTGGCACGAGCATCGATTGCCTCGAGCCCGGCGATCATGCCCACGATGGATGCGGCCCACGTCACGACGGTCCAGAGGAGGAGCTGCAGCCAGAGGCGGCCGACGCGCAATGAGTCCGTGCCACCGGCGAACTGCTCCACCGCATGCCGCGGCGAGACCCGCCGTCGCAGCCCGGCCGGCAGGAAGCCTTCGAGCCGCCCCACCATACGCAGCGTCGGCTCGCGCCACAGTGCCAGCGCCACCACGAACCCGAAGCCCAGCACGATCACGCTCGCCACTGACGCTCCAGCGATGGCTGCTTCCCGAGGCAGCGGCGTGGAGGCGACCAGCCAGGCCAGCAGGACGGCGAGGGCGAGGAAATCAAAGAGCTTTTCGATCAGGATGGTGCCCACCACCCGTGCGATCGGGATCTGCTCGCGCCGCGAGAGGAAGACCGCTCGTACCAGCTCGCCGGCACGGAACGGCAGGAACGTGCTCGCCATGTAGCTGATCGCCAGCGTGCCGAAGGCGGGACCAAGGGCAACCCGGTGCTCGGGCTGGAAAAGCACCTGCCAGCGCAGCGCGCGGGTGTAGAGGGCCGCGAGCGAAGCGCCCAGCACCAGCACCATCGGCCCGGGCGTTGCGCGCTGGAGCACTCGCAGGAGGTCGGCCACTGGCACGAGCTGAAACAGCATCCACACCGCCAGCGCGCTGACGCCCAGCCCTATACCAAGCTGGGCTGTCTGCCGAATTCCGCTGTTTATGCCATCACCTCGTAGATCTGGACGCCCGCGGCATCGTACGCGAGTCGAAGCTCCGGCATGCGCTGCAGCTTGGCCAACCCGGCGGGGCTGTAATACGCACGCTCGAGCCCGCCGACGTACACCCAGCGGACGTTGTACTTCTTGATTGTCGAAAGCAGGTCCGCCGGCTGGGGCGAATCGTAGGCGCGCTGCACGTCGCTGGCGCGCTCCTGGATCTGGGCCGCGTAGGCGACCCGCTGCTGCTGCTGGTGCCAGTCCCAGCCAAGCACGGTCGGCAGCCCCGTGTAAATCGACACCCGCGCACCCCACCGGTAGATGGCAGCGCGCCCTTCGAGCAGCACGGGCGATCCCTGGATCGTGTCCTGTAACCAGCGGATCGCCTGCGCATCCCCGGGCAGGTTCAGGTCCTGGTCACGGTCCGAGTACCGTGCCTGGTCCATGTACGCCATGCCGTCAAGGCCCGGGCCTATGGCTGCAAAGCGGAGGCTGGTCTTGGACTCGGTGGCCCACAGCGGGTACGCGGCGGCGGCTGCTACCAGGAGCACCAGGGGGACAGCCCATGCCCAACGCCATGACCGAACCAGGTGATCACGGCCGCGCACACCCTCTCGTACCAGCCAGGCGAGCGCCGCACCGGCGGCCACACCCAGCATCAGCCAGGCCTGGTAGTAAAACTTGAACACCGTGTTCATGCGCCCGATATCGCCCTGGAGCGCAACCAGCTCGGGGATGAGCATGACCCCGAACGAGGCCGCGATGAGGCCGCCCAGGAACGCCGTGCGTGGCTGACGCCAGTGCGCCGCCATGAGCGCCAGGCCCGCCCCGATCCCGACGGCCTCAAAGGCGCGCGTCGGGTAGCCCAGCGCGAGCCAGACGAGCCCCACGAGAATCCCGAGTCCGCCCAGGGCTCCCGCTGGCGTTCGGAGTCGCTCCTGGAGCGCCATGGGCACGGGGAGAACGATCCCGTAGTAGCCCGGCTGGGCAACCAGCGCGGGCGGAGCTTCCCGTACGGCTCGACGCGAGCCCCGTAGTCGGCGTGCGGCAATGACGCCCAGCAGGCTGGCCACCAGGAACACGGGCAGACCCCAGATCTGGAGGTACTGGCTGAAAGCGGTCCGCGCCGGCGATGGGTCGACGCCGTTGTAGAAGAGCTGGTAGTTCTGCAGGTAGGGCCAGATGAGGACCTGGCTGAGCGCCAGGGTTCCACCGGCCGTCGCAAGGAACCGCAGCAGGCCCCGCCACCACGAGCGCGCAGCCACCCGGAGGCAGGCGAGACCGATGGCCGCCACGATCACCGCGGCGTAGGTGGGGAAGTCCCAGGTGTTCGTGGCACGCAGCAGGCCGATCAGCAATGCGGCGAGGCCCAGGGCCCGCACGTCCAGCCAGCGCAGCCACCCGCGCGCGGACCTCCACGGACTGGCGCCGAGCCGTGCGCCCGCGCGGTGTCGCCCGCGCCCGCCCGCCAGGTGAAATGCCACCAGGAGGGCGGCCACGGCGAGGGGCAGCGCCACCTGGTGCGCGTGCATATCGCCATACAAGAACGTGAAGTAGGGAAACTCGTGGATGGGCCCGGGCTCCTCGGGACCGATAAAGCGCGTACTGCGCCAGAAGTCGAGCGGCTGTAAGCGAGCCTGTCCGCTGGCTATCGCAACCAGGCCCAACCAGACCTTCACCAGCGGGCTGCTCGCAGGGTTCGCCTGGCTGCCCAGCTTCTGAAGCTGCTCCAGGATCTGGACGCCGCCGTCCAGGTTTCCGAGCACCGCGACCAGCGTCACACTCGCCGCCCCGGCGAGGTACGCGCCGGACCGCCCGACAGCGCCGCGGAGTGGTGCCAGTAGCGCAAAGCCCAGCGAAAACACGCCCGCGGCGAAGGCGCCGTACACCCCCGGCTGAGCAAGGTTGAAAGCGATCTGCGGCTCGATCCCGGTCAACTTCACGATGGTGCCCACCAGCACACCACCAAAGTAGTAGTAATTGATGTAACCACCGGCGAACCACGGGTCGTATGGGGGAAAGTAGTCGCTCTTAACGATGGCATTGAGATACGCGAAGTTCATCGGCTTCTCACCGCCGAAGGCCGGGTGCCAGAGGTCCGGATTGGCGGCGCGGAGGGCCGTGGCGAGCGCGAACCCGACCAGAAACACCATCTCCACCGTGGCGATCAACCGCCACTCGCGGCGGAGCCAGCCCCGAAACGCCCCACCCTGCCGCACCACGACAACCGCGGAGGGCGCGCCCAGGAGCAGGACTGCCACCGCCAGGATGGAAAGCTGCCCGAACGGGGCAATCCGCAGGCTGGCAAGGAGCCACACGCCGTAGGCCACGACGGCCAGGCCGACGATCTTGCTGGCACCATAGCCGCGGTCGGGCAGCCCGTGGAGCGTGCGCCAGAGGAGCGGGACCGAGAGGAGCGCGAGCGCCTCCCACGCCAGTAGCCACACGGGCAGTGGCGCCTGGTTGACGATCCCGTCGCGATCGAACAGGTCGCTCCAGGTTCCTGCGCGCTCCGCGCTGGCGCGCTGCTCGGAAGTGAGCAGGAGGCCGTTCTGCCCGCCCGGCGTCTCAGCCGCCCGCGGCGCCACGTTGCTGGGAAGAGCCACCGCTCCGAGGATCTCCCGAACCTGGGCGGGGTTGTAATCGGCCCGCTTCGCCCACACTTCCACGGTGGGATGGTCGTAGACCGTGAAGTCCTCCTGGGCGCGGCTATCGTCGATCTGCAGCGGGCCGAGCGATGGCGTGACGCGGGTCAGGTTGATGCGCTCGTACCCTAGCTCTCCCGCGAACAGCGCCTGGTAGTAGGCGATCGCCAGCGGGTAGCGCTGGGGAAGGCGAGGGATGGAATCGACGAGCCTCCGACTCGCCAGGACGATGTAATCGGACTGGTCGAGCACCTGGTACAGCTTCTCGCGCTTCGCGGGAACTTCGGCGTCGTACAGCGTGAGCTCGGTATAGCGATACCGGTTTCCGTCCCGTCCGCCCGGAAGCGTGAGTGGGAGGCGGTCGTCCCAATGCTCGGTCGCGAGGGTCTTTCCAGCAGGGATGTTGGCGTAAATCCAGTCAGACGCCTGGATGCGTGAGTGCGGCTGCAGGTACACCGTCTGGAACGCGATCGCCCAGCCCACGGCAAACAGTACGACGAGGCTGGCGAAGCCCATGGCGACCTGCCGAAGGCGGGGCCTCGGCGCGTAATCGATCAGGCGGACGAGGAGCCAGGCCGCAAAGACGGCGAGGCCGAAGTAGATTGGCTCCAGGTAGCGCATGAACTTGGCGAACTGGAATCCGAAGTACACCAGGTTGGCCACAACCCACGTGGCAAGGAGTGCCGTTCGGGCGACGGCGGGTCCGCCGAAGGGCAGGCGCGCGGCGGCGATCAGCGTCCCGGCCAGGGCCGTCAGCCCCAGGAGTGGTCCGAGCCCCCACTGGACAATGCCCCCGAGGACGTACAGCAGTGGTGGCGTGCCATTCCACTGGATCATGTACGGCACGTCCACGCCGCCGGCTGACACACTGGCCCAGAATGCCTTGTCCGTGATCCATTGCGAGGAAAGGCGAAGGCTCCAGAGGCTCGGTCCCGCAAACGCGTAGGGCTCCGCGAGACGAAAGGCGACGAACGCCGCGAGCACGGCCACCGCCCAGGGTGTCCCGCCGTCCACCACGGCATTGGTGAGCGTTCGCGCCGTCCAACGCCGGCCCGCCAACCGCGGCCACATGAATCCCACGAGCAGCACCGGTAACAATGCGGCGGCGCTCACCTTGGAGCCCATCGCGAGTCCGGCGAATACACCCGCAACGGCCGCGTCGCTCAGGCGGTCGCGATCGATGGCGCGCTGGGCAAAAAAGACCGAGCCAGCGGCGAAGAAGGTCGCGAACGTGTCGACCGCGAAGAAGTGCGCCAACTGGATTGGCAGTACGGCAACCGCCAGGAGGACGGCGGCGAGCAAGCCCACGCGTCGATCGAACAAACGCCGCCCGATGAGCCAGGCGAAAACAACCGTGCCGATGTCGGCGAATGCTGACAGGCCGCGGCCGACAAGGTAGACGTTGTCGAACCGGGTCATCCCGAGCGCTTCGCCCACGGCTCGGGTCAGGGTCAACGGAAGTTGTCCGTAGGCGTACTGCTGGTAGCCGCGCTGGTATGGGTTCAGCGGCGAGCGGGGCGTATTGAAATACTCGCCGAACGAGCCCGGAATCTGCACCTTGGACGCAACGTCAGTGAGGAACCGCTCATCCGGGTGCTGGTGGGTGCCTGCATCCCAATCGAAGCCATTGAGTCGCAGGGCAGCCGCGACCGCGAGCACGGCGATGAGAAGGAAGAGGTCCCACGAGCCTTGCAGCCCGCGCGGTGTGCGCCGGGCAGCCGGCGCCGCCGGGGGCGGGCCTTGCTCGTCCATACGTAGAACGCGGATTGTGGCACCAGGCCGTCGCTACGGGCAACGAAGCTTCCCCGTACGATGCTGTACGGCGCACGGACTGGTCCTGGGGAGCATCGCGCGCCAGCCAGCCATTCACCGGCTCCGCGGCAGCCGGGACGCAACGCGGCCTCCGCTGCGGGCGTCAACGGTCCGCGGGTGGTGACAGATGGATCAGTGAGCAGGGAGTGCCATGCACACAGTCGACAATGACACCGAGAACGACCAGCCCAACCTCCGCTTCGACCGTCTCTTGCGAACCCCGCATTCAGAGGCGTTCCTGCTCAGCGATGGGGAGACCGCGGTGGGAAGGGTGGACCTGCACTATGGAAGCGCTGTCGTTCACGCGCTGCTTGTGCTGGAGCGCGAAGTCCTGGAGGAAGAGCTACAGGGGATCATTGCCCGCATCGACAGGGACCTCGTCCAAACTGCCGATCGCCCGCGCGAAGATTTCCTGGTAACCGTTTACCAGGGCGAGGAGCGGGGGGTCTACTCCGACGAGCCCGACGTGGACCTGCTGGACGGCGAGGAGTCCGAGCTGCCATAGCGTGCGTGTGGCATGGCATGGCATGGATCGCTGTGCACGACCCGCGTACCGCGGGCGCTCGCAAACCGGGTGTCAGTCGCGGCTGACCGCCAGGAACGAGCCGTCCGCGGCACGCTGCACCGCGCGGACACGAAGTACCGCGTCGCGGTTGAGGGAGCCGTACACGTGCGGATAGATACGGGCGGCGTCCTCGTACAGAATTGGCGCGCGGACCACCGCACGGTCGATCTCGAGCGCCACAAACGCCCCGCGGACCTCGCGGTAGTAGCGGTTTGCCGTCGCAACCAGGTTCGCTTCGCCATCCGTGCAGTGGATGAAGCCTTCTCGCTCAAATGGTTCCGGAACGTAGTCGAGGCTCGGGTCCGCGGCCTCCCACCAGGATGCGGAGGTGAGGTGGAACGTGGTCGGCGCGGCTTCCTCAGGGCTTGCGCTCGTGGACATGCCGGCACTCTACACTGGCCGCCTTCCCATGCTGCCGAGCGTTGATGCCCTCCTGGCGGCGGCGCGGGCGGCCGCTGGCCGCGCGTACGCTCCCTACTCACATTTCCGCGTCGGCGCGGCGCTGCTCGACGCGGACGGCGGGATGCACCTGGGCTGCAACGTGGAGTCCGCTTCCTACGGACTCACCAACTGCGCCGAGCGCACCGCGATCTTTTCGGCGGTCGCGGTCGGCGCACGTCGGCCCTTCGTGGCAATGGCCATTGTTTGCCCCGACGCTCCCCCGGCGGGTGGCGCGGACGGCTGCTCGCCCTGTGGAGCCTGCCGCCAGGTCATGGTCGAGCATTTCGCCTCGGAGGCGCCCGTCGTCCTGGATGGCAACGGCAGCTTCACGGTCCACGAGCTTTTGCCCCACAGTTTCCGACTCGGGTGAGTGCGACGCGCCTGCCGGGGTGACTTCGGGGGTGTAGACTCGTGGCGACTGGCGGAATGCGGCCCATCACGTGGGGAAGTCGGGGGTCACCAGCAGGTGGCGTATGTCCCCTCGTGGACGACCGGCGCGACGGCCCACGCCGAGTCAGTTGAATCGTGCAGACAGCACCCCCCGTCGCCACCCTCTCCGCGGCATCAGCCGCTGCCGCGTCGGCAGTTATTCCCGGGCGCCAGCCGTGGACTCGGCGTGACCTGCGCTCCCTGGGCGAAGCGTTGCTGTACCTCGGGCCGTCCCTCGTCCTGTTCTCGGCGTTCGTGTTCGTGCCGCTGGCGCGCACCCTGTATCTCAGCTTCTTCTACACGAACCCCATTGGCAACCCGACCACCTTTGGTGGTGTCGAACAGTACGTGGCCCTTGCCACGTCTCCCGAGTTCCTGACGGGGCTCCGGGCCACGTTCCTGTTCGTGCTGTACAGCGTGCCGCTCGGCATCGCCATCGCCCTGGTCCTTGCCGTGCTCGGCAATCAGCGGCTGCGTGGCATCAACCTCTTTCGGACCCTCATGTCCAGCACGATCGCCGTCTCGGCATCCGTTGGCGCACTGATGTGGCTGCTGCTCTTCAACCCCAGCCTGGGGCTGTTGAACTACCTGATCGGCTCCATTGGACTCACCGGCCCCAATTGGCTGACCGATCCAAACATGGCCATTCTGTCGCTCTCGATCACCACCATCTGGTTGATGCTGGGGTTCAATATCATCGTGCTCCTGGCGGGGCTGCAGGGTATTCCCGAGGAGCTGTACGAGAGCGCTCGGATCGACGGCGCCATGGGAGTCAACACCTTCCGCCACATCACGATACCGCTGCTTTCGCCCTCCTTGTTCTTCCTCCTCGTGGTCGATGCGATCACGGTGTTCCAGGCGTTCACGCAGGTGCGGCTGTTGACACAGGGCGGGCCGGTTGATACCACCCGGGTGCTCGTCTACAGCATCTACCTGGACGCCTTTGTGAACTTCCAGTTCGGGTACGCCAGCGCGCAGTCCATGGTGTTGTTCTTCATCATCCTGCTGCTGACGATCATCCAGTTCCGCTTCGTAGAGCGCCGGGTGCACTACCAGTGAGCGCCGCCTCGGTTGGCGCGGAAGCCCGCGCCGGCGTGCGCTCTGGCACGGTGGCCCGCATCCAAGCGCGGCGGCCCATCCGCTGGTCCAGGGTGGGCAGGTACCTGCTGCTGGCAATCGTCTCGCTGGCGGTGGCGTTTCCGATTCTCCTGGCATTCAGCTACAGCTTCATGACAGAGCGGGAAATAGCCACGAGTCCGCCGCCCATCTTCCCCGCCGCGCCGACGCTGGACAATTACGCCCGCGTCATCGGGTCCATTCCCATCTTCCGCTATCTCCTGAACAGCTTCCTGGCCTCGAGTCTGGTCGTGATCGGCCAGCTTCTCACGGCAACGCTGGCTGCTTTCGCCTTTGCGTTCCTCGACTTCCGCGGAAAGCCGCTCATCTTCCTGCTCTTCATCAGCACCATGATGGTGCCGTGGGAAGCCACCATTATCCCCAACTACCTCACGATTCGGACGCTCGGCTGGCTGGATAGCTACCAGGGCCTTTCGGTGCCGTTTATGGCCAGCGCATTCGGCACGTTCCTGCTCCGACAGAGCTTCCTCCAGTTGCCGAGAGACCTCTTCGACGCGGCCGTAATGGACGGCGCCAGCAAGTTCCGTTTCCTGTGGTGGATCGTGGTGCCGCTGTCGCGGGCGGGGATGGCGACGCTGGCGGTGTACGCGTTCCTTTCCACGTGGAACCAGTACTTCTGGCCGTTGCTCATTACGAACCAACCGCTGATGCGCACCACCCAGGTGGGGATCGCCCAGCTCCGCTTCGAGGAAACCCTGCGCTGGGGAAACCTCATGGCAGGCGTTTCGATGGTGGTGCTGCCCACACTGCTGTTGCTGGTCCTTGGCCAGCTCCAGCTCGTCCGCGGGCTCACCGCGGGAGCGGTCAAAGGCTAGTGGCCGGACGAGCTGAGAGGCGCATCCACGGAGCGGATGCGCAAGACCACCCGCTGCCCGTCCTCGGGAAGCTCCGAGGCGTACACATAAACGTACCCGGCCGGTGGCCGGGGAGGGAGAACTTCATGGGCATTCGTCGATTGGTTTCATTGATAGCTATGACGGCGCTCGCCGTTTCGGGCTGTGTATCCGCCTCGAATAGCGGCAGCAGCGCGGCGCAGCCAGCGGGCCAGGTGCCGGCGAAGGTCGAGCCGGCGGCCAAGATCCAGTTCTGGCATGCGATGTCGGGCGTCAATGGCGACGCCGTCAACAAGATGGTGGACGGCTTCAACAAGAGCCAGAGCAAGATCCAGGTCGAGCCGATCTTCCAGGGCACCTATGACGACGCCCTGGCCAAGTTGAAGACCGCGCTCCCTTCGGGCGGAGCCCCCGCGCTCATGCAGGTCTACGACATCGGCCAGCGGTTCATGATCGACTCGGGCGAGATCGTTGCCGTGCAGGATTACATCGATCGTGACAAGTACGACGTCTCCGACCTGGAGCCGGCAGTCCTGAACTACTACAAGGTCCAGGACAAGCTGTACTCGATGCCCTTCAACGCCTCCTCGGCGATCCTGTACTACAACAAGGACGCCTTCAAGGAAGTTGGGCTCGACCCGAACAAGCCCCCGAAGACCTTCGACGAGGTCACGGATGCTGCCAAGAAGCTGACCAAGGGCACCGGCAACGACAAACGGTACGGCTTCGGCCCTTCCATCTACGGCTGGCTGTTCGAGCAGTGGATAGCCGTCTCCGGCGGGCTGTTCGCCGACAACGGGAATGGCCGAGATGCCCGCGCCACCAAGGTCGTGTTCGACGACGCGCGCGGCAAAGCCATCCTGGACTTCTGGAAGGCGGGCGTAGACGGCGGCTACTTCTTCAATCCTGGCATCGACAACGACGGCGCGGCCAACGCCTTCAACGCCGGCAAGACTGCCATGTACGTGGAGAGCACGGCCCGCCTGCGGGGCCACATCAACGCGGCGAAGTTTGAAGTAGGGACCGGTCTGTATCCTCGGCCGAACAACGCTCCGGCTGATGGCGGCAACATCATCGGCGGCGCCAGCCTGTACATGTTGAAGAGCCGCCCGCAGGCTGAGCAGGAAGCCGCCTGGGAATTCATCAAGTACGTTGCCTCGGCGCCTGTCCAGGCGCAGTGGCAGGTAGACACGGGCTACTACTCGATCCGCAAGTCGGCCGAGAACGAGCCGGTTGCCAAGGAGTGGGTGGCCAAGTACCCGCAGTTTAAGACCGCGGTCGATCAGATCCGACAGGCACCGCAGAACCGCATGACGAATGGTGCCGTGATCGGCGTCTTCCCGCAGGCCCGGGCCCGCGTGCAGAAGGCCATCGAGTCGACACTGCTTGGACAGGAGGACAGCGCGAAGGCGCTTAGCTCGGCCGCGGAGGAGCTGACAAAGGCAATCGACGGCTACAACAAGAGCACCGGAAAGTAGCCGCCGCGATGGCATGCGCGGAATCCCGGGCCCACGCCCGGGATTCCGCGCCCTCGTCGCTCTCTGCGATGGCGCGTGCCTCCATCTCACTGCCCTGGCATGATCCGAATCGGTCCAGCCGGGGCACCCACAAAGAAGGCCGGCCGTGGGTAGGGGCATGAGCCAGCATGCCATTCTTGCCCTCGACCAGGGCACGACAGGGTCAGCCGCGCTGGTATTTGGCGAGGATGGGTCGGTACTGGGCGAGGCCGATCGGGAGATCCGCCAGGTGTACCCCCAGCCGGGCTGGGTCGAGCACGACCCAGAAGAGATCTACCGCACCACCGTCGAGGTGGGGCGCGAGGCGCTCGCACGGGCCGGGCTTGCGGCGGCGGACATCGCCGGCATCGGGATCACCAACCAGCGCGAGACGGCCGTCGTCTGGGAGCGCGCTACTGGGCGGCCCATCGCCAACGCGGTGGTATGGCAGAGCCGCGCTTCAGCACCCATCTGCGAACGGCTGAAGGCGGATGGCCTGGAGCCGCTGGTCCGAGAGCGGACCGGGCTATTGATCGACGCGTACTTCTCCGGCACGAAAGTCCGCTGGCTGCTGGACAACGTGGAAGGGGCACAAGCCCGGGCGACGCGGGGCGAGCTGTTGTTCGGAACTGTCGAATCGTGGCTTTTGTGGCGCCTCACCAGCGGCCGGGTCCACGTCACCGACGTGGCGAATGCTTCGCGCACGATGCTCCTGGACATTCGGCATGGCGTGTGGGATGACGAGCTCCTGGCAATCCTCGACATACCGCGCGCCATGCTGCCCACCGTGGTGCCATCGAGCAGCATCTACGCCGAGACGGACGCCGCGGCGTTCGGTGCCCCGATCGCGGTGGCCGGCATGGCGGGCGACCAGCAGGCGGCGCTCTTTGGCCAGGCCTGTTTCGCACCGGGCGAAGCCAAGAACACGTACGGCACGGGCTGTTTTCTGCTGACCCATACGGGTCCTCGGCTCCAGCGGTCTGACGCCGGCCTCTTGAGCACGATTGCCTGGGACATGGGCCAGGGGATCGAGTATGCGCTCGAAGGCAGCGCCTTTGTGACCGGCGCAGCGGTTCAGTGGCTGCGCGACGGCCTGGGCATCATTCGCCAGGCACCCGAGACGGAGGACCTTGCCCGGTCCATCCCCGACAACGGCGGAGTCTACTTTGTCCCCGCCTTCGTGGGGCTCGGCGCCCCCCATTGGGACATGTACGCGCGCGGCGCCATTGTCGGGCTGACGGGCGGCTCCACCCGTGCTCACGTGGCCCGGGCGACGCTGGAGAGCATCGCATTCCAGTCGCTGGACCTTGCGCACGCCATGCGGGAGGCGGGGCAGGACGTGGAGGTGCTGAAGGTGGACGGTGGTGGCACCGCCAACAGCTTCCTGATGCAGTTTCAGGCCGACGTGCTGGATCGGCCAGTGGACGTCGCCGCCATCCAGGAGACGACCGCGTTTGGCGCCGCCGCACTGGCCGGTCTGAGTCTCGGCGTGTGGCCCAGCCGAGATGCGATCCGCTCGGTGCGTGGCACGGCGCGCCTGTTCGAGCCGCGAATGCCACGGTCACAACGGGAGAGGCTGCACGAATCGTGGCTTCGCGCGGTGGAGCGGGCGAAGGGCTGGGCCACCGCCTGAGCGCGCGTCCTGCCGGTGCCCCAGATGAGGCCCCGCTTCGATTTCGGGTAGCCGGTACACTCTGGCGTGGCCCGCGCGAGATGAGCAGCTTTGAGAAGGTCGTCCTGGAAAACGGCCTCCGAATCGTTACCAGCACTCTGCCGCACACGCGGTCCGTCAGCATCTGTATCTTCGTCGGAGCGGGCTCGCGGTACGAGTCCGACGAGATCGCCGGCGTCTCCCACTTCCTCGAGCACATGCTCTTCAAGGGCACGAAGCGTCGCCCCAGCGCCCGGGAGATCTCCGAGGAGATCGAAGGCATCGGCGGCATCATGAACGCCGGCACGGACAAGGAGCTGACCGTGTACTGGGCGAAGGTCGGCGATCACCGTTTCAAGGCCACGCTGGACATCCTGGCGGACAGCCTGCGCCACTCCCTCCTGGATCCTGCCGAGCTCGAGAAGGAGCGCGGGGTCATCCTGGAGGAGCTGGCGATGACCGAGGACAGCCCTGGCGAGATGGTCAGCCTCCTGGTAGACGAGGTCGTCTGGCCGAACCAGCCGTTGGGGCGTGACGTGGGCGGCACGCCGGCCAGCGTCAAGCGGGTGACGCGCGAGGACGTGGTGCGCTACATGGAGCACCTCTACGCACCGCAGAATACCGTCGTCGCGGTGGCCGGAAATGTCAGCCACGACGAAATCGTGGCCGAGGTCTCGCGGCACCTCGCCGACTGGGAGCCGAGCCCCGTAGGCACCTGGTACGCGGCGGACATTCCCGGCGAGACACCACGGCTCCGGCTCCGCGCCAAGAAGACCGAGCAGACACACCTGTGCCTGGCGTTGCCAGGACTCTCGATGGCGCATCCGGACCGCTACCCGCTCGACGTGCTGAACGCCGTTCTCGGCGAAGGCATGAGCAGCCGCCTGTTCCTGGAGCTTCGGGAGCAGCGCAGCCTGTGCTACGACGTCAGCTCGTACGTCAATCACTACCTGGACTCGGGGTCCGTGGTCATCGCCGCCGGTGTGGACCCCAGGAACGTGGATGAGACCGTGCGTGCCCTCCGCGAGGAGGTGGCGAAGATGCGAGAGCCAGTTCCGGAGCGCGAGCTATCCAAGGCCAAGGAATTCATCAAGGGCCGGCTGCAGCTCCGCATGGAGGACACCCGTACCGTTGCCTCGTGGATGGGTGCCCAGGAGCTTTTGCGCCACGAGATCCTCACGGTGGACGACGTGCTCAACATCGTCGACTCGGTGACGGCGGAGGAGGTTCAGCGGGTCGCGATCACCCTGCTGCGCCCAGAGCTCTTCCGCCTGGCGGTGGTCGGGCCGTACCGCTCCGAGACTCGCTTCGCGAAGCTGCTGGCCGCCTGAAGGACGGAATCATTCACCCTCGGCACCCCACAGGGGCTCCGGCGGCGGCAGGCGCAGGAGCGTTCGTGCTTCACCGACCAGCGCCAGGGATCCGGTGACGAGCACGGGACGCGGCGGTCGGTGAGTGAGCGCCTGGTCCAGCGCCTCCGCCACGTTCTCCGCGACGGATATCGGCGTGCCGCGGCGGCGGACCCGCGCGGCCAGCACTTCAGGCGCCAGGGCTCGGGCGCTGGAGGCCGCTCGCGTCGCCCATGCCCGGGCTGTGAGCGGCAGGATCGGGCGCAGGACCGCCGCGGCATCCTTGTCGCGGTTGATGCCGATCACCAGGTACAGCTCACGCAGCCCGTGCTCGCCCAGCGCGGCTGCCAGCGCGGCGGCCGACCCATCGTTGTGGGCGCCATCGAGGATGAGCGTCCGTTGCGCGCCGGTGGTGACGCACTCGAATCGTCCGGGCCAGCGCAGGTCGGCGAGTACGGCCGTGGCCCGTCCGGGGGTGTCGATGCTCGTGGCATCCTTACCAAGGACCCTCATGACCGCGAGCGCCGCGCTCCAGGCCACGGCGGCGTTCGTACGCTGGTGCTCACCCTGGAGGGGCGGGCACAGGTGTGGCTCCGCGCGTGCCCAGGTCAAAGGTGTGGCCAGCGCGCGGGCGCTGGCCGTGATCGCGGTCCGAGCCGCCGGCCGCTGAGGCGCGATCACGGCTGGACGGCCGCGGCGAAAGATCCCGGCCTTCTCAGCAGCGATCAGCGGAAGCGTCCGCCCCAGGATCGCGGTGTGGTCGTGGCTGATGGTCGTGATCACGCTGACGACCGGATCCATCGCATTCGTTGCGTCAAGCCGGCCGCCCAGTCCTACCTCGATGACGGCGACGGCGCACCGGGCGCGGCGAAAGGCGGCGAGTGCCAGGGCTGTTGTCAGCTCGAAGGTGGTGGGCTCGCCAGCTTCCGGGTGACGCGCTCGCAGGCGCTCGACTACGGCCTTGAGCCGCCTGACTCCTCGCGCGAAATCGGCCGGCGAGAGCATCTGCCCATCCACCCGTATGCGCTCTCGGTAGACCTGTAGGTGGGGCTTGGTGGCAAGGCCCAGGCGAAGCCCGGCGGCTGCTAGCAGCCGCGCCAGCATCGCGGCGGTCGAGCCCTTGCCCTTCGTGCCCGCGACCAGCACGGTCGGCATCCCGAGGTCCGGCGAGCCAAGCAGGTCCAGGAGCAGCCGAGTTCGGCCCAGCTTCCATTGGGCCTCAACGGAGGCCTCCGGGTTCCAGCCGACCCCTCGTTCCTGGTCAGCGAAGGAGTACAGCCACGCCAACGCATCTGCCTCGCATGCAGCTTTGCCATCCAACTCCTCGGGGAAGGTTTGCAAAGGCATCGGCGCAGCCATAATCGAGTCGTGCTGGATTCTAGGCGGGGAATTGCCGTCGGACCGCGGCGGGGTCAGCAGACCGAAGTGATGGCGATTGTGAACACCACCCCCGACTCGTTTTCGGGGGACGGGCTCCTGGATGCGCACGAGGCGGTACGGCGGGGGCTCGCGGCTGTGGCCGATGGAGCGGCGATCGTCGATGTCGGGGGCGAGTCCACACGTCCCGGCGCCGAGCCCGTGAAGGCAGAGGAGGAGATCCGCCGCGTCCTCCCCGTGATCGAACGGCTAGTGGATTCATGTGGCGCTCTCGTCTCCATCGACACGCTCAAGGCCTCCGTCGCAGCGAGGGCGCTGGGCGCGGGTGCACGCATCGTCAACGATGTCTCTGGCCTGCAAGATCTGGATCTCGCCAGCGTCGCGGCATTGCACGATGCATGGTTGGTGGTGACGCACAACCGGTGGACCGCACCGCCCTCGCATGACCAGCTCGGCGGCTATTACGCCCGGTCCGGCGAGCGCGACGTTGTGGAGGAAGTCGTCGAGGCGCTGCTGGCCATGGCCGCGCGGGCTACGGCGGCCGGAGTTTCGCCCGAGCGAGTGATCGTGGACCCCGGGCTTGGCTTTGGCAAAGCCCCGCGCGAGAGCCTGGAGCTGCTGCGACGGGTTGGCGAGCTGCGCGCGCGAACCGCTCCGTACGCGATGCTCGTCGGCGCGTCCCGCAAATCCTTCGTGGGACGGGTGCTCGGACTCCCCGTGGAGGACCGCCTGGAAGGCTCGCTGGCCGCGGCCGTGGCCGCGGCCCTCGCCGGCGTTGAGATCGTCCGGGTCCACGACGTGCGCGCGTCGGTCCGCGGTGTACAGATGGCATCCGCCATCGGGCTCGGCAGGGATGCTCCGCTCGTCGAGCCGGCCTGAGCACTTCGTGGTCCATCTGCAAAGCTGCTCGGCACGTCCATTCAACTCAACAGAAACATGCCCCCGTTGTGCTCACCTGGCCAGCGTCATCGCCACGGACTCCTCGTCGGCGGCGAGTCCGTCGGGGTTTGGCTTCCGCACGCGCACGCGCACCGCCTGCAGCTCGGGGAAGGCCTCCAACAGAGCCCTGGCGGTATCGCTCGCCGCCCGCTCCAGCAGCGCGCGCCGGCCGCTGCCAAGCACTGCCTGGACGAGCGCCGAGAGCGCGGCAAAGTCGACGCTGTCGACGAGTGCATCCGTGTCCGCCGCGGCGGCCAGGCTCAACCAGGCCCGCAGGTCCACGAGGAGCACGCGCGGGACGTCGGCCTCACCTGCATAGGCACCAATGCGGCTCTGGCAGCGGAGGCCCCGGATCTCCAGGCACCCGTCCTCCGGGCGTGGGCAGCTCACGGGGATGGGATACTCGGAGACCGTGCCGCGCGTCTACCTGGGCCTGGGCTCCAATCTCGGCGACCGGGCCGGAAATCTCCTGGATGGGCTTGCCGCCCTCTCAGAGGTCGGCCACGTTGGAGCCTGCTCCTCGGTCTACGAGTCCGAGCCGTGGGGCGACACGGACCAGCCGCCGTTCCTCAACCTGTGCTGCGCGCTGGATACCGATCTGGCTCCCCTGGACCTGCTGGACCAGGCCCAGCGGGCCGAACAGCGCCTCGGCCGCGTGCCCTCCCGTCGTTGGGGACCGCGGACTCTCGATATTGACCTGCTGGTCCTGCCGGGCACCGTGTTTGATCACCCACGCTTGCGCATCCCGCACCCGTTCCTGGCACGGCGCGCGTTCGTCCTCGTTCCGCTTGCCGAGATCGCACCCGACCTCAGGGTGACGGGCCTTCACACCGCTGACGATCCTGCTGTGCGTGGGGACGGTTCACGCGGCACCGCGTCCCCGTTTCGGGCAACGGGGGTCACCGTGCGCGCGCTCCGGGACGACCTGCTAAGCCGAGGCACCACTACGTCGTCGGTGCAGTGGGTTGCGCCGCCGCCCGCCCTTTACGACCGGCCTCCGGGGGCCGCTGGCACGTCGGACAGTAGTGACTCGTCCGCTGGCCCAGCAGGACGGTCGTGAAGGCTGTTCCGCAGCGATCACACGGGCGCGCGGGCCGGCCCCTGCTGGCTCCCCGGCCGTACGCCCTCAGGTAATCCTGATTCTCACCGGCCAGGCCGTCGGCATCCAGGTACGTCGAAAACGACGTCCCCCGGCGCGCAATGCCTGCCTCAAGCACGTCGCGTAGCGCCGACGCCAGACGTCCAACGTCGGCGCGCGTCAGCCGATGCGCAGGTGTGAACGGGTGGATACCCGCTTCCCACAACGCCTCGTCGGCGTACAGGTTCCCCACCCCGGCGAGAAATGCCTGGTCCAGGAGTAACGCCTTGATGCGGCCGCGCCGCCCGTGCAGCATGGTCCACAGGCGATCCGCGGTCATCTCTCCCAGCGGCTCTGGACCCAGTCGCTCGGCGAGGAACTGCTCCGCTTTGGCCGGCGTCGGGAAGAGCCAGATGCGCCCGAACTTTCGGGCATCCACGAAACGAATATCTCGGCCGTCCTCCAGCGCCAGCACCAGGTGGGTGTGGGGGTCCATCTCTGCCGAGGAGGCTCGCACCAGCACGTTCCCGCTCATCTTGCGGTGCAGCCCGAGCGTGGCGCCATCCTCTACCCGTACGAGCAGAATCTTGCCGCGGCGTTCGACCGCCTCGATGCTGCGACCTTCCAATGCGAGGCTCAGCAACGCTCCGTCTGCGTTCGGCGCCATCCGAGGCCAGTCCAGGCCCCAGACACGGCGGATTCGAGCGCCGACCACTCGCTCGCGCAAGCCGCGCGCCGTGGTCTCGACCTCTGGAAGCTCGGGCACGCCTGTCTCGTGGCCCCGCTCAGCCGCTGGATGGCGTGCCCGCCGCCACGGGCCGAGCGCGCGGCAGCTTCTGGCAACGGGGGCACCAATGCGTGCCCCGTCCGCCGACCCATTCCTTCTCCATCGTTGCGCCGCAACCCCGGAAGCAGGGTCCGCCGCCTCGGCCGTGGGCGTAGGGAAAATCCCGCTCCGGCAGCGCCTTCCCCTGGAGGACCGTGGCGACGCCCTCGCGGAGCGCGTACGCCAGCACGCTGCGGACTGCCGCGTGCAGGCGTTTGATCTCCGGAAGCGTGAGGCTGTTGGCGGTTCGCCGGGGATGGATGCGTGCCTCCCAGAGGGATTCGTCGGCATAGATGTTCCCGATGCCTCCGACGACACCCTGATCTAAGAGCGCGGTCTTGATGGGAATGCTCCGCCGCCTGAGCCTGGCCCTGAACCCAGGCACGCTGAAGTCTTCGGTGAGCGGTTCGGGGCCAAAACCCTGCTCCTCCAGGAAGCCATCCACCTCGTCCGCGTGCATCAACCACAGCCGGCAGAACTGGCGGATGTCGGTCAGGTACAGCGTCGAGCCGTCGTCGAAGCGGAAGATGACGTGGGTGGCTTTGTGGGGGAGTGGAAAGCCCCAGCGCGGGACGGGATGCCCTCCGTGTGCCAGCTCCTGGCCGTCCGCCGAGACGTGGACGAGCTGTCCGGCGAGCTTGAGGTGGATGAGCAGTGCCAGGCCATCCGAGAGGTCCAGGATGAGGATCTTGGCGCGGCGCCGCAGTCTCTCTACAGCCCTCCCACACAGGTCGGCGGCGGAGAGTCCCGGCACCGGGCGGAAGAGTTTGGGCAGTCCAATGTCCACTCGCTGGATGCTCCGGCCAACGATCGTCGGAGTAAGGTCGCGACGGAGCGACTCGACCTCGGGGAGCTCAGGCACCAGCTATCGGTGGCGTGAGATGGACGGGCTGCAAGTCCTCCCAGTTGTCGCCCATTTTCAGGTCCACGTGCAGCTTTGCCGAAAGCTGCAATGCCCCTTCCATCAGCGCTACCACCCGCGGCGCGACCCGCTCGAGCTCGGTGCGCGGTCCTTCCAGCACAAGCTCGTCGTGGACCTGGAGAAGCATCCGGACTGACGGTGCCTCCTTCTCCAGGTAGCGCTGCACGTCGATCATGGCGATCTTCACGATGTCGCTGGCGGTGCCCTGGATCGGCGCGTTGATCGCCGCCCGAATCGCCGCCTGGCGCACATTGCGGATGGGGCTGCGGATTTCGGGGAAGTACCGACGCCGGCCCAGCATGGTGCTGGCGTACCCGCGCGCCTCCGTCTCGTGGATGACGTCCTCCTGGAACCGCTTCACCGTGGCGAAGCGGTCGAAATAGCGCTGGATGAAGGCCGCGGCTTCGTTCCCCGGGAGCCCCAGCCGATCGGCGAGCCCAAACTCGCTCATCCCGTACAGCACCCCGTAATTGACCATCTTCGCAACCCGTCGGTCGTTCGCCGTCACCTTCTCCAGCGGCACCCCCATCACCTCGGCAGCGGTGACAGCGTGGGGGTCTTCCCCTTCCGCGAACGCTTCGAGCAGCGTGGGGTCGTCCGCCATGTGGGCCAGGATACGAAGCTCGATCTGGCTGTAATCGGCGGACAGCAGGCTCGCACCCTCGCGGGCGACGAATGCTCGGCGGACCCGCCGGCCCACGTCCGTGCGGATCGGGATGTTCTGGAGGTTGGGGTCGCTGCTGCTCAGGCGCCCGGTGGCGGCCACGGTCTGGTTGAAGGTGGTGTGGACGCGGCTCGTCGCGGGATCCACCAGGGTGAGCAGCGCGTCCACGTAGGTACTCTTCAGCTTTTGAAGCTGTCGGTGCTCAAGGATGAGATTGACGGCCGGGTGAACGTCGCGGAGCTCTTCCAGCACGTCGATGCCGGTGGACATGTGCCCGCTCTTGGTCTTCTGCCGCCGCGTCTTTGACTGGAGCTGCAGCTCCTCAAACAGCACGGTGCTGAGCTGCTGAGTCGACCCAATGTTGAACTCGTGCCCCACCGCCCGGAAAATCTCCGCCGCCAGGTCGCCCAGCCGCGCGTCCAGCTCCGCGCCGAGATCGCGCAGGTAGGGAACGTCAACCCCGATGCCCGCGGTCTCCATGTGAGCCAGGACAGGAACCAGCGGCAGCTCGATGTCACGGAAGAGGCTGGTCTGTCCCGCCTCCCCCAGCTCCGTCGCGAGCAGCGGCACCAGCTGTAATACGAGCGCCGCCTCCTGGCAGGCATAGCCGCCGCACTGCGCCGCCGGCAGCTCGGCCATCGTAATGGCCTTCTTACCGGTACCAATCAGGGATGCCACCGAAGGCAGCTCCACCTGCAGCTTCGCCCACGCCAGGTCGCGCAGCGCCAGCGCCCGCTGGCCGCTCTCCAGCAGGTACGCCGCGATCATGGTGTCGAACGCCAGGCCTGCTACGTCAGCGCCGTGCCGACCGAGCAAGACCATGTGGAACTTGGCGTTGTGCGCAACCTTGTGCACGGAGGCGTCGGCGAGGAGTGGACCGAGCCGTTCCAGGACGGCCGGGAGCGGGAGCGCGCCATCGGCATGGCCCACCGGGATGTACGCCGTCACCTCCGACGAGCCGAGCCCGATTCCGACGATCTCCGCAGCCATCGGGAGCGTGCCCGTCGCCTGGACGTTGAAGGCAACGCTCGTGGCGCTCCGGAGGTGCGCCACGAGGTCGTCCACCTCGTCCAGCGACGCCACGACTCGGGGAGCCGGCAGCGGCGTGCTGGACGCCAGGGCCGGCGCTGCCGCCGGAGGGACGTCCTCACCACCAAACAGGCCGAGCTGAGAAGCGCCATCGACACCTGCATCAGGTGGCTGATTCGCCGGCGTACCCTTCGGAATGCGGTCGATGAGTGTCTTAAAGCTCAAGTCGTGGAACACGGCGAGCACCTCGGGCCGGTGCAGGTCCGCCAGGCGCGCCTGCTCCACGTTCAACTCGATGGGCGCGGCGCACTCGATGGTTGCCAGGCGCTTCGCCATGTTCACCTGCTCGCGCGCCGGCTCGAGCAGCAGCCGCTGCTTTTCTGGAACCTGGTCCAGGTGCTCGTAGAGGAGCTCGACCGTCTTGTGCTCCAGGAGCAGCTTCTCGGCGGACCTGTCGCCGATACCGGGGACGCTGGGGATGTTGTCCGACACGTCCCCGCGAAGGGCCTTGAAATCCACCACCTGGTATGGCTCCAGCCCGCCGTAGCGCTCCCGCACGCGATCCTCGTCGTACAGGATCGTGTCGGAGATCCCGCGCCGTGACGTCAGCACGCGGATGTGCGGTCCAACCAACTGGAGCAGGTCGTTGTCGCCGCTGAGGATGATCGTCTCGAGGTTCTGCTGTTCCGCCTGGCAGGCGAGGGTGCCGATCAGGTCGTCGGCCTCGAACCCCGCCAGCATGTAGATGGGGACCGTCATGGCTTCTAGCACCCTGCGGGCGAGCTTCACCTGCGCCGAGAGGCCGGGCGGGGTGGGCTTGCGGGTGCCCTTGTAGGCGTCAAACTGCTGGCGCCGGAAGGTCGGCGCACTCATGTCGAAGGTCGCCACCACGTACGCCGGCTTCAGGTCGGCGAGTGCCTTGAGGAGCATGCTGGTGAAGCCGTACACGCCCGTCGTGAGCTCGCCCCGGGCGTTGGTCAGCGGGCGCTCGTTCTGGAGGGCAAAGAACGCCCTGTACACGAGGGCGTGGCCGTCGATCAGGAGCAGGCGCTCGCGCGCTTCCTCAGCCATTGCGGAGGTTCCGCACGCGGTCGCCGAGGCGAATCTCCACGTCGAGCCGCTCGGCGAGCCGTTGCTCGTGGCGGTCCAGGGCTGCGAGAAAGGACGGCGAGTCCAGCGCGTCGGTCCACATCACCAGCGCATCTTCGTTGTTATCGCTGTAGTAGCGGCGGCGGACGCCCATCTCCCTGAACGTGTACTTCTCGTACAGCCTCCGCGCAACCGTGTTCGAGACGCGGACTTCCAGGGTCATCCAGCGTGCGCCGACCGCGAGCGCTCGATCGATCAAGCCCAGCAGGAGGAGCTCGCCAATGCCTTTGCCGCGCTGCTCGGGGTGCGAGGCAATGGTCGTCACGTGACCCTCGTCCGTCATCAGCCACAACCCGGCGTAGCCGACGATGCTCCGAAGCTCCGTGTCACTGGCGACGGGTAGGGGCGGCTGATTCGGGCGAAGGAAACGGGCGATACGATCGAACAGCCCGTCATGGTCCGAGCTGATAGCCAGCGGTTGGAGGGCCGTGCGAGCTTCGAACTGGAGCGCGAGATCCTTGACCACGATGTAATGCGCCGTGGGATTCTCCAGGATTTCGCGACGGTAGGCGTTCTGCGGCCACGCCTGAGGAAACGAGAGACGCTCGATCGCGCTGACCGCGGGGATGTGATCCACCCGCATAGGTTCCACGACGACGCGAGTCGCGACCTTCACGATGGGAATACTACGTCGTCTGGCCCCATCCGCTCCGCTGGACCGGCTGCCCCTGCCGCTCCAGGTACTCGGCGTCCGCGGTTGCCGGGTCCCCCGGCTCGCCCCGTCGTGCCGCCGCCCAGGCAAGCTCCGCGAGCAACCCCGCTCGGCGCGCTGAGAGTGCCGCGCTCAGCACATGAAGGTGCGGCATGGCCGCCAGCACCGCGCGCAGCCGCTGCGGGATGTCCCCAACCAGGAACGTCGCGTCGACGTCCAGCGCGGCGAGGTTTTCGATGGCCATGCCGACCGTGGGCTGCACCTGGTGGCCCCCCGCGAACAGCGCTGTTGCCACTCGTCCTCTTCCCGCATCCACGGCGGCGCGTACCGGCAGGTCAACGGGTCCGGCCGCATAGGCCAGGACCTCCAGGGTGGTGGCCGTCCACAGCGGGACGCCCAATCCCGCGGCCAGCCCTTTGGCGACGCTGAGGGCGACGCGCACCCCCGTGAACGAGCCAGGCCCACGCGTCACGGCCAATCCCGTCAGGTTCGCGCGGCTCTGGCCGGCTCGTTCGAGCGTGCGACTCACCTCCACCATCAACATGGCCGAGTGTTCGCGTCCTGCCATCCAGGTGGTCTCGGCCAGGAGGTGTCCACCGTCATGCACGGCGACGCTCGCCTGGGCCGTCGCGGTGTCCAGTGCCAGCATGAGGCCGCGGTCCGCCCCGGGCGGCGTCATGGCGGCGTGGCGCGTGCCGCATTCAGGACGCGCACCGCCGCCGAGTGGACAGCCGCGGTCCGACCGCCGTCCGGGCAGGTCCGCAGCACGATCCAATGCGCGCCCGTCGTGAGGTCTTCGGGCAAGAGCTCTGGCCACTCCACCGCCGACATGCCGCCCCCGTCGAAGAGGTCCTCCTCGAGCTCGTCCAGAAACGCCGCCTCGATCCGCTCGAGTCGATACAGGTCTATGTGAAAGAGGGGTAAGCGCCCGGTTCGGTACTGGTTCTGGATGACGAAGGTGGGACTGGACACGTCGTCGACGGCGTCTAGCCCGCGCGCCATGCCCTGCACAAGGGTTGTCTTGCCACTTCCGAGGTCCCCGGTCAACAGGTACACGTCGCCCGGTAGGGCGGCTCTCG
Source organism: Chloroflexota bacterium (assembly GCA_016191465.1). Lineage (GTDB taxonomy): Bacteria > Chloroflexota > UBA6077 > UBA6077 > CF-72 > JACPOP01. The sequence goes on along the minus strand of JACPOP010000008.1, from coordinate 28,518 downwards.
CAACCCGTTCGCCCAACGCCCGCGTAGCGGCATGATCCGCCAGCTCCACCTGAACCGAGGCGTCAGGGATCACGTGGCGGGTGCAGGCGGGTCGTTCACAATCGCGGCGGAGCTGCTCACGGCAGATGGCTGCGCGGGCGTCTGGGCCGCGTCGGCAGCCGGCGGCCCGGCGACCGGCAGCGATGGCCCGCCCGTCTGAAGGGTGTGGTTACTGACCACCTCCGCGAAAACCACAGCGTTCGGCACCAGCACCTGGATGTTCTCCGCGGTGCGCAACGTGGTGGTGCGCACGCCAATATGCTCCACCACGCCCAGGTAGTCCTTCACACGAATGACGTCGCCGGGGCCAAACGGCCGCTCGATCAGCAGGTACATGCCGCTGAAGAAGTTCTTCAGAATGTCCTGGAGGGCCAGGCTGAACGCCAGGCCCACGGCGCCCAGGAGCGCAAGGATTGTGGCCGGGGAGACCCCGAGCACGGTGAAGGCCGTCAACAGTCCGAACACACCAATGCCAGCGGTGATCACCCGCTGCGCGAGTAGCCGCGTGGCGGGATCCACCCGAGCCTGTTTGAGGGCCGAGCTGATCCAGGCGCGCGCCGCGGCCATCCCCAGGTACGTCGTGGCGAGCACGCCAATGGCGCCCAGAAGGGAAGGGCCGGAGCCGACGAACCAGGTTTCCATGTGCAGCCTGCCGAGACAGTGTGGCGCGTTCGCAACCGCGGCGGCCACCCCGCCCTCAGCCAGGGATCACGCGCCGGCTCTCAGAATGCGCCCCCGCCCGGTGCCAGGAAGGCGTTTGCGATATTCCCGGCACAGCGACCGTGCCGAGGCGCCACTCCGGCGCGGTGCTGAAGGTTAGGAGCGCTCGGGCTCCTGCTGCGCCATCAGGAGCTTCGCTTCCTGTCCGACGCCCTGCTCTTCGCAATCGCGGAACGTGGAGTACAGCGCCTTATTGAGCAGGCGCACACGCCAATCGCCGCCATCCAGCAGGTTCTGTGTCTCGCGCCGCTGCCGCTGCAGGTACGAGAGCCGCATCAGAAAGAACAGTTGAGACGGCGAGTAGGACTTGAGGTTGGATCCCGTTCCCTGCGGGAGGCCCAGATGCACACCGGCAGGGCCTCCGCTATTGGGGCTTTGGTCTGCGCGTGCCATCAGGTGTCTCCTCTCCGCGTCACGGGTGCCTCGGGATCAGTGGATCGGTTCAGCTCCGCCACTTCGGTAGCTCTGGGGGTGGAGGTGCACTGAGTGTACCAACGCATCTCCACGCCTCCGGAGGAATCCCCGCGCCACCGGTCTGCGCAGCATAGGCGGTTCCGACCGGGTTGCAAAGAGCCCCGGCTCCCGCCGCCGTTGGGTCTCTCGCCGTGCTGGTGCATGCGGTGGAGCAGCATCGATCCTTCGATCTCTCCATGGACCTGCTCCGCAAGCGCCACAACCAGATGGTCTGGTGCCGCGAAGGTGACGCCGGTGGATGTGGCGCCAGCGCCGGGCCCGTTTAGGCGGCTCGCGCGGGTGCCTTGCGTACACTCACCGGACCAACGAACCTTCGGGTGCCCTTGCGCCGGCGCTCCTGCCACTCTGGGCGGAGGGGCGGCCTCCATCCCGCGCCCCGCGCCTTCTGGAGTTATGTCGAACAGATTTTTCAGGTCTGGGTCCGGACCTGTCGTGCTCATCCTTTCGATCTTGCTGGTCGGCTGCCAGGCGCCCGCGAGTGCCCCGACTGCCGCCCCTACACCCGCCGGAAACGCCAGCACCGGCGGTGCTGCTAGCGCCGCAAAGCCCGCGGCGTCACCCCTCGCTGGTCAAGGAGCGTCGGTGTCCAGTTCAAACGCGAGCAAACAGTGGTCAAGTCCCCCGGCGATGCAGATCGACCAGAGCAAAACCTACACCGCTACCATCGAGACGAGCCTCGGCACGATGAAAGCCGAGCTGTATTCCAAAGACGCCCCCAAGACCGTCAACAATTTCGTGTTCCTGGCGCAGCAGGGCTTTTATGACGGCGTGATTTTTCACCGCGTCATCAAGGACTTCATGGCACAGACGGGTGATCCGACCGGAACGGGCACCGGAGGGCCGGGCTATCGCTTCGAGGACGAGAAGGTGACGCGTCCCTATACCCGTGGCACCCTCGCGATGGCCAACGCCGGCCCAAACACCAACGGCAGCCAGTTTTTCATCGTTCACCAGGACTATGCGCTGCCGCCGAGCTACACCATCTTCGGCAAGGTCACCGAGGGGCTGGACGTGCTGGACAAGATCGCCGGGGCACCGAACGGGCCAGGCCAGGGTGGGCCCAATACCCCGCGCACCAGGATCACGATCAACTCGATCGCGATCCAGGCAACCTAGCCGACGGACGAACGGGCTACTCTTCGCCCACCGTGGCCTTGCGCATGACGACGAGTCCGTCGGCTGGGCGGTGCCGGAGCGGCCGGGCACGGCCGCTGCCCTTGACAGCCTGAGGCCGCGGCACGACGGATCCGTACTCGTGCGCCAGAGTCCGATCCTTCTCGCCGCACGGATGAAAATGGCGTGTGACAGGTACACCGGTGCTGGTGAACCGCGGGCTCATGGATCGCGTCAGGATAAAAGCGGCCGGCAGATACCGGCGGTGTCGAACTAACCCGTCAGGACCGCCGAGCGTACCCGCTCGACGATGCCGGGCAGCACCGCCAGCAGGCGGTCCACGTCGGCGTCCGTGGTCTCTGATCCGGTCGTCAGTCGCAAGCTGCCCCGAGCGATCGCGTCCGGCACGCCCATGGCGCGCAGCACGTGCGACACCTCGATCGAGCCCGCGGAGCAGGCTGACCCACTGGAGGCACAGATGCCTTCCTGGTCCAGGTTCAGCAGGAGCGACTCTCCGTCCGCGCCCTTGATAGCGAAGCTCGCGCTGTTCGGCATCCGTTCGCTCGGATGCCCCGTGAGGGTCGCATCCGGGACCCCTTCAAGGACACCGTGGATCAGTCTGTCCCGAAGCCGGGTTGCGTGCGCGCTTCGTCCTTCTAGATCAGCGTAGGCCAGATCGAATGCCTCGGCAAGCCCGGCCACGTACGGCACGTTCTCGGTGCCCGAGCGCCACCCGCGCTCCTGGCCGCCGCCGCTCAGTTGCGCCAGCAGCGGCGTCCCGCGACGCGCGTACAGGACGCCGACACCCTTGGGCGCGTAGAACTTGTGCCCAGAGAGCGCCAGCAGGTCCACGTTCAGCGCCTCGACGTCGAGCGGAATCAGTCCGCCTGCCTGCACCGCATCCGTGTGGACCAGCACCCGCGGGTTGCGCGCTTTGACCGCGGCCACAACCTCGGCAACTGGCTGGAGGGTGCCGACTTCGTTGTTGGCCAGCATGACCGACACGAGCGCGGTGTCGTCTCGTACTGCGTCGGCCACGGCGGCGGGGTCCACGCGCCCCCATCCATCCACGCGCACGAACGTCGCCTCGAACCCGAGGTGTCGTTGTAGCCACTCCACGGTGTGCAGTACGGCGTGGTGCTCCACGGTGGTGGTGACGATGTGGCGGGCCCCGGTCAGGTCGCGGGCTGCCATCGCGGCGCCCTTGATCGCGAGGTTGTCGCTCTCGGTACCGCAACCCGTGAAGACGATCTCGCTGGCGCGAGCGCCCAGTACGTTCGCCACGCGGTCCCGTGCATCGTCGAGGGCTCGGCGCGCCCGGCGGCCGTGGGCGTACACGCTGGATGGATTGCCCCACCCTTCGCGCACGTACGGGAGCATGGCCTCCACGACACGCGGGTCAACAGGGGTAGTCGCCGCGTGGTCCAGGTAGATGGGAGGCACGCTCGATTCTAGGCACGTTCGCATGAGGAGCGGCAGGCTTCCACGTCTGCGCCTCGCGCCGCGCGCTCGATGTATGGGAGCGCGCCGCGCACATGCTTCGGGCCACGGTGGCGCCCCATCTGGCGCAGGGGTATCGCCCGCGTCCCTCCTGCCACCGGGACTGCTTCCACGGCTGCCCTTGCCGGCGCGGACCCGCTGGATGTCCCACTGACATGACGCACGGGTTTACACGAGGCCCAGCAGCCGCCAATACGGCAGGCTCAGGACCACCGCCAGCAGCGTGACCGCGGTATATCCGAGCGCCACCGCGCGCGACTGCGTGGGGGAGTACAGTCGGCCTTCCGAGGCGGCCAGCGCCACCAGGTACGCGGGCGCCTGGCCGGGTAAGAACCACATCGAGGGGCCGGCGACAAGCGTGATGACGACCACCCACGGGTCCACCCCCAGCGCCTGCGCGGCCGGGATCAGGGCCAGCGCCAGCACCAGCAGCGTCTGAGTCTTGCCCAGCAGCACCTCCAGCAGCACGCCTGCCACCGCGAGTGCGATCACGAAGCCGACGGGGCCCAGGCCCAGCCGCGCCAGCGGCGGCCCGACCGCCTCCGCCGACGCACGGTCCAATCCGAGAGATCTCACCAGCCCGGTGATGCTCAAGATGACGCCGAAAAACAGCAGGAAGCTCCAGTCCAGCTCCTGCAATGCCCGCCGGTCCAGGTTCCCCGTGGCAACCGCCAGCAGCAGCCCCGCGATGCCGACCAGCGCCACGTCCAGCCCCAGTGCGGGCGCCAGCAGCCAGCCGATGAGGGTCAGCAGCAGCACCGCCACCATGGCCGCCTCGCGTCGCGACAGGGGCCCCAGCACCGCGAGCTGCACCTGCAGCCCCTCGCGGAAAGGACCCACGTCCGTCTTGGGCCGCAGGACCAGGAACAGCATCGCCAGCGTTCCGAGGGATACCAGCACCGTCAGCGGCAGCGCCGCCACCAACCACTGCACCCAGTCAAAACGCGCCCGGGTTGCCTCGGGCAGGAGCCCCCAGGCGAGGAGGCACAGGGAGGAGGCGTTCAAGAACGCGAACGCCAGCGGTGAGGCGCCGATCCAGGCCGCGAGCCCCAGCGCCGCGGCACCGGGGTCACGATCGCGCAGGTGCCGCGCCTCCGCGACCGCCAGCGCCAGCGGTGCCATCAGTGCCGCTCGCCCCATCGTAGACGGCAGCAGCGGTGAAAGCAGCAGGCCTGTCAGCAGCAGCGTTGCGGTCTGCCATACCAGTCCGGGTGGCATGCGTCGCACCAGCAGCAGCCCCACGCGGTACATCAGCCCGGAGCGCGCGACCGCCGCCGCGATCGCCAGCACCACAACCACGAACAGCCAGTTCATGGACGCGAACCCCGCGAGCGCCTGCGCCGGCGTGGCAACCCCCAGGAGGACCCAGGCCGCCACGAGCGCGAGCGCGACCGCGAAGTCCGGCAGGAGCTGGCCGGTCCACATGGCCACCGCGGCGGCCATCAGCAGCCCGAATACCCACTGCGGGGAGCCGACCAGCGCATGCACGGCCACGGCCATCACCCCGAACCCGCCCGCCAACACGGCGGTCACAATCCCGCGGCGGGCCCCGGCGCCGAGCCCGAGCCGAGGGCTTCGCCGTGTGGGAGGCGCCGGGGTCGGTGTGCCGCGTGGCTCCGCGCCCGTTTCGCGTGCCCGCTCGCCCCACATGCGCACGCGGTCTCGCTCACGCAGCAGCCGGCTCAGCGCCACAGCGATCGCGTAACCAACCCCGGGCTCCTTGCGCAGCAGGTCCAGGAAGCGAGAGCGCTCCAGGCGCAGCACTTCCCCGCTGGCCTCCGCCCGCACCGTCGCGGAGCGCGGCTCGTCGTCGAGCAAGGCCATCTCGCCGAAGGAGTCGCCCGGACCGAGCACGCCAACCTGCGTCTCGCCAATACCGCTCGGCCCGGAGAGATACACCCCGAACGTCCCGCGTGAAACCACGTACAGCCCGTCGGCGGGGTCGCCCTCGCGGCACACCGATTCACCGGGGCCGACCGCTCGCGCTTCGGCACATGCCGCCAGCCGCGCCAGCGCCACCCGGTCCAGGTGGGCGAAGAGCCCCACGTGCGTGAGCATCTCGGCCTGCTCAAGGGTGAGCGCCTCGCTCATGGGCGCCGCCCATCGGCCGCGCTCCCGGATCTCCGGGGGGGTCCATCAGGTGCCCGCACGTGTCGTACGATAGCTCCATCGTGTCCCCGAGCACTCGCCTGGACGCGGCCGGCCGGCACCACCTCGCGCTGGATGCTTCCGCGCATGGCGTCGAGGACACCCTTCTCCCGGATGGGCAACTGACCGCCGCGACCCTGCGCGCGTTCCGCCACGAGCTCCGCACGCCCATCAATCACGTGGTTGGCTATTGCGAGCTGCTGCTCGACGAGGTGTCGGAGGCAGGGGTCGCCCACTGGTCCCCGGACCTCCATCGGGTCCGATTGGCGGCGAACGAGCTCCTGCAGCTCGCCAATGCATGTCTCGATCCGGAACGCTTCGCCGCCGCCGCCGCGGACATCGAGCAGTTGAGTCATGCGTTCCGCACTCCCCTTAATGCGGTGGTCGGGTATAGCGAGCTGCTGCTCGAGGATGCCGCGCGAGTCGCCCCAACACTCGCCCCGGACCTGGAGCGAATCCACGGCGCGGGAACGGCCCTCATCAGAGTGGTGGGCGCGCTGCTTGACCTGGCCCGGGTGGGCAATCCGCCCCCAGGCTCGACGGCGAGGCAGAGCGAAGTCGTCAGTGACCGTGAGAGCGAGTCGGACGCCGTGGGGCAAGCAGCGGCTCCAGGGCCCAACGTGGTTGCGCGGGGGCGCCGCGCCGGCAAGAGCCTCGGGTCTGGCGCGAGCACACAGGTGCCGACCGCAACAGCACACCCGTTGCCACCGATTACGGCGCGCCTGCTGGTGGTGGACGACAACCCCGTGAATCGCGACCTGCTGGGCCGGACGCTCCAGCGAGCCGGCTACGAAGTTTGTGAGGCCGAGGACGGAGCCCGCGCACTGGAGGTCATTGAGAACGACGGAGCGGACCTGGTGCTGCTCGACCTGCTTATGCCTGGAATGGACGGGTATCAGGTCTGCCGCGCCATTCGGCAGAACCCGCGCACCGCCATGCTACCGGTGATCATGGTGACCGCCAGCGGCGAGCAAGAGAAAGTGCAGGCGATCGAGGCGGGCGCCGACGACTTCATCCCCAAGCCCTTCAACCAATCCGAGCTGCTCGCTCGGGTGCGCTCGCTGCTGCGGATCAAGGCCTACCACGACACCGTGCTTCGCCAGGCGGCCGAGCTGGCGGAGTGGAACCGCGTGCTCGAGGAGCGCGTCAGGGTGCAGGTCGAGGAGCTCGAACGTGTCGGCCGTCTGCGGCGCTACCTGCCGCCTCAGGTGGCGGATTTGATTGTCGCTTCCGGCGATGAATCGATCCTGCAAGGTCGGCGCCGAGTGGTCACGGTGGTGTTCTGCGACCTGCGTGGCTTCACCGCATTCGCCGAATCGGTCGGGCCCGAAGAGCTGATGGCGGTCCTGCGCGAGTACCACGCTGCCCTGGGCCAGCTCATCCACCAGTACGGAGGCACGCTGGAACGCTTCAGCGGCGATGGGATCATGGTCTTCTTCAATGACCCGATCGAATACGTGGACCACGAGGAGCGGGCGGTCCGGATGGCCATAGCCATGCGAGCCCGGATGGCCGGCCTGGTCGACCGGTGGCGCGAGCAGGGGCACGACCTCGGCTTCGGCATGGGCATTGCCGAGGGCGAAGCGACCCTTGGTCGCATCGGGTTCGACGGACGCTTCGACTACGCGGCCATAGGCCGCGTCACCAACCTGGCCGCGCGGCTGTGCGCGGAGGCGCACGCGGGCCAGATTCTGCTGAGCCAGCCCGTGCGTGAGACTGTGGCGCAGCTCGCGGACGTGGAGCCCGTGGAAGACCTGCGACTCAAGGGATTCGCCCAGCCCGTGCACGCGTACAACCTGGCAGGCCTGCGGGGGGACGCCGGTCTCGCGCTGTAGGCTTCGCGCCGCCTGGCGGCGGGTGGGCCGCTCGAAGCGGTCAGGCGCGGTCCGCGGAGTGCACCGCGAGACTGACGTGCTCCGCCCAGCCTTCGTCAAGGTCGACCACCGCCACGGACGGCCCGCCCTTGCCCGGGAATGGCAGACCCGTGGTGCCGACGTTCAGCATGTACCGCGCACCCGTCTGCAGTGCGGCGCGTGGGCCTGGGATGGCTACGGGCTCGGAGTCTCGGGCGGCCTTGCTCCAGGTGCGGGCGTGGTGGCTGTGGCCGAACGCCCAGACCCGGGCATCCAGGTTGGCCATCCGCTCCCAGGCTCTGGTGAACCCGCGCCGAACCTGGCCCGTATCCAATCCCGAAGACAGCCGCGCATCGCCGTGCGTGAGCAGCAGCGGCCCTGCCTGGACAAGCCTCGGCAACGAAAGCACCCACGCCTTCGATTCGAGCGCCACGCGGTCCTGCCAATCCAGGTCGCGATTGCCGACCACCGCCGCGTCGGCGACGCCACGTATCAGCCTGACGCACGCATCGGGGTTGCCTTTGCCCAGGTAATCGCCCAGGAACGCCAGGTGCGTTGCACCGCGCTGTCGCAACGTTGCGAGCGCCTCTTCGAGACGGGCAAGATTGCCGTGGACGTCGCTGACCAGGCCCCACCGAGGCACGCGTCCAGTATCGCCCGAAAGCCCAGGTGACGGGCTGCCAACACCGTTTACACCCCGGGTTCTGTCTACCTATACTCGGCAGGCACACCGCGGCGGAGCCTTTCCGCGGGGCATCGTCGAGCGCTGAATCAGCCTTCGCTCTCGGGCGAGCGCGAGGGTCAGGGGGCGCTGGAGTCGTTTGCTTTTCGCTACCAGTCCCGCGCCTTGCCATGCCTTCCGTTCCATCAGACGTGCCCCCTCCCCCGCCCCCTCACGGCACTCCGCCGCCCGTGAACCATGGTGCCGCTGGCGGAGACGCACCGTTCCGCCACGTAGAACGGAGGCAGCTCACGTTCTGGCCGTTCGGCCAACGCGTGTTGGAGCTGTATGTCCTCGTCGACTTTTCGAGTCAGGAGCCGGACCTGATGCGGGCCGTCATCCGCGCGATGCGAGATGAGTTCTTCAAGTCGGAAGCTCGATCGCTGACAAACTCGCTGCGCTTTGCCATCCATGCGGGCCACTTTGTGCTGCGAAGCCACAACGCCCAGGCGTTACCCCACGAGCGGGTGACCGCCGCGGTTGCCTGCGCCGTCTCGCGCCAGCCCGAGGCGTTCGTCGCCCTGGCCGGGGAAGCAGCCGCCCTTGCCTTCGACGGGGAGCACCTGGAGATCCATCGCCCTACGGGCCGGGTGCCGCGGCCACTCGGCGGCGACGACATGCCCACGGTGGGCTTCTGGTCGGCTCCGCTCGGGCCTGGGTGCGACCCAGCCCACTGGCACGTACTGGCACTTGCCTGCGGCGCCGCCTGGATGGACAGCAGCGCCGCAGGAGCCCGAAAGGCGCTTTCCGGGAGTTCGACTGGGGAGATGCAAGAGCGGCTCGCGGAGGCGCTTGCAGGCCCGGAAGGTCCCGCCCGCACCCTGGTCGCCGAAGCGACCCACGCGGAGGACCGACGACGCGGACGGTCCGCACAGCGTCCATCAGCCCGGAGCAATGGGCACGTTGGGCGCCGTCGGCGGGGCCCGTCTCGGCCAGCCGGGTCCGGAACCCCGCCCCCGACGGGTGTGCCGAGCGACGTTCCGCGCCCGCGCCCTGGCTCGGTTCCACCTGGGCGCCGAAGGCCCAGGGCCATTCCCAACGCGGCACCGGGGCGCTCGCTCTGGGCCCGCGGTCGGCACACATTTGCCCCGCTCCCGCCGGCGCTGCGCCTGGTACTGCTCCCCCTGGGGCTTGCCCTTTCGCTCATTGTCGCCAGCCTGGTCATGAACCGGCCGTTCGGCGAGCCGGTTCACGTCGCGCTGGCGCGTCAGGCCGAAGTCCTCGTGGAGCAGGCACAGGCCAGCCGAGACGTGTACCAGGCGCATCGCCTGGCGGCCGATGCCCGGTCGCTCGCGGAACAGGCGAATACCCAGGCCAGTGGTGCCTACACCACCCTCCTCGACCGCACGGATCGCCTGCTGCGCGAGGTCGACCGCGTGTACTCGGTCCTGCCGGTGCCGGTGGTTCGCTCTGGTGCTGACCAGGTCGTGGATCTCGCGGTTTCCAGCGAAGGAGTTTTCACACTTGGAGCGCAGGACGGGGCTGTCCGCCAATTTGATGCGTTCAACGACCAGACCCTGGACTCCGGCCGTGTCGTGCTGAAGCCGGGCGATGCTGTGAGCGGCGGTCGCGTCGATACCGCCGTGGCCCTCGTCGGACGTCCAGGCGGAGAGGGCCCGCTGGTGGTGGATCGGAGCCGCTCCGTCTGGAGCCGACGGGTGGGCACCTGGAGCAGCGTGCCCATCGCCGGTGGCGCTGCATGGACGCGGGTCGACGCCGTGACGGCGACTCAGTCCGCGCTCCTGGTCTTCGACGGCGGCGCTCGGACCGTGTCCTCACACCCGCTCAACGGCGGCGCGCCCGTCGGCCTCATCCGCGGCCTCGAAAGCGCGCTGGAAGTGGTGGCGAGCGACGTGGATACCTATGCTCGCCTGGCCGACGGGCGCGTGCTCCGCTTCGACCGAGAGAGCCGCCCGCGTCCGTTCGATCCCCAGCCTCCTGACAGCGCCGGCGTCCGGGTCAGCGCCATGGCGCGCGACAGCGCGGGAACGCTGTACCTGGCAGACCCGTCGCGACGGCGCATCGTGCAGGTGACGGCGGACGGGCGCTTCATTCGGCAGATCGTCTCCTCGCAAGACGTTACCTACGAAATGCGCGCGCTGCAGGTATCGCCCCAGGGCGACCGTCTTTATGGGCTGGATCGGCTCGGTGTTGTGGCCTGGCCCCTGCCAGCGGAGGTGCCCGCTGCCGTTGCCGCTAGCCCGGCCGATGGCACGCCATCCGGCGGCGCAATCCAGCCGCCGAAGTAGGCAAGGCGTGGCGCTGATACTCGGGATTGAGACATCCTGCGACGAGACCGCGGTCGCCCTCGTCCGCGATGGCCGAACGGTGCTTGCGAACGTCATCGCGTCGCAGGTCGCGATGCACGAGCAGTTCGGCGGGGTGGTCCCTGAGCAGGCATCGCGCGAGCACGTGCGCGCCATTGTCCCGGCACTCGACCAGGCGCGCGCCGAGGCGAAGGTGGGCTGGGACGACGTTGACGCCATAGCGGTGACGCACGGGCCGGGCCTCGCGGGCGCGCTGCTCGTCGGCGTGAACGTGGCCAAAGGACTCAGCTTCGCCATCGGCAAGCCGCTCCTGGGCATCAACCACCTGGAAGGGCACGTGTACGCAAACTGGCTCGAGACGCTGGAACAGGAGGTTGAGGATCCGCGCTTCCCACTGGTGGCGATGATCGTCTCCGGCGGCCACAGCGACCTGGTGCTTATGCGCGGCCACGGTGACTACCTTCGTCTGGGCAGGACCCGGGACGACGCGCCCGGGGAAGCGTTCGACAAGACGGCCCGGCTGCTCGGACTCGGGTTCCCCGGCGGGCCGGCGATCGAGCGGGCCGCACGCGAGGGGGACGCGAAGCGCTTCCGACTGCCGCGGGCGTGGCTGGAGCGAGACACCCTGGACGTCTCGTTCAGCGGCCTGAAGACGGCCGTACTGCACCAGGTTCGGGCGCTCAGCCGCGGCCAGGCTGCAGGAGGTCCCCCCGCGCTGTCGAGCGAGGACGTGAACGACGTTGCCGCCGCCTTTCAAGACGCCGTCACGGACGTTCTGTCGGCTCGGGTCGCCGAGGCTGCCGCGCGGTGGGGTGCCGTCCAGGTTGCACTCGGCGGAGGCGTCGCGGCCAACCAGGCGCTCCTGGAGCGGGTGCAGGCACGCTGCCTGGTGCCTGTGACCTGCCCGCCGCCGAGATTGTGTACCGACAACGGTGCAATGGTGGCGTCGGCGGGCTTCTTTCGGTACCGGGACGGGCAGCGCGATGTGCTCGATCTGGACATCCTGCCCTCACTGCCGATCGCCTGAGCACGGGCCGCCGCGCACTCTTACGGACTTCTAGCGTTCTCCAGGGCCGAATGCCCGCGGGGTGCTCGTAGACTCCGGCCGTAGTTGCGTCCGCGGAGTTTCAAGCCCGCGGACGCCTGTTCCGCGGCCGGCGATTGAAGCCGGGGCGGGATCGTCATCTTGCAAACGAGGAGGGTGCGTACAGCATGTCTGGAACGAACCTACGCCCGCTGGGCGATCGCGTGGTAGTCAAGCCGATGGGACGTGACGAGGTCACCAAGAGTGGCATCGTTCTGCCCGACACCGCCAAGGAAAAGCCGCAAGAAGCAGAGGTCCTGGCTGTTGGTCCGGGCCGCACGCTGGATAGCGGCGACCGCTTGAAGTCAGACGTCACGGCCGGGGACCGGGTGCTGTTCGCGAAGTACTCCGGGACAGAGTTTAAGCTCGATGGTGAAGAGCTGCTGATTCTGCGCGAATCAGACATCCTGGCGATTGTTCAGAACAGCAACGGTAAGTAGGAGTTCGGAGGAAGCATGCCTGCAAAGCAAATCAATTACAGCGAAGACGCGCGCCGCTCTCTGAAGCGGGGCATCGACGCGTTGGCCGACGCGGTCAAGATTACCTTGGGTCCGAAGGGCCGCAACGTGGTGCTCGACAAGAAGTTCGGCCCGCCCACGATCACCAATGACGGTGTCACCATCGCCAAGGAGATCGAGCTCGAAGACCCCTTTGAGAACATGGGTGCGCAGCTCCTGAAAGAGGCCGCCACCAAGACCAACGACGTTGCCGGCGACGGCACCACCACCGCCACGGTGCTCGCCCAGGCCATCGTCAACGAAGGCTTCCGCAACGTCACGGCCGGCGCCAACCCGCTGCTGCTGAAGCGCGGCATCGAGCAGGGTGTCCAGGCGATCGTCGACAGCCTGAAGGGCATGTCCACCCCCGTCTCCGGTCAGAAGGAGATCGCCCAGGTGGCCGCCATCTCCGCGGCCGACGAGGAGATCGGCAAGCTCATTGCCGACGTGATGGACAAGGTCGGCAAGGATGGCGTCATCACCGTCGAAGAGAGCAAGACCCTGAAGTTCGAGACGGACTTCGTCGAGGGTATGCAGTTCGACCGCGGCTACATCTCGGCCTACTTTGTGAGTGATGCGACCCGCATGGAGGCCGAGCTCGAAGAGCCCTTCATCCTGGTCACGGACAAGAAGATCAGCGCCATCTCGGACATCCTGCCCGCGCTCGAGCGCATCCTCCAAGTGAGCAAAAACCTGGTGCTGATCGCCGAGGACGTGGACGGCGAGGCGCTGGCCACGCTGGTGGTCAACAAGCTGCGCGGCACGTTGAACGTGCTCGCGGTCAAGGCTCCGGGCTTCGGCGACCGCCGCAAGGCCATGCTGGAGGACATCGCCACCTTGACGGGTGCGAAGGTCATCAGCGAAGAGGTCGGCCGCAAGCTTGACAGCGTCACGGTGCAGGACCTCGGCCGCGCCCGAAAGGTCGTCTCGAACAAGGACGAGACGACAATCGTGGAAGGCCGCGGCTCGGAAGAGGCCATCAAGTCGCGCATCCAGCAGATCCGCGCCCAGGTGACCGACACCACCAGCGAGTTCGACCGCGAGAAGCTGCAAGAGCGGCTGGCCAAGCTGGCCGGCGGCGTTGCGGTGATCAAGGTCGGCGCCGCCACTGAGGTGGAGCTGAAGGAGAAGAAGCACCGCGTCGAGGACGCGCTGAGCGCCACGCGCGCCGCCGTCGAAGAGGGCATCGTCCCGGGTGGTGGCGCCGCCTACATCCACAGCCTCGGAGCGCTGGAACCGGTGATCGCATCGCTCGAGGGCGATCCGAAGACCGGTGCCGCGCTGCTGCGGCGCGCGCTCGAGGAGCCGCTCCGCCGCATCGCCGCGAACGCCGGGCTCGAGGGCAGCGTGATCGTGGACGAGGTGCGCCGGCGTGGGAAGGGCATCGGCTTCGATGCAGCCAAAGGTGAGTACACCAACATGGTGGAGCGGGGCATCATCGATCCGCTCAAGGTGACCCGCTCGGCCCTGGAGAACGCGGCGTCCATCGCCACGATGATCCTGACCACGGAAACCCTCATCACCGAGGTCCCCGACAAGAACCCGGCGCCGGTAGGTGGTCCTCCCGGTGGCGGAATGCCGGATTTCTAACCCTTCACGGCGAGGAACGGAAAGGGCCCAGCGGCGTTATGCGCCGCTGGGCCCTATTCTTTTGCAGGCCGTACCAGGCTACGCCAGCCCTTCCCGCTGGAGCATCTCCAGGGAAGCTTCGAAGGCGTTAATCGTGTGCTCGATCTCCTGGTCGCCGTGGGCAATGCTCGTGAAGCCGCCGGAGCGCATCAGGTCAACGCCGTTCACGAGCATGGCCTTACGGAGGGTATTGACGGCCCCGCGGCCCGCCATCAGGCGGTTGGCATCGCTCTCCGCTAGCGCTTCGTCGAGCTCGTCGCCCAGGAGGATCTGGAAGACGCTCGCCTCTCCCACAACCGTACCCTGCACGTTGCGTCGCTGAAGCACCTCACGCAGGCTGTGGCGGAGCTGCTCGCATGATCGCTCGGCCTGCTCGGTGGGCCACCCCTCCGCAATGATCCGGAGGCAGGTGAGTCCCGCGACGGCACTCAAGGGATTCGCGTTGAACGTCCCTTGTTGAAGCACGCGTGCAAAGCGGTCCTTCTGCAGATCGCCCTTGAAGGTCTGGACGTCCAGGATGTCCTTCCGGCCGGCAACGGCGCCGCCGGGCAACCCGCCGGCGACGATCTTGGCCAGGGTCGTGATATCGGGCGTTACCTCGTACCGTTCCTGGGCTCCACCAGGCGCATAGCGGAACCCGGTAATCACCTCGTCGAAGATCAGTACGACGCCGCGTTCGCGCGTGAGGTCTCGCAGGTCGCGTAGGAACTGGATGTCGGTGGGAATAATCCCATTCGACCCGCCGCCCGGCTCCAGGATCACCGCGGCAACCTGGTCCGGGCACTGGTCCATCAGCGCTCGGACGCTCTCGATACGGTTGGGATAGGCGATGAGCATCGAGGCGGCAACGTCAGACGGGACACCGATCGACGTGGGTGTATCGAACGGCGGCTGATAGCCGGCCATAGCGTAGTCATGCCAGCCATGGAAATGGCCCGCGAAGCGAATGACCTTCTCACGCCCCGTGAAGGCCCGGGCGTCGCGGATCGCCAGCATGGTCGACTCGGTGCCGCTCATGGTGAAACGCACCCACTCAGCCGACGGCACCAGCCGGCAAATCTCCTCTGCCCACGAGACTTCGACCTCGTGGCTGGCGCCGTAGTGGGTGCCCAGCGTGACTTGCTCGCTCAGCGCTGCCTGAATGGCCGGGTGGCCGTGCCCGAGGATGAGCGCTCCGTGACCCATCCAGTGATCGACGAGCTCATTTCCATCTGCATCCCACTTGCGGGAGCCCTGGGCGCGCTCCACGTAAACGGGGAATGGAGCGAAATTGCGGCTATCGTGGGTAATGCCGCCGGCGATGGACGCGCGCGCCCGCTCGTACAGGGCTGCCGACCGGGCGAATTTCCGGCGAAACGCCTCGTCGATGGTGGTCCCGGAGGGAACGCTGATGGCCATGCGCAGATTGTAGGAGCGCTCGGCAGTCGCGGGCCGGGCGCGTGTGGCGCCTTGTCAGTATGAGCGGGCTGGCTGCTGGGAAGCCGCCGAGTAGCTCGCACCATTGGTGCTCGCCGGCAGCGTCAAGATCTCCGGGCCGTTGGCCGTGATGGCCACCGTGTGCTCCCAGTGGCACGATAGCTTGCCATCGACCGTTACGGCCGTCCAGCCATCCTCCAGCATGCGCACCTGCGCCGACCCCAGGTTCACCTGGGGCTCGATGGCCATGCACATGCCAGCGCGAAGCACTGGCCCCCGTCCTCCGGGGCCATAGTGGTAGACCTGTGGCGCCTCGTGCATGCTGCGCCCGACGCCGTGGCCGACGAAATCACGCACGACACTCATGCCGTTGGCTCGCACGTGGTCCTCGATGGCCGCGCCGATGTCCGTGAGTCGGTTCCCCGGCCGCGCCTGCTCGATGCCTTTCATCAGCGCATCGCGCGAGACGATCATCAGGGAACGGACCTCTTCCGTCGTGGCCTCTGGACCGCCGACGACGAAGGCGTGGGTGGTATCCGCTACGTAGCCGCGGTACTTTGCCGCGACATCGCACTTCACCAGGTCGCCACGTTTGATCCTCTTCAGGCCGGGGATACCGTGAACAACCTCCTCGTTGACACTCACGCAGATGGAGCCCGGATAGCCAAAATAGCCAAGTGCCGTTGACTCGGCGCCCGCGTCCGCGAACATCTGCGCGGCAATTGCGTCAAGGTCCCTGGTCGTCATGCCCGGCTCGGCACGCCGCTCAAGCTCGTGGACAACGGCGGCTACCACCTTGCCGCCCTCTCGCATAATGCCGATCTCGTAGGCCGACTTGAGGATGATGGTGTTGTCAGCGTTGGGCTTCAGGTGCATAGAACGTAGCTCGACGGCCTCGCATGGGGTGCGGAATCGAAGTGGCGCACCTCGAACCTGAGACCACCATATCAAGAGGACGCAGACCGAAGCGGCCAGCACGGGTGAGTCTGAACTGTGTGGAAGCCCGTTCGGCGAGTGAACGCAGATGGGTGCGCCACAATTGGAGCCTTGCCAGGCGCCGGGCGCACCCTGGCCGACGAGGTGCCGCTGCGCCCCTCAAACAGCATCCCGTAGCCCGTCTGCATAGCGACTGAGGTCCTCCATCGGTGCCCTACCTCCTGGGTCTCACCGGCAACATTGCGTGCGGCAAGAGCAGCGTGGGCCAGCTCCTGGCGGCACGGCCAGAAGTGGAATACATCGATGCGGATGCGGTGGTTCACGCGCTCTACGAGTCTGGAACGCCCGAGGTTCAGGCGATCCTCGCTTACTTTGGGCCGGGTATTCGCTCCGCGGACGGAACCATCGACCGGCGGGCGCTTGGGGACCTGGTGATGGCGGATCCAGCCGCGCTCCGCGCACTTGAACGCATACTCATCCCTGGCGTAAGGGCGCGCATTCAAGCGCTGATCGCCGGAGCCACCCGGCCCGTGCTGGTGCTGGACGCGATCAAGCTCATCGAGGCGGGTTACGTGGAGCAGTGCCAGGCGGTCTGGGTCGTGACGTGTACCCGTGCCACTCAGCTCGCCCGCCTGATGGCCACGCGGGGCCTGACACGGGCGCAGGCCGTGGCGCGCATCGATGCCCAGGGCCCGCAGTCAGCGAAGGTGCGCCACGCCACACGCATCATCCCCAACGACGGCGATCTCTCAGCGCTGCGCAACGCCGTCGAAGCCGCCTGGGCTCGCGACATCGCCCCGCACCTGGCCGCCGACCGGCAGTGACGAGTTCCAAGTTCCAAGTTCCGAGTTCCAAGGAGACGGATACGGCGTGTCCCTGTCATCCTTGAGCGAAGCGAAGGATCCGTCTGCCCCGCACGAACACGGATCCTGCGGCCCCGGCCTCAGGATGACACCTTCGAACCTGGAACTTGCAACTTGGAACTCGCCTCACAGACTCGTGTGGAGACGCCGCGCCTGCGGGATCGTCATCCCTGGCACGGCGGCGAGCTCTTCGAGGGACGCTGCCTTGATCCCTTTCACGGAGCCGAACCGGCGCAGGAGCTCGCGCTTGCGCTTTGGACCGATCCCCTGCACGTCGTCGAGCGAGGAGCGGATGCTGCTCTTTGCGCGCACCGAGCGGTGGAATGTGATGGCGAATCGGTGCGCCTCATCCCGGATCCGCTGCACCAGGTACAGCGCCTGGGAGGTACGGGGCAGCAGGACCGGATTCTGCGCCGCGCGCCCCGTGGCGCGCTCGCGGGAGTAAATCTCCTCGTTCTCCTTGGCCAGGCCAACCACCGGCAGCTCGGTGATCTCCATCGCGTCCAGGATCTCCAGAGCCGCATTCAATTGTCCTTTGCCACCATCGATGATGACGAGGTCGGGCATCTCGGACCACGGGCCGCGATCCTGCTGCGAGCTCTCTTCCCAGGTTCCCTCCTCGCCGCGGTCACGCAACTGGCCTGTCAAGGCACGTTTGAAACGGCGGCCAATGACCTCCTGCATGCTCAGAAAGTCGTTGTTGCCCTCCTCGTGCTTGATTTTGAATTTGCGATATGCCGAGCGCTTCGGCTGGCCATTCTCGAAGACCACCATGCTCGCCACCTGGTGCGTCCCCTGGACGTGCGAGATGTCGTAGCACTCGATGCGGTGGGGCAGCTGGGGCAGGTCCAGCAGCTCGCCCAGCTCCACCACTGCGCCCGTGGTCCGTTCCAGGTCCGCCAGCCACTGAACCTGCAGCTTGCCGAGCACCTCGCGGGCATTCTGGCTGGCCAGCTCGATGAGCTTGCGCCGCTCGCCCTGGCGCGGCGTCAGGAGCGTCACCTTGCGCGCGGGCCGCCCTCGCTTTGGATTGCCCCGGTCCATGCCGTTGGTCCACGAGGTCATGGGATCCGGGGATGCGCCGGCAGTCCCCTCGAATCCAGCAGCCTCCGCCCCGGTCTGGGCGTGGTCAGAGAGCTGCTCGCCGCGGCGCTGGGTGAGCCAGGCCGCAACGGTGTCCGCGTCGTCGATCGCCACCGGCAGCAAGATCTCCCGCGGTATCTCCGTCGCCTGGCTGTAAAACTGCGTCAGGAACGACGACAGCACCTCTTGCTGAGTCTCCTCGCCCTGGCCCTCCAGGACGAAGTGCTCGCGCCCCACCAGCCGCCCTTCGCGAATGAGGAACACCTGCACGCAGGAGAACGGGCCCTCCGTGTAGAGCCCGATCGCGTCCTCATCAGCGGTGCTGGTGTAGATGATCTGCTGCTGGCCCACGACCTTCTCGGCGGCCCGAATCCGGTCACGAAGGTCGGCTGCTCGCTCGAACTGGAGGTCCTCGGCGGCGCCCTCCATGGCGAGTCGCATGTCTTCCACCACCTGAGACGACTTGCCGTCGAGGAACGAGACCATCTGGTCGATGATCCCGCGGTAGTCGCCGTTGTCGATAGCGCCGATGCAGGGCGCTGGACAGCGCTTGATGTGGTAGTACAGACACGCTCGCGGGTCCTGGCCCGTGATCACGCGCGTACACAGGATGTGAGGGAACAGACGGTTGACGGTATCCAGCGTGTGGCGCACCGACGTGGAGTCGGTAAAGGGGCCGAAATAGCGAGATCCGTCCCGCTCCATCCGTCGGGCAACGGTCGTCTTAGGCCACGGGTCCTGGACGTTGATCCGGATGTATGGATAGTGCTTGTCGTCGCGGAGCTTGACGTTGTACCGCGGCCGCTCGGAGCGCACGAGGTCCGCTTCCCAGACCAGGCTCTGGGCGGGGGTCTGGGCAAGCAGGTACTGGATGTCGGCGATCTCCGACACCATCTGGCGCTTCTTCGGATCGAGCGCCTCGGTCTTCTGAAAGTAGGACCGGACGCGGTTGCGGAGCGACGTGGCCTTGCCGACGTACAACAGAGTGCCGTGGGCATCGTAGAATTTGTAGACTCCCGGCTCGTCGGGTAGCCCGGGGAGGAGATCCGCAACGGTAGCGGAACGCTCGTCCCGCCCCGCGCCGGGGAGCGGCTGCGCCATCCCGAGAGTGTATTCCGTCAACTCGGCAGTTCCCGGCCGTTCTGTCGACCAGGCCTTCCCGTCTCGGATAATCCGTCCGTGCGCCGCTTCGCCGACCTCCTTCGCGACATCCCTGGTGCTCGCCTCGTACAGGGGAGCGGCGATGTCGAGGTGACCGGCGTCTCGAACGACACCCGTCGCCTGCGTCCAGGCGAGGTGTTCGCGGCTGTCTCAGGTTTCGAGCGCGACGGTCTGGTGTTCGTCCCCGCCGCGATTGTCGCGGGCGCGGCGGCGATCGTGGCGGAGCGCGCGCCCGCGCCCGAGCAGAACCCGAATGGGGTTCCCGTTGCCATCGTGCCCGACGCCCGAGCCGCGCTCGCGGACCTCGCGGCCGCGTTCTTCGGCCGCCCCTCGTCGCAGCTTCCGGTGGTCGGCATTACCGGCACGGATGGCAAAACGTCGACCACGCACCTGCTCAGCGCCATTCTCCAGGCTGCGGGCAAGCGCACCGGATGGCTTACCACGGTCTCCACCCGAGTCGGCGAGACCGTTCGCGAAAACGCCGCGGATCACACCACGCCCGAAGCGCCGCTGGTCCAATCGGCGCTGGCCGAGATGCTGCAAGCCGGGGTGGACGTCGCCATTGTCGAGACCTCGTCGCACGCGCTCGCTCTGGACCGAGTCCGCGCGGTTGCGTACCGGGTGGGGGTGTTCACCAACCTGGGGGCAGAGCACCTCAACTTCCACGGCACGTTCGAAGCGTACCGCGACGCCAAGGCGCTCCTGTTTCAACGCCTGCCACCAGACGGGTTAGCCGTGCTGAACGCCGACGATCCGGTATCAGCCCACTTCGCACGACTGACGGCCGCGCCCGTGGTCACCTACGGCCTTTTGGGCAGCGCAGACGTGCGCGCCACGGACGTGTTGCTTGGACCGCGCGGCACCGCCTTTACCGTGATAGCGGACGGCCAGGAGCGACGCCTGGAGACGCGGCTTGTGGGCCGCTTTAACGTCGCGAACTGGCTGGCAGCCTACGGCGCCGGGCGCTACTTTGGGGCCGGCCTCGATGCGCTGGAGGCAGCGACCTGCGTGCAGGAGCCGGTGCCCGGGCGGATGAACCTTGTCGACGCGGGCCAGCCGTTCCCGGTCGTGGTGGACTTCGCCCACACGCCCCAGGCGCTCGAAAAGGCCCTCGATACGGTCCGTTCGCTCGTTTCCGGTCGCGTGTTCCTCGTGTTCGGGCTGGCAGGCGGGCGCGATGCCGCAAACCGGCCCGTGATGGGAGCTCTGGCCGCGTCGCGCGCCGACTTCACGGTGATCTCCATGGACGACCCGTATGACGAAGATCCAGCCGAGATCGCACGGCAGATTGCCACGGGCTTTGCGCGGCTGGGCGCCCAACGTGGCGAGCAGTACGAGATCGACACGGACCGCCAGAGCGCCATTGAGCGCGTGCTAGGTCGGGCCATGCGCGGCGACGCTGTGCTCCTGGCGGGCAAGGGTCACGAACAGCGGATGATGGTGCGCGGCCAGAAGCTGCCGTGGAACGACGCCCGGGCCGCCCGAGAGACGCTCGCCCGTCTTGGCTTTCGTGCGTAGAGGTTCCTCAGGCGACCGCGTTCACCGGAGCCGCGTCGA
Source organism: Chloroflexota bacterium (assembly GCA_016191465.1). GTDB lineage: Bacteria > Chloroflexota > UBA6077 > UBA6077 > CF-72 > JACPOP01. Next base: position 7,457 of record JACPOP010000008.1, on the reverse strand, counting down.
CGATGAGCGTCAGGCGCCGAAGCGCAGAACCGGTGGCCCCATCCATCGAATGGCTGCACGCCGGCACACGTTGTGCACTGATCGGCCGCCGTGCTGATTCCCACGCTTCCCGCGGGTACTATTCGTCGCGTGCAGCGACCGCGCCGATGGTCCGATCCATTTCACCTGCCGAAGGCTCTCCATCTGGGAAAGCCGGCACGGAGTGGCGCAACCCCCGCGGCGGCGACGCCAGAGGCGCGCAAGCGGAGCGCCCGCCCCGCGAAGCCGCCTGTCCCGGACGACACGGGCCTGTACGGCGTCCTCGGGATCCGCCCGGATGCGCCCGACTGGGAAATCCCCGTGGCGTACCGCCGCCGCGCCGCGGACCTGGCGAGCCGGCGGGTCTCGAACCGTGAGACGTTGCGGGAATTGAATGCGGCCTACGAAGCGCTCCGCTACCCCGACCTGCGTATGGAATACGACCAGCAGCGGGCGGCAGCCCTCCAGCCGTCCGGCCAGGTCGCGCATCCCAGCACCGTCCGCCGCCCGTCAGCCTACCCGCGTTTCCGGCACCCACGGGCGACGCGTTCCACTCGTGCAGCAACGTACGGGGCTTTGCTTGGCGTAATTGCCGTCATGGCCGTGGCCGTGGTTGCGGGCACGTTTTTCCTGGAAAGGGTGGCGGGCGGCATCGCGCCGCTCACCTCCCTGGCGCGGCTGACCGGCCTGAGCACGGCCTCGCGCCCCGCGACGTCTGGCGCGACGCCGGGCGCCACGGTCGCGTCAACCAGCGGTGCTCCCACCATTCCTGACGACCTGAAGGGTTCGCAGGTGAGTGTCTCGAACTCACAGCCTCAGCGCGGCTCGGACATCGCGGTCCTGGCAAAGCTGGTTCGGAATGGCCAGCCGCTCGCCAACACGGACGTGTATGCCGAAGCGCAATTCCGCACGGCGACAACTCGGATCCCGGCCAGTGGCACGGTCCGAACCGACTCCAGCGGCACAGCGTCGCTGCCCATCGCTGTCGGTGACGCCACCGCGGGCTACGAGGTGCGGGTCACGCTCCACGCGCAGGTGGACGGCCGCGACGTGGAGTGGCCGGTAGGCTTCACGCCGCGCTGAGACGGCCAGCCCGCGGCCTCTCCGGCGCATGGGCGGCGGGTTCGATGCGCCTCGCTTCTTTCCGCGAGTAGGCGAAGAGCGTGCCATCGGGAGGCCCGCTCGCTTAGCCTTCCGCGCCGCGAGAGTGCTCTCCCGACCGCTTGCCTTGCACCAGCCCTCACCCCGCTCCGATCCACCACGGCGCGTCGTCGTTCGGGCCCCCGCGACCAGCGCCAATCTCGGTCCGGGATTTGACGCGCTGGGCCTGGCGCTGGATTTGTGGATGGAAGTCCAGGCGGACGTCGCGGAAGGCATCACCACGGTCCATTCGGACCAGGGACCGCCGGAGCGGGACTCCCAGAACCTCATCGTGCGAGCAGCATTCGCCGCATTCGAGGCCGCGGGACGCCCACCGGTGGCTCTCTCGCTTCGCTGCATCAACACCATTCCGATGGGACGCGGCCTGGGGAGCAGTGCCGCGGCCATCGCGGCGGGCCTGCGGTTGGGCGCCGCGCTCGCGGGGGCGCGCCTGGGTGACGACGAGCTGCTGGTACTGGCGAATCGGCTGGAAGGCCATCCGGACAACGTCGCGCCGGCACTCCTCGGCGGCATCCGGGTGGCCGTGTCAGACGGTGACGGAGTCGTCTCCACTGTCCAGGTGCATCCGCCGATCCATTTGATGGCGGTCGCGTTCATACCAGAGGTGCGCATACCTACTGAGGACGCCAGGGCGGCGCTGCCGCACGAGGTGCCATTCGCCGACGCAGCGTTCAACATCGGCAGGGCCGCGTTGCTCGTGGCAGCCCTGGCAGCGGGCGACCTGCGGCTTCTCCGTGAAGCCACGCGAGACAGAATGCACCAGCCGTACCGAGCCACGCTTTTCCCGGCTGGGCCAAGGCTTATCAAGGCGGCCTTGCGGGCTGGCGCGGCAGGTGCTTTCACATCGGGAGCGGGTCCCACCGTGCTGGCGCTGTGCGGCCCCGACACTTCGACAATCGACGTGACACGGGCGCTGCTCGCTTCGGCCGAGGCCGATGGCCTGGAGGGCTCTGCCCGTACCCTTTCGCTATCAGAACGAGGAGCGCACGTTGTCCACGCCGCCTGAGCCCGAGGTACTGAACAATCAGAGTGGCCCGGCGTCCTGTGTGGCACTCGCGCACGGATGCCCACCCACGGAGCAGGTGCGGAGTCGCAGCGGCCCGGACCGAGTCCGATCCGCGATCCGCGTCCAGAAGTACGGCGGCTCGTCGCTCGCCACGGCCGATCGCATCAAGGCGGCGGCGCAGCGGATTGACCGCGTCGCCGCAGCCGGCGTGCCGACGGTGGTCGTCGTCTCCGCGATGGGCGACACCACCGACGAGCTGATCGCGCTCGCGTGCTCGGTTTCGCCCCACCCGCCCGACCGCGAGATGGACATGCTGCTCTCGACGGGTGAGACGGTCAGCGCCACGCTGATGGCTATGGCCCTGCACGACCTCGGCCGTCCCGCGGTCTCCCTCAGCGGGGGCCAGGCAGGCATCAAATCCACCAGCGTCTTCACCCGAGCCCGCATCACGGAGGTCCAGCCAGACCGCATCCGGGCCGAGCTAAAGGCGGGGAAGGTGGTCATCGTCACCGGGTTTCAGGGGGTGACGGAGGAGATGGACGTCACGACACTGGGCCGCGGCGGCTCCGACACCACGGCCGTGGCGCTCGCGTGCTCCCTGGACGCGGAGCGGTGTGAGATCTACACCGATGTCGAGGGCGTGTACACCGCCGACCCACGGATTGTGCCCTCCGCGCGCAAGCTGGCGGAGATTGGTTACGAGGAGATGCTGGAGCTCGCGCAGCTCGGCGCAAAAGTTATGCATCCGCGCGCCGTGGAGCTTGGCGAGCTGTACGACCTGCCGATCCTCGTGGCCCACAGCGGGCGCGATACGCCCGGCACGCTCATCCAACGACTGACCGAAGGTGAAGGACCCATGGAGATCCGCAAGAACGTGCGGGGCATCGCGCACGACACGGACGTTGCGCGCATCACGCTATCGGGCATTCCGGACCGGCCGGGCATTGCCGCCGCGATCTTCGAGCCACTGGCGGAAGCATCGCTCAGCGTTGACACCATCGCCCAGTCGAGTGGAGCCGCGGGCACCACGGACCTGTCATTCACGCTGTCCCGGGCGGAGCTCGCGCGAGCGCTGGAGATCACCCGCGACGTAGCGCATCGCCTTGGCGCTGCCGCAGTGGACCCCGCCGAGGACCTGGCCAAGGTCAGCATCGTGGGCACGGGCATGCAAAGTGCCCCCGGCTACGCCGCCCGCATGTTTTCCACACTCGCTCGCGCTGGGATCAACATCGAGATCATCAGCACCTCGGACATTCGGATTACATGCGTGGTCGCACGCGAATCGGTACACGAAGCCGTACGCGTGCTGCACGACGCATTCGAGCTCGACCGGAACTAGTGCGAGGCACGAGTGTCGGATCGAGAGCGGCGAGGCGGCGACCCCGGCGGGAAGCGACCCTGGTTCGGTGGCGGCAAAACCGAGCGGTCGCGACGTGGGCGCTATGTGGCGCGTCCGGTCGAGAGCGCCGAATCTCCCGGAGTGGGCCGTGCGCAACCCGGACGGCCCGGCCGACGCACGGTCTACGGAGCTGGCGCGGGCGCTACACGTTCGGCCGAGTCGCTGGGTTACCTCCTCGTCTTCGGCCTCATCGCCGTCGGCCTGGTCGCATTCGTGTATGTGGGGCTTCAGTGGGCGACCGGCACCGGTCCGGCCGCCGGCCTGAGCGCGGCAATCGCTCCGAAGCCCACGCCGTCCCCCAGTCCGCTGCCGATCCCCAGCCCGTCACCCTCGCCAGCCCCCACCGCCGCGCCCACGGCCTACACCGTCCAGGCGGGCGACAATCCGGCGGAGATTGCTCGCCAGTTCCGCGTCACGGTGGAAGCGCTCCTGGCGGCAAACAACATTCAGGACCCCCGCTCACTCCAGGTCGGCCAGGTCCTGAAGATCCCGCCGCCCGGGACACGCTAACGTTCCGCCGCCGCGCGAGTCGTGCCACGCGCCGCGCTGCCGGGCGTCTGCCCCAGCACCCGTGGGCGCCGAGACCGTGGCAATCGTCAGTTCGAGTGATTGGCGCCGCCTCGAGAGCGGCGGAAGGGCAAGCCAGAAGGCGCGAAAGCTATACTGACGCCAGCACGCCGACGTAGCTCAGGGGTAGAGCAGCACTTTCGTAAAGTGCGGGTCGGGGGTTCGAATCCCTTCGTCGGCTCCCCCGGACCAACAGCCGCACCGGCCCTCCTGGACGCATTGCTGGCCACTGCTCACCCGCGGCGCAAGCCACGCATAGCCTGGACCACTCAACGCGCCACTCCGAGGACCCGGTTCTTGCACTCCCCATTCCCGTGACCGTCACTGAAGTCGCTCGCTCGGGGACCACCGTGACCGAGCACCCGCTGTTGGGCATCATGCCCGCGCTGGCGGCTGACGCGCTCGGGACCATGACCGCCGTTGCGCGCGAGCGGGGCGACTTCGCACGCGTGCGTCTATTCACCTATCCCGGCGTGCTGGTCAGCCATCCCGACCTCATCGAGGAGGTCCTGATTGCGCAGAACCGCGGCTTCGTGAAGAGCCTGGCCACGCGCCGGTTACGGGCAGTGCTCGGCTCTGGTCTCCTCACCAGCGATGGCGACTTCTGGCGCCGCCAGCGTCGCCTCGCGCAGCCCGCGTTCCACCGCGACCGCATAGCTGCCTACGCCGCCGTGATGGTTGACGCCGCCGAGCGTGTGGCAGGGACCTGGCGGGATGGCCAGCAGTGTGACGTCCACGACGAGATGATGCGACTCACGCTGGAGATTGTGGGCAAGACCCTCTTCAGCGCAAATGTCGGGGGAGCGGCGCAGGAGATCGGCCGCGCCGTGGACGACGCGCTGCACTTCCTCATCCGCCGCATCAACAGCCCATGGGTCCTGCTTCCGGACTGGGTGCCTTCTCCGGGGTATGGCCGGTTCATCCGAGCCCGGCGCCACCTCGACCGCGTCGTCTATCAGATGATCGCCGACCACAGGCGGCAGGGGGATCGGGATGACCTCCTCTCGATGCTGCTCCAGGCTCAAGACGAAGACGGGCAGCCAATGTCCGATCGGCAGGTCCGTGACGAGGTGATGACGCTCTTCCTGGCGGGGCACGAGACCACCGCCATAGCGCTTTCCTGGACGTGGTACTTGTTGGCGCAGCATCCGGAGGTCGAGCGCCGCCTGACCGCCGAGTTGGCGGAGGTGCTCGGCGGTCGGCTGCCCACCCCGGCCGACCTGCCGAGCCTCACATACATCGGGCACGTCGTGGCTGAGTCGCTCCGTCTGTACCCACCCGCCTGGAGCATGGGGCGCCAGGCCACGCGCAACCTGGAAATCGGTGGACAGCCAGTACGAAAAGGCACGGTGATCCTGATCAGCCAATGGGTCCTTCACCGCGATGCGCGCTTCTTCCAGGATCCCGAGGCGTTCCGTCCTGAACGATGGGAAGACGGACTCGCGCAGCGGCTGCCGCGGTTTGCCTACTTCCCGTTCGGCGGCGGACCGCGCCAGTGCATTGGCAATGGCTTCGCCCTGATGGAGGCGACGCTACTGCTCGCCACGCTTGCTCAGCGGTATCGGCTGGCGCTCGTTCCGGGCCAGTCCATCGGGCTGGACCCGACCATTACGCTCCGGCCGCGGGGCGGCATTCAGATGCTGCTCCACCTGCGCTAGGACCCTCGTGCACAGGTGGATGAGGTTGCGAAGGCGAACTGCCCAGCAGCGCCGTTACCGGACCGCCGTCCATGGCCGGCGAGCCCGTACGTGAGCCGCGCCACATGGGATGATGGCCGGCCCCCGGCCGCAGTATGCTGACGGGCGGGGGCGGGTGATCGGCGCGTCGGACCCGCACACACGATTGCAGCCCGAGCGCGCCATGATGGAGGGGTACCGTCGCCCCTGTGCCTGAAAGGTGAACGAACGATGCGGAACGCACTCGTTGCCATGATGCTCCTCGCAACAGCCTGTGCACCGGCGCCAGCGGCTCCGGCCGCCGCGCCAACTGCAGCCGCGAAACCCACTGCCGCGTCAGCAGCGCCGACCGCGGCGGCGGCCAAGCCCACGACCGCCGCGGCGTCAACCGGCCAGACCGGTGCCCCCATCGCTTTGCCGAAGCCCGAGCAGACGTCGCTCAAGATCGCGATCACGGCGTTGGAGGCCAGCCAACTGGCCGTCCCGCTCGCCGTGGACCAGGGCATTTACAAGAAGTACGGGTTCACGGACGTTGAGGCCTCCTACTTCGACGGCGATGCCAAGGGGCTACAGGCACTGGTCGCCGGCCAGGTCGACATCGATCTGTCGAGCACCGGTTCGGCGATCGCCAGCCAGTTGACCGACGTCCCGGTCGTGATCACCGGCATGATGGCGACGGTGCTCACCGATGCGTTGATTTCCTCCAAGGACGTCAAGAGCGCCGCGGACCTGAAAGGGAAGAAGATTGCTGTCAGCACCTACGGCAGCACAGCCCACGGGGCCATCCTGCTGTCGCTCAAGGAGCTTGGACTCACCGACCAGGACGTCACCATCGTCCAGGTTGGAGGTTTGGGCGCCAGGGTTGCCGCGCTCCAGGCCGGCAGCGTCGCCGCCGCACCGATCGACATCTCGCTGGAGAAGGACCTCACGCAACAGGGCTTCAACGTCCTGGTTCGCCTCACGGACAAGCCGATCGAGTTCGGGCGGAGTGGACTCGCGCTCCGCAAGGACTGGATGCAGAAGAACCCCAATGCGACGCTCGCACTCGTGGCCGCCACGCTGGAAGGCCAGAACATGATCTGGACGCAGCCAGACAAAGCGGCCGACTCCCTGGTGAAGTGGGCTCAGTTGAAAGATCGCACTCAAGCGGAGCAGCAGGTCACGTTCTTCCAACAGACGGGCCGACGCGATATGCGCTGGAGCAAGGAGGCCTTCCTCCTGGCCCAGCAGGTCCAATCGGCAGCCAACCCAACGATCAAAGACGCAGACGTCACCAAGGCGTACGACATTCAGTGGCTGGACAAGCTGAGGGCTCTCGGCTTCGATCAGACGATCGGGTTGCCTGCCTCCTGATTGGCGGGAGCGCCAAGCACGACGAATGAGCCAGATGCTTCAGTTCAGCGAGCCGAGCGGGGATGTCTCCGCGGCCGGGTACCAGGTCTACACGCCCTCCTTCAGCCCCTATGAGCGCTTCATGCAGGAGGAAGGGATCCCCATCTACCGCGGCATCGGCGTCTACGACGTGCGCGCGCTGCCGTTAGGCCGCTGGGAGCGCCTCGGCGGCCGCGGCACCTTCCTGTACCTCGACGGCTGTGAGAGTGCCAAGGGCATGTTCGTGGTCGAAGTCCCC
>JACPOP010000030.1 GCA_016191465.1 Chloroflexota bacterium | reverse complement strand
CCTGCCGACCGCGTTCAAGGTGGACGTCATCCAGATGGAATCGACGCCCTTCGCCGAACTGTGCATGACCAGGCGGGTGCGCGCCGACATCGCGTGCCCGGCCACGTGGATCGCTTCACCCGAAGAGATCATCCTCAACAAGGTCAAGTTCTTCGAACTGGGCGGGTCGGAGAAGCACATCAACGACATCGCCTGGATCGTTCAGGTGAGGGGCTGAGAGCTTGACTGGCCGCACCTGGATCACTGGGCGATGCGAATCGGCGTCAGCGGAACGTGGAAGGAGATCCGGCGGCGGATCGGCGAAGGGGCGGGTGCCGGACTCTTCGGCTGAAGCGTCCGCACGCCCCGGCGGCTCCGGGCCCGCCGATCCACCATCCTCGCACGCCGAAGCATCGTGCTCTTCAAAGAAGACGCTTCGACGAAGCGGTCAGGACGCGGTGTTTGTCACACATTAAAATACTTCGCCTCCGGGTGGTGCACGATCACCGCCGACGTGCTCTGCTCCGGGTCGATCTGCCAGTTCTCCGTCAGCACGCACCCGATCCGCTCGGGCTTCAGCAGCCGGAACAGCTTCTCCTGGTCGGTCATGTCCGGGCACGCCGGGTAGCCGAAGGAGTAGCGCGAGCCGCGGTACTTCTGCGTAAACAGGTCCTTGATCCGCGCCGAGTCGTCGTTGCCGATCCCCAGCTCTTGGCGCACGCGCTTGTGCCACATCTCCGCCAGGCCCTCGGCCGTCTCGACGCCCATCCCGTGCAGGTACAGGTACTCGCTGTAGTTGTTCGCCCGGTACAGCTCCTGCGCGGCCTCCGTCGCGCGCTTGCCCACCGTCACGCACGTGAACGCGACCACGTCCCTGACGCCCGTCGAGACGCCCTTGAAGTAGTCGCTGATGCACAGCCGCTTGCGCCCCTCCTGACGCGGGAACGTGAACCGCTCCACCTCGCGCGCGTGGTCTTCCGCGTCGTACACGACCAGGTCGTTCCCCTCGCTGTTGCACGGGAAATACCCGTACACCACCGCCGGCGCCAGGATCTTCTCGCGCGCGCACCGCTCCTTCAGCCGCGCGAAGATCGGTCCGACCGTGTCCTCCAGCTGGTGCTCGAACTCGTCGTCGCTCATCGCCCCCTGCTTGAACTGCCACTGCCCGCGGTAGAGCGCCACCTTGTTGATGAACGGGTACACCTGCTCGAGGTCGATCCCCTCCACCACGCGCGTCCCCCAGAACGGCGCCCGCGGCACCGCCACGTCGGTCCGAACGGTCGACTTCTCGGCGACCGCGACGCCTTGGGTCGCCAGCCGCTCCGCGGCGGGAAGCTTCTTCCCAGCCTCAAACGCCTCCATGCGCTTCCCCGCCTCAGCACGCGACCGCGCGACAACCTCCTCCGCCGCCGACCGCTTCCCCAGCCGCTCCTCGATCTCCGCTTCCAGCGTCGCCGTCGCGCCGCTCACTACGTGGTCCATCGTCCGCAGGCCCTCGAACGCGTCCTTCCCGTAGAAGACCTTGCCGTTGTACCCCTTGCGCAGGTGCCCCTCGCAGTAGTGGCGCGTGAGCGCCGCGCCCCCCAGCAGCACCGGGGTGCCGATCCCCAGCGCGTTCAGCTCTGCCAGGTTCTCCTCCATCACGTTCACGCTCTTGACAAGCAAACCGCTCATCCCGATCGCGTCGGCCTTGTGCTCCTTCGCGGCCTTGACGATCTCGCCGATGGGCTGCTTGATCCCCAGGTTCACCACCGTGTAGCCGTTGTTAGTCAGGATGATGTCCACCAGGTTCTTGCCGATGTCGTGAACGTCCCCCTTCACCGTCGCCAGCACGATCTTCCCCTTGGTGCTCCCCGACACCTTCTCCATCAGAGGCTCGAGCATCGAGACCGCCATCTTCATTACCTCGGCCGACTGCAGCACGAACGGCAGCTGCATCTGGCCGCTGCCGAACAGGTCGCCGACCGTCTTCATGCCCGCCAGCAGGTGGTCGTTGATGATGTCCAGCGGCTTGTACTTCTTCAGCGCCGCGTCGAGCGTCTCCCGCAGACCTTCCTTCTCTCCGTCAACGATGTGCGCCTGGAGCTGCTCCTCGAGCGAGAGGACCTTCTTCTCCTTCTTGCCCGTCCCGCCCACCTCGACGTCCTTGAACAGCTCGATAAGCCGCTGCAGCGGGTCCACGCCCGCGCTCCGGCGGTCGTAGATCAGCTCGATCGCCGCGTCCCACTGCTCCCGCGGGATCTTGTTCTTCGGCAGGATCTTCGAGAAGTGCAGGATCGCGCTCGTAAGCCCCGCCTCGCGCAGCTCGTGCTGGAAGACGCTGTTCAGCACCACGCGTGCCGCGGGCTTGAGCCCGAACGACACGTTGCTCAGCCCGACGGTCGTCTGGCACTCGGGCAGTTCGCGGCTGATCAGCCGCACACCCTCGATCGTCTCCAGCGCGCTGCGCCGGTCGCTCTCCATCCCCGTGCTGATCGGCAGCACCAGCGGGTCGAACAGCAGGTCCGCCGGCAACATCCCGTGCACCTTCGTCGCCCGCTCGAACGCGCGGAGCGCGATTGCCAGCTTGCGGTCGGCCGTGCGCGCCATCGACGCTTCCTTGTCCTCGTCGATCGACCCGACGACCAGCGCCGCGCCGTACGCCTTCGCCATCGCGCACACCCGGTCGAACTTAGACTCCCCGTCCTCGAAATTCGCCGAGTTGATGACGCACTTGCCCGGCGCGTGCTTCAGGCCCGCCTCCAGCGTCGCTACCTGCGTGCTGTCGAGCATCAGCGGCGCGTCCACCTGCCGCACCACCCGCTTGACCACTTCCGCCATGTCGCGAGCGTTGTCGCGCCCCGCATAATCCACGTTCAGGTCCAGAACGTGCGCAGAGTCGTGACGCACCTGCTCGCGCGCCAGGCTCACGATCCCGTCCCAGTCCTCCGCCTCCAGCAGCTGCTTGAACTTCCTGCTGCCGCTGGCGTTCATCCGCTCGCCCACGATCAGCAGCGAGTTGTCCTGACGGTACTCCGTCGGCCCGTACAGGCTCGTCACCCCCGCCTTCGGCGCGGACTTCTCAACCCGCACCGGCTCCCACAGCCCCTGCGACTCCACCGCCCTCACCAGCGCGCCAAGGTGCGCCGGCGTCGTCCCGCAGCACCCGCCCACGATCCGCACGCCGTCCCTGCGCACGAAGTTCACCATCGCCTCCGCGTACGGCTCGGGCGCCAGCGGGTACTCCGTCCTCCCCTCCACCAACGCCGGCAGCCCGGCGTTGGGCACGACGCTCACCAGCCGCCCGTCCCCCCCCGCGCCCCAGTGCTTGCCCAGATAGTGGACGTGCTCGGTCATCTCCGCGGGTCCCGTGGCACAGTTCAGCCCGACCGACATGATCGGGTAGCCCGCCAGCGCAGCGACCACTCCCTCGATCGACGTTCCCAGCAGCATCGTGCCGGTCGTCTCGATCGTGACCGACACCATGATCGGCACGTCGGTCGTGTCCTTGTTCCGCTCCTTGAGCGCTTCAAGGCACGCATTGATCGCCACCTTGATCTGCAAGAGGTCCTGGCACGTCTCGATGATGAACGCGTCCACCCCGCCGTCAAGCAGCCCGCGCGCCTGCTCGCGGTAGCTGTCGAACATCTCGTCCCACGTCGTGTTGCCCAGGGTCACCAGTCTCGTGCCCGGCCCCATGCTGCCCAGCACGAAGCGAGCCTTGTCACGCGTCGAGAACTTCGCGCACGCCGCGCGCGCAATCTCCGCGCCCGTCTTGTTCAGCGAGCGCGTCTCGGCCGCCAGGCCGAACTCGCCCAGGACGAGCTTGTTCGCGCCGAACGTATCGGTCTCGACGGCGTCGCAGCCGACGGCCAGGAACGACTCGTGGATCTGCTGGATGACGTCCGGGCGCGTGCGGGCGAGGATGTCGGTGCAGTTCTCGCACCCGCAGTAGTCTTTCTCGACCGACAGCGGCGGGTCGTGAGCGTAGATGCTGGTGCCCATCGCGCCGTCGATGACGATGAGGCGTGTGGAGGCTTGTTGAAGGAACTGGCTGGGCATAGCGGGTGGGGGAACGTGCGCGGCGGGGTGGGAAGGAATGTGCCACGTGGCACGTTGGCCTGTTTCGGCTGCCACGGACCGAGACAGGGGGCTGGATGTGCGGATTCAATCATCCGTTTATGCGGATGAACGGGAGAAGTGTATGGGGGGGTGGGAAGGTGGGCAAGGGGGGGGTAGAAGTCGGAGGGCGGGGGTCGGGGGGGGCTGCGTAAAGGTTTGGACCCGGCGCCACGCGGCGCGTGGCGGTACCCGGCAATGAAAACGCCGCGGGGTGCGCGGCGTGGGAGGCGGGGGTCGGTGTGAGCGGGATGGGTCGGTATGCGTGGGGGGGCCGCGGACCCTCGCTCCCTCGCTGGGGATTTCGGGCTCGTTGGTAGCCAGGGGGGAGTGTCGAGGGTTATTCCTCGTCGATCTTGACTTTCTTGGGGGCCTTGGCCTTGGCGAAGTAGCCGCCCTGGAACTTCTTCTGGAACTTCTCGATGCGGCCGGCAGCGTCAACCAGGACGTTCTTGCCGGTGAAGAAGGGGTGGGAGCCGCTCCAGACCTCGACGTGGATCTCGGGGACGGTGGCGCCGACAGACATGACCTGCACGCCGTTGTGGAAGACCTTGCAGTCGTTGAAGTACTTGGGATGCGTCTTGCCCTTCATGGCTCTGTCCTGCTGGTTGGGCCCGTCGGCGGGCGGTGGTCGGGTCCGGGTAGTGTGCCGCGGCGGCGCGGCGTCCGGGGTCGAGATTCTAGGCGTGCAGGCGGCTCAGGCCAAGGGTGGATTTGACCGATGGACGGGGGCCGCTACTGTTCGGGCCCTGCTTGCCGGGTGGTCCGGATATCCGTTCGGGTGACCGGCTGGCGGGCGACAAGTGAACGAGTTTCCCCGATAGCTCAATGGTAGAGCGGCCCGCTGTTAACGGGCAGGTTCAAGGTTCGAGTCCTTGTCGGGGAGTTACCGACGCCCTCGCGGAAACGCGAGGGCGTTTTGGTTTACGGGTCGGGCCGCTTGGCCGCCCCGCGCCCACGTCGCGGAAAGTCCCGTCCCGGAGGGGGTTTCGGCGCTTCCCGACCCGCCCCCCGCGCTCTCCGTCTTGAAGCCGAATCTCGGGGTCCGACCGCAACCCCCACGGTTGCTCTCGACCCACCGGCGGCAACCCTCTCGAACTCTCGCGCTCTCTGGTTGACGGGTGGCCTGAGCTTAACAGGAGGGTTGCTCTCGGCATCCCTTCGTCCGGGTTCGGAATCGCGGGACCCACCACCGCCGTCCGCTGCCTAGAAGCGCTCCTTCAACCAAGCTCGGCCCGCCTGGGAGAGAGAGACGCGGCCGTCCGATTCCTGAACCCAGCCTGCGCTGACCAGAGGGGCAATCGCCTCTGAAACGGGCTCCTT
>JACPOP010000029.1 GCA_016191465.1 Chloroflexota bacterium | reverse complement strand
GTACCGTGGGAGCTTGTAGTCTCGGTCCCAGCCGAGCGACGAGTCGGCGACCTCGATCAGAAGCAGCACCGCCTCCGGCCCCGGAACGGCCGAGCCGTAGTCGTCGGGGGACGGCCGCAGGACAACTACGTCCGGCTCAGGTTCGGAGAAGTCGTGCAGGCGCAGCGAATTCTGGATGCTCACCAGTCCTCGGTCACCAACGCCCATCACGGCCCAACGGGTTAAGCGGTTTACGCAGCGGATGTGGCGGCTGCCCAAGGCACACATCGTATAGATCACCCCGTCGAGCAACTCGGTGCGCTCGTCCGGGTGCAGTATGCCCAGTTCTGAGATGCGATGGTACTCATCGGCGGAGAACAGCCGAGGCTTCACCGGTGCGACGGTTTCGGTTGCCATGTTCGTATCCCCCGGTGGGTCGCAGCACGTGAACGACGGCCCATGCGCCGTCCAAGCGTGATCCGAGAATACGCCCTACAGCACGGCCCTTCAACGACACGTCGCGCTCACGTCACGGCGGAGCTCTGCGCATCCGAGTCTGCCGGCGCCGGGCCTGTGCAGCGCTCTGCCTAACCTGGACAACTTGGCGATCTGCCAACAAGGGATCTCCGGCCCTCGCGCTCACTCCGGTTCGTAGGGGCTCTGGCTGACCGCGTCGCCGTCGAAGCAGATCGAGGGAACGCACGGAGCCGGCCATTGCCTGTCAGTGTGTGGATGCCTTCGCCCTTCGCCCACCTCGGAAGGGCGCGCCGGCAGCATGAGTAGTGCGCCGGAGGTGAGGACAGGTCGCGCCGCGGGCGGGGTAGTGGGGGAGTGCCCGCGACGTGTCGGGCCGGTCGATGGCCGTAAGCAGGCGACTGCGGCGAGAGAGTCGCGACCAGAGTTGCGCCGGCCAGGCGGCGAGTCTGCGGGGACGTGCCGGCAGTTCGCCTCTCCGCGCGATGCGCGCGGCCTGCGCCACCAGCAAGCCGTGTTCGATCCGGGCCACCATTTCCCACTGTTCCAGGCTGCGCATGGTGACGACCTCCCTCTCCATGCTGTGCGGGCGTGCTTATGCAAGCCGGGACGCATCCGTGCTCCGGCGATGATGGCAGGCGCGGTACCGGCAGTGATTACGCCGGCAGGTCATGGCAGCGGCGCATTGTGCTCCGGGGCATCGGGGTGCTCGCCGACCAATTCACGGACCAGGGGGACAGTACGGAAGACGACCCGAACTGAGCCCGCGCCGTCGGGACGTTGCTCGGGTTGGTCGCGGGTGTACGGCTCGATTAGTCGCTGAACCTGCTCGCAGAGCCCTCTGACCTCATCCGGGGTCATGTAGAGCGATGTGCCGTAAAATGCCGCCGTCTCGCGCCAGGCGGTGTCCACCCGCTCCTCGTGGTCGAGGAACGTGGCCACGATGCGGTCGTCACGCGCGAGGGTGGCGTCGAGAATTGCCCGGCCAGCGGAGAGTTGATCGGGCGTCGTCGCGGACTCACTCGACCAGGCAAACCGGCGGCTGACGTTCCTCCAAGGGCGTTCACGGCGGTCGTCGCCCTCGGCCTCCGCCACAAAGCCCCACTTCGCCAGGGTGCGTAGATGGTAGCTGCACGCCGAGGGGCTCTCGCCCACCGCCTCGGCGCACTGCGTTGCAGTCGCAGCGCCGACTGTCCGGAGAAAGTCGAGGATCGCCAAGCGCACAGGATGCGCCAGCGCCCGTATCGCGCGCGGATCCTCCAGCGGAACCGGACCGCCGGACCCAGATGTGAAACTCATGTTTCGAAAGTAACGCTTCAGAATCCGCCTGTCAAGCCCTTTCTTCGACCAGAATCCAGGATGTTGCCGCGGACCTACCAACGCTGTGGCGCGTGGCCGGCGCCGAGGTCGCGCTGAGAAAGCATGGCTCGCCAATAATCGTGACCCGTCACAGACCTCGCGGCCGATGGACATCGACTGCCGCGACGTCGTCCATCTGCGATGCGCGTCGACAAGGTGCGCCGCTGCGCGTCCGCCTGATGGTGATGGGCATCCCGCTTCGGCCGGCGACACCGGCCGCCGGCGTGACGAGACAGGTCGCGTATGATATTTGCATGCCTCGAGACCGTCTCACCTTCGGCGTGCTGCCCGGCCATGACGAGTCCGGCGACCTGCTCGGCACCGTGGAACTGGCCGAGGCGCTCGGGTTCGACTCCGTGTGGGTGGGCGACCATGTATTGTGGTACGTTCCCAGCCCCGATCCGATTGCGCTGTTGGGCGCAATCGCCGCGCGCACCAGCCGGGTGCGGCTGGGTACGGCGGTGATGCTGGCGGCGCTTCGGCCGGCGGTGGTTGGGGCCAAGGCCGCGGCCACCCTCGATCACCTGTCCGGCGGTCGATTCGTATTCGGTGTGGGCATCGGCGGCGAGAACCCGGCCGAGTTCAAGGCGGCCGGTGTGCCGCTCCGCGAGCGCAGCAGCCGCCTGGACGAGACCCTGCGCATCTGCCGCGCGCTCTGGTCCGCGTCGGGACCGGTGACTTTCGAGGGCCGCCACATGAGCCTGCATGAAGCTCGCTTCGATCTGCCGCCGCTTACGCCGTCCGGTCCGCCGATCTGGGTGGGCGGACGGGCGCCGGGCTCGCTCCGGCGCGCGGGCGAACTCGGTGATGGGTGGCTGGCGTTCGTGGTGACGCCGCAACGGTTCCGCGAAGGATGGGCGACGGTGCGCGCCCACGCCGAGGCTGCCGGACGCGATCCCGACGCGCTGACGCCGGGACTTCAGGTGTGGTGCGCGCTCGCGGACAGCGACGGCGAGGCACGAGGACTGATCGCACCGGCAATCGAGGCGATGTACCGCACGCCGTTTGAGCGGTTCGAGCGCTACACCATCTACGGCACACC
>JACPOP010000031.1 GCA_016191465.1 Chloroflexota bacterium | reverse complement strand
TACTTGAGCGAGGTCTGGAAGAGCGCATGGAGCATGTGGAAGCCGGTCTTGTCGGCAGCGTAGAGCGTTCGGTTCACGGTCATGCCGCCGAAGGGGCGGACGCTGACGCGGCCGTCGGGATCCCGGCTCCACGGGCAGCCCCAGTGCTCGAGCTGGATGACTTCGCCCGGCGCCTCCCTGACGAACGCTTCCACGACGTCCTGGTCGGCCAGGAAATCGCTCCCGAAGATCGTGTCCTTCGCGTGCGTGTCGAGGCTGTCGTTGTCGCGCATGACCGCCGCCGTCCCGCCCTCGGCGGACACGGTGTGGCTGCGCATGGGATACACCTTCGAGAGCACGGCGATCGAGAGCCGGGGCGACTCCTCCGCCGCGGCGATGGCTGCCCGCAGTCCGGCCCCGCCTCCGCCGATCACCAGGAGGTCGTGTTGGTACGCGTCGTCACCGGGCATACTGGGTCATTCCCTCCATGTAGAGATCCCCGCCGTGGCAGTCATTGACGACGATGACGGGAAAGTCTTTCACCTCGAGGCGGCGGATGGCTTCGGTGCCGAGGTCCTCGTAGGCGACGACCTCGAGCGTCTTCACGTACTCGGAGAGCACCGCGCCCGCGCCGCCGATCGCGCCGAAGTAAACGCCCCTGTGTTCGCGGAGTGCGTCCTTCACCGCCTGCCCGCGATGGCCCTTGCCGATGGTCGCCTTGAGCCCGAGCTTCAGCAGGGCGGGCGTGAACTTGTCCATCCGGCTGCCGGTGGTGGGCCCGATCGAGCCGACGACGTCGCCCGGCCGAGCCGGCGACGGCCCCGTGTAGTAGATGATCTGCCCCCGCACGTCGATCGGGAGCGGCTTCCCCGCTTCGATGAGGGGCCAGAGCCGCCCGTGCGCGGCGTCGCGCGCCGTGTAGACCACGCCGCTGATCCGCACGCGATCACCGGCCTTCAGTGACTCGACGTCGACGTCGCTGAGCGGCGCCATGACGTCTTTCATGCCGTCGGCCGCGGTCGTGACGCTCATGGTCAGGAGATGGCGTCCACGATGGCGTTGAAGGTCGGGCTGGGGCGCATCGCCTTCGACGCCAGCTCGGGGTTCGGCCGGAAGTAACCGCCGATGTCGACCGGCTTTCCCTGCGCGGCGTTCAGCTCGGCGACGATCTTGGCCTCGTTCTCCGCGAGCTGCTTGGCCACCTTGGAGAAGCGCGCGTGAAGCTCCGTGTCCT
>JACPOP010000027.1 GCA_016191465.1 Chloroflexota bacterium | reverse complement strand
TCGCGACTGGTTGCATCGAGATCGGGCAGAGTTTCCGCTTCGCGCAAGGTCTGGTTGAAGCCGGTGCGCGCGTCCTGGAGCTGCCGTTTGAGCACGGCCTCGCCGCTGAGCGCGTAGGTACGGGCCAGCGTCTCCTGGGTGAGCATCCCGGCCAGCAGCCGATCCGAAATGCTGGACAACCGCACCAGGTTGTTGCTGGTGCGGCCGATCCGCTGCATCACGTCGCGGACTGAGAATGCGGCCACCGCCGCCGCGCCGGTGAAGACAACGAGCATCACCAGCACCAGCGCCCCGAGCGAGCGCCGCAAGGGCCAACCTGAGGAACCCGCCCGCCAACCCATCGCGACTGTCAGGGAAAAGGGAAAAGGGAAAAGGGAAAAGGACCAAGAGGCCCGTTCCCCACTATTCCCTTATCCCTTATCCCTTTTCCCTCCTCTAGGGTCGCACTTCGGGCAAGGTCCGCGGATCGCCCGTCACATCGAGCATATCGGCCGAAACCCAGAGGCGCTCGCGCGGGTTGTCCGGGCTGACGATCTGAAGCCACTGGTTGTCGGGGCTGCGGCCGACGACATCGACTTTTTGCCCCTGCGACAGGTTTCGCACGATCTGGGCGTCGATTGCCGGCCCGCGCCGCACATTGGGGAACTGGCGGGAGACACCAGCCAGTCCCTGCTGTGCCGGTAGCGCCGCCGTCGTGGCTGCCGGCGCCGCCGTGGGCTGGAGTCCGGCGCCGCCGGCAGCGGGAGGCTGTGCCTGGGCCTGCATGACCGGCGTGGCCTGGCCGGTGATCGGCTTTGCGTCCTTCTCGGCCGAAAGAGGAATCAGGCTCCACAACAGCACAAAGGTGATCACGACGCCGACCATACCGGCGACAATGGCGAGCCCGCGCTCCCAGCGGATACGCGTTTCCGGCGATTCCCACGTCTCAAAGTCAGGCACGGTTCGACGGTCGGTTGTCAGGTCACTGGCCATGGAAACGCTCCCGGCGGGGCCTTCATCTGCCCGATATTGTACGCGACCTTCTGGCCCGCGTGTTCAGCGCGAGGACTGCCAGCGCGCATGCAAAACCCAGCAACACGCCGCCGGCCACGTCGCTGAGCCAGTGGGCGCCCATGTACACCCGTCCGAGACAGACTACCACCACGAGCGCGGCAGCGGCCGTGCGCAGAGCACGCGCTGCCACGAGCCAGTTGACCACTACCGCCAGGTACGCCACGCGCACGGCATGCCCGCTCGGATAGGAATTGTGCAGGTCGAGATCGCCGCTTGGTGGACGGATGCGTGCGTACCGATTGAACTCGACGGGCGGCCCGGCATGGGAGAGCATCAGCTTTACGCCCAGCTCCACAACCAGCGCGGCGAGATAGCCGGCAATAACAAGGCCGGCCGCGCCGGCGCCGTAGCCACGCCACACGATCGCCGCCACGGCAAGCACGAATGCCGACATCGCCTCCACGCTGCCGAGCAGCAGCAGCGCCTCGCCCGCCCTGTCCAGGAGTGCCGACGGCCGCGCCTGGAGCGTCCGCGTAACCTGGAGGTCGAGCCGGTCCATCCAGCCGGCGGCAACCACGGCCGTGAACAGCGCCAGCGCGGCTGCCATCGCAACGAACGGCGTCAACATCCGGCCGCGGCAGCTCACCGCTGTGCCCACACTGCCCGGGCCGGACACCCACGATCCCATGTCAGCTCCGTACCGATTCGCTCGAATCCACCGTCGAACATCGTACAGCCACCGACCCTCCACGGGTTGGGCGCCGCCCGCTGGACCTGCCGGCGCCAGGGTCACGCGATTGTTGCGCATGGACGCCGGCCTGGGAGCGCGGGCGTCCCGCCTGCCCGTGCTCGGTTCGCTCGCGACCGGGCAGGCGAGACGCCTGCGCTCCCAGATCTTGCGGCACTGCCGAATCCCGGGCACAGTCGAACAACCCTCCGACCGGCACGCCTCCTTGTTGACATTGGTAGTCCCCGGCTCTATATTCGCCTTCTGAGTATTTGATAGTTGAGGGAGCCACTATCAAGCCACGATCGAGCCTGTCGGTGGGCGAATACGCTGTCCTCGGTGTGCTCGGTGAACGGCCGATGCACGGCTACGAGATCGCGCGCCGGTTCGCGGCCGATCTCGATCTCGGTCTGGTGCTGCCGCTGGACATGAGCAGCGTCTACGCGTTGCTGAAGGATCTGCAAGAGCAGGGGCTGATCGAGGGACACCGCGAGACCGTGGGGCTGCGTCCGCCACGGACGGTGTTCCATCTCACACCAGACGCTGAGGCCGTTCTTCGGCAGTGGTTGGAAGAGCCGGTCGGGCGGCTGCGCGAGGTGCGGTCCGACCTGTTGCTCAAGCTGTACTTCTGTCGCGCCATCGGCGACGCCTGCACGGCGCGCCTGCTCGACGCCCAGATCGTCGCGAGCAGCGCCTACCTCGACCGGCTGCGGCGACTGGCGTCGGAATGTCCCCCCGGCAGTTTCGAGCGGCTGGTGCGCGAGTCGAAGATCGGC
>JACPOP010000034.1 GCA_016191465.1 Chloroflexota bacterium | reverse complement strand
TTCCTTGCCGCAGTTCGAGCACGTGGCCGAGAACATCTGACGCGGGCCGGAGCTGTATGCGCCGCCGCCGCTGTCACGCTGTGACCGGCGCTCGGCGCGGCAGGTCGTGCAGCGTCCCGGGGGGTTCTGGAGCCCACGCGATGCGTAGAACTCCTGCTCACCCGCGGTCCACACGAATTCCTGTCCACAGTCGCGGCAGGTCAGGGTCTTGTCTGCGAAGCTCATTGGTCTAGGTACCTCACCTTGTTCGTTCCAGCGTTCTTCTTGGGTTTCAGGTTCAGCCGGAACGTGTGAGGAGACCCTTCACATGTCGACCGCACCGGTGACCTTCGGTCGTCCGCTGCGCTCCTATCTATAGGGGCATCTACAAGTGTATCAGGCGACGTATTTCGGCGACCGTGCGTGGGAGGCTGTCTCGGACTTCGTGCTCCCAGACCTCAACGACTCGCCAGCCTGCGCGCTCGAGGTGAGCCCGCTTCATCCGGTCGCGCTGGCGGTTACGCCGGAACTTGGCGAGCCAGAAGGCGCGGTTCGAACGGGGGAGCGGATAGCGGCAGTCGGCGCAGCGGTGCCAGAAACACCCGTGCATGAACAAGGCGACCCGCGATCGCGTGAAGACGACATCAGGGCGGATGCCCTCGACGCTCTTATTCACCCGGTAGCCGCGCAGGCCGGCAGCGCGCAAAGCTTTCCGCAGCGCCAGCTCCGGAGATGTTCCGCGGCCGACGTTGCCGACCATGGCGATGCGCGTCGCAAGTGATGTGGGATGGGGATTCCGGCGGTCGGTCGCTGTGAGGGGACGCTCCGCGAGAGCGGCGCGAGAAGTCGGGAGCTTGCGGTAAGGCACTAGGCCGCGGCTCGCACCGCCGCGTCGCTGGCGAGCTCGCGCGCGATCCGGTGGACGAGTCCTACGACGAGGGCGTTGCCCATACAGAACGCGCGACGCCCTTCCGGCATGCCCGTGTCGGTCCAACCGTCGGGGAAGCCATTGAGGCGCTCGAGCTCGACCGGGGTCAGGCGGCGGTACTTCCCGCTCGGAGTGCGCACGACGTGCTTGAAGCGCGAGGGAGACGATCCGCCCTCGCCCGTGAGGATCGTCCGCGAGGGCTGGTCGAGCGGCTCGGGGAAGGAGAGCGGCCCTTCCGTGTAGAAGTAGCGGAAGCCGGTCTTCGCGGCGCGTGCTTCGCTCTTGGCGCCCTTGAGATAGCGCCACTGCTTCAGCTGCGTTCGCGGGACGAAGTACTCGCGCGCGACATCGTTCTCATCGAGCAGCACCTCGCCAAGCGTCTGCCGCGGCCCGCCGTACTGCGCTGCGACCTTCACCGTCCAGACGTCGCGCACATGCATCACACCGGCGTTCTCGAACTCGAACGCGAATTCATCGCTGAGGCCGACCAGGTCCTCCGGGAGCCTGGTGGTCCCGACGGCGGCCTCCGCGCCCGCGGGAAGAGCACGCGCGAGCACGCCGTCGCGCAGAAGGAAGTCGGTCGGGCTGTCGAACGGGCGGCCCTTCGGACTGCCGAAGGAGCTCGCCTCGATCCGTCTACCGACGATGAACGTGCGCCTGCGCCGCTGCGCGAAGCCGTAGTCCGCAGCGTTCACGACGCGCCACTCGACCGTGTACCCGAGGGCCGCGAGGCAGCCGAGCATCACGCCGAAGTCGCGCCCGCGCTGGTGCGCGGGCGAGCGGAGCAGCCGGTCGACGTTCTCGAGGAACAGGTAGCGGGGCCGCGCGATCCGCAGGAACCGCTCGATCTCCCACCACAGGACGCCCTTGCTCCCCTTGATACCGATCGCCTGGCTGAGGATCCGGGAAACGGAGTAGTCCTGGCATGGAAAGCCCCCGACGACGAGGTCGATGGGCGGGAGGGTCCGCCGG
>JACPOP010000006.1 GCA_016191465.1 Chloroflexota bacterium | reverse complement strand
GTCCCTGTCGAACTGACGAGTCCTCGCATGGGTCGCCATGCCCTATTCGAGCGAGTCGAGGAATTCGTCTGCGCCCTGCGCCGGGGAGACTCGCCCATCGCGAATGTCCTGGCTTGCCTTACGCTCCCCGCGCTGCCAGGCCCCCGTCCAAAACCAGGCCTGGTCCGCATCGATGAGCTTCTTTGCGCGCAGCACGATCCCGGCCTCCTCGACCGTCACCTCGAGGACGTCGCCTGGATCGAGGTGCGCGAGGCGCCGGATGGAATCGGGCAAGGTCAGCTGTCCCTTTGGTCGGAGGCGGATGAGGGTCATGCGTAGGAACGTACGACTATCCGATAGTCTCGTCAAGGGGCGGACGACGGATCGGCCCCTGGGGACCGTACCGTGTGCCCGCTTATCGGGCGCTTACTCCGCGCGCCTCTCCCCTGTATCGTCGGGCCGGCGTGACACGTCGTGCTACAATGGCCCACATGACCCAGAAAGTCCCGTCCGGCCAGCGCCAGCATCGTTCATTCCGCTTCCCCGAGGGCACGCTCGAGCGCCTTGACGCCCGTGCGAAACAGATTCGCGAGACACGCACGGCCCTGGTTGAGCGCTACGTCGACGAGGGGCTGCGCATGGACGAGCACCCCGGCATTGCATTTGCCGATGGTCCGGCCGGACGGCGCGCGGTCCTGGCTGGATCGGGCCTCGATGTGTGGGAGGTGATCGCGACGCTGCGACAGAACCGCAACTCGCTGGAAGCGACGGCGCGCTACCTCGAGCTGCCGGTTGCCACACTCCGCCCGGCGGTGGGCTACTACGCCGCCTTCCCCGATGAGATCAATGATCGCATCGCGCTCAACGAGGAGGTGGCACGGACCGCTCAAGAGGCGTGGCGCCGGGAGCGAGCCGCCCTGGCGTGAAGTTGCTCCTCGATGAGCACTACTCGCCGCGGATTGCCGTGGAGCTGCGGCGCCGCGGACATGACGTCGTGGCGGTTCGGGAACGAACCGAGCTGCGCGGGCTGAGCGATCACGCCCTCTTCGCGCTGATGGCGGCCGAGCGCCGCGCGATCCTCACCGAGGACGCGTCCGACTTCCTGCCAATCATTCGCGCAGCCACGATCCGTGGCACCGACCACTTCGGCGTGCTTCTCACATCGCCGCGCCAGTTCCCGCGGACGATCCGCTCCATCGGGCGATTGGTCTCCGCGCTGGACGCGTTTCTGACCGCCCACCCAACCGATGACGCCCTTCAAGGTCAGAGCTGGTGGCGGGAGCCGCTCGGCTGAGGCCGCCGCCGCTAGGACTGGCGGCCGTGGCGTACCAGCTGGGCAATGCGCTGATGGGAGACGCCCAGGAGCACGCCGGCGTCACGAACGGTGAGGCCCTCGTCGACGAGACGACGCGCCGCATCGCGCGTCAGCTGGGCAGCTGCGTCCTGCGCCTCGGCGGCCTGAGATCGGGCCTTCGTTGCCTGATCGACCATGGTGCGCAGGGCGGCGGGCACCTCGGGCGCGACGACGATCTCGAAGGAGTCCTCGCCGATGTCCAGAACGCCGACGATCGCATCGCGCACCATCTCATCGGCCTGGTCGATGCGGCGGACCTGCGTGTGGACGCCCG
>JACPOP010000033.1 GCA_016191465.1 Chloroflexota bacterium | reverse complement strand
GTGCACCTGCAGGCCGATGCCGTGGCCGAGGCCGTGGCCGAACTGCTCGCCGTGGCCCGCCTGCTCGATCACGGTGTGGGCGAGCTTGTGGGCGATGTCGCCGGTCATGCCGTCTTCGATCAGCTCCTCGGCGGTGAGCTGCGCGGTCAGCACGATGTCGTAGATGCGCGCGAAGGCGCCGTCGGGGTCGCCCAGGAAGATGGTGCGGGTCATGTCGGAGCAGTAGCCGTCCATCAGCGCGCCCATGTCGATGACGACGCCCTGGCCGGATTCGAGCACGGTGTCTCCCGCACGAGCGTGCGGCATGGCGCCGTTGGGGCCGGCGGCGACGATGGTCGGGAAGCTGAGCGCGTCGCCGCCGTGGGTGCGGATATACTGCTCGATCTCCCAGGCGACCTGCTTCTCGGTCCAGCCCGGCTCGACGCGGCGGGCCACATTTTCGAAGGCGGCGTCTCCGAGGGCGACGACGCGCTCCAGCGCCGCGATCTCCTCCGGCTCCTTGATGATGCGGATGCCCTCGACGACGTTGGTCGTCGGCACGAGCTCCGCTCGATCCGCTGCCGGCAGGTCACCGACGATCTCGCGCATCTGGCGGTGAAAGTCGACCGACACGTTGAGCGACTCGAAGGCGACCTTCTTTCCGCCCATGGGCGTGATCAGGTCTTTGAACCACGAGCCGGTGTCGCGCTCCGAACGCACGACCTGGAAGTCCGTGCACTGCGCCTCAGCCTGCTCGTAGTAGCGGAAGTCGGTGGCGAGGCGGGCGGTATCGCGGTCGACGAGCAGCATCCCGGAGGAGCCGGTGAAGCCGGACAGGTAGCGGCGGTTGAACGGATCGGTCACGAGCAGCGCGTCGGTCTTTGCCTCGTCGAGCGCGGTGCGCAGCCGCTGCACCCGTGTTGTCATGATGCTCTCCCTGGTTCCTCATTCAGCAGTGCCACCGCTGCCTCCAGCGTGACCAGGTAGCCACGCCAACCCAGCCCGCTGACCTGCGCCCGCGCGATCGGGGCGATCAGTGACGTGTGCCTGAACGCTTCCCTGGAGTGAATGTTCGAGAGGTGGACCTCAAACACGGGCAGCGCCGCGTCCGCGAGCGCATCACGCAGCGACAACCCGTAGTGGGTGAGCGCGCCGGCGTTGATGATGATCGCGTCCGCC
>JACPOP010000005.1 GCA_016191465.1 Chloroflexota bacterium | reverse complement strand
GGCCGGGTTGCGCTCTCGGACAAGAGAAACCGTTCCCAGGGACGTGGGCGTGCCGTACAGCCCCTCGTAGGCCGCCCGCGCCGCTTCGCTCGTGACGACGGCCGCGATGACGTAATTCTTCGGCTCCATGCGGAAGCGCGAGCCGAGTAGCAGCAGCGCCTCGGCGTAGGGGCCGAGCGGGGTGTCCGAGTAGGAAGCGACGATGATGCGCGCGTAGGGAGGCACGGGGCGGGAGATCTGCTCCGGCAGCAGCTCGAGCGTGGCATCGAGGTCAACCTCGAACGTGACCTGGGCTACCCGGGCTCCGGACAGCTTCCATGGGAGAGGCGGGAAGGCCTCGAGGTTGACCGGTGCGGCGGGGCCGATCTGCTCTTTGGTCTTGAGTCCGAACTGGGGCATGGTGGCCTCTCCAATCATCCGTCACGCGGCCCGAGCGGTGCATGCCAGGACGCTCACCCATCACGGCGCCGGGCAATAGCCCACGCCCACGGTCCCCGGCCCCAGGTAGGCGCCCACGGTCGGACCGAGATCCGTGATCAGCGGCGGCCGGCACTTGATTCGCGAAGACAGCTCATCCGCGAGTTGAGCCCCGAGCTCGGGCGCGACCGCGTGCGTCACCACAGCGATGTACTCGCGCGCTGGATCGGCGGCTTTGGTTGCCATATCGAGCATCATGGTGCGGGCGGTGGCGGCGTCCGGGGCCTTCGCGACCGCTGTCAGGCGGCCACGGACGCGCAGGATCGGAATTGCGCCTTCAAGACGGCCTACCGGTCCCTGGCCGAGGGTGGTAAGGCGGTCGGCGCGGCGAAGGTAGTCGGTAGTGGCAGGGACGAGGTACGTCTCCGAAGCGGCGCTCAGATCCTCGACCAGGCGGACGATATCTTCCTGTGCCTGGCCCGCCGATGCCGCCTCGGCGGCGACGATGGCGAGAGCGGCCTGGGCCGCGAGGCTGCGACCGGTGTTGATGATGCTGATCTGCAGGCCCGACACCCGGCGCACGGCCACCTCGGCCGCGACGTAAGTGAAGGACGATTCGACCGACATCACCATGCACACGATCTCGGGGCCACGTTCTTTTGCCCGCTCGAACGCCTCGGTGAAGGCATCGGCGGAGGCGCCGGTGACCAGGGGCGGGCGCTCCGCTGCCTCCAGCCGTTGGTAGAAGTCGGGGCGGCTGAGACCGTCATCGTGCAGGTTGATGTCAGCGAAGGCGACGCTGAGCGGAGCGACGACGATGCCGAGCCGTTCCGCTTCGGCCGGCGGCAGGTCCACGGAGCTGTCGGTGACGATGGTAACCATGGCAGTTCCCTATTGCGGGCAGCGCAATGTTGAGGCCCGGC
>JACPOP010000032.1 GCA_016191465.1 Chloroflexota bacterium | reverse complement strand
CTTCAGCCACTTCCGCCGCCTCCGGCTCTGCTACGAACGCTGGGGCGAACACTTCCAGGCCTTCCACGACCTCGCCGCCGCGATGCTCGTCTGCTCGCGGATCAAGTCCATGCAACTGCTGTTCTGAAACAGTCTCTTAGCAACCTCTTCGGCGCTCACTCCGGAGTTGTACGTCTCGGGCTTTAAACAGGCCGACCCCCGGGGCCTTACCCTCTCCAACAACGCCGATCGCGACACGTGGGTTGAGTGGCTGGAAGAGGCCGGCTACAAGTGCGCGAACCTTCCCTTCGAAAAGAGGGATGCGAGCGCGGACGCGGACTACGGAGCGAAGGTGCTAACCGCGAACGCCGCGGCGATCAACGCGCTGATGGCCCAGCCTGGGTCTGCACCGCCCCGCACCACGCCGACGCCCGGTGCAGGCGCTCCGCCCACACCGGTCGGCCCGTTGCCGATGCCGACCACCCCCTCGCCCTTCCCGACACCGCCGCCGCCCTCGCCCGTCGTGCCCACCAGCCTTCCCGGCGGCACGCCGCCACCCGCGCGCACCTTGGCGTGCTGTACAGCGGGAAGCGGCACCATTTTCGGGTTTTGGTCCGGGTTCATCGAGAAGAAGAACTGGCGTTGCAATGCAAGCTGCAGCAGATTTATGCCTGCGGGACCCGTTTCGTGCTGCTACACAGAGGACGTCTGCCAGTATCGCCAAGTGATCACTTGGACGATCTCGCCGGCGTGCGTCTTGACGACGACGATCAGCGGAGTGGAAGAACGGTGCTACGAGTTCAACTGGTCCTGCACTAACCCAACAGGTTGGACGAGTTGCCCGGCTCCCACCCCACCGACCCTGCCGTGCCCCATGGGCGTCCCTCCGCCACCGGCTGGCCCGCTGCCGGCACCGGTACGCTACTGAGGACCGATCGCCTACCCGTGGCAAGAAAGCCCCGGGCAGGCTTTGAACCTTCGTCGCAAGTCTCTCTGGATGCGTGTCTTCCTGCCGCTTGCGGTCTATTGCACCGTCGGACTTGCGCTGGCGTGGCTGGTGGCCCTGGCGCAGGCCCGGTTCGCAGAACCGTTCGAGCCGTGGTATGCGTCTCGCGCCCCGTGGGTGGACCCACGAAGTGTCTGCCTCCCCAAACTTAACGAGCAGGTCTGGCGTGCCCCGGGCGATCCCTCTCACATCGAATTCCGCCCGTTGATTAGACGGGCGTGGCAGCGGGCGCTTGCAGACCGCCTGCTGCGCGACCATATCGGCCCGGAGGCTTGGGAAGCACGAGCCGCTTCTCCATGGACCGGATATGACACGTGGGCTTGGCGTGACGGCCGCCAGGAACATATTCGCTGGGTCGGCGGGGTCCATCTCGGCTCGTTGTCATTCGGCTGGCCCGTCGCCTCGTTCGAATCGTGGTACTTCATTGACCCCTCCCCCGCTAACAAGCCCTTGCTCTCCGCCGCCGTGGGCGTTCCAATCGGGACATACGAACACGACAACCTCAACGTGTTCAGCGCCCCAAGAGTCACGCCGCTTATGCCGGTATGGCCCGGGGTTGCCCTCTCCGCGGCGCTCTACGGCGCGGGTGCTTTCGCGCTGCTGCACACCCCTCGGACAATCCGCGCGGTTCTGCGCCGATATCGGGGAGCATGCCATCGATGCGGTTACTCCATGGGCGGAATCGGGGGCGCGTACCGGTGCCCCGAATGTGGAACCGACCGCCTCGGCGCAGTCAGTCGGAAAGCTTGAGGTTCGGAACCATCACAACATCAAGACACGCTGGCCGACCGCCTGCCCGAGGTCGTCGGCGCCCACCGGGGCGTCGAGAACCAGATCCACTGGCGCCTGGATGTGACCTTCAACGAGGACTCCTCCCGCCTGCGCACCGGGCGCGGCGTCCAGAACATGTCCCCGCTGCGCCGGACCGCCCTCCACGCCCTCCGCCGAGACACAGCCGTCAAGGCCGGCGTCAAGAACAAACGCCTCGTAGCCGGATTGGCCCACGCCTACCTCCTCCGCCTCCTCGCTCCAGGCTAATTGCGGTTGCCCTGAGAGCGACCCGCCAGGGGCCCGGGACGAGGCGGCGTCGCGGCGTAGGACGGCGGGTGGCCCGCGCCGGGGTTGTTGTACTCGGGCAGGGCGCGGATCGGGGCGGCGAGTTCCTCCCAGGGTGTGGCCGCGTCCAGCCGCTCCAAGAGCAGGGACGAGCGAGGCCCCCCCAGGTCCGCCATCACGGCATCCACAAACCCCATAGACTCGTTCTTCCGCACCTTGCCAGACGTGCTCGACATGATCGTCTCCAGACCGGCCCACCACGGGCCGCACTCCGATACGATCATTCACGCGAGGCGGTTGCGCGATTGTTCAGAGGTTCCGAATGAGACGCCTTGCTTGACTTCCCACGGGCCTTCATAGAAGTGGCACGCCACCCGGATCAGGGTTCGATGACACGCCCCCGATCAACCTGGCAGACGCGGATCGGAACGGGGGTGTGCGCATTGCAGGCTCCGGGTGCGAGTGTAAGCCGGGCGTTGGGCCGATAACCAGCGCGGTCGGCGGAGCGTTCGACCCCCCGCAAGCGGTGTCCGAGCGCACCGCTGAATTGGAATCTTCTGAAGATGGGGAAGATGGATAGCCGTTGAGCGAAGAACTCTGGAAAGTTGCTCGCCAGACGCGCCTAGGCGCATCACTCCGCACTCAAATCCGGTAATCCGCTGCGGTGAAAGCCCGTGTCCGTCGCGCCGACGCGCGCGGGCTGGCTCGTCGGTGGCAGGAGATCGTGGATGCAACTGGTCACGTGCGTGCGACGGTTGGGCGGTTGGACTCGGGCGTGGTGGGTGGGCGCAGCGGTCGCCGCGGGTGTCGGCGTCCCGGCGACAGCGCCGGCGCAGACGCCTCCGGCGGCTTGGGGGCCGCTGCTGCTTCCCTCGGGGCGCGAGCAGCAGATCGACTCGTTCTTCGGGCGCGGCGTGGACATTAGCAACGACGGGGGGACGATCGCTGTGACGTCGGACTACCGCGTGGGGCCTGCGTCGGACCCGTGGCTGTACGGGCTGACGATCTACACGCGGACGGACGCGGATATGCGAGCGAACCGACGATCCGGCTGGGGTCGGACGCGCACGCGAACTGGCTCTTCCCGATCGTCCAGCTCAGCGGCAACGGGCGGACGCTGGTGCTCGCGGGCGGGCCTGAAGCGAACGTGGACGGCGCGGTGATCACCCTTGACCGGTCCGGGTCGGCGTGGGTGCAGGCGGTCGGGTCGCAGCCGTGGACCTACGGCGCGGTGACGGGCAGCTACGGACGACAGCCGATTGCGGTGAACGCGGACGGCACGGCCCTGGTGATCGACACGGTCGATGCTCTGCGGTTCTACTCCCGTCCCGCGGGGCTTTCTGCGGGCGCGGCGTGGACGGCCGGGGCAGACCTTCCCCGCGCCGGCGGGGACTGCGGCCGGCGGGGAAGTTCCCAACGTGCTGATGTCCGCGGCGGGAGACGTGGTGGCCAACGTCCGCACGCTCACGGGCGGCGCCAACGGGCTGCCGGAGTTGTACGTCTATCGGCGGACCGGGTCGGTGTGGGCGCTGGAGGCGGCGATCGACCCGCCCTCGCCGGTGACGAACGACGGGCAGGGGACGCTGATGAGCGCTGACGGGAACGTGGTCATCATTGGCGGCACAGCGCGGGCGACGACGTACCGGCGAATCAACGCCGCGTGGACGATCCCGCAGCAGACCGGTGGAACCTATCCGCGAGTGGGTGTCTTGGGACCAACCGGCGCGTGGGCGCTGTGGCGCACTGGCGACACCGCTGTCTTCCTTGTGCCCGATTCGTCCGGTCGCTGGACAACGCCTCCGACACGCCGTCGCTGGAGGGTTACTACTCCCCGCCGGGTGGGGGCTCGGCGGTCGATGTCGGCAACCAGCGCCGCACGGTGCTGAGCGCCCACGGCGGCGTGGCGGTCATGACCGACCCGACCTACTCGCCGTCAGGCTTGGGCGACGTCGGGCGGGTGCGCGTGCTCGATCTGCGCGCTGCGGTTTCAGTTGTCCAGCAGCCGGTGAGCCAGGCAGCGCCCCTTGGGGGTACCGCGTCGTTCACGTTCTCGGTGACCACCTCGACGCCGCCGGCGTTCCTTTGGCGTCGCAACGGCGTTCCGATCGCGGACGGGCCGAGCGGCACCGGCAGCTCCTACAGCGGTGCAACATCGGCCACGCTGCAGGTGGTCGGCGTTGCGAGCGCGGACCAGTTCGCCGGCTTCGACTGCGTGGTGACCAACGGGCTGGGCTGGCCGACGAGCAGCACGGCCTACCTCGCCGTGCAGACGGGCGGCGGGGCGGGCTGCCGCGCCGACCTGGGCCAGGGGGGTGGCCTTCCCGGCGCCGACGGCCAGCTCAACAACAACGACTTCATCGTGTTCATCGAGTACTTCTTAAGTTACACCGGCTGCCCGTGAGCCATGCTGCGGCCTAGGGCCAGTGATCCGCGGCGAGTGGGTCAGGAACGAAGCTCGCCACGCGCGGGCTTGCCCGTCACCGCGGTCTTCTAGCCGTTCAGCGGCGCGGTGTGCATCACCTTGTACACCGCGCCGGCGCAGATCCTCCTGCGCCTCGGGCGGGAGCTTCCTTGCATCCGGCTTGGCCATCCTTCATCACACCCGCCATCTCGCGGTAGTCGACCAAATCATGCTCTGAGTAGTGAGTGTCAAGGTGGCTGCCCCGAACACTACTCTCGGTGAAGTTGCGGTGCCGTGCTACCGACGGTCGTCTGAGTGGCCAGCCTCGTGACCTTGACATACTGCTCGCGGAAGAAGCGTGTGTATGCGACCTTGGCTTGGGAGCCCTTCTCTGCGTCACGCCAGCGGCCGGTGAACGCGCTCACGACTTTGTAGTTCGCTTCGCTGAGAGGCAGGTCGCTCGACGCGCCGCCCGGGCCGGTGATGCGCTGCGTCGGCATCGCGTAGAACGCCTCCTCCATCAGCGCCAGCCTGGCCGGGGGGAACGACTTATCCGCGCGGGCCCTGATGAGCGCCGCCCACGCCTCGTGCAGCTCATGCAGGTTGTCGATGGCGAACGCCCCCATCAGCGGGCCGATCGCGTCGCGCCAGCCGCGGAGAGGCGTTTGGCTGGCGATCTCGAAGGCGTTGGTCTTGTCCGTGAAGCGGTCGAGGTGCTTCTCGTACATCGACGGCTTGACCGGCATCCGGCGCAGGCGCTCGTGGCGCGGGCCGAGGGCGTCCGCGGCGACCCCCGGCCGCCGGTCCAGCGGCGCAAACTGCCACAGCGCCTGGGCCTCGTCGGTGAGGCAGAACTCGACGAAGCGGCGGGCGAGCTCGGGGTGGCGCGCGCCGTTGATGATGCTCGCCGGGTCGGCGTCGACGTACGTTGCACCGGGCGGGTCAACGTACCCCACGCGGCTGCTGGACGGGTCGGCGCCGGGCTTGATCAGCGATTGGCTCTGGCCGCGCCCGTAGAAGTCGATCGCGACGCCGGCGGCGCATTCGCCCTGGCTGACGTCCAGCGGCGGCTGGGTGCTGCTGGAGGAGAAGTACCGCGCGTTGGCGCTCATCTCACGTAGGGTGCGCCACCCCCTGTCCCATCCTTCCTTGTTCAGGATCGCGTCGTAGAGCGTCGCGACGCTGCCCGACAGGCGCGGGTCGGCCAGCGCAACCCGCCTGAACAGGCGCGGGTCGCCCAGCTCGGCGAACGAGGTCGGCTCGTTCAGGTCCAGCTCGCGCAGCAGGTCGCGGTTGTACACGATGCCGAACCCCGACAGCGCGGTCCCGAACCAGAACTGGTCGTCGTCGTAGAGCCGCTCGACGCCGACGCGGTTCTCCGGCCCGTAGACGGACTCCAGGTACGCACCGGTGAAGGGGGCTGGGCCCGGGGGCGCGCTGATCCGCACACGCACCCGCGTCGGCGCGCCCTCCACCGTCGCAGTCGTCACGATCCCCGTCTTGGCGGCGGTGTGCTCGAACGAGCCGCCGCCGAAGAAGACGTCGGGCAGGTCGGCCCGCTCGCGGTCGATGACGGCCTCGGGGAGCCCCTCTTTCTCGCTCCCCCTGTCCTTCAGCGCGCGCGGAGCGATCACCGTGCACGCGCCCGCGGCCACCGCGGCCTCCGCCTGCGATTCCAGCAGCTTGCGGATCTCCGTCGTCCCGCCCGGGGTGCGCCAGTCGATGAGCACCTCCTCCCCGTGCACCCGCTTGTGCCAGCGCGAGAAGGCGAGACCGAACTCAAGCCGGATCTGCTCGATGTGCGGCGTCACGACCACCAGCGTGCGGTCGGCGTGCCCGGCGGGGTGCGCAGCCTCACCCGAGCGCCGCACGCGACCGGCAACCACCGGGATGCCCACGATCAGCACCAGGGCGGCCAGGATGAGGAGCCGGGCGTGCTTCAAGGGCCCAAGATAGCCCCCCCGGCCCATCCGCCGCAACTCTTCCCGTTGTCCCGATGGGGTGGTCTTGAGCGGCAGGACGGCCGCTACCCTCGGGCGTATGAGACGACCGGGCCGATGGGCGTGCGGTGTGTTGGTGGTCATGGTCGCGGCGCCGGCCGCTTGGTCGCTTGCGGCGCAGCCGCCCGCCGTGGGTGGGCCCGGCGTCGGCGGGTCAGAGCCCGGCACGGTTCAGGCGCCGTCTTCGGGACCGGAGTACCCGGCCGCGCCGCAGGCGGGGGTGTTCGTCTCCGACCGGGCGGCGGCGATCTCGCTGGCGGAGGTGAAGTTGATCAATCAGGCCGCGGCCGAGGTGTTCGCCCGCACGGGCGTGCCTGTAATGGTCGTGACGATCCGCTCGGTCGAGTCGATGGGGGGCGAGGCGGCGGCGGGCGTCGAGGGGTATGCGCGGGGGCTGTTCAACCACTGGGGGATCGGGCGTCAGGACGACAACCGCGGGGTGCTGGTGCTCTATTCACGCGAGGATCGGAAGGTGCGCATGCAGCTTGGGCGGGCGTGGCCGGCCTCGCAGGACGCGGCGGCGCAGGGGATCGTTGACGGCGTAATCACCCCGCCCATCCAGCGCAGGGCGCCGGGCGAGGGGCTGCTGGCGGGCGTGCGGGCGGTCGGGGCGATGATCGAGGCGGACAACAGGGCCAAGGGGATCCCGATCCGCACCGACGGACTCGGCACGGGCTCACCGGCGGACGTGCCCATCCCGCTGGACCTCACGCAGCAGCGGCAGAGTGTCTTCTCGAGCCTCGGCGGAGCGTGGATTTGGATTCTCGGCGGCGTGGTCGTGCTGGTGATCGTGGCCGTTGGGATCGTCGCAGCGGCGCGCCGATCCGCCGGAGGGGGCGGTGGGTGGTGAGGGGAACGGCCAACTGATCCGAACCGCGACCATCACGTAGCGGAACGGACGCCACGGTCGGAAAGTCGGGCGCGCTCCTGCCGCTGTTTGACTTTCTAGAATCCCTCATGCCTATTTACGAGTACGCCGCGACCGACGGGACGAAGATCGAGCTGATCCGTCCGATGGCCGACGCCGACAAGCCGGTGGCCGACCCTGAGGGAAAAGGCCGAACGTTTACGCGCGTGATGAGCACGGTGGCCGTGGGGGGCGGCGGGGCCGGCGCATCGGCGGGCGCGGCCGCGGGCGGGAGCGGGCACGTGCACAGCGGCATGTGCGGGTGCGGCAAGCGGCGCGGGTCGTGCGGCGGCGGGGCCTGACCACCGGCCTTTCTGCGCACCCCCTCTGATCGAGGTCCGCTTTCTCGGCTCAGCGACGGCGGTTTCTGCGAGCGGCGGGGTAGAGGGCGATGAGTCCCAGCGCGGCTGCGCCGGGCGCCGGCACCGCCTCGATGACCACCTGGAAGTTGATCCGGACGTCCTGAGCGGCGACGTCCGCGTTGGTCGCGGTCAGCAGGCTGGTGAGGTAGCCGCCGATGACGTACTGGCCGGGCGTGTAGGCGCCGTTCATGTCAAATCCGGGGACGGCGCCGGCCGGGCCGGGCGGGCCGGCGGTGGCCATGCCGTAGCCCTGGTAGGTGCCAACGGCGAGGGGCAGGTCGCCGGGCGTCGTGAATGTGGAAGTGACGTTCGCGTTGGTCAGCAGGGTAACCGGGATCGTCAGCGAGCCGTAACCGGAGACGCTGGCGGGGATCGAGGTCGCGTTGGAGATGCTGCTGGTCAGCCGCACCCAGCCGCTGATCGAGGTCACCGTCGGCGATGTGGTGTAGGTGTACGCGCCGGTGAGCGTAAAGCTGTAGTCCGCGATGTTGAACGAGTAGCTGAAGCCGTCGGAGGCGGGGACAAGCCCGTCGGGAGCGATCCCCGCCAGAGAGAAGTAAGCGACCGGGACTGGGTAGGTGTAAATCGATGGTCCCTCGAAGGTGCCACCGCCGCTTCCGAACGCGATGCCGGGGCCGATCTGGGCCGGCTGGGCGAAGGCTTGCGCGCACAGCGCAAGCGGGGCGACAATGGCCACACAGCGGCGTGTAACGCGCATGCTCTTTCTCCTCTGCGGCCGTTTGAATAGCGGCTCCGTACGACCTGAGCGTTGGCCTGCGGGTTCAGCCTACTTCATGCCGAGTCCGTAGGCAAGGCTTTCCCCCCCCGCTTCTGAACGGGGGTCCTTTGTGTCAGTTGCGTGCCCCCACCGTCCGCATAACCGCTCGGGCGCGATCAAAGAGAGGCCCCGCGCGGAGCGCGGGGCGTTGGCGTGCGCGAGCGACGACCAATCCCGGTCCTCAAGCGCTTACTTCTTCGAGTCCTTCACCTCAAAGTCGGCGTCGATGACGTCGCCGGTCGCCGCGCCGGTTGCTCCGTCGGGCTTCGGTTCGGCCTGCGATGCCGCGGCGGCGGGGCCGGCGGGGCCGTTTGCGCCGGCGGTCGCTTCGTAGACCGCCTTGCCGAGGTCGTAGGAGGCCGTTTCCAGCGACTTCATGGCCCTCTCGATGGCTTCCTTGTCCTCGCCCTTGATGGCCGTCTCGAGGCTGCTGATGGCCGACTCGATCTTGCCGCGGGACTCCTGACTGACCTTCGCGCCGTGCTCGTCGAGCGCCTTTCGGGTCTGAATGATGAACGCGTCGGCGCGGTTCTTGAGGTCAACGACTTCACGGCGCTTCTTGTCCTCGGCGGCGTGCGCCTCGGCGTCGCGCTTCATGCGCTCGATCTCGGCCTTATCGATGCCTCCTGAGTTGGTGATCTTGATATCGGCCTTCTTGCCCGTCCCCTTGTCGGTCGCGGTGACGGTGAGGATGCCGTTGGCGTCCAGGGCGAACTCGACTTCGATCTGCGGCATGCCGCGCGGAGCGGAGGCGATGCCCGAAAGCTCGAACTGGCCGAGGGTGCGGTTGTCCTTGGCGAACTCGCGCTCGCCCTGCAGGACGTGGATGGTGACGCTCGGCTGGTTGTCGCTGGCGGTGGAGAAGACCTCCTTCTTGGCGGTGGGGATCGTGGTATTGCGCTCGATGAGGCGGGTCATCACGCCGCCCATGGTTTCGACGCCAAGGGAGAGCGGGGTGACGTCCAGGAGCAGGATGTCCTTGACCGCGCCGGTGAGCACGCCGCCCTGGATGGCGGCGCCGATGGCGACGACCTCGTCGGGGTTGACGCTCTTGTTGGGCTCCTTGCCGAAGATCTCCTTGGCGATCGCCGCGGCGCGTGGCATGCGGGTGCTGCCGCCGACCAGCACCACCTCGTCGATCCTGCTGGGGTCGAGTTTGGCGTCGCGGAGGGCCGCCTGGCAGGGGCCGCGGAGGCGCTCGAAGAGGGAGCGGGTGAGGTCCTCGAACTTGGCGCGCGAGATGGTGACCTGCAAATGCTTGGGGCCTGAGGCGTCGGCGGTGATGAAGGGGAGGTTGACCGAGGTCTCGTTCATGGTGGAGAGCTCGATCTTGGCCTTCTCGGCGGCTTCCTTGAGGCGCTGGAGGGCCATGGGGTCCTTGCGGACGTCGATCCCCTCCTTCTTGCGGAACTCTTCGGCGATGTGGTCCATGACGGCCTGGTCCCAGTCGTCGCCCCCCAGGTGGGTGTCGCCGTTGGTGGCGAGCACCTCGAAGACGCCCTCGCCGATGTCGAGGATTGAGACATCGAAGGTGCCGCCGCCGAGGTCGAAGACGGCGATCTTCTGATTGGTCTTTCCCTTGTCAAGGCCGTAGGCAAGCGCGGCGGCGGTCGGCTCATTGATGATGCGCTCGACGGTGAGTCCGGCGATCTCGCCAGCGTCCTTGGTCGCCTGGCGCTGGGCGTCGTTGAAGTAGGCGGGGACGGTGATGACGGCCCGGGTAACGGTCTCACCGAGGTAGTCCTCGGCGGTCTTTTTCAAGTCCTGGAGGATGAAGGCGGAGACCTGCTGGGGCGTGAACTCCCCTTGGTTGACCTTGACCTTGACGAAGTCGTCGGCCCCGCCGGTGATGGTGTAGGGAACTTTGGACTCTTCGTTTCCCGAGCGGCCGTAGGCGGTGTCGGCGCCGGAGCCGACCTCGGACCGGCGGCGGCCCATGAACCGCTTGATGGAGAAGATGGTGTTCTTGGGATTGGTGACCTGCTGGTGCTTGGCCTGCTGGCCGATCAGTCGTTCACCCTTGTCGGTGAACCCGACGACGGAGGGAGTGATGCGGGAGCCGCTGGAGTTGATGAGGACCTTGGGGGCCCCGCCTTCCATGATGGCGACCACGGAGTTGGTGGTGCCGAGGTCGATGCCGATGATTTTGCTGGATGCTGCCATGGGTGAGTCCCTTCCCGGTTGATCCTTCAGTCCGACCCCCCTCCTCCCGAGGGTGCATTGCCGGTGATGGATGAAGGCAAGGCGTATGCCAGCGGCGTGAGCGCGTCGCATCGCGAATCGGCGATCGGAGGGCGGCAGTGGGTGTGGGGGCGGAGGGACCGAGAGCTCGGGCGGCGAGCGAGTCTGTCGATGGACCAGCGCGAGCGCGGGGCGGGTGCCAGATTGGCAGTCGGGGGCGGGAGGGGCGGGGCCGCGGCGAGCGGGGTGCGGCGGGGAGGGCGGGCAGGGGCGGCGTGCGCATCCGGTTTGCGGTTTGGGGGGGGATTGGTTACCGTTGGGTGAAGGCAGAGACCGGACCGACTTACTGGGCCACGATGGCTCTTTCTGGAATCACCCAAATGGCCGGACCATCCTCCGAAACCACGCCCGCCGACGCAGAGGCTTCACCGTTCGGGCCCGAGGTGCCGCCGTTCCCGCCCGGTGCGACCGCCGAGCAGAGGGACGAGCACTGGCTCAAGTATGTGTACCGGGGCGACCAGATGCCACAACTGACCGTCAGAGCCGTGCTGATGGGCGGTTTCCTGGGGATGGCGATGTCGATCGCCGGGCTGTACACGACGCTGACGATCGGCTGGTCGTTCGGCGTAGCGATCACGGCCTGCGTGATCAGCTACGTGATCTGGAACGGGGTGCGCAAGGCGAGCGGCGGGTCGGTCTCAGCGATGTCCATCCTCGAGAGCAACTGCATGGCCTCGACGGCCTCGGCGGCGGGCTATTCGACCGGCTCGACGATCGCGACGGCGTTCGGCGCGCTGCTGCTGCTGCAGCCGGGCGAAGGGGCGGCGGTGAAGACGCTGGACGTGCAGCCGATCTGGGTCGTCGCGAGCTTCACCTTCTTCACCGCGGCGATGGGGGTGTTCCTCGCGATCCCGATGAAGCGGCAGATGATCAACAACGAGCAGCTGCCGTTCCCGTCGGGGATCGCGGCGGCCACGACGCTCAAGAGCCTGTACACCAAGGGGCGTGAGGCCGCGCTCAAGGCGTACATCCTCATCCTCGGGATCGTCATCGGGTTCTTGACGGGGTTTTTCAACACGCAGGACACGGAGGGCAAGCTGCCCTGGGTCGACAAGTTCTTTAACTGGATGCAGGCAAAGGTCTTCAACGTCCGGCTCCCGGAGGAGGTCCCGCTGCCGATGTCGACGCGTCTGTACGCTGCGGGGACTCGTCCGGCCGGGTTCGACTTCTCGCCGAGCGTGCTGCTGATCGCGGCGGGCATGATCGTCGGCTTGCGCGTGAGCATCTCGATGCTGGCGGGGTCGGTGCTGCTTTACTTCGTCGTCGCGCCCTGGCTGATCAGCCTGGACGCGCAGCACGCGGGGCAGGCCGACTACATCATCAACCTGCCGCTGAACCGCGGGACGTACGCGCTCACCAGATGGGCGCTGTGGGGCGGCACGTCGCTGATGGTGTTCGCGAGTCTGACGTCGATCGCGCTGCAGTGGAAGACGATCCTTCGCAGCTTCAACCTTGGCGGCTCGCGGGAGCCGTCGGGCGTGGCGGCCGGGCACACCGAGCAGTTCGCAAAGATCGAGGTGCCCAACCGCTGGCTCTTTCTCGGGCTGGTGCCGATCACCATCGGCCTGCTTGTCGTTCAGTGGTTTGCGTTCGGCATTTCGTGGTGGCTGGGCCTGGTCGCGGTGGGCATGAGCTTCGTGCTGAGCATGGTCGCCTGCCGCGCGACGGGCGAAACCGACACCACGCCGATCGGGGCGATGGGGAAGGTGATGCAGTTGCTCTTCGCGGTGCTGTCGCCGGCGGGCAGGCACGGAGCGTCGACGGCCATCACGCACAACCTGATGGGCGCGTCGGTGGCCGCGAACTGCGCCTCTTCGTCGGCGGACCTGCTTACCGACCTCAAGAGCGGGTACCTGCTGGGCGCCAACGCACGGAAGCAGTTCCTGGCGCAGTTCATCGGCATCTTCTTCGGCACGGTCGCGATCGTGCCCGCCTGGTATTTGCTGGTGCCGGACAAGGCGGCGATGGAGCACTTCCAGGCTCCGGCGACGGTGATGTGGAAGGCGGTGGCCGAGGCGCTGACCAGCGGCCTGCACACGCTGCCGCCGAGCGTCATCCCGGCGATCGTGGTCGGGGCGCTGCTGGGTGTGCTTCTGCCGGTGCTCGAGAAGCTCTTCCCCAGAGCGCGGAAGTGGCTTCCGAGTTCGATGGGTCTCGGGCTGGCGTGGGTCATCCCGTTCAACAACGCGTTGGGCTTCGGCATCGGCGCGGTGATCGCGTACATCTGGGCCAAGGCGCACCGCAGGTCGCACGACAACTACAACATCCCGCTGGCGTCGGGGATGGTTGCGGGCGAGTCGCTCACCAAGGCGCTGATGGCGATGGCGGCGACCGCCTCCAGGTTCCTCGGGCACGGGTGAGCCTCGAACGGAGCTCCGTTTGCGGGTACGCTAGACCCCTATGGCGATCCCCCAGCTCACCGAGGAACAGGTCCGGACGATGTCGGTGGCGGAGAAGGACCGCTGGTGGCTGGCCAGTGTGTTCCGCGGGAACATGCCCCAGCTGACGCTGCGTGCGGCGGTCACCGGGTTCTTTCTCGGCGGCATCCTGTCGGCGACGAACCTGTACATCGGGGCGAAGACGGGGTGGACGCTGGGGGTGGGGCTCACGAGCGTGATCCTGGCGTTCGCGACGTTCAAGGTGCTGTCGGCGGTCGGGCTCGCCAGGGACTTCACGATCCTTGAGAACAACGCGATGCAGTCGATCGCGACCAGCGCCGGGTACATGACCGGGCCGTTGATCTCGGGGCTCGCGGCCTACATGATGGTGCAGAACCAGCTTCTGCCGTGGTGGCAGATGCTGCTGTTCAACGTGGTGCTGGCGATCCTCGGCGTGCTGGTGGCGTTCCCGATGAAGCGCCGGTTCATTAACGATGAGCAGCAGCCGTTCCCCGAGGGTCGGGCGTGCGGCGTTGTGCTCGACACGCTGTACACGTCCGAGCCGAGCGTCGGGCTCTTCCAGGCGAAGGTGCTCGCCTTTGCGGCCCTGTTCTCAGCGTTCGTGAAGTTCATCACTGCCGAGTCGTTCCAGGTCTTCCTGCAGATCAAGGCGCTGGGGCGCGAGAAGGCGGTGTGGGTCAGCGAGTACTTCGACCACTGGGGGTACTGGCTGGTGGGGAAGTTCCAGGGCAAGGGCGTTGAGGACGTTGCGCACCTGCGGATCGGCGGGGTGAAAGTAGACGAGCTGGGCATCCGGCCCGGCATGGAGCTGGCGATGGTGGGCGCCGGCGGGCTGATGGGCGTGAAGTCCGCCGTGAACATGATGGCCGGCATGCTGCTGATGTGGGGCGTGCTGGTGCCGATCTTCATCAACACGGGGGACATCACGCCGAAGACCGCCGCGAAGCTGGGGCCCGAGGGCGCGGTGCTGGCGGAGGCCGTCTACAACCAGCGGGACATCCTGGTGAAGTGGCCCTTGTGGCCGGGGGTGGCGATCGTCGTGGTCGCTTCGCTGGTGGCGTTCTTCGCCAAGCCGAAGGTGATCCTGTCGGCGTTCCGCGGCCTGTTCGAGAAGAAGGCCGCGGGCGACGACGTGCTGAAGGAGATCGAGTTCCCGCTGTGGATCTCGTTCGTGGGCATCCCGATCGTGGGGGTGGTGTGCGTGTGGATGGCGCACGCGTGGTTCGACGTGCCGGTGTTGCTGGGCGCACTGGCGATCCCGCTGACGATCGCGCTGACGCTCATCGCGATCAACGCCACGGCGTTGACGAGCATCACGCCGACGGGGTCGCTGAGCAAGATCACGCAGCTGACGTTCGGCGTGCTGCACCCCAAGCACCCGGGCACGAACCTGATGACGGCGACGATGACGACGGACGTCGCGAGCAACGCGGCGAACCTGCTCATGGACATCAAGCCGGGGTACATGCTGGGGGCCAAGCCGCGGCAGCAGGCGGTGGGGCACTGCATCGGCATCTTCGCCGGCGCGCTGGCGAGCACGCCGCTGTTCTTCCTGATGTTCCTGGCGGGCCACCCGCAGAACCCGTTCACGAAGGTGAACCCGGCGGTGGCGGAGAAGACCGTGCAGGAGACGATGGTTTCGGGCGACTTTTCGTTCGTCGGAGCGGTGCAGTGGAAAGGGATCAGCGACCTGATCAACAAGGGGTGGGGCGGTCTGCCGGTGAGCGCGCAGGTGGCGATGGCGGTTGGGGTGCTCTTCGCCGTGGTGTTCGAGGTCGTGCGGATCGCGACCAAGAGCAAGTCGCCGGTGTCGCCGGTGGCGTTCGGCCTGGGCATCCTGCTGCCGCCGGACTCGACGATGGCGATGTTCTTCGGGTCGGTCTTTTTCTGGGCGATGGGGCGGGTGTACGCGTCGCGGAAGGCGTCGATGGGGCGGACGCTGTGGGTGGACACGCGTGAGCCGATCTGCGCGGGGCTGATCGCGGGGTGGTCGCTGACGGGGATCGCCGATGCGCTGGTGAAGGGGTTCCTGCTGTAGGAACGGCGGCAATGGCGCGGTTTTCTCCAGTTTTCACAAAACTGTGAAACCTGCGCCTACGCTCCGGCGTGACCACCGACTCTCCAGTTCAGGCCGCGACCGCCACACTCAGCGCGATCCGGGCGAAGGTTGAGGCAGGTGAGCGGCTGTCGCTCGCCGACGGGCGGCTGCTGTTTCAGACGCCGGACCTGTGGTCGGTGTGCGAGCTGGCGGACACGGTGCGGCGGCGGCTGCACGGGGACCGGGCGTACTACAACATCAACCGGCACCTGAACTACTCCAACGTGTGCGCGTTGTCGTGCAAGTTCTGCGAGTTCTACCGCAAGGACGGGGAGGACGGGTCGTACACGCGCGACATGGAGTATGTGAAACAGCAGGCGCGCGAGGCGGTGGAGAACGGCGCGACGGAGATGCACTGCGTCGGCGGGCTGCACCCGAAGCTGCCGTTCTCGTACTATACAGACCTGGTGCGGACGATCCGCGAGACGGCCCGCGAGATGGGGAGCGACCTGCACGTGAAGGCGTTCACCGCGGTGGAGATCGTCCACCTGGCGAAGATCGCGAAGAAGTACCGCGTCGACGACCGCGCGGCGGGGATCCGGTACGTGCTGAGCGAGCTGAAGGCCGCGGGGCTGGGGTCGCTGCCGGGCGGCGGGGCGGAGGTGTTCGACGATCGGGTGCACGACGAGGCGTACAAGGGGAAGATCCGGAGCGACGTGTGGCTGGACGTGCACCGGATCGCGCACGAGCTGGGAATGAACACGAACGCGACGATGCTGTACGGGCACATCGAGCGGCGCGAGGAGCGGCTGGTCCACCTGGACATGCTGCGGCGGGCGCAGGACCTGGCGCTGTGGCAGATGGGGTACGAGGCGAGCGGGGAGGAGAACCGGTGGGGGGCTGAAGACACCGACAGCGGGCACCTGGGGGCGGGCGAGGCGGGCGACCCGGGGATGGGAGCGCCGGTGATCACGCTGACGCGGGTGGGGGTGGTGAAGCCGCTGGAGTTTGTGGGACAGGGCGAACTGCGAACGTCAGGGCGCGG
Source organism: Chloroflexota bacterium (assembly GCA_016191465.1). Classification (GTDB taxonomy): domain Bacteria; phylum Chloroflexota; class UBA6077; order UBA6077; family CF-72; genus JACPOP01. The sequence continues at coordinate 15,627 of JACPOP010000032.1, read as the reverse complement.
AGCGGCGGGAGTGCGCCCCGACGGTCCGGGTGCAGGCTCCGCCGGCGGTCCGCTCCCTGACCATCGCGGTTCGGGCGCAGCGGCGTCGCGCGGCTATTTCCAGACGATCATCCCGCTGCCGTTCTTCCCCGACGGGTGCGACCTCGAGCACCTGCCGGGCCCGACGGGGCTTGAGAACCTCCGGTCGCTGGCGGTGGCGCGGCTGATGCTGGACAACTTCCCGCACGTCAAGGCGTTCTGGATCATGCAGACGCTGCCGATGGCGCAGCTGATGCTGCAGAGCGGCGCCGACGACATCGACGGCACGGTGGTCTGGTACGACATCACCAAGGTCGGCGGGGCGGGCACGCACCAGGAGGTGAGCGTGTGGTCGCTGACCAAGGCGATCCGCGAGGCGGGGTTTGAGCCTGTGGAGCGGGACACCTTGTACCGGCCGGTGGTGCGCGAGGGGAAGGCGTGGCGCGTGGGATAGGTCGGATGGGGCGTATAGGGCCGATCAGCCTGATGGAAATCAGGCCTTGCCCATGAGGTGGAGGATGATCGCGTTCTGCGCGTGCAGGCGGTTCTCGGCCTGGTCGAAGACGACCGACGCCGGGCCGTCGATGACGTCGGCGGTGACTTCGACGCCGCGCTCGGACGGCAGGCAGTGCATGAAGATCGCGCCGCCGGCTTTGGCCATCATCGCGGAGTTGACCTGGTACGGCTTGAACGCCTTCAGCCGCTTGGCCGCGTCCTCGTGGTGCATGCTGACCCAGGCGTCGGTGTAAATGACGTCGACGCCGGAGAGGGCGTCGAGGTCGGTGGTCGCCGTGAAGGAGCCCTTGCCCTGGACGAGGCCGCGGACGGCGGAGGCGTCTTCGCCGCCCAGGGCGTAGCCCCTGGGGGTGACGACGACCATGTGGCCGCCGAGCATGACGACGGCCTGTGCGAGCGAGAGGGCGACGTTGTTGCCGTCACCGACGTAGGCGACGGCTCTGCCCGCAACGCCGCCGAGGTGCTCGGTGATGGTGAGGACGTCGGCGAGGGCCTGGCAGGGGTGGTGCTCGTTGCTGAGGGCGTTGATGACGGGGATTTCGCAGTTGGCGGCGAGTTGCTGGAGCACGCGCTGCTCGTAGACGCGGGCGACGATGAGGTCGCAGAAGCGCTCGAGGTTGCGCCCGTAGTCGGGCGCGCTCTCGCGGTCGCCGATGCGCTCCTTGGAGTGGTCGTAGAAGAGCGCGTGCCCGCCCAGCCGGGTGATGCCGACCTCGAACGAGACGCGGGTGCGGAGTGAGGGCTTCTCGAAGAGCATGACCGTGCTCGTGCCCGCGAGCGCACGGGCGGCGAAGCGGCGGTTCTGCTTGCCCTTGGCCGCGGTGGCGAGGACGCGTGTGAGCTGCGCGGGCGAGAGGGCGTCGACGGTCAGAAAGTCAGTCGGGAAGCCGCGGTGTGCGGCGGAGCGGGCGGTCTTGGCCATGGCGGACTCGCGGCGCACGCTCGGTGCGCAGGGTGCGTACCCAGCAAAGGGGAAGGGGAAGCATACGGCGCGGCGCGGCCCGCGGCGCAGCGAGCTCCGCCGGCGTTTTCTGCGCGCTTGCGAACGCTCCGCGGGCCGGGAACAATGCCCCGATGACCCCGGACCTGAGCGCCGCCGCCCCCATCCAGCGCCCCTCTCTCTTCGAGCGACACTACTTCCTGCTGCGCCGCCTCCACTCGCTCACCGGCATCGTTCCGATCGGCGTCTTTCTCATCGCCCACCTGACGACCAACAGCGCGGTCGCATGGGGCAGGTTCGGCCTCCGCGGCGAGTTCCCCGATATGGGCGTCCGCGACGGGGGGGTCGCCTACTTCTGGCGCGAGGTGCTTTGGATTAACCAGCAGGTTCCGCACCTGATCCTGATCGAGGTCGTCCTGTGGCTCTCGATCGCGTACCACTCGGTACTGGGCGTCTACTTCGCCGCACAGGGCCGCTGCAACGCGCACCAGTACCGCTACCAGGACAACTGGCGCTACACCCTCCAGCGCGTCAGCGGGTACGTCGGCATCCTCTTTATCTTCTACCACGTCGCCACGCTCCGCTGGGGCTGGACCTGGCTCGTCCCCGGCGGCGCCTCGTGGGATCACCAGCGGTCGGCGAGCACCCTGGCGGCGGCCCTCCGCGGCGGCGAGAACTTCACCGCCGCTGGGCTGGCGGTCTCGCTCTTCTATTTCATCGGCGTCTCGCTGCTGGTCTTCCACTTCGTCAACGGGCTTTGGACCGCGGCGATCACGTGGGGCATCACCGTCAGTGCGGGCGCGCAGCGGCAGTGGGGGTACATCTGCGCCGCGCTCGGCACGGGCCTGATGCTCGCCGCCTGGGCCTCGGTCATCGGCTTCGCCACCCTCAGCCCGGCGCAGGCGGCGCGCGTCGAGGACACCGCGCGCGGCCAACCGTTCAAGGTCGGAATGTGAACACCCTGCAAAGCGTCGCGAATCGCTCGGCAGACTGAGCACCTATGGCAACAGACAAACGCGTCATCGTGGTCGGCGGCGGGCTGGCGGGTCTGGCCGCGGCCGTGCGCCTGGCCGAGGCCGGCACGCCGGTGGACATGTTCAGCCTCGTGCCGGTCAAGCGCAGCCACAGCGTGTGCGCGCAGGGGGGCATCAACGCGTGCAACGAGGTCGCCCGCCAGCAGGGGTACAGCGAGTACGAGCACTTTGACGAGACGGTCTACGGCGGCGACTTCCTGGCCGACCAGCACCCCGTGCTCGAGATGGCCAACTGGGCGCCCCGGATCATCGACCTGCTCGACCGCATGGGCGTGCCGTTCAACCGGACGAGCGAGGGGTACCGCGACCTGCGGCTGTTCGGCGGCTCGCTCTTCAAGCGGACGCACTTCTCCGGCGCGACGACGGGGCAGCAGCTGCTCTACGCCCTGGACGAGCAGACGCGCCGGTACGAGACCGAGGGGAAAGTCAGCAAGTACGAGTTCTGGGAGTTCCTCTGGCCGGTCGTTGAGAACAACCGCGTCGTCGGCATCGTCGCCCAGGACCTGCGAACCATGCAGGTGCGGTCGTTCCGTGCCGCGGCGGTGGTGATGGCCACCGGCGGGTGCGGGCTGGTCTACGGCAAGAGCACCAACAGCATCATCTGCACCGGCGCCGCCAACAGCCGGGCGTTCCAGGCCGGCGCGTGGTACGGCAACCCGGAGATGATCCAGGTCCACCCCACCGCCATCCCCGGAGCCGACAAGCTCCGCCTGATGAGCGAGAGCGCGCGCGGCGAGGGCGGGCGCGTCTGGGTGCCGCGGAAGAAGGGGGACGCCCGCGCCGCAAAGGACATCCCCGAGGCGCAGCGGTACTACTTCCTGGAGGAGCGGTACCCCGCGTACGGCAACATCGTGCCGCGGGACATCGCGACGCGCGAGATCTTCGCCGTCTGCGTCAACGACGGCATGGGCGTCAACGGCGAGAACAGCGTCTACCTCGACCTGACGCACAAGGACCCTGACTACCTGACGCGCAAGCTCGGTGGGATCCTGGACATTTATCAGAAGTTTGTCGGCGTGGACCCGCGGTTTGAGCCCATGAAGATCTTCCCCGCGGTGCACTACAGCATGGGCGGGCTGTGGACCACGTTCACCAAGGGGTCGTACAACCCCGCGGGACCGATCCCCAAGCACAAGAGCGGCTCGCCCGCCCCCATCGGCAGCGCGATCGGTCAGGGCATGCAGCCGGGCGCGCCCAACAACGCGATGACCAACGTCGAGGGCCTCTACGCCTTCGGCGAGGCCAACTTCGGCTACCACGGCGCCAACCGGCTGGGCGCCAACGCCCTGCTCTCGTGCATCTTCGACGGCCTCTTCTGCGGCCAGAGCGTGCAGACATATATCAAGATCGCCGACACATCCGCCGCTCCGCAGAGCCTTTTCGACGCAGTCGTGCGCCAGGAAGAGTCCAAGGCCGCCGCGTTCACATCGACCGTCAGCAAGGGCCAGCCGACCCCCGAGAACAACCCCTACCAGATCCACAAGGAGCTGGGCGTGGAGATGACCGCCGCCTGCACGGTGGTCAAGAGCGAGCCCCGCCTGCGCCAGGCCCAGGTCAAGGTGGACGAGCTGCGCGACCGCTTCGCCCGCGTTCAGCTCGGCGATGCCGCGACGTGGACCAACCAGACCCTCGCCTACACCCGTGCGGTGGGGGACATGCTCGTCCTGGCCGACGCGATCGTGAAGGGGTCGCTGCAACGGAAAGAGAGCCGCGGGGCACACTACCGCACCGATCACCCCGACCGCAACGACGCCGAGTTCATGAAGGCCACGGTCGCGAAGTTCAACCCCGCCGACAGGTCCGTCTCCGTCGGGCTTATGGACATCGACGCCTCGCTCATCGAGCCCACCGCACGCACCTACGGCAAAAAGCCCTAAGCCCGCCCTCCGCTCCCGCCTCGCAAGGCTCACCATGGCTACCCACCTCAACGCCACCCCGCCCCCCGACGCCGCCCCCCCCTCCCGCGGCCCCGCCACGCCGGGACGCACGGTCAACTTCAAGGTCAGGCGCTGCGACGGGCCGGGCAAGCCCGGCCGCTGGGAGACCTTCGCCGTCACCGTCGAGCGCGGCAGCAACGTCATCTCGTGCCTCCAGCAGATCGCCGCCAACCCCGTGACCGTCGAAGGGACCAGGACCACGCCGGTGGTGTGGGACTCGGGCTGCCTGGAAGAGGTCTGCGGCGCGTGCACGATGGTCATCAACGGCAAGGTGCGGCAGTCCTGCTCCTGCCTCATCGACAATTACGCGCCCGGCGAGGGCGACACCATCACGCTGGAGCCGATGCAGAAGTTCCCCGTCGTCCGCGACCTGTGGGTGGACCGCTCGCGCATGTTCTCGGCGCTGCGCCGGCTCAAGACGTGGGTGCCGATCGACGGCACATACAGCCAGGGGGCCGGGCCGAAAGAAACGCCCGACGACCAGGAGATCCGCTACAAGCTCAGCGAGTGCATGACCTGCGGCTGCTGCGTGGACGCCTGCCCGCAGTTCCTGCTCGAGCCCGACCCCGCCAGGTGGGAGACCTCCTTCGTCGGCGCGCACGCCGTCAGCCTCGCCCGCCTCTTCAACGAGCACCCCACCGGCAGGACGCTCGCGCCCCACCGGCTGGAGGTCCTCTCCGGGCACGGCGGCATCAACGACTGCGGCAACGCGCAGAACTGCGTCAAGGTCTGCCCCAAGCACATCCCCCTCACCGAGAGCATCGGCCAGATCGGCCGCGCCGTCACCGTCCACCAGATCAAAAAGATCTTCTTCGCCCGGCCCGACCCGCACGCCGCGGCCAAGGGGCCGGGGTAAATGGCGGGCGGGGGGCGGGCGTCTCGCCCGCGCAGTGAACGCCCCCATAGCCTTGCACACAAGGACGCACCATGACCCCCGACGACATCCTGCTGACCGCCGAAGAGACGATGACCAAGGGCATCGACCACCTGAAGAAGGAGCTGCACGGCATCCGCACCGGCCGCGCAAGCCCCTCGCTGATCGAGTTCGTCAAGGTCGAGTACTACGGGAGCACGACCGACCTCAAAAGCATCGCGTCCATCAGCGTGCCGGAGGCGACGCAGCTGCTCATCAAGCCGTTCGACAAGGGGGCCATCAACGACATCCGCCGCGGCATCGAGTCCAGCGGGCTGGGGCTGGTCCCCAACTCAGACGGCCAGCAGATCCGCATCAACCTCCCCCCGCTCAGCGGCGACCGGCGCAAGCAGCTGGCCGCCCACTGCAAGAAGCTGGCCGAGGAGACCAAGGTGCAGCTCCGCAACGCCCGGCGCGACGCCAACAAGCACGCCGACGGCATCAAGGCCTCGCTCCCGGAGGCGGAGCTTGAGACGCTCAAGACCGAGGTGCAGGAGCTGCTCAAGAAGTACGAGGCCCAGTGCGACGAGCTGGTGGCCAAGAAGCAGAAAGAGATCGAGACCGTCTGAGGCGCGCCGCGTCCGGCATCGCCTGCACCTTCGCGGGTTGAAGTGCTTTGCAGAGCACCGGGCGCGTTCCCGGACGTGCCGCCCCCGCCCCCCCCCGCGCCGCGACCTGATCAGCGGTCCGCGGCTTGCCGAACTGTCAGGCGGTTTCCCTCATCTGGATGCCCGGTTTGTCATTGAGCAGCCCTCTCTCGCACCCAAAAACCCTCTTTCGCACGCAAAGACTGTTTCTCGCACGCAGAAACTGCGTCTCGCACGCAGAAACTCTCTTTCGCACGCAAAGACTGTTTTTCGCACGCAGAAACTGTTTCTCGCACGCGGAAACTCTTTTTCGCACGCGGGCGCAGTTTCTCGCACGCAAAGACTCCTTCTCGCACGCAAAAACTCTTCCCCTCGGCCCCGGCGGGTCAGAATCGCGGTTGGACGAGTTTCGGGACTGTCACGGGGGGACCGAGAACGCGGGCGGACAGACGGGCGAGCGGCGACGGCGAGCGGCGGTGGCTGCCCGCCTCCCCTTCCGTCAGGGGCGAGGGGGCATGCCGCCAGTGAACGTCGTTCACTGACAGTCTGACGAGCCCCAAATCGGCCGCGCCGACGCCTAAGGTTCCCTCCCGCGTGGGGGGTTTTTCGCCCCTGCGCCCCGGTTTCCGCCCCTCGTCGCCCTTCCCGGCCCTGCATTCGGATCCCCCGGCGGCCCAGGTCGCCCTCCCATCCTTCCTTCTGCTGCTGCTCCAAATGACGACCACCACCCTCAAGGCCGTCCCCGCTTCCGTCAACGGCTGGCACGCCGACTACCTGGCGTCGGTTTACGACCAGTACAAGGCCGACCCGGCCAGCATCCCGGCCGACATGCAGTCGTTCTTCGCCGGGTTTGATCTTGCGCTCAGCACCGCCGCCGGTGGGGGGAGCGCCGGAGGCGGGGGTGCGGACACGCGCGACGCGATCCGCCTGTTCGCCGGCACGCGCTCGCTGATCGACGCCTACCGGCGCTACGGGCACTTCGGCGCGAAGATCGACCCCTTCAACCGGGCCCGGCCGCGTGACAAGTCGCTCGAGCTTTCGCAGCACGGCCTCACGCAGGCGGACCTGAGCAAGCCCGTCGATGCCGGCGACTTCCCGGCGCCCAAGGGGAGCACGCTCCAGCAGGTGATCGACGCCCTGGAGCAGGTCTACTGCGGGCCCGTGGGCGTGCAGTACATGCACATCGCCGACCACGCCCAGCGCGAGTGGCTGCGCGAGAAGATCGAGACCGGCCGCTTCCAGCTCCCGCTGGGCAAGCACGAGCGCGTGCGCATCTACGAGCAGATCTTCCGCGCCGAGGCCTTCGAGCAGTTCCTCCAGAAGCGCTACATGGGCGACAAGCGCTTCGGCATCGAGGGGGGCGAGACGCTGCTGGCGATCTACCACCGCATCATGCAGGCCGCCGCCGAGACCGGCTGCGAAGAGATCATCATCGGCATGAGCCACCGCGGGCGGCTGGACGTGCTCAACGGCGTCCTGGGCAAGAGCTACAAGCAGATCGTCACCGAGTTTGAGGGGACCTGGCCCAGCAACTACGCCCAGAGCGGCGGCGACGTGAAGTACCACATGGGGTACTCCGGCGAGTACAAGACCGACAGCGGCAAGACCGTCCAGGCGTCGATGGCCTTCAACCCCAGCCACCTTGAGGTCGTCGCGCCGGGGGTGTGCGGGCGCGTGCGGGCCAAGCAGCGGCTGCGCGGCGACACGGACAACCGGCACAAGGTCATCCCGGTCATCCAGCACGGCGACGCCGCCCTCATCGGCCAGGGCGTCGGACCCGAGTTGCTCAACATGAGCCAGCTGGAGGGGTACACCAACGGCGGCACCATCCACGTCGTCGCCAACAACATGATCGGCTTCACCACCGTGCCGCAGGACGGGCGGTCGAGCCCCTACTGCACCGACGCGGGCCTGATGGTGGACGCGCCGGCCTTCCACGTGCGTGCCGCCGATCCCGAGGCGTGCGTGGCGGTGACGCAGATCGCGGTGGAGTACCGCCAGAAGTTCAAGCGCGACGCCTTCATCGACATGTACTGCTTCCGCAAGTGGGGGCACAACGAGCAGGACGAGCAGTCGTTCACGCAGCCGGTGCTGGCGCAGCTCATCAAGGACCAGAAGTCGCTGGTCAGCGAGTACGCCGAGAAGCTGGTGGCCGAGGGCGTGCTGACGCAGGGCCAGATGGCCGCGCTCCAGGAGACGCTCGACAAGGAGCACGAGACGGCCCAGGCCGAGGCCAAGAAGAAGCCCGGGCCGACCACCCGCGAGCCGGGCGGCTGGCGTTGGAAGGGGTACGGCGCCGAGTGGTCGTTCGACCCGGTCCAGACCGCCGTGAGCAGGGAGCTGCTGGCCGAGGTGTGCGCCGCCTTCTCACGCTTGCCGGAGGGCTTTGAGGTCAACCCCAAGCTCAGGCCGCTGATGCAGCAGCGGGCGTCGCTGCCGCAGAACGGGGCGCTCAACCACGCCGACGCCGAGCAACTGGCCTTCGGCACGCTGCTGCTGGAGGGTCACGCCGTCCGCCTGAGCGGCCAAGACTGCCGGCGCGGCACCTACACCCAGCGTCACGCGGTGATCCGCGACTTCAAGACCGGTGAGCCGTTCGTGCCGCTCAACAACATGCGGCCGATCGCGCGCATGCCCGACGACGCGGGCCGGAAGAACGAGCAGGGCAAGCCGACGCAGGCACGCTTCTGCGTCTACGACTCGCCCCTGAGCGAGGAAGCCGTGATCGGCTTCGACTACGGCTACTCGCTCGCCGACCCGACCATGCTGGTCTGCTGGGAGGCCCAGTTCGGCGACTTCGTCAACGGCGCCCAGGTGATGATCGACCAGTTCATCTCCAGCACCGAACTGAAGTGGCGCCGCTGGAGCGGCTTCACCATGCTCCTGCCGCACGGCGCCGAGGGCATGGGGCCCGAGCACTCTTCGGCCCGGCCCGAACGGTTCCTCACCGGCAGCGCGCACAACAACTGGCAGGTCTGCTACCCCAGCACCGGCGCGCAGATGTTCCACCTGCTGCGCCGCCAGGTGAGCCCGCAGCGCAAGTTCCGCAAGCCGCTGCTCGTGCTCACGCCCAAGAGCTGGCTCCGGCGCGCGACCGCCACCGTGAACGACCTGCTCGCCGGCACCTTCCAGGAGCTGCTCGACGATCCCGCGTTCATCCAGAGCAACGGCACGCCGCCCAAGGGCGATCGAAAGAGCGTCAAGACCGTCGTTCTCTGCTCGGGCAAGAACTACCACGAACTCTCCGACCACCGCGAGGCGACCAGGAAGTACGACGCCGCGCTCGTCCGCGTCGAGCAGTTCTACCCGTTCCACAATGATCTGGCCAAAAACATCCTCGCCCAGTACCCCAGGAACGCCCGGCTCGTCTGGTTCCAGGAAGAGCCCCGCAACAACGGCGCGTACCTCTTCCTTGAGGACATCTTCCGAACCCGGCTCGGGCTCAAGCTCGACTTCATCGGCCGCCCCGCCAGCCCGACCCCTTCGGGCGGGAGTAAAAAGCTGCACGACAGCGAGCAGGCCGACCTGCTGGTGCAGGCCCTCGGACCCGCTCCAAAGCCCGCCGAAGCAACCGCCAAAGCCAAGGCCTGAACACCCTTCCTCCGTCCAACTCGCCCGCGTCCGCAGCACCCCTACCACCGACAGAAAGCACGCAGCATGGCCGTTGACATCGTCATCCCCGAAATGGGCGAGTCGGTCCGCACCGGCGTCGTCGCACGCTGGGTCTCCAAGGACGGCGACGCCGTCAAGCGCGACCAGGTCGTGATGGAGCTCGAGACCGACAAGATCACCGCCGAGATAACCGCCCCCGCCGCCGGCCGGCTCAAGCACGCCGCGAAGGTCGGCGACACCGTACCCGTGGGCGCGGTCGTCGGCAAGATCGAAGAGGGCGCGGCCGGCGCATCCCCCGCGCCCGCTCCAAACACTCCGCCGGCGATGAACGCGGGCGTCCCCCCCAACCCGTCCCAGGTGGCCGAGGCCAAACCCACCCAGCCCGCCCGGCACGCGTCCCAGTCCGGAGCGCCCTCCGCGAACGGCCAGGGCGTCGACGTTCGGGCCACCCCGCTCGCCGAGAAGATCGCCAAGGAGCAGGGCATCGACCTCAGCCAGATCCAGGGGACCGGGCCCGGCGGCAAAATCCGCGAACAGGACGTCACCGGCTTCGCCCAGAGCCGCGCCGCCGCTACCCAGTCCGTCGCCGCAACCGCCCCGCCCGCCGCTCCTGCCGCACCGGCCCACTCACCCCGAACGGCCCCCGCGCCCGGCTCGCGCGGCGCACGCCGCGAGCGCATCACCCCGCTCCGCAACCGCATCGCCCAGCGCCTGGTTGAGGCTCAGCACACCGCGGCGATGCTCACCACCTACAACGAGGTGGACATGACCAACGTCATGGCGCTCCGCAACAAGTACAGGGACGAGTTTGAGAAGAAGCACGGCGTCGGCCTGGGCTTCATGTCCTTCTTCGTCAAGGCCGCGTGCCAGGCGCTCCGCGCTTCGCCGATTGTCAACGCCTACCTCGTGCAGGGGGCCGACGGTGGGGGGGCGATGGAGGTCGAATACCACGAATATGTCGATATTTCCGTCGCTGTCAGCACCCCTAAGGGCCTCACCGTGCCCGTCCTGCGGAACGTGCAGAACCTGTCCTTCGCCGAGGTCGAACGGGCGATCAAGGACATCGCCGCCCGGGCCCGCGACGGCAAACTGACGCTTGATGAACTCCAGGGCGGCACCTTTACGGTAACCAACGGCGGCATCTTCGGCAGCATGTGGAGCATGCCGATCCTCAACTCGCCGCAAACGGCCATTCTCGGCATGCACGCGATCAAGAACAGACCCGTTGAGCACCCTGACAAACCCGGTGAAATCGCTCTCAGGCCCATGATGTACCTGGCCATGTCCTATGACCACCGCCTGCTGGATGGACAGGAATCGGTTAAGTTCCTGGTAAACATCAAGAACGGGATCGAGCGCCCCGAACGGCTCTTGCTCGACCTCTGATGCCCGGTGTTTTGCGGAACCTACCCCCGATCCCTGCGTATAGAAGGGGGTACGGAGGAGCGCCGCCGTCCCGGGTTCCCGACCAAACGGCAAACAACGCAAATTCGTGCGCTACATGACCTTAGGGATGTCAGGGCCTAGCATTTCCGTGCGTCGCGGGATCAGGGCATTCAGTCACACGCCAATGGACGGGCGTAGTTCCTAAGGAATTCGTCGTGCTTCACACAACAACAGAGATCTCCGTGGGGATGGAGCGAGTCATGCCAAGCAACGTCAACGAGCACCAATCCGGCGGCCCTCTGCCGGGCGACCTGGCCGAAGTCTGGGCCGCCATGACCTCCGATTCCGGCGCTGACGTCGCCATTGTCAATCCCGAAGGCCGGGTTCTGTTCATGAGCCCCGTCCTCTCCTGGTGGGCTCCCAACCGCCCATATGACGGCTTCGCCGGCAAGCTCCTGACAGACCTGTTCCCCAAGCCGATCGCCGACGAGCGCGGCCAGCTCATCCGGCGCGTGCTGGACACCAACAAGCCGCTGGTCATGCACGCCGCGTGGAAGGGCATCCGCACCCGCACGGTCATGCGCCCGCTCAAGACCGACCCCGCCGGGAGGGCCGACCGCGTGCTGATCGTCTGCCGCGGCATCGTGCCGGCCGACGACACGCGCGCCGCTCAGGCGGACGTGGAAGTGGTGCAGGCCCAGCACGTAGACAAGGGCCAACTGGCGAACCTCACCCCGCGCGAGATGGAAATCCTGGCCCTTATCGGACAGGGACTCACCACCGCCGCGATCGCCGAGAAGCTCTTCCGCAGCCGCAAGACCATCGAGGCCCACCGCCTGTCGCTCGGTATCAAGCTGAGCGCGCGCAACCGGGTGGACCTCGCCCGCATCGCGGTCCAGAGCGGGCTTGTGCCGCCCGACGCGGCGAATGCGCCTCGGCACGAGCGGCGCAAGAAAACGCCCTGAGACCGCTGCAGAGTCCCGACCAACGCCCGGGCCCCCGCTCGGGCGTTGTTATTGGCCTCTGCCGGCACGCCGGACGACCTCCGGAATGACCTCAATCCCCCCGAATCGGGGCGTTTCGCTGGCCGCGCCGACTTTTTGGAGTAGTCTTGGGCGGGCAGGACGGAGTAGGAGATCTGTATGAACAAGGCGATGTTGCTCGCTTGCGCGGCCGCTGCCGGTATTTCCGGCGCGGCGATGGCTGATACCACGATCGACTTTGACTCACTCCCGGGCGGGACGGTCGCCTCCGACCAGTACCGCGCGCTGGGCGTAGTCTTCGGCGGCAACTGGCTGGTGATGGGCCCGGGGCCGTTCACGAACCCGGTGACCGGTGACAACTCCGTATCCATCTTTAACCCCGACGCGCCGGGCGAGAACTACCTGGTCAGCATCGACTTTGTGATCCCGGGGACGGATACCCCGGCCGCCGTGCCGTTCTTCGCCTTCACCGCGACCGACGCGAGCTCTCCCAACACGAACTTCTTCATGCGGGCGTACAACCCGCAAGGGTTCGAGATCGGTTTCGCGGGGCGGCTGGTGGAGGCCGACGGCGTGTACAACCCCGAGGTGGACCCCGAGCTCATCTTTACCGCGCCCGAGGGTCAGTCGATCGCGCGGATCGAGGTGACCGTTTCCGCTCTGGAGGGGAACCGCGTCGTTGAGGGGGACAACTTCCGCTTTGGCCCGCTCATCGTCCCGCCGTGCGGGCCGGCCGACGTCGGCGCCGCCGGCGGCGCGACCGGGTACGACCACGTCCTGGACAACAACGACTTCATCGCCTTCATCAACCTGTTCTTCGCGCAGGACCCGCTGGCCGACCGCGGCGGCGTGGGCGGCTTCCCCGGCAGCGACGGCGCCTGGGACAACAACGACTTCATCGTGTTCATCAACCAGTTCTTCGCCGGCTGTTGACGGCGACGGGCGCGCGGGCGTCGCCTGTACGGCCTTCACAGGCTGGGACCGGCGCCCGAAGGTGACGGTTCGCGCGGGGAGCGGCGCACCTCCCGACCCGGGCCTGAACGAGAAACAACGTGGCCCGCGGCAAGCCGCGGGCCGCGAGGGTTCGGGATGGGCGCCCCCGGTTACGGGAAGATCCCGCGCACTTCATACGCCTGTTGCAGCCGCTGCAGCGCGGCGATGTAGGCCGCGGTCCGCAGGTCGCAGCTGTACTGCTTGCGGGCGGCGCGGGTCTTCTGGGCCGCCTTCACCATGTGCTTGTTGAGCTCGCGGTCGACGTAGTCAAGGTCCCACGACTGGAAGGTCTTGTTCTGCACCCACTCGAAGTAGGAGACCGTGACGCCGCCGGCGTTGCAGAGGATGGCCGGAAGGACCTCGATGCCGCGCTCCATGAGGATGCGCTCGCCCGCAGGCGTGGTGGGGGCGTTGGCGCCCTCGGCGACGACCTTGCAGTTGAGCATCTCGGCCTCGGGCTCCTGGATCATCTGCTCGAGCGCGGCGGGGATGAAGACGTCGACCTTGGTCTGGTAGAACTCGTCCTTGGTGATGGCGCCGGCCTTGGGGTAGCCCTTCACGCCGCCGGTCTTGGCGACGTAGTCGGAGAGGTCGTAGGCGTCGATGCCCTTGGCGTTGGCGATAAAGCCGGTGTGGTCGGCGACGGCGGTCATCTTGGCGCCCTTATCCTGGAAGATCTTGCCGCTCCAGGAGCCGACGTTGCCGAAGCCCAGCACGCTGAACGTGCAGCGGTCGGGGCGGAGCTTGAGCTCGGGGAGCATCTCGACGAGCGTGTCGACGACGCCCTGGCCGGTGGCCTTCTCGCGCCCCAGGCTCCCGCCGTACTCCACCGGCTTGCCGGTGATGACGGCGATGGGATTGTTGCCGCCGATCTCGCTCAGGAACGAGTAGGTGTCGGCGATCCAGGCCATGTGCTGGCTGCCGCTGCCGACGTCGGGCGCGGGGATGTCGTAATCGGGCCCGATGTTGTGGGCGATGGCGGTCGTGAAGCGGCGGACGATGCGCTCCATCTCACCCTTGCTGTGCTCGCGCGGGTTGACCTTGATGCCCCCCTTGCCGCCCCCGTACGGAACGCCCACGAGCGAGCACTTCATCGTCATCAGGAACGCCAGGCTCTTCACGTCGTCCAGGTGTACGTCGTGGTGGAACCGCAGGCCCCCCTTGTACGGGCCCAGCGCGTTGTTGTGCTGCACGCGGTACCCCTTGAAGAGCCGCGTCTTGCCGTTGTCCATGCGCACCGGGAAGTGCACCATGATCTCGTTCTTGGGCTGCGCCAGGATCTGTCGCAGGTAGTCGGGTAGGTCCATCACCTCCGCGGCGTGGAGCATCGTGCTGACGGTCTGGCCGTAGAGGTTGTTGGGGTCGGTGGGGAGGCCGAGCTCCTCGAACATCGCGCGCATCTGCCCTGCGCTCTTGGGCATGGCCGCCGCTCCCACCCCGCTCCCCCCGCCCCTCCCGCCCCCGTTGTTCCCGCCGCTCTGGTGGTTGCCGTTGACGGTGGTCTTGGACTTCTTCGCGGCGGGGGAGGGGGTGGTCGGGGGCATGGTCGTTCCTGAAAAGGTGGTGGTGTTGAGCGCTTTGGCGCGGAGGGGTTGGGTACCCTCACCGCGGGTGGACCCGTCTGTGCGCCCGTCCGACCGTGCGTCGGCGGAAGGGGCCGTTGCCCGCTCTGGAGCAAGGGTGGTACTTTATCTCGCCTCGGACCTGTTGTGGGCTACCCGGATCAAGTCGTGCGCCGACGACCTGACCCCCCCGGTCCCTTGCCGCCCCGTGCGGACGATGGAGATGCTCGAGGCCCGGCTGGCCGACTCGGCCGTCAAGGGGGTGCTGCTGGACCTGTCGACGGGCGAATCGGGGCGGGAAGGGGAGGTGGCCTTTGCCATGCTGGAGAGACTGAAGTCGGGGCAGCCGGGAGACGGGAATCGGCGATCGGAAGGGGGCCGGGGGAGTCGGGAGAACCCTGACTCGGTAAGGTCGCCGTTTGCCGAATCTCGATGGCCGGCGATCCGCGTCGTCGTCTTCGGCCCGCACGTGCAGGGGGAGGACCTGGTGCGGGCGAAGCGGATGGGGGCCGACGCCGTCATGGCCCGGGGCGGCCTGGCGGCGAACCTGCCGCGGGTGCTGCGGGAGTTGGAGGGCCGATCCGCGAGCGGTGCGTAGAAGGCAGCGGGGGAATAAGGGGTCGAAAAGAAGGACGGCGGCAGCCCGCCCCCGCGCACAGCGCCTCACGCGGACCAGCCCGACACCCCCTCTGTCGGCCCCGGGCTCCCGGCTGAAGCACAGCCCCCGAGTTCCCACTGTTCCGGCCCCTCTCAAGACCGTCGATCCAGCCCGGATAACGCGGGTGGGACGCGACGACCCGTCGCCTCGCCGCACGCACGAGAATGCGTCCCCCGCCTTGTTCCCAAAGTGGAACATGGTGCGGCGCTGGGCAGTGCCCTATGCCGCGAAGCGGCGAGATGCAATAGCCGGGGACGAGATCGCCCCCGCGATCGCCGTCCTCGGTGCCGGTCCCTCCACCGCCGTACCGCGGAGCGGTACGACACGCCTGCCGCATCCGTCGCGCCGCCGCGCCGCCGCGTCTGTCGCACCGCTTCGCGGTGCGGCTCGCCCCGGCCCGTTCCGTGGGCTGCGCCCACGGCTATTTCATCCCGCCGCTCCGCGGCTGCGGACCCTCCGCCTTGTGCCGCAAAGCGGCGAGATGGAAT
>JACPOP010000023.1 GCA_016191465.1 Chloroflexota bacterium | reverse complement strand
TCCGGCCGCACCACCTCGCGATAGACGGCCCGGCCCCAGGAGTCCTGCCCGTCGGGCGAGCGAAAGCAGTAATGCCAGACGCCGCCGGGGCGCAGATCGACGGTGCAGTACGGCGTCGTGAAGACCTTTGGCCCCCACCAGCGCATCAGGCGCTCAGGCTCCGTCCACGCCCTGAAGACCAGCTCACGCGGCGCTTCGAAGGTGCGGGTGATGCTGATCTCCCGATCCGACAGCACCGTGACCTCACTGCTGTGTTCGGCCATGCGTCCTTTCCGCTCCCTGTCCGGCGACGATGTGGGCGTGCATCCGCGTCAGCCCACGATGGTACGGCGACGTGCTCAGCGGCGTCGTCGGTGCGGGGCAGCATGGTGTATGCCGCTCTCCTGGCTGTTGTTCGGGGCGCTGCTACGTGGCTGAGTCAGGGCTCAGGCCCTGCCCGCGCGGCTCGCGCAGGTAGTCGTCGAGCGTATCAAGGCGGTCGTCCCAGAAGCGGCGATAGCGCTCCACCCAGGTGGCGGCCTCCTTGAGCGGGGCGGCCTGCAGGCGGGCGGGCCGCCACTGGGCGGCGCGACCCCGGGCGATCAGGCCGGCCCGCTCCAGCACCTTGAGATGCTTGGAGACGGCGGGCAGGCTCATCTGGAAGGGCGCGGCCAGTTCGGTGACGGAGGCCTCCCCGTCGGCCAGGCGTTCCAGAATCGCCCGGCGGGTGGGATCGGCGAGGGCAGCGAAGGTGCGGGTGAGCTGATCCGGCTGCATCTATAATGAACCCGAGAGTTAATTAACCAATTGGTAACTTACACGATCGGCAGGTGCTTGTCAAGCGGCACGGCGCCTCGACGGCGGCGCCGGCCCGGTGTCGGCAAAGAGATCGACTCCCAAATCCAGAACCACCCTGCTGTAAGGGCAACGCGGACCCCGTCCCGATATCCTTTCCTCAGTGAATGCATCGAGGCGGAGGGATTGCACATGAACGATCTCTACCCGGAGATCGAGCCGTACGAGCACGGCATGCTCGACGTCGACGACGGTCACCTCGTCTACTGGGAGCAGTGCGGCAACCCGGAGGGAAAGCCGGCCGTCGTGCTGCACGGCGGGCCGGGGTCGGGGTGTACCCCCGGCTGGCGGCGCTACTTCGACCCCGACGCCTACCGGATCGTGCTGTTCGACCAGCGGGGCTGCGGCCGGAGCACGCCCCACGCCAGCGCCCCGGTTGTCGACCTGTCCACCAACACAACCCATCACCTGCTCGCCGACATCGAGCGCCTCCGGCGACACTTGGGCATCGATCGATGGCTGGTCCTGGGCGCCTCCTGGGGCTCCACGCTCGGCCTGGCGTACGCC
>JACPOP010000026.1 GCA_016191465.1 Chloroflexota bacterium | reverse complement strand
GCCGTTCCCCCCGATGTGCCGCGTACCCGCCGCGGCGGTGGCGGCCGCGAAGCCCGACGAGCTGTTGCAGGACTACACCCCAGGTACTTCGTTCACCAACGGCACCCTCTCCACCAGCACTCGCCAGGTCGCCGGCGTGTCCTGACAGCGAAATAGGCGGAGGGCTGGCTGCTGGGCCGCGGGTGCGCCTAACGCTTGTCGACGTCGCAGGCGCGCCGGGACATGGGCGTGGACCGTACGGAACGGGCTTTCTCCAGGTTCGGGCTCACCCCTCGGCCGCCCGGCCGCTGGACCCCTTGCAATCTACTATGGCGGGGTCGTAGTGTGGCAGCACGCTACTGCAGGCTGTCGCGGCCTGCACGCCCAAACCACCGCGCTCGCGCCGCGGTGAGCGGGTGGGGACCTGGGGGCGACAGGGCCCGAGGCGACAGATTCCAATCACACCTTGTGAGGGACGACGCAATGTTCAGACGTTTTTCCGCTACCACGCTTGCCGGCCTGGTTGTCCTTGCCGGTTGCGCCAGCCCTGCCGCGCCGCCGCCGGCCGCGCAGCCAACCACGGCCCCAGCTGCGCCCGCGGCGGCGCAACCGACCGCCGCGCCCGCCAAACCGACCACGGCCGCTGCTGCTGCACCGGCTGCCGCCGCCACGACCGCACCCGCACCCGCTGCCCCGGCCAAGCCCGCCCGGCCCAACGAGCTGCGCCTCAATGCTGAGCTCGATCCCGACAGCATGGATCCGGCCCTCATGGCCAGCCGCGTTCCGGGCGAGATCGCCAACACCCTGTTCGACGGCCTGGTGCGACTCGACGAAAAGGGCGAGCCCACACCTGGCATGGCCGAGAAGTGGACCGTCAGCCCCGACGGCCTGACCTACACGTTCAACCTGCGCAAGGACGCCAAGTGGACGGATGGCCACGGCGTCGTCGCCCAGGACTTCGTGTACTCCTGGCAGCGCGAGCTGATTGCCGAGACTGCCGCGCCGCTCGTGAGCAACCTCTTCTACATCAAGAACGCGGAGCCGTTTAACTCGGGCAAGATCAAAGACTTCGCCGAGGTTGGGCTCAAGGCCAAGGATGACTACACCCTCGAGACGGTGATGGAGGCGCCAACGCCGTTCTGGGTCAAGCTGACCGCGTTCTTCAACATGCTGCCCGTGCACAAGGACTCGGTGCAGGCGAGCCCGAAGGACTGGACCCGCAAGCCCGAGACGTACATCTCGAACGGCCCGTTCAAGCTGGAGAAGTGGACGCCTGACCAGGAGCTTTCCGTCGTCAAGAACCCGGATTACTGGGCGAAAGACCAGGTGAAGCTCGACCGCATCGTGTGGCGGATGATCAACGACCGCAACACCGCCTACCAATCGCTCCAGGCAGGTGAGCTTGACGTGATGACGCCCGCCGCGGCTGCCGCCTCGCAGCTCCTCAAGGATGGCAAGGCGATCTCCATGCCAGCCTCCCGGTTGTTCTTCGTTCGGTTCAACAACCAGAAGGCACCATTCAATAACGCCAAGGTCCGGCAGGCGTTCTCCCTGGCGGCCGAACGGAAGCCGCTCGTGGACCAGGTGCTGCAGGGCGGCCAGAAACCCGCCTTCGGCATGATCCCAGCGGGCCTCTCCAGTGGCACCGGCGATTTCCGGACGCAAGCGGGTGACGTCTTCAAGGAGGATCCCGCTCAGGCCAAGGAGCTGCTCGCGGCTGGCCTGAAGGAGATGGGTATGTCCGCCCTGCCCGACTTCACTATCGACTACTTCGTGAACGACACGTTCAAGAAGATGGGCGAGGTGCTCCAGGCGCAGTGGAAGAAGAACCTCGGCGTCGACCTCAAGCTCAATGCCATCGAGCGCAAGACGTTCATCGATTCGATGCGCAAGTTCGACTACACGCTCGGGCTGTACAGCACGTCGGCGGACTTCGACGATGCCATCAACCTGGTAACGCAGTTCACCACGGGCGACAGCTACAACTTCGGGCAGTACAGCAATCCCGAGTACGACGCGCCCATCAAGCAGGCACTGAAGGAGCCTGACCCGCAGAAGCGTACCCAGCAGATGATTAGCGCCGAGAAGGCGCTGCTCAGCAACATGGGCCTGGCGCCGATCTTCTACGATGCGACCATCGTGGTCGTTCAGCCGTACGTGAAGGGCATCCGCTGGTTCGCGGCCGCCACGAACGATTTCAGCCGCGTGAGCGTCAACTAGCTCGCGCGGGCTCGGGACGGGAATACCTGGAGCGTGGGCCGCTTCGTCGCGCAGCGCCTGGTGGGGTTGCTGCTCACGCTCTGGGTGATCGTCACGATCACCTTTCTCCTGATGCACGCGATCCCCGGGGATCCATTTCGGGGCGAGTCGCGCATTCCTGAATCGGTGCTGAAGAACATTCGGGCGTTCTATGGCACCGACCAGCCGCTCTGGGAACAGTATGGGCGGTACCTGTGGAACCTCGTCCGCGGCGACCTGGGCCCCTCCTTCAAGAACACGGGGCAGAGCGTCAACGAGCTGATCGGCGATGGCGCCGCGGTGTCCGCAATCCTTGGCTTCCAGGCGCTCATCATTGCGCTCGTGTTCGGACTACTGCTCGGCATCGTCTCGGCGCTCCGTCCAGGCGGGCTGGCCGACGGCACGGCGATGTTGTTCGGCACGGTGGGTGTCTCCGTACCGGGCTTTGTCCTGGCACCGATCCTCATCCAGGTTCTGGCCGTCCAGGCTGGGTGGTTTCCCGTGGCAACGTGGGGAACGTGGCGCCACACGGTGCTCCCGTCGCTGGCGCTGTCCTTCCTGCCCATGGCGTACGTGGCGCGACTGGTGCGCTCCAGCCTACTGGAGACGCTCGGACAGGACTTCGTCCGTACCGCACGGGCGAAGGGGCTACGCCCGTGGCGGGTGATGACCGTCCACGCGCTGCGCAATTCGCTGATCCCGCTCACCACGGTGCTCGGGCCGCTGATCGCCAACATCGTGGTCGGCAGCTTCGTCATTGAAGAGATCTTTGGGATACCGGGCACGGGCAAGCAGCTGGTGCGGGCTATCTTCGAGCGCAACTATCCGGTCATCCTGGGCAGTGCGATCTACTACAGCGTGGTGCTGCTCTCGCTCAATCTGCTCGTGGATATTGCCTACGGCGTGATTGACCCGCGTATCAGAGTGGCGCGGAGTAACGCTTGATGCGTCCCGGTGCGGGCGGGAGCGCCCCCAGCGGCCCACCCGTGGCAGAGAGCTCCCGCACCGCGGAGTCGCCTCCACGTCAGCCCGTGCTGCCTGTGGCCGACTCGGCGCTCACCTCGGCTCCACCGGCAGCCTGGCGCCAGCCGCCGCGTGGCTACTGGCGGGATGCCTTCCGCCGCCTCGCACGGCGCCCGATGCCCATGGCCGGTCTCGTCATCCTGATTACCCTGGTGCTGCTGGCGGCGATAGGCCCAAACGTCAGCCCGTTCAGTTATGAGGAGCAGGACCTGTTCTCGACCAACCAGCCGCCATCGTCGGTGCACTGGTTCGGCACCGACGACCTTGGGCGCGACATCTTTGTCCGCGCCTGGATCGGCGCGCGCATCTCGCTCTTCATTGGGACCACCGCCGCCCTGCTGTACTTCGTCATTGGCATGATCTACGGCGGCATCGCCGGGTACTACGGTGGTCGGGTGGACGAGGTGATGATGCGGGTGGTGGACACGCTCTACGGCGTGCCGCACCTGCTGGTGACCATCATGTTGACCGTGGTGCTGCAGCCCGGCCTCTTTTCGATCATCCTGGCCATGGTGGCCACGGGCTGGGTCGGAGCGGCGCGGCTGGTCCGCGGGCAGGTGCTGCAGCTGCGCGAGATGGAGTACGTCCAGGCCACCCGGGCGCTCGGCGGCCAGTTTCCACGGATCCTTGGGCGCCACCTGCTGCCCAACGCGATGGGCCCGCTGATCGTCGCGGCGACGCTCTCGGTGCCGAGCGCCATCTTCACCGAAGCGACCCTCAGCTTCCTCGGACTGGGCGTACCGGCGCCCCTCTCCTCCTGGGGCACCATGGTGTCCGATGGGGTGGTCACCATGTTCACGGGCCAGGTGTGGCGGCTGCTGGTGCCTTCGGTGCTTATCTCTCTGACGATGTTCAGCTTCAACGCCCTCGGGGATGGTCTCCGCGACGCACTCGATCCGCGCACGCGCCAGTAGTCACGAGTCGGCGGGCGTCGCCGTTCCGTCGCACGCGTCGTGTCCGCAAGCCGCTACCAGCGGAGCGTCCAGGTGTGCCGCCAAAGCCGCGCGCCGCTTGCTGGACCGCGGCACATTTCTGTCGCTCCCCGGGGCTTTTGGATAGCCATTTCGTACTGATCGGGGGGTGGTGGGCCGCTCCTCCACGTCGGAGCTGGTCCTTGCCTTGCTTCTCCGCCCGGAAGCATGGCGCGCTTCGATTTCACCCCTCCGCACCAGGCCCGCGGACGTTCTGGAACACTGCCTTCCGCCCACTCGGCAGCCGCCCTACAGCCCCTCGATCCCTGGCGTGAGCGAGGCCGTGAGCGCGTCGCCCAGCTTGTCCAGGGCGGATGTCTGGATGCCCAGCAGGCCACGCGCTTCTTGTTGGCGATGGACATCGAGGCTCGCCGCCGCGTCCAGGGCGAGTACCCTGTCCCGAGCCAGTGGCTGCTCCTGGGCGGGCCGATGAACGCCGGGCACCTGCGCCCGACGCCGCCAGCAGCGCCAAGCGCGGAGCCTGCCGAGCCGTCCGCACCCCTGGAGATCGCAGCGGCGATCCCGCTGAGCGTCTGAGCCCAACGGTAAGACGGGTCGGTACAGACCTGACGTTGGTGCAGGGCGCGCTGCTCAGCGTGTGCACACACGCTTGGCACGTTCCTCCGGACCTGAGGTCACTTGCTTCGAACCAGTACGAGCCTGACCCAGCAGAATGCCAAGGGCCTCGGAACAGGCCCGCGAACCTCCATCCGCGCTAAGATTCGGCGGCCGGCGCGCAGGTGGCGCCGGCGCGCACCCGACCATCGGGCAATCGCACGCCCGATCCGCGCGAGGCTGGTGTAACGGCAGCACAGGACCCTTCCAAGGTTCTAGTAGGGGTTCGAATCCCCTGCCTCGCTCCCGATGGGTGCATGCATCCGGCGCACGGCCAGGTAGCTCAATGGTTAGAGCGGCGCTCTCATAAAGCGATGGTTGCGGGTTCGAGCCCCGCCCTGGCCACCGAGACTTCACCGTAAAGTCTCCCAAGTTCTCTTGGGAATTTCCCAAGGTGCCGAAAAACAGGTAGCACCCCAGGGAACCGTGGTTGGGGGTTCCGGAGGCAGGCCTTGTATGTTGTGGTCAGAACGTCCGCACAGTCCGCTTTCTGGGTACGTGGGGTGCCCGTCACCACCAGCAGCACGTTCGACCGCGCCGATCGGGTCCAGAGGGTGGGGACGACGCCGTACACGGTGGATGCCGTGGGCAACGTGACGGCGCGAGGGCTGGACACCTTCGGGTACGACCAGGCCAATCGCCTCACGAGCGCGACCATCAACGGCAGCACCAGCACGTACGCCTACGACGGCGACGGGCTGCGCTCCAGCAGCACGGTGGGTGGCACCACCAGCACCAGCCTGCCACGCCTGACAGCGCTCCGCACGAGACCTACCCCGTAGCCCAAAAGTCCCAGTTCCCGATCGCCCCATAACGGGTGCGACAGGGGGTCCGTTAAACCTCACATCGGACGGCTGAACACTGGCCGCACGTGACCTACACACATGGAGCCCTCTTTGATGCGCCGACCGCTTTCCCTCTGGGCCGTTCCCACGGCCGTCCTGAGCCTGACCATCGCCTTTGGGGTGACCACCAGCGTCATGGCCCAGGGAGCACCGACCAGCGCGGCTCCAGCGACACCGCGCTGCACGATCACGCCAACCGTGACGGGCACCCCAGGGGCGGTCGCCAGCCGCACCGCCACCACCACGCCCCTCTCGACGGCGACTCCCGAAGCGCACGCGAGCGCCCCAGCCGACGCTGATGACGACCACGATGTGGACGCGGACGCGCCTGAGAACCATGGCAGCGACGTGGAAAACGAGATTGACCACCTGCGTGGCGAATGCGTCCAGGGGAGGGATTTCGGTCAGGCGGTGTCCGAGGCCGCCCGCGAGCAGCGCGACGAACAGCGCGCGGAGCGGCAGGAGGACGAGCACCAGAACGAGCGGCGCGAAGACGACGGCGCCGCACGACCGCGCGCGACACCCACCGCCGCGACAGCTACTCCCCTGGGGCAGTCTTCGACGCCCACACCAGGCGCCGAACGACGCCCCGAGGGGGCAGAGAACGCTGGCCGTTCGGGTAACAATGGCTCGAACGGCAGCGGGCGCCGCTAACGCAGGATCCACCTCAGACGTCCGTCGATGACGGATGTCTGAGGTGGAACACCGTGCGGCCGGCTGCAGAAAGCGTCTGTCAGCCGGCCGCCTCATCCTCGATTCAACCGGGTGGGATTGGGCAGAGTTTTCGCTGAGCCGACTCACCCGCGTACATCACCCCTTTCCACGTAGGGCTCCCGCGGCACACCAAGCAGCTATCAGGACCTGACCGGCGGTCTCAGAACTCACCGGATGATGGCCTGAAACGCCGTCGCTCCGTCTCCGGCCCTGGCGGTCACGGCAGACTGGGCTGCGCCCATACTGGAGGCAGTGCCCCTCGAGGGAAGCATCAGCAACCGGGAGACCTGGCGATGGAGTAGCCCAGGACCTCCATCCTTCCGCTGGTGGCAACGCTCGCTTCTCTGTCGTGCTGCCCCAGTTTGTGCAGGATCGAGAAGCGTCCCGCGGCGCGGTCCGTACGTTGCAGTCGCACCGTGCTCCGGCGGCCAGCGCCGAGCGGCAGCGGCGTCCCATTCCCGACGGCAGCGCACAATGGTCGAGTATTCGGGCGGGTGACCCCATAACGTCCGGGCGGCTGAAGACGTTGTATTCCCAGGAAGCGCATGCTCCCAACCCCAACCTCTCTGTGGATGCACCGCGCACGCACGGCCTGGACCCCCCAGAGATCGTGGCCCTGGTGGACCGCGCTGTCGGCCGGGATGGGGATGCCTTCGGTGCGCTCTATGACTGCTATTTGACACCCGTGTACCGATATCTCTACGTTCGAACGGGGCACCACGCCGATGCCGAGGACCTTGCCGAGCAGGTCTTCTTCAAGGCCTGGGAAGCGCTCCCCCGCTTCACCTGGCAGGGTCGCCCCTTCCTTGCCTGGCTGTACCGACTGGCGCACAACGCGCTGGTCGACCACCTGCGCCGGCAGCGGCCCACAACCTCGCTCACCCCCACTCGGGACGACGGCGAGAGGCCATTCGATCTCGCGAGTGACGTAGACGGTGCGGCATTTGCGCAGCGATTGGACGCGCAGGTGCTCATTGCGGTCATCCAACAACTCACACCCGACCAGCAGGCGGTCATCGCCCTCAAATTCCTGGAAGGTCGTGAGACTGCCGAGATTGCCGAGATCCTGGACAAGCGGGAGGGCACGATCCGAGCGCTCCAACTCCGGGCGCTCCTGAGCTTGCGTCGCCTGCTGGAAGCGCAGGGCGAAGTCGGAATGACCGCCTCATAACCATGCCAACTGATGGCACCGAGATGCAGCCCCCGCACCCCATCGGGCCAGCCGACGACCTGCGACTGTTGCAGGCATTGGAGGAATGGCTGCAACAGTCCGATGCCACCACCCACGCCCGAGAGGCCGCCATCGAGGGCGCCGCGCCGGAGATTCGGGGTCAACTGTCGGGCCTGATCGAAACCGTGGACGTACTCCGGGCAAGCGCGGCGGCAGTGGAACAGCCCACGCTGGCGTACCGTCAGACGGCTCGGGCGCGCCTGATGGACCGTATCGCCGCCGAGGGCACGACGCGGCTGGAGGAGGTCCGCGAGGCGCCGCGTCGCCGCGCCCAGACGCACGCCGTCCTGTCGTTCCGCCGCCGCGCAACGCCCTGGCTGGCGCGCGTGGCGGCGGGACTGGTGGCGATCGTCCTGGTGGGGGGCGGCACCCTCACGGTCTCAGCCAGTGCGCTCCCGGGTGAGCCCCTGTACGGGCTGAAGACCGCGGCCGAGAGCGTGGCGCTGCAGCTCGCCGCCGACGAGTCGATGCGGACGGACCTGCGGCTGCGCTTCGCTGACACACGCCTGGACGAGGTTGACCGCCTGGTCCAGGACGGACGCACCCAGGAGCTGGACGGGGCCGTCCGTCGGTATGAAGCGAGCGTGGAGCAGGCGCTGAACGGGGCCACGGTGGTGGGGGAAGCACAGCGCGCCCAGGCGGAGCGGTCGGAGGTGGACGATCGCCTTGCGGCGCAGGAGACACGCCTCGCCGCGCTCCTGGCCAGGGCTCCGGAAGCCGCGCAGCCCGGCCTGGAGACCGCGCAGAAGGCGGTAGAAAACGGCCGGCGCGGTGCGTCTAGCCGCGCGCCCGATGGTCGTGGACTCGGCCTGGGGCAGGCGCCCCTCGCGCCCACGCCTGGGGGTGCGGTGATCCCGACACCCGTGTCGTCGCGAACGCCCGCCTCCGTCGCATCCCCGGAGCCAACGGGTGAGACGGGGCGCGAGTCGGACCGACCCGTGGATCAGCCCGGGCGGCGGGGCGCAGGGCCTGGTGAGGAGCGCACCCCCGGTGCGCCTTCGGAGCCGCCCGGGCCGCGTCCTCGCGGCGAGGAGCCGCCTGAGCGGGGACGCCCAGCGCCATCGGCTGCGCTTCCGACGCCGTCCCCCGTTCCAGTTCCTCCGGCACCAGCACCCCGGCCCGCAATCGGGACAGAACCGAACCGTGGTCGGAGTGGCGGACCTACCCCGCCGGACTCGGAGCCGGGCCCTTCGCGCGGCAATGGGAACGGCGGCGCGGCGCAATCCAATCGAGGCCGCTAGACGACGTTGAGCCGAAAGCGAAACCTCCCACCGGAAGGCCATAACGGACTGCGTGCGAGCGGCGTTAAGCCTGCTGATACCACATGCGTCCACGTTTTCGCCCCTTCCTTGCGGGACTCGCGCTGTTTCCCCTCATCCTCGGCACGCCAACGGCGGCACTCGTACGCGCCCAGGACACCGCCGAGGTTGACCTGGCGCCGAGCAATACCGGGGACGAGGCTTCCATTGCCCGCCCGCTGTTTCTGCAGCTGGTGACACCGGAGAGCCAGGACGTGGAGGTGGCCGTGGAACAAGCGATTCTGCTGATCCAGGGCATAGCCACACCGGGCGCCGTGGTGAGCGTGGAGGGGGAGCTGGCCGACGTCGACGAGCAGGGCCAGTTTCGCGTGGAAGTCGCGCTCGCCGAAGGGGCAAACACCGTCGAAGTAGTGGCATCCGACGACAGCGGCGCTGCCGTGGCCACCACCGTGTTCGTCGTCCGGGGCTGAAACACGTCCCGTCCTATCCGGGTTCATCCGTTCATCGAGAGAGGGAGATATTCCGTGCTCCAGCAACCATCGTCCTCCAAGCGCACCGTCCTGAGCGTGGCTTTCGCTGCCGTCCTCGGCACTTCCGCATTCGCCGGCCCAGCGCTGGCCGCCGAAACGCCGCTCCAGCAGACGCCCGCCCAGCAGACGCCGGCGCGTTCCGAGACGCCCGACGTGCTGTCCAGCCATACCCGTCAGATCCACGGCACCGTGAAGTCTGTGTCAGGCAGCACCTTCGTGGTGGACACCGAGAAGTATGGTGCAGTGACGGTGAGCTTCACCGCCAGCACGCCGCGGGGGCGTTCGGCTGAGCGTCGGCCGGCGACAGCGGGTGCCAAGGCGAAGGCGTTCGAGGCTGGCAAGCTGGCCGACCTCAAGGCAGGCGACCGGGTCGTGGTCCAGGGCACCATCAGCGGCAGCACGTTCAACGCGCGCCGTGTACACGTTCTGCCACCCACGACCGCTGCCGCCCGGACGACGCATGTTGTGGGTACCGTGGAGAGCACAACCGCGACCAGCGTCACGGTCAAGAAACCGGACGGCACGACCGTGACGGTGGCCGTCGATGCCAGCACCAAGCTGCAGCCGACGGGCAAGACCCTGGCCGATCTGGCCAAGGGGCTGGCGGTGACGGTCGTGGTCCGCGACAGCAAGGCAACGGGGATCAGCCTCAAGGCGTAAACACCAACCCAGATCCACCCCGTATCAGGGTGGATCTGGGGGCTGGCACAGGCCAGCCCCCGTGTACACCGGGAGCAGGCGGCGACAACCGACGCTCACGATGCGTCAATGTTGGGAAGGATGAGCACGATGGAGCAGCGCGCAGGTCAGCGATGGACGCCGCAGTTCGGCGTGCTCTTGCTGGAAGATGATCTCCTGCTCAGGGAAATGGTCCATGAGCTGCTCACCGAGGAAGGCTTCACTGTCACCTGCTGTGACTCCCTCAATGCGCTGCATGCAGCCCTGGATGCGGCGCCCAATGCCCTGGTGATCTCGGACTCCTGGACCAATACCGATCACCAGTTTCTCTCTGAACAGCAGCGGCAGGAGATTGCGGCGCTCAGCGAGCGGGCGTCGGTGATTCTCACGACGGGGCGCATGTGGGCGCACTCTCTGCGGGGCGACGAGATCGGGAACGTGACGGTGATGCCGAAGCCCTATGACATCGACCAGTTGCTGGCTTTGGTCGAGGCCAAGGCTGGACCGCACCCATAGGACGCGCGTTTTGGGGCTTCCCGCAGAAGTCAGCGTCCCGTTGGCACACGACGTGCCTCCTCAGGTGAGATGTGGAGAAGGTGTTGCGGGACCCCTGGCGTGAGCTCGGTCGGCGGGCGGTGTATGCCGCGTTTGCCGAACACCGCCTGACGCCCAACGAGGCGACCCGCTGCCTGATGGCTATGGATCTGGAGGTCCGGCACCGGCACGCCAAACCGTATCCCCCTCCAATGCTGCGCTGAGCGTTCCACCGTTCCGTGGTCGCCCGGCGGCGAACGCTGCTCCCCGAGCACCTCGCCACCCACCCCGTGATCGATCCGTCGTGTACGAACAGAGGCGAGCCTGCCCCAATCTGCCCGGCGGCGCAGCTTCCTGCGAAGCGCCTTGGCGTGCGGCTCTTCGGCTCCGCTGAAAGCATTGGCACGCAAACTGCCTCTGGGATGCTCCCCGAGGTGGACACCATGAAGCAGTCTTTCAAGTGGGTCGCGGCGACGGCCGTGCTCGCGCTCCTCGTCACCACGACACCCGCAATGGCACAGCAGACGACTGCGCCTGGCCAAACGGGGAATACGCCTGGCCAGAGTGGCACCACGCCCGGCCAGTCCGGCAACACGCCGGCGCAGGGCGCGCCGCCTCCGGGGCAGAGCGGCACCACCCCCGGTCAGAGCGGGACCAATCCCGGTCAGTCCGGCACCACTCCGGGCCAGTCGGGCACCGCGCCCGGACAGCAGAACCAGGACAACAACCGCGGCGGCAACGGCAATGGTCAGGGCGGGCAGGGTCAGACACCGACACCAACGCCGACGACGACAACTACCCCTGTGCCGACGCCCGCCGCCACTCGGACCCCGACCCCCGCGACGTTCGGGAACAGCGGCACGATCAAGGTCAGCTCGGATCCGTTGCTCTCCACGTCGATGGCCAACGAGCCCAAGCCGGGCTGCGTCTTCTACATCATTGGGTTTGGCTTTCCGACCGCGTCGGGCGTGTACAGCATCGAGCCACAGCCGGCGAACGGACAGGGCCCGGCAGGTACCACTCGCCTGGGCGACACCCGCTACGCCGAGCCGCTTGACACGCCGTTCCCGGTGATCGTCCGTCCAACAAGCCGACCCAACGAGCGTGGCTTCGACTTCCAGATCGGTCCCATCACCACGTTCGCCGCCGGCCAGTACAAGGTTCGGGTCAACTCTGACCAGACGCCGGGCGGCGACAAACAGAAGGTCTTCCGCCTGGATTGCGCCGCCGGGGTCAGCGAGGAGCAGTCTAACACGGTGGGTGGACAAAGCGTGGGCGTCGAGAAGACGGCGCTGGACGCCTCCACGGTCGGCCCCGAGAACTTCGCAGGCAAGCAGATCACGTACAACATCGTGGTCCGACTCAGCGGAGACGTGTCGACCTCGACGGCGCAGCGCATCCTGCTGGTGGATTCGATTCCGAATTGCAGCGGTTTTGCCGAGTTCGTCAGCGCCTTCCGCGTGAACGCCGCCGGTGCCGATCTCGCGGACCCAGGCCTGCAGATCACAATCAACGGCTGCACGATGACCGTTCTGGGTGACGACAAGCCCGACGTGGGCAACCGGTTCCACGTCAAGGTTCGAGTCACCCGCCCCACGACCGGTCCCGTGCCGCAGACGCTCACGAACCGGGTGACGGCTGAAATCCTCGGGGCTCCTGGCACCGCCAACGCCGCGGTTTCTCTCCCTGTTGGCGGCACCGGTGCGACCGGCACCGGCAGTACCATCAGCCTCATCAGCGGCGCTGAGGTGACCCTGCCGGTCGTCTCACCAACCTTCCAGCAAACCACGGCCGCCGTGCAAGGCCAGGCTCTGGCGGAGGTCGCGGGCATCACGGTCGGGCAGTCCGTCTCGGTCCCTGCAGGCGCCAACGTCGTGCAGTCCGGGGAAACCGTCGCGATCGCGGGCCCCGTCCTCGTAGCCGTCGCCGGGCAGATGTTCCAGGTACCGGAGGGCGAGGTCCTTGTGTTGGGGGTCCAGGCGCAGCGCACGGCGCCGAACACCGGCGTCGGAACCTCGGCGGTGCACTTTGTCTACACCGTTCAACCGGGAGATTCGCTGGACAGCATCGCGGCCTCGTACTACGGCGACGCCGCCTTCGCGGCCGACCTGGCTCGCGCCAACCAGGGTCTCCTCGAACAGGGGTCGTTTGCCCCTGGCCTGATTCTGACCCTTCCGTAGGAGCGCGGTGCGATCAGTCTTGAGGGCGGGTGGCCACACCCGCCCTCTCCCTTTCCTGCTTGTCCTGGTCCTCATGGTGCTCCCGTTTGCGACGGGCGTGGCGCGGGCGGCATCCCTGGAGTATCCCATCGAGGATGGCTATGGCTTTGGCACGTGGCAGGACCCGGAAGGCGTGGTTCGCGGCTACGCGGTTTCGGACGAAGGCGGATTAGGGTTCTGGTCCAGTTATCGCGCTCTGGGCGGGCGTAGCACACTTGGAGGCGCGCTCAGCGAACGGTATGCGTGCGGCGAATCTGTGTGCCAGGCATTTGAGCGGGCGATCCTTCGCTGGGACTCGGCCACGGCCGAGGCACTCCCCTTGGCGGAGCCCACCATGGACGCTGGGACACGGGCGATCCGATCGGGTGCGATCCCCGCGCGGGCGCTTGCCACCCGCATCCTCGCGCCGTCCACGGCGCCTGCGCCCACTCGCCTGGTAGTCCCGAAAGTGCGCCTGGATGTCTCAATCCGGGAGTTAGCATCCGGCGAGGAGGAGTTGCCCGCGCCCCCCACACCCGCGGAAGTCGCATGGTACGACCATTCCGCGGGCATGGGGGAGGGAGGGAACATGGTGCTCGCAGGTCACGTGGACTGGGTGGGTCAGCCCGCGGTCTTCGCGAACCTGTGGCGGCTCGAGCCGGGCGACGACCTCTGGCTGAGCGCAGACGGAGTACGCGCTCGCTACCGCGTCACCGAGACAGCCTCGTACCCGTACACGAGTCTGGCGGTGTCACGTGCGGTGGGCAATGGCGGCCGGGGCGAGCAGACCCTGACGCTCATCACCTGCGGCGGACCCTTCGACATTGCCACGGGCCAGTACCTGGAACGCCTCGTGGTACGCGCCGTCACCGTGGACGAACCGATGGGCGGCGACTGACGTATCAGGCCAGAGAGACGTTCCCGCCCGCGGCTCGGGCGAGGACCGGACGCCTCTGCGCCGACTCCGTCCGCTCAATCGCCAGCGCTCCCAGCGCCTCCGGGCCCACTCGGCGCCGTCAGCCGATGAACGTGACCGAGAAGCACGTCAATGTCAAAAGGCTTGGACATGACCATGCGGACGGGCAGGGTGGCCGTCACGTCGAAGAGCGATGGGACGGCTGAAAGGACGAGAATCGGCACGTCCTTGCCATTCGGCTCGTGCAGCGCCGCCTGGACGAAGGTGAAGCCATCCACCACCGGCATTAACAAGTCCAGGATCACCAGGTTCGGACGGTGCTCCCTGAGCCGAACGAGGGCTTCCACGCCGTTGTTGGCCTCATCCACCACGTAGCCCTGTTCCTCCAGGGCGATGCGTAATAGGTCGCGAATGGCGGCCTGATCTTCTGCAACGAGGATTCGCCGTGCAGCCATCGACATGCGCCTCAGCGCATCATACCTGGCCCCGAGTAAAGGTTGTGCACCTCCGCAACCATTCTCGTTACGGGCTGGCGAAGCTCGGGGCGCACACGGAACGCCCGCGTCACGAGCTCCTGCCTCCCCAGGAAACACCATTCCACCACGAGCCCCACTCAATGCGGCGCGGAATGAGGCGGCTATGGTTGGACCGCGGAGGCCGCGTCGAGGAGCTCGCGCGCGATCGGCGCGGCGGTGGTGCCGCCCATCTGGCCCCCTTCGACCATGACCAGGCCCAGCAGGGTCGGCGCATCCGGGGTGCGGAACCCCACGAACCAGGCGTGGGCATCTGGGCTGCCGTTCTCTGCCGATCCGGTCTTGGCCGCGGTCGGGATAGTCGCCCCGCGGAACGCCGCGGAGGCGGTGCCTTGCAGGGTGCTCGTCACCCGTCGCATGCCCTCCAGGATCGTGGCCCGAGTCGTGGCGCTGATCGGCAGACGCCCGCGCTCCGGTGGTACCGGCACGGGGCTCGCGCCGATCCGCGTCACCAGGCGTGGCGTGCGTAGCGTGCCCCCGTTCGCCAGCGCGGCGTACGCGTTGGCGAGCTGAAGGGGCGTCACCAGCAGGTCGCCCTGGCCAATCGCCAGGTTCACGCTGTCCCCCGTGGTCCACGGTTGGCCTCGCTCACGCTGCTTCCAGGCCGGGTCGGGGACCAGCCCCGCCACCTCGTCGACACCCTGGACTCCCGTGGGCTGTCCAAAGCCGAAGGCGCGCGCGAAGGCAGGCAGGATGGCCGGATCTAGCCGGTCCAGCCGCTGCCCGATCTCATAGAACGCCGGGTTGCACGATTGCGTGAGCGCTTCGGTGAGATCCAGCGTGGGTTGCGCGGTCCAATTGCGCAGCACGATGCCCGGCAAGCCACGCCATTCCAGCCCGCAGTCAAAGGTGTCCGAGGGCCGGGTCACGCCCCGCTCCAGGCCCGCGGCCATCGTCACCACTTTGAACGTGGAGGCCGCCGGGTAGGCACTCCCCACCGCGCGGAACTGGAGCGGCTGCCCGCCACTGTTCAGCGCTTGCCACTCCTGGTCCGAGAGGCCTGCTACGAAGCGATTCGAATCGAAGCTCGGCCGGCTCACGAGCGCCAGCACGCTGCTATCGCGAGGATCGAGCACGACGATACTGCCCGTGCGCTCTCCCAGGACCTCGTACGCCCGCGCCTGGATGTCGACATCCAGGGTGAGCTGAAGATTGGCGCCGTCCAATGTCGGCCGCTCGGCAACGGTGCGGACCAGGCTCCCCTGCTCGTCCACAATGGCAATGCGTCCGCCGCGCTGGCCCGCGAGCCGCGCCTCGCCCCACGCTTCGAGCCCGCCACGCCCTACCAGGTCCGTCTCTTCGTAGCCCTGGCTCGCCAACCGCCGGAGGTCCTCGGCGGTGACTCGGCCCACGTAACCGGTGAGGTGCGCTGCCGCTGCCCCCAGCGGATAGACGCGCCCCAGCTGGTCCCGCACGACCACGCCTTTGAGCGTGCCGAAGGCACTCGATAACGCGGCGCGTTCGGTAAACGGACGGTCCGCCACGGGCATGAACCAGTCTGGCTGGCCCCCCTGGAGCCGCTGACGAACCGTCTCCGGGGGGAGCGCGAGGGTCTCGCTCAGCGCCCGAACCAGCGCCGGCTCGTCGGCCACCTGGCCAGGCACGACGCCAACTGTGAGCGCGGTGGGGCCCTCCTCGGCGAGCGGGCGGCCCTTCCGGTCCAGGATTCGTCCTCGTTTCGGCACGTCCCCACTCACCTGGACTCGGCCGCCGGCAGTCAAATCCCGAAAGATGAGGCCTGGCTGCCAGTCGATCCGCCACCCGTCCGGCTCTTCCACCAGGCGCAGGTCGTTGCTCTCCACCAAGTCGCCGAACATCGTCACGGTGCGGGTGACCTGGAATGGGACCCGCATACCGGGAGCCCCGCTGTCCACGCTCGCGCTTCCCGCCGTGGGCAACGCGGAGGGTGATGGCGCGCGTACTGGGTCCGCGGTCGCGGGCTGCGCCTGGACCGTGATCCGCCGCGTACCAACCCCCTGCTCGATGCTCGTGTACCGGCGCAGAAATGTGTCGCGGGGGGTCGCGGCTTGTGCCGCCGCTGACAGCAGGGCGTACATCGGCTCGTACTGGCCCTGCTCCCAGGCCCGGAAGAAGCGTGCCGCAACCTCGTCGGCGCTCGGCCGCACCGGGCTGGGAGCAGGCGTGGCGGTGCCCACGGCGGGGAGCGGTTGCTGCTCTCCCCCACAAGCGATATCGAACAAGAGCAGCAGCACCGCTGATCCAGCGACGAGCAGCACCGATGTGCGGGGAATTCGTACGCGGACGAGTGTGGGCATGGCGGGAATGATCAGAACGAGTCCAGAGCGACAGACTCCGCAGGGTACATTCCAGGTGGATTCCCAGAACCTCTCCTGGCGCACATCGAGACAACTCCTGGGGGCAACCGGTCCCGTATCCTGAAGGGTACCGGCGGTAGCCCGGCGGACAGGAGGCAGGTGCATGACGCAGTCAGCCGTGGCACACAGCCGTGAAACCGACAGCGCCCGCGCCGGCTCCGAGCTGGGCCAAAAGATTGCGCAGGGACTGGAGAACGCCACCCCAGACGTGGTGATTCTGTTCGCCTCTTCAGCGCACGACTACGACGCGCTCATCCGGGCGGTACACCGTGCCTGCGGCCCACGACTCCTGGTCGGCTGCTCGTCAGCCGGCGAATTTGCCGGCGAGGCGCAGGCGACCGGCTCGGTGAGCGCGGTGGCATTGCGCGCCCCGGAGATGCAGTTTTCCGCAGGAATCGGCAGCGGCCTGCGCACGGATGTGGAGCAAGCGGCGATGGAGATGGTGGGCGCCTTCCGAGGAACGCGGAATGCGCGCTTTCGCTACCACACAGCGCTCATTCTCACCGACGCGCTCGCGGGCCATGCCGATGACCTCATTGAGCAGCTCACGCGGCTCACCTCCGGCGAATACCAGTTTTTTGGTGGCGGAGCCGGCGACGACGGCAAGTTCAGCGAGACCGCGGTATTCTGCGGCACACAGGTGATGAAGGACGCTGCCGTGGCGCTGGAGATCCTGTCGGACAAGCCGCTTGGGATTGGCGTTCGCCACGGCTGGATGCCGGCCAGCGCGCCGATGCGCGTCACCGAGGCGGACGGGATGCGGCTGAAGAGCCTGAATGCGGCGCCGGCCGCGGAGATGTTGGCGGAGCACGCCGACGCCACCGATCAGCGCTTCGAACACGCGGAGCCGCTGCCATTCTTCCTCCAGAACGTGCTCGGCATTGACACGGGCGGTGGCTACAAGCTGCGCGTTCCCCTGGGCGTGGAAGCGGATGGCGGGATCCTGTGCGCTGCCGATATTCCGACCGGCGTGACGGCCCACATCATGGGGACCACGGCCCGCTCAGCCACGGAGGCAGCCGTCGCCGCGGCCGAGGATGCTGTCGGGCAGATTGGCACGCTCACACCAAGCGTAGCGCTGTTCTTCGACTGCGTGGCCACCCGCCTGCGGACGGGCGCGGCATTTGCGGATGAGCTGCGGGGGGTGCAGGACGTGCTCGGGCCGGCCGCCAGCTTCGCCGGCTGCAACACCTACGGGCAGGTGGTGCGCGTCGAGGGCCAGTTCAGCGGGTTCCATAACTGTACCGCCATTGTGTGCGTCATCCCTGACTGACCCCCGAGCCCGACGCCTCGCTTGCATCGCGGCACTGGCGGAGCCGGCGCGCCGCCAGGAGCGTTCGCGTGCGCTCGCGCGTGAGCTCGGGGCGGATGACCTGCTGCTGTTCGTCCGTGATCCTGAGATTGGCGTGCTGTTGCCCGTGCGCGGTCTCGTCCAGACACTCCCCCGCGCCTGGCGCGATTTCCTCGCTGAGCTCGTCAACCACTCACCACAGGTGGGGACTCTGCCCGCGCCGGGCACACAGGAAGAGGTGGCTGCGCATGGCACGGCCAGCCCGGACGGGTCGGCCGCGCTGGTCCTGATCGGCGGCCCACCGGATCTCGAAGCGCTCGCTGACGTGATCTCCCTACTGCCGCTGCTGGCGCTCGCCTGCGCCCGCGAGCAAGCCCTGGAGATTGCCCGGGCCCAGGCGGCAGTGGCGCGCCAGGCCGCTGCCGACGCGCGTGGGTTGGCGGAAGCACTCGACGTGTCGCGACGGGCGCTCCAGCTCGAAGTGCGCACCCGCGAGGACTTCCTGGCCGTTACCGCGCATGACCTGAAGAACCCCCTCGGCGTCATCAAAGGCATCGGTCAGCTCCTCCGACGACAACTGGATCGACCCACCGGCCTCGCTCCGGAACGCTTGCGAGCCGGGCTTGACACCATCGAGAGCGCGGTCAACCAACTGGTCAGCCAGGTGGACGAGCTTCTCGACGTGGCACGCCTCCAAATGGGCCAGCCGCTCGACCTCCAGCGGACATCGGTCGACCTCGTTGCGCTCGTCAGGCAGGTGGTGGCCGGTTATCAGGGCGGTACGGAACGGCACGACGTGCGCGTTGAGACCGCGGAGGAGCGCCTTGTCGGCGAATGGGATGCGCGGCGGCTGGCTCGCGTCATTGGCAATCTGCTGGGGAACGCCGTGAAGTACAGCCCTGAAGGCGGCGCCATCGCGGTGGAGATCCTGAGAGAAGCGGGTACAGACGGCGATCAGGCGATCCTCCGCCTCCGTGACCAGGGGATCGGGATCCCCGCTGCCGACCTGCCGCGGCTCTTCCAGCGGTTCCGCCGAGCGCAGAACGTGATCGGCCGCATCCCTGGCGCCGGAATTGGCCTGGCGGCCAGCCGGCAGCTCGTGGAGCAGCACGACGGTACGGTTGAGGTTGAAAGCACGGAGGGCGTCGGGAGCACCTTCACCGTCCGCCTGCCGCTCCGGGTGCAGGACCCGCCGGTGCAGGAGACACGGGCGGTGAACCTCTCGCCCGGCCATTCGCCCTGAGGCTCGGCCGCGGGTCCCGATTCAGGGTGACAAGTGCTCATCTGACACGCGGTGCCCCATCCCCTCGTTCGCTCGCGAGCCGCCCGGTGGAAGCGCTGAATGCGCGCCTGGAGCTGCCTGCCGAACGTGTCGCCTGCGGCATGGCCTGTTCGGCCTGACGCCCCCGCCTCGCCCTCCGGGAATGCACCGCAGCGCCGGGTGTGATGCTCGGCCACGCCCTCTGCCGGGAACCGCTATCCGAGCCGGTTGAGGAGCGAGTTCGCGGCCATCTGGAAATACCGCAGCATCTCCTCAATGGCATCCCCAGGCGCCCCGCTGGACTCCACGGCAGCACGCATGTGGCGGAGCCAGGCATCCCGCTCGGCCGTGGCGATCGCGAACGGTGCGTGCCGCATCCGGAGGCGGGGGTGCCCGCGCTGCTGGCCGTACACGGGCGGACCGCCGAAGTACTGGGAGAGGAACAGCGCCAGGTGGCGTCGACTGGCCGTGAGATCCTCGGGGTACATGGGCCGCAGCACCGGGTCGGTGTCCACCCCGGCGTAGAAACGGTCCACGAGCGCCTCGAAGAACGGGGATCCGCCCACGCGTTCGTACAGCGTGGCGACAGCGGGGGCAGACTGTGGCTCGACCGGCATGGCTCTGCCCATCCTACCCATTCAGGCGCGGCAGCCTCAAAATGGGCCGCCGCCGGGTGGTCAGTCGGTTGCTCCGGCCGTAGCTCAGCCGGCCCCAGCGACCGGCCGGGCTGGCCTGCGCTTCTGGAGCAGCCACACCCCCGCGCGGATCACGAACAGCGATGCGAGCACGTAGGCATAGATCAGCGGCTGGCTGACGTCGATCTTCACCCGCCAGAAGAAGTGGATCACCACCAGGATGGCGGCCACGTAGGCCAGGTAGTGCAACCGCTGCCAGCGCTTGAATCCCATTCGGCGAATCGACTGTTTGGTCGAAGTGAGCGCCAGCGGGATCAGCAGCACCATCGCCGCAAAACCGACTGTGATGAACGGCCGCTTCAGCACGTCCGCGGTCATGGCGCTCACGTTGAGTGCCTGGTCGATAAAGATGTACACGGCCACGTGCAGGGAGGCGTAGAAGAATGCGAGCAGCCCCAGCTCGCGCCGGACGCGCGGCGCCCACGTCCAGCCGAACGCCCGCCGCGCGGGCGAGCAGGCGAGGCTTGCCACCAGCAAAATGAGGCCGGCCAGTCCAAGCTCGTTCTCGATCTCCGCGATCGGGTTGGCGCCGAGCCGATTCGTCGCCGCCCGCCACACGAGGTACGCCAGGGGCACCAGCGAGCCGACGAAGATGCCGGGCTTGAGCCAGGCATCGGGCGGCGTCGACCGAGCCGGCCGTGTTGCTCCGGGCTGCGCACCCAGGGGCCGAGCTGCTGGAGTCGCCACGGTCAGAAGCTCCGCCGCAGATCCATGCCGGCGTACAGGCTGGCGACCTCGTTGGCGTAGCCGTTGAACGGTAGCGTGGGGCGCCGCGTCAGCTCGCCGATGCGCCGCTCGGCAGCCTGGCTCCAGCGGGGATGGTCCACGGCAGGGTTCACGTTGGCGTAGAAGCCGTATTCGTTCGGCGCGGCCACGTTCCAGGTATTGCGCGGCTGGGTGCTGGTGAAGCGGATCTTGACGATTGATTTGGCGCCCTTGAAACCGTACTTCCAGGGCGCCACCAGACGCAGCGGAGCCCCGTTCTGGTTGGGCAGCATCTTGCCGTACAGCCCGGCGGCCATGAACGCCAGCGGGTTCCGCGCCTCGTCCAGCCGCAGCCCCTCCACGTACGGCCACTCCAGCACGGGAATGCGCAGGCCAGGCATCTGCTCCGGGTCGTTCAGCGTTGTAAACTCGATGAACTTCGCGTTCCCCGTCGGCTCCAGGCGGTCCACGAGCGCGCTCAAGGGGAAACCCAGCCACGGGATCACCATCGACCAGGCTTCCACGCAGCGCATGCGGTACACACGCTCCTCCAGCGGAAACCATTGCAACAGGGTGTCGATATCGATGGTCCGCGGCTTCAACACGTCGCCTTCGACGCTGATGGTCCATGGCCGTGGCCGAAGCGTGCTGGCGGTGCGAACGGGATCGCCCTTGTCCAGGCCGAACTCGTAGTAGTTGTTGTACGAGGCGACCGCCTGAAATGGCGTCTGCGGCTCGTCCACGGTAAAGGCGGGTGCGCCTAAGGCGACCGGTTCGGCGAGGGCCGGCTGCGTCTCCGGCACGTCCGGCGGTGGGGCCTTGCCAGAGAGCCAGACCAGCGACGCGCCCGTGACGGCCGCGGTCGCGGCGCCCCGAGCGCCCGTCTTCAGAAACTCTCGACGACGAACGAACAGCCCCTCGGGCGTGATCTCCCGACCTGGCGGCTCAGACGCTGCGCGCCCCATGGGTGTTCACGTACCTCGCTTGGGGCCGAGTATAGGCCGACATTTTGAGTCGTGCGCGAAAGTGCCTCCTGATTCAGGCCACGGCCTGCTGGATGGCCGATGCCGTGCCAGCCTCCTCGCGAAACGGTGCCGTTGCGCCGCGGGGCACTTCCACCAGGCGGAAGCCGGGCCCGTCTGGGTACATGGCGCGCAAGAGCGGGAGCGCCACGTTGTACACGGGCACGTCCCCGCTGGTTGTCCGCCCTTCCAGCGCGCCGTGGTGGGCGTGTCCGTGCAGCACGACCGTCACCGGGTAGCGCAGCAGCGGCTCTTCCAGACGGCTGCTGCCCAGGAACGGGAAGATCTCGCACGGCTCGCCCTGGACCGTGGCAGCAATCGGCGAGTAGTGCAGGAGCGCCACGCGCGAGGGGGTCCTCAAGCGTGCCAGAGCGCCTTCGAGCTTGAGCGCCTCGTCCAGCGCCTCCCGTACGAAGCCTTTGATCGCCAGCTCACCCCAGGCGCCCAGCGAGTAGCGCCCGAAGCCCCCGGCGAACCCCTTGGTGCCGGCGAAGCCCACACCCTCGATCTCGATGGCCGCGCCATCCAGCAACTGGACGCCCGCCTGGCACAGGATGTCGCGCACCTCGTCCGCCTTCCCCGATTCGAAATCGTGATTCCCCAGGACCGCGACGACGGGAATTCGGTTCGCCACGGCCAGCTCCTTCACCAGCACCTGTGCTTCTTCCGGAGTGCCGTAATCGGTCAGATCGCCGCACAGTGCAATGACGTCCGCGGCGGCGGCGGCTCTGGCAAAGATGGGTTGCAGCACCCCCTGCGAGGCCTTGGTGCAGTGAATGTCGGCGGCGGCGGCGATCCGTACCATGCCCCCACCAGGGGAATCGCCGCGCCCGGCCCCCGTCTGGCCATTTCCCCGTCCGTTGTCCCCGTGCGCACGAGTGCTCGCATCCTTCTCAGCCATCGTGCCCGTAGCGCTCGGCAAGATGCGTACCCTGCGCTGTTACGCACCGACTGCCCGTCTGGATTGGCCCGATTTGTGCGCTTCCCGCTCGGCTATCCCATGGCCTCGCCTGCACGATCCCAGCGGCATCGCGGTACCGGCGCCCGTCCGCGCCGGGGCGCACGCACAGCCGAGTCGCACGCACCGGAAACGCACGCCCGTACACCTGAGCCGTACCTGGAAGAGGTGACGCGATCGTTTTATT
This sequence comes from Chloroflexota bacterium, assembly GCA_016191465.1. GTDB lineage: Bacteria > Chloroflexota > UBA6077 > UBA6077 > CF-72 > JACPOP01. The sequence continues at coordinate 78,896 of JACPOP010000026.1, read as the reverse complement.
GCCAGGCGCTCACACTCCTGACGGAGGCGTCGATTCCCGTGCTGGTAGGGGGCGCTTACGCCTTCGGGCGGTACACGGGCATCACCCGTCACACCAAGGACTTCGACATCTTCATCCACCCGAGGGACGTCGGCGCGGTCATGGGCGTGTTCACGAAGGCACGCTTCCAGACCGAGATTCCGTTCCCGCACTGGATCGGCAAGGCGTACTGCGGAGAGGACTTCGTGGACGTCATCTACAGCTCCGGCAACGCCATCGCGGCCGTTGACGACCTGTGGTTCGAGCACGCGGTGGACGACGAAGTCTTCGGACTGCCCGTCAAGCTGGTGCCGCCGGAGGAGATCATCTGGTCGAAGGCGTTCATTCAGGAGCGCGAGCGGTTCGATGGCGCCGACGTCGCGCACGTCATCCGCGCATGTGGGACCAGCATGGACTGGGAGCGCCTGCTCAAGCGCTTTGATAGCTACTGGCGCATCCTCTTCCAGCACCTGGTCGTGTTCGGGTTCATCTACCCGGGTGAGCAAAGCCGGGTGCCCGCCTGGGTGATGCGCGCGATGATCCGTCGCCTGGAGGACGAGGTCGCCCATCCGCCAGCCGACGAGCACCTCTGCCGCGGCACGGTGCTCTCGCGGCAGCAGTACCTGCCCGACATCACGACCTGGGGTTATGTTGACCTGCGAACGCTGCCGGAGAATCCCATGACCGAAGAGCACATTGCGATCTGGACCGCCGGCATCGCCATCGATGGCGCGGGCCACTGACAACAGCAGCGGTACTGCCGCCCGCCCTACGATTGCCCGCGGAGTCCGTGGAGCATTCGTGCAATTGCAGTTGCAGCTAAGGAGCCTGCTGCCGTTCGTCGGCTACATCCTGACGATCCTGGCGGCGAACTGGGCCATTGCCAGCTTTGGCGTGGTTCCGGTCGGCTTCAATCTGACGGCACCCGCGGGCGTATACTTCGCGGGCCTCGCGTTCACCCTGCGAGACCTCACCCAGGAGACACTCGGACGCGGCTGGACCATCGGTGCCATTGGTGTCGGCGCGCTGCTCTCCGCCCTTGTAAGCGGCCCGCTCGCCGTGGCGAGTGGCGTTGCGTTCCTGGCCAGCGAGCTGGCCGACCTGGCCGTGTATACGCCATTGCGTGAGCGGCACTGGCTGAGCGCGGTGTTCGCCTCCAACCTGGTCGGCCTGGTGGCCGATAGCGCCCTGTTTCTCACCCTGGCCTTTGGGTCACTCGAATTCCTGGCGGGACAGGTCGTTGGGAAGACCTGGATGACGCTTCTCGCGGTGGCGGTCCTCTGGGCACTCCGCCGACAGCTCGGGCCGGCGCGCCGCGCGTTCTGAGCCGGGCAGCCGGGCGATCCGTTGGTCTCGAACGGCCGAGTCGCGTACATTTCGCGAACATCTCCGGAAAGTGGTGCGCCGGCATGGCATCCGGGACAGCCCCGGGCCGATTCGTGCCGACGATGTCAACTCCGTGGCGGGGTGGGAGGTAACCGCATATGGCCCCGGTGCCGACCATCCTGCCCCAGAGTGTCGAACCGCTCGATGCCGCCGATGAGGACGCCAAATCCGAGCAGTACCTGACGCTCCTCCAGCATGGGAGCCGCGCGGAGAAGGTGGTGGCGCGTGAGCGCCTCGGCCGCCTCTTCGAGCGGCGCGGCATGTTCGACGAGGCGGCCGAGCTGTACGAACGGAATATCCTGGCCGGTGTACGCGACCCAAACCTGTACGTTCGGCTCGCCTCCGTCTATCGCCGCCAGGGTCGGGAGGACCTGAGCGCCGAGGTCCTGCAGGAAGCGGCTCGCTTGCCGGCGGAGTCGCGCTCAGACGGGGTCGAACCGGCGCTCCGCCCCCTCCCAGGTGCCGGCAGCCCCCCGCCGCGGTACGAGTCACTCATGGCACCACCCCCGCGTCCAGCGTGGGAGCGGGCCACCCGGACGCTCGTCGGAACGGCGATGCTGCTCGCGTGCGTGGCGCTGCTCGGAGCCGTGGTGCTCGTGGTCCGCTGGGCGGTCTTTGACCGAAGGGCAGACGCGGTCCAGGCGCCTCCCGCGGCAGCGGCTCCCACGGCGACGCCAGCCCCGCCCCGCTGTCAACTTCCGGACCAACTGGCCCGCTTCCAGGCAGAGGTGGGCGTGGACGTCGTGGGCGAGTGCGTCGAGGCGTCCAGTCTTCCGGAATCTCCGGAGGTGCGCTTCCGCACCACGCGCGGCGAAGTCATTCAGCGCGCGGCCGACTCGCAACCGGCGTTCACCGACGGCGCCGTAACCTGGCTTCGGGGGCCATCTGGTATTCGCAGCCGGTTGAACGGCGACCGGTACTCGTGGGAGCCGCGCGAGGACCCGGCGCTCGCGTCGCTCCTGCCGCGGACCCGGCCGGACGCGCTCCTGCCGCGAAACCGGATTGTCTCGTACTACGGCAACACCCTCGCTTCGGGCATGGGCGTGCTGGGCGAAGGCCCGCCAGACCAGATTCTGGCGCGGTTACAGCGCCAGGCCGACGTCTACGCCGCCGCCGACCCCTCCCGCCCCGTCATCCCAGCGATCCAGTTCATCACGCCCGTTGCCCAGGCCTTGCCCGGGGCAGACGGCATGTACCGACTGCGCATGGACGACGCGCTCATCGAGGAGGTAGCCAGTTGGGCTGAGCAGCGCGGCTACCTGCTGATTCTGGACGTACAGATCGGGCGCAGCTCGGTCCAGGCTGAGATCGCGCCGCTTCTGAAGTACCTGGAGCGGCCGTACGTGCAGCTCGCGCTCGACCCCGAGTTCTCCATGCCGCCGGACGAGGAGCCGGGCCAGGAGATCGGGACCATGGATGCCGCCGCCATCAATAGCGCCATCGATACCTTGAACGACCTCGTCGTCGAGAAGCGCTTGCCGCCCAAGATCCTGGTGGTCCATCGCTTCCTGGACAGCATGGTCACGAATTACCAGGACATCCGCCCGAACCCGCGGGTTCAGGTGGTCATGGACATGGACGGGTTCGGCAATCCCGCCACGAAAATCGCCAAGTATGATCGGCACGTGGGCGAGCAGCGCGTGGACTTCGCCGGCATCAAGCTGTTCTACAACCACGACAAGCCGCTGATGACCCCCAAAGACCTGCTCGCCCTCGACCCGCCCCCGGATATCGTCAGTTACCAGTAAGCGGAATTCCAAGTTGCAAGTTCCAAGTTGCAAGTTCCGAGTTCCAAGTTGCAAGTTTCAAGTTGCAAGTTTCGGCTGTCCTCCTACGGCCGCGGCCGCAGGAGCCGTACTCGTACGTGGGAGGCCGATCCTTCGCTCCGCTCAGGCTGACACCCGACACGCCGTCTCTCGTCTCCTTGGAACGTCCAACTCTGAACTTGGACCTTGGAACTCGTCCGTCACTTCGTCAGCAGGTCGGTAATCGTCGTGAGCTCGTACCCTGTTGCCCGCAGGTCGTCGATGATCCGCGGCAGGGCAACCGCGGTAGACCGCGGCGTTGTGGGGCTATCGAAATGCTGCACCACGATGAACCCGTTGTCGGTACGGCTGACCACCCGCTCGTACACGGCATTGGACGTGGCTTCATACGTCCAGTCCAGGCTGTCCAGCGTCCATAGGATGGGCCGGTAGCCCAGGCTCGCCGCCACCTGCCGGACGCGCAGGTCGCGGTAACCCGCGGACGGGCTCCAGAGCGGCCGAGTTGACCGGCCCGTGACGGCCGAGATGGATGCATCGCCAGCCTCAAGGTCCGCGGCAACGGCGGCGCTACTCACGGTGGTCAGGTCGAAGACGCTGTGCCCGTGGCTGGCAATCTCGTGCCCGCCATCGGCAACGGCCTTGAGGACCTCGGGGTTCTTGTCAGCCCACCAGCCCATCACGAAGAACGTCGCCCGGAAATTCTTCTCCGCCAGGGTGTCCAGGATGCTCAGCCCGGGCTCGAAGCCGGCGCCAACGTTGAACACCAGCGCCACGCGCGGGCGCGTCGGATCGCCGCGGAGGACCTCAGCAGCGGACACCTCCACCGCGCCCTGGGCGAACGCGGACTCGCGGGGGAGGCCACTCGCCACGGCCAGCCCCAGCAGCACGGATCCGCCAAGCTTGAGGACGGATCGTCGGGGAATAGCGCTCATCGGTCGCCTCCAGAGGGGTCGCGCCCGCGCGGCGGCGGTGGGATTGGCGTGTCCATGGTGAGGTTGTAGCCGCCGAGACCGTGGGGCGCCAGGGGGTGCGCGGCGTATCATCGGCCCGCCGTGGCCATTCCCCGACGCCTCGTCATCGGGCGTTTGCGCGGGCTCGCGCAAAACCAGCTTACCTTCATCGTCTGCGCCGCCATCGTCCTGGTGCTGCTGGGAGCGGTGATCGTCGGCCTACTGGAAAGTGCGCTGGCTGACGCACAGGCCGCCCCAGCCGCCACCGATTTCTCCACCTTTGGAAACTCCCTGTGGTGGTCCGTCGTGACCATCCTGACGGTTGGCTACGGCGACATCGCGCCAAAGACCGCGCTGGGGCGTGTGGCCGCGAGTGTGGTGATGATTTCTGGGGTCATCGTCACCTCGCTCTTTACCGCCACTGTGGCATCAATGTTCACGGAGCGTCGATTGAAGGAGGCAAGAGGCTTGCAGCACATCCGGGCGCGCGACCACATCGTGATTTGCGGAGCAAATTCGCACCTGGAGCCGATCCTGGAAGGGTTCGCCCGATCCTCCGACCGCGCGGCCCTGGTTGATGTCACGCTCGTCAACGATCTCCTGGAGGACGAAGTGCAGCAGCTCCTGCTGAAATACGAAGGTCTGCGCCCCAAGTGGGTCAAGGGCGACTTCTCGCAGGAGGCTGTGCTGCAACGAGCGAATGTCCAGCAGGCCCGCGCGGCGCTCGTTCTGGCCTCAACCGAACGGCACCAGCGCACCGCGGACGAGCGGACCTTGCTGGCCACGCTGGCGATCAAGCACATCCGTCCAGAGGTCCACGTGTGTGTCGAGCTGCTGGACGCCGCCAATGAAGGGCACCTGCGCATTGCACAGGCGGATGACGTCATCGTGACGGGCGAGCACACGGGCTTCCTTCTCTCGTCAGCCGCCGTCGCGCCAGGCCTGCCGCAAGCCGTCCGGGCACTCATGTCGCCCTCGTCCAGCTCGCCGCTGATGCGGGTTCCTGTTCCCCCAGAGTTCGTGGGGCGGTCGTTCGAGGACCTGGCGCGGTACTTCCGCGTCGAGCAGACGGCCATCTTGATCGGGCTCATTACCGAGGAAGAGGGCATCCCGATCGGCGAGATGCTGTCTGGCGGCTCGCCCATCGATGCGTTCATCGCCGCCAGGTTCCGCGAGGCGGGCCGGGACATTGCGGCGGAGAGCCGCCAGAAGGCGGATATCGTGCTGAATCCGCCCGATTCCCGGGAGATCCGCGCGCACGACGCGGCCGTGATCGTTGGCCACCAGGCCGCGCGGGCAGGTTAGGAGGAAGCCGGCATGCCAGGCACAGGGGATCCATACTCCACGAAGGCCACCCTGGCGGTGATCGAAGGCCGCGCTGGCCCGGTCTCGCATGCGGAGATGGACTTCCTGCGCGAGGTGCGGATCTTCCGCACGCTTTCGGAAGAGCAGGTCATGAACCTGGTCGGGCTTGTGCGGCGGCGAGTCTTTGAGGCCAACGCTGTGATCATCCAGGAAGGTGACGTCGGAGAGACGATGTACATCCTGCTGGATGGGATCGTGGAGGTCTCGAAGTCGCTCACGCTGAAGGTTGGCCGCCACACTTTCGAGCAAGCCGATAAGTCGCTCAGCCGCCTGGAGGGCAAGCACCACGCCTGTCTGGGCGAGATGGGGCTGATCGGTCGCGACGAGCGCTCCGCAACCGTCGTCGCGCTCACCGAGTGCATCGTGTTCGAGATGATCCTGGAGGACTTCAACCACTATTGTGAACAGGACCCCCGTGCCGGGTACCTCATCACGCATGAGATCGTCCGCGTCGTCTCGGAGCGGCTGAGGACGGCGAACCAGGACATTCTGAAGCTCACGACCGCACTGAGCCTGGCACTCTCCCCCCGCTAGATTGCACCCGGCTCGAAGCTCGTCCGCGGCTGGGTGGGCCGTGTTCCAGGCCGCGGGCGTCTGAGAAAGCGCCGCCCGATTTGGGTGCCCCTTGGTGGCGTACGGAACCCTGCGTTAGGATGCGCTGAGTCCGCCTGAGCGCAGGAGGACGGACTCCTACGTTCACCAGGCTGTCAGTCCACGAGAGAGCAGGCGAGCACGGATGCAGATCCGGTTCTGGGGTACGCGCGGCTCGATTGCTTCGCCAGGTCCCTCCACGGTCCAGTACGGCGGCAACACGAGCTGCATCGAGCTGCGCTCTGGCGACACGCTTGCCGTGCTTGATTGTGGAACCGGCGCCCGCGCGCTCGGCGGCAGTCTCATGACGCGCTGGCCGACCCAGCGCGCGCATATCTTTCTGACGCACTTTCACTGGGATCACATCCAGGGATTCCCGTTTTTTGTCCCCGTCCTCGTTCCCGGGTGGAATGTGCATGTGTACGGCGCCGGCGGCCTCGAGCAGGGGCTTCACGAGGCCATGTCAGGTCAGATGCAATACACGTACTTCCCGCTGCGCATGGCTGACCTCCAGGCCGAGCTGCACTTTCACGAGCTCGGCGAGCAGACGTTCCAGGCGGAGCGGCTCACCGTTTCAACCCAGTTCCTGAACCACACCTGCCCGGCATTGGGCTACCTGCTGTCGGCGGGAGGCGTCCGTGTGGCCTACATGACGGACCACGAGCCGTACTGGCCGCACAACCCCGCGGCCTCGCTCGCGGAAGCGCTCGTGCATCCCGGCGACCAGCGGCACTACCAGTTCTTCAAGGGCGTGGACCTGCTGATTCATGATGCCCAGTACCTCTCCGAGGAGTACCCCGCCAAGCGCGGCTGGGGCCACAGCACCGTGGAGTACGTCGTGGACGTGGCGGTGGCAGCCGGCGTCAAGCGCCTGGCCCTCTTCCACCATGATCCGCCCCGCGATGACGCCAAGATCCCGCTGGTGCTGGAGCGGGCCCTCCAACAGGCGCGCCGTCGGGGCGCCGAGCACTCCCTCGAGATCTTCGTGGCCGCCGAAGGCATGGAGATCGACATCCCCGAGGAGCACGAGCAGGAGCAGCAGCGCGCGGCTGCGCCGCTGGTCGCCGCGCCCCACCTGCTGGCGCGCATTGCACTGGTGGGCGAGCGAGAACGCCGACGCCTTCTGCGCGAGGCACTTGCCGATGAAGGGCTGCGGTTCATCGAGTCCGGGGCGGACGGCCGCGATGCTGACTGGCTCGCCGGCAACCCTGACCTGCTGCTCGTGGCACCCCCGCACAGCGGCCTGGCTATCGATCTTATCCAGCGAGCCACCCGAGCGGCTGGCAGCCGACCGGTCATCGCGGTCCTTGACACGGATGTCGGAGAGGACATCCTGAAGGGCGTTGCGGACGCCGCGACCGACGTGGTGCTCGTGCCGTTCGGGCCGCCGAACCTGCGCGCCCGTGTCCGCGCCGCACTCTCGCGCGAAGGGCCGCGCGATTCAGACGTGAGCAGCCCCGAGTCGAACGGCGTCCCCGCGGGCGAGGCGTTCCAGTTGATGGATCGCCTCACGTCAGACGAGCTGAAGACGATGCTGGCGGGCGGGAGCCGATACGCCTTTCACCCTGGAGAGCGCATCTTTGCCCAGGGCGATCCCCCGGCCGGGGTGTACTACATTCAGCGGGGGTTGGTACGGCTGCTCGTCGAGGCGGTCGACGGCACCAGCGTCACTGTGGGGTTCGCGGGGCCGGGCGACACCGTCGGGGAAATGTCGGCATTGGATGGCTGCCCGCGCTCCGCCGCGGCCATCGCGGTCGAGTCCGTGGAAGCCAGCTACATCCCGCGCGACGTTTTCCGCGCCACCCTGGAGCGCGCGCCGCGGACGTCGTTCCGCCTCTTGCGGATGCTCGCCCGGCGCCTCCGCGACGTGGACCTTCGACTCGCCCGCGGCACGACCCATTCCGTCGTGCCGCTCCCGGTGCCGTCCGACGACGAGTCGACGACCATGCGGCGGCGGCTCGGACACCTGGAAACGCTGCTGGAACAGCTGGAAGTCACCGAGGAGCAGTTGGACCACTATGCACACGACGTCCGAGCGGCGTATCTTCGGGTGCGTGGGTGGCGGCAGGCGGTGCAGGCGCTTCGCACCGTGACACATCTGCTGAGCACGACACACAGCGCTCGCAGCCTGTACCGACAGACGCTCCGAACCCTCGTTCGCCTGGTTCCGTCCGAGTCAACCGGCCTGTACACGATCGAGGCGGATCGCGTGACGCGCCTTGCTGCCCAGGGGCAGGATCCTGCTGCAAGCTGGTCGATGGCCGAAGCGCCCGAAATCGTGCGCGAAACGATCCGCGGCGGGTCCCTGCAGAGCGCCCCACCCCTTACCGAGCATGCTGATGCTGGCGCCGGGCTCAGCACCTGGACCGCCGTAGTGCCGATCCAAGCCGGAGTGGACAACCCGGGCTTCCTGTGGCTGCAACGCTCCTGGCCCTACACGGAAGATGATCTCGCGCTCGCCGAGATCGTCGCCACGGCCTGCGCCGTGGCCATCCGCGAGCAGACCTCCAGCGCCCGGGTTGAATCGGCCCGCGCGAGTGGTCTGGCTGACCTGGATTCAACCCTGCGAGCGGAGCTGGACCGGGCGCGCCGACTGCGCTATCCGGTTGGCCTGGTGGTCAGCGACCTCAGCGCGGAGCATCTGAATGGAAGCTCGGATGGGACCGCGGCGCATCTGATGGAGGCGCTCCGAGTGGCCCTCCGCCGCACCGACGTGCTGGCGCTCGGACCGCTCAATACGCTTGCGGTCATCCTGCCAGGTGTGGAGCCGGGCAGTCTCAGCGCCGTCGAGTCGAAGGTCCAGGCGGCCGTTCTCGATGCTATCAACGGCGCCGCCCGGAACGGGCTCCGCCTTGGCAGTGGCGTGGCGTTCCCCGAGGATGGCCACGCCGCCCAGTTATTGCAACAGGCCGAGCGCGCGCTTCACGCCGCTGTCTGATCCCCGCCGCCCGGCGGCCATTGACGCTCGATCAATCCCTTCATACCATGCTCGGTCACGGGGGCCGAAATGGGAATGCCATGCGTCCCTCCGCAACTCCAGGGAGGTAGAGCTGTGATGCCTGCCGGTACTCGTAGCGGGCCACGCCGCCGTGCGTGGGCTGCGCTGGTGATCTCCACCCTCGTCGCCGTGAGCATGCTGGCCCCGGCCATTACCGCGCGCGCCCAGTCGTCCGCGCGGGTGTTCATCTTCGGCCAGTCGGGCGATGCCACAAAGCTCGATCCCGCGCTGATCGAAGACGGCCTGTCGTCCCGGGTGACGGAGCAGATTTTCGAGACACTCGTCGAGTTCGACGGCTCCAGCACCCGCATCCGTCCCGCGCTGGCCGAGAACTGGGACGTCTCGGCAGATGGCAAGACCTGGAATTTCTACCTGCGGCCGGGGGTCAGGTTCCACGATGGAACGCCATTTGACGCGCAAGCTGTCAAAGCCAACTTTGACCGCTGGCAGTTCCAGACAGGCGACCCATTCCACAAGGCCGCCGAGTTCATTTACTGGAACGACGTCGCCGGCTTCAACGAGCTGATCGACCGCACCGAGGTCATTGATCCGCTGACCTTCCGGATCACTCTCAAGGACGCCAGCGGTCCGTTCTTGCCGAACCTCGCGCAGTTCACCTTCGCCATCGTCAGCCCGCTGGCCCTGGCCAACAACGTCGAGGACCTTTCCTCGAATCCCGTGGGCACGGGTCCGTTCAAGTTCGTCGAGTGGGTGCGCGGGGACCATGTGACCCTGGCCGCGAATCCCGACTACTGGGGCGGCCGACCACAGATCGACCAGGCAGTCATCCGAGTCATTAACGACAACGCGGCGCGCTTCTTCGAGCTGCAAGCCGGGAACATCGACTTCATGGAGTTCCCCAATCCAGACGACGTTCGCTTCGCGCGCAATGACCCGAATTTACAAGTGCTCCTGCGCCCTTCGCTGAACATCGGCTACATCGACTTCAATCAGTTTGATCCGAAGTTCGCGGATGCGCGTGTCCGGAACGCGCTGGCCATGGCCACGAACAAGCAGCGGATCGTGGACGCGCTGTACGGGGGCACGGGCGTCAACGCCAGGCAAATGCTCGCGCCGGGCATGCAGGGCTACAACGAGGCAATCCCTGAGATCCCGTACAACCCCGGCGCGGCGAAAGAGATGCTCTCAGCGGCCGGCTATCCGAACGGCTTCACGACTGAGTTCTGGTACATGCCAGTTGACCGTCCGTACTTCCCGAACCCGCAGGTCATTGCTCAGGCGGTGTGCGCGGACTGGGCGGCCGTGGGCGTCCGTTGCGATCTCAAGACCAAGGACTGGGCTGCCTACCGGGTGGATGCTCGCGCCCAGAAGTACCCGGTGTGGATGCTCGGTTGGACGGGCGACAACGGCGACCCGGATAACTTCCTGTACTTCTTCTTTGGCACGTTCTCCGGCAGGGGCCAGCCAAACTACAACACCTGGGACAACAAGCAGGTCCGCGACCTTCTGTTGCGCGCCCAGCGCTCCGTGGACTACGACGAGCGCGAGCGCCTGTACCGCGACGTCGCCACCGTGGTGCGCCAGGAGATGCCAAAGATCCCCTTCGCGAACACCACGCCCCCGCTGCTCGCCCGCAGCTACGTGCAGGGCTACTACCCGAACCCCACCTCGGCGGAGCTCTTCAAGACGGTGACGGTGGATCGCTAGGAGAACGAGTTATCAGTTGTCAGTTGTCAGTTGTCAGTTGTCAGTTGACATCCTGAGGGGAGCGAAGGATCCATGCACGTGCGTTGGAGACGGATCCTTCGGCCGCGGCCTCAGGATGACAGCCGACACTGACAACTGATAACTGACAACTGACACCTGACAACTCGTCATGCTTGCCTACACCCTGCGGCGGTTCCTTGCGCTGATCCCCGTTCTGGCGGGGGTCAGCGTGATCGTGTTTCTGTTCCTGCACCTCATCCCTGGCGATCCCGCCGAAGCCATGCTGGGCGACCGCGCCACGGCCGAGAACGCCGCCCGTCTGCGCACGGCATATGGCCTGGACCAGCCATGGTCCGTGCAATACGCGCTGTACATGGGCAAGGTGCTCCAGGGTGACCTGGGCCGCTCCGTCCGCAGCAGCAATCCTGTCAGCGCTGAACTGGCGCAACGGTTCCCGGCCACGGCCGAGCTCGCGCTCGCCGCGATGCTGCTCGCGATTGGCATCGGCGTTCCGGCCGGAATCATCTCGGCCACTCGTCGGGGCTCGGCATTCGACCACGGCTCCATGGTGCTGGCGCTGGCGGGCGTCAGCATGCCCATCTTCTGGCTGGGCCTGATGCTGGCCTGGTTCTTTGGCGTGCAGCTCAAATGGCTGCCGTTCAGCGCTCGGCTGGACACCGGTACCCGCTACGTGCCGCTCACAGGGCTCCTGGTGATCGACAGCATCGTACGCGGCGATTGGGGCTTGCTCGTTCAGACCGTGCGCCACCTTGCCCTCCCCGCGATTGCCCTGAGCACGGTTCCCATGGCCATCATCGCGCGCATGACCCGGGGCGCCATGCTGGAGGTCCTGCAACTGGACTTCGTCCGCACCGCCCACGCCAAGGGTCTGCGGGACTTCAGCGTGATTGCCCGCCACGCGCTTAAGAACGCGATGCTGCCGGTCGTCACCGTCATCGGCCTCCAGGTTGGTGCGCTCTTGAGTGGCGCCATCCTCACGGAGACGATCTTCTCCTGGCCCGGCATCGGGCGCTGGATCTACGAATCTATCCAGTTCCGCGACTACCCGGTGGTCCAGAGCATGACCCTGTTCGTGGCCGCCATCGTCGTAGTGACGAACCTGCTCGTCGATCTCAGCTACGCCGCGCTCGATCCGCGCGTGCGGTACCGATAGGCATCAGCGATCCGTGCCCGTCCACGCACCGGCACCCTGGGTGGCACCGCGCGCGCGCCTGGCGGTTCCAACTGGCCTCGCCGCGCCGAGAGCCCTCCGCTCTCCCACCCGAGATGCGGCGCGCCGATTCTTTCAGAACCGGTCGGCAACGGTTGGTTTCGGCATCATGCTGCTGTTCCTCCTGCTGGCCCTGGTAGCGCCTTTCATTGCGCCCTATGGGGCCGACCAGCAGGCGCTGGCGGACCGCCTGAAAGCGCCCTCGGCAGCCCACTGGTTCGGGACCGACGACCTGGGGCGCGATGTCCTGTCGAGGGTCATGATCGGCTCCCGGATATCCCTGCGCGTCGGCGTGCTGGCGGTGGTCCTGGCCCTCCTTTCAGGATCGCTGCTCGGGCTCGTCGCGGGCTACCTCGGCGGTTGGACCGACAGCCTGTTCATGCGCCTGATGGACGTCGTCCTGGCGTTTCCGCCAACCCTGCTCGCCATCGGCATCGTCGCGATGCGCGGCCCCAGTCTCGACATGGCGCTGGTGGCCATTGGCATCGTGAGCATCCCCGTCTACGCCCGACTGGCCCGCTCGCAAGCGCTGTCGCTCAAGGAGCGCGAGTTCGTCACGGCTGCCCGGTGCCTCGGTGCCACGGCCCCGCGCATCGTGGGTGCTCACGTCCTGCCGAACGCGCTCTCGCCGCTCATCGTGCAGGCAACCCTGGGAATCGCCACGGCGATTATCGAAGCGGCCGCTTTGGGGTTCCTGGGGCTCGGGGCCCAGCCGCCGACGCCCGAGTGGGGCTTGATGTTGACCAACGCCCGCGCGTTCATCATCAACGCGCCCTGGGCCATGGTCTTCCCGGGCGCAGCCATCATGGTGACAACCCTCGCCTTCAACCTCATGGGCGATGGCCTCCGCGACGCGCTCGATCCGCGCGCACGCGCCTGAATCCGCGGGACGTTCTTGCGTCGTCGTTGTTGAAGAACCCGCGAGGAGCGCGTACGGTACTGGCGGCTGCCCGGCGGCCGTTGCTGGATGTTCTGGAAACTGCTCCTCTCCGCTCTCCTGGCGCTGGGCCTGTTTGGCTTCCTCGTGTCCACGGAAGCCCCCATTGAAGATCCACTCTGGTGGTACTCCAACGAAGCTCCGCCGAAAGTCACTCTAGCCGGCCCCACCGGCCCGCTCAGAGGCGAAGTCGAAGCGGCCATCCGCTTCGAGCCGACGGACCGCGCCCGCCTCGAGTCCGTGACGCTCGATGGCCGCCCGCTCCAGGTGCAGGGGGCGCTCGTGCGGGTGGATACCAGCCAACTGACGGACGGCGAGCACACCGTGCAGGTCACCGTGCGCGACACCTCGCGGCTCCAAAACCAGGCCCAGGCTTCGTGGACCTTCCGCTCCGACAACACCCCGCCCTCGCTTGACGTCGTGGTGGACCCGGCAGCGGGACCGACGGAGGGCAAGACGTTCAGCATCCGCATCAAGACCACTGAACCGGTCCAGGGCCTCGCCGGTGAGCTCGAGGGACGTACCCTTCGCCTCCAGCCAGATGGCAGCGGTGGGTTCTGGGCGGTGGAAGGTATTCCCCCGGAGCCTGCCTACCGCCAGTTGACGCTCAAGGTGCAGGGCCGCGATGCGCTCGGCAACGAGGCGACCTGGGAGAAGAAGTTTCCACTCACCCGCACACGGTTCCCGGAAGAAGTCCTGGAGCTCGATCCAAACCAGGATTACCTCGCCGAAGCGCAGATACGCGCCGAGGAAGACGGCCGATTGATGCCCTTCTATCGACAGGAGAACGGTCCCGCGCGGTGGAGCGGCACATTCCTGCTCCCCGTGGAAGGACCGATCACGACCGAGTTTGCAACCCGACGAAGCTACAACGGGCGGTTCCCGCAGGGGAACCACGCTGGTTTGGACTACGCCGCTCCTCAGGGTGCGCCCGTACGGGCCACGGCCAATGGCGTGGTGGTGTTTGCGCAAGCCAGCCCGGTGCGCGGCAACGTCATGATCGTGGACCACGGCGCCGGGGTGTACTCCACCTATGCGCACCTCCAGGGGTTCACGGCCAACGTCGGGGACCAGGTGAAGGCCGGGGACGTGATTGCGCGCGTCGGCTCCACGGGCCTGTCGACGGGACCGCACCTGCACTGGGAGATCTGGGTCGACAGTGGCAACGTCGACCCCCTGGAGTGGACCCAGAAAGCATTCCCGTAGGTCCCCCTACGGGAAGGTCGGCTCCTCGAAGGCTCCGCTGAGCGTCCACAGGTCGCCACTGCGCAGGTAAAAGCGCACCTGCGATCGCACATGCTGTTTGGGCAGGCGATCCCAGGTAGCAAAGAGGACGTCTTCCCGATCAAGTATCAGGTCGTCGGCTTCCTCGGCCTGAGCTGTAAACCGGATAGCGCGGACGTCGAGGGCGGCGATCCTCCACCTATCGGCCGAGAGCGATAGTGAGCCGTCAGCGCCACGGCGGATGAGGTTCGCGTACGTGGTACCGAGCGACCGCACCGCGGCCTCGATCGTGATTTCTACGCCTTCCGGCATATCGCCTCCTGTTCCGGCATGGTGCGGTTGGGGGTTGATCTCTGTCCAGAGGACGCCTATAGTGCCCGACGGTCTTCACTGGAAGGCCGAACCCCCCGAATCCGCAGCCTTCCGATGGTCGCGACGGCGCGACTCGCACGGCACAGGAACGAGGAGTAGACATCTCCATCATGCGACATACCTCCCCCCGACCGTCCCGCCGACGGTTGAGCAACCTGCACGAGCAGCGGTCACCGCTGAGTCGAGCAACCAGCGCCGCGGGTCGTGGGCTTCAGGCAATAGTCGGCACCGGTGCCGTGCTGTTCGAGTCCGTGGCACCAGCCCTTAACACGCTGATTGAGAGCCGACCGCGCTACTTCTTCCACGCAACCGCGGTTGGTGTCGCGGCCATCGTGCTGAGCGTGGTGGTCCTACAACCCCGCCCGGAGGCCGTTCCGGCTTCCGCCATGCGGCAGGCCACCATGTCCATGGAGGCCGTGGACAGCAGCGAACAGGTGGCTTCGGCGGCCACGTCGGCCCCTGAGCCGGCGCCGGCTTCCGCCGCCACGGCCCCCTCCGCGCCTGAGGCAGCCGCGGCGCTCAAACCGCAACGACATACGGTCCAAGAGGGCGAGACCCTGCGCATGCTCAGCGCCAAGTACGGCGTGAGCACGCAGACAATCATGGCAGCCAACGGCATCTCAGACCCGGACCTGATCCGCGTCGGCCAGGAGCTGGTGATCTTGCCGACGAGCGGCGTCCTGTACACCGTGAAGTCTGGCGAGACGCTGCGGCAGGTGGCAGAACGGTACGCCGTTCCGCTGGCAGAGATCGTGACGGCGAATGGGCTAGGCGCCAATCCGGACCTACTGGTGGTCGGCACCGAAGTCGTGGTCCCGGGCGCGAACCCGCTGGTCCAGGCGCCCGCACCGGCCACTGTCGCGGTCGCCGATGGCGAGCAGCGCGCGGCGCAGATTGCACCACCGGTGCCGATTGTGGACTCACCCGCACGCCGCCAGGTCCCGAGCTCCCGCACCTATGAGGTGAAGAACGGCGACACGCTCGTCAGCATCGCCAGCCTCTTCGGCGTGGACGTCGCCACCATTCTGTCCAGCAACGGCCTGTCCAACCCTGACAGCATCAAACCCGGCGTGGAGCTGCGCATCCTGCCCACTCGCGGGCTCGAGTACGAGGTCCAGCCGGGCGAGAAGCTGTCCGACATTGCCTGGAAGTACCAGGTCGATCTCGGCCTGCTACTGGACTACAACGACCTCGACAACGCCGACGTGATCCGCGTGGGTACAAAACTGGTCCTTCCAAACGGACGGCTCCGCGCGGAAGCTGTCGCGGCGCCGCCCGCTCCAGTGGTCGAAGCGCCCGCCCCACGCCCCGCCACGAGTGCCGGGACCCAGGGCGGCCCGGCGGTCGTGGCCCAGCCGGCCCCACCTGCCCCCAAGCCGGCGCCAAAGCCCCAGACAGTGCCTGCACCGGCCCCGGCGGCCCCTGTGCCCGCGCCAGCGCCAGCCCCGGTTGCTGGAGGCCGCGGCGGCCAGGCGGTCGTCGCGGCGGCGATGCAGTTCAAGGGCTACCCCTACGTGTGGGGCGGAACATCGCCTTCGGGCTTCGATTGCTCGGGGTTCGTCTACTACGTCAGCAAGATTTCCGGAAACCCGGTCGGACGCGGTCTGTGGCAGCAGTACAACGGCGGGGTCCAGATCCCGCGCGACGAGCTGCTCCCGGGTGACGCGGTGTTCTTCGCGAACACCTACATGCCAGGCCTGAGCCACAACGGCATCTACATTGGCAACGGCCAGTTCATCAATGCCGCCGACGAGAGTACGGGTGTGACGGTCTCCAACATGAACTCCCAGTACTGGGCGAGCCGCTACGTGGGAGCAACGCGCCTCTGGAGTTAGATCCGACGAAGGAGCAAGGCTCCAAGGAGACGGAACCGGAGAACGGGATGTCTTCCGGACGGACCGGGGACCCGCATCCACAGATTCTGTCGTGAACAACGAATGCCTTATGTTCGCCATGCGAACGGCCCTGCTCAGCACGCCGAGCAGGGCCGTTCCGCGTCGATCTTCTCCGCCGGTTAGCGCGGCCTGCCGAGGGTGGCGCGGGCCAGGTCCACTCTCGTCACCACGCCCAGGAGCCGCTCCTCGGCGATCACGGGCACGACGTTACGGCCCTCGTCGACGAGCAGCGCCAGCGCTCGGGTTGCGCTGGCGCCCGGCTCCAGGCTTGGCGAGCCCTGGATGAGCAGCATGACGCGCTCGATCGTGGCAGAGTCCCACAGCGGCGCTGGCAGGCGCCGAAGGTCTTCAAGGCCAACGAGCCCTACCAGCACGTTGTCCCGGTAGACGCCAAAGACGTGCGGTGCTGCCTGCCCTGCCGCGCTGCTGAGCTCCGCAAACTGGCGAAGGGTCGCGCCAACATCGACCCGGCCGAGGTTTCGCTGCATGATCGTGGCAACTGAAAGCTGCCCGAGCGTATCGCGGAGCAGCACCGCCTGATGAGCACCCATCGCGCCCGCGTACATGAACCATGCCATCAGGATCAGCCACACTCCGCTGATCGCCGCGCGGGGGTCCGAAAGGAGTCCATACAGCCCGCCGAGGAGCAGCGTGCCGGCAGTCGCCTGCCCGAACCGCGATGCCACGAGACTGCCCCAGCGCGGGTCCTGGCCGGCAAACCAGAGCATTGCCCGAAGCGCCCGGCCGCCGTCGAGTGGATACGCCGGCACCAGGTTGAAGATTGCCAGCGGCAGGTTCATGACCGCGAGCCAGAGTCCCAGGGCTGCCAGGGCAGGGGCTGGCGTCTCGGCAAACAGAGCGAGGCCCAGTCCGACAAGCCCAAGTGCGAGGCTCGTGAGCGGCCCGGCCACCGCCACCAGGAGCTCGGCCTTGGGGGATGGCGCTTCTTCGGTGATATGCGTGGCCCCGCCCAGCAGGAAGAGGCTGATCTTGCGAACCTCGATCCCGTGGGCGCGCGCGACGAGCGCGTGAGCAAGCTCGTGGCCGTAGAGGCTGACGACGGAGAGCAGGGTCGCCACCACCGCGAGCTGCCAGGCCCATGGTTGTAGGTCGCGCCGAGGCATGCTCGAAAACACATCGTGCGCAACCCAGAGCATGCTCGCCAGGAGCAGCAACCATGACCAGTGCGCCGTGAAGTCGATCCCAAACAGGCGAAATAGTCGGACGTTGGACGATGCGCCCCCGAGGACCCGTCGCGATAGCATGGGGGTGTCGGAGCTGGTCCAGGCGGTCGGAGCGACGGCGCCGAGACGATCAGACGCGCAGGACGAACGAGAGCGCGATCACCAGCAGCAGCAGTCCGCCCACCACAAGGGCGATCCGGCGCAGGTCCGTGAGCACGTAGGCGTAATCGGCCCGATAGTCCGAGAAAGGCCGCGCCGCGCGTCGGACCGGTGCGCTGCGCACGGGTGCCCGAGTGGGTTGCACGGGCGACTGGTGGACGCCATCCTCCCCATCACCTCGCTCAGAAGGGCCCGACGGAGCCGCGGGGAAGCGAGAACGTGGCGCGGTTCCAGACGGGCGCCGCCGTTCGCGCTCGCGTCGCGCGGCGAGGCGGCGCTCGATGTCACGGTTAACTCGGGGCATCTGGCAAGTACGGCACCAGTATACGTCAAGCCCGCTGGCTCAGCCGCTGGCGCCGACTGTGGTGCGTGCTGATCGTCACAGGCGCTTCGCGAGTCCGAAGAACCCTGCGCCGCATCGACCTTCGCGTGCGCGGGGCGGTGGTTACCGGGTGTGCGCGATCGTGCCGCCGCCGAGCACCACGTCGCCGTCGTACAGCACCAGCGCCTGGCCCGGAGTGACCGCCCGCTGCGGCTCATCAAATTCCACGAGCAGCCCCCCCTCCTCGGAGCGCCCCGCTCGGCAGGGGACATCCGCGGCGCGATAGCGCACCTTGGCCATGGCAGCGACCGGCTCGATCGGCAATTCCCCCTCAATCCAGTTCACCTCGTCCAACCGCGCGGTCCGACGAAACAGCTCGTCCCGGGTGCCCAGCACGATCGTGTTCGACTCGGCCCTGATCTCCGTCACGAAGCGGGGCTCGCCAGTCGCAACGCCCAGGCCGCGCCGCTGGCCGACCGTGTGAAGTGCCACGCCGCGGTGCTCCCCCACCACCGTCCCGTCGCGGTCCACGATGGGGCCCGGCTGCAGCACCTCGGGGGCGTAGACGTCGAAGAACTCGGCATAGCGTTTGAACGGCACGAAGCAGATGTCCTGGCTCTCGGGCTTGTTCGCGACGCCAAGCTTCAGGTCCGCCGCGATCTGGCGCGTTTGCTCCTTGCGCAAGACGCCCAAAGGCATGAGGGCCGCTCCAAGCCGCTCCTGCGACATCACGTACAGCACGTAGCTCTGATCTTTGGTGGGATCGGCCGCCTTCCGCAGCCGATTGCCCCCGGCGGGGCCCGTGCCGTGCTCGATGCGGGCGTAGTGCCCGGTGGCGACAAACTGGGCGCCCAGTTGGCGCGCCTTCACCAGGAGGGCATCGAACTTGATGAACTGGTTGCAGCGAATACACGGGTTCGGCGTCCGGCCGCTGGCGTAGGTCTGCACGAAGTCTTTGATGACCCGCTCCTCGAAGGCCTCTTTGAAATTGAGGACGTAGTACGGGAAGTCCAGACGGTCGGCTACCCGCCGCGCATCCTCCACGGCGCCAATGGCGCAACAGGCGTCCTCACGGCCCACCTCTGGCAGATCAAGGTCCGGCCAGACATTGAGCGTGACGCCGATGACGTCATGTCCCTGCTGCTTGAGCAGCGCGGCCGTGACCGAGCTATCGACCCCGCCGGACATGCCGACCACAACACGTGCCACGTGGAGATTCTACGAAGGCCCCGCAACCGTCGCGGCCGTTGTTCGCTCGTCGAGCGCAACCTCCACCACGTCGCCCGCTTCGTCGGCTGGGTCCGCCTTCAGGATCCGCCAGGCCCGTACCGGGGGGTGCGGCTCGTCGGCCTTGAGGCTCACCAGGACCCAGAACACCGAGGAGTCCGCTGCTAGGCGAATGTCCGTCGGCGAAGGCCGCGCCTCGGTATGCGTGTGCGAGTGGTAGTAGCCGACCACGTCCAGGCCGGCCGCGTCAATGGCATCGTAGGCACGCATCTGGTCCCGGGGGTCCATGTAGTAATGGACCGGCTTCTGGCCACCCGTGGCCGTGCCCGACTGGCGATCCCGGAACACACCGGCCTGGGGAGAGATGCTCTCGGCCGAGTTCGTCACGGGAAAGATCCGCTCTACGCGGCCTCGGCGGCCCGCGAGGATCCCGCAGATCTCCTCCGGGTCCCCCGCGCGAGCGAGGCGAACGAGCTCGTCCTGGAGCGAACGCGGGAACCCCAGCGTGAGCGGAAGCGCGTCACGGCCAGCGTCCGACGCTACCACCACACCTTGTCGCGCACGGCGTCCTGGGCATCCGCGAGCGGTTCGGTCCAGACGCCCATGCTGAGATACTTCCAGCCCCCATCCGCGAACAGGCACACGACATTGCCGCGCTCCAGGCGCTGCGCAACCCGCAGGGCAGCGTGCAGCACCGCGCCGGACGAGATGCCCGCGAATACGCCCTCCTGCTCGGCGATGCGCCGGGTCATCACCAGCGAATCGTCTGAGGTGACGAGGATCTTGCGGTCCAGCACGCTTCCATCCAGGACCGGCGGGATGAAACCCTCGTCGAGGCTTCGCAGGCCCTGCACGTTGTCGTTCGGGTGCGGCTCGGCCGCGATCACCTGGATGTCCGGGCGCTCCTGCTTCAGGCGGCGGCCCGCCCCGGTCAGGGTTCCACCAGTACCAAGGCCGGCCACGAAGTGGGTGATCCCCGGGAGGTCGCGGAGGATCTCGGGCGCGGTGCTCTCAAAGTGCGAGCGTGGATTCGCTTCGTTGCCGTACTGGTACGGCATGAAGTACCGCGCCGGATGGTCGCTGACCAACTGCTGAGCGCGACGAATGGAGCCATTCGAGCCGAGCTCGCCGGGCGTGAAGTCCACCTCGGCCCCGTACAGCGCCAGGAGCTGGCGCCGCTCGACGCTGACGTTCTCCGGGAGCACGGCCAGGAATCGGTAGCCGCGCCGATGGGCGAGCATCGCGAGGGCGATCCCGGTGTTGCCGCTGGTCGGCTCGACCATGGTGCGCTGCACGCCCGGGTACAGGTCGCCACGCGCCTCGGCAGCATTCAGCATCCACAGGGCCACACGGTCCTTGACGCTGCCAGACGGGTTGGCACCTTCCAGCTTCGCCCAGATTCGGACCTCTGGCCGCGGGTTGAACGAAGGAAGCTCCACGAGTGGCGTATTGCCGATCGCGTGCTCGATCCCGGTCCTCGGCGCCTGCTGGGAGCCAGTCCGCAGCACACCGTGTTGGGGACTCCTCAGCTCACGGTCCAGCGCGTGCATGCCTGCCCGTCCGCAGTGCCCCTGGCTACCCGCGGCCGCCGGCGACCGCGGGGAGGATGGAGACCGTGTCTGCCTGCTCAACGGGGGTATCCAGGCCGCCCAGGTACCGCACGTCCTCATCGTTGAGGTACACGTTGACGAAGGAGCGCAGGCCGCCAGAACGCTGGTCCATCAACTGGGCGGCGAAGCCGGGGTGGCTCCGGTCGACAAGCGTGATGAGATCACGGACGGTTCCGCCTTCGGCGGAGATGACGCGCTCGCCGCCCACCATGGGGCGAAGCATCGACGGGACTTTCACGTTTGCCATGGGAATCTCTTCCTCTTCCTGTTCCTTGTACTGACGGGGGCGATGCGCCGGCGCGCCTCATTCGCTGGTTGGTCCCTCGGTTGCTCGATTAGCCGAGGGTGGTTACCGGGGCGCCGCAGAACGCCTCGTAGTCGATGAGGTCATGGATGGTGGGGTTCTCGCCACACAGCGGGCAGCTTGGATCACGGCGGACCTTGAACTCGCGGAACTCCATCTCCAGGCTGTCGAAGATCAGGAGCCGGCCAGCCAGCGAGACACCCAGATCCAGGATGAGCTTGATGGTCTCGATGGCCTGGATGGTCCCGACCACGCCGCACATGGCGCCCAGCACGCCCGCTTCCGCGCAGCTTGGCACCTCGCCGGGCGCCGGCGGGGCGGGGAAGAGGCAGCGGTAGCAGCCCTTGCCGGGCTCGTATACCGTCGCCCGGCCCTCGAAGCGGAAGAGGCTGCCATCGACCAGGGGTTTGCCCAGCAGGTAGCAGGCGTCATTCACGAGGTAGCGGGTGGGGAAGTTGTCCGATCCGTTCACCACGATGTCGTACTGGCCGATGATCTCCCGGGCGTTCTCTGAGGAGATTGGCTCGTTGTGCGTGACCACCCGGGTATCGGGATTGATGTCGGCCAGCCGCTCGGCAACCGAATCCACCTTCGCCTTCCCGATGTTGTGGTGGCCATGCACGATCTGGCGATGCAGGTTCGAGAGGTCCACCGTGTCGTAATCCACGATGCCGATCGTGCCGACACCCGCCGCCGCGAGGTACATCGAAGCGGGCGAGCCCAGGCCGCCCGCGCCAATCAGCAGCACCTTTGCGGCGAGCAGCTTGCGCTGCCCCACAGAACCCACCTCGGGCAGGATGATGTGGCGCGCGTAGCGGCGCCCCTGATCGAGCGTGAGCGCCGTGCCAAGCGGCGCTGTGCCGTTGGAGTGCGTGCCATTGGTTGAAGGTGCGTTGGGGAGCTGGGTGGACATAGGAGAAACCTCGGAGCGGTGCGGGTTCGATGGGAGAATCTGATGAGTCGGCTCAGTTAGCGGCGACCAGGATGGCCGACCCTGAGGCTGCCACCGCGGTCGGGCACGGCTCGCCGCGGAGTAAGCGGATGTGCTGCTGCTCGGCCAGCAGGTCGGCGATCGACGTGGCGTCCAGCACTCGCTGCGACGCAACCGCCGCCGCGTGCCAGGTGTTGCGGACCGCGCACCCGGCAAGCCGATCCTGTCCGCCGGCCTGTGTACTGGGCGCGTGGACGAACTCGGTAGGCACAACCGGCCCCTCGAGGGCCGTCACGACGTCGCCGAGGGTGAGGTCGTGCGGCCTCCGCGCAAGCTCGTGGCCGCCATGCGGTCCGCGCGTGCTGCGCACAATGCCAGCCCGCCGAAGGGTCGCCAGGAGCTGGTCGAGGTAGGCGAGCGGGATCTTCTGGCGCGTGGCAATGTCCGCACTCTGGACCGGGCCCTGGCCGAAGCGCGCCGCAAGCTCGATCACGGCGTGGGCGCCGTAGTCGCTGCGCATGGTCAATCGCACGGGCACGCCTCTCCCTTCCCGGATTTGAAAATGCTGAGTACGTTGGTCAACATTCTAAGGAACGGGCGCCAGCCCGCGCGTATTCCCGATTCGGCCCGTCTGGAGCGGGCAGGTCAGCCGGTCTCGAAGATCACGAAGCCCGCGTAGGCGAGCGACGCCAGCAGCACGAGTGCGCCGAAATCTGTCCACACCGAGGGGCGGCGGGACGCGGGCAGCTCGCCAGTCCCTTGCAGGTCGCGCCGGCGTGGTACGGACCCGAACAGGGCCAGCCCGATCCCTACGCCCGTGAGCGCGGCGAAGCCCTGCAGAACACGTCGCGTGGCGAGGTACTCGCGCGACAGATATGGGTCCGTGGCGGCACTCGACCCGCGCGCCGGGTTTGACACGAGACCCGGCAGGAAGCGCATCACCAGGCTACCGGCGGACGCCAGACGCGCCGGAGCGAGGGCCTCAAGCGCATCAAGCTCCCGGCTGGCCCGCCACCCACCCAGCATGCCGATCAGCGCAAGCAGCAGGCCCCCGGCGACAAGCGCCTGCAAGCCACGCGGGCGGCGCGAGCGGCGCTGCTTCGCATGCAGCACCGTGCCATTGGTGTGGCCCGGCGGCTTCGTCTGTTGCACGCCGTGTCAGGTGTTCGCCCGCTCGTCAGAACGCGCGTTTGAGCATGCCAATGGCGCCCTGCTTCCACGGCACCCGGTGGGTGATACCGGAGGTGTTGGCGAACTTCGCGCGGTGCTCCCGATACCACTGGAAATTGCGAAGCAGCGCTTGCTGATTGGAATACCGTGGCTCCCAGCCGAGCCCGGATCGCGCCTTGTCAATGGATACGAAGGAGTCCCTGGCGGCCGTTTCGTAGACCCACTTGTAGAGCGGCGACAGGTGCAGTGCTTCGAGCAGTCTGAGCGCCCAGATCGCGGGCGCCGCGGGAACGGGCACCACCCGCTTTCCAAAGCCAGCGGCATCGAGGACTGCCTGGTAGTCCTCCGCCATGGTCTGGAACTCGGCAGCTCCAATGTTGAACGTGTCATTGGCTTGCTGGGCCGGCAGGGTGAGACACAGCCGAATCGCCTCACACAGGTCTTCGACGTCCAGCAGCTGGTACCGGTTCCGGCCGTTGCCCAGGAGCGGGAACCGGTGACCGTCCAGCGCCCAGTCGTACAACACCGCAAACACGCCCAGGCGTTCGGGTCCGACGAATGACTTGGGGCGGATGATGGGTACCTCGAGGCCACGAGCGCGGTATTCGAGGCAGATCATCTCCGCCTGCACTTTGGCTTGCCCGTACGGACCTACACCCTGGATACGGTCGTCTTCACGCAGCGGATGGTGGTCTGGCACGCCGTACACCGCGGTCGACGACACGTGTACGACCCGCCGCACACCAACCGCCTGAGCACACCGAAGCACCATGCGCGTGCCGTCGACGTCGGTGGTATAGATGTCGCGAGGGCTGTACAGCGGGAGGGCCGCCGCCGTATGAACGACGAGGTCTACGCCTTCGAGCGCCTGCTCCACGTCTGCCTGGCGGCGGATGTCGCCGGTCACCACCCGAATTCGGCCGCGCATATCTGCGTAGTCGAACGGTTGGACGTCTAACGAGGTGAGGGCGAACCCACGCGCATCGAGGTAACGGATGAGATTAATCCCGAGGAACCCGGCGCCGCCGGTTACGAGAACACGCTGCTGAGTCAAGAGAGCCAGATATTAACGAACCGCGGGCGGACCCCGAGCAACTGGCTTGCGGTTTGGCTACCCGCCCGACAGTGCCGCGGTCCACGCGGCCAGGTAGTGGGGCTCAAGCGCGCCGGGCACCTCCCACTCCGTCGCGAGGATCGGCGCATGCTCCGCGCGCCAGTGCTCTGGCCGGGCGGGCGGAGCGAGCAGCTCCTCCAGGGGAAGCACGTGTCCGGCGTCAAGCACGAAGTCAAATCCCGGCACCGCACGAGGTGCCGCCGCGTCGAGGAGGAGCAGCGGAACGCGGTGGAACCGCGCCATGTTGCTCAGCCGCTCCAGCAGCCGCGGGTCTTCTTCCACCACCGGCGAGCCGTCCTCGACGATCAGGAGCGCGTTGGCACCAGCCTCGACGTAGGCGCGGCCAAGCGCAACGTAGAACAGGTCGGGCGCGGACGGCTGACCCGCGAAGAGTGCCGAGAGCGCCCGCGGACCCGACAGCACCGCGACCGTCGCGGCTCGGCCAGCGAGCGCGTCTGCCAGGAAGCGTGTCGAGGCAATGCACGTGCGCAGCGGCTCGCGCGTCAGCGCGTCTTCCGTGAGCAGCGTGGGCTCGCCCAGCGTGCGCGGCTCGTCCCAATCGCCGTCCTCGTCTCGGGCCAGGGCGGCTCCGCACGCTTCTGCCTCAACCCCGATGCGGAAATGGCTCACCTGAGCGGCCAGGCCGAAGGCTGCCTGTGCCGCGGCCAGCGCCCGAGCCGCCCGCTCCGGATCCGACGCGAGCTCCGACCAATCGAGCCCCGCCAGCCGGGCTGCCATGCGGTACACGATGGGCAGGAAGAGGAAGCCTTCACGCCGTTCCAGGAGCGCCGCGAAAGAGACTGTCGGAGTCATAGTGGGTCGGTTCTCACCATTGGGCGGCTCCCTGAGTCAACGGTAGCGGATGCTGCCGCGGGACGCGGCGTGGCCACCCGTACATGTCGGCTATTGAAGGCGGCCGCCGTCACCGGTAGCATCGCGGTTGCCTGGCTGATGCCGCCGGAGCTACCGGCGGCGAACGGTACCAGGCGAGCAGGTGAACGGAGGACTCCGCGTGCCCATTGTGGCCGTTTCTAACCAGAAGGGTGGCGTCGGAAAAACGACGACGACGCTCAACCTGGGCGCGGCCCTCCAGGCGGCCGGCAAGCGCGTCCTGCTGGTAGACCTGGATCCGCAGGGCAACCTGTCGGTGGCGGCCGGCATCCCGGACGTCGACGGGGTGTACCCGTCCATCGGCGACCTGCTCATGCTCGCGGCGCGCGGGAAGCCGGCGAAGGCGCCCAGCATCGGTGGCGCCGTGGTCCATGCCCCCAGCGGCCTGGACGTGATCCCGTCTAACGGCACCCTCTCTGCCGCGGAGCTTGGGCTGGTGTCGGCAATGAACCGCGAGTCAGCGCTGCGCAACCTGCTGCAGCCGATCGCGGCCAGCTACGACTACGTGCTGATTGACTGCCTTCCCAGCCTGGGCCTCCTGGCGATCAACGCACTTCGGGCAGCCGACGGCGTGGTCATCCCGGTCCAGGCGGACTTCCTGGCCATGCAAGGCCTGGCGCAGATCCTCGAGACCATCTCTGCCGTGCGCGACCAGTTGAACCCAGAGCTGTCCATTTATGGGGTGCTGCTCACGATGGTCGATCCGCGCACCAGCCACGCGCGCGAAGTGGTGCAGACGGTACGCCAGGGGCTGCAGGGCGAGGTCAACGTCTTTGACACCGAGGTACGGCTAGCGGTGGTGCTGAAGGAGACTGCGCGAGCCGGTCGCAGCGTGCTCGACTACGACACGAGCAGCCCCGCGGCCGATGCGTACAGGGCGCTTGCGCGGGAGCTCATGGCGCGCGTGGGCGACGCTCCATCAACGCAGACACAGAAGAGGGAGGCTCCGCGTCCGTCGGTGGTGCCGAAGCCTGCGCCTGACCCGGCTCCGCCGAATGATCCAATTCCTGAGCCCGAGGTCGTGCTCGCACCAGAGGCAGCGCCTGACGCTGATATGGAGAGGACAGGCGTCGTGCCGGCCGCGGCGCCATCTCCCCAGGAGGAGATCGTGCGCGCTCAGAACGGCACCGCCGCAGAGCCGCCCCAGCCGAAGCTGGTTCCGGGCGGCGCCGAGCCGCTCGAATTCGAGGCATTTCTCTCGGGACGCGAAGCGTGGCTCGGAAGCGCGAGCCGGTAGATACCACGGCTTCGCAGCGGTTGCTGCAGAGCAAGCTGAAGATCTTCCAGGGCGCCACGGCCCGCCGCTCCCCGCTGGCGCTCGACATCCTCACCGGCCGCGCCCCTACTCCCATCCTGGACGCGGAGAGCGAGAGTGAGGAGCCGGCGCTCGAAACCCTGAGGCCGGCTCCTGATTCCGTCGCGGACGGGGCCGCAACCGTTCGGTCTTCTGACGCTCGCCCGGAGGGCTCGCCACCCGGCAAGGCGCGAAAGGGCCTCGCCGGGCGAGCCGTGCTCGCGCGGACCGTCTATCTTTCGCAGCGTGACCTGGACGACATCGACTTCATCGCCCGAGCCTGGAAGCGGCGGATTGCGAAGCGCGTCAGCCGCTCCGAAGTTCTGCGCCAGGCCATTGGTGCCTTGCGTGACGCCGTGGAGCTCGGAGCCGCGCCGCGGGAAGCGGCGCATCGGCGGCGCGGTCGCGCGCCGGACGTGATCGAAAGTGAGGCGCACCGTGGCTGATCCCGCGATCCACTTGGAGGAAGCCCGAGAGGCTGCCATTCAGGGCCGGCATTTTGATGCTGCCAACGCCGCCGAGCGGGCCCTGCGGACCCACCCTGATTGCCTCATCGCCCTCCGGGCCCTCGCCTGGGCCCAGCTCAGCCTGCGCCAAGCGGAAGCGTTTGAGACGTTCCAGCATTGCGCGGCGCTGGACCCCGAGGACCCCCTGGCCGAGGTCGGTCAGGCGGTCTGGTTCGAGCGCCGTGGCGACCGCGAGCGGGCCGCGGCAAAGTTCCTCGCCGCCTGGGAGCGGGAGCCGCACGATCAAAACATCCGCAAAGAGGTGGTGCGCCTCGGCGCGGAGTTCCCCGAATCGACGCTCGCGGAAGGGATTGGGCTGCTCCAGGACGGGCGGCTAGATTCAGCGGCCACGGCGCTCCGCCACGCGGCCGCGCAATCACCACAAGACCCCGCGGCACCACTCGCACTGGCTACGGTCCTGTGGCGCCTTGGCGGCAAGCAGCAGGCGTACAACCTGGCCAGCACGGTGCTGGCCTCCCGTCCGCTTTCGGTGAAGGCCATTCTCTACGTGGTGGCCGTCGAAGCTGGCAGCGGCCGCTTCCTGCGTACGCGTGAGCTGCTCAGCCGCGCCGAGCACGTGGACCCTGGCTTTGTGCTGTGGGCCCCGCTCGTTCAGGAGCTTGGCATCCAGCCCATCCTCGAACGTCACTCCGCCAGTCGCCCGCCGGGCGCGTTCGTGCGCTAACCAGCCAGGTTGCTCAGGCGCCGCCGGCCACGGCGGGGATGATGCTCACCTCGTCGCCCGCCTTCAGGTCGGTGTCGAGACCTTGCAAGAACCGCACGTCCTCGCCATTGACGTAGATGTTCACGAAGCGGCGCAAGGCGCCGGCATCGTCGCGCAGCCGGCCCTTCATGCCGGGGAACTGCGTCTCAAGCTCGCCCAGGGCCGCGGAGAGTGGGGCCGCCTGAACGGATGCCTCGGCAGCACCATCGGTCGCCTGGCGCAGCGGTGCAGGAATGCGGACTCGGACATTCATCGGGAGCAGTAGACCTCCAGGTCAAAATCAGGGGCGGGATACACGGGCGGAACACACACCCGTGCGTCATGTGGGTCGCATCGAGCGCTTCCACCGCGGCGCGGCGGGATGGAAGGGGCGCGCCAGTGCGTGAATGGCGCATTGCCTGCCACATGAACCACGGGTCAGGCGCCAGTGCGGGCCAGCAGGTCTTTGTAGGCCGCCTCGAACGCAGAGAGCGTGGGTGCCACGTGCAGCGGCGGGGCCAACACGCCGGCGGCGGCATCCGGGGTCTTCAGGCCATTCCCCGTGATATACGCGACCACGGTCTCGTCGGGGTCAATCGCCCCGCGCAAAGCCAGCTTTTTCAGAACGCCCACGGTCACTCCACCGGCAGTCTCGGCGTAGATGCCTTCCGTGCGGGCCAGCAGGCGGATGCCGTCCACTGTCTCGTCGTCGGTAACCGCTTCCAGGTCGCCGCCGGTCTCCTCGACGATCTTCACCGAGTAATAGCCGTCGGCCGGGTTGCCGATGGCGAGGCTCTTGACGATGGTGTTGGGGCGGACGGGCCGCACGTCGTGGGTGTGTTCCTTGAAGGCGGTCACCACCGGCGAACAGCCGAGCGCCTGGGCACCGACCATCTTCACGTTCCCAGCAGCCACCAGCCCGAGCGAGCTGAGCTCGCGAAAGCCCTTGTGGATCTTCGTGAACATCGAGCCGCTAGCGATCGGCACCACGACCCGGTCCGGGAGACGCCAGCCCAACTGCTCGGCCACTTCGTAGGCGAGGGTCTTCGATCCCTCGGAGTAGTACGGCCGTACATTGATGTTGACAAACGCCCAGCCGTACAGGTCGCCAATCTCGCTGCACAGCCGGTTGACGTCGTCGTAGTTGCCGTCTACCGCGACAAGAATGGGATCGTAGATGGACGCGCCAGAGATCTTGCTGGGCTCCAGGTCCGCGGGAATGAAGATGCAGGCGCGCATCCAGGCGCGCGCCGCGTGGGCGGCCACCGAGCCCGCGAGGTTCCCCGTCGAGGCGCACGCCAGGGTGTCAAACCCGAAGTCGTAGGCGGCGACGCTGCTGGCCATGGAAACCGGGCGGTCCTTGAACGAGAACGTGGGGTTCACGGTGTCGTTCTTGACCCACAGGTTCCGCAGCCCCAGGGCACGGCCCAGGTTCTCGGCGCGCAGCAACGGGGTGAAGCCCGCCCCGCTGTCTACCACGCGGTCGCTCGTTACGGGCAGCAGGTCGCGGTAGCGCCACAGCGAATGCGGCCCGCGCTCGATGGACTCACGGCTCACCATTCGACGGATCACGTCGTAGTCGTAAGCGACCTCCAGGGGACCAAAGCACAGCTCACAGACGTGCATGGGGGCGCGCGGATAAAGCTGTCCGCATTCGCGGCATTGCAGGCCGCGCACGCGGCTGGTGGACGCCACCACGGGCGCCGGTACGTCTGCGGTGATGATCGCCATAGGTTGTGCTGGCTCCTCCAGGCTGCTCGCGGCAGAAACCGAATACAAAAAGCCCCTCGGGGTGAGGGGCTCGTGAGGTGCCACGCGTGAGCACGAGCTCCCTCATCTTCTAGCCCGCTCCGTCCGGGATAGACAGAGCCACTAGCGGAATTGGCACCTGCCCCACTCCTGCGCCTGCGCACGAGCGAGGGGGTTGCCGGGCTTCACAGGGCCGTTCCCCTCCACCTCTCTTGATAAGGGTGCTATGAAGTTGTGGCGGACGCCGTGTGAGCGGTCGCGAGAAGAATGTACCAGAGCCGCCGCCAGTGGGGCTACGCGGGCTTCTGCACCACCACGAAGTGCGAGATGCCAAACGCCCGCAGGGGCGAGCTTTCCGCCGCGTGCATCAGGTCTCGGAAGATGCGCCCCACCAGGCCGCGCTCGGCCCAGTTGTCCAGGCCCGGGAAGATGTGCGATTCCACCACGAAGCGCGCATCCAGGCCCTTGAACAGTTGGCGGATGCTGGCGCGCGTGTAGATGCGCACGTGCGGCGCAAAGTAGTTGCGCACGAAGTCTGGCACCCAGTTGGCCAGCACCGGCAGCAGGCGGAAGTAGTACTTGCCCGCGAAGTAAAACCCGTGCGTCTCGAACGGGTACAGCCGGTTCGGCGCATAGATCACGATGTGGCCGCCCGGCACCAGCAGGCGATACGCCTCCTGGATCGTCTTCTGGTCGTCCTCGACGTGCTCGATGACCTCGTTGAGCAGGATCACGTCGAAGGTGTTGTCCTCGAACGGCAGCAGCTCGCCTGGTGCCACCTTCAGGTTGGGCAGCCAGCTACTCGCCTCGGCGATCTTCTCGGGGTCCACGTCCACGCCATACACGTCGTTGCTGTACTGGCGCAGCCGCGACACGTACATGCCCATCCCACAGCCGATGTCCAGGATGCGCTTGCCGCGCAGCTCCACGAACTCACGGATCTGCTGCATGCGACGGTCCTGGCCGCGGCGCCAGACGTAGCTGGGGTGCCCGAGGCGGATGGCCTTGGTGTGGTTCGTCGCTTGAATGGTCATTGCCACGGTGGTTGTTCGACCTCCTGGAACGGGGCGGGGAGCGCTCGAACGGTTCGTTCATCGATGCGTTCGTTCGTCGTGCTCCAGCGCGCCAACCGCGCTGCCTGGCCCCGGTCAGGGGGCGACCTTCTCGCGGAGAATAAACAAGCCTTCCCAGAAGCACAAGAGAGCCGGCTGTTCAGCGAGCGGCACAAGCGCGCCACGGGCGCGCCGCCGCCGAATGGCACGTCTCATGCTTCCCGATGCCGTGCCCAACATGAATCGAGAGCAGCTCATTCGGCGACTCCGCGCCCGTGCCCTCCGCGGCGGACTCGCCGAACAGGTGTGGTGGAACGGCGAGCTCCTGCATGTGAGCGAAGCGCTTGCGCGGGCGTCGGATCTGCCGGAAGACGAGCCCATCCAGGCGCGTGGCGATGACGTGGTGGTGTTGCGCCAGCTCCAGTGGAACGACTCATGAGCACCTGTTCGTAGGGTCCCTGGCGGGGGAACCGTGCCCCTGGTGAGACCCAAACTCTTCGGTTCCAGGATAGGTGTGTGTTAGAAACGGTGGCCCCGCTCGTTTCTTTCCCGCCCGTGTCGACTGTCTCCCGCGCCCTACCCTCCCAACGTCCTCGCGACGTACGCGCCCCACTCAGTGGCGGCGTCAGCAGCGCGAACGTGCTGATGGGGCTCGCCGCGGTCCTGGCCCTCACGCTCGCCGGCCTAGTGGGCTTTGAAGCTGCCAACTGGGACCGCGTAGCGCCCGGCGTGACGGTGCTCGGCACATCCGTCGGCGGATTGTCTCGCCAGGACGCGGCGGCGCGGATTGCGCCCAGCGTGGACGTCCTGCTCGGGCGGCCCCTGAAGCTCGCCTACGGCGACCGCGCCTGGAACACCAGCGCGCGCGATCTTGGGCTGCGGCTCGACCCGGCCGACCTGGCGCTGGCCTCATACCGCGTCGGGCGTGAGGGCAACCCAGCCTCCCGTCTGGGCGAGCAGTTGGGCGCCTTGCTCAGCGGGCGCAGCATCGCGGTGGACGGCACGACCGACCAGGCGGCACTGGACGGCTCGCTCACGAAAATTGCCCGCGAGGTGGACCGGCCGCCGCGGGACGCAGGGCTGGTGCTCAACAGCAAGGACGGCACGTTCCAGTACCAGGCGGCCGAGACGGGCGTCGCCCTGGACGTCCCCGGTTCTCGCGAGCGGATTACCCGGGCCATGGTGCTCGCCAGTCCCGCGGCGGACCTGGTCGTGCGTGAGACTCCGCCGCTGGTGGCCAACGAGCAGGTGCAGACCGCGCGCGATCAGTTGCAGCGCCTCCTCGGCAGCACCGGCTCCGAAGCACCCCTGACGCTGACGTTCGGCAAGCAGCGCTGGCCCCTCGAGCGCGCCGAGGTCCTGAAGCTGGTCTCGCTGGAGCAACCGGCGCGGGCGGGCCAACCCGTGTCGGTGAAACTCGACGAGGCGTCGCTCCAGGCGTTCGTCGGCAAGCTCGCGAAGGACGTGAACCAGGAGGTCCAGAACGCGCGCGTCCAGTTCACCAACGGGTCGCTGAAGGTGCTGCGCGAGAGCCGCGACGGCCGCGTGCTCGACCAGGCCGCCACGGTGCAGCTTCTGCGCACGCGGCTGCTCGCCGGCGAGCGAACGGCCGAGATCCCGGTGGCGGCCACGCGGCCCACGGTCCCCTCGGACGATCTCAAGTCGCTTGGCATCGTGGAGCTCATCGACCGCGGCTCCACGTCCTTCGCCGGCTCACTCCCCGAGAAGCAGGCGAACATCAAACTGGCCGCCGAGCGCCTCAACGGCGTGCTCGTGCCGCCGGGCGGGACCTTCTCCTTCAACAAGGAGGTCGGCCCCACCACCCTGGAAGCGGGCTTCCAGTGGGGGTTCGGCATCACAACCGGCAGCGAAGGCGTGAAGACCGTGCCCAGTGTGGCCGGCGGCATCTGCCAGGTGGCCACGACGCTGTTCCAGCCGGTGTTCTGGAGCGGCTACCCACTCGAAGAGCGCTACCCGCACACGTACTGGATCCCCGCCTACACCTCACGAGGCGTGGTCGGGCTGGACGCTGCCGTCGATAGCGACGCCGGCCTGGACTTCCGCTGGATCAACCCGACCGACACGTACGTCCTGATCCAGTCCGCCACGGACGAGTCGAACCTCTACTTCGCCCTGTACGGCACGAAGCCAACCTGGAAAGTGGATGTCTCACCCGCCGACATCAGCAACCGCACCCCGGCCGATCCCAAACCGGTCGCCGAGCCAGAGCCGTCGTTCGTGTGGGGGCGTACGCTCCAGGTGGAATCGGCGCGCGAGGGCTTTGACGCGGTCGTCACCCGGTCCGTCACCCCGAAGGGCGCCGAACCGCGCACGCTGAAGCTGAAGACCACGTACGCGCCCTCACGCAACGTCACCCTCGTCGGCACGAAAGGCAAGCCCGCGACCGCCAGCGTCGAGGATGCGCTGGCGAAGGTCGTTGGCGACAAGGAAGCCGCCGCGGCTGCCGCCGCTGAGCCAGCCCGTGCGACCGGCACGCCCGCCGCATCCGCCACGAACGCGGCGTCCGCGCAGGCGCCGGCGGCCGACGCCACCGCGCGCCCGGCCGCGACTGCCGGAGCGGCCGGGGCCGCGCCCACGGCAACTGCTGTCCCGGCCGCGGCCGTCCCAACGCGCGCGCCCGCGGCGGCCACCACACCGCCAGCACCAGCGGCGACCACGGTCCCGGCAACCGCGCCCACCCCCGTCCCCACCGCGCGCACCGGCGGCGCATCGGCACCACAAGCCGCGCCCACGCCGGCACCCACGCGCGCCGCGCCGTAGGGGCGGTCGGGCTCATTGGCAGATGGAACCGCGCCTCGGGTTCCGGGCTGCCGACCTTAGCGTTTCTGGTGCTTGCCGCCCGAAACGGTGCGTGGTAGAGTGGCCAGAGGCGTTATCGAACGCTCCTACTTTCACGGAGGCCGCGCTTGAAGCACCTACTACGAGCTTTCTTTCTCGGACTGGCTGCGGCCACCGCGCTCGCCGGGACCGTCGCCGCGCAGACGGTTCCGCCGCCGGCGGAAAATGGGGTTCCGCTGGTCGTCATCCAGACCATCCCTGGCCTGTTCCTGGTGACGGGTGCCGACGCGTTTGCGCCACTCCTGCCCCTTGCGCCTCCCGGCGTCAGGGCCGTGCTGCCGGAGCAGATCATTCCCGAGATCGCGGACGTGCCGATGGCCACCGTGGTCTTCTCCTACTTCGGCCCCCGGGCGGTGGTGCTGGAGCTGCTTTCACCGCAACTCATGATCGTGGAGAGGCCGCTGCCGATCCTGTCCACCGCGTCACAAGGTCCCGACAGTGTCACATTCGGCGTTCGCCCCGCGGGCTCGCAGGTCATTGCCTTCTTCCTGCGCGAAGGCTATGCCTACATCCTGGACCTGGCGACAAACAATTACGCCTGGATCCCGTTCAAGTCCGAAGACGTCGAGCGCGCTCCCTAACTGCGCGCCAGGCAGACCGAAAGAGGGCGGGGGCAATTGCCCCCGCCCTCTTTGTTTGTCGCCATCCGGCTATCAGGCCCGCGCCGCGGCGCTCCCATCTGCCCAACTGAGCGCACGGTCATTCCAGGCACCTTCCCGAGGTAGGTCCAGCCACACCGACGTATCGAGGACGCTGACCACCCGCACGCTGCGCTGCTGCGTGCGCGCCTCGAGCAGCGAGCACGCCACCCACTCGCCGTCCTGGGAGAAGACGAAACCCACGATCGCCGTGTCCGTCGAAGGCGACCGCGCCACGACCTGCTCAGCCTGGGTCCGCAGGTTCCAGACGTGCACCTCCCACGTGTCCCCTCGGGACAGGTAGGCGATCCGTTGGCCGTCGCCGAGCCACGCTGGCCACGTCTCGTAGGCCTGGGTCGGGGTGAGCTTGCGGGGCGCATCAAGCCCATCCGTGGGCGCCACGTAGATTGCTGCCGCGGGTTCTCCTGGCGCCAGGTACGAGAAGGCGAACTGCTTCCCGTCGGGCGCAAAGCTCGGCTGGAACCCCAGGTACGGGGTCAACACGCTGGCGCCATCCGCCACCGACACCACCGTCATGCCGAACGGTTTCGGGCGTGCCACCATGACGCGCGTCTCGTCCAGGGACCAGGCCACGCCCATGTACGAATCCGACTGCGAAGGCGATATCGCTTCCAGTCGCTGCAGCACCGGCCTTGGGCCAGTGCCGCCTTTCAGGTCGAGCAGGTAGATCGCTCGGCTACCCGCCACTACGAGCGCCTGCTTGCCATCCTGCGAGAGGACGGCCGCGGAAGGCCCGAGCTCTTCATCCGGGTAACTGATGCGCGTCAGCGCCCCGCCCTGCAGGGTAAAGAGCCGATAGCGATCCGTCGTGTCGCCGATCCCAGGGCGCTCACGAGACGAGGACAGCAGGAGCGTTCCGGGGAGGTCCGCTGTGTTCTTCAGCGGACGCACCACAGGCCGAAACGCTGGCTCCTCCGGTGCGCGCACGTCCGTCCCCACGCCACCGGGCTGCGTCGGCGTCGCCTCCTCATTCGATACGAGGGGAACCTCATCCTCGGCCCAAGCCGCCCTGGTGGAGAGAGCGCCGAAGACGAGCGCGGCGGAAATATGGCGAAGTGCGGTGCGGCGAGTGAAGGGCACGTAGGTATCCGTTCGAGGTGGCGGCGCACTATAGAGCCGGGGTCCGGCTGATCCAAGAGGCTGGCTCAGTACGACTGAGACACGCTCCCTATACTCCGCCGTGCCCTTTCTTGCGCGCCTTCGCGACCGTCAACAGCACGGCTCATCAGGCGCATACCGGGTGGGCGCCGCGGCCATTCTGAGCGGCCTGGTGCTCGCCGCGTGTGCCGCGCCCTCGCCACCAACCCCCACGCGCCCGGCGGCTGTCACGCCCAACATTCCCCCGCCTGTGCCTGCCACCCAGGTGGACCCGGCGGCAGAAGAGGCGGTGCGGACCTTCGCCACCGCGATTGCCATGCCCACTCAACCGCCGGCCACCCGGTCCATCACAGCACCGATCGACGGCCGGCTGTTGCTGGCCACGACCCGCACCGGACCCCGCGCTCGGTCAGATTTCCCGCTGGACTATCGGTTGGCGAGCATCTCGCGGGCCGGCTTCGAGTCGATGGCCGTGGAGGGCGACCAGCTTGGATTGACGAACGCTGCCGCCTCGCCAGATGGCCGAACCGTGTACGTCGTCGTGGGCGGGCGGCGCATCCTCGCGCTGGAGAACGGCCGGGCCAGGGACGCGGTCCCCCAACTCCCCGGCATCAGCGTCGACCGGCCGGCGGGCTACCTGTCCGCGACGCCGCTCGGGTCCGGTGCCTTGCTCGTTCAACAGTCAGGTGGCGGCGGGCTCGCCTCATTCGACCTGGCCAGCGGCGCTTCGAGGAAGCTGCCCGGCACGGGGCTCGACCCTTCGGTTGCGCCGGATGGCCAACGGCTGGCGCTCGGGTACGTCACCGATCAGCCCTACTACAGCATCTACGTGACGGACCTGAGCTTCACGAACCCACGCAAGCTGACGGGCGATCGGGTCCTGGAGATGGCGGCCGCGTGGTCTCCCGATGGGCAGTGGATCGCGTACGCCGCCAACGCCGGATTCGAGGACCAGCCCTCGCCCACCCAGGCCTGGGAGCTGCGCGTCATTCGGCCGGACGGCAGCGACCCGCGGACCCTCCTGCCCCGCGCCAACGGAGTCACTATCAGCCGTCTCGCCTGGTCCCCCGACAGCCGATTCGTAGCATTCACTCGCTCTCAGCAGAACGGATCTACCCGGCAGGTGAGCGTGATTCCGCTCGCCGGCGGGACGGAGATCCCGATCAGTTCCGGTGATGCCAATGACAAGGCCCTCGCCTGGCTGCCGTAGCTCCCAGCCGCGAACCGCTCGCCCCAGGGACTGCTGCCGATCACGCGGCACGCACGCTTCGGCAAGGCAGCCGCTTGAAGCTTCGGCTACTTCGGTGCCAGCGGCCCGGCCGGGCGGCGAGCGGCCAGCCGGATCCGACTGACCGCCGCAACACCGCTCGTGTGAGCGCGCCGTCATCTCAGGGGACGGTGACGACGATGCCCCCGGCATCAAGCGTCCACGTGCGGGCGCCGTTTCCGAACAGCACCGCGTTGGATGCACGCTGGTAGGAAGCGACGCCGGTGCTCGTCCGTTGGGACGTGTCGCCCTCCCCGTTCACTACGCGCTCGCACTCGATCGGCGCGCCCATCGTGGCGCCGAGCTGCTCCTTGAGCGCCGCGAACCCGAAGGCGAATTCGGGGATCTGCTCAGGTGCACAGGAGGCGTACGGCGGCGCCAGCGTAACCGGGATATCCAGCCGGCCCCGCAGGCGGGCTTGCTGCGCCACGGCGATCGCCGTCGCCTGCTCGTCCACCGCCGACGCCTCGGCGACGTTGCCGGCTTCCAGGACCACGGCCACCGCGGCGTGGACGCGGAACAGGTAGATCGTGGTGGCCACGCCAGAACCACTCGGGGCAGCGCCGCGGTAGGCGGGACCATCGCCGAGCCAGGTGGTCGGCTCAAAAGGAATGCCGTTCGCCTCCGTGGCCTGACGCGCGCCCTCGACTTCGCGATCGGCCTGCTCCACGCTCGCCGCCAACACCACCGCCAACTGCGCCACCCGCGGCGCCCGATAGCCGCGCAGGTTGGAATAGCTGGCGGAGAATGCCGGTACGTCGGGCGTGGAGCCGCGCGTCGACTCCTCGGTCACGACCCACCCTGCACCCAGGTCCGACACGGGAACAGTCAGCTCGCGGGGGTCCCTGGTGGGCTGGGCGAACGCCGGCCCCGCCAGGAGCAGCGCGGCGAAGAATGTCGAGGCCGCGGCGAGCGAGGCCATGCGCAGACAGTGAGAGCGATGCACGATACGTGTGCCTCCGACAGGGATCGTAAGGGCAGCGCGTACGCTCCGTTTGGTCCACCGTGCAACTTGGGTTGAGGCCGTCCTGGCAGGCCCATGAGGCACTCCGGCTCGCAACCCGCACCTTACGAAGGGGGGCCGACGTCGGTACCCGCCTGGCAGCCGCGCGCCCGTCCTTCGGGCGACGCACACAGGACCGACCGCAACTCCGCCTCGCTGAGACTGCTGGAGACGTATGCGATCCAACCGCCCCCATCCGGCGGACGGCCGAGCACGTCCTGGTACGCCCGCACTACCAGCGCGCACCGCTCCACGCAACCGACGAGTCCGCCTGCTCGCGGCTGACCCAGTTTGGACACGTACCACGGCCAGAGGTCCACCAGGTGTGGTACAGCCGGATCGTAGAACCAGCCGAACGCCGCGCGACTCCACGGGCGAGAAGTGCTTACGGGCAAGGGTGGCACTCCGGGCCTGGAAACCGCCATCAGGCCGGAGATGCGCACGTCGAGGACCTGCACCCCGAGTGCCCGCTGATCTGCCGCACCACGCTCCAGGAGCGCCGGCACGAACAGGGGTGAGACGAGCCGCACGTCATGCACGTTGGCGCTGAGATCGGAGAGATCGACGCCCACTACGTAGCGGCCGCGATCGACCCGGTCGAGACGTGTCCACGCCGAGAGCGGCAGCGGCAGGCCATCGACCTTGATGGTGACCTCCGGAGCGGGCCGGAGACCACCGGGCTCCGGCTGGACGACGTCGAGCTCCAGTTGCAACCGGCCGGCAACACTGGGACGAAGCAGGATCTGCGCGTCGCCACCAGTCCAGCGGGGCAGGTCGGCCGCGGAACCTTCGTCCGGGTAGAAGCCATCGACCAGCGCAAACGTGCCCGGAGCCAGCGGCATGGCCGCGGCCGAAAGCCGGCCAAGCAACTGGCGCGGCGCGGCCAGCAGGGGCGATGCCGCGGGATCGAACCAGCGCCGCTCGGCCCCGGCTCCGGTAGGTCCTCCGGTCTGCAGGATGTAGGTCTGTGGGTTGACCAGCACCGCCACCACCTGGACTAGCAGCCCCAGAGCGCCGGTGCCGACGAGGAGCGCTCGCTGCCACGAGCGCGCCCCCCGAGGTCCGAGCCACGCCGCGACGGGGAGCAGCAGGAACGGGGTGGCTGGCACGAGGTAGCGTGGCCCCCATGACGAATCGCCGTGCCAGAACGTGAGTGGTGCCGCCAGCGCGACCTGCGCCACTACCAGCAGCGCCACGAGAAACGCCTCGTACGGGACCCGCCGCCACAGCGCCGCCAACGCGAGCACCCCGCACAGCAGCGGCGGCGAATACAGGAACACGCTCTTTCCCGGACTCAGCAGCAGGCCGTACAGTCCAACCCCCACATTGCCGCCGAAGACCACCAGGGCGGCCTGCAACTGACTGCCGAAGCCGGTACCGTTCTCGAGCGGCGATCCGAACCGAACCAGGTTGTACACGCCGAGGGCCGCGGCTGGCAGCAGGAAGCCCGCTGCGAACCCCGCTCCCTGACGCAGCAGGCGGCCGAACGCCTGCCCGCGCCCCCCGCGCCAGACACCCGCGAGCAGGTACAGCCCCAGGGGCACCACGGTCGCGAGCATGGCGCTCCGCGTCGCCACCGAGAGCCCCACCGCCAGGCTGGCGAGGAACCAGGCTCTCGCCGAGCTGCGCCGCGAACCTTCAATGGCGGCCAGGGCAGCGAGCAGCAGCAGGAGGGTGGCCAGCGGCTCGCTCCAGAATGCCTTCGCGTACGGCCAGGCGATGGTGGCGACCCCATACAGGAGGCCCAGGAGCACGGAACCCTGGGTGGATGCTCCGAGACGGCGGCCCAGCAGCGTAACGGCGGCCGCCCCCCCGGCGGTGACAACTGCCGAAAGTGCCGTGACCGCCAGGCGGGTGATGAACCCGTTGAGGCGCGGATCGAAACCACTGGCGACGGCATTCCCAACCAGGTACAACGGCATGGCGAGGACCGACGGCAGCACGCCATAGGGCGTGTAGTAGTTGCCGTCGACTCCGACCGCCGCGCCACGGGGAATGGCGAGCGCGCGCGCCTCCTCGGGCGGCAGCGCCAGGCTACGCCGTTCCACCAGCCCCTGGGTGACGTAGTACAGCTCCTCCTCATCGTTCGAGGTGGTGTGCCCGCCCGAGGTGGCGAGGTACAGCACAAGCAGGCCCAGAAAGAGCAGTCCGGTGGCCTTCGACGCCGAGCGGCGCGGCTGCTCCGCGCCGGCCGATCCACGACCCGGCTGACACACAGGATGCCTGGCCGCTTCCTCCACGCCCACCAGCGTAGCAATGGGTGCCCCCGCCTGCCTGGACCGAGGGAGTCCAGTCCATGCGAGCGCGGAGCCACGCAAGCACCTCATCCAACAGTTTTGGAGAGGCCTCAAGCGCTCTATACTGCGCGTCCGAACGGGATAGACGAGTGCAAGCACGCCCAGAGCGACCGCGGCTTACCATGCTTCCAGCGCTGCGAGAGGCCGCCTGCGACGTCAGCGTGGTGCTGCCCTGCCTGGACGAGGCCGCAGCGGTGGGGACATGCGTTCGCGATGCACTGGCGCACCTGGAGCCGCTCGACCTGGACGTCGAGGTGGTGGTCTGCGACAACGGGTCGCGCGACAGCTCGCCGGACATGGCGGAAGCGGCCGGCGCCCGAGTGGTCCACGAGCCACGGCGGGGGTACGGCTCCGCGCTCGCCAGTGGCATCGGGGCAGCCCGTGGCCGATACATCGTGATGGCGGATGCCGATGGCAGCTACGATTTGAGCACTGTCTCGCTCATGCTCGGTCAGCTGGACGCCGGGGCGGACCTGGTGATGGGCAATCGCCGGCGCGGCAGCATCGCCCGTGGCGCTATGCCGTGGCTCCACCGCTACGTGGGCAGCCCCCTGACATCGCTCATGCTCAGGCTCTTCTTCGGCAGGAACATCGGCGACCCGCACTGCGGCCTGCGGGCCTTCACGCGGGATGCGTACCGCCGCCTGGCGCTCCAGACGACGGGCATGGAGTTCGCCAGCGAGATGCTGGCCCGAGCCGCGCGGCTGAACATGACCATCGCCGAGATCCCCGTGAACTACCACCCGCGCAGCGGCGTATCCAAGCTGCGCAGTTACCGCGACGGCTGGCGCCACCTGCGCTTTCTGCTGATGTACAGCCCCACGTGGCTGTACATGGTGCCCAGCGCGATCCTGGCGGTCGTGGGACTCACGTTGCTGACCGTGCTGGCAATGGGGACGTTCGAGCTCTTCGGCCGCCAGTGGGACATGCACCTATCCGCCATCGCCAGCATGCTCACGGTGCTCGCAACGCAAATCGCCTGGCTGGGCATTTCTGCGCGCACGCTGGCCGCGGTCCACGGATTCGATCCACCTGACCCGTTCCTGGTCGGGTTCTATCGACACTTCAACCTGGAGAAGGGGCTGCTCATGGCGCTCGCCGTGTTCGCAACCGGCGGAGCGCTCACGGCGAACGTGGTGTGGAGCTGGGCCAGCAGCGGCTTCCCGTCGCTGGATGCGATACGCCCGCTGTTGCTCGCCGTGACGCTCATCATCGTCGGCGTGCAGTGCGTCTTCAACGCCTTCTTTTTGAGCCTGCTGGGCGTGGAGACGCGCGCCGTGGAGCCGCGCTAGATGAGCGTCGAGCGGCGGCCATACGCATCGATCCTGCTGCCCACGAAGAACCCCGGACCCGGCATCACCAGCGTCCTGGAAGCGATTTTCCGCCAGGAGGCGCCGGTCACGTTTGAGGTGGTGATCGTGGACTCCGGGTCGTGTCAGGCGGACCTGGAGCGGATGCGCCGCTTCCCCGTCCAACTGGCGCAGATCCCTCCGGCCGAGTTTGGCCATGGCCGCACCCGAAACCTGCTGGGCCGACGTGCCCGCGGTGACGTGCTGGTGTATCTCAGCCAGGACGCGCAACCGGCGTCGCCGAGCTGGCTGGCCACGCTGGTCCGGCCGCTGGGGGAACCGGGTGTCGCCGGCGCCTACGCCCGCCAGTTGCCGCGGCCAGACGCCGACCCGATGGCGCGATTTTTCCTGCAGGAGATGTACGGCTGCCAGCCAGCGCGGCGACAGGCGGCTCCAGGCCAGCGACTGCGCCTCGCGGACATGTTCTTCAGCAACGCAAGCTCAGCGGTGCGGCGCGACGTGTGGCAGCGGTTCCCATTCCGCGAGGACGTGGTGATGAGCGAGGACCAGTACTGGGCGCATGACGTGCTGCGCGCCGGTTACTGCGTGGTGTACGAGCCTGCTGCCCAGGTGCTGCACTCGCACAACTACTCGCTCCGCTCGCTGTTCCGGCGCAATCGCCTCAGCGGCGCCAGCTTGCGAGGCCTGATCGCCGACTCCGCGGGCGCGGTGGCCGCTCGCGGCCTGCGCTACGTGGCACGAGAAGCCGCATTCCTGGTCCGAGCCGGTCAGCCGGCGTGGCTTGCGTTCTTGCTGCCGTACGAGGCCGCCAAAGCTCTCGGGTTTGCGCTGGGCGCCGCGCGAGGGGTGCCGGTGGGGGCGGTGCGGAACGCGTGACCGGCGGTAAGCCCACCTGCCCCTGTCCGGCCGGAGTTGCTCTTCGCATCATCCGGAGACTCGCGACGTGAGCGGTGGCGGTGTCTCCACGTGACCCGGCTGATCGGCGCTTCAGCCTACCTCATGCTTCACTTTGTGGTGTATGTCTTGCTGTTACGAAACCAAGCCCTTTTCGGACGGGAGCGCCCCATCTTCCTCTGGCACGCACTCTCCTTCCTGGCAGTGGGGCTGGTGGTGGCCGTAGGTGCGATCGGATCATTGGAAACTTTGCTCGCCGTCATGAGC
This sequence comes from Chloroflexota bacterium, assembly GCA_016191465.1. GTDB lineage: Bacteria > Chloroflexota > UBA6077 > UBA6077 > CF-72 > JACPOP01. Next base: position 36,625 of record JACPOP010000026.1, on the reverse strand, counting down.
TTGCATGGCCTATATAGCCTTACGTTCCTCGAACTCTGGTCACTGTCCGAAGGCGGCTACTCAATCAGCATCGTGCGGCACGTGGATGGCGGTGGCAGTGAGCCAGACATGGCAGCATTGGAGCATATTGGCGGGGCGAAGCATCACGCGAGACTCAATAGCCTGAGCCGGCTTGGCTTACTGAAGGTCCGGCAAGAAACGGTCTACCTCACGAGCCTCGGGGGAGTGGTCGCGCGTGCATGCCAGGCACTTCGCTGGGTCGCGAATATCCGGGGAGGCGGCTAATCGGCCTCAATTCCCGGATGACCAACGTTCATGGTGCCATCGGTCTTGCGCAGTTGGGGAAGCTCGAGGGTTTCAATCGCCAGCGCATCACGAAGGCCGCGTCTCTCACGAGCGCCCTGGCGGAGAGACATAACCTGGCACGCGGGCTGGTGCGCGGCGTGTGTTCCACCAGTCACCATTCCCGGTCCCCATGATCGCGATGGCGTGCAGCGCGCACTAGCTGCACGGGGCATTGAAACGCGGGTCTACTATCCGCTTCCGGTACACCAGCAACCACCGAATCTCCACCGATTCAGCAATGACGTGTCACTGCCCGGAGCTGAGAGCGCGTCAGCGGAGGTGTTTTCGCTGCCAGTTCACCTGTCACTCACGCAGGAGGAGCTTGACTTCGTAGCCGGCGCCGGCTACGACCGCTTCCCGGCGGGATGCGGACCATCCCTCAGGCGGTGACGCTCCCTTATAATCGCGCGGGAACCGCACCCGGTTAGACCCCTTTCCGCTCTTGAAGATCGCAACCGTTGTAGGGGCTCGGCCACAGTTCGTCAAAGCGGCACCGCTGTCCCACGCACTCCGAAGCGCTGGGCACCAGGAGGTGCTGATCCACACCGGGCAGCATTACGACTTCCGCATGTCGGACGTGTTCTTCCAGGAACTTGACATTCCGGCGCCTGATGTCAATCTCGGGATCGGCTCCGGCACGCACGGAGCGCAGACCGGTGCCATGCTTGTAGGCATTGAACGCATCCTGCTGGCCGAGCGGCTCGACCTACTGGTCATCTATGGTGACACCAACTCAACACTTGCAGGGGCGCTCGCAGCCGCCAAGCTCCATGTGCCGGTGGCACACGTCGAGGCTGGCCTACGCAGCTTCAATCGCCGCATGCCTGAGGAGATCAACCGGGTCGTGGCAGACCACGTGGCTACGCTGCTCCTGTGTCCCACTGCCCAGGCCGTCCGCAATCTTTCCGCTGAGGGGATCACGCGGGGCGTGTACGAGGTGGGGGATCTCATGCTGGAGGCGTTGCAGACGAAACTGCGCGACGGCCTTCCCCCCGTGGACGTGCTGGAAAGTCTGAGTATCGCGCCTGGACACTACATCTTGGCCACAGTTCACCGCGCCGAGAACACCGACGACCCTAGGCGCCTGCAGGCGATTCTCAGTGCGCTGTCCTCCCTCCGTGAACCGGTCCTGCTACCTGTCCATCCACGCACGCGCGCGATCATCCAGCAGGGGGCGTTCGACATAGGCGGCAGTCTTCACTTGGTGGAACCCTTCGGCTTCACCGATATGCTGCGGGCGGAGCAGCACGCCCGGGTGATTGTCACGGATTCTGGCGGAGTGCAAAAGGAAGCCCTGTGGCTTGGCGTACCATGCGTGACACTCCGTGAGGAGACCGAGTGGGTCGAAACTGTCGAGTCGGGCTGGAACACCCTGGTGGGTGCGAACCCGATCGCCATTAAGCATGCGGTCGAGAGCGCTCGCCGACCGCCGCCATTGAGCGGTGCCGAGCCATCTCGCCTGCCCAGCGAGCGGATCCGCGCAGTATTAGAGGAGTGGTCCACGGCATGACCTTGCGAGTTGGAGTGATTGGCCTGGGCTTGATGGGGCGACACCACACTCGTGTGCTTCACGATTTGGAACACGTCACCCTTGCGGCAGTCGCTGACCCCGATCCGTTAGCGCGCGCTCGCGCGACCCGTGGCCGCGACCTGCACGCCTACGAGGACTACCGTCAGATGCTGGACCAGGAGCATCTCGACCTGACGATTGTCGCTGTCCCCACCAGCCTCCATCGTGAGGTGGCGACAACCGCGATGCGAGCGGGTGCCCACGTGCTCATTGAGAAGCCCATTGCCGCCACTGGAGCAGAAGCGCTGGAGATCATCGCGGTTGCTCAGGAATGTGGCCGTCGCATCGCCGTCGGGCACATCGAACGGTTCAACCCAGCGGTCGTCGCGCTCAAGCAACGCCTGGCACGGGGGGAGCTTGGCAAAGTATTCCGCCTTCACGCCCGGCGGATGGGCCCGTTCCCCGCGCGCATACGAGATGTCGGGGTGGTGATTGATCTGGCCACCCACGACATAGATATTTCGCGGTACCTGATGGCATCTGAGCCCACGCGCATTTACGCCGAGACGGCGCGGCGCATCCATACAGACCATGAGGACATGCTGTCGGCACTGCTGCGGTTCGGCAACGACGCGCTCGTCCAGCTCGACGTGAACTGGCTCACGCCCACCAAGATCCGTGAGGTCAACGTCACCGGTGAACGCGGTATGTTCACGGTCAACTACCTGACGCAGGAGCTGACCCTGTTCGAAAACAATCTCCCGGAGGATGGGGCCGTGGACAACGCCGTGATCTCGGTGGTGGAAGGCAAGATGGTCCGGTTCCGCGTCGAACCCAAGGAGCCGCTCCGCGCCGAGTTGGAAGATGTGATCAGCGCCATCATCGAAGGCCGCGCACCGCTGGTGGGCCCCAGGGATGCCTACCAGGCGCTCATGATTGCCGAGGCGATCGTGTCGGCCGGGCGCACGGGCGATGTGGTCACGATGCTCCCCCACGAGGTGCTCGCGTTCGCGTGACGATCACGACATCAGCGCCTACTTCTACCCGCCGCGCCGGCGACACTGCCCCCTACACCATCTGTGTGGTTGGCCTGGGCAAGATCGGCCTGGCGCTTGCCGCCCAGTACACCGCGCGCGGCCACCGCGTGATCGGGTGTGACATTAACGCGCACGTGGTGGACACTGTTAATCGCGGTGATGTCCCCGAGAGCTCCGAGGAGGGCCTGGCGGAGCGTGTGCGCACAGCGCACGACGACCGCCGCCTGTCGGCCACGCTCGATACCAGCGCCGCTGCCGCCGAGAGCGAGGTGGTGGTCATCATCGTGCCGCTTCTCGTGGATCAACAAGGGCAGCCCGATTTCCGTGCACTGGACGCGGCAACGTGGGCCATCGCCGCCGGGCTGAAGCCGGGGACGCTGGTGCTCTACGAAACCACGCTGCCGCTGGGCACTACCCGGGCCCGGTTCGGACCCATGCTCGAATCGTCCGGACTGAGAATGGGCCGCGACTTCTACCTGGCCTTCAGCCCCGAGCGCGTCTATGTGGGCCGCACCTTCGAGGACCTGCGGAGGTACCCAAAAGTTGTCGGCGGGGTGACAGGGGAGGCTACGGATCGGGCCGTCGCCTTCTACACGTCCACACTGGACGCGGAGATCATTGCGGTTCAGGATGCCGAGACGGCGGAGTTCGTGAAACTCGCCGAGACGACCTACCGCGACGTGAACATTGCCCTCGCGAATGAGTTTGCTCAGTTTGCCCAGGCGCGCGGGATTGATGCCGTGGCTGCCTTCGCGGCCGCCAACACGCAGCCGTACTCGCACATCCACGCTCCCGGTGTGGGGGTAGGAGGCCACTGCATTCCGGTTTACCCACGCTTCCTCCTGGCGCAAGCTAACCCATCGGAGCTCAAAATCGTTCGCCAGGCACGCTCGACGAACGACTCCATGGCGACGTATGCCGTTGACCTGCTTACCGGCGAACTGGGCTCGCTCCACGGCCGGCGGGTGCTCATCCTCGGGCTCGCCTACCGGGGCGGCGTGAAGGAAGCCAGTTGTAGCTCGGCAATCCTGCTTATCAGCGCGCTGCGGGAGGAGGGCGCCATCCCGCTCCTGCACGACCCATTGTTCACCGACGAGGAGATCCAGGCGTACGGTGTAGCGTCTGTTTCGCTTGATGCACCCGTGCAGGCGGACGCCGTGGTGCTGCAGGCCGACCATCCCGAGTATGAGCACCTTGATTGGGGGAACATCACCGGATGCACGGCCGTGCTGGATGGGCGCGGCGCGCTGGATCCTGCGCAGGTTGCGCAACGCGGGATGACCTACCTCGGGGTGGGGCGCGGCTTCCAAGCATCCAACTCAGAGAGACCGCGGAGATGAGCGGAGCACAAACGGTCGCGGTAACCGGCGCCGCCGGGTTTATAGGGTCCCACGTCGTCGACGCCCTCATTGCACGCGGCGATCGGGTCATCGCGATGGACAACCTCTCCATGGGATCCTGGGACAACCTGGCGCAGCACCAGGACAACCCGCTGTTCCGCTTCGAGCAACTGGATGTCACCGACGCCGCGGCGTTCCGGGCCGCCTGCAAGGATGCACGGGCGATGATTCACCTCGCAGCCTTCAAGATCCCTCGCTACGGGAAAACGCTGGACACCCTGCGGATCAATAGCGTGGGTGCCGAGAACGCGCTGGAGATCTGCCGCGAGCTGGGCGCCAAGCTCCTGCTGGCTTCTACCTCCGAAGTCTATGGGCGCAATCCCAACGTGCCATTCACGGAAACACACGACTCGGTCTACGGCCCCAGCGCCGTGCGCCGCTGGGCGTACGCAGTCTCCAAGCTGTACGAGGAGCACCTCTGCTATGCCTTCCGCGAGGCGTACGGCCTGGACTTCGTCATCCTGCGTTTTTTCGGGTCGTATGGCCCGCGCCAGCACCTCACCTGGTGGGGCGGACCCCAGTCCGTGTTCATTCAGGCCGTGCTCGACGACAGTGAGATTGAGATCCACGGGGATGGCACACAGACCCGCAGCTTCACCTATATCAGCGACACGGTGCGCGGCATTATCAGCGCCCTGGACGCCCCAGCCGCGGTGGGTGAGGTGATCAACCTGGGCAACACCGAGGAGATCACCATCCTGGAGCTGGCTCACCGCATTTACCGGCTGGCCGGCGAGGACCACGAGCCAAAATTGCGACTGGTGCCGTACGCCGACCTGGGTGGCGGGTACCAGGACGTCATGCGCCGGGTTCCGGACACGTCCAAGGCTGAGCGGCTGCTCAAGGTGAGAGCGGAGGTCTCGCTCGACGACGGCCTGCTGCGCACCATCGAGTGGCAGCGTTCGGTGCAACCGGTCGCCACCAGCGTATGACACAAGCCGCGGGTGGCGCGGTGACCATCCGGCCCCGCCTGTACATGGTGGTGCCGGTCTTCAACGAAGTGGACAATCTGGAGCGCCTTTTTGGCGCGTTCCGGACAGTTGAAGCCGAGTTCGGGGCGCGTTACCGATTGCAGTTTGTGATGGTCGATGACGGGAGCACAGATGGCTCACCCGAGCGCGCCAGCGCGTTGGCCAGCCCACTGGACTTCGTGCTGCTGCGGAACCGCACGAACCAGGGGCCCGGTGGAGCATTCGGCGCTGCCTTCGAGTATCTCGCCTCCCGTCTCGAAGACGTGGACTGGGTGGTGACGCTCGAAGGTGACAACACGTCCCGTCACGAGCTGCTGAGGCAGATGTTCCGCCGCGCGGAGGAGGGATACGAAGTGGTCCTGGCCAGCCCGTACATGTACGGCGGCGGCATCACCAATACCTCAGCCCTGCGGGTGTTCTTGAGTCACATGGCGAACGCATTCGTCAAGGAGTTCCTGGGCGCCCACGGTATCTTGACGCTTAGCTCGTTCTTCCGCCTCTATCGCGCCCCCGTGCTTAAAGCGTTGCAGGCCACGTACGGGCCTCGGATCCTGGAGCGCCCTGGGTTCGAGTGCATGGTAGAGCTACTGCTGAAGCTGATCTACCTGGGAACCACCATCTCGGAAGTGCCCATGGTGCTCGACACGAGCCTCAGGGCTGGCAGTACCAAGATGCGGATCGGGCGGACGATTGTGGGGTATGTTGGGCTGTACGGGCACCTAGGGCATTGGCGGACGCAATGTAGCCGCACTTCACCAGTGCGGAATCCCGTTGCTTGAAGTGAGCGGCAAGGGGGCCACTGTTAGGTCCGGAGGTACTGGATGAAAAAGGCCGCGCTACGCTGAGAAGCGTCCGTACGCTCGAACGGATCCGTGCTGAGGAAGGCGTAACGGCTCTGCTCGTATACGTGCACAATCACCGGAACGCCACGCTCCTTGAGCTTCTGCTCGTATTCGCTGGCGGCCCGACCCGCAGTTAGTAATTCGGTGCGTAACCCCTTTCCTTGGAGCATGAGCAGCGGAGCGCGCGAGACGGCGGATATCGCCTCGTACGGAGCGGAAACCGCCACGACCGCACCAATGTCGTTTCGCGACGCAGCCAGGGAGAGGGCGTAGAGCGCCGCGCCGGAATTAGCAAAGAGACCGATCGGACCTACATCGTTCCCTGCCACCTGGCTTCGTACCCCATCGACCATGGCCGCGACGGACGCGGAACGCACAGAGACATCTTTGTAGGATGGTGCGTCCGGACAGTCGAGCGGTGCTTCAGGAACGATGATGCGCGGTGGCCGATCGGCAAACCAGCAACCGGCAATACCTACAAGGCCCGCGGCCCGGAACTCCCGCGCGAACCGGAGATAGAACTCACCGAAGCCATCATCTCCATGAAGCACCAGGGCAACCGGAAACGGACCTGGGCCGCTCGGTCGAAAGACAGCCGCCCTGAGCTTGTAGCCAGAGGGTCCGTCCACAGTAATCCATTCCGGGACGTCCGGCGTGCTTGGAGTTGAGGATGTAACGGAGGAGCCAGGCGTGCAGGCTACCAACGTGGCTGACCACATACTGAGGCAGAGCAAAACGACCCGCAGCACATGTGGGAAATCTACACACGTCCCAGCGGGCCTCGTGGTTGATGCAGGGGAGGAGTCCTGACAAGGTCGCAAGGCGTGTCAGTTCCCGCGGGGCGGCACGGGGCTCGGCTCCACTAACCGCGCCCCCAGGATCCGGAGTGAGCTGGACCGGGTATCGGGTGCGGGAATCTGGAACACGCTATCAGCATTGAGCGTCACGGGCACAGCGCCCACGGACGGTGGCAGCGGGATGCGCAGCGTGTGCATTCCCGGACCAAACGTCTGGCTCGGGAAGGGTTGGCCACCTGCGAGACCCCAGACGTTCACGCCGTCCACCTCGGCCCAACCAGGAATCTCGAAATCGAGCTCCAGCGTTCGGCGGCTCGCCGCGTCTTCCACCGTAAGCGCCCCTGCACGCAGCATCCATCCGTCCGCGTCAATTCCTGCGGTCGCCGCGATTCCGGGCGCCAGTTGCAACTGTACGTCCGCGGCCCCTACACCGAACTGCATGCTGTCAAACCGGACGCTCTGTACTCTGGGGCGACGATCCTGGTTTTCCCAGGGAGGTGAGAAGGATTGCCCTGGGCTCACCGTGACCGTCGTCTCGGTTGGTACCACCGCGGTCGGTATGGGTACCACTAACGTCGCGGGCCCGGGCGCTGGCACTTCGATGGTTTGGCTGACGCCGTCGACATCCACGGAGATGCGAAAGGGGAACGCAAATTCAGGGACACCCGGGACGACCACCGACAGTGAAAGCTCCGTGCTGCCAGTGGGCCGCACCAGGGTCAGCGTCAGCGCGTCACGGACCCAGCCATCCGGTTCAATTCCGTTGAACAGGATGCCCCTGGTGAAGATGTCCCTTCCGACCAGTGACTCATTCAGTGCGAGAGCCGGCACAGTTTCTCCAGGTGCCAGAACCTGAATGTCGGCCACCGCGAGATTGATCCCCCGGTAATCAGCCGGGATGGCCTTGTTCCACAAGGCGAATGGCCTCGGGGTCAGCGCCACGTCTTCCTTGACCCGTAGCACGAGACGATCCACGTCACCGGTCGGGTAGAACGGCGCGGAAAGGACGCGGGCACTGCCATCAACCAGGACTTCATCAATCTTCTGATCGTTAGCCCACACTTCAATGGTGCGACGCGCGGTGTTGGCTCCATAGCCGGCGATTCCGACGAACGACAGCCGATACGGCTTGCCCGGCTGCGCAGCCCGCAGCATGTAGACCTCCCCCCCATCGCGCGTCCAGCGGAACGTCCGCGGCCACCAGTATGAGGGATTTGGAGCGAGCAGATGCTCCAGACGATAGAAGCCGCGACCTGTGACCATGAACCCGGGCGCATCCGCAGCCCGGATGAGACTGAAGGTGCTGTCTCGCCAGAGTGGCTCAGGTAGCTTCTGATTGATGATGTCGGCATTGAGGCTATTATCGTTGAGTGTCAAGTAATACGTGTCGGTAGCCCCGTTGAAGAATGGCCGATCGTCCGTCCACAGATTCCCGTAGTAGTCAACATATAGCCGCGTTTCTATATCAGGAAGTGCCTCATCATCACCCGGGAACAATTGGTGGCTAAGATAAGACAGATTAAAGTCCCTCAGATAATACCCGACCCAGTTGTTGAGAATAGAATCCGTCATCGCTAGCCCGATGCTCTCACCGGGCTTGACTACCTGCTGAATCCTGCCGCTTAGGTTAAGGTAGTCCGCGTTTCCGGACATCTCGAATGCATTGACGATGAATGCGCCCGGATCCCGACCGAGACCCTTTCGCCCGTATTCGACACTGCTGAGCAGGTTCCCGCCGACCACCAGCAGTCCCGCACTCGCGAGACACCCATACAGAACCACCTGGCGCCACGTCCGCCCGGCACGCCTTGCCAAATCCCACAGACGCCAGAGTCCGTACGCAAACAACGGGACGAGCATGAACTGGAGCCACGCGGCCATCTTGAACACCGCGTAGGGGTACAAACGCGTAAAGGTGTAGAACCACCATGCGCCCGAATACACCACGATCGCGGCGCCGACCAGCACAACGTGCCGGCCGTCAGGCGCCTTCCGGGCCCAGTCTATAAAGCAGACGGCTAGGCCCATCGCCACGCCGAATGACAACAGCAGTGCGACCAGGGTCCAGTCCTGCCCGAACCAGAGCGCGGGCAACGACGCATTGACGGGATACACCGCCAGGCCCAGGAAGATAGGGAAGAACTGCTCGGTCGCAAAGTCAATGAAGTACTGACCCTGTAGCGCCTGCCCCACAATGTTCTGCCATCCCAGGACCACCGACAGCATGTGCTGGAGCATGCCGATGTTCACCAGCACCAGCGCCAGCAGCAAACTGCTTCCTATGGCAATGGCCCGCACCAGGCTGAGGCGCCTTCGCACCATGAGATACAGGGCCAACAATCCGACGGGCGCGACCGCGTAGGGCAGCATGCCCATGTACATCACCACCATGCTGCTCAATAGCACCGCCGAGAAGAGAAGGATCTTCACTGAAGGCTTCGTGATCAGAATGAAGAGCACGGTGAGCAACAGCGGAGTCATGCTCAGCGCCGAGTTCTGGCCTACGTAGAAGTAGATGTAGCTCATGGCCACTGGACCGCTGAGGCCGATGAGGACGGCGCTCAGTCGCGCAACCGACATGCTTCCGCCCAGCGCCACTCGCACCATGAAAAAGACCGTAAGCGGCAAGCAAACGACGAAGATGCCGATCGCGAGCGTGAGCGCAGTCCGCGGCGGCACTCTTAGCAGGCTCTCCAGCAGCATGGCGAACAGCGCACTACTGAAGCGCGCCGATAGCCGAATGTTCCCGGCCTGACTAACAAACGGAGCGTACGAGTTGGCCTCTGCCCCCGTGGCCGTGATGGGGTTGTCGCCGAGATAGTAGTTGTCTCGAAACGAGGCGAAATAGTCCGGATTGACGGCTCCAAGGTATGTATCCGCGCCCACATAGAACAGAGGCCACAGGATCACGATCGCCGCCGTACCTGACAGAAGTGCGGCCAGCCCCAATCCGGACGCGACGTCGCGCCAGGAGTCGCGCGGGCGGACTCGCCAGTAGGAAAGCATTCCGACCACCAGCAGCAGAGCCAGGCCAAGCCAGATGGAAACAGACACCGGGAGTTGGAACGTGCCAGAGATACCGAACACTACCCAGCTGTAGACTGCATACCCCACTGTTGGCATTATGATGAAGCGGTATTCCCGGTATTCGTTCGGTAGAAGAAATCTGACAACTCCATATCCGCATGCGAATGTCGCCAGCATTCCTGCGACGAAATATCCGATCGTCTGAAATGTCTCTATGGCCCACATTAACTCTTGCCTTGTACGTCTGGATACATGCAATTCACCTGGGACTCCTCAGTAGCTATCGAGATATCCAACGTACTTAGCCATGAATCCATCCAGTCTGAGCCGGTCCGGCACGTTCTGGGCCAGAATGTCGCCCATTTCGAGACCCATTTCCACTGCCTGGTGCTGGTCGCCTTGGAGAAACAGGCCACGCCGGCCTACCGACGAGACATTGTCCATCTCGCTCATGTATGCGAGAACTGATTCAGCGTGCTGATCAAAGCCCTTGAAGTAGATCTCATAGACGTTGGGCACTCGAATGACCTTAGAATCCGTGATTCGTCCGATCAGGTCACACATGAAGTGGATACTCTGGCAATCCTTGATGGCGAGCTTCACCAGTTCCTCATCCGTCATACGCCAGTACTCGTCGCCAACACGGCAGGTCAGTTCAAACGAGAGCACCGTCTTGCCGGGCTCCATGGTGTCGGAGCTGAGATTCTTCTGCTCGGTCACTCGATTGAACGCAAATCTGGGATCGAGGAGATAGAACCAGTGGTCCTCACTCACGCGCTCGACCGGGAATTCCAGGTACACGAGCAGGAGTGAGATGTAGCGAAGCTTCGACGCCGCGTGACGCACGGGGAACGGTACGTCCCCCCCCAGAGTTCCCACGAATTGCGGGAGTGGGATGGTGTTCACCAGCCAGGTGCAGGGGATCTCCGTCTTTGCGCCGTCCTTTTCCACTGTGATCGAGACCACACGTCGGCCCTGGCGATTCACGGAGTGGATGGTGGTGCCGAGGAGAATTTCGCCACCGCGCTCGCGGATCCGCTCACCAAGCCGGACATACATCTGGCCGGAGCCATACCTGTGGTAGAGCCATGTTTGATAATAGGGCTCGGTAACCTGGCCACCAACCCGTAGCAGCTTCTGGATCAGATTGATGAAACTGAAGCCCTGAATTTTTTCGGAAGCGAACTTTTCAGATATCTTGTTCGCCTTGGTTTTCCAAACCTTCTCGGTATAGTCCCCGAAACTCATCTTGTACAGAGTTGGGCCAAACCGCTTCTTTCCCCAGTTCTCGAAGTTCTCAACGGGAATTGAGACGGCGGCATGGAAGAGCGATGTAATCAGGAATTCGATGATAATCCGGGCACTCAACAACGGGTTGAACTTCAGGAGCGCTTCGGTAATCTGCAAGGGGTATTTGAATCGTTTTCCCTTGAGGTACACGTGCACCTGCTTGCGCCCCTCGATCAGGAGGCCTGGCTCCGCAGCGAAGAGGTCCCGCACGAGCTTTTCCGGCTCGCTCCCGCGCGTGTGGAAGGCATGCGGTCCGAAGTCGAGCGTATGGCCCTTCCACTTGAAGCTAGCCCCCGCGCCGCCAATGATTGAGGATCTATCCACAACCACCACCTTCTGATCGGGGTTGCTGAGGAGGATGCGGTAAGCACACGCCAGGCCCGCCGGTCCAGCGCCCAGCACGACAATCGGGTCGCGAGTCGCAACTATCGCTTGGCTGGATTCTGCTGCCGTTTCCCCCGGGGTGGTCACTTGGAGGTCACAGCGGCCCGAGTCTCCATCTGGCGGTGCGCGGCGTGCGGGCGCGCTGCCCCCAGGTATTCCGCGAATTTCGCCAACCCGGACTCCAGGTCAGTTGTTGGAACGAAACCCACCTGGTCCCGCATGCTGAAGTCAATCGAGTGAAACTGGATGTACTCCGGCACCCTGCCCTCGAAGGTGATCTCGGCGCGCAAACCGAATGCACCCGCGGCACGATTGACGAGAGTTGCGAGAGAAATTGGCGCATGACTCGAGAGATCGACGACCCCCCCGCGCTGGCCGCTGCCGAGCAGCAGGTGAATTGCTCGCACCGCATCGTCAACGTACATGGCGTCAACGAGGTTGCGGCCATCTCCACGGACTGTGAAGCGCGGATTCCTGTCCAGGGCGAACTGGCGCACCAGGCGCCCGTAGATCTTCCGAGCCGGCTCGTAGGGCCCGTAGGCACCGAAGAAGCGCACTACCCACATCTTCTCCATTCGGCCGGACTCCCAGAAGTGGTGAAGATAACGCTCCGCGGCGAACTTGGAGATGGCATAGGGGAGCGTTGGAGCCACCGGGCTGGAAGGCGAGATGCCACCCCGCAGTCGGTCATACACCGCACCTGACGAAAAGAACACCAAGCGTGTGAACTGGAAGCGCTCCAAGACATTGACCAGGGCAACGGCGTTTGAGGAGAGGTCCTTCAAGGGCTCCCGGACCGACACAGCCGGATCGCCATTCGCGGCCAGGTAGACGCAAGCATCCCAGTGCGCGTCGTGGGCGCCGACCCGTGCCAGCGCGTCCGGATCGGCTAGATCGACCATCACAGCTGTTACCTGGGCCACTACCTGTGACCTGAGGAATGTGATGAAGTCCTCACCCGAACGGTACGGTGCGCAAACCTCCCAGTCCGCGGGCAGCGACTGCAAGAAATTCCTGCCGATGAAGCCTGCGCCGCCAGTAACCAGCAGCCTCATGCGGGGGCGAGCGAAGCGGACTCCGAGTACCAGGCGATTGCGCGGCGCAACCCTTCCTCCAGGGTCACTGCTGGGCGAAAACCCAGGAGATCGGTCGCATTGGTTATATCTGGTACGCGCATTTCGACTTCGGGTCCAGGGTGGGGCTTGAAGACAATCGTCGAGGACGAGCCGGTAAGCCGCACAATCGTCTCGGCTAATCCGAGTACGGTAATCGTAGCCTGGGGGTTGCCGATATTGAAGGTCTGGCGGCTCGCTGCGGGATCATGCATCGCCCGGTACAGCCCATCCACGAAGTCCGTTACATAACACCACGATCGGATCTGCGTACCGTCGTTGAACACCGTGATGTCTTCGCCACGCAAGGCCCGATGGACCATCTGCTGGACGGCACCCTCGCCCACCTGGCGCGGCCCGTACACATTAAACGGACGGAGAGACACAACATCGAGCCCAAAGTCCTCGCCATATGCGTGCGTGAAGTGCTCGCCCGCCAACTTGCTCACGGCATAGATCCAACGCCGTTCGCCGACAGGCCCCATAGTCGTACGATCAGTCTCCTTCCCGCGGTAAACAAAGGGACCATAAACTTCACTAGTGGAGAAATCGACAAAACGTTCTACCTTGTGTGCGAGGGCGGCTTCCAGGGCGTGGTAGACACCCAGCAGGTTCACTTTCATCGTCCGCGTCAGGCTCGTACCTACGCTGTATATGCCCGCGATCGCGGCGGCATGGATGCAAATTTCGCTACCCGCCATCGCCTCACCCAGATGGGCTGCGTCCAGAACATCCCCTTTAACGAAGTGCAGGTTCGGATGCTCTTGCAAATTGCTGAACTGGAGCGCATTCCGATGCAAATTGTCGTAAACGACGACCTCGTTGTCGGCGAGCAAGCGTTCGATGAGATGCGAGGCGATGAATCCGGCCCCGCCGGTGATGAACACTCTCTTGCCGCGAATGACGGTCATAGGTGATTCTAAGGGACCTCACACAACAATATCTGCGATGAGAGTCTTGCCGAGCGCCGCAATGATACCCATGGGTGGCCCGCGTCTGGCATAGCATCTGTCTGCGACCATCGAGGGGGGTCGACAATTCAGCGGACAACTTTCCTGCGGGATCCCGGCGGGATCCCGCGATCCTGCCAACGCCAAGGGTAAGCTATGTAAATGTACCGGCAATTCGCGTTTGGAGGGCGCTCGGATATTCAATCGGTGGCGGGAGGGACGCAGTTGAGCATGGGGCCGCCGGAGGCGAAATAGATGTACGCTTCGCTGCAGTCGACCAGATCCTCGTACTCGCGGGCGAGCCGTCATGGGCGCGACAACCAGGCCCCAGTACGGGAACTCCTCGCGAGCCGCCGCCACGGACATCTGGTGCGCTCGCGTTTCGAATCCGGCTCGTATACTACGCCCTTCGTTGTCCACGCTCCACATGCGCTTGAATCACCTTCGTTTGCCCATCACAGCCGCGGCCGTGCTCTTCCTGGCGACGGCTTGTGGCCCGTCTACGCCGTTCGCGTCCAGCACGCCAACCGCCCTTCCGCCTCCTCCCACGAGGGTCCTGCCTACGCCCATGCCCACACCCAACCAGCCACCCCCGCCGTCGCCGGTGGGTGCTCCGCGCCCAGGCCCCAGCCCGAGCACCGCTCCCGTCCCCACCCCGGGCGTCGAGGCCGCCGACGGGCCGCGTTTCGGCGGCGGCTGGTACCCCGTCGAATCCTTCGGCGGCCTGACCTTCCGCTGGTCCTCGGGCCAGAGCGACATCGTGATTCCCGGCACTGTTCCCGGCGCGAGCGTGGCGCTCGACCTGGAGCCCGGGCCGGCAGGCGGCGGGAAGCCCCTGAAGCTCACCCTCGCCGATGGCTCGACCACGACCCAGCTCGCCGACCTCGCCGGGCGGACCCGCCTGGTCCTGCCCGCCCTCGCCGGCGGATCCACCATCGCCGACCGGCGCGTGGAGCTGCGGGCTCAGCAGCTCACCACCGCGGCGTCTGGTTCCGAGCAGCGCGTCCTGGCGTTCCGCGTGTTCCGCCTGGACTGGCAGGGAAGTGGCGCGTTCTACGATGGATCCGTCCTGCGCACCCTCACCGACGTCGCCGACATCACGCCGGCTGCTTCACGCGCGGCCATCGAGGCCGGGGGGCCGGGCGGGGCGCTCCCCGCGGACGGGCTGTTTGTGGGGTACGGCTGGTATCCGATGGAGACGGCCGGCGCAGATACCTTTCGCTGGGCCAGTAACGACGTCGAGATTGTCGTCACAGCACCCACCGGATCCCGTGGGCGGTTACTGGTGGACGGTGAGCCGGGGCCAGGCGTCGGCCTCAAGCCCGTCACCGTCACGGTGCTCGACCGCCTCGGGCAGACGGTTGCGTCACTCCCGTACCAGGGGCGTCAGCCACTCGAGATCGTCCTTCCCATCCAGGCCGGCCCCACTGTGGCGTACCGGCTGCGGCTCGAGGGCGGCGGGCAGACCACCCCGGGAGATACGCGCGTGCTGAACTTCCGCG
Organism: Chloroflexota bacterium; assembly: GCA_016191465.1. Classification (GTDB taxonomy): domain Bacteria; phylum Chloroflexota; class UBA6077; order UBA6077; family CF-72; genus JACPOP01. The sequence goes on along the minus strand of JACPOP010000026.1, from coordinate 21,458 downwards.
TGTTCCGCATCGCCTGGGTCTCCTGAACTCCCCTGCCGCTGCTCGCCTCGCGCTCGCTCGGCAGGCTACTTCTCCTCACCCTGCGTGGAGGCGTCGGTGAGTTCCGGTACCGCTACGCCGGGTCTTCGCTGGGCGTGCTCTGGAACATCGGCATGCCACTGGCGCTGCTGGTGGTGTACGTGGTGGTGTTCAGCGCGGTGCTGGTGCCCTCCATCTCCCCCGACGTCCTGGAACCCGGCACCTTCCCGCTGTACCTGAGCGTCGGCTTCCTGCCCTGGACGGCGTTCGCGGACACCCTCCTGCGCGGCACGCAGGCGCTGGTGGGCAACGCGGCATACCTGCGCCGCCTGCCCCTGCCGGAGCGGGTGTTCCTGGGCCAGAGCGCCGTCGCGTCGACCATCGGCATGCTGGTAGTGCTGGTGCTTCTCTGGCTTCTGTCGCTGGTGTGGGGCCGGTTTCCCACCCTTGCCTGGCTGGCCATGCCCGTGGTCGCGTTCCTCTGGCAGGCATTCGCCTACGGCCTCACCCTGGCGCTCGGCGCGCTCAATGTCTTCTTTCGCGACCTCACTCAGCTTGTCACGATCCTCGTCCAGATCTGGATGTGGAGCGTGCCCGTGGTCTACGTGGAGCAATTGCTCCCTGATACCCTGCGGTCCGTTTTGCCATTCAATCCGGTGTACCCGTTCCTCACCTCACTCCGTATGGTGTACCTGCAGGGCACCTTTCCGCCGGTCGAGCTGTGGCTAGCGATGGCGGCGTGGGTGGCGCTGGCGGTTCTGGTCGGCGAGCTGGTGTTACACCTGGTGCAGCCAGAAATCCGGGATGCGCTATGAGCACGGCTCTGCTGGAGGTCGACGGGGCCAGCAAGCGCTTCAAGCTGTACGACCGCGCCCGCGATCGTGTGGCCGATTGGCTGCACCTGGCACGCCCACCACGCTACCGCGAGTTCTGGGCTCTTCGGGACGTGTCGTTTCAGGTGCAGCCTGGCGAGAGTGTGGGCGTCGTCGGGCCAAATGGGGCCGGCAAGAGCACGCTGCTCAAGCTGATCTCTGGCGTGCTGCCGCTGACCTCTGGCAAAGTCCACCTGCGGGGCCAGGTCCTCTCGCTCCTCGAGCTGGGGACGGGCTTCAACCCAGCGCTCAGCGGGCGCGAGAACGTGGCCCAGAGCGCGGCCCTCCTGGGCTACGACCGCTCGTTTGCCGCGCGACACGCCGAAACCATTCGGGACTTCGCAGAGCTCGGCAGCTTTTTTGAGCGTCCGGTCCGCGAATACTCGTCGGGGATGTTCGTCCGCCTCGCGTTCTCGCTCTTCAGCGTGATGCAGCCGGAGCTGTTCGTCGTGGACGAGGCGCTCGCGGTGGGCGATCTGCGGTTCGCGGCCAAGGCCGTGGCGCGTATTCGCGAGATGGCGGCCCAGGGGACCACACTGCTCTTCGTTTCCCATGACCTGCACCTGGTGACTCAGCTCTGCACACGCGCGCTGTGGCTGCACGGTGGGTCGCTCCAGATGGATGGACCAGCGGCCGACGTGACGCGGGCCTACCGCCAGTTCACCGTCACCGGCGCATCGCGCCCGCGGGCCGTCAGCGGTGCGGCGGCGGCGCCCGAGTCGGGGTCAGAGGCGCCGCCACCACGGCTGTGTCTCGGAGGGGGCTGGTACCCGCTCGAAGCGTACGCCGGCGAGGTATTTCGCTGGGGCCGAGCCGGAGCAGAGGTGGTGGTGATGGATGCCCTGAGCACGCCGCGTGTCGTGGAGCTGGACATCGAGCCGGGACCGCGTCTCCCAGGTCCTCCGGTGCGCCTGCACGCGACGTCCGGTGGGGGCGTCGTGCTGGCCGAGCTCCCGCTGGACGCGCGCGGAACCTGCCCGGTGATGGTGCCTGCCGGGCCGGCTGGCCAGCGCGTGCAGGTCCGCGCCTCTATCCTGCCCAGCATTGCGCCGGGCGACCACCGCCAGCTCAACCTTCGCTTGCTTGGCGCCGGCTGGGCGGGGGCGGGCCCACCAACCCCCACCGCGTCCCTGCCGCTCATCCAGGATCCCGAGGGCGACCAGGATCTTGCCCACGCTACCAGGATGATGCACGCGGCCCTCCAGGGCTGCCCGCCCGCGCCCGGCGCACCCGCGCGCATCACGAACGTTCGTCTGCTGAACGCGCTGGGTGCCCCCGCCACTGCCTTCCGGCCCTACGACGGCCTCGTCGCGGAAGTCGTCATCTCGGCCGACCGAGACGTGCAGGACCTGGTCACGGGGGTGCAGGTCCGGGACCTGTTCGATCGCCGCGTCTGGGCAGGTCGTTCAGACTGGCAGGGGCGCCAGCCCCTCGCTCTCAAAGCCGGGGAGCGGGCAACCGTCTCGTTCCGCACCGATAGGCTCATCCTGGGCGACGGCTGGTACCAAATCACTGCCCGCTGGCATCTTTACCCCCACGAGATGGAGCCGTTGCAGTGGGTGGACGGTGCCTGGACCTTCGAGGTCCTGCCGTCTGAGCATCCCACGTTCCTCGGGCTCGCCGACCTCGGCTGGCACTACGAAGCGCACGTCTGGGAGCAGCCGGCCACCGAGGCTGACGACTGATGCCCGCAAACCCCGAAGCACCGCGGCTGGCCTTCATTCTGTCGACCCCCAGGGCCGGCTCAACCCTTCTGGCGGCGATGCTCGGAAGCCACTCTGCCATTGACTGTCCGCCCGAGCCCTGGCTGCTGCTGGCGCTGCGGGGGCTACGCGACCCCCGAGTGGTTGTGGCGGCCCCGTTCGACTTCGCCCTGACACGGCGAGCGCTGGGAGACTTGCTCGACGATGCGGACTTCACCACCGCCAGTCGAGCCTTCGCGGTCGCCGCGTACGACACCCTTCGGGCACGTACGGGCAAGCCCATCGTGGTCGACAAGACGCCTCGGTACTACGGGATCGTTCCCTGGCTTCGCGCACTCTTCCCGGAGGCGCCGTTCGTGTGGCTGAAACGAAACCCACTGGATGTGATTGCTTCGCATCGAGCCACCTGGGACCTGCCGATGGAGCAGCTCCTCGCCGATGTCATTTCCGCGGCCACGTTTGACGTGACGCTCGGCCATCGCCTGCTCGCCGATGCCCGGGAACAGGTGCCTGGCCCCTGGGTCGATCTGCGGTACGAGGACCTGGTGATGAACCCGACGGCGGCACTCGCCGCCGTATGCGCGGTCGTCGGCGTGCCGTTTGAAGCCGCCATGGTGGAGTACGGGGCAAACACCGCGCTCTTGCAGCGGTACGGCGCCGCGAGCATGGGGGATCGAGAGGTCCTGAAGCACGCCAGGCCCGAGGCTTCCCGCATCGGCCACTGGCGGACCGTGCTCTCTCCCGATGAAGCCGCACGGGCGCTTTCCATGCTCGGCTCGCGTCTCTTCAGCGACCTGGGCTACGTCGACGAGATGGTGGAAGCTGCCAGTTTCGCGGGAGTCGACCCGACGACGCTGCCAACCGATGGCCGCCTGCCCGAGCTTGCCGCGCTCCACCTGCGGTTTGACGATCGGGTGGCGGACCTGTTGCTGGGCAGGGAGAGTGAGGACTCGCCCCTCTTCGGAGCCTGGGTGCGTGAACACGACACCGCCCTCCGAGCTGAGGCCGACCACCTGAAGCACCAGCTCGCCGGCTTCCGCGCGGAGCTCGATTCTGCCCGCGCCAGGCTGGACGAGAAAGAGCGTGTGATCCAGAGCGAGCACCATGCTGCCGAAGAGCGGCGTCGGCTGCTCGAGCAGGTGACAGAGCAGTACCAGGTCTTGCAGATGCGGACCGCGCAACTGGAAGGCGAGCACCGGCAGGTGGTGGAAGCACGCACCCGAGACGCGGCCGACCTCGCCGCCTCGAAGGCAGCCCTGGCGAGCGCGGAGGGCGCACGGGCCGACGCGCTGGCGCGGCAACGGCAGCTCGATCAGATCCTCGACGAGAGCCGGCGGAGGGTCGAGGAACAAAGGTCCGTCATCCAAACATTCGAGCTCGCGGTGCGGAGAGCGGAGGATGACGCGGCGGAGCTGCGACGACTGTTTGCCGGCAGCACGGCGCTGGTCGACGTGGTGCAGGGCGTCCATGCCCTTCGCGGTGAGGTGCTGGCGCTGCAAGACCATGCCGGGACCCTCGCCGCTGAGCAGCAGGCCCACGGCCGAACGCGCGACGCACTCCGCGCCGCGCAAGCGGAGACAGCGCGGCACCTGAAAGGTGTGAATGGCGCGCTGCGCCAGGCAGACGAGCGGCGGCATGCGTACCAGCAGACCCTCGACGCCGTGCAACGCCAGCTCCACGAGCTTGAGCGAGAGAACGAGCGGCAGTTGGCGGAGCGCGAGCTTCGGGCGCAGCACGATTCAGCCCGCCTGGAAATGCGGGTCCTGGAGCTGGAGGCGGGAATCCGTGAAACGCGGCTCCAACGGGAGCTTGCCGAGGCCGTCGCGACGGCCCGGTTGCGGGTGATCGAGGATCAGAAGCGGGCGATTGACGCGTACCGCCGATTCAACCTTCTCGAGCAGCTTCGGCTCCTGTTTGCTCCCAAGCTGGGGGTGCTGTACCAGCACGCTCCCATTCCCATGCGCGTGCCGCCCTCATACAACCGCACGCGGGCTCCCGAGCCGCCGCCGCGCATCAGCATCGTCACGCCGAGTTACAACCAGGCAGCATTCATCGAGCGGACGCTGCACAGCGTGCTGCTCCAGCAGTATCCCAACCTTGAATACGTCGTCCAGGATGGCGGGTCCACGGACAGCTCGATGGAGATCGTCGAGCGCCTTCGCCCCGGGCTAGCGTTTGCCGAGTCGCGCAAGGACAACGGCCAGGCGCACGCGATCAACCTCGGATTCGCCCACACCAGTGGAGAGATCATGGCGTACCTGAACTCGGATGATCTCCTTCTCCCCGGCTCACTCGCGTACGTCGCGAGGTTCTTCGCACGTCATCCCAATGTCGACGTGGTGTACGGCCACCGATACATCATCGACGAGTACGACGCCGTCATCGGTAGATGGGTGCTTCCTCCCCACGATGATCGCGTGCTGACGTGGGCGGACTACGTACCGCAGGAGACCCTGTTCTGGCGCAGGTCCATCTGGGAGCGCAGCGGCGGCCACATGGACGAGAGCTTTCGCTTTGCCCTCGATTGGGACCTGATCCTTCGGTTCCGCGATGCTGGTGCGCGCTTTCGTCGGCTCCCGAGATTCCTCGGCGGCTTTCGCTTTCACCCGCACCAGAAGACCTCGGCGCAGATGCAGGAGATCGGCTCTGCCGAAATGCAGCGCCTCCGCAATCGGTCCGCCGGGCGACAGGTCGCCATGCCGGAGGTTCATGCGGGCGAGCGTTGGTACATGCTCCGCCACGTGCTCTACGACAAGCTCTACCGCCTTGGGCTCGTTCGTTATTAATGGCATTCACGGCGGGTGCGCCGCTTAAGGCGCCTACGCCACGGCTCGGTAGTGCTCCAGGGTCGCGCTCGCCGTATTGATCCAGGAGTACGCCTGAGCACGCTGGAGACCCTGCAGCCGTCGTTCTCCCCTCTCGGCGGGGGTCACGTCAAGCACTCGCAGGATGGCCTCGGCGACTCCCGACGGGCTCAGGTCACGGATGTATTCAATGGCGTTATCGCCCACCTCGCGAAGCGCCGGAATGTCCGAGCCGACGACGGCGGTGCCACACGCAAGCGCCTCCAGGACAGGCAGCCCGAACGCCTCGTGCGCGGACGGGAACACGAATGCTGCTGCACCTCGGTACCAGGCGGGCAATTCAGCGTCGGCAAGCGGCGCCCGGCGCACCACCGCGTCCTCGCAGCCAGCGCTTCGCGCGGCACTGCGGATCGCGTCCTCCGCCCACCCGTTCGGGCCGGCCACCACCAGGCGTTCCGGCCGGCCCCGCGCACGCAGCAGAGCGAGCGCTTCAACCAGCATCGGCACGTTCTTGCGCGGATTGGGGCGGCCAACCCACAGAAGGTATGGCTCCGTTACACCTTTCGGACGCGCGGGACCGTCGGGCGCAAACCGCTTGGCGTCTACGCCCAGGGGAGTCACGAACAGCCGTCGTTCATCGAGAGCCATCCAGGTGCGGAGCTCGTGCCGACTCTGCTCACTGATAGCCAGGACGCGCGCCGCGCGGCGGGCCGAGAGGCTTCGCATCGTGCGCCACCACACACGCAAAATCGCAGGCATGGCGATAGATGGCATGAAGGGCTCAGCTTCCAGAAGTGTCAGGATGATCGGCGTTGTCGTTGCAATCGGAGCAACATTGACGGGTGCGTGCAGCACGTCGAGTCGTGCTCGCCGGATGTACCCGGGCAGAACGACCTGCTCCCAGAGCGCGCGTGCGACGAGCGAGCTTGTGGGGACGGAACAGACCACGAGCTCCACATTGGAGGGCTGCACAGGGTGAAGCTGCCGTTTCCCACCGGGGGTAACGAAGATAACCCAGTGTTCGGTTGTGCCAACCTGGGGCAGGTGCTCGATCAATGCCCGCACGTAGGTGGAGTCGCCCCCTGGCTTGCCCTCGTGAACCGCGAGGGCGTTAATGCCGATGCGCATCGTCCGGCACGGTAACCCTCAACTCCCTGCCTGGTTACGCATACGCATTGCGTGGAGCACGGCGCGAACATGTGGCAGGGTGCGGCCCCGGGGTGTCCAAGCCAGGTAGGCGAGGTGGTAACCGAGGATCAGCCAGGGACGAATCCGCCGCTGGATTGCGGTGCGGCTGCCGTGGCGATCAGCCACCCACAGGTGATTCCGCAGGCCGTAGAACGTGGCTGCAGGGGACATCTTGCCGATTGTTCCCCCGCCAGTGTGCCGCACGCGGGCGCGTCCATCGGCCCAAACGGAGAAGCCAGCCGAGCGGGAGCGCAGGCACCAATCGAGGTCTTCAAAATACAGGTAGAAGCGTTCATCGAACAGGCCTACGTGCTGAAGCGCGGCGCGAGCCATCAGGAACGCGCAGCCACTGACACCGTCGACGCTCCGTGGCCCGCGCGGAAGTGCGGCCACTGGCGCATCGCGCAGCAGTTCCTTATGTCGGCCCGTGCGGCCGTCAAACGCATGGCCCAGGCTCTCGACCGTGCGACCATCCAGTCGAAGAATGGCCGGGCCAATGGCGCCAGCCCCAGGTCGAGCGGCGAGTGTCTGCAACAGCAATCGCAGCGAGCTGGGTTCAACAATGGCGTCGTTATTCAGGAGCAGCACCGCGTCAGAACCGGCGTCAAGGGCGGCGCGAAGTCCCCGGTTGTTCCCGCCGGCGTAGCCGTAATTGCGCTCGAGCGACTGGATGCCCCACGGGAGGCGCTCATCACCGCGGGGTGCGGGCGCGTCGCCTGAACCGTTGTCCACCACCCGAACTTCAACCCTCCACGGCGCATCGAGTGGTTCCAGCCCCTGCAGCGAACTCAGGCACTTTCGTGTCAAGTCGGGTCGGGCCCAGTGCAGCACGATCACCGTCACGAGCTTGCTCGCCACTCGGTCGTCGGCCGAGATCACACCGTTGGTGGCCATCGTGGAAGTGGCTTCAACGAGAGGAGTCGCAATGCGGTGAGCCACGCGCGAGCCGTGTCACGGCTCGCAGCCCAGGACGCGCCGCGCGTCATACCATCCGTGGCTCAATGGCCTATGGACAGGAGTAGGGGCATTCCGCGCGTAAGTGTGCTCACGCCAAACCTGAACAAGGCTGGGTTTATCGGGCGATGCATCGAGAGCGTAGCCACCCAGGAAGGCCTCGCAGAACATTGGGTGATCGACGGCGGATCGACGGACGGCTCCGTCGAGATTCTACGGCGCAGCGAGGCGTCCCACCCATGCCTCCGCTGGATCTCCGAGCCGGACGGGGGCCAGGCCGATGCCATAAACAAGGCGCTCGCGCTCTCATCGAGCGACATCATCGGATGGCTCAACTCTGACGACTATTACTACCCTGGAGCGTTAGAGGAAGCACTGCGGCAATTTGACGTGCATCCCTCAGCATCCGTGATCTACGGCAACGTTCACCTCGTAGACCTACATGGGGAAGTCATTAGAGAGTTTGAGCACATAGAAGATTTCAATCAGATGCGGCTGGTACGCGTCGGTAATTTCATCCCACAGCCGGCCGCGTTTATGCGCCGCGAGGCCGTCGAGGCAATCGGCGGCCTCAACTCTGAACTCCATTGGACGATGGACTGGGATCTGTGGCTGCGGCTCAGCGGAGTTGGGGAGGTTATCCGAGTACCTGGCGTCCTGGCGTGCTCGCGCGAGTACTCGCACACCAAGACTGCAACCGGGGGGACACGCCGCTACCTGGAGGTCGTGCGTCTCCTGCGGCGAAATGGGGCGCCGTGGGCAGCCCCCGCATACCGCCGGTATCTGTACGGCTGGCTACTCGCTGAGATCATGCGTCGCCTCCCTGCACGGGTTGGCCGCAGAATTCGTGCAGCTCGAACCGCTAGTCTGGCGCGAACCGTCTCATCACCGCCGAGTCACGTCTGACAGCCGTGCCTTCCCAGCGCCGCATCGCACTGCATCTCACTTGAACTGTCAGATCCGCCGCCAGCGCACCGTCTCGGTTGCCACCCGCACGTACTCACCCGGTGCCGGGTTCCGGAGCACGTACTGCGTGGCGACCGATTGCACGCCGAACGGGGTGGCCGGGCCCACCCGGACGAGGTCCGGGAGGCGTTCGCCGGCTGGCTCGGCGGTCAGGCGCACTTCATAGGTGGGGTCCCGAACCACGCCCGTCTCGATCTCGCCGCGCGTGGCGCGCGGCACGGTGGCCGTGAAGCCCTGCGCGTCGGGGGTCACCTGCAGGTAGTACCAGTTGGCGTGGGCCACGGTGACCCGCACCTCTTGCACGGGGCGCGTGGTCTGGAAGGTGAGCTGCACGGTGGCGGTGTCACCGCTTACCGTGATCTCGCGCGAGAGCGTCCAGGTGCCGCTGCTCAGGCCGGCCACGATGCGGTTTCGGGCGTAATCCACCGTGTCGGTCGGCACCAGCCGCACCCATTCGAAGCGCTGGCCGTCCACGACTACGCTGGACTGGTAATCCCAGTCGCTGAAGTCCATCAGCGAGGTGCCGTCTGGCGCCTGGAGCAGCGGCTTCAGGGTGCCGCCGGTGCGGGCGTAGTGCACGATCATCTGGCCGGTGTCGAGGGTGTACTGGAGGGTTGAGGCGTCGCGGTACAGCCGCGACACCTCGGCGAGCGACTGGCCGCGACCGAGCGCGTACCCCAGCCACAGCGCCACCACCAGGGTCAAGCCGGCCAGGACGCGCCGCGCAAGCCGCTGCTGCTCCGGCCGCAGCACGGCGACTGGCTCAAGCCGCGGCAGCGCCAAGCCTCACCACCTCCGTGCTGGGTGCGCGCATCGGAGCCGGCCTTCGGCGCGCAATGCGCCAGATTCCCCACACGCAGAAGCCCTGGAACAGCACCCCAGCCAGCGCCAGCAGCGGCGCCAGGTACTGGTAGGTGAGCACGTACCCGGCGTGGAACGCCCTCGCATCCACGATGTCCACCCAGCCTAACGTGACGGCAGGCGCCAGCAGGAACCCCCACGCCGGCACGCTCACGGCGGTGAACGCCAGCGGCAGCACCCACAGCCCAAGGAGCAGCACAGCCTTATCCGGGGACGGCCGCCGCGCCACGGCGATGGCAGCCAGCGCTACCGCGGGCAGGGCGTACGCCTCGTTCACCAGCTTTGATCCGGCGAGGTAGGCCAGCAGCAGGGCCAGGCTGGTGTCCAGGAGGTCCAGGCGCCGCCACCAGGCCACCCACGCGGTCAGCACCAGCATCCCCGTCAGCGTCAGCGTGCCGATCTGCGCGGAGAGGTACAGGTACACCGGGGCCAGGTCGGCGAACGGGTCGATCCAGGCAAGCGCACCCCAGATTGCTTGCCAGGCCATGCCCCCGCCCACACGCGCGGCGTGGAACTCGAGGACGTAGCGCAACCCATCCAGCCACGGCCCGCTCACCGCCAGGAACGCCGCTGCCGAGGCGAGACTCGTCAGCGTCGCTGCTCGCATCCAGCCTGGAGTGGCGCGAACCGCCCACAGGGCCACCGCCGGCACCAGGAGCGCTGGCACGAATTTCACGGACGCGCCCAGTCCCAGTGCCACGCCCGAGGCCGCCCATCGCCCGCGTTCGGCCAGCGCCAGTCCTGCCAGCAGGAGCGCCACCATCACGCCGTCAAAGGTCCACAACCCCACCAGCAGCACGTACGGATTGAACAGGTACCAGCGCCCGACGCGCTCGTTACCGGTCAGGCGAGCCATCAACACGCCAGCCACCAGGTCTCCGATGATGACGGGCGTCTTCATGCCGAGCGCCAGCAGGAACGGCACCGGCCGCGCGGTGAACACGTCCGGGGCCGCAAACTGGGGCACCAGCGGGTCCGCCAGCACCGCCCACAGGCGTGCAATGGGCCACCACACCAGCAGCATCCCGGGCGGGTAGGCCCAGTATTCGTAGTACTCGCGCTGCCCAGAGCCACGCGCCAGGTCGCTCAGCCGCCGCATCGTTTCGAACGGCGCGGCCACCGCGCGCCAGGGATCGGACTCGCCGCCAAGCTCTGCTGCCACGTTCCACCAGGTCTGGGAATCCCAGGTGTGCTGCAAGGGGCTGACGAGCATCCGCACGGCGAGCGCCAGCAGGAGCCACCGCCAGGGGATGCCAGGGTGCGCCAGGGAGGGCCAGACGAATCGCGGGGACCGCCACATCCGGCCCGCGGCCCAGCCGCGTGACGGATGCTCCGCTCCGCTCAGCAAGACCGTGCCAGCCACGCCCCGCGGGCCACGAGCATCGTGCCGCGCGGGTGGCCGCACGCACCCTGCTGCGCGCGTCTGAACTCGGTGTGCGGCACAACGTTGCGGGGGTTCCGCTCGAGGCCGCTCACCAGCTCAGGTCCAGATGAACAGCGGTGCGTGAGCGCGCCCCTCGGGCTGCACCGCAAAGCGACGCCGCCCTCTCGTCTGAACATGGTGCCTGTGGCGGGGGCGTACACTGCGCCCCAGCATAGTGGGGGCAACCGTTCCTGTTCGAGCGCACGATCCGGACGCGGCTGCCGAACGCGCGTCGTTCGTACGCCTGATCGTGGGAGCGCTGCTCATCCGGCTCCTCCTCCTTCCCCTGAGCCACACCTGGGACGCCCAGACCTGGATCAACACCTTCGCCGGCCTCGCCGCGAACGCCAACCCGCTCGACGCGGTGCGGCAGCCGTATGAGTCGATGCGTGCGCTGAGCCTGCTCACCCAGGCCAGTGGCCGCCAGGGCGCCTACTACGAGGGGTGGGCCTACCCGCCCGGAATGCTGTACCTGTACTGGCCGCTCGCCACCCTGTACGGCGCGCTCGGGGGGACGTTTGGCGTCGTGTTCCCGGCCCAGCCGGCGTTCATCGCGCCGGCCGTCCCACTGGCGCTCCAGCTCGCGGTGCGGCTCCCGGTGCTGGCCGCGGACCTCGCCAGCCTGTGGCTGCTGCGCGCGCTGGGCGTTCGCTTCCGCGGCCTGTGGCTGTACGCGTTCAATCCCCTGGTCCTGCTGGTCGGCGTCTGGACCTTCGATTCGGTCGCGGTGCTGTGCCTGCTCCTGGGTGTCTGGCTTGCCGAACGACAGCGGTGGCTCCTCGCCGGCTCAGTGCTGGGACTTGGCGCGGCGGTGAAGTTCCTGCCGGCGCTCGGCCTGCCGGTGCTGGTGATCGCCGTCCTTCGCCAGCCGCTCCCAGCCGGGACACGCGCGTGCCTCGCGCTCGCGACTACGGGTGCAGCCGCGCTGACCTTCGGACTGCTGGTATCGCCGGTGTGGGATGGACTCGTGTACGTCGTGCAATTCCACGCGAGCCGATTCGGCGGCGGGCTGAGCTGGGGTCAACTGTGGGCGACCTGGGCGCAGGCCGACACCGCGCGCGGCATGGACTGGGCGCCGCCCTGGCAGTTGTACGCCTCGCAATGGCTCGGAAGCCTGCTGTTGCCCCTGTCACTGCTTCTCGGAACACTGGCGCTCGGCGTGAGGGCCCTCCCCCTGCCAGCGGGGATGCTGGTCATGCTGCTGGCCTTCTTCGCCGGCTCGAAGCTCGTCAACGAGCCGTACGCCCTATCCGCCGTTGCACTGGCCACGGTGCATCGTTCGCGCCTGGACGGGGCGCGCTCGTTCGCCGGCGTGTACGCCCTGCTCTGGGTACTCCCGTTCGCCTATGCCATGCTGAACACGCCGGCCTGGTCGTTCCTCCTCTCGGGCTACCAGATCCTCGCGCCGGGGAGCGCTCCGGGCATAGGCATCTGGACGGACGCCTATCGCCAGGTTCGCGCGCTGCCCACAGCAGCAATCCCCTTTGCGCTGCTCGCCACGGCTTTTGTGTTCACCACTGTCGGAGCGATTCTCACCCTGCTGTTCGCGAGGCCGTCAGCTCACCCGCACCAGGCGCTCGCGTGAAGCCGCCCCAGGTCCGCGCGCCCGATCTGGTGAAGTGGCTCCTGGTGGTCGTCTTCGGCGCAACCATCTTCTGGCTTGGATACAGCACCGGGCAGACGACCTCCGTGGCCGAGCTCCTCCGCCTCCAACGCGATGCGGACACGGACCGCTACACCCTGGCCAGGGGCCGCCTGCTGGTGCAGTACGAGCGGTTAGGGGGCGGCGGAAAGCCGTTCCTCCTGCTGGATACCGGGGTGCCACTCGTCGAGCTCAGCGACTGGGATCCGCAGTCCCGCATCACGATCGATGGCACCGCCAGCGATCTCGTCCGCCTGTTCCCGCGCTCCAGCGTGGATTACGGCTCACAACGGCTGGTGCAGACGCTGCAAGGGTCGGGCTGGCAGGTGGAGCGAGAAGTGCGCTTCGAATCGGACACGGCCATACGGATCAGCCACTTCTTCGTGGCTCGTCGGCCGATCCGCCGGGTCGAGCTCTCCCTGGCCCACACGCGCGCCTACTTCCTGGACCTGGAGGTGCAGCCAGGCATCGTGCTGGCCTCATTCAACACGCTCAGCCGCGAGCAGCTCGAAGCCGGCCAGACCGCGCCGGCGACGGATCGCCTGCGTCTCTCGGTGTCAGGTCCCCAGGGCGACCCGCAGATCGGACCAAGCGCCTCGTTTGGCCCCGGTCCTACGGGCTTCGTGGTGCGGTTCGCCGCGGACTCGCCTCCCCTCGATCGTCGGGTGCCGCTGGGCGACGAGATCATCACCTGGCAACCGGCCTGACGAGCCGACGAGCAGGGCGCCCCGGAATCCCTGGACAGTGGCACCCCACCCCCGGTAGGGTCAACAGTCGTGGCTCGGGGTGGACGGCGGTCGGGACGGAAGCCCGCGAGCGGTGCCCCCAGCGCATTCCGGGCCGCTGACGCGGATCGGCCCACCACGCCAGTGCGGCGCGCGCCGGCAGTTGATCGGGCGCCGGTCGTTCGAGACGTCTCGTCGGGCGGCGTCGTGTACCGACGTGAGGCATCCGGCGAAGCCCGGGTGGCGCTCGTCGGACGGCTGCGGCCGAAACGGTGGGCGCTTCCGAAGGGCACCCCGATTCCCGGGGAGACGCTCGAAGAGACGGCGCTGCGCGAGGTCGCCGAGGAGACCGGCCTGCAAGCGCGCATCGTGGAGCGACTGGACGAGATCCAGTACTGGTTCGTATGGGCTGGCGCGCGTCACTTCAAGATCGTCCACTTCTATCTGATGGAGATGACCGGCGGCGACGTGGCCCAGCATGACGCGGAGTACGACGTGGTGGAGTGGTTCACCCTCGGCGACGCGCTGCGCGCGCTCTCCTATCCCAATGAAATCCGGGTCGTCGAGAAGGCGCGGCAGGCGCTCGGCGAAGCTCCCGAGACCGGCGGCCTGATCACCGGCCAAACGGCACCCTCGTACACTCCGCTCGTGCCTCACGGAGACGCCGGCGACACCGTGCTCCTGGCGATCGACGTAGGCAACACCAACGTCAAGGCGGGGGTCTTCCGCGGCGAAACCCTGGTAGCCACCTGGCGGCTCGAAACGCACGCGCGCCGCCTGGCCGACGAGTATGCCGCGCTGCTGGGCGTCCTGTTCCCGTACGCCGGCCTGCGGCTGGCAGACGTGCAGGCGGTCAGCCTGTCGTCGACGGTCCCCGCGCTCGTGACGACATTTCGGGACCTGACCGAACGCTACCTGCCCAACAGCGCGCCGGCACTGGTGGTGCGCGGCGGCGGCACCGAGCAGCTTGGCATCTCGCTGGCCGTGGAGAACCCCGCGGAGATGGGGCCGGACCGTATTGTCGACGCACTCGCCGCGGCGCGGCTGTACCGCCTGCCGGCCATCGTCATCGACTTCGGCACCGCCACTACCTTTGACGCCATCGACGCCGATGGCCGGCTGCTGGGGATGTCGCTGGCGCCGGGCTTCACCACTGCGATGGATGGGCTGTTCCAGCGTGCCGCCCGGCTCGCGCGGATCGAGCTGCAGAAGCCGAAATCCGTGATCGGGCGCAACACTCAGACGGCGCTGCACTCCGGCTGGGTCTACGGCTACGTCGGGCTGGTCGAAGGGATCGTGGCGCGCATGCAGCGCGAGCTGGGCGGCGGCGCCTGCGTCATCGCCACCGGCGGACTTGCCGGCGAGGTGCTGGACGAGACGGACGTGATCGAGGTGTTCGACCCGCTGCTGACGATCAAAGGACTTCGCTTGTTCTGGGAGATGAATCGGTGAGCGACGGGATCCGCGTCCTCCGGGGGGCGCGCGTGGCGCTCGGCGTCAGCGGCTCCATTGCGGCCTACAAGGCGGTTGCCCTGGCGAGCGCGCTGCACCAGGCTGGCGCCATCGTCGACGTGGCGCTCACGGCGGATGCCCAGCGATTCGTCCAGCCGCTCTCGTTTCAGGCCATCACGCATCGGCCTGTCTTCTCCGATCTCTGGGCGCCGGGCATGGAGACGACGGCCGGCGGCGAAGGGGGCCATTCTATCGCCCACGTAACGCTGGGCCACGAGAGCGACGTGCTCGTGGTCGCCCCCGCCACCGCGCACATCCTCGCGAAGCTCGCCCTGGGACTGGCGGATGATCCCGTCTCCGTGACGGCCCTCGCGGCGCGCTGCCCGCTGGTGGTTGCGCCGGCCATGGACGCCGGGATGTACAACCACCCGGCCACCGCCCAGAACGTGGCGACCCTTCGCGCCCGTGGCGCAACCGTGGTGGAGCCGGAAGTAGGCCATCTGGCGAGCGGCCTGTCCGGGCTCGGCCGCCTCGCCGACCCTGAACGCATCCTGGACGTCGTGCGCGGCGTGCTGGGACGGAACGGCGATCTCCAGGGACGCTCCGTGACCGTGACGGCCGGCGGCACCCAGGAGCCGATCGACCCCGTGCGGTTCATCACCAACCGCTCGTCGGGCAAGATGGGCTATGCCATCGCTGAGGCCGCCCGAGATAGGGGCGCGGCGGTCACGCTCATTACCACGCCCGTGGCGCTCAGACGCCCGGCCGGTCTCGCTGGCATTATTGAAGTGGAAACCGCCGAGCAGATGCTGCGCGCCCTGCGAGACGCCTACGAGACCGCCGACGCGCTCATCATGGCGGCGGCGGTCGCCGACTTCCGCGCGGCGAGCGTTGCCGATCAGAAGATCAAGCGCGGTGAAGGGGGTCTGGACCTTCGGCTAGAGCCGAACCCGGACCTGCTGAGGGCCTCTGCCGACTGGCCCAACCACCGCGGCATCGTCCGCGTCGGCTTCGCCGCCGAGACGCGCGACCTGCTGGCGAATGCCGCCGAGAAGGCCCGTCGCAAGACGCTCGACCTGGTGGTCGCGAACGACGTCACCGCGTCTGGTGCCGGCTTCGCGGTGGATACCAACGCGGTGACGCTGCTGTGGCCCGATGGCCGTCAGGAAAGCCTTCCCGTGCAGCCAAAGACCGAGGTCGCCGAGGCCGTGCTGGACGCCGTCGGAGTCATCCTGCGAGGCCGCCAGCCGCGCATGGAAGCGCCCTCACGCCCGAGGACGGCGTGAGGAACGAGTACGTATGCGCAGAAACGCACGGATGGTTGATCGTTGTCATCCTGAGCGCAGCGAAGGATCCGTCTGCCACGCACGCGTACGGATCCTTCGGCCGCGGCCTCAGGATGACACCCAACGCCTCGGCAGGGCTTCGCTAGCTGTCTCGTCCCGGCGGCGCGTCGTCCTCTTCTTCCCCTTCGTCGTCGAGGTCCTCCTCGTCGGCTTCGAAGTCTTCATCTCGTTCGTCGTCCTCGTCGCCTGTCGCCTGCGCAAGGATCGCGGCCGCCTCGGACTCCTCGATGACGAGGACGCCGTCGGTGGCCTCAAGGTCACCGTCACCGTCACCGTCCTCGTCATCGCCAGCGTCGGCCGTCGGCTGAAGCACGGCAATGGCCGCCAGGCGGTCGCCGTCGTCGAGGTTCATGACCTTTACGCCCGAAGTGGCGCGGCCGGAACGCTCGGAGATCGTCTCGATGGCGGTCCGAATGACAATACCCGAGGCCGAAACGGCCATCAGCTCCTCGTCGCCGTGGACCACGCGAGCCGCGGCC
Source organism: Chloroflexota bacterium (assembly GCA_016191465.1). Classification (GTDB taxonomy): domain Bacteria; phylum Chloroflexota; class UBA6077; order UBA6077; family CF-72; genus JACPOP01. The sequence goes on along the minus strand of JACPOP010000026.1, from coordinate 5,025 downwards.
ACGGGGCCGGTTTTGCTGGTGGCCTTGAGCGCCAGGACGCCCATGGTGCCACGACCCTTGGTGGGGTACGCGCTCAACGGCGTGCGTTTGCCATACCCGTTCTGCGTGATCACCAGGAGCTGGGCATCTGGATCAACCACGTCCATGCTGGCCAGACGGTCGCCCGCCTTCAGCCGCACGGCCCGCATCCCGCCGCTGCCGCGATTGGACGTTCGCACGGGCCCCACCCCGAACCGGACGGCGCGGCCCTTCTCGGTCACCCAGATGATCTGCTCACCGTCGCGACAATGTTTCACGTCCAGCAGCTCGTCGTCGGCTTCGAGGTCCATGGCGCGGAGCCCGTTGGCACGTACGTTGGCGAAGTCGCGCAGCGCGCACTTCTTGATCTCGCCCCGGCGCGTCGAGAACACCAGGAAGTCGCTGTTCTCAAAGTCGGGCGCCGCCAGGACGGCCGTGACGCGCTCCTCCGGCTCGATGCGGATCACGTTGACGATCGCCTTGCCCTGGGCCGTGCGATCGGACTGCGGGACCTGCCAGGCGCGCACCTGGTACACCTTGCCGCGGTCGGTGAAGAACAGGATGTTGTCGCGGGCGTTCGCGGCCACCATCAGGCGCAGCGCGTCCTCCTCGCGCAGCACCTGGCCACGGATCCCCCGGCCCCCGCGACGCTGCACCCGGTAGGTGTTCGCGGGCAGTCGCTTGACGTAGCCGCGGCCGCTCAGCGTGATCAGCACCTGCTCGTTGTTGACCAGGTCCTCTTCCGTGATCTCGCCGGCGAAGTCCATGAAGATCTCGGTGCGGCGAGGGTCGCCGAACTTCTTCTTGAGCTCCACCAGCTCGTCGCGGACGAGGAGCAGGATCTTGTACGGATTCGCCAGCAGGTCCTCGAGGTACGCGATGCGGCTCTTGACCTGCTCGAGCTCGTCCAGGATCTTCTGCGTCTCCAGGTTGGCCAGTTGGCCGAGCGTCATGTCCAGGATGGCGCGCGCCTGGATCTCGGAGAGATCGAACTGTGCCTGGAGCAGCGGGCGCGCGGCTTCGCGGCTGGCCGAGGCGCGGATGGTGGCGATCACCGCGTCCAGATTGTCCAGCGCGATCTTGAGGCCTTCCAGGATGTGCGCCCGGGCCTGCGCCTTGGCCAGCTCGAAGCGCGTCCGCCGGGTCAGGACCTCGTGGCGGTAGTCCAGGAACTCCTGCAGCGTCCGCTTCAGTGGCAGGACGCGCGGTTCGCCATCGACCAGCGCCAGCAGGTTGTAGCCAAACGCCGTCTGCATGGCTGTGTGCTTGTAGAGGTGGTTCAGCACGGTGTGCGGGTTCGCATCGCGCTTCACCTCAATGACGAGGCGCATGCCGTCGCGGTCGCTCTCGTCCTGCATCGCCGAGATACCTTCGAGCTTCTTCTCGCGCACCAGCTCGGCAATGCGCTCCTGGAGCGTCGCCTTGTTCACCTGGTACGGAAGCTCGTTGACGATGATCTGCTGGCGGCCATTCTTGGTCTCTTCAAAGATGGTCCGCGCCCGCACAACTACCCGGCCGCGCCCCGTAGCGTAGGCGTGCTTGATGTTGTCGACCAGCACGCCTTCTTTGCCCTTGTCTCGACCGAGCACAATGCCGCCGGTGGGGAAATCTGGACCCTTGATGAACTGCAGCAGGTCGTCAACCGTGGCCTCAGGGTTGTCGATCAGGTGGCTGAGCGCATCGCACACCTCGCCCAGGTTGTGCGGCGGCATGTTGGTGGCCATACCCACCGCGATACCCGCGGACCCGTTGCACATCAGGTTCGGGAAGCGGCCCGGAAGGACCGTCGGCTCCAGCCGCTCGCCGTCGTAGTTGGCCACCATGTCCACGGTGTCCATGTCGATATCGGCCAGCATCTCCATGGCCAGCGGCGTCAGACGCGCCTCGGTGTTGTGGCTGACGAAGCCGTTGGTGATGAAGGCGTGGTCACTCGAGTTGACGCGGAGCGAGTACACCGCCTGAGGGCCAGCGTCCGCGACGGCACCGACCTCCGCGAAGTAATAGGTGCCATCCACCAGCGGCGCGATAACCCGCTGCACCTCTGGATTCGGGATATGCGTCAGCAGCGCACCACGGTCGCGCTCCCAGCGCTCCACCCGGTCCACGTTGTGCTTGGACAGCCACTCGCGATGGCCACGTGGCGCCTCGGAGCGCACATACTCGGCCACGTGCGGTACGTGGTCGGAGCTGAGTGCGCGACTCGCGAGGGGCACCTGCGCCAGCTCACGCTCGAGCTTCCGTTGCTTGGCACCCAGGAACCCGACGTTCGTAGCGAAAAGGCTCGCATCGCGGCGGTTGGTGATGACCACCTTGATCTCACCGTGCGCGTACCGGCACAGCCGCGACACGACGCCGAGCTCCAGCAGCAAGTCCTGCACGTCGCGCGCGAGGTGGACACTGCGCGTGGAGTAGCTGACCTGGATGGTGCAGCGGGGCAGCAGCGACGAGGAGCCATCGCCCTCGAACAGCGCGCGCAGGAACTGCGCCTTGAAGGCAAGCGAGCCGCCCCAGACGAACGAAGGAGCACGCTTGTCGGCGCTGCGCTGCCCAATCATGGAGGCCAGCGGGCTCGCGCGGAGTGCCGTCATATTGTGGACGTCCATCTCGTGCAGGACGTTCTTCGTCGCGATCGTTCGCGCATAAGCGTACCGCTTGCCGCCGACGACCGAGTCGAACGCCGAAGCAACTTGTCCGAAGTACTCCGAGTCGAGGTTGTTGAACCCCGCCCGCCGCTCGGAGATCCACCCTTCGGAGACCATGCCCCCCGCCAGCGTGGCCAGGTCGTGCTCAGCGGTCGTTAACGGGCCCATGTCGGCGGGCGTGCGGCGCAGCAGTGCCACCCGGTCTCCCGGGCCGATCTCGCTTAGAAGCTTCCACAGCAGCATCGGCACGCCGGCGACTGAGGAGAGGCACAGGACCGGGTGGTTCGTCGTGCCCGTTAGCTCGTACCCCTCCTGGGTCATCAGGCGCAGCGTCGGGTGCGTGCCGGAATGGAACAGCCGATCGGCGGGCACCGGTTTCCCGGTGCGCCCGAGTACGTGCAGGTGGACCGAGGCGTCAGAGTTGGGAGCCGCGTCCGCAACGATGGACGCGATCGGCAGCGTGCCATCGCTCGTACGGACTCTCGTCTCGCCCGTGACGCAGTAGCGCATCGCCGCCGGGGGGTCGCCATCGACCGAGCCGAAGTTTCCCTGGCCGTCCACCAGCGGGTAGCGCATGTTGAAGGGCTGCGCCATGCGCACCAGCGTGGGATACACCACCGCTTCGCCGTGGGGGTGGTAGTTGCCCGATGTGTCCCCCGCGATCTTGGCGCACTTGCGGTAGTTTCGGTTTGGCGCCAGGTTAAGGTCGTGCATGGCAACGAGGATCCGTCGCTGGGCCGGCTTCAGTCCGTCGCGCACGTCCGGAAGAGCACGCGAGGTGATCACGCTCATGGCGTAATCCAGGTACGAGGCGCGCATCTCGTCCTCGACCAGGATCTGCCGAATGTTGCCGATGTTCGGGTCTGGGGTCGCCATGTCCCTCGCGTAGTCTCGCTATCTCTGGTGACGCCGGACGCACACAGCCCATGCTCTTCGTGCGCGTTGGTAAGGAACGCGGAGCATGTGTCCATCAGCCCCGGAAAAACATGCCAACCGCGTGCTCACGTGCTTCGCAGGACCTGCAAGACGCCTGAGGGGGTTCTGCGTACAGATTCGCAACAATGCGGGTGGGCCGCCAAGTGCCGTCCCGCGTCTTACCATTCAACCGGGATTGTACCTGAAACAATGCACGCGACGGCGTTGAATCCGGCTCCTGCTGGCCGGTGGCCGTGCTTCGACCCCATCGGAGCGCGGAGCGGGCCAGGTGACCCCGCCCGCCATTGGCTCCGGTGGGACTGCGGGAGCGTGTGTCCGCGACCCGGCACCCGCTTTCAGAGGGCTATACTGGCGGCGTGATCCAGGCACGGGAGATCGAGCTCGTCTCCGGCTTGGTGGCCGACCTGCACGCGCGCGGACAGGATCGAGAGGCCCGCGCGTTGGAGAAGGTGCTGGTCGCGGCCATGCCCACGTTCGCCGCCCCGGCACCCCCACGAACGACCCTGACCATGGGTCAGGCGGCGAGCGCGCTCAGTGTGAGCCAGCAGACTCTCAAGCGCTGGATTCGGGCCGGACGTTTGCCTTCGGTTCGTGAAGGTGGACACCAGCGCATTCCACGGGGAGCCGTTGAAACACTGCTGGCGAGCTTGCCCCGAGGTGTTCCGGATGGGCGCAGTGTCAGGGACGACCAGGTGGCGCAGACCGAGCAGTGGCATGAGTCCCTGATCGCGGAGCTACCGGCGGCTGTGAACCAACGCTTGGAAGCACTACACGAGCGCCTGGAGAACGGTGATCTACTCGGTCCCGACGACTACTCCGAGATGGAACGACTCGAGCGAATGATGACCTCTCGCGCTTCAGCAGCCCTGGCACGGCGCCTAAAGGAGACACGCGCTGCACCTCTGAGTAGCCCGCCGCACGAGCTTCGCCGCCCTGGCTGCTGAGGCGCGGCGAAGCATTTCTCTGGCTGCCTCTCCGCGATCCTGCTGTGGCGGACCAGTGGCACCGCACCCGTCGCTCAGGTAACCCACGGTGGCGGTTTCCGCGCGGACGGCGCGTTCTGTCAAGCGACGTGCTCGCGGCCGTTGTGAGTACTGCCAGATTTACGGCTGGCAGCTTTCCATCGACCACATCATCCCTGGTGGCGGCGACGGCTCGGAGAACCTCGCCGCCGCCTGCTTTCCCTGCAATCGCTTGAAGTGGTTCCGCACGCACGCTGAGGATCCGCTAACCGGCGAGATTGTGCGCCTGTTTGACCCGCGTGCCGATCATTGGAGCGAGCACTTCACGGGCGCACCCGCCGAATGTAGCGGGTTAGGCGACGGAGCGGAGGCGAGCAGGAGGCTGTCGGGCGCCGGTGGGGACCGCGGGCAGGGGACGGGCACTGGCGAGGTGGGCGCGGACGGCTGCGACGGCCTGGGCGCCCGGC
>JACPOP010000009.1 GCA_016191465.1 Chloroflexota bacterium | reverse complement strand
AGGCGCGCATCCGCAACGTCGATCCGAGCCGCGTCCACCGCGAGTTGCGCGCGGGCCAGATCGTGATCGTCGCCGGGTTCCAGGGCGTCACCGAGGACGCGGACGTGACCACGCTGGGCCGGGGCGCGTCCGACATCACCGGCATCGCGCTCGCCGCCGTGCTGGGCGCGGAGCGCTTCGAAAAACTGTCGGACGTGGATGGCGTGTACACCGCCGACCCGCGCGTGGAGCCGCGCGCGCGCAAACTCAAAGACATCGGCTACGAGGAGATGCTGGAACTCGCCAGCCAGGGTACGGGCGTACTCAACCCGCGCGCGGTGGAACTCGGCCAGATCTACAACCTGCCGATCCTGGTGGCGTCCAGCTTCACCGAATCGCCCGGAACGCTGATCCACGCGGAGACGACGATGGAACCGATGAACAAAGTGCGGGCAATCGCGCACGACCTCAACGTCGCCAAGATCACGCTGCGCGGCGTGCCGGACCGACCCGGCATCGCCAGCACGATCTTCGAGCCGCTGGCCGAGGCCGCCGTCTCGGTTGACACCATCGTCCAAAACGCCAGCTCGGAGAACCTGACCGACCTCACCTTCACCGTCGCCACCACCGACGCCCGCCGCGCGATGGAGATCGTCGGGCCGCTGGTGGCCGAGATCGGCGCGCAGGATGCGGTGGCTGATGACTCGCTCGGCAAGGTCAGCATCGTCGGCACGGGCATGCAGAACACCCCCGGCTACGCCAGCCGCATGTTCCGCGCGCTGTTCGACGCCGACATCAATATTCTCTTGATCACGACCAGCGAGATTCGGATCACCTGCATCATCGAAGCGGCGCGGGTACGCGATGCCGTGCGCGCGCTGCACGCCGCCTTTGAACTAGACCATGAGGAATAGCGTGATGGGTGGGGGGGGGGGGGGGGGGGGGGGGGGGGGGGGGGGGGGGNGAGTTCACCACGGAGGCACGGAGGCACGGAGAGGGGAGGTATGTTAAGGAAGCGGCCCGGTGAAAGTACGGAGGTCCGGCTTTGGACTTCTCGTCGCTCTCTTCCGTGCCTCCGTGCCTCCGTGGTGAACTCGTCTCCCCCCACCCATCACGTCTCGCCCCCCTACTCGAAGCTTGGCAAGCGACCGTGGATCACGAGTGCGGGTGCGTCCGGCCCCTTCGCCTGCGCCAGCGCGCGCTCGGCTCGCCGCACGAGTCGATCCGGCAGCGTCGGCGGCGGCAAGTCTTTGCTCAGCGAGACGCCAATCCGCACCGCCACGCGCACGTCTGTCTCATGCAGCGCGAACGGCTGCTCCATCGCCGCCTGCACCCGACTAGCGATCCGGGCCGCGCTGTCAGCGGTGGCGGCGTCCTCCAGCAGCAGCAAGAAGCGGGCAGCGTCGCAGCGCGAGACGGTATCGCTGGGGCGGAGGCAATCCTCCAGCCGCTGGCCCGCGAGTTCGAGCAGGTGGTCGCCGGCGACGTGACCGTGGCGGGCGTTTACCTCGCGGAAGTCGATGATGTCGAGCATGCACACCGTTAGGTCGCCGCTGCGCCGCACGAGCGCATGGCCGAGCCGATCCATAAAAAGGTAGCGGTTCGGCAACCCGGTGACGGCATCGTAGAACGCGCCCTGACCGAAGGGACCGGCGGGCGCGTGCCGCTCGGCGATATCCCGAATCACCGCGACGACGCCGCAGACACCGCCATCGGGCGCACACAGCGGCGTGTATGACGCTTCGAACAGGCCTTCATCGCCTAGGTCCGGCAGCGCATGGCGACGGTTCCCCGCCAGGATTGCGCGCCCCTCCAGCGCCTGCTCGTAGAGCCGCAGCTCGCCGGAGTGGTCCAGCCGTGGCGCAAGGTCAACCAGGCGCGCACCACGGGCTACCGCAGCGGGGATGCCCGTCGCCCGAGCCATCGCGTCGTTCCACAGTTGCACGCGCAACACCGCATCGCAGGCGACGATGCACTCGGTCGTTGAGGCGAGCGTTAGCGGCTCGATTCCGGACACCATCTCAGCTAGAGTCGGGCGCGGTCGTGCGGTACTGGGTCGCATACGTCACTCCGGAGCGCGTGCGGCGCGCGATATGCGTAGGTATCGAAGCGATGGGCGTGCTCGATAGCCGCAGAGCGGGGGTGAGGGCAACGGTTCGCGGCGACCGCCGCTAGCATCGACTAGCGCGGAGTACCCTCAAGCACATGGTGGGCCGGTCCGATCGGCGACACCGACGCGAGATCAAAGCCACCGGCATCGAGCAACGCCCGCCACTCGGGCTCGGTGCGCTCCTGGCCGCCTTTGTTCGACAGCAGCATGGCGATGTCGCGCAGCTTCGCAACCGAAGGCTCGTTGCCCGCAGGCATCACGCGCTCGATGATCAGCAGCCGCGCACCGGCGGTCATGGCCTCCCGACATCGCTGAAGAATGGCCGCAGCGTCCTCGTCACCCCAGTCATGCAGCACATGCGAGAGCAGGTAGATGTCGCCGCCGGTTGGCACCGCGACGAAGAAATCGCCCCGCTCTACGGTGCAGCGGTCAGACACACCCGCTGCGGCGATCACAGGAAGCGCGCTCCCGACCACATGCGGCTGGTCGAAGACGACGCCGCGCATCGCTGGATAGCGTGCGAGGATGGCGCTGAGCAGCGTGCCGTTGTTGCCGCCGACATCGATGATCGTGCCGCTCTCTGGGAAGTGATAGTGCGCGAGCAGCACCCGCAGCTTTTGCTGCATCAGGTCGCCCATGTAGGCGTTGAAGCGAGCGTTCGCCTCTGGGTGGTGCTTGCGATACTCCCAGTTGGACGCGCCGTACACGCGCTCGAAGGCCGTCTCGCCGGTGGTGACGCTGTGCATCAGTTCCGCCCACACGGGATAGAAGTCACTACCCTCGGCGAGCACCGTCGCCCGCATCGAGCCGGGGCTATCGACCCGGAGCAGTTCGGCCAGCGGCGTCAACTCGAAGCGAGAATCATCGCGTTCGGAGAAGACGCCGTGACTCGCCAGCGTTCGCAGCAGGCGGTAGAGCGAACGGGGATGGGTACCAGTGGTAGCGGCCAGGGACTCCGCCGATTGCGGCCCATCGGCCAGCAAGTCGGCGATGCCAAGTTCGGTCGCGACGACCAGCATGCGCGTGCGCTGGAAGCCGTACAGCAGATCTGCGAGTTCGGTTGAGGGATCGGTGGGGGCCGAGACGGCAGAAGACGCCGAGGCTCCCCTTCCCTCGCAGGGAAGGGGTCGGGGGTTAGGTCCGTTGCTGGAGGTCCATCGGGTCGGTCAGTCCCAGTCCGGCTCGGCAGTGCCCTCGGCCTCGACGCCGGTGATGCCGGGGACGCGCTCGAACAGCAGCCGCTCAATACCCATGCGCAGCGTCAGCGTACTCATCGGGCAGCCCGCGCACGCACCGATCAGCTCCAGCTTGACGATCTTATCGGCGGTGACCTCGACGAGTTGGACAGTGCCGCCGTCCATCTCCAGCGCGGGCCGAATCTCGTCCAGCGCGCTCTCGATCTGCTCCACCATCGCTGGGTCCATCACCATCGGTCGGCCTCGCGGATGCCGCGCATCCAGAGAAAGTTGACGTGTTCGGTTAACAATATAGCAGAAGCGTTCGGTTCGGTCAAAGTGACGGATTGCACAAACACCCTCCTACCGCCGTCACGGTCGCCCTGCTACACTCGGCGCATCCCCCCTGGTGACCCGGCCCGGTCAGACCGAGAGGTGCGCCATTCGCCTCGCCCAATGGCAGCGCAACCTGATCGGCGTGCTGATCGCGGCGTTCGTCAGCATCCTCGGCTTCAACCTCACCTTCCCGTTTTTGCCGCTGTACATCCAGCAACTCGGCGTCTCCGATGCGGGGCGGGCCGCGTTCTGGGCCGGGGTGATCGGCTCGGTGGCGGGCGTGCTCTCGGCGGTGGTCGCGCCGCTGTGGGGCGGGTTGGCGGACCGCCGCGGGCGCAGGCCGATGCTGGTGCGCGCCACCGCTGGTTCTGCCGTGGGGCTGGTGGTGATGGGCCTCGCGCCAGGGCTACTGGTGTTGCTGGCGGGCCGGATCGCCTTCGGCCTGATGGCGGGGACGGTGCCGGCGGCGAATCCGCTGATCGCCGCCAATACGCCACCGGAGTACGTCAGCGGCGCGATGGGCGCGCTGCAAAGCTCGGTGTACGTCTCCAACGCCGTCGGCCCGCTGGTGGGCGGCGTGCTCGCTTCGACGGTCGGCTACCGCGTGACGTTCTTGATCACGGCGGGGCTGTACATCGCGTCGGCGCTGCCGGTGCTGCTGCTGGTGCGGGAGACGTTCACGCCGCCGGAGCGCGTAACGCCGCTGCTGCCAGGGATGGCGGCCAACTTCCGCTTCGTGTTCGCGCGTGGTGAGATCGTGCAGCCGATGGTGGCGGCGTTCCTGGCATACGCGGGTGTTAGCATGATGCAGCCGGTGCTGCCGCTGCACATCCGCGACCTGATCGGCGAGGGCAGCGTCGAACGCGCGACGGGCGTGGCTGTGGGATTGCAAGGGCTGGCGAGCACGGTCACCGCGCTGCTGATCGGGCGGGTGACGCGCCGGATTGGGTTTGCGCCGCTGCTGTACGTGGGACCGCCGCTCCTGGGCGCGGCGTACGTGGCACTGTGGGCGGCGGATCGGTTCCTCGTGTTCGTCGTCGCGCTGGTGGCGCTGGGCGCGGTGCAGGGGTTGGTGGTGACGGCGCTCACCTCGCTGGTGGCGCTGCGTGCGCCGCGCGAGCGGGCGGGCGCGGTGTTTGGCGTGGTCACCAGCGTCAACTCGTTCGCGTTCTCCGGCGCGCCGTTTTTCGGTGGGTTCGCCGCGTCCGCCTTCGGGCTACGCGCGGTGTTCCCGATCTCCGCCGCGCTGATGGTGGCGATGATGGCAGTGTGCGTGCAGGCGATCGGGCGCGGCGTCCCCACGCGTCTTGGCCCGCGCGCACGCGGCACGACCGACAGGGGCGGGCGGTCGCCATGACCTTCCGCGAGGG
>JACPOP010000028.1 GCA_016191465.1 Chloroflexota bacterium | reverse complement strand
GATCACGACGTCGTCGCCGTCGCGCTCGGCACGCAGGGAGACGCCGTCGAGCCGCCAGCTCGGGTCGGTGAACGGCGAGCCGAAGAGGCTCGCGTCCTCGATGGTCAGGCCGTCGTCGGAGATGTCGGACACGCGGAGGATCATGGCACCTAAGTTACGATGGATAAACGACTTTTTCTACTAGGCCCGGCCAGTATATCGGCAGGGGTTGACCAAGTCAAGGCATTTGACCCCCCTTGGTCGCTTTGCTACGCTTCCGATTGACACGCTCTCGCCGAGGAGGCGAACACCATGTCGAACATCTTCAAGACCGGATTGCTGCTGGCGGTGCTCACCGCCATGTTGGTCGTCATCGGGGGCGCGATCGGGGGCCAGCAGGGGATGTTCGTGGCCTTCGTGCTCGCCCTGGCCATGAACTTCTTCAGCTACTGGTTCTCCGACAAGATGGTGCTGGCCATGTACGGCGCCAAGCCCATCGAGGAATCGCAGAACCCCGCCCTCCATGCCCTCATCCGCCGCCTGGCCACCCGGGCGCAGATCCCGATGCCGCGGGTCTACATGATCGCCGGCGACACGCCGAACGCGTTCGCCACGGGGCGCAACCCCGAGCACGCGGCGGTGGCGGTGACCGAGGGTATCCTGCGCATCCTCGATCAGGACGAGCTGGAGGGCGTGCTCGCCCACGAGCTGTCGCACGTGAAGAACCGCGACGTGCTGATCTCCACGATCGCGGCCACGCTGGCCGGCGCCATCACCTATCTAGCCCATATGGCCCAGTGGGCGGCCATCTTCGGGGGCCGGCGCGACGACGACGAGGAAGGCAGCAGCCCGATCGCGCTGATCGCGATGGCCATCATCGCGCCCATCGCCGCCATGCTGGTCCAGATGGCCGTCTCCCGCGCGCGCGAGTTCCAGGCCGACGCCACCGGCGCTCACCTGGCCGGGCGCACGTGGGGTCTCTCCAAGGCCCTCGAAAAGCTTCAGATCGCCCAGCAGGTCGCGCCCATGAACGCCAACCCCGCCACCGCGCACCTGTTCATCGTGAACCCGCTCAGCGGCCGGGCGTTCATGAACCTCTTCTCGACCCATCCCCCGCTGGAAGAGCGCATCGCCCGCCTCCGCGCGATGCGGGTCTGACGAGGCGGGGCCTACCCTTCCCTCACGCGGCGGAGGCAAGCTGCCCCGCGGCGCGCCGGAGCTGAGCGGCCCGGGCATGCAGCGCCGCGACCCGTACCTCGGCCGCGCTCGCCTTGAGGGCCAGGTCAGGATTCGTGGCGGCGGCCCGGCGCAACGCTCGCGCGCGATCGCACTCGAGCTCCAGCTCGAGATGAATCCGGCGAAGCTCGCGTC
>JACPOP010000024.1 GCA_016191465.1 Chloroflexota bacterium | reverse complement strand
CAGTACGTCGCGCGCGACTCCGCTCCGGTGAGGACATCGAGCTCGCGCCCGCGCGCGAGGTGGAACGTCGCGTGCGCGAGCGGCTCGGCGTGCCCCGCGAGGCGGCTCGTCGGACGGCGGATGCCCTTCGCGACGACGCGCACCTTCCCGAAATGACGTGTGAGGAGAGTGAGGATCCGATCCGCCTCGCCGAGGTCGAGGGTCTTGAGGACGATGGCCTCGGCACGGTACGTACGTGATCCCATCTGTTCACAGATGCTAGCGGGAGCGCGATGTACGATCGAGCCAAGGTGGTGACGACCGGATCCGGACCCTCCGCGCACCTCAGCGCGATCGACGAAGAGATCCGGAGCGTCCTTTCGCAGCCCGATCAGGGCCTGCAGCCCTTCTACGGGATGATGCTGTACCACCTCGGCCTCGACGCCGAGAGCAGCGGCAAGCGGCTGCGCCCGCTGACGCTCACGCTCCTGTACGAGGCCCTCGCGGGGGACATCACACCCGTGCTGCCGGCCGCCGCGGCCATCGAGCTCCTGCACAACTTCACGCTCATCCACGACGACATCGAGGACCAGGACCCGACGCGGCGCCACCGCCCCACGGTCTGGTCGGTGTGGGGGATCCCGCAGGCCATCAACGCCGGTGACGGCATGTACGCGGTCTCGCGCCTCGCCGTGCACCGGCTCACGGATCGCGGTGTGGCCGCGGAGCGCGTCCTCGGCTTCGCCGCGCTCGTCGACCGGGCCTGCGTGGAGGTGTGTGAGGGCCAGTTCCTCGACATCTCGTACGAGTCGCGCACCGATGTGACCGCCGAGCGCTACCGCGCCATGGTCGCGAAGAAGACGAGCGCGCTCTTCTCTCCCGCCGCGGAGGGCGCGGCGGTCCTCGCGCGCGACGACGCCGAGCTACGCGCGAGCCTCGTGCGCTTCGGCGCCGACTTCGGCCAGGCCTTCCAGGCGCACGACGACCTCCTCGGCATCTGGGGCACCGCCGACCGCACCGGCAAGGTCGAGATGAACGACATCGCGAAGCGGAAAAAGACCCTGCCCGTCGTGCTCGCGTTCGAGCGCGCCGCGCCGCGCGTCCGCGCGACGCTCGAGGGGCTGTACGCGGCGGCCGCGCCCCTTCCGCCGGAGACCGTGGACCGGGTACGCGACATCCTCGACGACCTCAAGGTCCGCGACCTCATGGAGCGGGAGATCGGGATCCACCGCGAGCGCGCGCTGCACGAGCTGCGGTCGGTGCGCGATAGCGCGACCGACGTCACGCCGCTCCAGCACCTCGAAAAGCTGGTCGAAGCCGCGACAGGCGCCCCCGAAGTCGCCGCCGCGCGCTAGGTAACGTGCCCGGGCGTTGTTGGCAAGATCCAAAGCGAGACGCTCCATCGGTGGGAGCCGAAGCGCGCCATCGCGCCGACGCTAGTGGTGATCGCCGACGTGACAGCAGGTTCCGTCTCAAGGTGGCTGCGATCTTGGTGATCTGTTCGTCACGGTCCGGGCTGCGCGGTCAGCGGTGCGCTATTGCTCACGAGGAAAGCCTGATCAGCGGGCGCGGAGATCCGCCTCCGCGCCCGCCGCACGTTGTGCGGAACGTGTGCTACCTACTTCAGAACCGGACCGCGCAGGTTGTCGAGGTGGTACTCCGGCCGATCTGGGCGCTGGAGTCCGCCGGCCGGGGACTGGATGCCAGTACCTGTGTAGGCCAGCACCCAGGTGCTGTAAGCGTTCGCTTGTTGTAGCGGGGCGTATTGCCAGGTCCCACTCGACTCTTCCGTGTGGATGTGAACGTTCGTCCAGCAGGTCTGGCCGTTGTACGAGGACGCCGCGTTCTGGATCTTCCCGAGGAGCGCGCCGGGTAAGATCCACGACCCGGCGGAGACACTTAGCGTCCGAAGATGGACGTAGACGACCTTCCCGTAGTACTCACCGTCGAGCCACAACTGGATCTTGGCGTACTTATCAGGTCCACCAACGGGACAGTTGGTGCCGGCGGCTTCGACCCAGCCCTGCACACTCGTTCCGCTCGTACTTACGTTGAACTTCACGTCCTCATCATTGGTCCAGGTGTTTGGGTAGTCAGACACGTCTCGCGCGGTCGACGCATAACCCGCTGGGTGACCGGGGCCATCGAGCGTGGTGTAGCGCCACGTCTTGTTCGTGACCGGGCTGTACACGAACACGGTCGCATGTGTCGCGGCCGCTGGCGTGGCGTTGACGGTCGCGATCAGGAGGACAACCGCAAGGATCGCGATCAGCCGGCGCACAGAGAACCTCCCCAGGTGTTGGCTTTAAAATTAGCAAGGGCGCCCTTGCATATACGGACGCTATACCTTCAGGATCGAGAAACCAATGGGGAATCGGTACTACGGTCTCGGTACTTGATGGCGCCGCGCGCCGACTCCGGTTGCGGCAGGAGGTGACGAGCGGATCCGCTGCACCGAGCGGGGAACCGAGCCCTGCCGAAGCTGCGTGCGCAGGGTGCGCGCTTTCAGTGGGTGCTTGGCCCCACAGGGCCGCTTGAGCAATTCGGGTGCTCCGAGCCGTGGGACAGGTCCGCGGCTCGTTCGGAGCTTTGACCTCGGCGACGCTCGCAGTCGATCGTTGCTTAACGCAACCGAACCGCGCCGCCGATGGATCCGGAACCGACGATCCTCTCGCTGCGCCCGGACGAGATGTCGAGCACGAGTGTCCCCGAGCTTCCGGTGCCGACCACCGCGGAACCGTCCTGCCGGAACGCAGCCAGCGCGTAGTCGGACGCAGGGAAGCTGCCGCTCGCGCGCATCGTCCCGCCTTCGACGTCACGGAGCTGCAGGGCGCCGCCCTCGATCCAGCCGAACTCCATCGTGCCCGGCCGCCACTTCGCTCCGGAGGGCGAGTCCACTTGTGGGCCCGGCGTCTGGGCCGCGAAGTCCGAGAGTCTCCACCAGCGCACGGTGCCTCCAGACCTGCCGACCTCCAAGAACACGCCGAGGGCGTAACGCTGGTCGCTCGACACTTCCACCGAGAGCATGTAAATGGCGTCCCTGACCGCCGTTCGTTGCGGCGTGGGCTCACCCCTGGTGCGGACGGTGAGGTACCCGCTCATGTACCCACCCTCGCCTGAAATCCCAGCAGCAGCGAGACCGGCAGCCCTATCCCAGCCAAGAGGCACATAGACACCCGCGTTGGCGTCGAGCGTCTGTGCCGCTCCACCTGTGGCGTCGATGGCCAACAGCGACGTGTCCGGGGGATTGCTTACGGGACTTCCGGGCGGGTTGACGCCTTCGATCGCGAAAATAATCCCGGTGCCGTCGCTCGACCAGGCCGCCGCTCCGATCCGGCGACCTGGCGCCGCCGCGTAGATCGTCGTCGCGCCCGCTGAGTGGGCGAGATCCAGAATACGCAACTCTATGTTGTCCGGCGCCGTCCGCGTGGTCCAGTACGCAAGCCGCGTGCCGTCGGGCGAAACCTTGCAGCCGCATTGGTTGAAGCCATATGGGAGCGCCGCGACGGTGGACCCGCTGCCCCCGCTCTCGGGTCGGATCCGCAGGCCGGTGGGCTCCTCGACCCACACGAAGCCGAAACGATCGCTGAGGATGGATGGCGGTGATGGAAGAGGGCTGCCGGACGGCGTGGACGAACTCGTCGCGGCCGCCGTCACGGCACTTCCCGCGGGAGTAGCGCTGACAGCGGGACTGGCTGCGCGCCGCTCCGCGAGCGCGCTGCCGATCACAAGCGCGAACGCGATGACTGTCGCCGTGGTGACGAGCACGAGCAGGCCGGAAGAGCGTCTTCGTAGGCGCGCTTCCACTGCTGTGAACGGTGCGGTGCTCACGTCACGCGGCCGCTGCCGCAGCAAGCGCTCGATGTGCTCCTCTCGCTGGAGGTCGCGACGGTCGTCATCGCTCACCGTAGGTCACCTCCGACTCGCTCGAATGCTTGTGCGAACGCCTGCCGACCACGTGCCAGTCGGGCCTTCACAGCCTCCTCCGTCACTCCGTCCATGTCGGCAATCTCTCTCCGCGAGAAGCCCGCGTCGTAGTGAAGGAGAAGCGTCCTCGAGAGGGTCGTCGGCAACTGGCGCAGCGCGCGGTGGACCAGGTCCGCATCAGGGTCGATGCCCGTCGGGTCCGGCTCGCGGCCCGTGAACGGGACAAAGCGCAGGACGTGTCGACGCCGCTCGTGGTCTCGGGCGAGGTTCCCTGCGATTCGGAACAGCCATGCTCGTCCGGAGCGCACTTCTGCCTCGCGTCCTGTGCGGATAGCTCGGACAAATGTCTCCTGCACCAGTTCACGCGCCACCTCCGGATCGCCGGTGAGCTTTCGAAGGAAGCTGGCCAGTGGAGCGGCGTAATCGGCGTAGAGCGCAGACCAGTAGCTGCTCACGATGATCGCCGGTGCAGCAGACTCAGCTGTGCGCAACTTCCTCCTGATAAGTACGACGAACGACGCGACAGAAGGGGTACATGCCGCGAGCGGAACGGCCCACTCACTGGCCAGCGCGGGAACCCAGTTCCGGACGGTGGGGTGCGCCTCGCAACTTTCCACAACCGCAAGAGAAACGACGTGCGCCGCTGCCGAGTACTTGCGCGGCCGCTCACTAGGATCTTGAGATCATCAGGAAATCCAAGCTAGACCCGCGGGAGGCGATCCGGCCCGAAGGCATCGGGCAGCAGCTCCGCGAGCGTCGTGGCCTTCCGCTTCCCCGTCGTCGTCGCGAGGATCACACGCATCCCAGGCGAGAACTCGTAGAGGACCTGGCGGCACGCGCCGCACGGCGAGGCCAGGTCGTCCCCGGCGACGATCACGGCGACCGCGTCCCAGTCCTTGGTCTCGCCGGCCGCGACCGCGGCGAACGCCGCGCAGCGCTCGGCGCACACCGTCATGCCGTACGACGCGTTCTCGACGTTGGCGCCGCCGTGGATCTTGTTGCGCTTCGTGCGGATGGCCGCGCCGACCTTGTATCCGGAATACGGCGCGTAGGCGCGCTCGCGCGCGAGCGCCGCGACGCGCACGAGCTCCTCGTCGCCGGGACCGAGGTCGCTCAGCCCGGCACGACCTCTCGCGGTACGAGCCGGGTGACGCGCACCCGCCGGATGCGCCGCGCCTCGACGGTCTCCACCACGAAGCGGACGCCGCCCGCGGTCACCTCTTCACCCGCCCGGGGCAGGCGCCCGAGCTCGTGGACGATGTAGCCGCCCAGCGTGTCGTAGTCCTCCGACGGCGGGAGGTCGAGGTCGAAAGCCTCACGCACGTCGCCGAACGGGACGCGCGCGTCCATGAGGGCCTCGTCCTCGGACACGGGGATGATCAGCTCCTGCTCGGGCTCGTATTCGTCGCGGATCTCGCCGACGATCTCCTCGACGAGGTCCTCGATCGTGACGAGTCCCGCCGTGCCGCCGTACTCGTCGACGACGATGGCCATGTGCAGCTTGTTCTTCTGCATCTCGCGCAGGAGCTCGTCGATGCGCTTCGTCTCCGGGACGAAGTGCGCGGGCCGGAGGTACTGGCGCACGTCGACGTCCTTCTCCCCCCGCGCGAGGCGGCGGAAGAGGTCCTTGACGTAGAGGATCCCCACGATGTGGTCGGGCGACCCTTCGTAGACGGGGATGCGGGAGTGGCCCACCGAGACGACCTGCTCGAGCACGCGCTCGCCGGGTGTCTCGACGTCGATCGCGCGCAGGTCGGTGCGCGGGACCATGACGTCGTGCACGTGCTTCTCGCCCAGCTCGAACACGCCCTGGATCATGTCGCGCTCTTCTTCGTGCAGGACGCCCTGCTCCTCGCCCGTCTCCACGAGCGCGCGGATCTCGTCCTCGCTCACGGCCGTCGTCTCGCCGGTGACCCCGAACGGCCGCGTCAGCCCGCGGGTCACCGCCCACAGCACGCTGACGAGGGGCCGCGTGACCCAGCTGACCGCCTCGATGGGCGCGGCGAGGGTGATGAGCACCGCCGAGGCGTAGCGCGCGCCGATGGCGCGGGGGACGAAGAGCCCGAACAGGATCGCGAGCAGCGAGAGGCTGATCACGGTGATGGTGACGGCACTGACGTCGCTCACGATCGCGTTGATCCCGACCAGCGACAGCAGCTCTGAGAGCCGCGGGGCGACGAACGCCGCCGCGATCGCGGAATAGGCGAAGACCACGAGGAATTCCGCGACCTGGAGTGCGGACAGGTACTGCGGAGCGCGCTGGCTGATCCTGGCGGCGAGGCGGCCACGGCGGCCGCGCTCGGCGAGGTCCTCGATGAGGTGGGGCCGTCGCAGCGCGTGCAGGGCCGTCTCACCCGCGGACAGCAGCGCGAGGAACAGCACGAGCACCAGCTCGATGAGCAGCAGCTGGGCCAGGGTGCTGTCCACTATTTCTTCGGCCGCACGTACTTCTTGATGGCGCGCGCGGGCATCCCGATCGCGATCATGCCGTCCGGAACGTCCTTGGTGACGACGGCTCCGGCGCCGGTCGCGGCGCCCTTCCCCACCCTGACCGGCGCGCGCAGGAGCGTGTCGGACCCGATGAAGGCGTCGTCACCGATCTCGGTGGGACTCTTGCGCGCTCCGTCGTAGTTGAGGGTGATGGTCCCCGCACCGATGTTGACCCGCGCGCCGACCTTCGCGTCACCCACGTACGAGAAGTGGTGCATCTTCGTCCCCGCGCCGAGGCGGCTGGCCTTCACCTCGCCGAAGTTGCCCAGCTCGACGCCGCGCTCCAGATACGCACCCGGGCGGAGGTGGCAGTACGGTCCGACGCTCACCTCGTCCTCGAGGGTCGCGCCCTCGAGCACCGAGCCCTCGATGCGGCACCCCGCACCGACCGCCGTGTCGCGGAGGACCGCGTACGGGCCGATGCGGCTCCCCCTGCCGATACGCGTCGCTCCCTCGAGCACGGTCCCACGCTCGATCACGACGTCCTCGGCGATCTCGACCTGCGCGTCGATGCTGATGGAGCCGGGATCCCGCAGCGTCACGCCGCTCGCCATGTGCCCCTCGCGGATGCGCTCGCGCACGACCGCCTCGGCCATCGCCAGCTCCGAGCGGGTGTTGATGCCGTGTCCCTCCATCGGGTCCTCGATGCACAGGGCCGCGACGGTCCGTCCCTCGCGGCGCGCGAGAGCGACGAGGTCGGTGAGAAAGACCTCGCCCGTCGCGTTCGGCTGTAGCGCCGCGACGGCAGTGCGCAGCCAGCCGAGGTCGGTGGCGTACGCGCCGAAGTTCGACTCCTGGATCGCGCGCTCCCTGGCCGACGCGAGGCGCACCTCGACGATGCGCTCGACGTCGCCGTCCGTGCCGCGAACGATGCGGCCGTACGAGGTCGTCGTGCCGGCCATGCCCGTCAGGAGCGCCAGGACGGCGCCGCGCTCGACGCGGAGGGCCTCGAGGCGGTGCAGCGTCTCGGGACGGACGAGCACCGTGTCCCCGTAGACGATCCAGCACGCGCCGGCGCGGTCGGGGACGGCGCCGAGGGCCACGCGGACGGCGTCACCCGTGCCGCGGGGCGGCTCCTGGATCGCGACGGGGACGTCCGGGGGGAGGATCTCGCGGGCGGTCTCACTCTCCTTCGAGAGCACCACGACGGGCCGCGCGCCCGCCGCGCGAACGACGGCAAGGACGTGCGAGAGCATCGGCGCGCCGGCGACCGGATGAAGGACCTTGGTGGTTCGCGAGCGCATCCTCGTGCTCAACCCGCCGGCGAGCACGAAGGCAATGGGACTAGAAGGGTCTTCGCTCACGTGAGGAGGTCATGCTATCGGCTCCTAGACTTGATGAGACCACTGGGGCGTGGCCAAGTGGTAAGGCAGGGGACTTTGGATCCCCGACCCCTGGTTCGAATCCAGGCGCCCCAACCGCTTTCAGCAGTCTGGTGCCTGTTGCCTCACCGCGGAGAAGTCAGCGTTGGCGAGCGTCCTGCTCAGTTAACCATTCATCGAGGGCCTGACGCAGCTCGGCTTCCACGGCGTCGAGGTCCTTAATGATGATCCGGCTACCGAATAGCCCAAGAGGTCCCGTCCTTTTCGCGTACCGGACCTCGTGGCCCCACATTGGCCCAATGCGGCCCCCGAGTGGAACGTCAACGCCGACCGTCGTGCTGTTGCCCCATACACCGACACCCCGGCCAAACCGTCTTACCCGCGAGAGGTAGTCGCGGACAAGTCGGTGATCCAACTGCCTCATCACGTCGCGCCACGAGTCGACGAGAGGATCATCCGGCATCACTTGGGGCCAATCCTAAAGAGGTCGATGTGTGAGGATGTCCGGCTCGTCGTGGAACTTCGGACGGCCCTCTGAGCCTTCGTCAGGCCGCGGTCTTCGATGATGTTGTCACCTCCTTGGTGTGCCGGTCGAGCGCGCGGATCAGGAGCCACATGTCGCGGTAGCCGTTGAT
>JACPOP010000011.1 GCA_016191465.1 Chloroflexota bacterium | reverse complement strand
GCGACCGGCTATGGCACTACGCCGGCCGCCGCCAGCGCCACGCGCGCGAGCGCCGCGCCGGCGCTGGCGTCCCGCATGAGCGTCGGTGTCACGCGCGCGCGCAGGCCGCACGCCTGGACCGCAGCGGCCAGCGCTGCATCCGCTTCGTCGATGATCAGGGTGTCGATGAGTCCCGCATAATACGCTGCCACCCCTGCGACATCGACGGTGTATCCCATTCCCGCAAGCATTTCGCCCGCGGGAGGCTGAAGCGACCGTCCGCCAATGATCCCACTCACCGCCACGCGCGTCGCCCTGGACGAGCTGACGGCGTCGCGCACTCCCGGCACCGACAGGATCGGGCCGATGCTGCCGATGGGATTGCTCGGCGCCACTACGATCGCTTCCGCTTCAGCGATTGCCTCAAGCACGCCTGGCGCGGGGACGGCGTTGGCGGCGCCGTCGTATCGCACACCGCGCACCGCGTCCTGTGCGTGGCGCTCCACGAGGTATCGCTGGAACGGCAGGTCGCCTGCGTCCGTCTCGACCACCGTCCGGACACGGTCGTCGCTCATCGGCAACAGGCGGGAGCGGACGCCGAAGGCGCGCGCGATGTCCGTCATCGCCTGCGACAACGTCGCGCCTTCCCGGAGCAGTCTGGTGCGATGCACATGCGTGGCGAGATCGCGGTCGCCGATCTGAAACCATGTTTCATGCCCGAACCTGCCGATGGCGGCGTTCCAGCGAAATGTGTCGTCGTGGAGACCCCAGCCGCGCGCTGCGTCCACGTGCCCGGCGAGCGCGTAGGTCACGATGTCCGGGTCGGGGCTCACGTAGAGTCCGTGAAACCATGCGTCGTCGCCGGTGTTGATGACCGCGGTCAGGCGCTCCGGCGCCAGCACGTTCGCGAGCGCACGCATCAGGCGTGACCCGCCCACGCCGCCGCAGAGCACGGTGATCATGCCGCGGGATCATCCTCGCTCATGAGGAGGCGGCGACCGGTTCTCGCAGCGGCTCAGGAAGCGCGTCGGCGCGCACGTCGCCGCCGCTCCCGGCCGTCTCATCCGCCTCCGCGCGCGACCACAGGATGAGGACGCCTGTGCCGACAACGATCGTGATGACGCCGAACACAAGGAACAGCGTCCGCAGCCCCCACTCGTCGGCGATGAACCCGCCGAAGGGCTGACTGCCGGCGAAGATGAAGTTCCCGATGACACTCTGGACGGAGAGGATGGTGGCCCGTCGCTCGCTGGGGATGCGATGATTGATATAGGTCGCAAGCACCGGGTTCTGGATCCCCGCGACAAACCCGATGCCGAGAAACGCCGGGTACATGAACATCCGGTCGACGCCGGCGAGCAGCACGGCGGAGACGCCCAGCGTGACCGGCAAGGCGAAGAACGCCTGTCGCTGTCCCGCCCGCGAGACGAATTGATAGGCCGCGAGCGCGGACACGATGCCGACCGCGCGCACCGGCGCCTGCCACAAGCCGAGCGCTCCCGTCCCGACGCCGTGATGCTGGAGGTACGGCTGCATGAAGATGAGCGGCGTGAACGTCGACGCCATCAGCACACCGCTGTAGACGACGATGTAGCGCAGGACCGGCCGCCGCCAGACCTGCCCGACGCCCTCGCGCACCATCTGCAGGTAATCTTCGTGCTCGCCAGCGCCGACCTTCGGCTCATGCAGCGTGAACGCCACGGGCACCGCCATCATTGCGATGCCCGCGCTCAACAGGATTGGCAGCGAGAGCGACGTCCAGGCTGCGATTGGGGCACCAATCAGGATCGCCAGCAGCACCGCGAACGACGTCAGAGCCCAGAGGCGGGAGTTGACCTTCTGGAATTCGTCCTCGCGGCCCGCCAGCTTCAGGCTATCGTAGAGGATGGCCGCGTCAGCGCCGGACTGGAACGTCTGGCCCAGGCCCCATGCCGTGTACGAGATCAGGATCACGACATAACTGTCCGCCAGGCCAAACACAAACACGGCGACGGCAAACAACCCGCTGCCCAGCATCAATGACACGCGTCGCCCGAACCGGTCGGCAATCGCCCCGGTAGGCACCTCCGAGAGGACGATGAGGAGGAAAAACGGCGTATCGAGCAGTGTGATCTGGGTCAGCGAGAGACCGCGGTCCCGCAGTAGGTAGACGACCCAGATGGGCCACCACAGCTGGAAGTTCATCAGGAAGCGGTACAGGTACAGCTTCCTGATGTTGGCATCCAGCGCCAGGTCCTCGCGGACGCGGTCGATCAGATTCACGCAGCGAGTATATCCGCCCCATGCCAGCCGACCGGAGCCTGTACGCCGCACGCCGGCGCGATGTCAACGGCGAGTCCGCCCGCCCGGGCTCGCGGCACGTACGCGCGCCTCTCGACGCTCCGAGCGGTCAGCTCAGAAGGCGTCCTGGAATGACTTCACCGGCAGGTGGAACTCGAAGAAGCCCGGCGCGAAAACGCTCGTCGAACTCACCAGCAGACTGAGCACGATGGCCCAGACGGCGAAGCCCACGAAGTTGGCGATGAGCACCCGTCCGGCCGGTGCATCCGTCGCGGTCTGGATGGCGACGGTCGTCGTGCCAAAGAGCAGTGCCATCACTGCGAGCCCAATGCCAAAGTCAATGCCCGGGACGGCGATGACCAGCAGGATGCCGAGGCCCAGAGGCGCCGTGCCGAACCCCATCACCCGGATCAGTTCCTGAACGTCAGCGCGGGCGCGAAAGACCTGGTTCAACATCACATACACCAGGCCGGCCCAGACGAACCAGATGGCGAACGCGATGATCGAACCGATAATCGCCGACTGGAGGAGGATCTTGCCACTTCCCGGGATGTCGGAGATGCCACCGACGCCGTTCAGCGCCCACCAGAGCCAGCCGCCCAGGCCCGACAGCAGGATGGCGACTGCCGCCACAATGAGGGCCGGCGCGGTGGAGCCGGCGTCCTGCCGCACCTCATCAAACACGGTCGTGTCCAGCATCAACAGTCGACGGACCCGCTGTATGAGCGCCTCGGTATCCATTCCGCCGGTTTGCGACATCATGTCGGCTTCTCCTTGGATGCGGGCAGCCCTGCCGCCCCTCTAAGTGAGTAAACGCATATCTCATACTACAATTGAGACCTTTTGTCTACCACCCTGGGGCGCCATTTCTACAGCGGTGATCGCCTGGGGACGCCGTCTTTGCGCGGGTATTCCGCCGGCGTCGCTGCCGTCTTGATCATGACGACAACGGTCTGCGGAGCGCCGGATACCGGCAGGGGCAGGGTGACGGCGCGGGCACCGAGCGCCGCCAGCGCCGTCTGCGCTTCGGTGAGTTCCTGTGTGACCCGCGAACCTTTCGGCGTAGCGGCCCGCCCGCCGACGCGCGCAAACGGCAGCATCAGTTCGGCCAGGCTGCGCAGCGGGGCCACCGCCCGGGCGAGCACGAGATCGAACTGTCCCCTCAAGGCACGGTCATGCCCCAGCGTTTCCGCCCGGCCCGTGAGGATCGTGACGTCCGGGCATCCGATGGCCTCGCATGCCGCCGCGAGAAATGCGGTCTTCTTCGCCGTGGCTTCGAGGAGGGTCAGGCGCAGACCCGGCCAGGCGATGCGCAGCGGCAATCCGGGGAAGCCCGCCCCCGCGCCGACGTCCAGTACGCGGGCGTCCGGCCGGAGCACTTCGCGCTCACGGAGGAGGGCGCCGAGCGCCAGTGATTCGGCGAAGTGGCGGCGCTGCACCACGTCACTGGCGGCGTCGCCGACAAGGTTCACCCGCGCCTGCCAATCCTGGAGCACGCGCAGATAGGCCGCGAACTGCGCGGATTGCGCTTCGCTGAGGGGCACGCCGTATCGCCGCGCGTCACCGAACAGGGGTTCGAGCACGCCGGAGCATACCACCGCCGGCGAGGACCCTCGTTTGCTCGGCTCTACATCAATAAGTGTGGTTTAGGTTTAGGATCCTGAGCAGAAACGTCTGTTGGTTCCGGTAGCCGTATGCCCTCCGTTTCAGCACTTTGACGCGGTTGTGTTTCCCTTCGACGACGGCGCTGGTGATCGGGTGCTGCCAGTAGTTCAGGACCTCGGTCCGCCAGCGGGTTAGCGTGGTCGCCGTGCGGACAAATGGTCGCAGTCCGCTGGCTTTGGCGTCGGTGATCCAGCGATCCAGCGCCACTTCAGCACGGGCGGCCGTCGGCGCCCGGTACAGCGCACGCAACTCCTCCTTCATGGCCCAGGCCGTTCGCACTGTCGGGTCGCGTTGCAGGAGTGTCGCCAGGCGTTGTTTGTCATCGGCATGGAGCCGCTCGACGGCGCGCTGCATCAGCCATGCATCGTTTCCCGGTCGTCGTCGTTCGCCATGCACTTCCCGCAACGCGCGGGAGGCGAGCGCGATGACGTGGAACTTATCCGCCACGATGGCCGCATACGGCAACGCCGTTTGAACAGCCTGGCGGTAGGCCTCACAGAGGTCGATGCTGACGGCCCGTACCGTCCGCCGATCGGCGTGCAGCTCCAGCATCACCTGCGTATCCCGTTTGCGCTCTCCGGGCACGACGGCGATGGGGCAGCGCGTTTCGAGGTCCCAGAGCCCCGTCCACATCGTTCCCGGACGACGGACGCAGAATCCGTCCAGGCCGAGGTAGACATGCGGCTTCGACGGCGCCCGTACGACCGTGTGCGCCTCCAGCCAGCTGCGTTGCACCAGCCCCTCACTCACCCGATGCCACCGCGCGACGGTGCGGACCGTTGCCTCTTCCGCCTGGATCGCCATACACGCCCGCAGCCGCTTCGTGGTCCGCCGGCGCCGACCACACACCGGGTCATCTTCCATGAAGACCTTCCGGCATGAGCGGCAGCGGAACCGCCGCTTCCAGAGCAGCACGTACACCGTCTTGTTCCAGAGGTCAGCGTCTTTCTTGCGCTGTTGCCGCCAATCATGCGCCTCACGCGTCATCTCCCCGCACGTCGGACACGACACCGCGTCCACCGCGTAGCGCGCTACGACTTCGATCGCCCACGCGTCCTCCCGCACCCCCAGCACCAGCAGTCCCGCGAGCTGAAGCTCCACCGTGATAGTCTGCGTCTGCACCTGGTCTCCTTCCCGTTGCTGACGTTTTCATCAGCTGTAGGCTGAAGCTCCACCGTGATAGTCTGCGTCTGCACCTGGTCTCCTTCCCGTTGCTGACGTTTTCATCAGCTGTAGGCTACGGGAACCCAGGTGCATTTCTGTTCACTCTCCTGCTCTGTTTCCACACTTAACAGCGTAGAACCGTTTGCTCCGGTTCGAAGCCGCCCCTACAATTCCATAATAAGGCAGGAGGGTATGGCCACATGGCGGATGAACCGGCGGAGCCGCAGTCGCTCCAGGACGTAGCGCGCACATACCTTGCCTCACTGAAGGTAGCGGTGAGGCAGGAAGCACAGCCGGAAGTCCTGAAGTTCGTCCGCTGGGCCGGCCCGGAGCGAGACCTCACTGCGATGCGCGGGCACGACGTCGCGCAATACGCTGATAACTTTCCGCCGACCGTCTCAGACGCCGCCAAGCGCGCCGATTACGTGCGCGCGTTTTTGAAGTGGGCGAAGGAGAAGGGCGTCACCACGGAGAACCTCGGGCCCCATCTCCGCGTCCGCAAGGCGTCGAAGTCCAGCTCCAACGCGCAGACCATCGAGACGCAGCCCATCTACCTCACGCAGGAAGGCCATGACGCTCTCCTGGAAGAATCCGAGAACCTGAAGCAACGCCGCCCGCTGATCCAGGCGGACCTTGCCCGTGCCATGGCCGACAAGGACTTCCGCGAAAACGCCCCGCTCGATGCCGCACGCAACGAGCAGGCGCATCTCGAATCGCGCATTCGGGAGATCGACGGCACGCTCAGGCGTGCCGTTGTGCTGGAGAGCGGCAATGAACACCCCGGCGACATTTCGCAGATTGGCTCCCACATCACCATCCGGGACCTCCGCAACGGCAAGGAGGCCAGCTATACGCTGGTCAACTCAGACGAGGTCCGTTCCGGGCAGGGCAAGATCTCGATTGCGTCACCCGTAGGCAAGGCGGTGTACCAGCGCCGCGCCGGTGAGGAAGTCGAAGTCGAGGCGCCCTCCGGCACCTTCCGCGTGCGCATTGAGGCGATCACGCAAGGCTAGCGCGGACACCGCCGCGGGCCTCCCCGCGGCTAGATCGTAACGTCGTCTTCGTGTAGCTTTGATCGGCCTCAGGCGCCTCGCGGGAACCAGCGCGAAGGCGGAATCCCTGACCATCTGACCTTCGGTCGAAACAGTTGTGCCCACAGGGAGGGATGACGTTGCATATTGTTGTCTGCGTGAAGCAGGTACCAGACTGGGATATCCCGCCTTCGAGCTTCAAGGTGGATGAGGCGGCGAAGAAGGTGGTGCCGCCGGCGGGCGTCGCGCCCGTGCCCAGCCAGTTCGACGCCATCGCCGTCGAAGCCGCGATGAGGATCAAGGACGCCACGGGCGACGCCAGGGTCACGATCATGAGCCTCGGCGCCGCGACGGCGCGCGACGTCATCAAGCACGGCCTGGCGATGGGCGGCGACGAAGGCGTGCTCCTGGTGGACGATGCCTTCAACTCCCTCGACAGCAACGGCACGGCGACCGTGCTCTCGACGGCGATCAAGAAGCTCGGTGATGTGGACCTTGTCCTCACCGGCCGGCAGGCGGTGGACTGGGACCTCGGCGTCACGGGTACGCTCATCGCCGAGATGGTCGGTGCGCCCGTGATCACGTTCGCCAAGGCGGTCACCGTCGCCGACGGCAAGGTGACCGTCCAGCGCGTATTGCCGGACGCATTCGAGACGGTGGAAGCGCCGCTGCCTGCGGTCGTCACCGTGAGCAACGAGCTGGGTGAGCCTCGCTATCCGAAGCTGCAGCAGATCATGGCCGCCGCGAAGAAGCAGGTGAACACCTGGGGCGCCGGCGACCTCGGCCTTGACGCGGGCGCCCTTGCCCCCAAGCTTACGCTTGAGCGGCTCTTTGTGCCGGTCACGGACACCAAGGTCGAGATCATGGAAGGCGACACGCCGGAGGATCAGGCGACGGCGCTGGCGAAGAAACTGCACGACGCGAAGCTGATCTGACGTAACGTGCGCGGCGCAGCCGCGTAGAGACGGAGAACGTACGATGCCACACGGAGTCCTTATCCTCGCCGAACTGATGGACGGCAAGCTCGTCCCCATCACACAGGAACTTGTGGGCGCGGCGCAGCGGCTGAGCGCCGGTCCCGTGTCAGCGATGCTCATCGGCTCCGGCGTGGAAGCCGCGGCGTCCGGCATCACCGGCGTGGAGACGGTGTACGTCGTGGATGACCCGGCGCTCGCCGAATACACGAACGACGCCTTCACCAGCGCCGCCGAGGCCGTCGCCCGGCAGGCGGACCCGGCGGTCATCCTGCTCGGCCAGACGAACATCGGCCGTGACCTGGCGCCGGCGCTGGCGTACAAGCTCGGCACCGCCGTGGCGATGGACACGATCGGGCTGGAGATGACGGACGGCAAGCTGCACACCACGCGCCCCGCGTACGGTGGCAACGCCCGTGCGGTGAACAGCTTCACTGCATCGCCGGCCGTGGCGACGGTGCGGCCGAAATCGCAGGACCCTGCGCTGGGCGGTTCTGCCGGCGCAGTGACGAAGGTCGCGGTCGATGTCAGCGGCTCCCGCACCAAGCTGGTCGAGCGCAAAGTCGCCACCGCCGAGGGCGTGCGGCTGGAGGACGCGAACGTCGTCGTCTCCGGCGGGCGCGGCGTCGGCGGCCCCGAAGGCTTCGAGACGATCGAGCAGTTGGCGCACCTGCTGGGCGGCGCCGTCGGCGCCAGTCGCGCCGTCGCGGACCTGGGCTGGCGGCCGGTCGCGGAGCAGGTGGGCCTCACGGGCAAGGTCGTGAGCCCGGACCTGTACATCGCCGTGGCGATCTCCGGCGCCAGCCAGCACATGGCGGGCTGCGCCGGGTCGAAGAACATCATCGCCATCAACAAGGACGCGGACGCCAACATCTTCAAGGCCGCGCGCTTCGGCATCGTCGGGGATTACAAGGCCGTCATGCCGGCGCTCATTGAAGCGGTGAAGAAGGTCAAGGCCGAGGGGTAGCGTCAGCCGTCCGTCACGCGTATCAATGAGAGAGGCGGGCAGCGATGCCCGTCTCTTGCATTCCGGGGGAGCGTGCGTTGGACCTACGGATCCGCTGTGCCGGGGATGTCGTCGAGTGGCAGGAGCTGCTCAACGGCACGCAGCTCGTGTCCATTGAGGGAGCGTCGGAGGACGGCGCATGGACGCTCTCCGGCGGCTTTTCCTGGAACATCGGCCTCAGAGAAGGCGCCGCGGAAGGCGACGTCACGCTATCCCGCGGCGATGACGAGATGTTCGCCTCACTCACATCTGCCGATGTCACCGATACATCGGACGCGCCGGAGGGCGACCACGCATTCCGCCTCGACTACGACATCGATGGCGGCGCCGGCGCCTTCGATGGCGCGACCGGGCGCATTGAAGCGAGCGGCGCTTTCACCCGCGCCACATTCGCCGGCGAGTGGCGGGTGCACGTTGATGCGGCCAGCTGAACGGAGGGCGCATTGCGAGCGGCACGGCCGCGTCACCACAATGGTGCATGCCCGAAAAGCCGGCGCCCGACCTTGATGCGCTGCTCCGCTACCGGCAGAAGCGCAAGTTCGACCAGACGCCCGAACCGGCGGCCGGTGAACCGTCGCCCGCGGGAGACCTGACATTCGTCGTCCAGCAGCACAGCGCCACGCGCATGCACTGGGATTTCCGCCTGGAGGTGGACGGCGTCCTCGCGTCCTGGGCTGTGCCGCAGGGTCCGTCGCTGGACCCGAAAATCCGCCGTCTCGCCGCGCACGTCGAAGACCACCCGTTCGACTACGGCGGCTTTGAGGGTGTGATCCCGAAGGGCAATTACGGCGCCGGCCAGGTCATCGTCTGGGACAACGGCACCTACACGCCCGACGAGGGCGGCGTGCACTCCTGGGGGGAGAAGGCTGAAGGCAGCCGCCGGATGCTGGAGGAGATCGCCGCGGGCAAGACATCGTTCACGCTGCGCGGCAAGAAGCTGCGTGGGTCGTGGACACTGGTGCGGATCAAGAAGGACCCGAAGTCCTGGCTCCTGATCAAGCACCGTGACGAATACGCCTCCACGCGCGACATCCTGGAGGAAGACCGCTCGGTGATCAGTGGCCTCAGCATCGCCGACCTGAAGGCGGGGACGATGCCGCCCGTCCCGACCAACGGCGCCGGCGGCGCACCCCACGCGGACGCGCGGGAGACGCCCTTCCCGGACGCGAAGACGCTGCGCCCGATGTTGGCGACGCTCGTCGAGTCGCCGTTCTCGCGCAACGGCTGGCTCTTTGAACCGAAGCTTGACGGCGTCCGCACGCTCGCTTTTCTTCGCGACGGCGAGGTCGAGCTGCGCACGCGGCGCGGCAACGTCGCGACGAAGCAGTACCCGGAGGTCGTCGCCGCCGTGAAGGCGCAGGGCGCCCGCACCGCCGTCTTCGACGGTGAGATTGTGGCGATTAACGAGCACGGAGCGCCCGACTTCCAGGAGCTGCAGGGCCGCATCAATCTCTCGCGAGCGTCGGAAGTGGAGCGCGCGGCAGCCGAGATTCCCGCGTATTACTACGTGTTCGACGTCCTGTACCTGGACGGATACGACCTTACGACCGTGCCCCTCGTCGATCGAAAGTCGCTCCTGTGGGGCGCGCTCACGCAGAGCGAACACATGAAGTACGTCGACTACGTGAAGGAGGACGGCGAAGCGCTGTACCACGGCGCTACGGAGACGGGATTCGAGGGCATGGTCGCCAAGCGGGCGTCAAGTCCGTACGAGCCGGGCCTGCGCAGCAGGTCGTGGCTGAAGGTGAAGTCTGTGCTGGAGCAGGAATTCGTCATCGGCGGCTTCACGGAGGGCGAGGGCGCGCGACGAACGACGCTGGGTGGGCTCCTCGTCGGTTACTACGACGGCGACGAGTTCCGCTTCGCCGCCAGCGTCGGGTCAGGCCTGAACGACCGCACTCTCGCGTCGGTCCGCGTGCGGCTTGACGAACTGCGGACGGACACGTCGCCGTTCGCGAACCCGCCGACGGGGGCGGGCGGGCGCTGGTCGGGCGGCAAGTCGTCGCAGTGCTTCTGGGTGAAGCCGCAACTCGTGGCGGAAGTGCGCTTCGCATCATGGACGCGCGACGGGAATCTCCGCGCGCCGGTGTTTCGCGGCCTGCGCGCGGATGTGGAACCGAAGTCGGTGCGGCGTGAGGAGCCGGTGCCGGCCGCGGTGGACGTGATCACGGACGAGCCTGGCGGCGGTCCGGACGCGCTGGAGCAGGCGGTGGAGTCCGTGCTCGACCAGCTCGACGCCAATGCGAACAAGGACGCCTTTGTGCTGGAGGTGGAGGGCGCGCGCCTCAAGCTCACGAATCTCAACAAAGAGTTCTGGCCGGCGACAAAGGACCACCCGGCGCGCACGAAACGCGAGCTTGTGCGTTACTACGCGCGCGTGGCGCCGTGGCTCCTGCCGCATCTTCGCGACCGCCCGCTGACGCTCACCCGCTACCCGAATGGCATCGCGGGGAAGTCGTTCTATCAGAAGCGCTGGCCGTCGACGTTCCCGAAGGAATTTCGCGTCGAGCGGGTAGCGTTGTACTCGGCGCACACCGACACCGACGGCGATTACATCCTCGCCAACAACTTCCAGACGCTGCTCTGGCTGGCGCAGCTTGCCGACCTCGAGATCCACGCATGGATGGCCCGCGTGGATCCCGGACCCGACGCGCGGGGTCTGCCGGCCGTCTTCTCCGGCTCGGAAGAGGCCATTGAGTCCAGCGTGCTGAACTACCCCGATTTCATGGTCTTCGACCTCGACCCCTACATCTACGCGGGGCACGAACGGAAGGGGGAGGAGCCAGCCCTCAACCGCAAGGCGTTCGAGAAGACGCGTGAGGTCGCCTTCGCGCTCAAGGGACTGCTGGAACAGCTGCGGCTCTCGTCCTTCGTGAAGACGACCGGCAAGACCGGCCTGCACATCTACGTGCCCGTCGTCCGGCACTACACGTACGACGAGATCCGCGCTGCCAGCGGCGTCGTCGGGCAGTACCTGATGCAGGAGCGGCCGGACGACATCACGATGGAATGGCAGACGAGCAAGCGCACCGGCAAGATTTTCTTCGACCACAACCAGAACACGCGCGGCAAGACGCTGGCGGCCGAATACTCGCTCCGGCCCAGTGCCAGCGCGGCCGTCTCAGCGCCCGTGACCTGGGAGGAGCTGGCGAAGGTCTACCCCACGCAGTTCGACATCGACAGCCAGCCGGAGCGCCTGGCGAAGGTGGGCGACCTCTGGGCGGACATCCTGGCATCCAAGCAGGACCTGAAAGCGCTGGTCGAGGGCTGATTGCGCGCGGTGGACAGAGACGAATCGTGGTCAAAGGGCCGCTATCCGGGGCCTCCCGTATCATAGGAGGAAGCCAGCGTCAGCGCGTCAGTCGCGCAGGACCAGATGGGAGATGCGATGACGGACGGAAGACGGGAGCCGGCCGCCTGGGGCCGCCCGCTTGACCGGCGGGCGTTTCTGGGGGTGGCTGGGGTCGGTGGCGCGGCGCTTATCGCCGCCGCGTGCGGTGGAGGGGGCTCGTCGTCGAACGGGGGCACTCCCCAGGCCCCGGGCAACGCCACTGCGGTACCGCGCGGACCGCTCACGACAGTCCCTTCTTCACCGAGCGCCATTACGCCGGCGATCCTCACGCAGGACTTCGTGGCCAAGCAGGACAATCGCTTCGCGGTGGGCCTTCTGGACGCCAAACAGGCGCTCGTGAAGGGCGCGGCGGTGCACCTGCGATTCTTCACGGTGGACGCCGGGGGGGAGACGGGCACCTTCCGGGGGGAGGGTGATGCACAATTCGTCGAACTTGGGATCGAGGATGAGCACGCCTACGACGCAAGCCCGCCCGGTACCAGCGGCACCAGCGTGGCCTTCTACGTCGTGAATACGCCGTTCGACGCGCCCGGGAAGTGGGCTGTGGAAATCCAGGTGACGCTGGACGGCTCCAGTACGCCCACCACCATTCAGACTGCGTTCGA
>JACPOP010000010.1 GCA_016191465.1 Chloroflexota bacterium | reverse complement strand
GCGAAGCGGCTGGAGCTGCCCGAGCTGACGATGGTGTGCGATGCCCTGCCGTTCCTGGGCGAGTGCCGGCTGGTGCACGTCCAGGGGTTGCTCGCGCGCATGGAGAGCGAGCGTCCGGCAGGGGCGCGACGCGGCGGCCGTAGGGGGCGGGCAGTACAGCCGGCGCCCGCGACCGACGAAGCTGAACCCGGCTGGATGGCCCTCGCCGGCTACATCGACCGGATGCCGCCGACCACGGCGCTTGTGCTGGAAGACGGTGACCTGCGGGCGACCAACCCGCTGCTCGCGGCCCTCATCCCGAAGGCAAAGCTGCACGCCTTTCCCCGGCTGTCAGACCGGGCGTTGCAAGGTTGGATCGGCGAACGCGCCCGCCGGCGGGGTGTGCTGTTCGAAGCGGCAGCGCTGCGCCTGCTTGCCGAATCAGCGCCGACCGATGTCGCCGAAGATCGCCAGTGGCACGCGCTGTGGACGCTGTCGGCCGAGATCGAAAAGCTCAGTCTGTACGCCTCGGCGGAGCGCATCAGCGAAGCCGAGGTGCGCCGGCTGGTGCCGGCCGCGCTTGAATCGCGCATCTACGTCCTGACGGACGCGGTGGCCGACCGCCGCTTCGGCGAGGCGGTGGCCGCACTGGAGGATCTGCTCGCCTCCGGCCGTCCGGCGCCCGTGCTTCTGGCCGCCATCGCCGGGCGGTATCGCCAGCTCTTGCTGCTGCGCGAGATGTCGGACGCCAGCGTGCCCGCCCCCACGATCCAGGACCGGCTCGGCATCCGCAACGAGCTTCAGTTCCGCCGCCTGCGCGAGCAGGCTACCCGCACCTCGCCCGCCCGCCTCGAAGCCGCCTACCAGCGCATCCTCGCCACGGACCGCGCCATCAAGCGCGGCAAGAACGACGACATCACGGCCCTGGAAATGCTCGTCGCTGAGCTGGCCGGGTAGGGAACCCTCACCCTGGGCGCGGCTCCCCAAGGTCGCCACGCCCTGTCCCTCGCCCGTCGGCACGGGCGAGGGAACCTCCTACTGGAGAAACGCAACAACCCATCAACAAAGTCGAGTGTGCTCTCCCGTGCCGACGGGCGAGGGAACCTCCTACTGGGGCATCCCGCTGGTACGCGCAGGTTCTCAAACCCAGCGGAACCCACAAAGGGCGTGTCCGGTGACGTGGAGCTGAGTCCGGCGCCACCGACAGGTTCAGCATGCAGGCGTCCAGATTCCTCGAACAGATCCCAGCCAGGACCAGCATGCTCGATAAACAGGGGGCAGGTTCCCTCTCCCGTCGGCACGGGAGAGGGACGGCCCGAAGGGCCAGGGTGAGGGTCTACCCCTCACTCCCGCTGCCCGCCGCCAGCGCCGCGCGCAGCATGCGACACCGCTCCGTGGCGATCGTGACGCGACGATCGGCGTCGGCAAGACGCTCACGGTTGGCGCGACGGCCGGCGAGGGCGGCCTGATAGTCGGGGTTTTCCTGCAGCTCAATCACCAACTTGGCCCGGCGCTCCGCCTCATTGCGGCCATCGACATGCAGCGTCGTCTCCGCCTCGATGTAACTGATCTGGTCGCCATCCAGCTCCAACGCCTGCCGAGCCGCCGTCGCGTCGCTCAATGCCTGATCCAACGCCGCGATCTGCCGCTCATACTCGGCCAGCACCTCGGCAGCGTTTCTCGTGCTCGGCTCAGCGGTCATATACACCCCTACGACGGATAGCGGGTAGCGGGTAGCGGGTAGCGGGTAGCGGGAGGGGCCATCACGAGCACTGTGCACAGCGCATGACCGACACTACCTCACAAGACGCACCTAGGACAGCACGGCAGAGGATAAACAGCACCGTGCCATGTGACCCCCCTCCCGCTACCCGCTACCCGCTACCCGTCCTCGTCGTCGTGCCAGCCCTGGAAGACGGGGTTGTAGCAGGCGGCACGCTGGCCGGATTCACCGATGTAGGCGAGCGACGGCGCCGGTTCGGTACGGCACTGCATGGTGGCTTTGGTGCAACGGGGGAGGAAGGCACACTCCTCCGGCAGCTCAGCCAGGTTGGGCGGAACACCGGGGATGGCGTGAAGCTGCCCGTGGCGGCCGTCGAGGCGGGGGAGTGTCGAGAGCAGCGCCCAGGTGTAGGGGTGGCGCGGAGCGCGGTAGATCTGCTCCACATCCCCTTCTTCGATAAAGCCGCCGGCGTACATCACCGCGACATCGTCCGCCATCTGCGCGACCACGCCGAGGTCGTGCGTGATCAGCACGATCGCCGTGCCCTTGGTGCGCCGCAGCGTATCGAGCTCGTTCAGGATCTGCGCCTGCACCGTTACGTCGAGCGAGGAGGTGGGCTCGTCAGCGATGATCACGCTCGGGTTGAGCGCGGTCGCCATGCCGATCATCCCCCGCTGGCACATGCCTCCGGACAGATGAAACGGGTACGATGAGGCGATACGTTCGGGGTCTGGCAGGCCGGCCCGTCGCAGGATCTCCAGCGTGCGCTGCTTGCGTTCCTTTTTCGGCACATTGAGGTGGCTGGTGAGAATCTCCTCGACCTGCTTGCCGATCGGCAGCACCGGATTGAGACCGCTGATCGGGTCCTGGAAGATCATCGACATCTGCCGGCCGCGCACCTTCCGCAGCTCCTCGTCCGTGAGCGACATCAG
>JACPOP010000022.1 GCA_016191465.1 Chloroflexota bacterium | reverse complement strand
CCGTCGATCCGGTCCTTGATGTGATTCAGCGCATCCAGGACCACCCAGTCCTGCCGGTAGGGGACCGCGAAGGACTCCGCGCGGGGCTCCCGGTCGTGGCCGGGACGGAACCGGGTCACTACCAACGTCATCGTCTCCTCGCTCATCGATCCTCCTCAACGTGCCATTGCACGAGGTCTTCAATACTTGCGCTCCTCAGGAGGCCAGCGGGTGATCGTCGCCGGCAGGTACTCGATGCGCGGGCCGTCCGGCGTCCGGTAGGCGAGCGAATGTTTCAGGAACCGCCCGTCGTCGCGTTTGGGGAAGTCGGTGCGGGTGTGCGATCCCCGGGACTCCTCGCGCGCGAGCGCCGAATGAGCCACCGTCTCCGCCACCTCCAGCGTGCACTCGAGCTCCAGCGCCGCGATCAATTCGGTGTTGAAGACCGCGTCCTTATCCGCGAGGCTGATGTGGGCAAAGCGCTCGCGGAGCTTCGCGAGAGTCTGGCAGGTCGCGTCCATCGTCGCCCGATCCCGGTAGATGCCGCAGCCGCTCTCCATGGCCTTCTGCATCTCCTCCCGGATGTCGGCGATCTTCTCCCGCCCGTCCGCCCGGAGAAATCGCTGATCCAGGCGCCGGCGCTCGTCGCTGGTGAGCTGGGCCAGCGGGTTCGACCGAGGCGCCGGCTGCTCCAACGCGTGCCGCGCCGCCGCCCGGCCGGCGCGGGCGCCGAAGACGAGCAGCTCGGTGAGCGAGTTGGAACCAAGACGGTTGGCCCCATTGATGGAAACGCAGGCCGCCTCCCCGGCGGCGTAGAGGCCATTGAGCGAAGTCTTGCCGGTGATGTCGGTGGAGATCCCACCCATCATGTAGTGCACCACCGGGCGGACGGGGATCGGCTCATAGACCGGGTCGATCCCGACGTAGTTGCGCGCCAGCTCCCGCACGAAGGGGAGATTCTTGTCGATCAACTTCTCCCCGAGGTGCCGGAGGTCCAGGTGGACGTAGTGGCCGTCGGGCCCCTCGAACGTCCGGCCCTTCTGATGCTCCTGGATATGACAGCGCGAGAGGATATCGCGCGGCCCCAACTCCATCTTGCGATGCACCGGCGTGTCCGTCGGCGGACCGAGCCCGTAGTCTTGCAGATAGCGGTAGCCATCCTTGTTCTTCAGGTGACCGCCCTCGCCGCGGGCGGCCTCCGTGATGAGGATGCCGGTTCCCGGCAGCCCCGTCGGGTGGTACTGGACGAACTCCATGTCCTTCAGGGCCACCCCGGCGCGGTAGGCGAGGGCCATGCCGTCCCCGGTCTTGATGGCGGCGTTGGTCGTGAACGGAAAGATCCGCCCGGCGCCGCCGGTACACATGATCACCGCTTTGGCGACGATCGGGCGCACCTGGCCGTCGTGGAGATTCAGGGCCGTCACGCCACAGACCTTGCCGTCTTCGACCAGCAACGAGGTCGCGAACCACTCGTCGTAGCGCACGATCTTGTCGTATTTGAGCGAGGTCTGGAAGAGCGCATGGAGCATGTGGAAGCCGGTCTTGTCGGCGGCGTAGAGCGTTCGGTTCACGGTCATGCCGCCGAAGGGGCGGACGCTGACCCGGCCGTCGGGATCCCGGCTCCACGGGCAGCCCCAGTGCTCGAGCTGGATGACTTCGCCCGGCGCCTCCTTGACGAACGCTTCCACGACGTCCTGGTCGGCCAGGAAATCGCTCCCGAAGATCGTGTCCTTCGCGTGGGTGTCGAGGCTGTCGTTGTCGCGCATGACCGCCGCCGTCCCGCCCTCGGCGGACACGGTGTGGCTGCGCATGGGATACACCTTCGAGAGGACGGCGATCGAGAGCCGGGGCGACTCCTCCGCCGCGGCGATGGCTGCCCGCAGTCCGGCCCCGCCTCCGCCGATCACCAGGAGGTCGTGTTGGTACGCGTCGTCACCGGGCATATTGAGTCATT
>JACPOP010000021.1 GCA_016191465.1 Chloroflexota bacterium | reverse complement strand
CGGTTGGCCGCGGCTTCTTGCAGCCGCACGGACAAGGTCTCGCGCAACCCGGAGAGCCGGAGTTGATGCAGGAGCTGATGGAGTTGGTTCATGGTTCGATCTGGTAATGCCGCAGGTCGCGGATGAGCGGGTGGGTTTGCAAAAAGTCGATCTGCACGACGTGCTCGTCGGCCTGCGTGAGTGCGCGCACCTCACGCAGCCGCCAGCGTCCGAGGTGGACGGCGCGACCGCACGCGCGCTCCAACTCCGCCACCGGGTGTTCGCGGGCGAGCGCCAGCAGGCCCTGCATGGTCCGCAACCCGATCGGGCCGCGTTGTTGGAACATGCCCTCGGCCCACGCGCCGGTGTGCGGCCCGATCAACCGGCAGCGCTCCAGCAAATAATCCGCGCCGCGCTCGACGACGGAACGCTTGCGACTGTGCAGATGCGCCTCCGCCGTCGCGAAGCGTCCCGGCTCCGCCCGCGCATGCACCGCGATCGGCTCCATCCGCAGGTTGAAGAGTCGCACCAATCGCGTCTCCGCGCGCACCCACACTTCGCGGCCGAGATACTCCGGCGGCGCCGAGTAATACGCCTGGCGGAACGCGACGTGACCGTCGCGATGCACCGTGCGCTTCGCCTCCTCGAAGCACGGGAACAGGCTCGCCGGCAACGCCCGCAACGCGCCGCGCTCGCTCTGCTCGAAGTAGCGGCCCACCTGTTGGCGGATCGTGCCGTGGATGCGCGTGTCGGCGACCGTGCGCTCCCACTCGGTGAGGAAGGCGTTCTGCGCGGCGAGACTGTCGAACTGGCGCCCTTTGAGCGCGTTGGCCTGCGCGTATTTGACGCCGGCCTCGACCTTGCCCTTGTGCTCCGGCTTCGCCGGCCGCGTCGGCACCAGCGCCGTGCCGTAATGCGCGCAAAACTCCCGCAGCTTCGGATTGAGCTCCGGATCGAACCAGTCGGCCTCGATCACCGCGGCTTTCAAGTTGTCGGGCACGATCGTCGCCGGCACTCCGCCGAAGGCCCGAAAGGCGTTCTCGAGACAGCGGATCACCGTCTCGGTATCCTGTTTCCAGACGACTTCGCTGTAACCCTTGCGCGAGTGCGAGAGCACCGCGCGGAACAGATGCGGCCGCCGGCGCCGGCCGTTTTCGAGGACCCACGCGCCTTGGCCAAAATCGAACTGCATCTCCGCGCCCGGCTCGCATTCCATGCGCCGGTGCGGCAACTCCACCGTCAGCCGCAGCCGCGCGACGAACTGTTTGACCGCGCTGTAACCGCCGGCGAAGCCCCGCTCGCGCAGATCCTGATGGATGCGCTTTGCCGTCAGACCCGCTTCTACTGCGGTGACGATTTGCGCCTCATACGGCGCACACCGACTCGCCGGCCCCGACCGTCTACTGCGGTGACGATTTGCGCCTCATACGGCGCACACCGACTCGCCGGCCCCGACCGCGAGCCGACGCCGGGGTTGCTGGCTGCATTTGCCGATCCCGCCGCGGAGCCGGCGCCGGGGTTCGTGGCGGCATTTGGCGTAGGCTCAGAGCCGGCGCCGGAGTTCGTGGCGGCATTTGGTTCGGCCGGCTCGACTGACGGCGGTCCCACGCCCGACGAGCCGAGGGCGGGGTTCGTGGCTGCATTTGCCGCCAGATGCCGCGTCACCGTCGCACGGTCCACGTTCAGCTCTCGGGCGATCCGACGCTTCGACCAGCCTCGCTCGGCCAGCACTGTTAT
The DNA here is from genome assembly GCA_016191465.1 of Chloroflexota bacterium. Taxonomy (GTDB): domain Bacteria; phylum Chloroflexota; class UBA6077; order UBA6077; family CF-72; genus JACPOP01. The sequence goes on along the minus strand of JACPOP010000021.1, from coordinate 903 downwards.
CGACTGTTGGAGGTTCACTTTGATGCGGTTCATTACCCCTCCGGCGAAGCACGGCTTCGCCTTCGGCGTAAACTACCCGCTCAAAAGTGGCTGCATTTGACCCCGGCGCGCCCGGCTGCATTCGCCCCGGCCGTGACACTGCGGCCGGTGTTTCATCAAAAAGAGGATCGGGTGCAGGCGCACATTTTAGTGTGCTTCCTCGCCCTGGCCTTGTGGCGCAGCCTCGAGCAATGGATGCAAGCGAAGGGCTTGGGGAGTTGCGCGCGCCAACTGCTCAAGGACGTGGCGGCGATCAAAAGCGTCGATGTGATCCTGCCGGTGCGGCGCGGCGAAGTGCGCACCGAACTGCGCTTGCGCGTCGTCGCCACGCCCGAGCCGGCCACCGCCCAACTGCTCGCCCATCTCGGGCTGCGTCTGCCCCGAGGCCCGCGCCTCGTGGCCAATGTAGTGCCGAAAATCGCCCCAAAAATCGCGCAAGAGGCTGCAACGCAACAAAAGCGTTCCGCGAACTGACGAACTCGGGCTAGCGGGTCAAGGCGCGCATCATCACGATGTCGCGTTGCGGATCTCGTCCGAGCGGGAAGACGTGTTCTCCGACCTCGACGAAGCCGAACTTCCGGTAGAATGCGATGGCCCGAGGGTTTCGCTCCCACACGCCGAGCCACACGACGTCGGAGCCGCGGCGCTTCAGGTCGTCGATGCAGGTGTTCATCAGTTCGTGCGCGACTCCCCTTCCGTGCCAGTCGGCGACGACATACAAGCGCTGGATTTCACCGGGCGAACTGGCTGGCACGCATCTCGGCGCCGCGCCCCAGCGAAGCTGCGCAAAACCGACCAACCGATCGCCGTCGACGCTCAACCACGTGCTCTTGTCCGGAGCCGAAATTTCGGCGGCTTGAATCG
>JACPOP010000019.1 GCA_016191465.1 Chloroflexota bacterium | reverse complement strand
GCCCCTGACCCATCCGGGCAAGGGCTTGAGGCCGCAGCAGGTGTTGCTCATCCAGGCAAAGACCCGCTCGATCCCCGCCCGCGCCCGCAGCAGCGCCCGGCCCGCCCGCCGGGCAAACAGCCGCTGCATCTTCACCCGCTCGCGCTGCGGGCCGCGAAGATCTCGTACGCGCGGGCGCGGATGCGGTCGCGCGTGACGTAGCGCCCCGCGCCGCCCCTCGCCGGTCCGCCCTTCCTGCTCGATGCGGTCAAGGTGTTCATGGCGCGCTCCTTTCGATGAGCGCATCATGGCGCGCGGGCCGGCCCGGCCACTACGCGGAAACTTCCCCAATCGCCCCCCACGCCCCCCACGCCCACCGCCACGCCCCCCCACGACCCCCCACGACCCCCCCACGACCCCCCCACGCCCGCCATCGCCGCCAATCCCGACCTCATTCGGCGCAGGAAACCGGCCCCGGCGCACCCCTCTCCCTCGCGTGGGGGGATGGGGCTGAACCGGGGCCGTCTTCTCTGCGTCTCTGCGTCTCTGCGTCTCTCCGTCTCTCCGTCTCTCCGTCTCTGCGTCCCTGCGTCCCTGCGTCTTCGCCGGGGCGTCACGCCGCGAGCGTGGGCTGCCGCGTCCGGCTCTCCTGCACGCTGGCCGTGAGCCCGCCGCCGGGCAGGCGCCCGAAGTTGACGGTGAAGACCTCGCTGACCGGCCCGGTGGAATCGGCCCGCTGGCCCTGCACGGTGTACTGCACGCTGTCGGGCCCGGCGAAGAGCGTCGTATCGACAAACCGCTTCTCGCCGGTCACGCCCACGAACGTGAACGCGCCCTCGGCGGGGAGTTTCCTCCGCACGATGTACGCGGTGCCCTGCGTGCCCGCGGGGTTGCTGGCCTTCCAGCGCAGCGTCAGTTCGCCGCTGGAAGCGCCGAGCTCGACGGTGAGGTCGGTCGGCTGCGCGGGCGGGGGCGCGGGGCTGGGCGCGGCGGGCGGGGGGATCTGCGCCAGGTTGTAGACGGTGCTGGGCTTGGCGGCGTTCTCGGCGAAGGCGCGGATGGTGCGCACGGTGTCGCCCGCCAGCCCGCGCAGGTCGGTGAAGGCCCCGGTGGTCTCTTCCGTGGCGACGCGGTAGTCCTGCCGGGCCTGCTCCTGCGCCAGGCCGGCGTTGACGGCGGCGGTGACGCCGTTGACGAAGGCCGTGGCCTGCGCCGGCGTCAGGCCGATGTTGGCCGCGTTGGCGGTGAAGACGGGCGCGTGGGCCTGGCACCAGGCCAGGAACGCGGCGCGGGGAGAAGTCGGGTACGTGCCCATGACGGGAATCCTTTCAAATGACCACGCGGCGGAGCGCCGCATGGCGGATCAGAAGGGCTCCGCCCGGAGAGCGGGGCCGCGAACGCCGCGGCCGCCGGTCCAAGAGTCTGTGCGTCGGCGCGCCGTGCGCGCGGCTTGAGGCCGCCCCGCGGATTCCGGCGTTTTTTCCGCCGCCGGCCCGCGTGGGGGGGACGTGGGGAGGGCGTTGGGGGGCCATGCGGGGGCGTGCGGGGGCGCGATAACGGGCTTTTTCTCCGGCGCACAAGGTTGCAAATGCGCGGCGCAAGGTCGCAACTCTCCCGCGCAGGGTTGTAAATGCCCGGCGCAGGGTTACAAATGCCCGGCGCAGGGTCGAATCTGTCCCGCGCAGGGTCGCGGCCCCCGCGCCCGAGGTCGCAACCGCAACCCGCGGTGTTGCGCCGCCCCGCCGCAGGCGTGCGAGGAGCGAGCAACAGGCGCCGCGCCCGCGACGATCCGCCGCCGATGCCGGAGGTCGCCGCGGCGACCTCCGGCGCCTCCATCCCCAGAAAGACCAGGACTCGCCGACGCGCGCCAGCGACCTCCAACTCTTCTCCGGGCGGGGTTGCAGGGGCGGCAGCCCCTGCGTCGCAAAACCCCTAGACTTGTCGCAATGACACCTACCGACGCAGCCCCCCAGACTCCGCCCGCCTTGCTGGACAACGAGCCCGATGTTCAGGAGCTAGAAAAAGACAGCCCGGTGGAACCCGTCGAGAGCGAGATGGAGGATGCGATATCCACCTCGTCGCACTTCGAGATCGTGTCCATTCCGGCCGACTTCACGCTCGAAGGCTTGGTAACCAAGTGGAAGAAGAAGCAGCTCAAGATTCCGGGGTTCCAGCGCAAGTTCGTGTGGACACAACGCCAGGCGAGCCGCCTGATCGAGTCGTTCCTGCTCGGACTCCCGGTACCCGCACTCTTTCTGTATGCCGATCCCGACACTGGGGAGCAGCAGGTAATCGACGGGCAGCAGCGGCTGATGTCGGTGGTGCAGTTCTTTGATGGCACGTTCCATAACGCCAGCATGGCGAAGGGGAAACAGTTTCGCCTGATCGGCTTGGGCGACGACAGTCAGTATGCCAGCTGCACGGCGAGAGACCTTGAGGAGCGCTTCAAGCCTCAGTTCGCCAAGCTCAACGATGCCGTGATGCGTGCGTTCATGATCAAGCAGCTTGATCCGAACGACGCCACCAGCATCTACCACATCTTCGAGCGTCTGAACACGGGCGGCTCCCGATTGCTCGGCCAGGAGATTCGGAACTGCGTGTACCACGGCCCTCTCAACGAACTCATCGGACGCCTCAACTGCAACGCGGATTGGCGCCGCATCATCGGGACGCCCATGCCCGACGCACGGATGCGCGATATAGAGATGATTCTCCGGTTCGTCTCTCTCTACTACTTCGCTAACGAGTACAAGAAGCCTATGAAGGATTTTCTCTCCACTGCGATGCGAAAGAAACGTAATCTGTCCGCCGGCGAGAGCGCGGCCCTGGAAGAAACGTTCAACACGACTTGCTCCCGGATCGTCGCGCAGTTGGGCGATCGCCCGTTCCATCAGCAGCGGGGCATGAATCCCGCCGTCTTCGATGCTGTCTTTACTGCCATCGCCAAGCATGCCGGTGAGCTTCCGGCGGACATCAAGGCCCGACTGGCCACGCTCATCGAGAGCGAAGACTTCAAAAAGAACGCGTCGTACAGAACCACAGACCCAGAAGAGGTTGCGGGTCGTCTGACGCTGGCGAGCACAAAACTCTTTGACTCTCCATGAGCCTAGCGATATTCGAGAACTTCTTGAAGTTCGCGGAGGGCGCTGTGCGCTCCAAGGCTGACCTACCGGCGACGATAGACGTCGTCGAGTTCGAGAACGCGCTGGTCAACTATGGGGTTGTGCTACTCCACTCGCACATGGAGCAGTGCATGCGCCGGAGCATGGATGCTCGGCTTTCAAGGTGCCTTGACCCTCAGGCGCTCGCGTTCGCGATCGACAAGCGCAAGGAGACGACGGGCAGAATCGGAATCGAATACCTCACGAAGTCCTTGGGTCGGTTCAGCGACGGGTACAAGAACGGCTTCAAGGCTCATCTCAAGGCATCTGGACTGGGAACATCGTGGGATTCCGTTGTGAACCAACGGCACACCGTCGCCCATGAGGGGCTTCCTGCCAGCCTCACGCTTGCCGATCTTCGCCTCTACTATGAGCACATACGGAAAGTGCTGGGGTTCTTCTGTGACGGACTGTGCCTGACTTCGGCAGAGGTTGAAGGAATCAGCACGTTGATCGTGCAGGTTATTGCACCATCCCCGCCTGGACATGAAGGTCGCGCCGGCCTCAGTGGTGCTTGTACCACCCCACGCCCTTGATGTCGTTCCAGGCGTTGGGTGGGGGGGTCTGGTGGCAGAGGAAGCACCGCGACACGCCGGCGTGCTCGCCCCCCCGCCACCCACCTCCGGCCCCTCATCGAGACGATGCGGGAGCGGTCACTTGTCAAGCGACCACGTTGCCTACCGATCAAGCGATCGGGAGGTCGGCGGTCGCCTTCACCGCCCGCACGGCCAGGATGATGTCCAGGTACGCGCTCTGGACATGCGTGATGCGGAATCCCGCGGCCCGTGCGTTGGCGAGGGTGTCGCGGTTCATCTCGGTTCCGGTGCGGCGCGTCCAGAGAGTCATGAGGTCCAGCGTCCAGCCCAGTAACAACTGGCGGCTGCGCACGTGCTCGAACATCAGCAGACGGCCGTCCGGGCGCAGCACCCGGTGCAGCTCGCGCAGGGCCCGGACCGGGTCGGGGACCGAGCACATGGCGCAGGACGTGACCGCCGTGTCGAACGAGCCGTCCGGGAAGGGCAGGGCCAGCGCGTCGGCCTTGAGGAGGCGGAGGGACCCGCGGTAGGTCCGCGCGCGCCTGGCCGCGCGACGCAGCATCTCATCGCTGATGTCGATCGCCGTGATGTCCAGGCCCGGCCGTTGTTCGGGGAACGCGGCAAAGTCCGTGCCCGTGCCGGCGGCGACGAAGATCACCTTTCCGTGCATATCAGCGAAGAGCGCGGCCTTCGCCGGCCCGCGCCGGAGGCAGGAGGCCTCGCAGAGGTCGTAGAACCGAACCCGCAGGTTCCAGGCGAGAGTCATGGGCGTCGGCCTCCGGCCGGCCCCCGCGCCCGCCCCCCCCCTCCCCGCCCCCCCGCGGTGAGGGCCCAGCGCCGACACGAGGCGCCGTAGATCGCCAGGAGCGCGGCGGCCGCCACACCGGCCGCCGCGCCCAGCCCGAGCGCGTCCGACCACGTGAGCACGCAGCCTGTCCCGTGCAGCAGGCAGAGCGACATCGGCGCGACCATCGCCAGGAGCATGGAGGGGACCATCGTCTCGATGGAGCCGAGCAGCGGGGTCGCGAGCCAGGCCAGCGCGACCTGCACGATCATCGCGCCCGCCATGCCGATTGCCATTTCACCGACGAAGCCCCAGCCTTTCCACTCGACCATGTGGGCTGCGTGCATCGCCGCCAGGGTGGCGGCGCCTACCACGGCCAGGAAGAGGAGATCGCCGACCGCCATGCCGATCCGATGGGTGGTTGTCGGGCCGTCGCACCGGAATGACGCATGATGTTTCTGCATGTCGTCCGCCATGTTCGAGTGCTTGCCTGTGGAACCGGCCAACAGAGTGTCATTCTCGGTGTGGGTGAGCCGGCGTCGGCCGTTTCGGGGTCAGTGGTGCTTGTACCACCCCACGCCCTTGATGTCGTTCCAGGCGTTGGTCTGGTGGCAGAGGAAGCACTGCGACACGTCGGCGTGCTCCACTTTCGCGACGGTCATCGAGATCATCTTGAAGTGCTCCATGTAATGGCTCGGCGGAGCCTGGTGGCATTGGTTGCAGTCGGTCGAGAGCGGCGAGGGGTGGCGGAACTCGGGGATGGTCCAGCCGCCCTGGGCGATGCTGGTGGCGTGGCACGAGGCGCAGTCGGTCCCGAAGAGGGCGCGGTGCGGGTCCTGGTTCGCGTGGCAGGCGTTGCAGTCGAGGAGGGTCTCCGCGGGCGTAATGCGCGGGTGCTGGACCGGGAGTGAAGCGGCTGTGATTCCCGGGGGGAGCGGGCGGGCATTGAGGCCAAGGGCGGCGAGGACCGCGTGGTCCATGGTGACGGGGCGGAGGCCGACGCTGCCCGGCATGTCCGGCATTCCCCTGCTTTGATGCTCGATGTGGCAGCCGCGGCAGTCGCCGATGTTCGCATGGAAGGCGGTCGATTGCTTGGAGAGGAGCGGGCCGTTGCTCGCGTGGCAGGTGATGCACTTGTCGGCCACGATCCCATGGTGCGGGGTGTGGCAGGCGTTGCAGTCGTCGGCGAGGAACTGGTGCTTGGGCGCGAGAGGGCCGGGCTTGACCGTCGATGGCCAGACGGGGACGGCGGCCGATCCGCGCGTGTGCGTGAGGTAGGGGATGGCAACGACCGCGCCGAACGCGCCCAGGATGACGATGCCGTAGATGATCTCGATGGTCTTCATGCGTCAGGTCCACCACCGGAGGCCGAAGTAGAAGCCCGACCAGATGTGCAGGGCGAGCAGGGCGTAAAGGATAATGGAGAGCAGGATGTGCACCATCAACGCCCGAGCGAACCAGCGTTTGAACACTTCGTGCGTGCGGATCGCGTATTCCAGGTCGGCCACGGATTCGGCGACGCGGGTGACCTCGCCGGCCGGGCCTCCGGGCGCGACGTCCAACCCGAATGCCGCCAGGCCCGCGGCGAGGAAGCGGGCCTTGGGGAGGGCTCTTGCCTCGGCCGGCGAGTTTTCGAGCACTCCCCACGCGCTGTCGAGATCGCCGCGGGCGGTCTGGAGCAAGACCAGCTTGTCCTTGATCTCGTGGCCGGTGTAGGTGAGCAGGTAGCGGACCGTGAAGCCGGTCACGACGACGAGCAGCATCGCCGTCGTCAGGGCGATGCCCAGCGTGCTCTCGAACTTGTGGCCGGTGTGGATGATCGCCAGCAGCGGGCCCACGATGCCCGCGTAGACGTGCAGGGCGAGGATTGACTGCATCGAAAGGTGCGGCGTGACGCGGGCCTTGACGAATGGAATCCGCTTGACGATCGGGTACGCGAGCGGGATGAGCATGAGCACGGCCCCCGCGATGCCGAACACCGCGCCGAGTCCGCTGCCCGCGAAGCGCGGCGAAGTGTGGAAAAAGAACCCGAGCCAGACCACCACCACGAGGCTGAGGACGGCGCTAACGACGATGCGTTCACGCTCGTTCATGGGCTAGGCCTCCACCGCGATGTCGCTCTTGGGCTTAGCCTGGCAGGCGAGGATCATGCCCGTGGCCTTGTCATCGGCATCGAGCGCATCCTGAACCGCCATGTCAACTTCGCCGGAGGTCATCTTCACCTTGCACAGGCCGCAGGTGCCGACGCGGCAGGAGTTCTGGATGCCGATGCCGAGTTCCTCGGAGAGTTCGAGCACGGTCTGACCGGCCTTGATCTTCGCCGACTTGCTGTTGTTAGAGAACGTGACGAGCGGACCGGTGGCGGGGGCGGTTGGCTTGGAGGTGGTCCCCGCGGCGGCGGGCGTGGGCTTGGTGGCGCCGAACGCCTCGGTCTTCACCTGCTCGGGCGGAACCCCAAGCTGAGCGAGGAGGGTCTTGATCCCGTCCATCATCGCGGGCGGCCCGCACAGGTGGACCCGGCGCGAAGCGATGTCGGGGACCGTCTGCGCGAGCAGTTCCTTGCTGATGCGCCCGCGCGGGCCTTTCCAATCCGTGCCGTCGGGGCTGGACATCACGACCGTGAGGTGCAACTTTGCATTGGCCTGTTCGAGCGCGGCGAACTCGCGCGCAAAGATGTAGTCGGTCGGGGCTTTGCACGCATAGATCAGAAAGATGTCGCCGGGCCAGGAGCGCTCGGTGAGATACCGGGCGATGCTCATCATGGGCGTGATCCCCACGCCGCCGGCGATGAGCACGATGCTGTCGGCCTCGGTCCCGTCGAACGTGAACTTGCCGACCGGCCCCGACGCTTCGACCACGCTGCCCACCTTGAGCAGGTCCACGATGTGGCGGGAGACGGCGCCCCGCGGTTCACGGCGTACGGTGATCTCGACATACTCGCGCTGCGTCGGCGAGGAGGAGATGGAGTACGAGCGGTTCATCCGCGCGCCGCCGATCCAGAACGCGACGTTCAAGAACTGCCCGGGTACGAAAGTAAACGGGAGCACGCCGCCCTCCGACGCGGGCAGGAGCCGGAACGTCTTTACGCTCGGGGTCTCCGCGACGATGCTCCCGATGCGGAGCTGCCCCTTCCAGCTCGCGGTCATGGGCGGTGCCGGGGCCGTTGCCGATGCGGCCGGCGGAGCGGCGTTGTCACCTGCTGGAGGGGGGGCGACGGGTGATGCGGGTTTGCTCGCCGTCGCGGGTGGCGAAGATCGGCTCTCCGGCGCCGGAGTCTTGCTTCCGGGCGGAAGGCCCGGCGTGGGTGGGCCGGGCGATCCGGCCAGCGGCGGCGCAGCGCCGGGTGGCGGCTTTCCCGAGTCGGATTCGAGACGCCCGAAGAGGGCCGCGGCGCGGCGCATCTTGAAGAAGTACATCGCGATCATCACCGCCGCGAAGGCGAGCAGCAGCACCATCAGGATCAGGTGCTCCCATGACATCCCCCACAGAGCGCGTGCCCCCGCGTGCGGCAGCGGTCCGGACAGATTCATCTCACCCTTGAACCACTGCATGGCCAGCGCCCGCGGGTCCTTCCCCTCCGCGATGGCCCGGTGCGCCGCCAGCCCGCTGTCGAACCTCGCCACGCCTTCTCGCAGCATGGCCGTCGCCGCCTGCATGGCCGCGAAGTCGTTCGTGGGTGCGGCCTTCACGAGCTGGTCGAAACCCTCGGCCATGAGTTCGGTCCCGCTCTTCATCCGCTCGTGAGCGGCGCGCTGCACCTCCTCGCGCTTCTCGGGCGGCAGGTTCGGCAGGTCCATCAGCGAGGGGTACAGCGCTTTGGGCGCTGGAGCGCCCATGTTCTTCATCATCTCCCCCATGCCCTCCATCATCCCGCCGGGCGCCGGCGGCGCCTGTCCGCCCGTCTGGCTCCCCGGAGCGGCGGCGCCGGTGGCGGGGTGGTGCTTGGCGTGCTCTTCCGGGCTGACCTGCGCCGTTGCCGGCGGCGCTGCCAGCGCAATGGCTAACACCGCCGCGAGCGGGAGGAGGCCGACGCGGCGACGGGCAGAGCGATCAGGCATGAGGCGCGGTTCCTTGGACCACGGGTGAAGCGGCGGAGGGTGCATCCTGGATGAGCCCCTTGTTGAGTGCCCTCTCGAGCGCCTCGAAGCATTCGCGGTCGATCGACGGACCGGACATGGCGTGCATCGTCTCCATGACGCTCTCCCGCGTCATCGCCGGCTTGTATCGGCGCATCTCCGAAAGGGCTGCGAAGACATCGGCGACACGCAGCAGGCGAGCGGCGAACGGGATCTCCTGGCCGCGCAGCCCTTTGGGATACCCGGACCCGTCGGGTTGCTCGTGGTGCGCCTCAACGATGGCGGCGATGTCCTCACCGCCGTAGATCGTACGGACCATCGCCGCAGCGCGCAGCGGGTGCTCATGCATCGCCCGGCGCTGCTGCTCGTCGAACTGTCCGCTTGAGAAGAGCACGTCGTCGGCGATGCCGATCTTGCCTACATCGTGCACGAGTCCAGCGAGACGCAGCCGATCGATCTCATGGCGGCTCAGGCCGACCTCTGCACCCAGGGCCTCGCACACCCGAGCCACATGCTCCGAATGGCGGAGCGAGTCGGGGTCCCGCTCTCCAAGCGCGATCGCCAGTGACGTAAGCCCGCGGATCGTTTCGCTGCGCGCTGACCGAGCGATCACCTCGTCGCGCTCCCACCTGTGGCGGTCGGCCTGTCGAACGAGGACTCCGGCGCTGACTCCCACGAACAAGTAGGCGCCGAGCATCGCCCACTGGTCCTGGTTGGCCATCGGGCGGCCGGACCAGGAGACGAGAACGTGGACCGAGTACAAGGCCATCACGGCCAGCGCGGTCAGGACGCCCCCGCGAAGGCCGAAAGCAACCGCTCCCTTGAGAACGGGAAACATGTACAGCGCGCCCAGCAGGATGTGCCCGCCATGGACCAGGTGCGACTGCGTGCCGACGAGTAAGTGAGCGGCGGTGATCGCCGCCGTCCAGAGGACTAGCCGCCGAAGTTGGTCTCGCTTCTCAAGGTCCACGCTTCTGCCTCAGGCGGGCACGTGCCGCGCGGCCGGCTGCCGGCCAAGTCCCTTGACCTCCAGCAGGCGGTTCATCGTGCCGAGCTCGTTGGGGACGCACCGCGGGCACCCGTCGTGCCGCTTGTCGCACCCGGGTTCGCAGCACCATTGTCCGTCGATGACGAACTTGTACTCGTAGCGGCCGGGCGACAGGTCGAGGGTGTAGACCCAGTCTCCGCCTTCGGACCTCTTCATCGGGGTTGCCTTGGGGTCCCAGTTGTTGAAGGTGCCCGCGAGGAAGACTTCCCTTGCGTCTGGAGCCTGGACGGATACGGTGAGCTCGCCGTGCTTACAGCGAGGGCCTTGCTGATTCTTGTTCATGTCGAGTGCTCCTCAAATGGTGTGGCCGTCCCGCGTTCGGTCACATATCGCTCATCCCGCCACCGCCCATCGCCGGCATCGCGCCCGAGGCCGGGGCCGCCTGAGGCGCCGGGTTCGGCGCGGCCATGCCGGTAAGCTGGCGGCGCTGCTCGTCACTGAGGACGGCCGCGGCCTTGCCGACGTCGCGGATGAACGCGATCCGCTGCTCGGCTTGGAGCTGCGCAATCTCCTTGGCCTTCGCGTCGATCTTTGCAACATCGGGCGCGTCGGAGGCGGTCAGGTTCCACAGGTCCTGTTCGGCCTGCTCGACCTTGCGCTCGAGCGTGGCCTGGTTGAGCAGCGACTGCTCCTTCACTTCGTTGAGCTGCTTCACCTGCTCGGTCGTAAGCGTGATGTGCGTGGCGTGGTCGAGAAAGAACCCCGTCGCGCCCAGGTGATAGATGTGCGAAGCGCCGGGGAAGCCCGGCAGGGTCGAGGCCATCGAGCCGGTGTTCATGCCGCCGCCCATGCGCGACATGCCCATGCCCATCATCTGGTCCATTTTGGGCATGCCGCCGCCGGCCATGCCGGCGCCGCCGGACATGCCGCCCCCCATACCCATCATGTCCATGTCGTCCATCATGCCGCCCGACATCCCTGCCGCGCCGGACATACCCCCTCCCGCCCCTGCGGTCCCACCGGCGCCGCCCATTCCCATGCCGCTCATCATCTGGTCCATCTTGCCCATCATCTGCTGCATCATGGCCATCATGGACTGGTCATTGCCCATCGTTCCGCCGCCGCCCATACCGGCCATGCCGCCGGGCTGCGCCGCGCCCGGCGCGGGCTGAGGCATCTGCCCCGTCCCGCTCTTGGAGCCCGTGCTCATGCCGCCCATCTGGCCCGTGGGCTGGTTCGCCTTGCCACGGCGCATGCCCATGCCGGCGGCGGGTCCGCCATTGGGTTGGGCCGCCTTGGCGCTGTGCCCCTGCGCCAGCGCGGCCTGGAGCTCGGCCACCTGGGCGCGGAGCTGGGCGATCTGATCGACAAGCTGCTTGTCGCCATCCGCGGGAGCAGCCGTCGTCGGCGTGTGCGCCGCAGGGTTCTGAGCTGCGTGGGCGGCGTGCGTGGCCGGGTCAACGCCCGGGGGGGGCTGCGTGCTCTGGGCCAGCGCTCCAGCGGCGCCAGCGAGGGAAGCCAGGACGGTCGCGGCCGTAAGTGTTCTTGCGATGCGGGTGTGCATGTTCACGAGTGCTCCTTGATGAATCGGTAACGGGATGAAGGGAAGGCAGCGCGACCGGGGGCGCCCTCCCATGCGAGATGCGGGAAGGGGAGAGGAAGGCGGAGAAGGCTTACCAAGCGTCAGACCTGCTGCCGGCTTCCGCCCGGGACGGGGTCCGGTCCGCGTCGATGAGCGGCGGGCCGCCCGAGAGCGTTGGTGATGGGTTCGCCGCGGCCAGGGTCAGTTCCTCCTCAGCGCGCAGCCAGTCGGAGGCCGCCTCGCCCGGCTCCCCTGCTGCGGCCCGCGCCTGATAGATCTCGAACGCGCGGGCGCGGATGCAGTCGCAACTGGGCGCGCACCGTGTGTCCCCCACCAAAACCTCCGCACCCACCCCGACGTTGCGAGCGACGGCTGCCGCTTGCCGCTGGTTCCTCCGTCCCTGCTGCTCCTGAGAGTGCGCCGGCTCGCGGCGCTCGCCGGCGGGCCGGACACTCTCCCGACGGCGCGGATCAGCCGGGGTCGTTCTCGTGTTCGCCGTGCTCATCTGTGTCTCCTTTCACTGCTTCGGGTTCGTTCATTATGCCGCGCGGTTGCAGGCGGCTCCAGGCGGAAACTTCCCCAACACGCGCGCGGCGGTCCGGACCCTGCGAGCCCAGGCGACGGCACTCGTCCATGAGCGCACACAGCCGGCGCGCCTGGCTCGCCCGCAGGATCGGTTCAAAGACGCCGCGAGACCCGGTGATCCCCGTCGGCCCGCGCCGCTGGGAGCGGCCCTCGTGCGCGAGCGAGTTCTGGCCGCGCGGGTCGAAGGGCGGTCGTCGGGGAGTGTTTCGATGAAGCTTGGGTCGAACATCATGGGCGAGTTCCTCTGCTGCAGACGGCAGTTATAATGCCCGCCTGCCGCTCGCTCCACCACGCGGAAGCTTCCCCAATCGCCACGGCGCGCGGTCATGGCCGGGCTTGGTCTGGTGCGCAGGAGTTGCGCGTTCGGGTGCCCGCGCACGCCCCCCGTGCTCCGATGATCGTCTCATACTGGGGTGAGCAACAGAGGCCGAGTGGCTATCTACGGCTCTGGTCGGGGGCTCAACAAGGAGCGGGCGCCTGCCGAGGGTTGGTCGATGAGAATAGGGCTTCGGTCGAGGGGTTTACAGACTTTGTTCAGGGGTGTACGACCTTGTCAAGTGCCAGTTGGTTGCCGCGGAAGGCCCCTGGGCGGCGCGGTCCGGCGAGGCCCGCGGAGAATCAGTCCGGAGAACGAGCTGCGGGGACTCTATCGGCGACCGCCCTTGAACGGGCCACACCCCTGCGGAGCGCCCGACCGCTGCCGGCAGCTCATGGACTTGGTTCCTGCTCTGAGGAGCCGGCGGCGCCGCTATCGAGCCTGGGCGAGCATGTCCTCGGCCTCGGCGACGTAGTAGTCCACGGAGGCCGTGTCGAAGCGTGAGAGCACGCCACTCTTGCCCGCTTCGGCGAGTCCCTGGGCCATCGCGCGCATGCGTTGAAGGTGTGCATCGATCGCCGCGGTGCGGCTGCCAGCCCCACCCCGCGCGGCATCAACGCGGCGCTGGGCCTCCATGCGCCGCAGCGACCACAGGTACGTGTGCTCGACGCCCTGGTGCGGCATCGAGGCCCCGGTCTCCTGGTCGTGCAGGATGTTGCACACGAACTCTGCGGCCGCCAGACGAGCCCGGGCCGTGTCCGCGGGCTGCGCAGCCGGTGCGGCCGGGAGCGCGTGCTCCTGCATTCCTTGACCCGCGGCAAGCCCCGCCGCTGCCGCCATCGCGACGACGGCGACGATGCGGAGCGGGTCCCTGCGGTTCGGTTGGATGTTCATGGTTTCTCCTTCGGCGGTGAGGGTGTCTTTGGCTGGGCGGGCTTCTTCTCGGAGGCCACATTTCCAATGGGCGACGTCTTTTTCGCCGTCGATGTTCCGGCCGTCGGCCGGGGTGCCGCAGTCTGTCGGGGGCCGGTCGCGCCCTGGGCGCGGTTGAGGTTCACTGAAGCGACGGCAGAACCCGGGCCATACACCCCATCTGTCCCCTTGGGTCCGGCACGGCGCACCACGATCTGATAGTGGGCGTTCGTTGTGTTCGGCGGGAGCGACCGGTCGGTGAATCTCGGCACGGCGGTCGCGCTGATCAGCCGGAAGTCACTCTCGCCGGGGAGCCGCCGCCCGACCTGGTACACGTCGTCCTGTGAACCGGCTCCGGCGGGCATCGCCCAGTCGATCGTCACGGAGCCGTCGTAGTTTTCAGTTGCCCGCACGGCGATGGGCGCGGGAGGGACGCCGCGTGCGGTCGCGGCGCGCGCGGAGGCCGCCGTCCAACCGCGTGAACGGCGGCTGTATCTTCCCCAGTAGCCTGCGGGGAGATGCCGCTGGTTACGCTGGACAGACGGCCCGCGCTGGCTTGGAGGTTGCGTATGAGTCGGCGCCCCGCCGGGTTGGTTCGGCGCTGCCGCGGGATGGGGTGAAGGTCGAGGAGCCGCGGGGGCTGGCCGGGTCGCGGGGGGGGCGGCGGCTGGCGCGTGGGCCGGACGGTGCGATGCGCTCGGGGAATGAGCCGGCTGGGCCGCGAAGGCGCCCGCCGCCATCGTGACAAGAACGGCCATGACAACGCCGAACCGGGCAGCCGCTGGAGAGAACGCGCGGGCGTTGTGCTGGATACTCATGAGTGGATCTCCTTGGACCCCGCATCGGCCAAGCGGGTGTGGGCGGTGTTGGGTGAACGCGCGGCCTTCTCCAGCGTCATCAGGAAACTGAGCCCCGGGTCCTTGGACTCCGACGCCTGTAAGCGCGACCAGTTGCGGCGGATGTGCTCTCGGAGGTACGCCACGACGCTGCCGAGGAGAATGACCTCGTATCGGCGATTCGGAACGTCCGGCGGGAGCGACCCGAAGGAGACAAGGCGGATACGGTGCGGTGGGTGCCCGCCCCCCCCACCCGTGTGCGTCATGGCATGGCCGTCGCGGACCAGCTGCTGAGCGAGCCGGACGGCGTCGCGCGGCTGGCAGCACCCAAAGCGTGTGATCGCCGCGGCGAGCACGCTGGGGCTGGTCGCGGCGCGGTTCAGAACGGCGCGACCTTCCTTGACTTCGCCGATGATCATGTCCGGTACTCCGGGTCGCACGTCGAGCGCCGGGTCGGTCTCGACTGTACAGGCCGCGCCGTCGGGCGATCCATTCACCGCGGGCATGAGTGTGCAGGAGTGGCCGAAGCGGAAGCCGAGCACGTCCAGGTCGGTGGCGCTCTGAAACCCGCCCCCGCCACCGGAGGCGACGACCTCGACAACCGGGTACTCGGTCACGGTCAGGTAGCCATTGACGCGGAGGTACGCCTGGACGAGGGCGACAGCGTTATCCATGGGTGCCTCCGTTTGCGCGCGGGGGCGCGGCGGGGTCGGCGGGGGGGACGGCGGGAGGGCGGGGCGGCTCAACGATCGATGCCAGGTACCCGGTGTGCTCGACCGCCTCAACGAGCTGCCGGGGCTCGCACGATTCGCTGTGCTCCACCGTCGCGGTCGCCTTGTAGAGGTTCACCTCCACGTTCCGCACCCCCCGCACTCGACGCAGCGCCTGCTCGATCCGGTCGCAGCAGGCGTTGCACTGGCACCCGTAGAGGAGGCACACGGTTCGCACAATTTGCTCCTGCGACCCGCGAGTCGCCCCTTTGTCTTGTTGCTTCATCACTTGGCCACAGCGACTCGCCGTCGCGCCGCACCTGTGGATCGAGGACGACGTTTCGCGGGTACGGCGCGCCCGCCCGAACCTGAGACCGCCCGTTCATCGCGAAGTAGCAGGTCCGCCGTGGCGGCGGCAGGTCCGGTCTCCAGTTGCGTAACGCTGGTGTCCTCCGAGCTCGCTGGCCCGCCGGCGGCGATGGTCGCGACTTCCGCATCCCGCGCCTGGGCCTGCGTTTCGCCGACGATCCGCTGGAGGTGCAGCTCGGCTTCCAGCCAGTTGAGCTGCTCGTTCCCTCCGTAGAGTCGCCACAGCTCCTCGGCGATGGCCGCGATGAGGCGACTGGTCACGTCGATCTCATTCTGCCGGTCGACGACGGGTCGGATGATGATTCTCATTGCGGAGTTCCGAAGTCGGCGGGATGCTCCGGGCCGACGCCGAAAGCATCGCACAACCCGCGGCCGGGGAATAGGCGGACGTTTCCCCAATACGGACCCGACGGAAGGTTTGGCCGGTCCATCGCGGACAGGCGTAGTTCCGGCTACGTAGAGTGTTGCGATGGCAAAGGGGCGGCGAACGCCAAAGACGGGCACCTGCCGGGACGCCGCGTGTCCGATGGTCGCTCGCGCGGGCCCCTGCGGGCGAGTTGTCCAACCGCCCCCCGCCCCGGAGCGCGAGTACGGCCGGATCGCTGAGTTGGAGGCGGTCCTGGCCTCGACACTCGACCCGGTCGTCACGATCGACTCGTTCGGGACGATCCGCACCGCCAGCAACTCTGTGCAGCGCGTCTTCGGGTGGAGACCCGCAGAACTCGTGGGCCGCAATGTCCACGTGCTGATGCCCGAGCCGCACCACTCCGGCCACGATCAGTACCTCGCAAACTACCGCAAGACGCTGAAGACCAACATCCTCGGCCGTACCAGGGAGTTCGAGGCCGTTCGCAGAGATGGAACGCGCTTCCCCATCGAACTGTCGGTGTCGCGGGCCGACGTGCCCGGTCAGGAGTTGCCCGTCTTCGTCGGCATCATCAAAGACGTATCGGAACGGAAGGCGGTCGAAGGAGAGCTGGAGCGGCATCGCCGGAATCTTGATTCGATGGTGCAAGAACGTACTCGTGAGCTGGAGCGCAGCCACGGGCAGCTGCGCATGGCCGACCGGCTTGCCGCCATCGGCACGCTCGCCGCGGGCCTCGGGCACGATATGAACAACGTGCTGCTGCCGGTCCGGGCGCGGCTCAATGCGCTCGACTCGATGGGGCTGCCGGAAGAAGCAAACGAGCACCTGGCGCAGGTGCGGAAGGCGTGCGCCTACCTGCAGCAACTCACCGACGGTCTGCACATGCTCGCCCTGAACCCGGACGAAGGGGACACTGCCGATGCGGCCACGGACCTGCACGAGTGGTGGAGCACCGTCGGGCCGCTGCTGACCAGGGCAGTTCCCAAAGGAGTGCGGTTCGACGCGAGCGTCGAATCCGGCCTGCCGCGCGTGCCCGTGCCGGGCCACAAGTTGACGCAGGCCGTGCTCAACCTTGTGGTCAACGCCGGGGAGGCGATCCAGTCGATGCCGAAACGCCCCAGACACGCGGCGGTGCGACTCTGGGCCCATGTCACCGTCGGCGGGCACCACGTGCATCTGGGTGTGGCTGACAACGGGCCCGGAATGTCGCCTGAGGTCCGTGCGCGCGCGTTCGACGCGTTCTTCACGACCAAGAGCCGTGGCTTGGGCACCGGCCTGGGTCTCTCGCTGGTGCGTAGCGTGATCACCGGGGCGGGCGGCGAGATCGACATCGATACTTCGCCGGGCAAGGGCACGGAGATCGTCCTGACACTCCCGGCGGTGCATGAACACGAGCATGATTGTGCCGAGTCTGCTCCCCCCCGTGCGGCGACGGTGTACCTCTTAGATAGACGCGGCGCGTCGATGGCCGCGCACATCCTCGAGGCAGCAGGCTGGCACGTCACACGCGGCGACGACCCGTCCCCCCCCGCCGGCGATTCGACGATCTGGGTTACTGAGGCGTGTGAGCGAGCTCTTCAGGCGGCGCACGGGTACGCCAAGTCCCCGGGCCGCCGGTGTGCCATCGTGGCTGTCGGCCGATCGCGACCGAGCGCGGCGTGGGCGAAGGTCGGCGCGATCGGCGTCGAGAGCCCTCGCGATTTCGATGTCCTGCGCGACGCGATCGGCCGTGCCATCGCCGCGGTCACAGGAGCGGCCCGATGACTCTTTCCCCCTCATCCGCCGGCGCCTCAGTCCGGCTTCTCTGCGTGGACGACCACGCCTTCCTTGTCGAGGGCCTCAAGGCGCAGTTCTCCGTCCTGGGGCGGGGGGCCGCCGTGCCGGAGTTCGAGGTGGTCGGACGGCTGGCCACCGCGCAGAACCTTGTCAAGGAAGCCCAGCGGCTCCGGCCCGACATCGTGCTTCTGGACATCGAGATGCCCGGCCCCGACCCCTTCGAGATGGCCGACCGCCTGCACCGGCTGGACGCACGTGCCAGGATCGTCTTCCTCAGCGCCTACGTCCGCGACCACTACATCGCCCAGGCGTACCGGTGCGGCGCGTGCGGCTACTTCTCCAAGGCCGACGAGATTGAGGACATCGTCGAAGGTCTGCGGCAGGTCGCGCGCGGGAGCGGCGCAGAGGGCGACTTCATCTTTGGACCCAAGGTCAAGGCCCGCTGCCGCCCGCCCAAGCAACAGCGCATGTTTGGCGGGGTGCGTGCCGGCAAGCGCGAAGCGCAGCCCCCCCCGCGGCTCGATACGCTCTCGGCACGCGAGTTGGAGGTGCTGCGCCTGATCGGCAAGGGTCTCTCCCGCAACGGGATCGCCGAGGCTCTCTCGCGCAGCGCCAAGACCATCGATCGCCACCAGGAACGGATGCTCAAAAAGCTGGGCCTGGAGACCCGGGCCGAGTTGATGCGGTTCGCGATCCGCGAGGGGCTGGTCGAAGCCTGAGGACGCTACCCCCGGGCGGTCACGCGCAGTTGAATGGCGGTGATCACGCCGCGAGCTCCGCGCAATGCCGTACGTCCTTTTACCGCTGGATCGCATCTCCCCCCCCAATCCCCGTCCATCCTGTCGGGCGTAGTGATCCCAATAAAGGATCGTGAACAATCCGAACGCTTCCATCATCGCGGCGCCGGGCGCGCAGTGAACCCGATCTCGTTCACCAGGTCCGCCAGTGTTTGTGCCGCGACCGAGTCGGCGTGCTCGACGACGGCGTACCCCTTCTCGCGGTCGACCTTTACGTCGAGTACGCCCTTGATGCGGACCAGGGCGCGCTCGACGCTCCCGGCGCAACCGGCGCATCGCATGCCCTCGATTTTCAGGGTCGTCTTCATGGCGTGCTCCCGGGCTTGGCGGCAGCGGGACCCTCGGCGGGTGTGACCGGCGAGGCGGTTGGTGGGGCCAGCCGC
The DNA here is from genome assembly GCA_016191465.1 of Chloroflexota bacterium. Taxonomy (GTDB): domain Bacteria; phylum Chloroflexota; class UBA6077; order UBA6077; family CF-72; genus JACPOP01. The sequence continues at coordinate 31,556 of JACPOP010000019.1, read as the reverse complement.
CCCCCGACCGCGTACTCCAGTTCGATCCGGGCCAGCGCGGCATCGAGGCGAAGGCCGTTGAGCGCCTGGCGCGCTTCGACCACGGCCTGCTGCGCCGTGAGAAGGACCGTGACGTCGTCCTTGCCGGACTTGAGCGTCGATTCGGCGAGGCGAAGATTGTCCTCGGCCAGCGTGAGCACCTGGTGCCGGTACAGGTCGGCGATGTCAGCCGAGGCACGCGCCTCCACGTAGGCGCCGCGCGCCTGCGCGACGGCACGCTGCACCGTCGCCTCGTAGTTGATGAGCGAGGCCCTCGCAAACGACCCCGCCTTAGAGATCTGCGCCTGGTTGAAGTCGAAGATCGGGATGCCGACCTCGACCTGCGGGCCCAGGTAGCGGCCCCTGTCCTCGGTCTCCTCGAACGACGCATCCAGCGCCAGGTTGCGGACACGGCTGAGTTCCTCGATCCTCAGGTTGGCCGCGTTGGCCTCGACCACCGCACGCGCTGCGGCCACATCAAGCCGCTGCTCGCCGGCCAGCGAGATCACGGCGGCCTCTTCAAGGAGCGCGGGCAAGACCGGCTCGTGCTCGGTCTCCCCCGCTGGTGCGCTGTCGGCCGCGGTCCAGTCCGCACGGATGGCCGCGAACCCGACCAGCTGCAGGAGAACCCGCTTCTGCTTCGCCAGGTCGCGTTCCTGCCGCTTGAGGTCGGCCTCCAGCACGAGCCGCTGCTGGCGTGCCCGGTTGACGTCCAGGTTTGTGCCCTCGCCGCCCTGGATCCGCCGCTGGAGCACCCCGATGGACCTGTCCACCGTTGCGAGGCTCTGCCGCGTCAGGTCCGCGGCGCGCTGGAGAAACACGATGCTGGCGTGGCTCTGTTTTACATCGGCCACGAGCCGCAGCGCCCGATCTGAGAGCGTCAGGACCGCCTCGTTCAGCCGCGCCTCGGAAGACCGGATCCGCTGCGGCCGGAGCCACAGCGCGACGAGTTCCTGGACGACCGATGCGCCCGCCTGCGAATACCCCTTGACCGGGTCAATCGGGAACCGAAGCGCCATCGCCAGCACCGGGTTGGGCAGCAGCCCCGCCTGCACGAGGTCCGCCCGGTTGGCGGCAATAAGTTCCACCTCGCGCCGGATCTCCCGGTTGTTCTTGAGCGCCAGCACGACCGCCCGCTCCATCGACAGGGGGCTCGCCCCGTCCCACTCCTCCAGTTCGCGCGGCCAAGGAGCATCCCAGCCGGTGGCGACGCCGGCACGCTCGGCGATCGTCGCACTTGCGCGGGCGACATCTGGCCCGGCGTCCAGCGAGGCGCAGCCGCCGACGGCGCCGACGAGAAGCGCGATCAACAGTGCGGAAGGAGCGAACGTGTATGCCGGTCTAAGCGTCATGCCGGGAATCTCCAGGATCGAGGCCAGCCGCGTCGTACCTGCGGCAGGGGACGGAATGTTCGGTTACTTGTGCTCGTGCCCGGGCCCGTTCGGTTGAGAGGGGTCGGCCGCGGGCGACGGCGCCATGCCCGGCTTGGCCTCCGCCTTCCTTTCCGGCCGGCTTGACCAGTGGAGGTGCGCGATCCTCGGCGTCCCCGCGTCATCTACCACCACGTACGTCACGGCCGCGAGGTACTTTCTGGGCGCGTCCGGATGGTTGGCGTCGGGCACTGTGAACGAGCCGATCTGGCGCACGATGGAGGTCGTGCCGAAGGTCTGGACGTCCTCCTTCAAGACGGTCATCTTGAAACCGGGCATCTCCTTGAGTTCCGGCAGCAGGTGGTGATCGCGATAGGTCTCCCAGGAGCCCTCGTCGCCGGCGTTCTCGCTGACGGTTGCCCGGCCGTTGTTCAGGAAGAGCGCGTTGAGCGCCGCGGCGTCGGCCTTCTCGCACAACGCCAGATAGGCGCGGGCCGTCATCACCGCCGGGCTCTTGCCAATCGCGGCGGCATCGGGCCGTGCGTCCGTCGCGGCGGCTTGCGGCTTCGCCTTTGCCGCGGTCTCGATCGCCGTCACCGCCTCGGGCGCGTGCTTGACGAGCAAAGCCATCCTCTCGTCGTCGGTCTTTTTGTCCCACTTCCCCTCGCAGCCGGGGCAGCAGAACCCGATGGTCACGCCCTTGAAGGTCCGCGTGGGCGACTCGGCATCCACCTCGCCCTCCCTTATCGGGCAGACCCTGTTGACCGGCTGGGCCGGGGCGGCCGCCATCGACCCCGCGATCAGGGCCACCACGCCGGGCTGGGCCGCGCCAACGACGACAGGCGGCGTCATCGCAGCGGTCGCCGCGCCGGGCTTGGGATTGCCGCAGCACTGGCCGAGGGCTGCCGGGGCGAGCACCCCGGCGGCCAGGAGCGACGCCGAAACAAGCAGGACTGTAGAACCACTCATACTCGTGTCTCCAGGAGAGGGAACGGGGGTCGGACGAGACGCCGCTTGCAGATCGGGCGCTCAGCAGTCGGCCCGCGCCGCTGTCGCGGGGCGGGACGGTGAAGGCTCTTACTTGCCGTGGTCGTGGTCGGGCTTTTTGCCGTGGTCGTCGCCGTGCGCGTCATGACTATGGGGCTTACCCATCTTCGAGGCGTCCCCCTTGGCGACCTCGAACGTGAACGGGGCGGTGATCATCTTGCCCTTGTGCTGGAACTGGCCCCAGCCCTTGTAGGTCCCGGGCTTCTCGAACCAGGCCTCGAACGTCACCGCGGGCCCGCCGCGGCGGTTGGCGTCGCTCTCGTTCGCCTCGTGCGGGTGGCTGTGCACAAAGTTCTTCTGGTCCGACGAGATGATGACCAGGTGGCCCATCGCGCCCAGCAGCGGCTCCAGGTCGGTCACGGGCTTGCCGTCCTTGCTCACCGTGAACGTGATCTCGTTCTCGCCGGTCGCGAGCGGCGCCTTGCTCGCAAACGTGTACGAATACCCGTCGATCGTCTTGGGCTTGCCCGCGTCCACGGCCAGCGGCTTGGCCGCGGGCGCCGTGCCCGGCACGGTGAAAGTCACCGGCACCACCTGCATCCCCACGCCCGTGGGCGTGCAGTCGTGCCAGAGCACGTACTCGCCCGCCGCCGGGAACGCGAAATCCTTGAACACAAACGTGCCGTCGGGCTGGAGCTCCGGGTGCTCGTGCGCGAACCACGAGAGGTCCTTGCTGGTCATGAGCAGGTGCAGTTTCTTCTCGTGCACCGTCTGGAAGTCCTTGCACACCGCGCCCGCCGGGTCCTTGATCGTGAACACGAGCGTGGTCGGCTTGCCCGCCTCGACCTTGCCGCCGAGCGGCTTCACCTCGACTGAGTACTTGTCGGTGGTGACCTTCTTGAGGTCCATCTTGCACACCGGGCACTTGCCGGGGGCCCCGTAGGTCTTGGAGCCCTCGCAGTGCATCGGGCAGACGTACTGGGCCGACACGAACTGCGCGAGCGACTCCAGGGCTTTATTCATCCTGGCGTACGCGGCCTGGACGGCGGCCTTGTCCTTCTTCTCGACGCCCTCGTGGAGGGCGTCAGCCTGCGCCGCGATCTCCTTGCCCGCGGTGTTGACCTCCTTGACTTTGTCCTTGGGCACGCCCGAGTCGGCCTTGAGGGCCAGCGCCCCCAGCGCCTTGCCGATCGTGCCGGCGGCGTCGGCTTCGTCGTGGGCGGCGTCCATGTCGCCCTTCTCGATCGCGGCGCCCACCTCTTCGAGCCGGTCATGGATCTGCTTGACGGCGTCCTTGTAGGTCTCGGGCGCCTTGGCCGCGGGACCGTGTTCGTGCGGTTGCCCCCCCGCCGCTCCCGCTCCGTGCCCCGGCTGCTTGGCGTGGTCGTCGGGTTTGCCGTGGTCGTGCTGCGCCAGCGCGGCCGGCGTGCCGAAGGCAAGCGCCGCCCCGGCGGTGAACAGTGCGAACAGGATGGAACGCTTGGCGGTCTTCATGTCAGGACTCCTTAGAAAACATGGACGGAAGGAACAATGACAGTCGCGCTACGACCGGCGACACACCAGCCCGCATGGGTTTGACGGGCAATGACGGGACATGTACCACGGATCGGACACCCGCCGTGGCGAGGGTACGGAGACACACAGGGGAAGCGGGAGAGTGGGGCGCGGGCCGCGCATCTTCGCCCCCAAGGGGCGCAGGGCTGTAGCCACGAGTGGCGCGCAGCCCGCGCCCTCGCGGACGCAGCGCAACCCGTGGAAGAGAGCATCGAAGGACGCACGCGCCCGGAGGGGCGGAGGAACGCGCCGCGAGACTGAGCCGGCTCCCCCGCCCGGCCCGGGCGGGGTTCGTGCGCGTTCGCCCTTCTACGGGTTGCGCGATGCTGCGCATCGCTCCAGCCGTGGCTACAGCCCGCGGCCCCGCCGGGGCCGAAGGCGAATCGCGGGCGGATGACCGATGCTCCCGAGCGGACGCCGCGCACCCCGTGCAATGCGCCGCCCACAACGCGGAATGCGCTTCGCACGCCGTGGAATGCGTCGCCACGGTCGCGGCGTGAGGCCCTCGCGGCGGGCGACGTGCTGCACGGCCGACGCCTCACTCCGCCGGCAGCACCAGCACCTTGGCCGCCGCGCTGCGCGAGATCGTCACCTCTTTCTTGTGCTCGTTGCGGACCACCACCGCGTCGGCCGCGGGGTCCACCCGCACGACCCGCGCCGTCCGGCCCGGGCGCAGGGCGCTGGCCTCCGCGAAGCGCAGGAACTCTGGCGACTGGTCCAGTACCCGCGCGATCCGCACCCGCACCCCCGCGTGGGCAGCGCTCAACGGGAGGCCCCGCTGGGGCGGCACCCTGCCGCCCGCGTCGGGGATCGGGTCCCCGTGCGGGTCCGCCGGCGGCCGGCCCAGCATCCGGTCCAGCCGCTCCAGCAGGCGCGGCGAGACGGCGTGCTCCAGCCGCTCGGCCTCCTCGTGCACCTCCGACCAGTCCAGCCCCACGATCTGCACCAGGAACTGCTCCAGGACCCGGTGGCGGCGCAGCACGTCCAGGGCCGCCCGCTCCCCCTTTGGCGTCAGCGTTGCCGCCCCGTAGCGCTGGTACCGCGCCAGCCCGCCCGCGGCCAGTTTCCTGAGCATCGCCGTCGCCGTGCCGGGCGTCACCCCCAGCACCGCCGCTACGCGCGTGACCGTCGCGGCGCCGGCCGCCCCCGCCGGCGCCCCGGACCCGGGCTCGCGTGCGAGCGTGTAGATCGCCTTCAGGTAGTTCTCGACGGTCTCGGTCGCCACAGGTCCCTCCGCCCGCGGGGGCATCGCCGGGCACGCCGGAACGTTCGGTGCTCAAAGTGTATTGTTTGACATGTCCAACATCCGTCTCGCCACGGGTCATCGTACGCCGGGCGCGAGCCTGGCTGCGGCCCTCGCGGTGCTCGCCCCCGTCGCCGCGTCCGCGAACGGGGGCGCCGCCCCGGACCCCGCCGCCGCGGACAAGTCCGCCTTCACCCTGTTCAACCCGACGCCCCGCGGCCTGATGCGCGAGATGTCCACCGACCGGCCCGACACCACCGAGAGCGCCTTCACCGTGGACGCGGGGCATATCCAGGTCGAGCTGAGCCTGGCGGACTTCACCTACGACCGCCGCAACAACGACCGCCAGACCCGCCGCACGCTGGCCGTCGCGCCCATGCTCCTGAAGGTGGGCCTGCTCAACAACGTGGACCTGCAACTGGGCCTGGCCCCGTACACCTCCCACAGCACCACCGACCACGCCCTGGGCACCTCCGGCGCCGTCGATGGCTTCGTGGACACCGTGGTTCGGCTGAAGGTCAACCTCTGGGGCAACGACGCCTTCTGGGAGGGAGGCACTGCACTGGCGGTCATGCCCTATGTGACGTTCCCCACCGCCTCCGACGGCCTGGGGGCGGGGGCGATGGAGGGCGGGGTGATCGTCCCGTTCGCCGCGGCGCTCCCCGGCGGCTTCGACCTCGGCGCGATGGTGCAGTTCGACCTTGCCCGCTCCGCCGCCGATGACCGCTATGTCGTGGACCTGATCCACACCGTCACGATGGGGCACGAACTCATCGGCGACCTGGCGGGATACGTTGAATACGCAGGCTTCGCCAACCTGAGCCACGACGAGGGGTACCGCGGCTACTTCGACGCGGGCCTGACCTACGCGCTCACCCGCGATGTGCAACTGGACGCGGGCGTGCGCGTGGGCCTCACACGCGCGGCCGACGACGTGGGTCTCTTCTTGGGCGCTTCGGTGCGGTTCTAGCGGGGCGCCCGCCGCGGGGTCGCCACCGCCGATTTGCCGGCCGCGGCGGGGCGCAAGACCGCGGTCTAAAGACTCCGCTGGGTTGGCCTGCGCGGTGCGGTCGGGCCGCGGAGCGAGACCACCGGCGTGACGGTCGCCGCGTAGCAAGCCGGGCTGATCCTGCTGCCCGCATGCGCCGCCCTGCATTGCCTCGGGCAGGGCCTGATCGAGGACCGGCGTCCGCTTGCGGGCGGGGGGAGCAAGGGGGCGGCCCAAGGCAGCGCGTGAGGATGTCACGTTCCCTCCTTGGCGGGCGTGGTCTGGCCGTCGGCGGCGGTCGGCGACCCACCGACGCTCGCAGAATCCGTGAGACCGGGTCCGGCGATCGGCGGCTTGCTGGCATCCAGAGCGGGCGAGGGGATCGGCAGGACCGGAGCGATCGTCGCCGGGCCATGCTTCTCAACGTGCTCGCGCGCGAGGCGCTCGGCCGCGTGCTTCCCGAAGCGGTAGAACACTGCCGGTGTGACGAAGAAGTCCAGCAGCGTGCTGGTGATGAGGCCGCCCAGGATCACGACGGCGACGGGGTAAAGGATCTCCTTGCCCGGCTCGCCCTTGCTGAGCACCAGGGGGATCAGGCCCAGGCCCGCCGTGACGGCGGTCATGAGCACCGGGGCCACGCGCTCCTGGCTGCCTCGGATGATGAGCTCCCTGCTCCAAGGCTGGCGTTCTTCGGTCATCAGGTGAACGTAGTGGCTGACCATCAGCACGCCGTTGCGGGTGGCGATGCCGGTGAGCGAGATGAAGCCCACGAGCGAGGCCACGCTGAAGGGCTCGCGGGTGATCGCCAGCGCCGTCACGCTGCCGATGAGCGCGAAGGGGACGTTAAGCATGATCTGGGCCGCGACCATGCCCGAGCGGTAGTGCGTGAAGAGGATGACGAAGATGGCAATGAGCGAGCCCGTGCCCAGGGCGAGCAGCAGCCGCGTGGACTCCTGCTGCGCCTCGTACAGCCCGCCGTACTGGATCGTGTAGCCCTGGGGCAGCGTCACGTCCATCGCGATGGACTTCTTGATCTCCTCGACCGTCGAGCCCAGGTCGCGCCCGCGGACGTTGGCCGAGACGACGATGCGGCGCCGCAGGCTCTCGCGCTGGACCTCGTTGGGCCCGAGTTTCTCAACGATCTCGGCGACGTCCTGCACAAGCACGACCGCCCCCGTCGGCGAGATGAGCCGCACCAGCCCCAGCGCCGTCGGATCAGTCCGGTGACGATCATCGAGCGTCAGCGTGATGTCGAAGACCTTCAGGCCGTCGAGCACCTGGCCCACGACCCTGCCCTTGATGGCGGTCTCCATCGCGTCGGTGAGCGACTGCGGCGTGAAGCCGACGCGGGCCGCCGCCTCGCGATTGACGGTGATGTGCAGCTGCGGCACCAGCACCTGCTGCTCGACCTGCAGATCGGCGACGCCGGGGATGCCCTCGATCGCCGCTTTGGTCTGGTCCGCGAGCGTGCGGAGCGCGCCAAGGTCGTCGCCGAAGATCTTGATGGCGACCTGGGCACGGACCCCTGAGAGCAAGTGCTCGATGCGGTGGCTGATGGGCTGACCGATGCCCGTAGCCACGCCCGGGAACGCCGCGAGCTTCTGAACGATCAGCGAAAAGACCTGCTCGCGGGGAAGAAGGTCCTTGATCGGCGGCGGCCGGCGCCCGGAGGCTGTCGCGTACTTGTCGGGGTCCTTCGCTTCTTCCTTGGTCCACAGGTCTACTTCGATCTCGCTGGCGTTGACACCCATCGCGTGCTCGTCCTGCTCGGCGCGTCCGGTGCGGCGGGCGGTGCTCTTGACCTGCGGGATGGACAGGATTATCTCCTCGGCCTTGGTGCCGAGTTTGTTGGACTCTTCGAGCGAGATGCCCGGTTGCTGCATGAAGGAAACGACGGCCGTGCCCTCGTTAAAGGGCGGCAGGAACTCCGAGCCCAGCCGCGTGACCATGAACAGCGCCGCCACAACCAGAGCGCCCAACGTGCCCAGCACCGCGAAGGGTCGCGGCATCGAGACCGAGTACGACTTGAGCGCAAGCCACTTGCACGCCCGCAGCAGCGGGCCGTCCTTGCCGTGCTCCATGCGCTTGATGCCCGGGAGCAGGTAGTACGCCAGGACCGGGGTGACGGTGAGCGCCACCAGCAGCGACGCAAAGATGCTCACGATGTACGCGGTTGCGAGCGGAGCGAACAGTCGTCCCTCGATGCCCGGCAGGAAGAACGTGGGCAGGAACACGAGGTTGACGATGACCGTGCCGAGGATGATCGGGTTGCGGATTTCACTCGACGCGTCGAACACAACCTGTACGATCGGCTTCGGCGATGGTGCGCGGCGGTTCTCGCCCAGGCGCCGGTAAACGTTCTCTACGTCCACGACCGCGTCGTCAACAAGCTCGCCGATGGCGACCGCCAGCCCGCCCAGCGTCATCGTGTTGACGCTCAGGCCCAGCCAGTGGAAGACCAGGAACGTCGTGATGATCGAGAGCGGGAGCGCCGTGAGCGTGACGACGGTCGTCCGCACGTTCATAAGGAACAGGATCAGGACGATGACGACAAGAATCGCACCGTCGCGCAGCGCCTCGATGACGTTCCCGATGGCCGATTTGATGAAGTGCTCCTGACGGAACACGTCGGCGTTGATCTCGATTCCGGCGGGGAGAGTCCGTCGAAGCTGCTCGAGCGTCCGATCAAGGGCCCGGGTCAGCGTGACCGTGTCCGCGCCGGGCTGCTTCTGAATCGCCATGATGACGGCGGGCGTGCCGTTGTCCGAACCGTCTCCGCGCTTGATGGTCGGGCCGGCCTCGATCACCGTGGCGACGTCCCGCACGTGGACGGCTCGGGGTGGGGAATCATGGTCACCCGGCCGGTTGGTCACGAGCGAAGACGCGATGTCGTCAACGGTCAGAACGCGACCCAGATTGCGCACCACGAGTTCCTGCGCTCCGCTGACGAGGAACCCGCCGCCGGTGTTCTGATTCGCCGCCGCGAGAGCCTTCTCCAAGTCTTCGATGGTGAGCCCGAACAACCGGAGCTTGTCCGGGTCGACCTGCACGCGGAACTGCTTGAGGTCTCCGCCCATCGCCGTGACCTGCGCGATGCCCGGGATCGAAAGAATGGCGGGCCGCAGCGTGAACTCCGCAACCGTGCGCACCTCCATCGACGAGAGCGTCTTGCTCGACACGCTCAAAAGAGCGATCTCGCCCATGATGCTCGTCGCCGGGGTCATCACCGGCACCACCCCGGGCGGGAGTTTTTCGGTGATCGTGCCCAACCGCTCCGTGACGACCTGCCGGTTGTACTTGAAGTCGGTGCCCCACTGGAACTCGACGAAAACGATCGAAAGCCCGAGCGAGGACACGCTCCGGACTCGCTCGACGCCCGGAGAGCCGTTGACGGCGGTTTCGATGTTGTACGTGACTTGGGCCTCGACCTCCTCGGGCGCGAGCCCGATGGCCTCGGTCATGATGGTCACAACCGGCCGGTTGAGGTCGGGCAGCACGTCCGTCGGCGTGCGCAGCGTCACGTACATCCCGTAGACGGAGACGAGCAACGCGCCGATCAGCACCAGCACGCGGTTGTGGAGCGAGGCCTTGATAATCCAGTTCAGCACAGGAAAGTCCCTCGTGATGCGTATGCGTCAGTGCGTGTGATCGTGACCGTCGCCCTTGCTGTCCGGTTTCGCCGCGGGGGCTGCCTCACCTGCGACAAAGCCGCGGAGCTGCGACAGGCTGAACGCCCCGCCGACGGCCACGACGTCGCCGGGCACCAGCCCCTGTCTGATCTCGACAACGCGGTCGTCGCGGACGCCGGTGGCCACGTCCCGCTTCTTGAAGACCTCGTTCTCGCCCTTGCCCTCCTTGACGAAGACGAACTGGAGGGGACCTTCCTTGACGATCGCGGAGCCGGGCACGACCACGGCCGATTCATTCCTGCTCAGCACGACGATCACGTCAACGAACTGGCCCGGCCGGAGCGTGCCCGCGGCCCCCCCTGGGTTGTCGGCCTCAATGATGAGGTGCGCGGTCCGCTTGGTCGCGTCGATCACGGGGCTGATGAACCGCACCGTCCCCTGTCCAACCTGCTGGCCGTCACTCCCGCGCCGGAGCCGGACCGGGGCGTTCTTCGCCGTCGCAAGGCGCTCGACAAGCCCTTCCGGTACTTCACCCTCTACCTGAACCCGAGCGAAGTCACCAACCTCGAGGATCGTGGCCCCAGCCTCCACGCCCTGCCCGGGCACCCTCTGCTTGGAGATCACCACCCCGTCGATGGGTGAGAGGAACCGGATCAGACCGGGCTTGCCCGCTTCCATCGCGGACTCCGTGCCGCCTTCCGCGGCCGGCAGGATCGCCCGGAGCGCATCGGCCGACCGCTGAGTAGTCCCTGCCTGCCGGCGCAGCGACTCGACGTCGGCCCGGGCCTGGTTGAGCGCAACGCGCTTCAAGCCCGCGTCAGCCCGCAGCTTCACGGCCTCGCTTTGGCGCTGCGCGAGCAGGTTGGCCGACACGCCCTCGCCGGCGCTGACGAGCCGTTCCACTTCCGCCTCTGCGAGCTCGGCGCTGCGAACCGCGGCCGGGCCCTCGATCTCCAGCGACGCCACCAGCGACTCCGCCCTCTTTCCCTCAGACAGCAGGCGTTCATACTCCGATTCCAGGCGTCGCACCTCGAACAGACTCTTCGCCACTTCCGGCGATTCGACCTCGGCCAGCGCGGCCCCCCTCACGACAACGTCGCCGGGCTGCACCGCGATCGACCGGATGATGCCGGCGTACCGCGGGGCGGTGGCGAAGATCCTGTCGGGCATTGGGCGAACGACCCCCGTGAGCCGCACGACGTCTTCGATCTGCCCAAAATCGACCTCGGCGGTCTTGAGGCCGATCGCCAGGGCGGTGGCCCCGGAGACCTTCTTTGGCGCGTTGGGATCGAATGTGGACCCGGCCGTCGTGCCGTGCCCTTCATGCGCCAACGCGGGGATCAGAACCGCGGCCGCGAGCGTCGCGACCGCGCCGACGGCAACTGCCGAGCGACGGTTCATGGGGCAACCTCCAGTGAGGAGTCAGGCGGGATCAAGATGGGAAACGGGGAGGGGGTGTCAGCCCGGGTTCCGGGCCGTCAACGCAGTCGCGGCGCCAGAGCGCTGATCAGCAGCCGGAATGTGGGCCCTGAAAGCACCCAAAACTCCGACCGTGACAGCGGACGGTCAGGCGCATGTCTCTAAACGATGAGCGCGCAATGCTGGCGCAGCAAGCTCAAGGCAGGTCGAACCGGTGGTCGATCCAGCCGCATCTGCTCGCGAGAAGCCACGCCGATAGGCGGCAGCAGGTCCCAGACTGGCAACGGCGTCGAAAAGACGGGCGCCGTCAAGCCGATCTTCCAGTAGTCGCCCGGGCGATTCCTCGGATCCTGCGCTGCGCAGGTGCACTTTTCCTTGTGCCGATTACCCTCGTGGTCACCGCAAAGCGACCGATCGCCGTGCGCTTTCGGAGTCGCCGCCCCGGGGTTGTGCTCCGTGGCACGGCTGTGGTCATGCCCGGCGCCCATGCCCAACGCAACCGCCGCCCCGTCATCGGGGCAGTCGCACGCCGCGCATCTCAACCACGCCGCGCCGCAGCAGCACAACTGCATCCCAGCCGCGATGAATGCGACGATCAAAGTACGGAATAGTGTGCTGGCAAACACGGGGTCCCGCAAGTATACCCAACGCCTGTCATCGATTCTTTGGAAAGTGCTTGCCGGCCAACGCGACCCCCCGGGCAAAGCTTCGTTGTTCGGACCAGCCTGAAGCGTCCCAGCGGGCCCCCGGGTGTTCCAGCCCGGGCCACGATCGCCAACCGGCGACGATGATGTGGGGCAACGCCCGCCGACCAGATCTTTGCGCTGAAAACCCGGCGGCACTCGCCGGAGCACAGTTCCCGCTCGAGGCAACGAAGACCGGCCAGTTGCCGGGCGCCGCGAGCGGGCACGGCGGCCGCGGCCGGCTCACCGCAGCTGGGGCGCGTGCCGGCGAACCGTCTCCGACATCTATCAACAGGTGCGGGCTGCGGGTCGCGCTCACACGAGAAATGAGCGGAAGGCCGTGTGGATCAGTTGTACCCCCCTGTCGGGGCGGCCTTGTCGGGTGTGCGGTTGCCGCGTCAATGCGGTCGGCGGCATTTCTCGGAACTGACAACTGCTCGCCCGCCAATGCGAATCGTGCTCTCCGCTCTGCATCGCGACGGCAAAGGCCTCTCCCCGCGCCGGGGCCCATCCCAAACGCTCAGCGAACCGGAAATCGTTTAGCGCGCCTGTCCGGTATACCGATACTGCTTGAACATCGGATACTCCCGAGGAGTATGATTGTCCAATGGCGATCGTTACCCGCCTAGTTCTCGCGTTTCTGCTCGTGGTCCAGCCTTTTCCTTGGCTGGCGGCCGGGCGCTGCGCGATGGTGACTGATCTGCCTCGATCGATTACCCCCCTTGGTGGTGAAGACGAAGCACCCTGCCCCTGTTGTGCAAGTGGCAGCTCGGAGATGCTATGCATCACCCGCCAGAACGCCTCAATGGGTGGTTGCGCCACGCCCCGGCCGGAGCAGCCCAACGCTCCGCTTCCTGATTCCAAGCCCGACGGCGCTCAATGTATTGCCGACGAGGTGCCACCTCCCGTTTGGCCGCTCCTCTTCACGGCCGGGCAGCCCCCCACTTGTGGAGCGCAGCTCCCAACGCGCCCCAAACTCTCCGCGGACTCCGCCCGCTCCGTCCTGTGCGTGTGGGTGATGTAGCATCGCGGATCCTTAGCTCCATTGCGCGCTGAGCGAATCGCTGCGTCGCTGTCACCGTGTGGCGCCCCACGAACCGGGCCGCCACGCAACTCGTCCCACTCCAGGACTCCTGTCATGCCAGCATTTGCCTCCGCGGCCTCCCGGCCCGATGCGTCGCCGCCCGCCGGCCGTCTCCGCGGCCCCCGCGGCGGGTTGACGGTGCGTAGGTCCATATTCCTCACAGCGCTCGGACTGGCGGCGCTGGCCGGAGTCGCCGGCTGCGCTCTTGTCCCGGACGGCACCGACGAGGAGCGGGCCAATCTACGGGCGGCGGGCGCGTTGTACGATCAACCACTTGAACAGCGCACACTCCCCGACCTCCCCGCATCGCCGACATGGCAGGAGGTGCTGCGTCGGGCGTTCCTTGCCAACGGCGACCTCGAGGCATCATACTTCGAGTGGAAGGCGGCCGTGCAGCGAGTGGAGATAGCGTCGGCCTACCCGAACTCCAACCTCGAATTCGGGTACTCCTACATGTTCTCCGCGGAGAAAATGAAGGCTTTCGACCGGCAGACGTTCTCCCTGGGCTTCGACCCATCGATGAACTTCTTGATCCCAACCAAGGTCCGGCAACAGGGCCGGGTGGCCCTGGACGACGCCCGGGCCGCGGGCGAGCGGTTCCGAGCGGCGAAGTTCGACACGCAGCGCCGCGTGCTCAGCCTCTGGGCCGAGCTGCGGATGCTGGAGAGCAGACGGCAGGTGCAGCACGAGCAGGTGAGGCTGAATCGCCTTTCGATCGACGCCGTCCGCGCGAGAGCTCAGGCGGGCGGCGTTCAGCGGGATTTGCTGCGGGCCGAAGCCTCCCTGCGCACGCAGGAGAACGGCCTCCGGAACACCGAGTCCGAGCTGTCGGCGACGCGGGCCATACTCAACGGCTTACTGGTCCGCGACCCGGCTGTCGCCATCGACACGACGGGCGACTCCGCCCGCACAATCGCCGCTACCGACGACCAGATCCTCGCCGCGGCTGTGGAACTGAATCCCGAGATTGCTGCGATTGCTCGACAGACGGAAGGTCGCGCCGACGCGCTCGAACTGGCGCGGATGCAGTGGATCCCCGACATCAACCCGTCGTTCATGTTCACCGGGAACGTCTCGCAGGCGCTGGGCGCTACGGTGATGCTCCCCACCACCATCGCAAGGATCCGAGGGGGCATCCGCGAGGCCGAGGCGATGCTGCGGGCGGGCGAAGCCATGCTGCGCCAAACGCGGACCGACCGCGCAGCCACGCTCGTCGCGACGCTCGTCGCGCTTCGCAACAACGAACGACAGGCCGCGCTCTTTGAAGGATCGCTGGTGCCCCTCGCTGAGCGCGTGCTACAGAACACTCGCCAGGCGTACGCGGCAGGAACGGCGATGTACATTGACCTGCTCGACGCCCAGGGAATAGTGCTCGACACACGGCTGGTGGCGATCGAGGCGAGGTCCGCCCGCGACAAGCGGCTCGCCGAACTCGAATCGCTCATGGGCACGGATATCGAGGCCGTCGGCGCGTCGCCCGTCCCTGCCTCATCTCCAATCCATCAGATGACTCCCGACCCGAAGGAGGCGCCGCATGGCCGCTGATTCACCGACACACAACAGGCCTGACCCCGTCGCCGCTCCCCGCCGCCGACGGCTCGTGACCCCGGTCCTTCTCCTCGCCTGCACGGGCGCCGGCGTCTACACCGGCATGCGCTGGCACACGACCTTTGAGCGCTGGCTCCGGCCGAGCGTCGCGAACACCGCGCACTCGAGCGAGCATCAGAAGTCCGCTCACGACGCCCCGGAGAAGAAGCAGCTCTGGACATGCGGCATGCACCCGCAGGTGATTCAGGATCACCCCGGAGACTGCCCGATCTGCCACATGAAGCTCACCCCGCTCATCACCGGAGATGCCGGAAACGCATCCTCAGGACCCCCCGCTACTCCCGCTACCCCCGCGCCCCCCAGCGGCGATCGCAAGATCAAGTATTGGCACGACCCCATGATGAACCCGCCGTACCTCTCCGATCGACCGGGAAAGAGCCCGATGGGCATGGACCTTATCCCCGTGTATGAGGATGAAGCCAAGCCCGCGGGCGCGGCCGTCACCATCGATCCCGCGGTCGTTCAGAACATGGGCGTGCGGACCGTGGCTGTTACACAAGGCCCGATCGTGCAACGGGTGAGGGCAACCGCCTTCATCGCCGAACCCGAAACCGCCCGCACCGACATCAACCTCCGCGTGTCGGGCTGGATTCAGAAGCTCTACGCGAACACCGAGGGCATGGCGGTCCGCAAGGGCGACCCGCTGTTTGACCTCTACAGCCCCGACTTGCGGCTGGCGATTGAGGAACTCATCGCCGCCAGGCGGGCACAGGCGTCTGGCGGCGGTGGCGCCGTCGCCGGACCTCTCAATGCCGCGGATGACTCGCTCATCGCCGCGGCCCAGCTCCGCCTCCGAACACTCGGGCTCTCGCAGGAGCAGATCGATCAGCTGGGCGCGATGGAGCATGCTCCGCCCGACGTGACGTTTACCTCGCCGATCAACGGCGTCGTAGTCGAAAAATCGGGAGCGTTCACCGGCTCCGCGGTGATCGTCGGTCAGAACGTCATGCGGCTGACCGACCGTTCCACCATGTGGGTGGATGCGCGCATCCCGGAGGGCTCTCTGGGCCGGGTTCGCACCGGCCAGCCGGGGCGGGTACGCGTCGATGCCCTGGCCGGCAACCTCATCGAAGGCGAGGTCATCTTCATCCATCCTAACTTCGATGAGATGACCCGCACCGCGCTGGTCCGGATGGCCGTGCCGAACCCTGACGGCCTGCTGCGGGCGGGCATGTACGCCGTCGCCGAGATCGACACGGGCTCCACGGACCAGGTCACGATCGTGCCACGCGAGGCCGTGATCGACACAGGCGAAGCGCGCCTGGTCTTCGTCAGCACGGGCCAGGGAAGGTTCGAGCCACGGCGCGTGGCTGTGGGGTTGGCCGGCTCTGACGGCATGATCCAGATCGTCTCTGGCGTTTCGCCCGGCGAGGCGGTGGTGTCGAGTGGGCAGTTCCTTCTTGATTCCGAAAGCCGCCTGCGCGAGGCGATCCAGAAGTTCCTGAGCAAGGGTGCCGAGACTGGTGGGCAAAGCTCGACGAACCAGCCCGCTTCGCCCCAGGAGGGCTCGCCCTCCAGCGGCCCCGCGACCGCCCCCCCGGCTCGGACGCCGGACCCGACAGCCGCTTCTCCGACCGTGACCGCTGAACAGCAGCAGAAGGCCGACGCCGCCCTCGCCGAGTACCTCAAGCTCTCGACCACCCTGGGGGCCGTGCAGAAGTCCGGCGCGGCCCCCCCACCCAGCCTGGACATGAGCGCGCTGATCTCCGCGGCCCACTCGTTGCACGGCGCCCTCTCCGGCACCAAGCAGGAATCACTGGCCGTAGACCTCGGCAAGGCCGCGGCGGCTCTCAAAGACCAGCCGCTCACCCGCCAGCGCGAGCTGTTCAGCGCCCTGGGCGAGAAGGTCATCGCGCTGGCCGACGCCGTGCGGCCGTCCAAGGCGGTCGCCGGGGAGGGGGGCGGGGGGGTGCTCTACGTGATGCACTGCCCGATGGCGCCTGTTGACAAAGGGGGCGGCAACGGCGACTGGCTCCAGACCACTCCCAACGTGGCCAACCCGTTCCTAGGGCCGGAGATGAAGGAGTGCGGCTCGCTGGTCCGCACGATCACGCCGCGGGAGAAGGAGGGCAAGGGCAAGTGAAGACGACGCACCCGCCGATGAGAGGCGCGGATGACCACCGGGATCATCCGGATGACCCGCCGTGGCCTCCGATTGACCCGCATGGATGGTTCGCCGATGCCGGAGAGGGGCCCCGCGGACGGATCCTGCGGATGGCGATTCGAGGCGTCAACGCCCGCCCTCTCCGGCGCCTCTCCCGCCCGGAGCGGCACGCTCCCACCGGCGCGTGCGCCTGCACCGCCTTCGGCCCCGGAGGGGCGCAGGGTTGTAGCCACGGGTGGAGCGATGCGCAGCATCGCGCAACCCGTGGAAGCGGCTCGCGCGGCGCTTCCCGCCCCGGCGGGGCGGAGGAGTTGGCTTCCCGCAGCGGGGGGTGCCGGGGGGCGGCAGTTTTATTTAGCAGCACACAACGGTGCATGCTTGGCCAGAAGGTTCTGCTGCCGTCAGCCGCCTTTTCGCGTGTTCGTGCTGCCGCAAGAAGGGCACGTGCGCCATTCCGATTTGGCACCACCCATCACCTGATGACCCTTGGCATCACAGGACGCGCAATAAACATTTCCGCACTGAAGGCACTTCATCATCGGACGGTTCACGCCCGTCGCTTTGCAGCGAGGACAGTCGGGTGCATCTCCATAGGCCATGAACGGTTCCTCCTACTTGGAGTTCGCCGCCAAGTGTTTTCTCAGTTGCGCGACTTCGCTTGCTTTGAGGCGTTTGGGATCCCGGCTTGCGAGGTCGATGCCAAGGCTCTTGCAGCCCGCGCTTACGACGGCTGCGGTCACACCGAGCTGTTTAGCGGCTTCTCCGACTGTATTTGTGGGCACGATTTTCTTCGCCATGAACTTGTCTCCCTATTGCTGGAATCGGCATGGTATCCGTTGAAGCCTCCGCCGTCCCCCCGCAACACCCGTTTTGTCATCCGATGCCTTGGGTATGGTCGGCTCCTCCGCCCCTCCGGGGCGGGCGTGCTGGGGGGCGACTCGTTCCACGGGTTGCGCCCGGGGGGCGCGGGCTTCACCCGTGGCTACAGCCCCGCGCCCCTCCGGGGCGAAGACTCGTTCCGCTGGGGCGAAGACTCGTCCCACCGGGGCGAAGAAGCGTCCCTGCGCCGCGTGCATTTCTCGCGGAGCGAAGTCCTACGCCGCGACCGTCGCGCTGCACACCTCGCTCCACGGCCCCACCGCGCCGCGCGGGCCGACCCAGCGGAGCATGTAGACCGCGGTCTTGCCCGCATCGCTGAGCGGGAAGTCGGTGGTGGCGATGCCGCTGGTGGCGAGCGTGAGGTACGCCAGCGCTTCGGGGTCGGCGGGGGGCGGCTCGCCCGCGCCGACGAGTCTCAGGCGGACCTCGGCCCCCAGCGTGTTCTTCGGGCGGGCGCGGCGCGTGGGCGTGGCTTCATCGGTGAAGCGGATGGTGTGCCGCAGGCGGTCGGCGGTGTCCACGCGCACCAGCGGGCGCGAAGTGGGCGCGGGCGAGGTGCCGCCGGTGGGCTGCCGCACGGTGATGCCGATGGTCGCGCGGTCGGCATCGGTGGTCTTGGGGTAGGTCTGGATGAAGTTGGCGATGGGCCGCACCTGCCGTTCGAGTTCGCGCCGGGCCGCATCCTTGTTCTGCCGCGCCCCCTCGGCCCTGGCCTGGGCCGCGACGTGCGCGGGGAACATCGCGTTCCATGTGTCGAGGGCCTTCTTGAGGTCGGTCAGGTCGCTCGGATCAAGCCCCTGCATGTTCCACCACTTCTCGACGGCCTCGTAGTAGTGGTTCGAGAACGCGGCGAAGTCGCCATCGGGCCGGGGGATGTAGGTCGTGGGCATGGGCAATCTCCAAAGGGCCAAATACCACATGGCCAAACGGCCAAATCCGAACCGCGCGGCTCCGGCGCGCTGCGCCGCTCCCGTGCGGAGCGCCCGCGCTCTTGTACGGAGCGCTTGCGCTGTGGCACCATCGGCCCGCGCTGGAGCGCACTTGAGCCGGGCTTGAGGCCAGACCGGATATTCCTGAGGACCGCCGCGAGATCCCGGAGGACAACGTAAATGCGCCCCAGGACGGACGAATCATCCTCAAGGACCAACCACCTGTGCCCGAGCACACAAGGGCCGCGCTCCGGCCCGCGCGGGCTGTGCGTGAGCGGAGACGGCGCACGCCCAGGCGTGGGCGATGCATCCGCCGACGCCCGCCGCGCCCGCCCCGGATTCGCCTTCGGCCCCGGCGGGGCCGCGGGCTGTAGCCACGGGTGGAGCGATGCGCAGCATCGCGCAACCCGTGGAAGGATGAACGGGCACGAACACCGCCCCGGAGGGGCGGAGGAGTTGGCTTCCCGGAGCGGGGGGTGCCGGGGGGCGGCAGCCGCCGGCGCTGCTACACCGGGTCCTTGCCATTTATGCTCTTGCACACAGGGCAGGCCGTGCCTGAGCAGAAGCTGCAAGAAATCGACCCGCACTTCCGGCAGCGATAGATGGCAACCCCGGTTCGTCCGCATTGTGGGCACGTCCCGCTCGCGCCTCCAACGGGACGGTGGCCGTAGGACAATCGGCGCTGCTTCTGTGCCGGGATTGTTGCCGTGGTGCTCATTCGTTACCTCACTTGCGTTTGAACTTGCCCTTCGTCGATGTGGGGTGCATCTGGATCGTACCGGTGTCGTTCCACCACCACGCACGATACCAACCAGTGCCGGTGGTCTGCGAAGGCGGGCACTTCGTGTTCAGGGAATCGATCAGCGACTTGGCATCGACGGGCAGCGGAAGCCCTCTCTTGGCGATCCAGCCGATGACAGCGTGGCTCGCCAGCGCCAGCTCAGCCGGGAATGCGGAACGAACCGGACCAAAGACCATGTAGGGGCGAGATGCGGCGGGTGTTTCCAGCCGAGCAGGAGCAGTCGCAGAGGAACCCCAGCACACGTCCATCAGCACGGTGATCCGGCGGGGGGACGATGCACCCTTGACGGGCCGAAGGAACTGCTCCCAATCGACTTCTTCCAAAACGCTCGACGCGCCGGATGTACCAACCAGCTTGCGCTGATCGTCCGGAACGCCTGGCTCTGGGTCGGCTCCATGCACCGAGAGCCAAAGGACAACTGGATCGTCCTTGGGAACCTGGCCGCTCCACGCGGCAAACGCTGTGGCCGCTGCGTGCAGGTCTGCCTTGGTTGGCGCGTCGACGAACATACTCTGGCCGAGTGTTCCGGCGGCCTGCAAATTGGAGCGGATCGTGTTCCAGGTGGGGCGAACGGAAGTGGTACTCCCGGCGACCTCAGATTCGATGATGAAGACGTGCATAGGCATGGATCAGATGGTAGCGAGCAAGCATGCGAGCGTGCATCGGATCCTGTAGCGATCCGATGCCATGAATTCCTGCACCCCCACACTCCCCGCCGGGGTGCGATCGGGCGCGGCGGGTGGACGCTCCTCCGCCCCTCCGGGGCGGGTGTGTCCTTCGACACCCTCTTCCACGGGTTGCGCTGCGCCCGCGAGGACGCGGGCTGCGCTCCACCCGTGGCTACAGCCCTGCGCCCCTTCGGGGCGGAGAGGCACGGTGGGCGCGTGTTTGCTCGCTTCTGTTCTGATCGTCCACGTTCCCACCGTACGTCCCCCGCCGCCCGCCGCCAACCAACCCGTCATCACGCACGGCGCGCCAGCGCCCTCTCCGAAAGGACGCGCTGACCGCATGATCGCCCGCATCATCGAACTCTCCATCCGCAACCGCTTCATGGTGCTGCTGCTCACGGCGGTGCTGGTCGCGGCCGGGGTGTGGTCCATCCTCCGTATCCGGCTTGACGCCATCCCCGACCTCTCCGACGTGCAGGTCATCGTCATCACCGAGTTCTCAGGACAGAACCCCGAGGTCGTCGATCAGCAGGTCACCTACCCGCTCGCCAGCGCCATGCTCGCGGTCCCCGGCTCCACCGTGGTCCGCGGGTACAGCATGTTCGAGCAGTCGTTCGTCTACGTGCTCTTCGAGGACGGCACGGACATCTACTGGGCCCGCAGCCGCGTGCTGGAGTACCTGAACTTCGCGCGGAACCGCCTGCCCCAAAGCGTCGAACCCAAACTCGGGCCCGACGCGACGGGCGTGGGGTGGGTGTTCCAGTACGCGCTCGTGCCGGGGTGGTACTCCCCCGACCACCCCAAGGGCCTCTGGCGCGACGCGGACGGCCAGGAAAAGGGCCGCTGGTACGCCTCGCCGGAAGAGGCGCCACCCGAGCGACGCGAACAGTTGGTGAAGGTCCGAGCGTTTGAGAAGCCGGGCGCCGATCCCCTCACCGGCACGCCGCTCGTCTCCGCGAACCTCGACCTGTCCCAGCTGCGGAGCCTGCAGGACTGGTACCTCCGCTACCCGCTGACTTCAGTGGACGATGTTTCGGAGGTCGCGTCGATCGGCGGCTTCGTCAAGCAGTACCAGGTCGTCATCGACCCGCTCAAACTGCAGGGGTACCGGCTCCCGCTGCGCGACGTGATGATGGCCGTGCAACGCTCAAACAACGACGTGGGCGGCGCCGTGATCGAACTCGCCGAGAACGAGTACATGGTCCGCAGCCGCGGCTACCTCAAAGGGCTCGCGGACCTCGCCAAGGTGCCCGTCGGCCTCGGCCCCAACGGGACGCCGATCATGCTCGGCGACATCGCGACACTCCAGATTGGCGGCGAGATGCGCCGCGGCGTGGGCGAACTCAACGGCGAAGGAGAGGCGGTCGGGGGCGTCGTCATCGCCCGCTTCGGAGCCAACGCGTACAAGGTCATCGCGGACGTCAAGGCCAAGCTGGCTTCGCTCGAGGACGGGCTGCCGCCGGGCGTGCTCGTCAAGCCCACGTACGACCGGTCCAAGCTCATCAACCGCTCGGTCGCGACGCTGCGCGGCACCCTGGTCGAGGAGATCATCGTCGTCGGGATCGTGTGCATCCTCTTCCTGCTCCACATGCGGAGCGAGCTGGTCGCGGTCTTCGTGGTGCCGTCGAGCGTGGTCGCGGCCCTGCTGGTCATGCACCTCCTGGGAATCAACGCCAACATCATGTCGCTCGGCGGGATCGCCATCTCGATCGGCGTCGTGGTCGATTCGGCCGTCATCATGGTCGAGAACGGGCACAAGCACCTGGACCGTGAAGAGGAACGGGTTCACGCGGGGCACCCGCCCACTCCGCGCATTGAGATCATGGCCGCCGCGGCCAAGGAAGTCGGCCCGCAGCTCTTCTTCTCGCTCCTCATCATCACCGTCTCGTTCCTGCCGGTCTTCGTGCTCGGCGGAGAGGCGGGCCGGCTCTTCAAACCCCTGGCGTTCACCAAGACCTTTGCGATGTCGGCGGCCGCGCTGCTCTCCATCACCATCATCCCCGTGCTGATGTACTACTTCATCACCGGGCGGGTGCTCCCCAAGCGGTGGGGCTTCGCGACCAACACCGCGATCACGCTCGCCGTGATGCTCCTGCCGGCACTGGCCCTCTACATGCTCGCGTCCGGGATGTCGCACCTCACGCACTACCGCTGGTGGATCGCGGGGGGGTGGGCCGTGCTCACCGCCATGCTCCTGCTCCCGCAGAAGATCATCCACGAGCACCACAGCCCCATCAGCCGTGTGCTCCAGCGGATGTACGAGCCGGTCTTCCGCGCCGCGATGGCACGCCCCTTTCTGGTGCTGACGCTCGCCGCCGTCGCCCTCGCCTCCACCTGGTACCCGTTCTCCAGGATGGGCACCGAGTTCATGCCGCCCCTGGACGAGGGCGACCTGCTCTACATGCCCACTACCGACCCCTCCATCAGCATCACCAAGAGCAAGGAACTCCTCCAGCAGACCGACAAGCTCATCAAAACCTTCCCCGAGGTGCTCAGCGTTTACGGCAAGATCGGGCGCGCCGTGACCGCGACCGACCCCGCCCCGCTCTCAATGATCGAGACCGTCGTCCAGCTCAACCCCGACCACACCCAGTGGCGCACGCGCAGGCCGGAGCACTTCTTCTCTTCCTGGCCCGCCTGGCTGCAGCGACCCTTCCACGCTACATTCTGGCCCGCCGAGCGCCCCATCACGACCGAAGAACTCAAGTTCGGCTGGCAGGACCCCGACGGCACGACTCACCCCGGGCTCAACACCGTGGTTTCGTTCCCCGGCATGGCCAACGCCTGGCCGTTCCCCATTGAAAACCGCATCAACATGCTCGCCACCGGCATCAAAACGCCCGTGGGAATCAAGATCATGGGGCCGGACCTCAAGGTGCTCTCCGCACTCGCCGGGCGTGCCGCCTCGGCGGTGCGCACCATCGACGGCACGGTCTCCGCGTACGCCGAGCGCAGCTTCGGCGGGTATTACCTCGACATCGATATCGATCGCGACGCCGCGGCTCGCTACGGACTTACCGTCGCGGACGTGCAGGACGTGGTTCAGTCCGCCATCGGCGGAATGAACGTCACCACGACGGTCGAGGGGGTCGAGCGTTACCCGCTCAACCTCCGCCTCTTCCGGGATTACCGCGACGACATCCCGGCGATCGAGCAGGTGCTGGTGACCGGCGCAATGGCCGGCTCCAAAGGAGAGCGGCCGCAAGTGCCGCTCGGGCAGATCGCCAGGATCAAACTCACCCCGGGCCCGCCGATGATCCGCTCGGAAAACGCCCAGCGCACGGCGTGGATTTTCGTTGACATCGCGGGCCGGGACCTTGGCGGGTACATCGCCGAAGCACGACGCGTGGTCGCGCGGGACCTCCCGCTCCCGCCCGGCTACACGCTGGTCTTCGCCGGACAGTTCGAGTTCTGGGAGAGAACGCTGCCCCGGCTGATCGCCGCCAGCGCGCTCGCCCTGGTGGCCATCGTGTTCCTCCTCTATATCAGCAGCGGCTCCTGGTTCCGCGTCGGCATCGTCATGCTGGCCGTGCCCTTCAGCCTCGTCGGGGCGTTCTGGTTCATGCACGCCCTCAACTACAATCTTTCACTCGCGGTCGTCATCGGGGTCATCGCCCTGGCCGGCCTTGACGCCGAAACCGGCATGGTGATGCTGCTCTACCTCGACAACTCGTTCGACCGGTTCCGCCAGCAGGGCCGGATGAAATCGGCCGAGGACCTCTGGCACGCCGTCCACGACGGCGCCGTCATGCGCATCCGTCCCAAGGCCATGACCGTCGCCGCCGCGATGATCGGCCTGGTTCCTTTGCTCTGGTCAAACGGCACCGGCGCCGACACCATGCGTCGCATCGCCGCCCCCATGATCGGCGGACTGCTCATCAGCTTCATCATGGAGTTGCTCGTCTACCCCGTCGTGTTCTACCTCGCCAAGCGGTGGCAGCACCGCAAGGAGTTCAAGTCCGAGACCGTTCCGTTGGGTGTGTGACCCGTGGGGGGGCGGGCTCGTTGCTCGTCCGTCACCCCAGACCCAGCCGCCGATGAATCCACCACTGGGGAGCGGGGGGGCGGCCCCGCCCCCCACGTACTTCATGCTCACCGATTCCGACCCCCCGGGGGGGCGGCAACCCGATCCTCATCGGAAAGCACGTCCCCAGCCCAAAGAGGTGAGTGACGCGAAGGGGACGGCATAGGACGAGCAAAGACTCGCAGATACGATCGAAATGGTGCGGCGACGGAGTGGCGTCGATGAGGCACCGACGGATGAACGCATGCCCCCACCGATGGACAAGCCCGAACTCGCTCGCCTGACGGATGCCATGCTCGAGGCGTACACCTTTCCCGGAACCGATGCGGCTTGGCTGCTCGTCCCGGATGACGGAGCCGTAGCCCCTCAGGTGCAGGAGATTCTGGATCATGTCCCCAGTCGGTGGTATCCGACGGGAGGCGGACACCGTGTGAAGGTTCCGTGGTGGGCGGTGCGCGGACGCGAGAATTACTTCCAGCGCGAGACCAAGGGCTGGGACCACGAGCACTGTGATTACTGCGAGGCAGCCGTCAAGATCGGCGAGCAATGCTGGACCATCCCCGCAGGCCAGGGAGTGTGGATCATTTGTGCCGCGTGCCGCGATCAGATGCCCAAGGGCGGGGCCTGATGCCACCGGTGACACCGAGTGTAAGCGACAGGGCGACCTGCTGCGCAGGGGCCGCCGCCCCCTGCAGCCCCGCCCGGAGAAGAGGCGTAGATCGCCCGCAAATGTCGGCGGGTCTTGGCCTTTCTGGGGATGGAGGTGCCGGAGGAAGGGGCTTCCCCTTCCACCGGCATCAACGCACGGCTCGCGGCGACGGCTGCACGGTTCTCGCGCCTCGTTGAACGCCCCTCGTGCATCAGCGCACGCCTTCCGTTGACCGATGCACGCGCTCCGTTCACAGGCGCACGCTTCCCGTTCACCGATGCCCGGCCATCGTCAACAGGCGCACGCGGATTGCTTTTCAGGCTTTTCCCACGTTGGGCTCAAGCAGGGCATCCCATCGCCGAAATCTGCCTTTGAAGAACCGCCGGGCCCGCCCAGCACGCCATCCAACGTAGGACGCACGCGACGCTCGACGCTCGGCTCGGCCTCCCCAGCCCGCTTCAGCGGGCTTGCTCGCTCGTAGGCCACGCCTTCAGGCGTGATTACCGGGGGCGACACCATCCCATCCCGTGTTTTCATTCTGGCAGCCCGTTTCAACGGGCTGCCGGCATTGGGCCGCCTTCAGGCGCTTGGACTTCGATCTGCGTAATGCATTCCAGCCGATCCTCTATGCGACTCACGGCGTGGTGTTCGCGCTGACGCTTGATGTAGTCCACGACCCAAGGCAGGTCGCGTTTGCCGAACGACACAACCCCGTAGCCCGTCTGCCACGCGAGGGCGCCGAGACCGCACGGGCCGTGATTGATATGGTGAGCACACGCGCCCTTGATGTCACCGACCCACTTGGCGATCTCGGTGGTCGGCGGAAGGCTGACGGCCATGTGGACGTGGTCCTCGATGCCGCCGAACGCATGAACCATCGCCTCGGCGGTCTGGAGCACGCGGTGGATGAGGTACCTGTGGGTCAGCGGCTCAACCTTCGCGGTCCGCAAGGGCACGCCGTCCTTCGTGCGCCAGACGAGGTGGTAATAAAGTTCCCAATAGACGTTGCGGGGCATGGGCAGAGATTATAGCGGCAGTGGCGCGGTTGCCTGAAGGCGTGATCGGCTGAAGCCCGCTGAAACGGGCTGATTACCGAGGGCAAGAAGGTTTGGGGATGCCCGCTATACCACCGCTGAAGCGGTGGCCTACGAGCGGGCAAGGCCGCTGGAGCGGCCTGAAAACGCGGCGGCGAGGTAAGATCGAGTTCTACGAAGCGCACATCTCGGTGGGGGCGGCCGTGGACGACCAACGCCGCGGCCATGTGGGGGCGGGCTCACGCCCGCGGCGGCGACGGCGCTGAGCGCCGCGACCACCAACGCGCGCCCCCCCACCAAGGCCTACAACGACCACCTCGCCGCCCAGGCCGCTGCCAAGGCCGCGACGAGCGCGTTCTACGACAAGGCGCGGCTCATGCACGGCGCCGCCGGCGCGGGCGCGGACATGATCCAGACCATCAAGACCTTCGCCCCCCCCACGCAGACCACGAGCAACCCCAACGTCTACGTGCTCGCCCAGGTCCCGCCGCCCGCGGTCCCGGGAACCACGCCCCCGCACGGGACGCCGTTCGACTTCACGGTCGGGCTTCTCCAGGACGGCGCGCTGGAGCTCAAGTGGAAGTGCGGCAACCCCAGCGGCACGGTCGGGACGATCTACGAGGTCAAGCGGCAGATCGGGTCGGGGGCCATGACGTTCGTCGGCGCGACGGGCGTGAAGTCGTTCACGGACGATTCGCTGCCGTCGAACGCTTCGCCCTGCACGTACCAGATCACGGCGGTCCGCTCGACGGCGCGCGGAAACCCGGCGCAGTTCACCGTCAACTTCGGGATTGGCGGGGGCGGGCTCGTAGGGGTAACAAGCGCGAGGGTGACGGAAAGCGGGCCGATGAAGGTGGCGGCGTGAGGTGTTTCACCAAAGCACAGACGGCCCCGGTTCAGCGATGAGCCCGCTTTGTGATGAAACTGGTCGTGTACCCTGTCCTGTTCTATCTGCCCAAGCGGATGACGGGGCGGTGATAGCACCGCCGCGAGTTCCGCTCCGCCTGACCCGAACGGTTCGGGTCGTTGCCCCCCCACGTCCCTTCTTTGGAGACCATCATGAAGACCGCCGCCCTTACCCTTGCCTCGCTCGCCTTTGTCGCCGGCCTCGCCGCATCACCCGCTCTGGCCCAGCACGAAGGTCACACGCCCGCCAGACCCACCACGCCACAGCCCGACGCAAAGAAGCCCGAACCGGCCAAGGAGTCGACGCCCGCCCGCGTGGGCGACCCCTACCCGCTGGCGACATGCCCCATCAGCGGCGGCAAGCTGGGCTCCATGGGCGAGCCCGTCGTCAAGCTCTATGACGGCCGCGAGGTCCGCTTCTGCTGCAACGGCTGCCCGCCGAAGTTTGAGAAGAACCTTGCCAAGGCCGCGTCCAAGCTCGACGAGGCGATCATCAAGGACCAGGCCCCTTTTTATCCGCTCACAACCTCGGTCGTGACCGGCAAGGACCTTCCCGCCGCCCCGGCCAAGCCCTTCGAGTTCGTCTACGGCAACCGCCTCGTCTGGCTGGGTGCAGAGAGCGAGAAGGCCGACTTCCTGAAGGACCCCACCAAGTACCTGACCGAGCTGGATAAGGGCGTTATCGCCGCACAGGGGAAGGACTATCCGCTCAAGACCTGCCCCGTGAGCAAGAAGCCGCTCGGGGGCGACATGGGCGAGCCCGTCGATGTTGTAGTTGGGGGCCGGCTCGTCCGCCTCTGCTGCAAGAACTGCAAGAAGGACATCGACAAGGACCCGGCCAAGTTCATCGCAATGGTGGACGCCGCGCGTAAGGTCGGGGACGGAGCCAAGCCCGACCCGGACGCCAAAGACCACGACAAGAAGCCGCAC
Organism: Chloroflexota bacterium; assembly: GCA_016191465.1. Lineage (GTDB taxonomy): Bacteria > Chloroflexota > UBA6077 > UBA6077 > CF-72 > JACPOP01. The sequence continues at coordinate 4,048 of JACPOP010000019.1, read as the reverse complement.
GACCACGGCAAATGATCGATCGCGCCCGGAGCGGGAAGGCGGCCCGCTCCGGGCCGGGTGGGGTGGAGCCGCGGCGTTCTCATGCGCCCGCCGCCGCGCCCGGTCGGGGAGTCCCCCCTCCGCGTTGGCCTGAATCCGCCACGCGATCCGGCGGACGAGGAACTCCTTGTGGAACGAACGCGTCTGTTCGCCGAAGACCTCCGCGTATTCGCGCCGGAGTTCGCCCACGGTCATGCGCCGCAACTCGCTCACCATCTGGCCCACGTTCAACATCGCACATCGCCGCCTTTCTCTGGCCGTTAACCAGCGACGCCATCAGGGCGATGACCGGCCGAGAGTTCAAGGCATGTCTGCGAGGATTCCGGCAGATTCTCGATCTCGGGAGTGTCGGGGAGAACGCAGCCATGCAGGCGCAGAATCCCGCAGGCGACGATGCTCGCCACCTCCTCCAGCCGTTCGTCCGGCGTCATGTCCTCCGGGTCCGTCTGGTCAGGGCGCAGGTACATCGGGCACTCCTTCCGGAGATGCTCACCCGTCCGTGGCCGGTCGTGGTGATCAGGGATCGGTCGCCCGCGGCACGCCGCCGCTGGCTACTGGATACCTACGCGATGGGATTCCGAAGTCGCGCGAGGGGGGCGAGAGCAACGCTTCAAGCACGCTCAGACATGGCGCGTTCGTTTGGTGTGACGTGGGAGCAATGACATGATCAGCCGCACTGCCTCCGTGGGCGACGCAGCCGGATGAACCCTGTCGTCGTCCACGTCCGGCTGGCGTTTTCGGCCGTCGAGAGGCATTGCGGCCATACGTCGGCTCCATCCATCGGCATCAAGGGCGACGATGGGCCGCCTGAGTTGCCACGCAAGGGCAAGGGTCGGGTGGCTCAGAAGACCGACGATCAAGGACGAGCGTTGTTCAAAGACCCAGACGGGCGAATCACCACCGAGGCGTCAAGCCAGCGACGCAAGCAGGATTACAACTACAACCGGGAGATGGAGACGGTAACACACCAGGCCGTCACGGAGCCCATCAAGTATGCCCGCGCGCACATCGCGGGGAGGACAAGCGGCGTCGGTCAGCACATGACCGAAGTCAAGGCATTCATCGCCGGGGGGAACGCCGAAGCCAAGACGATGGACGCGACTATTCGCGGGCACGTCTGGCTCGATCCAGCCTTCGCCGTGCCCGCCGTCCGCAATCTTCAGGAGCACATCAAGCGGGCAACCGATGTGCTCGCACGGCTTGAGAAAGCCAAGCAAGGTTTCCAGCAGTTGCCCGTGGAGAAAGATATGGACTTGAACGCCGCCCCGGACGCGACCGGCAACGATGGCAGCGAGGGACAGGGATAAGCCGCCGTGCCAGCCGACCACTCAATCAGTTCCACCGCAACCGTCGCGCTCCGTGACGCTGCCTTGGAGCGTCTGCCGGACGCGCTCTACGCCACCGTCGTCACCGGACCGGGGCACGATCTCGAAGCCCGCATCGCGGGCGTCGCCGATCTTCGCGCGGCGTTGCTCGAAGGCCGCGTCCCGCAGGCCCACGCGCTGCCGTGGCCCACTTCGCCGGTCAAAGACAAGATCATCGAGTGGCTCAACGAATCGGGCCTGCCGCGTTATTGCCGGGAGATGCCCGACCTCACCGACGCGGTGATGCTGAGCATCATCGACGAGGCTACGGCGGCGGACACCCGCACAGCGCGGAATGCCGACCAACTCTTTCGGGAGTTGGTGGCGATTGAAGAGAAACGCCGCCAGCCGCAGCAGGTCGGCGGCAACGAGGCGAAGAAGAAGGCGGGGCCGCCGCTCACGCAAGCCGACAAGAACACGATGCGGGCGCAGGCGGAACAGCAGGCCACCGCGAAAGCGGGCGAAGAAGCCGCCGCCGCGATGGCCGCCGCATGGGGCGAACGCCTCCGCGCCTGGGCCGCCATCGAAGTAGTCTTTGGCGAACTCGGCGCAGACGGTCGACTACGAAGGACTCGATCTGCTCCGCCGGCACAGATTTGGACGGGCACGCGTGGTAGCCGCTGCTCTGGGCGACGTGGCAGACGTAGTAGCGGTAGGTCCGCTTGCCCGACTTGGTCGTGAACGTGTGCGCCATCGGCTTGTCGCAGTGGCAGCAGCGGACAAGACCCTTCAGCAGGCCGCTGTGGACGTTGCGAACGTCGCTGCCCTTGTCGCGGCCGTTGGCCTCAAGGATCGCGGCCGTCCGCTTCCACAGCGCCGGATCGATGATGGCCTCCTGCTCGCCGTCGTAGATCTGGTCGTGGTGCTGCACCTTGCCCAGGTACGACACGCTGGTGAGGATGCGGTGCACGTAGGGGTTGGTGAGCGGGAGCCCGCCGACGCACTTGCCGTCCTTCTGCATCCAGCCCTTGGTCGTCCATCCCCGCCGCACCGCCTCCAGCGTGGTCTGTCGCACCGAGCGGGTGTCGACGTAGATCGCGAAGATCTCGCGCACGCGGAACGCCTCGTCTCGGTTGACGACGAGCTTGCCGGCCACCAGGTCGTAGCCCAGGATGGGCTTGCCGCCGAACCACTTGCCCTTTTTGCGGGTGGCCGCGATTTTGTCGCGGGTGCGCTCCGAGATGATCTCCCGCTCAAACTGCGCGAACGAGAGCAGGATGTTGAGCGTGAGCCGCCCCATCGACTGCGTCGTGTTGAACTGCTGCGTGACCGAGACGAACGAGATCTTCTTGCGGTCGAAGACCTCCATCATGCGTGCGAAGTCCATCAGCGAGCGGCTGAGGCGGTCCACCTTGTAGACCACGACGCAGTCCACCTTGCCCGCGTCGATGTCGGCCATCAGGCGCTGCACCGCGGGGCGTTCCATGTTGCCGCCCGTGTACCCGCCGTCGTCGTACTTGTCCGGGAGGCACACCCACCCCTCGGCCTTCTGGCTGGCGATGTACGCCTCGCCGCTCTCGCGCTGGGCGTCGAGCGAGTTGAACTCCTGTTCCAGGCCCTCCTCGCTGCTTTTGCGGGTGTAGATGGCGCAGCGGATGACCGGGTTCTTGCGGGGCTGCTCGCCGATTGCGTACCTGCGGGATGGCATCGAGAACGTGCTCATGCCTGGGCCACCTCCGCGTGGCGGGCTCCGCCAACGGCCGTGCCCAGCGACTCGGCAAAGAACTTCATGCCGTTCCAGTGCGTGCCAGTGATGGCGTTGGCCACCGCCGAGAGCGACCGGTAGACCTTGCCCTCGTACTCGAACCCGCGCGGCAGGACGATCACAGCGATCATGCGGCCTTTGTACTCACGCCACAGCGTCGTGCCGGGCATGGGCTCAATGCTCTTGCGAGGCATGCGGATCGACACGATCGGCGGCGTTGCGTGGCTCGCTGGGGCGATCGCGACAGGCCCCGCGCCGGCCGGAGCCTGGAGCCGAAGGTCGGCATCGTCGGCCAGCGCAAGCGCTCGCTGGCGGGCGCGCTCAGAGAGGTCACCCTCCGCGTCGGCCTGCAACCGCCAGCAGATCCGCTTGATCAGGTACGGGCGGTTATTGCAGCGCGTGGCCTCGCCGAAGACCTCCGCGTACTTGGCGCGGAGCTGCGGCGTGGTGAGCGTTCCGAGTCGTTTGAGTTCCGCGTAGATGTTCATCGCCATGACTGGTCTCCGTCGTTCCCGCCCGCAACATGCCGCGCGGCCGTGTCGGTTGGAAGCGGACGATCAGGGCGATCATGTTCCGCACAGTCAAGTCGAGAACTCTCGGGTTGTTGATGCTCCACGGGCGCGATGCTGGCGGCACGCACGGCCCGCGCGCCGGCCCGAACCCGCTGGCGGTGCCAACGGTGCACAGCGGTCGCGAGCGTGGCGATGACGATCTCGCGCCGCTGGGCGGCGGAGTCCACAGGGTCTTGCTGGGACACGAACGGCTCCTTCGCGGGTCAACAGCAACCCGCCATAGAGCACCTAGCAGGCTGTTGAAGAACCCCCGAACATGCACCGAATCGCGCAACCGGTGAGCGTGGTGGTGCGAACAGTTGGGGATGAAGGGCACCCCCGAGCGGCAGGCGGCGATCTACCACACCTTCAACGTGGAGGACCTGATC
>JACPOP010000020.1 GCA_016191465.1 Chloroflexota bacterium | reverse complement strand
GTCCATCGGTCCGTCCGTTCGCACGCGCCTCTCCTTGTTCCTGTCACTCCAGACCCCAGCCACGCCCCACCGTCACCAGCAGCACGCGCCCGCAGCCTGAAGTGGGCGTCTTCCTCACTACTCTTCGCTTGTCCAACGTGCAGCCCGCCTCTTCAGACAGGGCTCGGTACTTTACCCCGAAGCTGCGGCGCCTTGCAAGGACTTTTGCTGGGCGCCCGCGGCGCCCGTGGCGCCGCGATTGCGGGGGTAGGAAGAATCAGCTAGCTCGAGGCCACGGTCTTGGCCGCAAGGTGCGGCTGCAACCGTCCCATCAGTTGTGGCTTGGGCATGAACCCCACGAGCCGTTCCACCGGTTGTCCAGCCTTGAACAGGATCATGGTTGGGATACCGCTGATGCCGAACTTCTGCGGCGTGGTGGTGTTCTCGTCGACGTTCATTTTTGCGATGCGCAACGCTGCGCCCTGTTCCGCGGCAATCTGCTCGAGGACCGGAGCAACCATGCGGCACGGGCCGCACCACTCGGCCCAGAAGTCCACCAGCACCGGCGTCTCGCCCTGGATTTCCTGTTCGAACGTGGCATCGGTGATGTGAGTGAGGCTTGACACGGTTGTCTCTCCTTGTTGGTCAGTCGGTTCCGTTGCTTGCCCGTCCCTCTGCGGCTCGCGTGATTGGGACGCGCCAGCATGCAGCGCCGGATCTTCCTGCATCAACCCTCACTCTGCGTGAGGTATTCCGGCCCTCGATACCGAAGCGCGTGCAAGTGTCGCGCCAGGTTGACTACCACCGTGCTCAACCCAACGACCCGACCGCCGCGCCGCCTGGATCGTTGTGAGCACGCCAGGCGCCTTCGTATACTTCCCGTCGCCAGCCGAAGTGGCGGAACCGGTAGACGCGCTACGTTCAGGGCGTAGTTCTCGTAAGGGAGTGGAGGTTCGAGTCCTCTCTTCGGCACCCAGGGCCTCGCGAGGGTCCACCAGAGCCCCGATCCAACCATAGATCGGGGCTCTTCCGTGTCCCTTGGATCCGGTGCCCACCCGGTGCGCCTCAAACGCCGCGGTCGCGGCACTCCTGGCTTGCGCGCTCTGGACGCTCTCCCACGCCGCTCGGCGGCTGGACGAAGGGCAGCGCGCCGTAGATGACGAAGGCGTCGCCGCCAGGCCGCTCCACGCGCCCTAGTAGCGGGGCGCCGCCGTCTTTCAGGGCCGCTGCACCGGGGGTGCGCTCGCTCAAGAGGAGGTACACCGGGCGGACCTCCACCGCCACCTCCAGGCAATCCTCGAAGGCGCGCGAAGGAACGTCATAGCCCAGCGCAAAGCGGAGCACTTCGGCGTCGCGCCAGTGGCCACCGACCAGTACCGTGCCGCCGGGCCGCAGGGCGGACCGAGCTATTGCGGCCGCCTGAAGGTTGTAGCGGAGCGGGATGCCATAACCATGAAACGTGTCACCTCGGTCGAGATAGCCAAGCAGGAGGGTAAGCACGGCTACGGACGCGGTGGCGTAGACGCCCAGGAGACCAGTCGACGCGATTCGCGCTGCCCTCTTGAATGCGGGGCGCGGCAAGTTGGCCCAGGCACCCCCGGCAAGGAGCGCCACGGCAGGCAGCGCAACATAGAGGTAGTGGTAGTAGATGGGCGTGCTGTGCCGGATGAGTGGCAGGATGGGGAGCACCACCCAGGCGAGGAGCAGCCAGGTCACCCACGAGCGGGCGCGGGCGCACACCAGGACGACAGCGCCGAGCATGCCCGCGAGGCCGCCCGCCGCCGCCACGCCGGGCCACGCCCCCAGGGCCGCTGTCAGTGCGTCGGGATTCGGCTGGCCGAGCTCCGACACCCCTCCCGCGCCGGCGAGGTTCCACAGGAACCGCAACCCCATCGCCTCGATGGTGGGCTCGCCCCCCATCTGTTCGAACAAGCGCCGCACGTCGACAAACAGCACGTCCGGGTGCAACTGATACGCGAGGTAGGGAACCAGCGGGACCACGGCTCCGGCCACCGCGCCCAGCAGGTGCACCGAACGGAGCGACCGGCGCGCAGCCCAGGCCGCCGGAACCAGCAACAGGGCTTCGAAGGCGGCCAAAAAATGAAGCTGCACCAGGAACGCCAGCCAACCGCACGCTACGGCCAGCGCCCACGGCCGGCGACGCACGGCCAGCGAGAGAAGGGCATCGATGCTCAGGAGCACCAGCGGCGGCAGAAAGGCCGGCTGCCAGACACCGCGCCCGAGGAACACGGGCCAGAAGCCGACCGCCATGAACAGGGCGGCAGCCAGACCGGCCGCCGGCCCCATCCAGCGCTGGCCCACCCACCAGCAGGTGAGGACGCCCAGGATAGACACGACCATCCCTTCCGCCAGCATCGGGACGGGACCTTCGAACGGCAGCAGGACGGGCGCGATGAAGTACGGCCAGGCTGGTGGGTTCGGTATCCCGGTTGACGACCTGATGCCGGTGAGGGGGAACAGCCCACTCCGCTCCCAGGCCGCGACCATCGACGCCGCCGCCGACTCGTCGTAGCGAACCTCGGCGAGGTCGATGCGCCACACCCGGAGCGCGGCGGCGGCCAGCAGGATGACGGCGAGCGCCCCACGCTCTCGGCCGATCGCCAGGTGACGCACCCGGCCCGGGGCGGCTACATTCTCCCGCGTGCCTGGACTGCGCTCGCTCACGCCCTGGGTGCTTGTCGTCGTGCTGCTGCTCTCGGCTGGCATTCTTTTCGCTGCCTATAGTGGCCGATTCGGGCGACTCAATGGCTGCGGCGCCGATAGCATCCAGGTCTGCGTGGCCATTCCGCCGGCGGCCGGCGTGGGGCTGTGGAGCCTGGAGATCGGCGCCCTGATCGTGCTCATCGCGTGGCACGTGGGCGAGTGGCGGCGCTGACCCTCGTCACCGACCCCGGTCCCTTGCACAGTGACGCCGGCCAGAGTCCCTTGCTGGCCCCGCCACAATAGGTTGATGCAGGAGTCGACGGGAACGCGCGCTGAGCTTGATGCGCTGCTGCGGCGGTACAACGAGTTCCCGCCATCGCGGGCAGAGGTCCTGGCGGCCATTGAGCGCCAATTCACGCGCCACCGGGCCATCCTGGTGCTGGATAGCAGTGGCTTCTCCCGAACCACGCGCGCGATGGGCATCGTCCACTTCCTGGCGCTCCTTGAAAGGCTCGAGCGGACCGTGCGGCCACTCGTCGAAGCGAGTGACGGTCGGATATTGAAGACCGAGGCAGACAACGTGTACGCGGTGTTCGTGGAATCGGCGCACGCGGTCAGGGCGGCCGTACGAATCCAGGAGGCGTTGCGGGCGGCGAACGAGATGCTGCCCTCCGACGAGGAGATCGACGCGGCAATTGGCATTGGCTTCGGGCCGGTGCTGGTGGTGGGGACCGACGACGTGTTCGGGGACGAGATGAACCTCGCCTGCAAGCTTGGCGAGGACCTGGCTCAGCGCGCCGAAATCTTGATGACCTCTTCGGCACGCGAGGCACTCGACGAGGTCGATCTCCCGCTTGACAGGCTGGACTTTTCTATTTCTGGGATCAGCTTCCCGGCCTTCCGTCTGCGGTGGCAGGAGACGCCGTAGGGCCCCGCCACCATCAGGGCACGAGGCGCGGTGCGCCGAGGAGGACGGGCCCGACCGCACGTCCTACACCGCGATCTGCTTCCCCGTGACGCGTCGGAAGCGTGCCGCCCGCCTCAGCCGCGGCTATCGGCGAGGAAGGCCAGGATCCCGTCGGCGATGCCCCTCGCGGCGACCGCTGGGGTTCCAATGAGGAGCCGTCGGTCCGCGGAGCTCGTGAGGAAACCGGCCTCGATGATCGCCTGCGGCACACCCGGCGCAACCGCGGAACAATAGCGGCGCGAGTTGAAGGCGTAGTAGTAGCGCATCCGCACGCTGATGTGTTCGTCGTCGCGGGCGAGCCCGGTCGCGCGGCCGTAGGAGCTATTGAGGCTCTCAACCAGTCGGTCGTCCACCTCGGGCAGCGAGCTGAAGCCAGGTCGAGCGACCTTGAAGCCGCTCAACTGGCCGGCGGTGTCGCCATCGGCGTGGATGGATACGAACACCTGGGCGCGGTAGCGCTCCGGCACCGTTGTCGGCAGGACGTCCACGATGATCCCCTGCTCCTCCAGCAATGAGGCCGCGTAGCGGGCAATCTGCAGATTGACTTCCCACTCCTGATATCCGCCGCCGGACGAGCCGCCTTGCAGGCGCGAGAGCTCGGGCGGCACCTGGTCCGTGAGCCAGTGTCCGGCCTGCAATCCCACCCGCACTGGGCCCGGGGGGTTCCAGCGGGTGGCGAGGGGCAGCGGGTCGCGGAACGAAGAGCGGATGGACTCGGGGAACGGCTGCCCGGGGGCAGGGAGCTGCACGGGCGAGGACACGCAGGGCGCCTCGCTGGGAATGCGGTACACGCGCCGGTCCTCGGGACTAGGCGTAGCCCAGGGCGGGGTCTCTGTCTGGGCGAAGAGCGTGCCCGGGATGAGGCCGATCAGCGCCGCCACGAGCAAGCCGCGCCTTCGGACGCCGCGAGGCGGCGCAGGAGCCCCTACCCGTGAGCGCAGCGGGGACCCGGTGAGCGATCGGGCGGAAGAGGGGCGCGGGCCCTTGCTTGGCATGGGACGGCCATTCTCCCGGATTGTGCCCAATCGCGCGAGCGAAATTCGGCCGTGATGGCCCGGCGCGGCGGATCGCTTGGAACCGGGCGGGATGCTGGACATAATGGCCGCGCGGCAACGATCCGCGAACATTGCGTGAGGTCAACCTGAATGTCAAACGATGCACTGCAATTCGCGCTCCTGCTTGCGGGCTGGATCGTTGCCCTTCTGCTCGGCAAAGAGCTGCACAACGGGTTTCAGTTCTGGCGGGCGCAAGGCTCGGAAGCCCGGGACAGGTCGGACCGCCGCTGAGCGACCCAGCGCTCCATCGGCTCCGGGGCTCCGGGGCCGAGGTACCACACGGCTACGTACAATTCGGGGATCAGCCCTCGTAGCTCAGTGGATAGAGCGCCGCCGTCCTAAGGCGGGCGTCGGGAGTTCGAATCTCTCCGGGGGCACTCTCATGCCGATCCCGTCGTACTCGGAGCGGCTCGGTGCAGTGCTGCGTCAGCACAGCCCGGTCGCGCTGCGCACCTTTCTGCGCGAACAGGCCGCCCGGTTCGGCGACCCGTCACAGGTGGAGGACGTGGACGTGAAATCGGACGACGAGATGGAGGAGCTGATGCACCGGATGATCGTTGCCCGCCCGGACATGCTCGACGACCACCGAGCGAGCCGCGAGTGGCTCTTCAAGCATGGCGTTGACACCTTCGGCGAAGGCGGCACCCGCCGCAACTGACGACGCCACCCCGAAGAGCGGCCGTCATCCGGCCAGTTGCTCCGCGGCGGGGCTTCGCAGGGTTGCCGTGGACGAAAGATGGCTCAGGCGGCGCGCGAAAGCTCGTCGAGGCGGCTCGGACCTGGCACCGGTCCCAATGCCGTCTCCCGGGAAGGATGATCCCGGAAGGCGCCACCAATGCCCATCGCCATGAGCGCGATGACGTTCGCCATCGCGGCATCCTGCACGCCAGCGAGCCGCAACGCTGCGCTGAGTGCAAAGACGAGCGCCGCGATCCCGATCCAGCGCCCGTGGGCGGCGTGGAGCAGTGATGTGGCGAGCCCAAGGGCAGCGACAACCGTCAGCGTGAAGGCAGCGCCTTCGAGGAATGGAAGGTGCTGCAAAGAGGCCAACACGTCACTGGCGGACGCGCCGACGGCGGCGAGGCTGACGCCCATCGGCACGTGGACCGTGGCACGGCTGATCGTCAGCGGGATTCGGGGGACTGCGGCGATTGCCATACGGGCTCCTGGCACCCTTGTGGTGCAGTAGCCGTGCCACCAATGGGACGTGGACCGGGTACATATGTACCCCGCGTGGAGACGCCGGGGTGCCCGACGGGCAGGTTCGGCAGTGCCGACTCGAAGCGCCGTGCCTCCCCGCATATCTCTTGGAACGGGCCGTGGAAGTGGAATGTTACGCTTCGTGACGAGCTACTTGTTGAAGCGCGCCGCCGCTGCCGGCTTGACGTCCACGGGGACTTCGAGCACGATGGCACCCTTGTCGCACGACGCCTCGCACAGATAGCACCCCACGCATGCCTTCGGGTTCGTGAGCGCGGCCGTAGCGATCCACGGCTTGTCCTCGTTCTGGAGGGTCAGGCACTCGAATGGGCAGATGTCGATGCAGTAGCGGCAGCCGCTGCAGATCTCTTCCATGACCACCGGCCGCGCCCACTCCGTGCGGCGGACCTTCTCGGCAACCTCGCCGTACGTGTCAAAGATCGCATCGTACGGGCACGCGCGTCCGCAGGCGCCGCAGTCGATACACAGCTTTGGGTCGATGAAGTAGAACTCCTTCTTGACCCCGTTGATAGCCGTGACCGGGCAGACCGTCTCGCAGGCCTGGCAGCCCACGCACTTGTCCGTAATGAAGTACGACATCGTCTAACTTGCCCTGAATCCTCGGCACAGTGTACCAGCGAGCATCGCGGGGACGGCGGTGTTCTGCGGGTGTGGACCGGCGGCGCGAAGCCTCTACGATTCGCGTAGCACGCATGGCCCGACTGGATCGACCGAAGCTCGGCGCCCACGTCTCCAGCAGCGGCGGGCTCTCTCGCTCCGTCGAGCGGGCGCTGGCCATGGGCGCCGAGTGCATCCAGGTGCACCTGAGCGCACCGCAACAATGGAAGGCACCGCTTCACGCCCAGGACGAGATTCGCCGCTTCCGGAAGGCCGCGCGCGAAGCGGGGATTGGGCCCAACGTGGCCCACGCGCCGTATCTCATCAACCTTGCCTCCCAGGACTCGGCGCTCTGGGAGCGCTCGACCGAAGCACTGCGCTCGGCACTGGAGTGGGCGGCGCGGTGCGGCCTCAAAGGCGTGGTGGTACACCTCGGCTCAGGCAAAGGCTGCCCCGTGCCGGAGGCCGAAGGCCGCGTTGTCGAGGCGCTCAAGCGAATCCTGGACGATGACTGGAATGGCAGCATCCTGCTGGAGAACTCGGCCGGGTCGGGTGATTGCCTGGGTGCACGATTCGAGCAAATCGCATCGCTCATCCTGGGGGCCGGTGGGGATCCCCGGTTGGGTATGTGCCTGGACATCGCCCACGCGTTCGCCTCGGGCTACGACCCTCGGACGCTCAAAGGCGCGCGCGCACTGGTCGAGCAGCTTGACAGAACCGTGGGACTCAGCCGTCTGAAGCTGATCCACGCCAATGATTCACGGGTGGCACTTGGCAGCGCGGTCGACCGCCACGAGAACATTGGCCAGGGGCAGGTGGGCGAGCGAGGCTTCGCCCATCTTTTGCGCCAGGCGCCGTTACGGCGGGTGCCATGGATCCTCGAAGTGCCCGGTCAGGATCGCCAGGGGCCGGACCGGGCGAACCTGAACGTGCTGCGCCGCCTCTCAGGACGCCCGCTGCTCGCGGAAGGCAGCCTCGATAGCCTGGCTGAGGTCCGCGATGAGGTCGCCGGCGTCCTCGATGCCGACGGAGAGCCGCACCAGCCCATCCGGGATGCCGATCTCGGCCCGCCGCTCGGGCGGGATGCTGGCATGGGTCATCAGCGCGGGTAGCTCGATCAGGCTCTCCACACCGCCCAGGCTCTCGGCCAGCGTGAACAGGCGCGTGCTCTGGACCATGGCGCGCGCCGCTTGCAGGTCGGCATCCAGAACAAACGAGAGCATGCCCCCAAACCCGCCGACCATCTGCCGCGTGGCGACCTCATGCTGAGGATGGCTCGCCAGCCCGGGGTAGTGGACCCGCTGCACGCGCGGGTGCTGCTCCAGGAACTCGGCGACCGCCTGGGCGTTCGCGCAATGGGCCTGCATGCGCAAGGCCAGCGTCTTGAGGCCACGGAGCGTGAGCCAGGCATCGAACGGCCCAGGCACGCCGCCAACGGCATTTTGGAGGAACTTCAATCGCTCGTAGAGCGCTCCGTCTGACACGACCAGGGCGCCACCAACCACGTCCGAGTGGCCGCCGATGTACTTCGTGGTGCTGTGGTGAACGACGTCGGCGCCGAGCTCCAGGGGGCGCTGGCAGTAGGGACTGGCGAAGGTGTTGTCGACGGCGACGAGAGCGGCGCGCGCGTGCGCCAGCCGCGCGATCGCGGCGATGTCCACCACCTTCATGAGCGGATTGGTCGGCGATTCCAGCCACACCAGCCGGGTGCGGTCGGTCATAGCCGCCTCGACCCGCGCGGGATCGGTGGGATCGACGAACGTGAACGCTAACCCCGCGTGTCCGAGCACGCGCTGGAAGAGACGGAACGTGCCGCCGTAGACGTCGTCGGCGACCACAACATGGTCTCCGGCTTCGAGCATGTGCAGAAGGGTGTCCTCGGCGGCCATGCCGCTGGCGAACGCGAGCGCGAAGCGGCCGCCTTCGAGCGAGGCAAGGCACGCCTGTAGGGCAGAGCGGGTGGGATTGTCCGTGCGCGAGTAGTCAAACCCGCGATGCTCGCCCACCGTCGTCTGGGCGTAGGTGCTGGTCTGATAGATGGGGACGACCACCGCGCCGGTCGCCGGCTCTGGCTCCTGGCCCACATGGATCGCGCGGGTAGAGAAGCCCAGCGGCTCATTCGGCATCGTGCCGGTGCTCATGACTGCACCGGGTGGCGGTGGCGGCGCACGGTGTGGCTGGCCACGAACTCCAGCAGGTCCAGCTTGGTCACCATGCCCGTCGGCTGCTGACCGTCCATCACCACGACCGCCGGCGCACCGCCGATAAGCAGGTCGAACGCCTCGTCGATCTCGGCCAGACGCTGGATGGTGGGGAATGGCGGGTCCATGGCCGCGCCCACGGCGGAGGCTACGAGGTCGGGATCGCGGTACACGCGGTCCAGCAGCGTGCGCTCCTGGATGGAGCCGACCAGGCGCTGCGCACCATCTTCGCCCTCGATGACCGGCAACTGGCTGATGCCGTACTGCTGCATGGTGTCGATGGCCGAGCGCACGCTGTCGCCGGCCTCGACGGCAATGAAGCGCGGCATCGAGTCGCGCGTCGCGGACCGGAACACGTCGCCCACGGCGTGCTGGGGAAACTGCTCGAGGAAGCCGTTGGTGCGCATCCACTCGTCGTTGTAAAGCTTGCTGAGATAGTTGCGGCCGGTGTCCGGGATCAACACCACCACCAGGGCGTCCGGGTCGTCGATCTCGCGCCCCACCTTCAGCGCGGCGTGGACCGCCGCTCCAGCCGAGCCGCCCACCAGGATGCCGTCCTCGCGCGTGACGCGCCGAGCCACCTGGAAGCACTCCTTGTCGGTGACGATCTCCATGCGGTCGACCAGGGACATATCCATCGTGGTGGGATAGAAGTCCTCGCCGATCCCTTCGACCTTGTAGATCTTGGGGATGAACTTGTCGCCCGCCGAGTAGATGGAGCCCTGCGGGTCAGCCCCCACGATCTGGAGGGACGGCTTACGCTCCTTCAGGTATCGGCCGGCCCCCGTAATTGTTCCCCCCGTGCCCATACCCGAGACGAAATGGGTGATCTGCCCCTCCGTCTGCTCCCAGATCTCGGGGCCGGTGGTGCGGTAGTGCGCCTCGGGGTTGGCCGGGTTGAAGTACTGGTTTGGCTGATAGCCGCCCGGGATCTCACGGGCCAGCCGCTCGGCCACGCTGTAGTAACTCTCGGGACTCTCCCGGGGGACGGCGGTCGGGCACACCACCACGTCGGCCCCATAGGCGCGCAGAAGCGCGATCTTCTCGGCCGACATCTTGTCGGGCATCACGAAGACCATCCGGTACCCCTTGATCGCCGCCGCGATGGCTAGCCCATGCCCGGTGTTGCCACTCGTCGGCTCGACGATCGTGCCGCCCGACTTGAGCAGGCCAGCCTGCTCGGCAGCTTCGATCATCGCCAGACCGATCCGATCCTTCACCGAGCCGCCCGGGTTCAGGCTCTCGACTTTCGCGACCACCGGCGTGCGGATCCCGGCGGCGACCCGGTGCAGTCGGACCAGGGGCGTATTGCCAACGGCGTCCAGGATCGATTCCAGAATCTGGGGCATTCCAGAAGGCTACCGCAGCCGCCCCCGCGAAATCGGCGGGCACGACGGGCACCCTGGCTATGCTCGGGCGGATGACGGGCGCGGTCCCCTCTCCAGCAGAACAAGCGGTCGTCCAACAGCGTCTGTGCGAGTGGTTCAAGCGGTATGGACGCGACCTGCCCTGGCGGCACACGCGTGATCCGTACGCGGTGCTCGTCTCCGAGGTCATGCTCCAGCAGACGCAGGTGGACCGGGTCATTCCTCGCTGGCGCGAGTGGATGGAGCGCTTCCCATCGCTGAAGATGCTTGCGGAAGCTTCACGCGGCGACGTGATCCGCGCCTGGAGCGGGCTTGGCTACAACAGCCGGGCCGTGCGGCTGCACGAGCTGGCCCGAGTAACCGTCGACCGCCTCGAGGGCGTATTGCCATCCAGTGTGGAAGGGCTTCTCGGGCTGCCCGGCATCGGACGGTACACGGCGGGCGCCGTGGCATCCTTTGCTTTCGAGCGGCCCGTATCGCTGGTGGAAACCAACGTGCGGCGGGTGCTGGGCCGGGTGTTCTGGGGCCAGCCGGAGACGGGGGTGGCGGAGACGCGGGCGGTGCAGGCTCTCGCGGACGCCGTCCTGCCAGTCATTGACTCGTGGACGTGGAACCAGGCCCTCATGGACCTGGGGGCGACCATCTGCACCGCCAGTACGCCGGCGTGCTTGATCTGCCCGCTGCGCGAGGTGTGTCGCGCCGCTCCGCTGATGTCCACCTGGCCCGACGAGCGTCGCCGGCGGCTGCGCGAGGCGCGCGAGCAGTACGCGGCCGCGGCGCCGACACGCGAGGTGCCGCGGCGCGTGCTCCGCGGCCGGGCGGTGGCAGCCCTTGCAAAGCTGCCGTCACACGTGGCCATTGCGCTTGACGCGCTTGGCCCGCACGTGCGCGCCGACTACGGCCCCGACCACCGCGAATGGCTGGCCGCTACGCTGCGTGCCCTGGCCGCGGACGGACTGGTCTATGTGGAGGATGGCGCCGAAGGCCTGGTAGCCAGACTGCCCTGACCGGGCTCTCGCGCCGCGAGTGCCGTGACTGCCTGGCGTAGCGGGCCGCGGAGCCGTTCCCAGTGACTGTGCGTTGCCTGGCGCTCAGCAGCATCCAGGTCGCCGTACCGGCGGCGGTTGAAGAGCAGGATCCCCGGAAAGTAGAAGCCGGCTGGCACCGCCCGCGGGTCGTACGAGTCGGCCAGCGGCGACGGGTCAGAGACCGCCTCCCACGTGCCCACGAGAACGCCGTGCTCGTCCGCGAGCGCGGCGGCTTCGACGCGGTACGTGGTCCTGTCCTCGCCCGTGAGGTGCGCCGCAAGCCCGAGCACGTACGCGGCGCGCTCCGCGTCGGAAGCCGATGGACCGGCGGCCCGCCGGGAGCGGACCGGGTTCCAGGTGCCCGCGAGCGCTGGAATGACCAGGCCGCCATCGGTGGCGATGGTGGCGACGCTGTACGCACGTGACCAGGCAACGGCCTTGGCGGCTGCGTTCTCCAGCAGCGAGTCCTCGCCTTCGTCCTGGTCTGGCTCCGGTCCCACGTCGGAAGGGTGCATAAGGTCGACGGGCAGCCCATCGAGCAAGGTGTGAAGGCGCTCAATCTTGGCGGGGCTTGAGGTGCCGAGCAGCAGTTTCACCGCTGCGACCGAGCCAGCGAACCGATGGCCTGGCCCAGCACGGCACCAGCAAGCACGTCGCTCGGATAGTGCAGGCCCGCGGCCACGCGGCTCAGACCGAGCAGGGCCGCGACCACGGCCATGACCGTTCCCAGAGGGCGTGAGTAGCGCATCGTCACGGTGGCCATCGCAACGGCCGAGGCCGCGTGGCGAGACGGAAACGAGCGCCTCGCGGCGTGGTCCACAAGATCCTCGACACCGTCGTCGCGCGCGAACGGCCGCTCACGTGCGGCGGCGCGCCCAACCGCCTCCGACGAGACGTAGACCCCTGCCACGGCCGCAAGCACACGCGCCGCCGCGGCCGGGTTGCGCATGCCGAGGGCCAGCATCAATGCGATCTCCACCCACGAAAGCCGCTCCGCGGCCAGCCCCATCAAACGCCGTGCCAGGGGGTGCCGTCGGATCAGGGCATTGCTGCGTCGGACGACGGCGGAGTCCAGGCTGCGCAGCGTCTGCACGTGCCGAGTGTAGCCACGGGCTGTTGGATTGCTCCCTCCGACCGGCAGGAATGCAGATATTCGCCCGGCAACTGATCCGGCTTCCATGGGTCCGCCAGACTCCGTACGCTGCCTGGAGTGGTGGATCATCCAACGCTGCCCCAGGGCCAGACGCTGCGCCACTTCACGGTGGCCGTGTTCGTGGTGTGGCAGGATCGTGTGCTGCTGCACTTCCACCGAAAGCTGGGCCGCTGGCTGCCGCCGGGCGGCCACGTGGAGGAGAACGAATTGCCGGATGACGCGGCGGTTCGCGAAGTCCTGGAGGAGTCCGGGGTCGCGATCCGGCTGGTGGGCGGCCGGGGTGTACCCGTCCAGGTACCCCGTCAGCTCGTCGTGCCCGCGGGGGTTCAGGTCGAAGACATTTACCCGGGCCATCAGCACGTGGACCTCGTCTACTTCGCCATGCAGTACACGCAGCGGAAGTTGCAGCGGTCGGTGACCGAGACCCGCAGGTCGTCCGCCACGCGTCCATAGCTGTCACGCAGACGCGTCTTCACATGCCGGATGATACCCACCATGGAGTACGAGCACGTCCTGGTGGACGGCTTTGGCCGCCACATCGAGGACCTGCGCATCTCGCTCACGGACCGCTGCAACTTCCGCTGCGTGTACTGCATGCCCGAGGAAGGGATGCAGTGGCTCAACCGTGACACGATCCTGACGATCGACGAGATCGAGCGACTGGCGCGGATCGCCGTGGACCTGGGGATCCGCGAGATCCGTCTGACGGGCGGCGAGCCGACGCTCCGTCCTGACCTGCCAGCCATTGTGGAGCGGCTCGCGCCGATACCCGGGCTGAAGAGCCTCAGCCTGACGACCAATGGGTTCCTGCTTGACCGACTCGCCGAACCGCTGGCGAAGGCGGGCCTGACGCGCATCAACGTCAGCCTGGACACCCTCAACCACGAGAAGTTCCACCAGATCACGCGCCGCCCGGCGCTCGACAAAGTCCTGGCCGGCCTGGAGACGCTGGAGCGGTATCCGAGCATCAGCCCGATCAAGCTCAACGTGGTCGGCATGCGCCACTTCACGGAAGACGAGGTGGTGGGCTTTGCGAAGCTCGCGCGCCGCAAGCCGTACGTGGTGCGCTTCATCGAGTTCATGCCCCTGGACGCCGACGGCAACTGGGAGCGGGAGCGGGTGCTGAGCGGGGATGAGATCAAGGAAATCGTGGAGCGTGACTTCATGCCGCTCGTGCCCGTGCAGGCCGAAGCAAGCAGCACCTCGCGGCGCTACCGCTTCGCGGACGGCGTCGGCGAGATCGGGTTTATCAACCCCGTCTCGCAGCCGTTCTGCGCCACCTGCAACCGCATCCGTCTGACCGCCGACGGCCAACTTCGCACGTGCCTGTTCTCGGTCGACGAGTGGGACCTTCGTACGCCGCTCCGATCGGGGGCCACGAACGACGAGATCCGCGCCATCCTGCGAAACGCGGTAGCGCACAAGGAGCTCAAGCACCAGATCAACGAGGGCGACGCCTTTCAGCGCGCGTCTCGTTCGATGAGCCAGATCGGCGGCTAGCGCCCCGCGTCGGACCGTTCATGGTCCGGGGTAGAATGGCGGCGCTCACCAGCCGGGGTGGCGGAATGGCAGACGCTCGCGTCTCAAAAACGCGTGGGGGTAACCCCGTGAGGGTTCGAGTCCCTCTCTCGGCACCGGCTGCACGTTTCTGCACGACAAACAACGTCAGGTCGTGACCTGATGTGCCAAATGCCGGGGTGGAGCGAACATCGCACGTTACGGGGTTCGCTGGCTGAACGAGGAGCTACAAAGCTCGGGCGCGCCCCGACGGTACTTCTACGAACGTTAGGGTGACGTCGCGGCAGCCTGGAGCGCTGACCAGATGCGGAATGGCGTCGCCGGCGCTTCGGCGATGTGTACGCCGAGGGGATGCAGCGCATCGTTGATCGCGCACCGCACCGCGGCGGGCGTCGTGTGCAAGGCCCCTTCACCCACGCCTTTCTGACCGAGCGACGTCACCGGAGACGGCGTGCACTGCTCGTACTCCTCCACCACTGGCACCTCCATGACTGTCGGCATCAGGTAGTCCATGTACGTCGTGGTCAGAAGCTGCCCCTGGTCGTCATAGACGTATTCCTCGTACAGGGCGTTCCCCAGCCCCTGCGCAAGCGAGCCCAGCAACTGGCCGCGCACCACGCTGGGGTTCAACCGGACGCCACAGTCGTCGACCATGACGTAGCGCAGAATCTCTACCTGACCGGTTCCATGATCTACCTCCAGCATGCACAGGTGCACGGCGCTGGTCGCCGTGACGCCGTAGTGCGAGCGACCCTGTTCATCGGCCAGGTAGTGGTCCGGCGGGTTCCAGACGAAGCTCACCTCCGGGTTTCCATCTACGCCCTCCGGGAGCTTGTCCGCGCGCGCCAGCATGAAGCCCGCGACCTGCGGTACCGGGGCGGACCGCGCGGGCGCCCCGCGCACCTGAAACGCGCCGTCCTTCAGCTCCACATCGCCAGGATCGGCTTCAAGCATCACCGCGGCCACCCGCCCGAGCTTCTCGGCCAGCAGCTTCGCGGCACCAACGACGGCACCGCCCAGCGCCACCGCGATCCGACTCGACACGGGCCCCATGCCAGGCTGCATGGTCGAGCTATCGGCCACCACGACCTGAACGTCCTCCGCCTTTACCGCGAAGTAGTCCGCCAGGATCTGGCGCACGAAGGTGTGCTGCGATTGGCCGCCCCAGGGGAACCCCACCTGGGCGATCATCTTGCCGAAACCGTCCATCCGAAGGGCCATGCCTTCGGGTGAGGACGTCCGGCTGAACATGCGCGGCGAGAGCAGTCCGAGCATCGGCGTGCCGGTGAGCCCTGGCTCGATGCTCGTCACGACGCTCAGCCCCACCAGCCGGCCCTGCTTCCGCGCCGCCGCCTGTTGCTCCTTAAGAGCCGCGTAGTCAGCCTTCTCCAGGAGCAGGTCCAGGCCAGCCTCGTAGTCACCGCTGTCGTACACGTTCCCCGAGGGGATTGTGTACGGGAACTCGTCCCGGCGGATGAAGTTCTTCCGCCGGATCTCGGCGCGGTCCATCCCCAACTTCTCGGCGGCCAGGTCGACAAGCTGCTCCAGGACCCAGTAATGGGACGGCAGGCCGAAGCCACGGTACGGGCCCTGGGGAACCTTGTTCGTGAGGACCGCGGCGCAGTCGTACTCGTACGCCGGGATCCGGTAGCAGCCTGGAAAGATGGTGATCGGCTTCACAATCTGACCGACGCCGAGCCACTCGCCGAACGCTCCGAAATCGTCCATCGCGCGAATGCGCACAGCCGTGATGGTGCCGTCCTGACGCACGGCCATCGCCGCGTTGTGGTGGCGGTCCCAGGCGTGGCTGCTATTGCCCGCCAGGTGCTCGATCCGATCTTCGGTCCACTTGACAGGGCGCCCGCCGAGCTTTTTCGCCAGGAGCGAGAGTAAGATGACGTAGCGAGCGAACGTCTTGACCCCGAAGCTCCCGCCCAGTGGCGAGGTGTAAATACGAATTTGCGTTGGGGAGAGGCCCAGCGCACCCACCAGCGCGGGCATCACCAGCAGCGGCGAGCGGTGGCTGCCTTCGAGCGTCAGCGACTGGTCGAACGGGTCCCATCGCGCAATACACACGCACGTTTCGATCGGGTTGCCCGCGGACCGATGCCAGCGGGAATCTTCGTTCACCACCAGGTCTGCTTCGGCAAAGGCCGTGTCCACGTCGCCGAACGTGAACTTGCGGGCGTACATGACGTTGGTGTCCTTGCCCTCGAGGACCACCGGGCCCTTGCCATCCGCGGCTTCGAGGGCGTTGACCATCGGCTCAAGGGGCTCGTAGTCGACCTCGATCAACTCCAGCGCGTCCTCGGCCACGTAGCGGTCCTCGGCCGCCACGATGGCCACGGGCTCGCCCGCCCAGTGGGTCTTCTCTACCGCGAGCGCGTGACCCGTCCAGCCCTCCGGGATCCCAAACACAGGACGCGATTGCGCCTTGACCTCCGCGCCCACCAGCACGGCGGCGACCCCCGGGAGCGCCTCGGCGCGCGACGTGTCGATGCCACGAATGCGGGCATGGGCATAGGGGCTACGGAGGATGGCAGCGTGCAGCATCCCGGTTTTATGGATGTTGTCCCCGAACTCGGCACGACCGGTCAGGAGGAGCGGGTCCTCGATCCGCGGGACATCCTGCCCTACGTACCGTGGCTGGGAGATCGGGAGCTGATGCTGCGGAAGCTCAGAAAGCGGGTTGGCGTTCACGCGGGGATCCTCGTCGCCACAGCGCTACTGGGCGCTCAGTACCATCTGATCGGACGCCATGCGCGTCGCGGCCAGCTGGATTGACTCGATGATTTGCTGGTACCCGGTGCAGCGGCACAGGTGGCCCGAAAGCCAGTCCTTGATCTCCTCCGTGCTGGGCGAAGGGGTTGATGCCAGCAACTCGCACGTGGTCATGAGGATTCCCGGGGTACAGAATCCACACTGCAGTCCGTGCTTCTCGCGGAATGCCTCCTGAATCGGGTGCAGCGTGCCATCAGGCGAGGCAAGGCCCTCAACCGTCAGGAGCTCCGCTCCATCCGCTTGAACGGCAAGCATGATGCAGGCGCGCACTGCTTGGCCACCCATGAGCACGGTGCAGGCGCCGCACACGCCGTGCTCGCAGCCAACGTGGGTGCCGGTCAATCCCAGGTCCTCGCGGAGAAAATCCACGAGGGTGCGGCGCACGTCGGTTTCCGCCACCCGCTCGAGCCCATTCACCCGCACTCGTACCGTCTGTCGTACTGCCATGCCTTCGTCCGTTTCTACGTCGCTGGTTCCGCGGTGCCGTGGCTCTCACGGCATGCCTGGAGTGCCCGCACCGTAAGGGTTTGGGCGAGCGCGCGCCGATACGCGCCAGATCCGTGGACGTCGGCCGGCGGATCCAGCAGGCGGGTCGCCTCGGCGGCCGCATCCGTCAACACGCTGTCCGTGGGCGGCTGCCCGACGAGCGCTGCTTCGACGGCCGAGGCTCGGACCGGCGTCCCGGCGACACCGAAAACTACCAGACGCGCTGCCTTGATGGAGCTTCCATCGTCGCTCGTGCTCAACCCTGCCACGACGCCCGCCAGGGCGAAGTCTCCGTGGCGGCGGCTCATCTCCAGGAAGGCCCAGCGCATCCCGGCCGGCGGTCCCGGAAACCGCACCTCGGTGAGCACCTCGGTTGGCTCGAGGACGGTCGTCAAATAATCGACGAAGAAGTCGGCGGCTGGAAGCACCCGCTCACCGCTGGCGCTGCTCGCCACCATCTCGGCTTCGAGCGCTACCGCCAGGGCAGGCAGCTCAGCAGCGGGATCGGCGTGCGCCAGGCTCCCGCAGATGGTCCCCCGGCTTCGGATCTGCTGATGACCGATGAACTGCGACGCCGTGCCGAGGATCGGGAGGCGGTCGAGGAGGGTGGGGTCTCCGTGGAGACTTCGCTGGCGCACCGTTGCACCGATCGCCACCCCCCCTGTGCCGTGGGGCCGCACGGTATCAAGTCGGCTCACGCGATTGATGTCGACGAGCACGGACGGCCGCGCCAGGCGCATGTTCAGGAGCGGGAGCAAGCTCTGGCCGCCGGCAAGAACCTTTGCCCCATCGCCATGCTCGGCCAGGATCGCCACCGTCTCACTCAAAGAGCGGGGGCTGAAGTATTCAAATCGCGGTGGCTTCACACCCTTCCTCCCGTCTCCCTCACCCCAGGCACAGCGTCGACGGGAGCCGCCGGAGCTCCACTGCGATACATCGATTCGTATCCTACACGACCGTGATCCTGCCGGGTGTGCATCTCAACACCCTCTCGGGCGGTTCGGCCCTGGCGGTGCGCTCCCGTCCAGGCTGGTTGTCAGCCCTTGCTCGCGAAGCGCGGGCAGAACAGCGGTGCCCAGCAACTCTAACGATCGGTGCGCGGCGTCGTCGGGAACGCTGGCGAAGTTGAACTGCAAGCTCGCCTCGAAGTCTCCGTACCAGCCCCGCAGGTAGGCGACCTGCTCCACGATCTCCCGTGGGCTCCCAATCAGCGCCTTCGTCTCCCGAAGCACGCCTTCGTACGCGTTCGCCTCAATGGCTCGGCCGAGGTTCTGATACCCGGCATACGCCGCTACGCGGCGGCTGCTCCACGCGCCCACTGCCTGGAGCAACTTGGTGGTGTACTCCTCGTAGTAGCGCTTTGCCTCACGACGGGCGGTGGCTCCATCTTCGGCGATATAGCAATGCAGGCTCAGTTGAACCTGCTCCGCGCCACGGCGGTGGCCGGCGGCCTCCCAGGCTCGACGGTAAATCCCCACCAGGTTCGCCGTATTCTCGTGCGTCGAGATGTACGGCACAGCCATCAGGTGATACCCATTGCGCCCCGACCATTCGAAGAGCTCCGGTGAGAACGTGGTCACCACCCAGATAGGAGGATGCGGCTGCTGGTAGGGCAGGGGGAGAAGCCGCACCGGTCCGAAGGCATGGTAGCGCCCGCGCCAGGTTGCCTCTGGCTGCGTCCACAGCCAGGTGATGGCGCTGACTCCTTCCTCGAAACGGCTCCGACTCTCCTCGAGTGCGACCCCAAACGCGTCGAATTCATGCGGGACGAATCCGCGCGCGAATCCAGCATCCAACCTTCCGTGGGACAGGTTGTCGAGCATCGCCAGTTGGCTGGCGATCCTGATCGGATGTGAGAACGCGGGGGTAACACCCGCGGTGCACAAGCGCATCCGCGTCGTGCGCTGGGCGAGCGCACTGAGGAACGTGACAGGGTCGGGGCAGTAGCCGCCGTAATCGTAGAAGTAGTGCTCGGTGATCCGCGCTGAGCCGAGCCCCAGCGCTTCGGCCCGCGCTGCGAGGTTCAAGGACTCGTCAAAGTAGCGCGCGGCGCTCCGCTCTTCGGGGCCCACCGTGGGCACGAAGTTAATGCCAAATCGTATGCCGCCGGGCTGCTTCATGGGCGGTGGGATGCGCTGAACGCGGGATCTCAAGCAGCGGCGATGACAGGCGCGCTGGACCGCGGCCGCGACTCCGCCTCACTCGCCAGCCCCTCGCTGACCGCATCGAAGTAACGCAATGCGCCGGGGTTCACAAGCCCGTGAAACTCCCGAAACAGCAGGCGAGCCGCGACGCCATTCCAGGCCGCCGGGAGGAGATCGAGAGGCAGGTCCGGATCTTCGTACAAACAATGGCGGTACTGTGTCGTCAGTGCAAACTGAAGACGGAAGGCGTCTCGGTCTGCAAGCTGACCCGCCGCGGCTTCGGATCGGCAACGCACCAGCCGAGCCGCGAATCTGTCCAGGAAGACTCCGTACCGAGCGTTGACGTCGCTGAGATTACCCCACGCTCGTGCTACCAGCTCGCGTGGGTTCTCGGGCCAAGACGCTTGGGCCCGGTAGGCCTGGATATACGCGACGGCATCGAGCTCGCGAGCAAGCTCCACGGCCTGCGCCCGACCATCATGTGGGCTGATGTAAAGCCCGCTGGACGGTGACCCAAACCCCATCCAGGAAAGCTCTTTTCGCATGCGGTCCCGGATATCCCGGCGCGCCTCCGGGACACTCAGGACCACGACGTACCACGCGCCATCCCACCACGCCTCGGTGGGCGTAAACAGGCGCTGCCGCTGCCGTTCCGCCTCCTGGCGGCCTCGCTCGGTGAGCTCGTACAGACTTTCGCGGCCCCGGCGAACCAGCGTCAGGAGCCCGCCCTGCGCCAGGCGAACCTTCGCCGAACGGAGGGCCATGTCGCTGATCCCCAGGTCGGCGGCGAGCTGCACGAGCGCTGCCAATCGAACGCCGCCGCGTTCGCCCCCTTCGGCCGGGTTGCCGAGGAGCTCCAGGAGCATCAGGCGCGCCCGTGGCGGGGTGGTGAAATATGCCTCTGGCATGCAGCTAGCGTCCAGTCTGTTGAGGGTACCAGTCAGGCCAGGCATCCGGCCGAACCGTCGGCGGGAGGATCATCTCACCACACGCCGGGTCGCCGTGCGTGGTGAGATGATCGCCCAGGGTCAATTGGCCACTACTTCGGCGTGATGGTGTCGACGAAGGGGAACGCGACCCGTGAGTTGCGGATGTAGTCCTCGCCGTAGCCGGGGAAGTACTTCACACCCGGCTTCGGAATGGAGTAATCCACGACCGCATCGGTCGGCACGTCCGTCCGCAGGCTCGCGGTCCGCTGCGTCTTGCTCCACTCGTACTGGCCGTCCTTCGAGAGCAGCCAGTCCAGGTAGACCTTGGTGGCATTCGGATTCGGCGTATTGCGGAACACCGCGACCGTGGCATTCCCGGCCGACAGAATGGTGCCTTCCGCCATCACGCTGCCATCGAACGGCTTGATGGGCAGGCCGGTCCGGATGGCCTCCTCCACCAACGTGCTGCTGGCGCCGATGCCAATGGCGTACCGGCCGCGGGCAACGCCGTCGATGATCTGCTTGTCCTCCTGGAACACGGCGATGTCCTGGCCCACGAACAGGTCACGCAGGAACCCCTGGCCCAGCGTTGGGTCGGTGTACCACATGACCGTGAAGACCGCGGCCCCGCCCTGCCGGAGGTTGCCGATAGCGATCTTGCCCTTGAATTTCGGGTTGAGGACGTCCTTCCAGCTCTTGATCTCGGCCGGGTTGACCTGGTCCGGCGCGTAGATGAAGGCCGCTTCCGCGGCGTTGTTGAAGACGATGTCCTGGCGCGTGCTGGGATCCGTCAGCATGATCGCTCCGCCGCGCCACATGGAGGTGTCGCGGGTGTTCGGCCCCGTCAGCCACGGCTCGATGGGGGCGAGCACGTTGGCGGGTGTCAGGGTCGTGTTGATCCCGCCGGCGCCGGCGATGAGCACGTCATTCAGAAACTGTCCGGCGCCCTGTTCGGCAATGACCTTGGGCCCCACCTGGCTCCCGGAGAGCGCGGTGTAATCCAGCTTGATTTCCGGGTACGCCTTCTGGAAGGCGTTGGTCAGCGCGTCCCGCACGTCGCTGCCCGGGGGTGCGACGATCGACAGCTTGCCCTCGCGCTTGGCGGCGGCCACGACCGCGGTCCAGTCGTCGGCGGCAGCAGGCTTGACGGCCGTGGCACCTGCCGCCGCGGCCGCGGGGCTTGGCGCCGCCGGCTGGGGGGACGGCTTGGCCGCGACCGGCGAGGCGGGTGCCGCGCTGGGCTGCGCCGCGGCCGGCGCCGGCGCCGTGGTGGCCGGGGCCGTGGTGGGCTTGGCGGCCGGTGCGGCGGTGGGTGGCGCGGCCGGCGCCGTGGTGGCGGGTGGCGGCGCGGCCGGCGCGCACGCTGTTACCAGCATGATTGATACGGACAGAACCCCTGCAAATCTCGACTTCATCGCGGTCTCCCTACTCTCCGTGCTGTACGTCCATCTGTGGACCGGCGGCCGGGCTCCCCGCGCCCGCTCGCCCCTGAAACGATCCCTGCCGACCGAGAAGGACGGCTGGTCCACGTACTCTGGCTACGTAGCTCCACTAGGTTACGTCGCCGACCCCGACGCGGCGACCAGCGCGGCGGCTCCGTCAGGCGACTGGCTGAGGCGATTGTGCTTCACGGCATGGAGCTTGGGGATAAGCTCCTCGCCAATTAGCCGAATGCTGCGCAATGCCACCTCCTGGGGCATGGCGCCCATGCGGATCATGGCCAGCAGCGTTCCGAAGCCACCGACCGTCTCATACTGCTCCATCAGGTCCTGGAAGACGCTGTCAGGGGTGCCCACCAGTAGCAGGCCGCGCTCCTTGAGGTTGTCCAGGGTGCTGGTGCCGTAGTCGAACGGCGGCTTGACCTTGTCGAAGTCAATCTCCGGGTTCAGCTTCTGGAGCTTGCCCAGGGCGGCGGAGTTGATTTCGTGGAGCAGATTCTGGAAGTAGTACTCCACGTGCGGACGGGCGATCCGCTCGGCTTCAGCCTGCGTCTCGGCGACGAAGACGTGCCGGCCGTAAATGATGTCCGCGTCGCTGATCACGCGCCCAACGCGGGCGGCCTCCTCGCGGAAGATGCCAAGCTGCCGCTGTACCTGGGGCGTGGGCAGGAAGTTGACCGCGATCTGCAGAGCCGGGTTGCGGGCGATCCATCGGGTGGACTCCTCGCTTATGGACCCAACCCAGACCGGCGGGTGGGGGCGCTGGTAGGGGCGCGGCCACATGTCCACGCTGTCGTAGTGGTAATGGGGGCCTTCGTGCGAGAACAGGTCCTGAGTCCATGCGCCCAGGATGACCTCGATGGCCTCGTTGAAACGGGTCCGCGTCTCGTGGATGGGCACGCTGTAGACCAGCGGCTCGCGGGGGATGCCGCGCACAAAGCCGGCGATGAGCCGTCCGCGGGTGATGGTGTCGAGCATCGCCAGCTCCTCGGCCACGCGCAGCGGGTGGCCGTGAATCGGCAGCAGGTTGCCAAGCATCGTCAGCTTCATCCGCTCGGTCTTGGCGGCGATGTAGGCCAGGAAGACGTTGGGGGAGTTGTCCAGGCCGTACGGGCTACCGTGGTGCTCATTCAGGCTGATGCCATCGAAACCAACCGCTTCACACAGTTGGAACTGCTCCACGTGGTCGTGGTAGGTCTCGGCGGCCACCTCGCGAACGTAGTGCTTGCGCCCGACGGGATACCCCAGCCGCCCGGCCAGGTTCGCCTTGTAGGGCACAAAGTCAAAGCTGAAGATCTCCACCGCCTCTGCCTCCGTCTGGTCTGTGCCCGCGGTCTATTGAGAACGCGGTTCGATTTTCACACGACCGTGGTGTATTTTGACTCTCGGACGATAGCAACGCCCTCAACGCCTGTCAACGGTGCAGCCTGCATGCAGAAGCAATCGGCCCACGCTTTAGCGCCAGGCGGGGTTCCGCGTGTCGTGCCCGGCACGTGAAGGAAGGCCACGCCGTGACGAGGCCGCGCTGGCACGGGCGTGTCTCGTCACGGGCTCCCTGACCGATCCACGGGTCCGGTGCGAGGCCACGGGCATTCCGCCCAGGCACCGCCGCGTCAGGCGCTCCGTTCGGCCGGGGGTGCGGGCGGTGGGGTTCCAACTGGGATCCCATAGCTCGCCCAGTTCCGTTCCACCCGGGCCATGGCCTCAGCGGAGGGAAGGCAGACTGCCGGATAGTTCTTCGCGTCGTAGCGGGTGGCGTCGATGAGCATCTTGGACGTTCGGGCGGTCCGGGTCTGCTCGGACTCGGGCAGGGAAGGATCGATGGACGTGCCTGGCATCTCGGTGAAGATCTCGACGTTCCGGTGGGCCTGGACGCGGGTAGCAACGGCCCACTCCACGGCCAGCGCGTCGAACGGGTCTACGTCCTCATCGACCACAATGACCTGCTTGATGGTGCGGCTGGCGGGGGTGCTGAGGAACGCCATGCCGACCATCTTGCCGTAGCCCTCATAGAGCTTCTCCACGGACACCACGAGGTGCAGCGCGCCACACCCGGCAGACGTGAGGTAGAGGGACTTGATGCCCGGCAGAGACACGGTGCGCACGAGCTCCGCCTCCTTGCCGACGGCTGTCAGAACCTCGGTCTCGTGGGGCGGCGCCCCCTGGTAGGCAAGGCTGAGGATGGCATCGCGTCGCCGGGTGATGGCCGTCACGTGGATGGTCGCCCGTGGCGCCCGGCGCCCGGCGTAATGGCCCGTGTACTCGCCGAATGGTCCTTCGTCACGCTTCTCGGCGGGCCGTACCTCGCCCTCGATGACCAGCTCGGCGTCCGCGGGCACCTCGAGGGGAACGGTTTTGCAGCGTACCAGCTCGATCGGCTCGCCGCGCAATGCCCCGGCCATCGCGAGCTCGTCGACACCAAGCGGGAGGGGCGTGCAAGCGGCCATAACAATCCGAGGATCCGGCCCCATCACCAGCGCCACGGGGAATGGCGCATCTGGCTCGTGGCGCCGCTGCAACATCAGGTGGGAAAACGTGCCCGCAAGGACGCCCAGTGTGCGGCGATCGTGGACCTGGTTGCGATACACCCCAACGTTCCGCTCACCCGTGCGCGGATCGCGAGTGACGTGGCACGAAAGTGTCAGGTACGGCCCGCCGTCCAACGCGTTCCACTTCGGCGTCGGCAGCCCGAGCACGTCCACGTCGTCGCCCGTCTGGACCACCTCCTGGCACGGGCCGTCTCCTTCCAGGAGTACGGGTGGCAAGGGATTCGCCGCGGCGGCATTCCACCGTTGGGGGATCTCACCCAGGCTGCACTCCATCGCGCGGGCATAGCGGCGCCGGGTAGAGAGGAGGTTCGTCAGGACTGGCATGTGATGGTTGCCGGGCCGCTCGAAGAGCAGCGCCGGTCCACCTGCCCGCAGGTTGTGAACGCACACGGCGCCCAGTTCCTGATCGAGTGCCACCGGTTCAGAAATCCGCGCCAGGTCGCCGTCACGGTCGAGGAGGTCGAGGAACGCACGGAGCCCGCGGTACCCGGGCGCTGCTGAGGCCGCGGCAGGGCGTTCAAGGACGACGGTCATGCTCCAGGCCGGCGCGTTCGTCCGGCGCCGTTCTCGGGTGCGCGGTAGTCCGGGTGTTCCTCCACCTGTTCGATCTGGCTCGCGGCCCATTCCCGGATCTGGTAGTAGATGAAGGCGATCCACTTCGCCGGCTTGTCCTCGTGCTTGTTGAAGTGCTGGTGCTCCACCCCGCCTGGCTTCAGCGGCAGCAGCAGGAGGTCGCCGGCCTCCCACTCGTGCGTTTCCCCGTCGACCTCGGTGTAGCCCTCCCCTTCAAGCACGTAGATCACCAGGCCGCCCTGATGCTTGTGCTTGCCGGAATGCACCTTGATGTCATTGACGAAGACCCGCCAATCGTCCAGCACTGTCTCCACCGGCTTGCCGGTCGAACGCGAGGGCGCCATGTACATCTTGTTGCGGGCCTGGCGATTCTGGGTCCAGGGCACGTCCTTCCCGTGGACGACCACCTTGCCCGCGCGGGCGCGTTCCATCTTTTCCTTGTCACGAGCGATCTGCTGCTCGTAATCGTCCGTCGCCCGGACCCGTTCGCGCTCACGCATCACCATGACGCCCCGCCTCCTCGGCTCAGCACTACGTGCTGCATCTCTCCCTTGATTCGCTCAGCAAGCGCCCGAACACTCACGGAGCCGCGCCTGACTTTCGTTCGGCACTGACCGAGCAGGTCCAGGCCCGCGATTCCCCATCCTTGCTTCCTGTCCCCGACCGTCGGCCGGCTTCCCGGATCGTGGGCTTCTGGGTCAGTCTTACCCGCCATGCCCGGTCGCGTCAAGCCGAATGATAGGTGAGTCGAACTTCGTACGAGTCTCAGCGCCTTCGGAACTGGAATCGACCCTTCGGGCATTGACGGGCCCCCAGGGGGTTGCTATTCTCGGCACTCCAAACACGTTACGGTCGTGTGAAGGATGGGGAGGCTTAGCGTCTGGACACGCAGGGCCGTGGGGCCAGCGGAGCGTCCGCCGCAGAGTGGCCGGTCGCCGTTAGTGGTCTGTTTGAGACGCAAGGAAAGGGGAGCCCGACAATGAAGCATCGGATCCTGGGGGCCGGCACCGCGCTCACACTCCTGATTGTCGCGTGTACACCCGCGGCGCCGGCGGCGCCCACCACAGCGCCGACCGTCGCACCGGCGGCCGCCAAACCAACGGACGTACCCAAGCCCGCCGCACTGGCGGCCACGTCGGCCGCACCCGCGTCCGGGACGACTGCCGCGGCACCAGCCACCGCCGCTTCGCCTGCTGCCGCGGCGGCTGCGAAGCCCACCACTGCCACGGCGCCGGCTGCACCAGGCCTCTCCGCCGCCGAGTGGGACCAGATCGTGGCGGCTGCCAAAAAAGAGGGCAAAGTTTCGGTGATTGGCCCGCAAGGCGCCGACAGTCGCGACGCCCTCGCGGCAGGCTTCAGCAAGAAGTACCCGGAGATCCAGGTTGACTTTAATGGCCTGGCCGGCAACCAGACCGGCCCCAAGGTGCTCACCGAGTTAGCCGCCAATCAGAACAGTACCGATCTCATTGTCACTGGCACCACGACCGCTCTCGAGACGCTGCTTCCGGCGAACGCGTTGGACCCGATCCCGCCCCTGCTGGTCGGGCCCAACGTCCGGGATCAGTCGGTCTGGCTCGGGAACAAGCTGAGCTTCGCCGACAGCCAGCAGAAATACAACCTCATTTTCAGCGGCTACGTGAAGGCGCCCTTCATCTACAACCCGGACCTGGTCAAGCCGGAGGAGTTCACCAGCTATCGCGACCTGCTCGATCCGAAGTGGAAGGGCAAGATCGTGGTGCGAGACCCCCGCACCGCGGGCGGGGGCCTGGCGGTCATCACCTTCATGTACGCCACCGAGTCGCTGGGCAAGGACTACCTGCGCCAGCTGTTCAAGCAGGACATCGTCATCTCGAGCAACGACCAGCAGATCCTGGACTGGGTTGCGCGCGGCCAGTACCCGATCGTGCTCGGACCCAGCGACACGCTGACGAACGAATACATCAACAAGGGCCTCCCGGTGCGGCACATGGACTCGTCGCGCATGAAGGAAGGCGCCTACTACACCGCCGGCAACGGCAGCCTGGTCGCGGTTCGCAATGCACCGCACCCCAACGCCAGCAAGGTCTACCTGGACTACATGCTGTCAAAGGAGGGCCAGGTCGAGTGGGGCAAATCACAGGGATTTGCCAGCTTGAGGAAGGATGTGCCGACCGAGGGCATCCTGCCGTTGCTGATCCCCAAAGAGGGTGTCACGTACCAACAGAACAGCAGTGAGCCGTACGTCAAGCTGCGCGCCGAGATCGTGGAATACCTGAAGACGGTCATCCCCTAGCCATGTCGATGGACCAGGAGTCCGTGACGATCATCACGGACGCACTGAAGGCGCAGGGAGTGGACCTGGTTGTGACGCTCCCGGAGGAGCCGACCTCGTCACTGATCCACGCACTGCGGGAGACCCCGGACTTCACGGTCATCGACGCGGCCAGTGAGGGGAGCGGCATCGCGGCCGCGGCCGGGGCGTCCCTGAGCGGACGCACGGCCGTGTTCGTGACGGGCGTCGCCGGCATGCTCGTCGGCACCTGGGCGCTGTCGCAGATTGGCACCATTTTCGGCGCACCCATGGTGGTGATGGCTTCGTATCGGGGTGACTTCGGCGACTCGTCGGGGATTCCGGGCTCACAGTCGCTGATGTTCAAACAGGTGGCGGAACCGCTACTGAGGACCCTGCAGCTCCCCTACCTCATCGTGGACAAGAAGGAGTCGCTCGCACGCAAGATCCGTGATGCGGTCTTCGCCTGCCGTGACTTCGAGAAGCCTGTGGTCATGCTCCTGGCGGGCGAGGTGCTCTACCCATGAAGCGCGCGGACTGCCTGGAGTTTTTGGCGTCGTGCCTCCCCGAGCACGCGTTGGTGGCGACCAGCCTTTCTGTCAACACCGCATTGTGGTCCCAGCTCCGCCCGCGGGGTCCCAACTTTGCGGGGCTCAACATGGGGCTCTGCACCCCCTTCGCACTGGGGATGAGCCTCGCCTTCCCCAATCAGCAGGTTGTTGCCCTGGACTCGGACGGCAGCCTGATGATCGACACCAGCGCGCTGATCACCGTCGCGGACGCGCGGCCGAAAAACCTGCTGGTGATCTGCTTCGACAACGAGTACTACGCGCGCATGGGCCCGACGCCAACGTCGCGCGGGGTCAACCTCGAGCTCATGGCGCAGGGCGCCGGGTTCCGAGACACGTATGCGGTACGCAACCTGGAAGCGTTTCAGGCCGCCACGCGGTCCACGCTCGACGGTGACGGTCCGTCATTTATCTGGGCCAAGGTGGAGCGCGAACGGACCCGCATTCTGGGCACCCGACACACCTACGGCCAGGCAATGCGGGCCGCCTTTGTGGACGCGCTGCACCGTCACCCGGACTACCCGGGGCAGGGCCAGGAGATGCGGACGTTGCCAACGCACGCGCGGGCGGAGATTCTGACCGCGGCTTCATCGGACGTGGACCGATAACGACGGGTAACGAAGGGAGGCATCAGGTGGGCTATACCGGTTTGCGCGAATTCCTCGATCTTCTAGAGCAGGAGGGTGAGCTGGCTCGCGTGCGCGTTCCGGTTGCGCTGGACCAGGAGCTTGGCGCCGTGTGTGTCAAGAGCCTGCGGGCCGGCGGGCCAGCGTTACTGTTCGAGCATCCTGGCGATGGTGCCATGCCGATCCTGACCAATCTGCTGGCAACCCGTCGACGCTACGGCCTGGCGTTGGGCTGTGGACCCACGGAGACACAGCATGTGTGGAACGCGCGCGTCAAGGAGCCGTTGCCACCGGTGGTGCTTGGGGGCGACACGGCTGCTCCGTGTCAGGAAGTGGTGCTCATTGGCGACGACGCGGACCTCACGGCCCTGCCGGCGCCTATCTGGAACGCGCTCGACGGCGGACCGTACCTGACGCTCTCGTGCCACGTCACTCGCGATCCGAATACGGGCCTGCGCAATGTGGGCGTCTACCGCAACCAGGTCCACGATGCCCACACCCTGGGTCTGCTCGCTGGACCCTACACCCACATCATGCTCCAGCGGCGCAAAGCGCCCGACGAGCCGTTTCCCGTGGCGCTCGTCATGGGCGTCGATCCGCGCATCGTCCAGGCTGCCTGCTCGCCTTTGCCCTTCGGGACAGACGAGTTCGCGGTCGCGGGAGCACTCAGCGGTGAGCCCATCAAACTGGTCCCGTGCAAGACCATACCCCTCGAGGTGCCGGCCGACGCGGAGGTGGTGATCGAAGGCGAAGTGCACCCCACGGACAAGCGGGAGGAGGGCCCCTTCGGCGAATTCACGGGGCACTATGGTGGTCCGCGGCTGCCGCGGATGACGATCCATGTCAAGGCGATTACCCGCCGACGCAATCCGATCCTGCACCTGGCCTACCAGGGCGCACCGCCGCATGAAACGGATGTGCTCACGGCGGCCGGCAAGGAGGCTGAGGTGATCCGCACCGTGTCCCTGCCGGGTATCAAGGCCGTCCACATCACCGAGGGCGGTGGCGGTGTCCTGCACGTGGTCGTGGCGGTGGAAAAGCTGTACGAGGGCTACGGCAAGATGGTCGGCATGGCCGTGCTGAGCTGCCCGAGCGGACGGCACTTTAAGCAGGTAACCGTCGTCGACGAGGATATAGACCCGTTCGACGCGCTGGCTGTGGAGTGGGCCGTTGCTACCCGCGTCCAGGCCCATCGTGATGTCGAGATCCTCCGAGAAGTCACCGGGATTTTCCTCGATCCGTCGCTCCCGCCCGCCGAGCAAGCGGGGCCCGCTCGCACGTCGAAGATGATCATCGATGCCACCCGCTACGATGCGAAGAATTACCCGGCGGTCTGCCTTCCTTCCGCCGAAGCCATGGCGAAGGTCCAACGGGAGTGGGCCCGTTATGGGATCCAACCGGGGAAGGCGGCGCCAGTCAATTCGGTCGCGCCAGCGCCCCGGCCGGAGCCGTTGCTGATGCCGATGCCGGTTGGGGCCGACGAAGCCCCACGTATGTAAGCCGGGCCGATTCATGGCGCATGCCGAAGCACCCGGGGCTGGTTCCCAGGCCGTCTCGTCCGGACCGGCTTTGGACCTGCACTCGTTCCTGGAAGAGCACGAACGGAGCGTTCCAGACGAGGTCGTCCACATCGAGCGCCCGATTGACGCGGACTTCTTCCGCATTCGAGAGTCGTTCTGTCGCTGCCCGGACTGCGCGACCGAGTTCTCGGTCCCCCTATTGCGGCGCCCACGCTCAGGTCAGGGAGTGTTTCAGAGGCCGGCGCTCCACCCCGTTTCCCGCGCTGAGGAGCCGGGGCCGCTCACCGCTGCGGCCGCTCGTCGAAGAGCGCCGACCAGTCGCGCAGGACTCGTTCGCGCAGCTCGTCCGAGACGGACAGTGTCCGCGGAAACTCGTTGATCCAGGTGAACGGGCGGCAGGCGTCCAGGATGGCGCGCGACGTGGTGTAGTCGCCCACCGCGCGCTGCGCCGGCGTCAGGCGCGGGTCCAGGTCTGGAACGGTCATTCCGCGAACAATATCGATAGAGGTCGCAGGGTCACAGCGCGTGGCCAGTGCCCAGAGCACCTGGTCGATGTCTGACGGGTCGATGTCGTCGTCGACCACGATGACGAAGCGACCCAGACCCGTCCCTCCGCGGCCTGACATCAGCGTCAGGCCCGCTTGCTTGGCGTGACCGGCATACCGTTGCTTGATGGCGACGATGGCGAGCAGCCCGGATGCACCGGATGGGTGCATCCAGACTCCGCGGACGTCGGGCACGCCCGCGCGCTCAAGCTCCGACCACGCATTCGCGGCTCGGAAGAGGTAGGTGGCGCTGCTGGAGGCTGGGGGTCGGAGTGGCGGCGCTCCAACGATGATGGGGTTTTGCCGATGGTAAACGCGCTCCACCTTGATCACGGGCTCCTCGCGCGCGCCGCTCGCGTAGTACCCGATGGTTTCGCCGAATGGCCCCTCCAGACGCGTCTCAACCGAAGGCGGCAAACAGAAGCCTTCCAGCACGATCTCGGCGCTGGCCGGCAGGGGCAAGCCGGTCACCTCGCCTGGGAATACCTGGACCGGCTGCCCCATAAGCCCACCTGACCACTGATACTCGCTCACGCCGTTCGGGATGGTGAGGAAGGAGCCAAGCAGCAGGCCCGGCTGGAGCCCGATCGCCACGGCGACCGGGCACGGCTCTCCGCGGTCCCAGTACTGGCGTTGCATGAGCGCACCATGGTGCGAGCGCTGGATGTAGAGCCCCAGGGTGTCGCGGTCATGGACCTGCACCCGGTAGGTGCCTAAGTTCACCCAACCACTGTCTCGATCACGGGTCACCACGGCGCAGCCGGTGCCGATGTAACGACCGCCGTCATGCTCGTGCCAGCGCGGGGTGGCGAACTCCCACAGGTCCACGTCGGCACCGCGATGGACCTCCTCACGGACCGGGGTGTCAGTTACCTCCAGAGGATCCGCCTGGCGAATCGAGGACAGCCGGCGCCGAAGCTCTCGCACTACCTCCAGCGGGTGGGTGTCGGCGGGCAGGCCCAGCAGCAGTGCCACGCGGCGTGGGGAGTTGAGCAGATTGGCGAGCACACGATGGCCGGGTGCGCAACCCTTGATCCGGTCGAACAGGAGCGCCGGACCGTCGCGGAGCGCCATCAGCTCGGTGATGGCGCCAAGCTCCACGTCCCAATCAGCACCCTCCACCATGCGAAGCTCACCTGCCTCCTCCAGGGCGCTCAGCACGGCGCGCAGATCGCTGGAGAGCAGCCCGTTGCGAGTGTTGCTGTCCTCACCTGACACGGTGCCTGGTACGCGTGCTGGGGACGCGCCTCCCACTGCAGCGGTGTCCAGCACCGGCGGGGTCACCACGCTCCCCGTCTCTGCGCGTCGTTGACACGGACGGGCTCAGTTGCTATCGTCGGCAGGTCAAACCGCTCACGACCGTGCTTCATTCGGCTGATGATACGCTGCCTCTGTGGAGATGGCGCGAAGCATGGATCGAGATTGCCAGGAGTTGTGCGGCGCGGGCGGGAACGGGCCAAAAGACGGAGGGGAACGAGCAACGTACGTGCGTGCGTGTCGGCAGGGAGTGCAAATGTCGTGGCTGTCCTTGAGGCCCACTGCCCACAGATCACGCGCGTGCCATAGATCCAGAGCGTCAAGACCTGCGTCTCATCTTCAGGCGTGGCCCGCGGGTAGCGCCCCTGCCTTTTCCGGAGGAAGTATTCGGCAAGAGTTGAGGCCCGCTGCCCGCGCAAGCACGCTGGCGACTGGCTCAGGTGCCGGCGTTCCAGCATGACCACCATTTCTCTCGAGGCCCGCAACCTCGTCAAGCGCTTCGGGCGCGTCGCGGCGGTCGACGACGTCTCCTTTCAGATAGAGCAGGGCGAGGTGCTCACCCTGCTCGGCCCCAGCGGCTGCGGCAAAACCACGACCTTACGCATGGTCGCTGGCTTCGAGAAGCCAGATGCAGGTGAGATCGACATCGAGGGACGCACGGTTTTCTCGACCCCGCGGCGGATCGGCATCCCACCCGAGAAGCGTGCCCTGGGGATGGTGTTCCAGAGCTACGCCATCTGGCCCCACATGACGGTGTTTGAGAACGTGGCCTATCCGCTGACCGTCCGGCGCTTGCCCGCCCGCGAGATCAAGGAAAAAGTTGATCAGACCCTTGAGCTGGTGGGCCTACGGGGTTTCGCGGAGCGCTCGTCTATGGCGCTCAGCGGCGGCCAGCAGCAACGCGTCGCGCTGGCGCGCGCCCTGGTGTATTCGCCCGGGATCCTCCTCCTGGACGAGCCGCTCAGCAACCTCGATGCCAAGTTGCGTGGACAGATGCGCATCGAGCTGAAGCGGCTCCAGGAGCGCGTCAACGTGACGGTGCTGTTCGTTACCCATGACCAGATCGAGGCTATGTCGATGTCGACACGCCTGGCGGTTATGAATCACGGCAAGATCGAGCAGCTCGGAACGCCGCAGGAGGTCTACGAGCATCCCGCCACTCCGTACGTGGAGGATTTCCTTGGTCACGTGTTGCGGTTCCGAGGCCAGGTCCTGGAGCGAGGTCTGGATGCGGCGCTGGTGGAGATCGAAGGAGCCCCGGGAACGCAGTTGCGTGCGGAGACCGCGGACGACGCGCTCACCCGTGGGAATCCGGTGTTGGCTGCCATCCGCCCCGAGGAGCTCGAGCTGCATCGGGCCGGTGAGGGACCGCGTCAGAACACGATCCGAGCGACCGTTGAGAAGGTGCTGTATCTCGGATCGGACTGTGAGCTGCTGCTCCGGTTTGGCGAGATCGCCTATACCCTGGTGGTCTCGCGAGCGCTGCTGTCGCGGGTCGCCACCGAGGTGGATCTGCATCTGCCGCCAGAGCATGTGCGGGTGTGGGCTGACTTGCGACCTCCCACCCTTGCCTCTCAGCCAACGGCTGCCAGTACCATCGCTGTAGCCACGACACCTGTCGGCGCTGCCGTCGCCGGCAGCGGCTCCTAGGCGAGGGCCGCGCGTCATGGCTCATCCGGCTGTCGCGGTACCCGCGCCACGGGCTCGCAACCTGAATGTCCAGTGGTCCGTCCTGCTGCTGACCCTGCTCCTGGGAGTGGTCGCGTTCCTGGTGCTCGTGCCCCTGACGCTCATGCTCGTCAGCAGCTTCCAGATTGCTCGTCCAGGACAACCACCGGTCTACAGCCTCTCGGGTTGGCAGACAGCATTCAGCGACCGCTCCATCATCAACGCGTTCACCAATACGCTGGCCCTCAGCACCGTCCGCCAGGGCATTGCGCTGGTCGTCGGCGTCATCCTGGCCTGGCTTGTCGCGCGGACCGACCTACCGGGCAAGGGCCTTCTGGAGTTCGTCTTCTGGGTGGCGTTTTTCCTTCCGCCCCTGCCCATCGCGATGGGGTGGATTCTGCTCCTGGACGAGCGGTTCGGCCTGATCAACCAGTGGATCAGCGCCATCTTTGGCGCCTCGCCCTTCAGCATCTATTCGTTCGGGGGCATTGTCTGGGTTCACCTGACAACGACGATTGGCGGCAAGGTGCTGCTGCTGGCGCCCGCGTTCCGCAACCTGGACGCCGCCCTGGAGGAGTCGTCGCGAAGCTGCGGCGTCACGTCATTCGGCACGCTCCGCAGGATCGTCGTGCCACTCATGGCGCCGGCGATTCTCGTGTCGACCATTCTGGGACTCGTCCGCTCACTGGACGCATTCGAGATCGAGCTGCTGCTCGGCTCGCCGATCCGACTCTTCGTGTACTCCACCAAGATTCGCGACCTCGTCATCTTCGAACCGCCCCAATATGCGCCCGCGTCGGCGCTCGGGACGGTGCTCCTGGTGGCTCTGCTGTTGATGGTGGCAGTTCAGCGTCTGTATTTGAGCAAGCGCGAGTACCGGACCATCTCTGGGCGCGGCTTCAGTACCCGGGTCACTCCACTCGGCGTCTGGCGGTGGCCCGCCTTCACCATCGTCGCGCTCATCGCGGCCACGATCAGCGTTCTGCCGGTGGCGGTGCTCATCATGGGCACGTTCATGCGTGCCTTCGGATACTTCAACATCCCGAATCCCTGGACCATGGAGCACTGGCAGCGCGTGCTGAGCGATCCGCTGCTCCTCCGTTCGTTTCAGAACACGTTGCTCGTGGGAGCCGGTGCCGCCCTGATCGGGACGACGTTGTACGCGCTCATCGCGTACGTGATCGTGAAGACGCGCTTTGTCGGGCGCGGCCTGCTGGACGTCCTGTCCTGGCTGCCCTGGGCTATCCCCGGCATCCTCATGGGCCTGGCCTTGCTCTGGACGGTGTTCCAGACGCCGTTCCTGTTGCCCCTTTACGGCACCATCTGGGTGCTCATCCTGGCGCTTGTGATCAAGAGCATGCCGCTCGGCGTGCAGCTTACGAAGAGTGCGCTTGTGCAGCTGGGCAGCGAGCTTGAGGAAGCGTCGCGCATTACCGGCGGCTCGTGGTGGACCACCTATCGTCGGGTGGTCCTTCCGCTGATGGCACCGACGTTGATCACGGTGGCCCTGGTGGGCTTCATGTCGGTGGCGCGCGACATCAGCACCATCGTGTTGCTCGGATCGAGCCAGTCCCGAACACTTGCGCTCCTGGCTCTCGACTTCGCCTCGGGCGGCCAGTTCGAAAAGGCGACCGTGGTTTCCGTCCTCACGGTGGCAATGGTCGTTGCG
This sequence comes from Chloroflexota bacterium, assembly GCA_016191465.1. Taxonomy (GTDB): domain Bacteria; phylum Chloroflexota; class UBA6077; order UBA6077; family CF-72; genus JACPOP01. Next base: position 112,561 of record JACPOP010000020.1, on the reverse strand, counting down.
GCGGCCATGCTTTCAAGGGTCCTTGGCGGAAAGGTTGGCATCGGTGGCCACTAGCTCCCATCAACGAGGAGGATTTCATGGTTACAACTGAAGGAAAACCAATGGTTGCAGCAACGGCCGAGTCAACCAGCATCTGGGACAACCGTGAAGATCTTCCGGCGATGGCCGTCTCCGATGTCTACAAGGGGTGGCAGAAGTCCGAGGGCGTGCCATCGCTCACGGGCTTCTACATTGAAGACCTGAAGACAGTGGAGCTTGCCCCGTGGCCCCGGAAGGGCGGCCGCGGCATCTTCGTCAACCTCGAAGGCACCGGTGGCCAGAACGACATGCAGGTGGTCGAGCTTGCCCCTGCCGGCGCGTCCGAACCCGAGCGGCACCTGTATGAGGAAATGGTGTACGTGGTGGACGGCCGCGGCTCCACCAGCGTGTGGTACGACGAGCGCCGCAAGCAGTCGTTCGAGTGGGGGCCAGGGAGCCTGTTCGCGATCCCGCTCAACGCCCGCTATCAGCACTTCAATGGCAGCGGCACGAACGTCGCGCGCCTCGCTTCGGTCACGAATGCGCCCACGATCCTCAACCTCTTCCATAACCACGATTTCGTGTTCCAGAACCCGTACGCCTTCACGGACCGCTTCGCGGGCGAGGACGGCGCCTTCAGCGGTGCCGGGGAAGCCCATCGGGGCAATCAGTGGACCACGAACTTCATCTCGGACGTGCGTTCCGTGGACCTGCCGGAGATGAAAGCCAGGGGCGGCGGCGGGCGCGTCATGCTCATCGAGCTGGCCAAGAACAGCATGGGTGCCCACGTCTCCCAGTTCCAGGTGGGCATGTACAAGAAGGCGCACCACCATGGCGCGGGCGCGCACGTGATCATCCTGGCCGGCGAGGGCTTTTCGCTCCTCTGGGAGAACGCCGACGACGAGCGCCGACGGTGCGACTGGCGGCCCGGCGCGGTGGTCGTGCCGCCGGAGGACTGGATGCACCAGCACTTCAACACCGGCAACAAGCCCGCGCGCTACCTGGCGCTGCGGATGCATGGCAAGCAGTTCATCCAACCGGCGAACCGCGGTGGCGAAGAAGCCGTGTTCACCAGCGGTAAGGAAGGCGGCTGGCAGGTCGAGTACGAGGACGAGGACCCGTCTATCCACACCATGTTCGAGGCCGAGATGGCCAAGCATGGCGCCACCTGCCGCATGGGAGCGCTTGTCCCCTGGTGCACGAGCAAGGCCGGTTGAGGTGATGCTGGGCGAGCCAGACAGGCGGGTCATCCTGAGCGCAGCGAAGGATCCGTCCCGGGAGTTTGAGGGGGCGCACCCCCTTAGCGGGGGCGTTGGGGCGGAGCCCCAACCTTCATACTTTCTCCCCCTCCCGGAGGAGGTGGGCAGGGGGGTGGGGGTCACCCCCAACTAGCAATGTGCCACCCCGAGGTCCCCGCCGGACAGGCGACGCCGACAATCCTCCGCGAGGAGCTATCCATTCCGCTCGCGGGCGGCGAAGCCATGCCGGCTCTGTTGGCACGGCCCGAGGGCGGTGAGGGTCCAGGGATCCTCATCGTCCACGACATCTTTGGGCGTAGCCCCTTCTACGAAAACCTCGCCGCGCGACTGGCGAGCGCGGGCTTCGTGGCCTTGCTGCCAGACTACTTCTTCCGGCAGGGGCCACTCGCGGAACGGAAAGTGGAAGTGGCGTTCCAGCGGCGCGCAAAGCTTGACGAGGTAGGCGCGCTCCAGGATCTCTCGGTGGCCCTGGACGTGCTCGGGCAGCAGACGGGCCTGCGCGGGGATTGCCTGGGGACCGTCGGTTTCTGTATGGGCGGTACGCTGGTGCTGGATCTTGCTGCCTTGCGAGATGACCTGGCTACAGTGTGCTTCTATGGCTTCCCTGCCCCGGAAGCGCATGGGTCGGCGAGGTCCGCGCCGGCTCCGCTCGACGAGGTGGATCGCATGCAAGGGCCCATCCTGGGCTTCTGGGGCGACCAGGACCACGGCGTGGACATGGCCGACGTCGGCCGCCTCGCCAGCGAGCTCAGGAAGCGCGGCGTTAGCTTCGAGCACACGATCTACCCGGGTCTGGGCCACGGCTTCATGGCGCAATCGAATCTCGACGTCGAGCATCCCGCCTACCAGGCGGCCTGCGAAGCATGGACCCGCTCGTTGGGTTTCTTCCGTCGGCACCTTGCGGTGCCGACACTGGCATAAGAGGAGAGCTTCGTCGTGACCACCGCCATAGAACCCCAGGACGCGCTAGCGGCGTTCGACCAGGAGCTTCAGCGCTCGTCGCTCCAGGGCCATTGGAAGATGGAGCTCCCCAGCTTTCTGGAGCCGAAGAGCCGTCTGCACCCCATGCACTGGCGCTGGTCGCAGCTGCATGAGTTCCTGAGGCGCTCCGGCGACCTGATCTCCGTGAACGAGGCCGGCCGTCGGACGGTGCAGCTGATGAACCCGGGCATCACCGGGCCGCGGCAGTGGACCACCCATAACCTGCAGATGTCCTTCCAGCTGGTGCTGCCGGGAGAGGTCGCCACCGCTCATCGCCACACCATGAACGCCATTCGGTTCGTGATCTCGGGCGGCGGGACCTACACCACGGTCGACGGCGAAAGCTTCCTGATGGAGCCAGGCGACCTGATTCTGACGCCCGGCTGGACCTGGCACGACCACATCAACGAATCCGAAGAGCCGATCGTGTGGATCGACGGCCTGGACGTGCCGCTCCAGTTCGCTATGAACGCCGCGTTCATCGAGGAGTTCTCGGCACCCCAGCAGCCCGTCAAGCGGATCGTCCGCACGGCCGCCGACGGCACCGAAGGTCCCGACGGCTCGACCTGGTACTGGAAGGGTCCCGACGCCGAGGAGCGGCTGAAGAAGCTGGCGAAGACGGCCCGGCCGGATGAGCCGGTGGTGTTCGAATACCGCCACCCCGACGGCCGCCCGACGCTGCCGACGCTCCTCTGCACCATGCAGTTGCTGCGCCCTGGGGAGGTAACCACCCCGCGACGCCACACAGCGGCCGGCATCTACCACGTCGTCAGCGGCACCGGCGTCACCACCATTGGCCTCGGCGGCAACGCCGAAACCACCTTCGAGTGGCAATCCCGCGATGCGATGGTGGTGCCGAACTGGACCTGGCACCAGCACCAGAACCGCGGGTCCGAGGTCGCGCTCCTGTTCTCCATGAACGACCAGCCAACGCTGGAATCGATGGGCCTGTACCGCCAGGAGACGCGGGAAACAGCCGCGGCGGCTCGCTAGTGCGGCTCGCTCAGCTCAGCCCGTCGGGCATCGGCGCGGTGGTCGGCGACGACGCGATCGTTGACGTCACGGCGGCGCTCACGAAGGACGGCCTCCTACCGGTCGGCGGGACGCTGGTCGACGTGATGGAGCGCTACGACACGCTCGCCGAGCCACTGCGCCGGGCCGCCGAAGGGAGCCAGAGCACCAGCCTGAGCTTCGTGCGCCTGGCCGCGCCCGTGCCGCGTCCGCCCAAGCTGTGGTGCGCGGCCGGCAACTACCAGCGCGAGAGCAGCGGCATGGGCGAAGCCCGCGGCCGCGGCGGCGCCAGCGACATGTCCCTCAACGAGCTCCTCGAAGCGGTCTTCCTCAAGCCGTCCACCGCTGTGATCGGCCCCGGCGAGAACGTGGTCATTCCCGAGGGATTCGGCTCGCTCTTCCCCGAGATCGAGCTGTGCGTGGTGATCGGCAAACGGTGCCGCAATCTCTCGCGCGAAGAGGCGATGAGCGCGGTCTTCGGTTACACCGTCGTCCTCGACATGACTGCCCGCGGCCCGATGTGGGGCAAGCTTATGCAGGGCAGCCGCTGCATCCGCAAGGGCTTCGACACCTTCGCCCCACTCGGCCCGTGGATCGTGACCCGCGACGAGATCCCCGACCCGCAGGCGTTGACGATGCGCCTGTTGGTGAACGGCGATGAGCGCCAGTACGCCCGCACCGAGGCCATGCTCAACGGCGTGCCGGAGCTCGTGAGCTACCTCTCGAAGGTATGCACCCTGGAGCCCGGCGACCTGATCGCCACCGGGAACCCGGATCACCCGGACTTCCAGGTGGAGCTCCACCCCGGCGACCAGATGCATGCCGAGATCGAAGGCATCGGCGCGCTCGAAGTGGGTGTAGCGGCCGCTTAGAAGCTTGCCGCTCGTGCGCGGCGGCGAGCAGGGCCTGTAAAGCACCTGGCAGACTGGGCCCGTGGCTTTCGCTCACCTGCGTTCGATGTCTTGGTAGGACGACCTCGAGCAATCCGGGCGCCCGGACCTCATGACACTAAGAGGGTAAAGGGAGCCGCTCGATGGCTGAACGAGAGCCCACAGAGACTATCAACCTCGACCGCTACGGAAGCTCCCCGCTGCCGTGGAGTCGCGCCCGCGACAGCCTCGCCGCCCCGCCGTACCACCAGACGTTCTTCCTTGGAACGGTCGGGCCGGATGGCCGTCCCCACGCCGCGGGTGTGGGCGCCCTCTGGTCCGAGGGCGATCTGTATGTCGTAAGCGGGCCCGGGACCCGCAAGTCCCGTAACCTGGCGGCCAATCCGGCCTGCGCCATCTCTGCCGCGATGACGGGCATCGATCTGGTGTTCGAGGGTGAGGCGACGCGGGTCACCGACGGGCCGACGTTGGAGCGGTTGGCTGCCCTCTACCGCGCGCAAGAGTGGCCGGCACAGGTCGAGGGCGACGCATTCACGGCCCCCTACAGCGCACCGAGCGCCGGGCCTCCGCCCTGGCACCTCTACCGCTTCACGGTCCATACCGCCTTCGGGGTCGCCACCGAGGAGCCGAACGGCGCGACACAGTGGCGGTTCGGCCACTGAGGTCACACGGGGCCATACAGGCGGTCGGGACCCCCGGCGCAAATCTCGCTACCCGGCGAGGACCTTGTCGACGTAGGCACGGGTTACGAGCCGCTCTACTTCGCGAATGCTGCGCACCCGTCCCTCTGTTCGGATCAATTGGAGCACCGGCTCCACCTCCTCCTCGGTGAGGCCCTGCAACTGAGCCTTGCTACGGGCCACCTCCACCAGGACCTGCTCAGCTGGCGCGCCAAACTCGTACGACATAAAGCGATCGACGATCGCGGCGTCCAGGAGGTCCAGGCGATTCGTGGTGAGCACCACCGAGGTGTGCGCCGTGTCCAGCTCGTCGATGTTGTGGAAGAAGACGGAGTTCTGGCTGAAGTGCCACTCTTTGGCACCGGCCGAGCTACGGGTGAGGAACAGCGACTCCACGTCGTCGAACAGCAGCACGGTCCGCCGCTTGGGATCGTCGTCATGCTTGTGGCTGTGGTAGCCCGCCTCGCCATCGCGGGCGTACTCGAACAGCTCGCGTAACCGCTCTTCGGTTTCACCGTACCGGCCGCGGGCGATGTCGGCGCCGTCGACGAGCACGAACGCGACTTCGTTGACCCGCGTCGCCCGCGAGCCGTCGTCACCCATCACACGGCACATCTCGTAGGCGAGCCGTTTAGCCATGGTCGTCTTCCCGATGCCGACGCCGCCGTAGAACAGGAAGCCCTTCAGCGCGCTGCGGTCAAGGTGGTTCTGCCACTGGTGGGCGACAATCCTGGCAGTCTCGGTAAGGATGCGCTGATAGCCCGCGCCGACGAGCTCCCGTTCCGTTCGGCCCGGGATCGTGTCCCCGCCCTCGACGAATGAGCCAAAGTCCCGCCGCAGGCGTTCAAAGTCGTACAGGTTGACGTCGGTGTCGCGCAGTGACAAGGTGGTTTCCTCAGAGTGGTGCGGCGGGCCGAAGTCCGCCCAGATCTGTACTATCGGAGATCTCAGACCCCTCGGGACTAGATGGGATAGCGCTTGCCGCCCTGGGAGGCGAGGCGCCACAGGCGCGTGGGGGTGATGGGCAGGCCAGAGACCGTGATGCCCAGCGGCTTCAGCGCATCTTCGACGGCGCTGGCGATGGCGGCCGGCGCCACGATTGCGCCACCCTCGCCAATGCCCTTGGTGCCCAGCGGCGTCCAGGGAGAAAGCGTCTCCAGATGGTCGGTCTCGATCATCGGCACGTCCGCGGACGATGGCTTGAGGTAGTCCATGAAGCTGGTGGTCAGCAGTTGCCCATCGTCGTCGTAGACGAACTCCTCCAGGAGCGCCGCGGCAATCCCGTGCACGGTGGCTCCATGGACCTGGCCCTCGACGATCATCGGATTGATCTCCCGCCCGCAATCATGGACGACGCCGTAGCGGCGCACCTCGATCTCGAATGTCTCCGGGTCGATCTCCACGAGCGCCACATGAGCGGCGGCGGAGAAACCCATCTGCACGGGGAGGCGGCGCTGGGCATCGGGCGCACGGGTGCGCGGGTTGCGGTAGTAGTGCAGCGCTTCCAGCCCGGGCTCATCGTCAGGCGCCTCGTCGTTCAGGCTCCAGTAGGCGCGGGCAGCAACCTGGGCGATCGGCAGGGAACGGTCCGGCGCGCCGCGGACGGTGATGCGTCCCGCGGCGAGCTCGAGGTCCTCGGCCGCAACTTCGAGCATCCGGGCCGCGCGGGCGAGCAGCTTTTCGCGCACCTTCCCCGCGGCGCCGATGGCCGCCGCCGTGTCATGGCCGTTGAACTTGTTGGAGTAGTTGCCAGAGGTTTGCGTGTAGGGGTGGCTGTGCGAATCAAACGTGGCCACGATGCGGATCTGATCGGGCCGCAGGCCCAGCTCGTCGGCCACGATCTGCGAGAGCGCTGTGCTGTGCCCCTGCCCCGACTCAATGCCACCCGTGTAAACGGTGGCGGAACCATCGGGCTCCATGCGCACCCGGGCCGCCTCGCCCTGGCCGCTCAGCAGTTGGCTGGGACCGCTGATGAGCATGCCGTAGCTGAGATTGGACCCCGCCGGTTCCACGCCACAGGCGATCCCGATGCCAACCAGGCGGCCGGCGGCCCGCGCAGCCTCCTGGTCGACCAGCAGTTGGTCGTAATCGAGGAGCGCCAGCGCTTTGCGCAGCATCTCCGGGTAATCGCCACTATCGTACGTCTGCCCGGACGGAGTGTCGTAGGGGAACTGGTCCGGCTGGATGAAGTTGCGCTGCCGCACCTCGACGCGGTCCAGGCCAGTCTCGCGCGCCACCGCGTCAACCATTCGCTCCACCGCCAGGCACATGAACGGTTTGCCGATGCCGCGGTTAGCGATCACGGGGCAGCAGTTCGTGACGACGGAATAGCCTTCGTAGGACACCGCCGGAACCCGGTAGCAATTGACGATGTTGCTCAGCATCAGCAGGTTGTGCCGACCGGCGAAATCGATGCCCGCGCCCTCGTTCTCGATGTTGCGGAACTTCAGGCCCAGGATGGTTCCGTCGTCCTGGATCGCCGCCTCCATCTCCATGATCCCGTCGGCGGCGTGGCACAGGGCGAGCAGGCTCTCGCGGCGGTCTTCCACCCACTTCACCGGCCGTCCGGCAAGCTTCCGCGCGAGCAGCGCGATGAGGATGTGGTAAATCGGGCGCGTCTTGTTGCCAAAGCCGCCACCCATCGGCGGCACGATCATCCGCACCTGGCCCGGCGAAAGGCCGAGGGCAGCAGCCACATTGTTGATTTCCTGCCCCGGCTGGTGGGCGCTCCCCCAGATCGTCATCGTCTGGGTCGACGCGTCGAACTGGGCGATGCTGCCGAAGGTCTCGAGGGGCGTCGAGAGGTACCGATGGATGGTGACCCGCTCGCGGACCACCCGATCGGCGCGCTCGAAGGCCCCATCGACGTCGCCGTATGGGAACGTGTCGTGCCAGAGGATGTTCGAGCCGACCTCCTCGAACAGGATCGGAGCATCCGGGGCCATGGCGCCCTCGGGCGTCACCACAGCGGGGAGGGGCTCGTACTCGACCTCGATGAGATCGAGCGCGTCTTCCGCCGTAGCCCGATCGATCGCTGCCACCGCGGCAACGGGCTGGCCGACGTACACAACCTTGTCATGCGCGAGCGCGTAGACCTGGGGCGAGACCGGGAGCGGGATGCGTCCACGCTGGGGCCGGGAGACGCGAACGACCTCCTCTCCAGTGAGCACGGCGAGAACGGACGGGAGGGCGGCGGCCGCGCTGGCATCCACGCGCAGGATCCGCGCGTGCGCGTACGGGCTCCGCAGAATTGCCACGTGGGCCATGCCTAGCAAACCGATGTCGTCTAAGAAGCGGTCACGGCCGGTGAGCAGCGGTCCGTCCTCTTTGCGGGGAAGAGGCTGGCCCACCCAGTTGGTACCGAGGGTCGTCGCGTGACTGGTCGCGCTCACGCGATCTCCTTGCCTGTGGGGAACCGAGGGAGTGCGCCCGGTGGGGATTCGGCGGTCTCAGACCCGGCGGCCGTCGAAGCGCTGGCGGCGTGGCCGTCGGCGGCCGCAAGGACAGCGCGGACGATGTTGACGTAGCCGGTGCACATGCACAGGTTGCCCGCCAGGCCGAGGCGGACCTCCGCTTCCGTTGGCGCGGGATTGTCTCGTAATAGCTCGAGCGATGTGAGCAGCATTCCGGGCGTGCAGAACCCGCACTGGAGCGCGTGGTGCTCGTGGAAGGCCTGTTGCAAGGGGTGGAGGGTCACGCCGTCGGGGGAAAGTCCTTCCACCGTCAACACGTCCTGCTGGTTGACCTGCACGGCGAACAGCAGACAGGAGCGCACTGACCGGCCATTGACGAGCACCGTGCAGGCACCGCACACGCCGTGCTCGCAGCCCACGTGCGTGCCAGTCAGACCCATGTCCTGGCGTAAAAAGTCGGCCAGCGATCGGCGCGGCTCGACACGCCCCTCGCGCGGCTCGCCATTGACCGTGACCGAGATTGTGGTGAGCTCAGACATGCTCGTTCCCCGCCACAGCAGCCCGGGCGCGCGCTGTGGTGAGCGCCCGCCGCACGAGGACGCCAGCCAGGTGGCGGCGGTAGTCGGCCGAGGCGTGGATGTCATCCTCTGGCTCCACGTCCGCGCCCACGGTGTCGGCCGCAGCCCGAAGCACGGGGTCAGTGGGTGCCTCTCCCACCAGCAAGCGCTCCGCGGCACCCGCGCGCATGGGGACCGGACCGACACCGCCGAGTGCAATGCTCGCCGAGCCCACTTTGCCCGCGGCGTCGAGCGTGAGCAGCACCGCAACGGCCACCAGCGCGAAGTCGCCGTGACGGCGGGCGACCTCGCTGAAGCACCACCCGCTGCCTGCTGGCGGGACGCCGAACGACGTGGCGGTGAGCAGCTCGTCGGCCTCGAGGACCGTAGTCAGATAGCCGAGGGAGAACTCAGCAGCCGGGATCGTCCGCTGCCCGTCCGTGCGCTGCACGTGCATCTGTGCATCGAGCGCCAGAGCCACCACTGGCAGCTCGGCAGCCGGGTCGGCGTGGGCAATGCTGCCGCCCACCGTCCCGCGATTCTGAATGGCCAGGTGGCCGATGTATGAAATGGCCTCGGCGAGCAGCGGCAGTTGCACTTTCACGTCAGGGTGGGTGCCCGCGTCCCGCTGACGAGTGGTGGCGCCGATGGTCACGCGCCCATCCGCTGCATCAATGCCGGAGAGCGAGCCGATGCCGTTGATGTCGATCAGGTGCGACGGGCGTGCCAGACGGAAATTCATCAGCGGAACAAGGCTCTGGCCGCCAGCAATGACCTTCCCATCCGAACTGTAGGTGGAGACGAGGGAGAGCGCTTCCGGAAGGTCGCGTGGAGCGAAGTACCCGAATGCGGCTGGCTTCACGAGGGCCGTCCTTCTGGTCGCATCCGGGAGATCCGTGGTGAGGGCGGCGGTGACACGGTGCGGCTCATGGTATAGCGCCGGACGTGTTCATGCCACGACCGTACGGAAAATGCCTCACCCCACTCTACTCCGCTCGCCGGGCGCACAGCAGGGCTCCCCACCGGGGAGCCCTGCCGACGCGGCTTGTCAGGCTGGAACGGTTGAAGGATCAGAGTCTCAGGCAGGCTGGGCCACGAGCTCGCGCGCTCGCGCCGGTGCGGTGGCTTCGGCGGGCGTGAGCTCTCCCTGGAGAAACTCCAGCGCGACGTGATTGAACTCCTCCGGGTGCTCGATCTGCGGGTGGAGCCCGCAGTTCGGCATGACGTACAACCGGGCGCCGGGCGTCATTGCGTAGCCTCGTACCGCCTGCTCCAGCGTCAGGACCTTGTCGTCACGCCCGCAGATGAACAGTGTGGGCACCGTCATCTGTGCCAGGAGCGGCTTCAAGTTGGGCACGTCCATGGGGTAGCCGCCCAGCTTCGCGTAGGCGTCGTACTGGCGGACACTGGCATCGAACAGCGCATCGAACGCGTCGCCCGGCACATGCGTCGCAGCGTCAAAGTAGCAACGCGACAGGGAGGCCTGGAGGTTTTCGCGCGTAGGCTGGAACTCGGAATAGGGCTTGAGTGCCCTTTCTTCCAGCTCAGGGGGAACGCCGCCGCCGGCGTTGCCGATCAGGATCAACCGCCGCACCAGCTCCGGGTACTCACCGGCCACGGAGATCGCCACGAGGCCGCCACGACAGTTGCCGATCAGGTGCGCTGGCGTGGCGCCGACGGCTTTCATGAAGCCGACGATGTGCTCCACGTACGTCGGGTGCTTCAGCATCTGGGTCGGGGAGTCTGTCCCGCCAAAGCCGATCAGATCCGGCGCGAGCACGCGGAAATGCTCGCTTAGCGGCCCGATGGTGGAGCGGTACTCCACGGCGCCATGGGCGCCGGGGCAGGCTGGATGGAGCAGGAGAACGGGCTCCCCTTCGCCGGCTTCAAGGTATCGGGTGTTGTAGTCCCCGACCTGTACAAACTTCTCGACTGGTTGCGCCATTGTGCTGTCCTTTGTAGGAGCTACTTCGCGTCCTCGAACCCGGGTGCCGCTTCGACCTGTTCCAATTCCGAGCCGCGGTCGACACCCAGCATATCCATCAGATTGATCTCTGCCTGCACGAATACCACGGGCTCGCGCCGGTCAATGTTCACGTGCTGCACGTGGACGCCGTTGGCACGAATGGGGATGTTGACCACGTCTTCCGCCTCCCAGTCGTGCCGCTCGCCGTCGAGCAAGGTGTGGCCACGGCCGCTGATGATGTACAGCACCTGCCCGCCGGGAGTCTTCTGCACGCCGGTCTTCGATCCCGGTGGAATCTCCTGCATGGAGAACAGCATCGACCGGATGGACGTGTTGTCCAGCGCTGGGTGCAGGAACCACTTCATCTTGCCCTGGCGGTTGTACTCCCAGGGCAGGTCTCTCCCTTTGATCAACCAGGCCCCGTTGCGCTGGTGCTCCCGCTGGTAATCGCGCAGTTGGTACAGCCACTCCAGCAGGTTCTCGGACCGGTCCGCCGCGGTTGGAATGCCGAGGCGTTGGTCTACCGGGCGCACGGTGCGCTCATCGGGGGCTTCGCCATGTTGTGTCGGAGTGCTCATCGGCCCTTTCCCCTCCCATTGCGCTGGCTCTTTTCCTTCCACTCGGGAAGCTCCTGGACCTGCACCATGTCGCTCGCGGCCCACTCGAACAGTTGGGCGCTGATGAAGGCAATCCACTTGGCCGGCTTGCCCTCTTCTTTGTTGAAGTGCTGGTGCTCGACACCGCCGGGTTTGAATGGGAGCAACAACAGGTCGCCGGCCTCCCAGTCATGCCGCTCACCCTCGACGACGCTGTACCCCTCGCCCTCGATGATGAAGATCACCAGTCCACCCTGATGGCGGTGCTGGCCGGAATGCACTTTGATGTCCTGGACGAAGACGTTCCAGTCATCCAGCGCCGCCGACTGATCTTCCTTGTAATAGCGGGATGGCCAGAGGTAGTGCTTCACCGTCGCCTGACGTGAGGTAACCCAGGCCAGGTCCTTGGAGTGGATCACCACGTCGCCCGTGAACGAGCGCTTTCGGTCCTCGTTGAGGTACTTGATGATCTGCTCGTAGTTGTCGCGTTCGCGTTCGCGTTCGCGTTCGCGCATCACCATTCGGCGCCACCTCCCATCTCTCGGACACTGCGACTCCGCGTGAATGCGTCACATGTTGGAATACGACCGTGCCAGATCTGCACCATCCTAGTCGGCGGCAGGCACGTTGTGTCAAGGCCGGAGGGGTCCAGGCAACGGTCGTGCGCGGCAGGTCATGCTAAACTGGTGCCAATGGCGGAGTCCGCCTCCCGCGCGCGAGTCAAGGCGCGCTCCATGCTGTTCGAGCTGTACGGCGATTTCGCGGTGGAGCAAGGCCGTGGGGGAGCGGTGCGGTTGGGCGCCCTGGTGCGCCTGGCGACCAGCCTTGGGGTCAACGAGATGGCGGTCCGCTCTGCCAAGGCTCGAATGGTGCAAGAAGGCTGGTTGCAGGACGAGCGGCGCGGGCGGGAGAGTGTCTACGCGCTCACCGAGCGGGCTCAGCGCGAGGTGGAGCGGCGCCGCCTGCGCCTCTTCGCCGAACCGGATGCCTGGTGGAACGGGACGTGGTACGTGGCGGCCCTATCCGTGCCCGAGGCGCGGCGGGATGTGCGCGACCGGATGCGCAAGGAGCTCTCATGGCTGGGCTTCGGGTCTCCCTCAAGCTCGCTCTACGTCAGTACCCATGATTACCGCGAGGATGTGGTGCGTCTGGCCAGGGATGCCGATGCACTGGAGTTCGTCCAGGTGTATCGGGCGGAGGCGTTCTGGCCCGACGACTCGCGACAGCTCGTCGAACGAGCCTGGGCCAACCTGCCCGAGGTGAACGCCCGATACGGCCGGTTCCTCGATACGTTCGCACCTCAGCTTGCCCGTGTGCGGGCGCAAGCGAAGGCCGACGAGCTGGCGGGCGAGGAGGCCTTCACGCTGCGATTCACGCTGGCGAACCAGCTCCGCGCGTGCCTGTATGACGACCCCGATCTTCCGCTGGACCTCCTGCCAGCGGCCTGGAATGGGGTTGCGGCGCGGCTGCTCTTCCGGGAGTTCTACTCATTGGTCACTCCCGCGGCGTTGAGCTACTTCGATGCGGTGCGTGTCGGGAGCTCGCTCAGTCCGCGGAACGTGCGGGCCACCGCGGCGGGCGTCCATCTCGCCGAGCCAGCCAGCCGATCGAGGATCGAGGCAGCGTAGTTCCTTCGCTCGCATGACGTACCACGGCACGTTCGGCGTGCAGTTCCTGCCGCACCACCCGGTGTGGAACCAGGTCACCACGCCAGACCTGCTTCGGATCGCCGAAACGGCTGCCGCGGGTGATCTGCAGTACATCTGGTTCTCGTCGCGGTTCCTTGCGCGGGACACGCTCACGCTGATGGCGGCGATTGCGGCGAGGGTGCCTATTGGCCTGGGCACGATGGTCCAGACGCCCTGGGGTGCCAACCCACTCGAGCTGGCCAGCTCGCTCGGCACCATTGCCGAGCTCCTCCCACCGAACCGAGAGCTGTATTTCGGGCTCGGCAGTGGAATCAGTCAAGCCCGCTGGGTGGAACGCCCCCGGCCCATGCGGTTCCTGCACGAGACGTTCGGGATGTGCCGTCGACTCCTGGCGGGTGAAGACGTGCCCTTTTCGGCCTATCCGCTGGTCTCTGACTACTTCCACCTCAAGGGCAGCGGGCAGATGGCAGTTCAGTTCACGCGGCCCGAAGCGGTGTCGTTCTGGTTCTCGCCACAGGGGCCCCTGGGTTGCAAGCTGGCCGCGGCGGTCGCCGACGGCATCTTCCTGGATGCTGGAACTCGCCTCGGGCTCTCAGCACTGCACGATGGTCGTATCGAACGCACCATCCAGGATATCGAGCGGTTCCGCGCCGAGGCAGGCGACACGCGGCCGCTGCGACGGCTCGTATCGTTTGAGATGTCCCTCTCGCGCGACCGTGAGGCAGCGTACCGCCGGGCCCGCATGCATGGAGTTGTGGCCGCGGCACGCCACCTGCCGCCGGGCGCGCCGGCGCCGGCGCTGACGGACCAGGACCTCGCCCGGACGTTCCTGGTTGGCACGCCTGACGAGGTGGGCGAACGCCTGAGCGACTTCCTGGAGGATGCGGAGCGCCTGGGCTGCGAGCACGTCTCGCTCGGCGTACCCACCGGTCCCGACCCCATGGAGGCCGTCGAATTAGCGGGCCAGGTGCTCGTGCCCCTCGTCAAAGGACGCGCCGCGGCAACCGCCTGACGGCGGCCCGGCGTTCACTGCCGTCCCGGGCCACCGCCGGGTCGGCGCTGTATCAGACCAGGATCCGGGTGCCGGTGGGCTCGGGCCGATCGGCCTTCTCGTCGCCGTAGAAGATCGGCTTGCGCGTCTCGTAGTCAATCTTGAGGCTCTTCTCCTGACTGAGCGTCCGAGCGCCGAGGAGCACGACCTTCTCCTGGGTGACGTTGGCCAATTGATAGAACTGGCCGCCTGGCATCAGCGCGATCTGGCCGGGCTGCATCACGGCCTGCGTGCCATCCGGGAAGCGCATGGTGCACTCGCCTGCAACCAGGTAGAAGGTCTGGTCAGCGTTGTGACAGTGCATCTCATCCTCCTGGCCGGGCTCGTACACGTTAAGCCAGGTGTGGAACTTCGGCGTGTTCATGAGCACCTGGCGCATCCGGGCCTTCTGGCCCGCCATCGCCTTGAGATCGACGATCTTGATCTGCACGGATCCCTCCTTCTGGACCAGCCTGGTCCGGGGCACTCCTGATCAGACTCTCAGCGCCGCCCCCGCTTGCAGCGCCTGTTCAATGCTGACGACCAGCCTCGTCGTCGTCGGCACGATCTCGTCGGCCAACGTGAGGTTGTACGGCACCGGGACATCCAGCGCAGCCACCGAAAGGACGGGGCCTTTGAGGGCATCAAAGGCCCGTTCCTGAATGCCCGCCGCAATCGTCGGGGCGAACCCACAGGTGAAGTGCCCCTGGTCCAGCACAATTGCCCGCCCGGTTTTGCGCACCGAACGCGTGAGAGTGTCCCAGTCCAGTGGAACGAGGCTGCGCACGTCGACAACCTCAACTGAAACGCCCCGAATTGCCATGATCCCCGCTGCTTCCAACGCCCGACTGACCATGGCGCCAGAGGCGAATATCGAAAGGTCCGCACCAGAACGCAGGATGTTCGCGGTGCCGATATCCACACATTCATCTGTGTCTGGAACTGGCCCGGTGCTCGCCATCAGGTCTAGCGCTATGCACACCGCCACGGGATTGTCATCGCGGATCGCCGCTTTCACCAGCCCTTTCGCATCGCGCGGGGTGCTGGGCAGGACGATCTTCAGACCCGGCATGTGGCCCAGGAGCGCATAGATCGCCTGGTCGTGCTGCGCCCCCCAACCCCGGGCCGCGTACTGGAACAGGTACACCACGGGGACCGAAAGCTGCCCATTGAACTTGTAGTGGATCTTCGGTCCTTCATTGGTGATCTGGTCCATGCCGGTCAGCGAGAAGCCCAGGTTTCCCAGATCCAGGACGGGCCGCAGCCCCACCATCGCCGCGCCCGTGGCCATACCCGCCATGGCGGCTTCGGCAATGGGCATGTCGACCAGCCGCTTCTCGCCGAACTCCTCCACCAGCCCGGCTGACAGGCCAGAGCTACTGGTCCTGACATCTCCGCCCATGAGGATCACCCGCCGATCACGCCGCATCTCTTCCTGCAGCGCTGCGCGGACCGCGTCCAGTAACTTGAGCTCTCCCACGATCCGCTATCCCCCCGCGTAAACGCCCAGTGGCGCGGTTGCGGCAGGTGGCTCTGGAGACGCCCGGGCGAAAGCGATAGCTTCGTCAATCTCGTGACGAACGCTTTCCCGGACCGCCTCCAGGTCACCCACACTGGCGAGTCCGTTGCCTAAAAGGTGCTCCTCCAACTTCCGCACCGGGTCGCCCCGTACCCAGTGCTCGGGCGGGGTGAGCTCAGTCTTGCCGATCTTGCTCTTCTTGAACAGCACCATGCCCCCATACTGGCCCGTGTGCCGCATCTCATCCTTCCACTCCTGGACCTGGGCCCGGCTCGGTTCGTCCAGCGGAAAGCACTGGCATTCCAGGAAGTGCGGGCCCTTCCCGTCGCGCAGGTCCTCGACCACGGCCGCTGCTCGCTCGTACACCGTGAGAACGTCTGTCGCATCCACCACGTCGGCGGGGATCCCGTGCACCTTTGCCAGCGCTACCATAGAGCCGGCGGCGGTGTGCTCGCCGAGACAGCTATTGGCGTCTTCGGGCGCGTTGTTGATGCCGACGAACAACACGGGCAACTTCAACAGGGCCGCGACGTTCATCGTCTCGTGGAACGCACCCTCGTTCGAGGCCTGGTCGCCGAAGAAGCACACGGTCACCGCACCGTTTTCGTTGATCTGGGCGGCAAGGGCGGCGCCCGCGGCCATCGGCACGTTCGCGGCAAGGACGCCGAAGACACCCATCACGCCGTGGGATGCGTCCGCCAGGTGGAGCGCCCCACCCCGTCCGCCTGCCACGCCGGTGCTCTTCCCGAAGAGCTCTGCAATGAGCAAGCGCGGGTCCGAGCCGCGCGCCAGGCTGTCGCCGATGCCGCGAAGGCTGGGGAACACATAGTCCCCATCCCGGAGCGCGTGACACACGCCAACGGGAACCGCTTCCTGCCCTTTCGCTCCGCGATACGTGCCGTGGATTTCCTTCCGCCCGTACGCTGCCGTGCCCGCCTGGTCGAACGACCGGAGGAGGCACAGCTTCCGGTACAGCGCGAGTGCCAGGTCCCTATGGGTGCTACCCATCTACCCTCGCCCTTCTGGATCTACCTATCTGTCTGTCGGCTACCCGAGCGCTCCGTCCTCCCGTGTCGGGAGACGGAGCCTTCGTCTGCGGGGCTGCACGGGAATGCTGCAAACCTACGAATTGGCCGCAGCTACTTCGGCGTGATGGTGTCCACGTAGGCGAATGCCGGGGTGGAGTTGCGGACGTAGTCCTCGCCGTAGCCGGGGAAGTACTTCACGCCCGCCTTCGGGATGTAGTAATCGGCAACCTGGTCGGTCGGCACATCCCGCCGCAGGCTAGCGTAGCCCTGGACTTTGCTCCATTCGAATTGGCCATCCTTGGAGAGCAGCCAGTCCAGGTACACCTTGGTGGCATTTGGGTTCGGCGCATTGCGGAACACCGACACCGTGCCGTTACCAGCCGACAGATACGTCCCTTCTGCCATCTGGTTGCCGTCGAAGGGCTTGATGGGCAGACCCGTTCGGATGGCCTCTGCTACGAGCGTATTGCTGGGGCCGATGCCGATGGCGTACCTGCCACGGGCTACGCCGTCGATCACCTGCCTGTCGTCGAGAAAGACCGCGATATCCTGGCCGACGAAGAGATCACGCATGAATCCCTGGCCGAGGGACGGGTCGGTGTACCACCACACGACGAAGACCGCGGCTGCGCCCCCCTTTGGATTGCCGATCGTGATCTTGCCTTTCCACTTCGGATTGAGCAAGTCCTTCCAGCTCTTGATCTCCGACGGGTTGAGCTGATCGGGCGCATAGATGAAGGAGATCTGGGCGTAGCTGTTGAAGACGATGTTCTGGCGGGTGGTTGGGTCGGTCAGCTCCATCGCTCCGCCGCGCCACATGGAGGTGTCGCGGGTGTTCGGCCCCGTCAGCCACGGCTCAATCCCCACCAGCACGTTGGCCGGGGTCAGCGACGAGTTAATCCCACCCGCACCGGCGATGATGACGTCGTTGAGAAACTGCCCGGCGCCCTGTTCGGCAATGACCTTCGGCCCCACCTGGTTGCCGGCCAGCCCCTGGACCTCCACCTTAATTTCGGGGTACAGCTTCTGGAATCCGTTCACCAGTGAATCGCGGACGTCCGTGCCCTGGGGGCCAATGACGGACAGCTTGCCTTCGCGCTTGGCGGCGCCGACCACTGCGTTCCAGTCGTCAGCGGCACCAGGCTTGACCGCGGAAGCCGCCGCCGCCGCTGCAGGGCTGGGCTGCGCCGCCGGCTGGGCGGACGGCTTGGCCGCCACCGGCGAGCCCGGTGCCGCGCTCGGCTGCGCCGCCGCCGCTGGCGCAGCCGTGGCCGGTGCGGTGGTGGGCTTGGCCGCTGGTGCGGCCACGGGGGAGGCGACCGGCGCCGTGGTGGCGGGTGGCGGCGCCGCCGGCGTGCAGGCCGTCACCAGCATGACTGACGCCGACAGAACCCCTGCAAGCTTTGACTTCATGTGACTCGTCCTCCCGTTCTTCACCACGTACGTCTGCCGCCGTGGTCGCGATGCATGTGTTCCGAGCCGGCCGCGCGAAACGATTGATGGATGCGCACGCTTCGCCATGCCGCCCTCAGGTCTCGACGTGGACGCGCTTCAGCCTGGCCCTTCAACGTCCAGACAAACGGTACACGATCGTTCGCAGAATGAGTCGCATCGTCATTCGGCCTCACGAACTGCTGGTCCGCTCGCGTTCGCTCGACCGCGGCGTGGGGTACAGCCACTGGCGCGCCCGCCCATCAAGGAGCGCCTGTCGCTGGCTCGCGTCGAGGGCCAGGCCATCCACGGCGTCGAGGATCTCGCGGATACCCTGCTCGTCGACGAAGGGGAAGTCTGTTCCGAAGAGCAGACGCTCAGGACCGAAGGTGTCGTGGGCACAGCGCATGGCAGGGGGGTGACGTGTGACCGTGTCGTACAGCACGTTGTGCAGGAGGTACTGGCTGGGCGGAAGCGGCAGCGGGTTGCCGTCGGGCATGCGTCCCTCGCACTGTTCGTCAATCCGCCACAGGATGAACGGGATCACTCCGCCCAGGTGCGGACAGATCACCCGCAACCGCGGGTGCAGCGCCAGGGTGCCACTCAGCACCAGCCGCAGCAGAGCGTCAGCATCTTCGGTCGGGAAGTACAGCGCGCTGCCCAACCCGAACTCCGGCTGGCCGGGCGGCGCGATGGAGTAGGGCGGCGGACCGGGGTGCAGGAACAGCGGGACCTCGTGCCGCTCGATCTCGGCGTAGATCGGCCGCAGCAGATCCCAGTCGAGTGGCTGACCCAGCACGTGGGTGGGGAACACGACACCGACGCACTCCGCGTCGGCGAGGCATCGCTCCACCTCACGAGCGGCAGCGTCGGGATCCACCAGGGGAAGATTGGCGAAGAAGGCGAAGCGTCCGGGGGAGCGCTGGCACTCCTCCGCCAGCACGTCGTTCGCGACGCGGGCGCGCTGAATGCACACGGCCGGGTCCTCCGAGAGCACCCACTGCGCGGGCAGCGACAGGACCTGCTGCTGAATGCCGAGCCGGTCCAGCATGTCCACACGCTCGGCCATGGCACCGCGAAAGTGCGGGCTCCGAGCGCCAGCGCGTTCCAGCCCCGTCGCCAGACGCGCCGAGTCGCCGCCCATGCGGGCCAGCGCCGCCCCGTATGCAGGTGGGTAGAGGTGCGCGTGGATGTCCAGCATGTTCAGGTGCGTGAGCACGCGCTCAGCCAGCCGCCACTGGGACCGAGCACCTGGCTCACCGTGATGATTCCGCACGTCACCGTGCAGTGAGCGGGGCTGAGGGTCGGGCGCCTGCTGCAACGTGTTGGCGCCCGACCTCTTCCTTGCGCTATCGCCCCGCCAGCGCTTCGTTGAGAATCGCGAAGAGTGGCTCGCGTAGCTCAATCGCCTGCTGGGTGTACGTCTTGATGGCGCCTGGCAGCGGCACGCGCCACGGCTCGACGGTATCGGTGGGCACGTCGACACGGCTGCTGACGAAGTCCTGGGTTTGCACGAAGATGGTCTGGCCTTCTTTGCTCAGCAGCCAGTTGATGAACACCTTCGCGGCATTCGAGTGGGCCGGCTTGTTGAAGATCCCTACCGCGCCGCTCGCGGGACTGACGTCCGAGCCCTCCTTGATCGTCCGCGGGTCGACAATCGTGACCGGGACCCCCTGTTTGATCCGCGCATTGGCGATGGCGTCAGCCCCGCCGATGAGGATCGGCAGCCGGCCCTGGCCGATCGTATCCACCTCCTGGGCGAAATCACGCGAGAGCTGAACGTCCTGCTTGAGCAGCGCCCGGATGAAATCCGGCCCCAGCTCCGGATGCTGGTAGAAGAACGTGAACGTCGCCTGACCGGGCCCGGCACCGCGCGGGTCGTCGATCAGGATCTTGCCCTTCCACTTCGGATCGAGCAGGTCCTTGTACGACTTGATGTCTCCAGGCTTGACCTGCGCGGAGTTCACGAACAACGTCCCGCGCTGGAACGGAGTCATGACGAGGACCGTTTTGTCCTTGTCCAGGTACTCGGGCCCATTGCCGCCGCGCCAGGCCTTCGCGTCTTTCACCTCTGGGAGCATGAGGACCGGCTCAATCGGATCAAGCATCTTCATTGGGATCAGGGCCGTGAGCGCGGTCGTCGTCCCGTCAACCCACACGTCCCAGTTGAACTGTCCAGCCTGTCGCTCAGCCTGAATCTGCGGAACCTTTTCGCGCGATGTCGGGCCGGTGTACTCGACGGCGATGCCGTACTTCTGCTGGAACGCCGACGTGAGCGCATCCCGCATCCGGTCCTGCGTCGTGCCCACGACCACGACCTTGCCTTCCTGCTTGGCAGCCGCCACTGTCTGATCCCACTCGGCGCTTGTGGCGGGAGCCGCGCGGACAGCGGAGGGCGCGGCAGCAGCCGCTGGAGCTGGCGCTGCCGCTGGCGCGGTGGTCGCCGCGGGTGCCGATGTTGCGGCTGGAGCAGTGATTGCGGCCGGCGCCGATGGAGCGGCGGGTGCTGCGGTACAGCCGACGATAAACGCCCCAAGAACGGTGAGGTAAGGCCATCGACGTGTCATGAGTTCCCCCAGGCGAGCAGACGGGCTGCCGCCTCCGATTGAAGATGCAGATTTATTACGGTCGTGCGCAAGCGGCGACGCTACCACTGGACAGCGGCCTACGTCAATCGGGTGATCACTGCGTCCAGGGCTTTCTCACCACGTGACGAGATTGGCTGCGCCTGACCTGGGTAGCGACGAAGTCTGCTGCGACAACGGTAGGAGGACCGAGCGTCGCCTTCCCAGCGCCAGGCCCATCTCATCTGAACGCCGGAACTGGCGAAAAGGCCCTGCACTGCCTTACTGCCTGTGTAGGGGTACCTCGCGAAATCCGTGTGCCCCATCCCCAGGCGCCGAACGCAGGCTTCAGCGAGCCGCTGGTTTCGGGGCACTTTCCAGTCCGGGGCTCTCGCCCGCGCCCGCGGGACGCAGCACCTCCTCGGCCACGAGCTGCAGGTAGTCCTTGCGGGCTGAGAGCTCGCGCGGCGAGTTGGCAAAGCTGAGGCTCAGGAGGTCAAACCCGATGGCTTCCCGCTCGCGCTGAATGGTCTCCACGCAGGTGCTCGGCCTTCCCACCAGCGAGTAGCTGCCGGGATCGCGCTCAACCGCGGCTTCGTGACCCCGTCCGACGCGCTCCTCTGGGTTGTATGCCTGGCCGGCACGCTCGACTCGGCGCGCTCGGGCGGCTTCGTTGGCCCTGCCCTCGTCCTGCGCCACGCTTAGCTCGCGCTCGATGCCAACCGAACCGCGCCGCCTCCCAAGCCCGTCCGTCTCTGCACGATACGTCGCCGCGTAGATGGCTGCGTCCTTCCAGGTCGATTGGCTCGAGAGGATCAACCCGTCCGCCACGCGTGCTGCCCGCTGACTGGCCGGAACACTGAGCGCGCCGACCCAGAGGGGTGGATGCGGCCGCTGGACGGGAACGTAGCCCATGCGCTCCCCGTTCACCGACCAGAACCGTCCTTCAAAGGAGACCTGCTCGCCAGTCCACAATAGCTTCATGAGCGCCAGCGACTCTTCGAAGCGGGCGACCCGTTCGGAGCGCGGAGCGCCAATCGCCGCGAACTCCGCCAGGGGCCATCCCAGTCCCACGCCAAAGTCAAACCGCCCATGGCAGATCTGATCCAGGGTTGCGACCTGGTGGGCGAGCTCAACCGGGTTGTGGATCGGCGGCTTCATCACGCTCGTCATCAGGCGCATCGGGCCCGCGGCGGGGGCGAGCCGCGCCAGCAGCAGCAGTGGTTCCAGCACCGGCGGATCGGCGAGCCATCGATGCGGGACTCGCAGTGTGTGAAAGACGCCCAGGCTCGCGGCGAAGCCCACGAGATCGGCCGCCTCGTCGATCTGCGTGGCGATCGGTACGGCGAGATCGAAACCGACTCGGAGGTGCAAGCCGACTCGGAGCGGGGTCGGACTTTTCCCAGCCACCGATCAGGCCTTCAGGCCAGCCGACTCTGCAGCCAACTGAGGATCATGGGGAGTGTCTCGGGTGTATTGCCCATGTGGCCAACCGGGAAGATACGCGCTGATTTCGGGCTGCCGTGCTGCAGGAGCAGGTGCAGGTCGGCGATGGGGAACACCGTGTCCTGGAGGCCGTTGACGAGGAGCAAAGGGGCACAGGGCTGATCCAGCACCCCCAGCTCCAGCAGGGAGAAACGGCTCGCGGTCTCCCACCACGCCTCGGCCGAGCTCAGGCCGAAGGCACGGGCCAGGCTCAACGCCAGATCGAACGGATATTCCCCCTGCTCGGCCTGCTCGATCCACTCGCGGGTGAAGGCAACGTGCGCGCAGCCGCCCTGGCTCACCACCGCGCGCAGGTGATCCCTATGCGTATGCGCCACCTTGGCCGCCCAGTAGCCACCGGTACTCGTTCCCATGAGCGCCACCCGACTGGCATCGAGATCCGGGCGCGAGGCCACCCACGCGAAGACGGCATCCCACAGCCGCTCCGCCGTCTCAGACCCTACGATGGGCGCATCCCCGGTGCCCGGCATGTCCATCGCGAACGTGGCGAGTCCTGCCGCCAGGAAGGCATCGGCGCGGTGCTCCTCTTTGTAGACGTCCAGGCCAGCACACATGAGCAGCAGCGGTGGACGACTCTGGCCCCGCGGCCTGCGCAGATACCCGACGATGGCTGATCCCCGGCCCGGCTCTCCGTCACACGGGATCTCCACCCGTTCGAGCGGCGGATCCAGGGTCCGCGTGGCGCGCAGGTACCACGCCTGGGCACGACGGTACGCCTGCCACTGCCCTTCACCCGCGGGCAATGGGTAGCGGGCGATGGCGTAGTACGTGTAGGCCAGAAATGCCGCCTCAGTCGCGGTCTGTTCGTCGCCCCTCGCCTCGGCTTCGGCGCATCGGCGCTCGTGCGGCCTGGCCAGGGTGCTGAACGCCTGCGCCCAGGCCGCACGGTCCAACGAGGCCAGGCCCTCGATGGCCGGCGCCACCTCGTCAAAGGGTGCTGCGTAGAACGGGTTGCGCCGCGCCCGCGCCCGCTGGAGCAGCAGCGGACGCACCTCGTCGACGCTGCGGCGCCGCAGCAGAGGGCGAGCGACAGCGGTCACGAGAGGCCGTGAGCCAGCAGAACGACGCGCGGAATCCAGCGCTTCACGGTGGTGCTCCCCTCCTGGACAGCGGCAACGGTCCACACCGGGCGGTCTCCTACCCGGACACAGATGCGCCGAGCGTAGCACACCCGGAATCTTCACGACCGTTGCATCGGTGGTGTAGGCGGGCTATCGTCCTGGGCGGCGCTCGGACGGGCGATGAACTGGGGTGTCGCGATGAACAACGTCGTATTTGCATCGATGGCGCACGAGCCCGAGCGGGTCTCAGGGGACGAGGAGGACGCGGGCGATCTCGTCGTCGATCTTGCTGTGGTGGGCAGCGGGGGCGGGGGACTCGCCGCGGCAATTGTCGCGCACGACCACGGCCTCCGGGCGGTGGTGCTGGAGCGAGCTGACACGCTGGGCGGTGGGACAGCGCTGGCAACCGGCGGGCACTGGTTCCCAAACAACCAGCAGCAGCAGGCCGCGGGGATCGCGGATAGTCGGGAGGCTGCGCTCGCCCACCTTCTGGCGACGGCCCGGGGCGAGCACATCCCGGAATCGCGTGAGATTGCCGAAGCCTACGTGGATCACTGCATCGAGGCGGTGCAGTACCTGGAAGCGCATACGCCGCTCCGGTTCGAGGCGCTGCTGAACTTCCCCGATTACCGGGCGCGCCTGCCTGGCGCCTCGCGCGGGCGCACCATGGTGCCAGCGCTGTTTCCGGTGCGCTCACTGGGCGAGGCCGCGTCCTGGATCCGCCGTGGGCCCGTCACGCAGCGCGTCAGCCTGAAGGAAGCCGACGAACGGGGCGGATCGACCCGCTTCCAGCCGTCCCCGGAGCTGCTGGCCCAGCGCGAACGAGACGACGTGCGGGCCGGTGGCGGTGCCAGCATCGCGGCGCTGCTCAAGGCGTGCTTGGACCGCGGCATCGAGATTCGCCGCCGCCACCGCGCCCAGCGCCTGGTCGTGGAGGATGGGCGCGTCGCTGGCGTGGAGGTCGAGCACGACGGACGGATCATTCGGATTGGCGCCCGACGAGGCGTGCTGTTGTCCACGGGCGGGGCCGACTGGGACGCGGTGAACACCCGCCGCAATGTGCAGCGACCGTACGACGGACCTGCCACGCCCCCGGCCAACGCGGGTGACGGCCACCGAATGGGAATGGTGCTGGGGCTGCCGGTAGCCCTGATGCACGATGCCTCCTGGACACCAGCTTTCCAGCTTCCTGGCGAGCGCTACGAAGGGGGGCTGTACTTTCGGCCGTGCTTGCGCGAGCGCAATCTCCCCCACACGATCGTCATCAACCGCGCCGGCCAGCGTTTCGGCAACGAGTCGCTGCCCTACAACGACTTTGTCAACAGCGCCGTGCATGCCTGGGATGGGGATGCCTACACCTATCCCAACGTGCCCATGTTCCTGGTGTTGGATAGCCAGTACCGCGCCCGGTATCCGATCGCGGGCATCCGGCCCGGAGAGCCCGACCCCGCCTGGCTGACGGCCGCGACCTCGCTGCCGGAGCTTGCAAGCCGACTCGGGATAGACGGCCCGGGCCTGGCCGCCACGGTCGCGTGCTTCAATGCGTCGGCCCGCCAGGGGGAGGACCCTGTTTTTCACCGCGGGGGCGACGAGTATCAGCGCTACTACGGCGACGTCGATCACCGGCCGCACCCGAACCTGGGTCCACTCGATACGCCGCCCTACTATGGCGTTCAGCTTCACGTCAGCGCCTACGGGAGCAAGGGCGGGCTCATTACGGACGGCGTCGCGCGGGTCATCGATCAGGTAGGGCACCCGGTTCCGGGGCTGTATGCCGTCGGCAACGTCGCCGCCAGCTTCCAGCACAACATCGGGTACACGGGCGGCGGTGTGCTGGGGCGGGCCCTGGTTTTTGGCTACCTCGCCGCCACGCACCTAGCGAGCGGGGCTTCGTGACTGAGTTGTGGCCATCCAGTGTCAGGCGGCCTTGAGGTTGAGGTTGAGGCCGTGGCGGAGTTCTGCAGTTCGGCCCGGCGAGGCGTGACTCGCGGCGGGGCATTCCCGAGCCAGCGCTAGAGCGTCACGCGATCGCCCGCATCCGAATCGGGCGACTGGAACCAACGGTTGGTCAGAATTGCCCCTTACGGACCAGCAGTGGCGGGTGTTGCTGGCGATGCAGCGACGCGCAGGGGGCCATGTGGCGCTGCGAGCGCACATGGGTGCTGCTGAGCGCACGCGGCTACACCGCGGCGCAGATCGCACGGCATGGCCCTCTGTGCATGCGAGCGCCCGGAGCGGACAGCGCACCCCGCGGCCCCGTTCAAACTCACCTTGCTGGGTAAGCCGCTCGTCACTACGACGGCGGGCACAACCCTGCATCTGGACGAATGCGAGCTGGCGTTGCTGCCGGTGGTGCGCGCTGTCGATGCAGGGACCGGGGGTGCGCATCCCCACGCCGGAACAGAACCAGAAGCCTGCCCTCTTCGGGACCATGGATGGCCGTCTCGGGGTGCTGCACCAGCGGGTCCGACCCAGGAAAACGAGCGGTGGACTTCATTGCCTTCCTGGAGCAACTGGCGACGACCTACCCCACCGACGACCTGATTCTGGTGCCGGAAAACGTCACTACCCACGACGGCAAGCCCGTCCGCTCCTGGCTCGGGCAACTCCCGCACGCGCGGTTCCGCAACGTGTGGCTGCCCCAGTACAGTGCCCACGAGCGCAATCCGATCGAACGCCGCTGGGCGCTCGTGGACGATGCACTCGCGGCCAATCGTCTGCATGGCAGCGTGGACGAAGTTGGTCGCCGTTCTAATCATGCCGTCCGGGGGATCACTTCGACCCGCCCACCCGCGATGAGCGAGAACGACACCACGACGTTCCGGGCATTCGCGAGCTCGTCAAGCTTCGCACTCATACGGGCCCGGAGACGATCGGCTTCGCCGCGACGCATCCGGCGGATGTTTTCGTTGGCGGCAGCCTGCAGGAGACGCTCGGTGCGGTGAATCTTGGCCTCGAATGAGGTCTTGATGGAGGTACCGCGTCGCGCAAGCAGCGCCTCGTTGCGGCGCTTCATTTCCACCTCAACCTGATCGCGCCGCATCGCGATCAGGTTCGTTGCGGCCTTCTCGGCCCTCGCAAAAGGCCCCGGGTCGGTCGGTTCCACAGATGAACGGACCCCATCGTCCTGGAGCGCGCGCAGGAGCGCGTCTGCCGCCTGGGCGACTACCCGTCCGTCGTCGAGCAGCACGATCGGCTCCAGCGTGGTCCGCCGTTCTGCCCCTGAGACGCTGAGCACGTACACGAAGAAGTGTCCAATTCCCGCCTCGTCCTCCGGGCCGTGGACGGCGAGCGCCGTCGCGGGCACGCCGCGCCGCCGCTGATCGGCCCAGTACGCGCGCGCCAGCTCCGCCAGCGGATGGCGCACAGTCACGAACTCGAGGCTCGGTCGGCGGTTGGCGAGCTCGGCCGCGAACGTGAGCCTGATGCGCTGTTGGCCGCGACCATACATCGCTGTCCGCAGCTCCTCGCTGAGGCGGTTCTCCATGCGCGCCCGCGTGACAAAGCTCGCGAGGTGCCGGCCGAGGTCCTCGTCAATCTGCAAGGTCCAGCATGGCTCATCGCTATCGCCCTGCAATGTGGCACGGGGGAAGGCGGAGCGCAGGTAGGTGAAGACGAGGGCCTGGACCTCCGACGGGGAGATCACCCGTCCGCTGTTGATCGTGGCGTCGACCTGCTGGTCGAGAATGCGACCCGCGCCGAGAAGCTCGTCCTTCTGGCGGTCCAGCTCGTTCTCTTCTTTCTGCCGTCGCACGATCCGGTCGGCGGCGAGCTCGGCAAGTCTCGTCTCCTCGGCTGGCGTGAGGTCCGCCTGGAGCACGTGCCGTGAGAGCTCCACCACCACGTCGCCGAGGATGGCCTCGAGATCGCCGATGGAGTGCTGGAACAACTCGATCCGCTCGTACAACCGGTCGAAGATCCGGGTCTCGACAGTATCCTCGATGAACAGGTTGTAGATGCGGATCCGTGCGTGCTGCTGCCCAAAGCGATCGAGCCGTCCAATCCGCTGCTCCACCTGCATCGGGTTCCAGGGCAGGTCGTAGTTGACCAGGACGTCGCAGAACTGGAAGTCGAGACCCTCGGCACCCACCTCAGATGAGAGCAGGATCCGCTGCGTAGTGCTGGTTCTGAATCGCTCAATGATGCGGCGACGCTCCTCGACCTTCACGTCACCGTGAATCGCCTCCACCTCGTAGCCGAGCCGGCGCAATCGCTGCTCTAGGTAGCGCAGGGTGCCCTTGAAGAAGGAGAATACGAGCGCCTTGCTGGTCGGATCCTCCGCGAGCGCTCCCCCAATGGCGTGCCGGAAGAGGTCGAACTTGGAATCCGTCTCGCCAATGCGGCGCGAAAGCCCGAGTAGATCGTCACGACTGGTGATCTTCAGGTCTTCGCCGGTCGCGAGCACGTCGAACGGGGATCGGTCCACTTCCAGGCTGACGGCACGCCGTTCCTGAGCGGCGTGCTCGAAGGCCGAGCGGAGCGCGATAAGGCAGCTCGCCGCCTGGCGTTCCTTCATCACCGCCGCAAAGCCCCTGGCGCTGCCGCCGGCGGCGCGCATCTCCTGCTGGGCAAGCCCCAGCACCCCGTCGTAGAACGCCCGCTCTTCAGGCGTGAGCCGAACCCGAATGGAGACGGGTGCCCGCTCAGCAGCATGTGCAACCTCCCGCTTCCGGGTGCGCGTGAAGACCGACGCCAGCGCATTCAGATCTCCCATCTCGCGCTGGAGCAGCACGCGCTCGTCCCGTGGGAGGCTCACCCCTGCGCTCAGCCGGGCGAGGATCTCGCGGTAGTAGGGGTTCAGCAGAAAGCGCTGGCGAAACGGCGACTGCTCGACCTTCTGGAGCTCGACCCGCGCAGCGCGCGGATCGCCGGCCGACAGCAGGCTCATCGCGCGGTGCACGTATTGGTTCGGCTGAACCTGTTCCGCGAACAGTTCGCGGCGCTCGAACTCGTCCGGCGCCAGCATGTTGACCAGGTTGAAGAGGTCGTCGGTGCGCAGATTGAGCGGCGTGGCGGTGAGGAAGAGCACGGCGTCGGACGCGTTGACCAGCGTGTTGCCAAGCCGATAGGTGTTGGCGTCAGCGTTGCGCATATGGTGCGCCTCGTCGACGATCAGCAGGTCCAGCGGAAACGGACGATCCACGAACCGCTGCAGGATCTCTTCGCGCCGGAGGCTTTCGAAGGAGGCGATTGCGCGGATCGGGATGCCCGAGCCGTGGCGCTGGTGCTCCTCGAACAGGCGCTGGACTCTGGCGCTGTCAAGGATCTCGAACTGCTCGTCGAAACGGTTCCGCAGCTCGTCCTGCCACTTGGCCGTAAGCCGCGACGGGCACAGGACGAGGACGCGGTCGATCCCCAGCCGCGCCTTGAGCTCGAGGTAGATGATCGCGGCCTCGATGGTCTTGCCCAGACCGACTTCGTCGGCGATCAGCAGGCTCTGATTCGGGTTGCGCAGGAACTTCAGCGCCGGACGGAACTGGTACGCTTCGAAGTCAGTGCGCGAGGCACCGTAGGCGTAGAGGCTGTCGGTGAGTGGATTCTTCAGCTTCGCCAGGAGCAGATCGCGGCGCAGCTCCTCACGTGATTCCCAACGGGGATCGAGGCTCGTGTCGACCAGCTCCAGGGCGGGCTCAGGGAACCAGGCGTCCCCTTCGGGGAGCATGACCTCGTACCGGAAGCCGGGCTGGGGGGAGCCCTCTGGACCCCCCACAATGGCCCCTCGGCGGGCCGGCTCGGCAACCAGGCGCACCCGGTCGCCCCGCTGGAACCGAGGCACTTCCCCGATAGGCCCGCCAGGCTTCTGCTCAGATGCAAACGGGCCCAGGTGCGTGCCGGCTCCCGTCGACGCACCGGTGCTGGGTCGGGTCCCTAATGAGGGTCTGCCAGGGGCGTTGTCCCGGCGCACTTTCACTGGCCCGTTCTGGCTCGAGCCCGGCTTAGGAGATTGGATCCAGTTTAGCGGCGGCGGCGGAGGCAGGGAGAGGGTCCCGCTACTGGGCGCGGGTGACGACGCCTCGCAGCAGGCCGAGAACTCTAATAGGAGACCATGCTTGCAGCGCGCCGCCATTGGCTCACCCCAACGTTCCTATGGCTGACAGCCGCTAAACTGCACGAACTGCTCGCGCCCAAACGGGGCGTCCCTCGCCAGGCTGAGCCACGTTGACTGCCGCGGGCCGACGATACCGCCCATCAGCATCGACTTCAAGGCAGTTGGCTGACCAGGTTGGTTGCCGCGGCATCGGCGGGCCTCTATCCTGCCCACTGCCCGCCGCACACCATCTCCGGCGCTGCTGTGTTGGAGGCTGAACGCGTGGCGCTGCTCGAGGACCTGAAGCCCAACGCCGCCGTCAAAGGCGTGCTCCCGGACGCGCTGGTCGCGGTCGTGGCCGCGAAGTGGTTTGGCTCCAGTGCCGTCGAGCTGACGTACAAGGACCCGTCGGGGCGGGTCGCAAGCGAGATCCTGTACCGAGACCGCGAGCCCTCGCTCGAAGTGGTCGCCGCCGGCCGGCCGTGGAGCTTTGACGGCGATGGGGCCGCCTTTCGCCTCGTCTCGGAGGCGCATCGCATCCGCCTGGCGCACCTGTTCGACCCCGTGCTGGCCGTCCACACCTCGGTGGTCGATCCCCTGCCCCACCAGATCACCGCCGTCTACGAGGCGATGCTGCCCCGGCAGCCGCTGCGATTCCTGCTCGCCGACGATCCTGGCGCCGTCACGGCGCGTCTCCCCGAGACGTATCAGTGGCTGCTGGTGCCGGTGCAGGCGAAGCCGACGGATCCTGTGGAATGGCAGGCCAGCCGGCTCTCCGGCCAGGACCCGCTTGCGGTTCGGGCCAGCAAGAAGCTGCGCAGCGACGATCGCCTGGTGGCCCGACTGGCCGCCTCCAGCCTGCGCATGGAGCTGGACAGCGTGCCGCTGTGGCGCGGGGACCACGTGCCGATCCGCCAGTTGACTCACGACTTCGGCCAGTACCTGTACCTGCCCCGGCTGAAGGACTCCAGCGTGCTGGCGCAGGCCATTCGGGAAGGGTTCGCCACCCTGACCTGGGAGCAGGATTCGTTCGCCTACGCCGATAGCTACGACGAAGCCGCCAGCCGCTATCGCGGATTGCGCGGCGGCGAGAACGTGGCGGTCTCGGAGGGCGACGCGGGCCTGCTGGTCCGTCCGACAGCCGCGCGTCGCCAGATGGACGAAGAGGCTGCTCGCGCGAAACCGAACCCGCCGCCGGACGGAGTGGGCGCTGCGGCCACGCCCTCTGACCATTCCGGGCCCACGGCTCGTTTCGGGAGTGGCCGAGACGGCCCGCCCATCCCGGCTGCGCCGGGTCCGCGCACGCTGCGCCGCTTCCACGGCACGGTCATCCTCGAAGCCGAGCGCGCCGGCCGCGACGCCGGGCGCATCCACGACGAGGTCATCGCCCACCTGACCGGCCTGGTCGGCGCGTCCGTGCGGGTCACGCTGGAGATCGAAGCGGACATCCCAGATGGTGCGCCCGAGAACGTGGTGCGCAACGTCAACGAGAACAGCCGCGCGCTGAAGTTCACCAACGCTGGATTTGAGGAGAGCTAAGAGCTGTCATCCGCCGTATTGGCCTGCGGCACGTGACGCTCCCTTTCGGAGACTTCACGCCGTTTGGCTACCTGCGCAACCCGTCGGCGCGAGCTACAGGCTGGGGCCAGCACCAGGGGGGTGTGCTCCGCACCTGCGACGAGCGGGTGGGGATGGAGTGGTGCTATCCCACCGCCAACGTCCCGACGCTGCGTCTGGCGGTCTGGCTCGTGGCGCTCCTGTCGGGTGGCGCACGGTGCGAGACGCGCCGCGACTTCGAGGCCATTGGCTACGTCTGCCGCTATCACACCGCCAACATGCTCGAGCTCGACTGGCGCGTGGATGAGGTGGAGGTCTCGGCCCGCTACTTCCTCGATGGCGACACGCTCTGCCTGCGGCTGCGGGCCGCCAACCAGGCTGCCGCGCCGCGCCCGGCGTTCTGGCAGGTCGTGATCGAAGGCGAGGGCGCGCAGCGCGTGGACGTGGCGGGCGACGTGGTCATGCTCACCTCGCCACCAGAGACGATGGCGCCGCCGGTCCATGTCGCGGGCCCGTGCGGCACGCCCTGGAAGGCCACGGCGGAGGGCGCCCGCGCCACCGTTGGCACGGAGCGCCTTGGCCCCGGCGCCGTCCTGGAGGTCGCGCTGGCGCTGGCCCGAGGCAACGTCGCGGCCGAGGTGGCGGAGCGTGCCGAGCGGGCTGCCGATCGAGCCCCGTCGCAGCTCGAGGTGCTGCTGGATGAGGACCGCCGCTTCCACGCCACGGCGCCGCGTCTGACGGGCGACTGGCCGCCCTCATGGGCCAATGGGCTGCACTACGACCTGGAGACGACTCGGATGTGCGTGTTCCCGGCGGGCGGCATCTTCCGGGACGTGTGGCCGAGCTGGATGGTCGCCTGGCCCCGCGTGGTTCTAGCCGAAGGCGCGCTCGACATGCTGCGGCTGGCGTATGCCGACCCACAAACCGCCGCTCGAGCGGTGCTCAGCCTGTTCCGCGACGCGCCAGCACCCAACGTGCCGTGCGTTTTCGAGGGCGGCGAGCCGAACATGGTGGCGCGCGACGGCTCGATCTGCGGCACCTCTCCCGCCTGGTGCCTGCCGTTCCTGTGCCTGGAGCGCCTGTACCTGCGGACCCTGGACCGCGCCTGGCTCGCCGAGCTGCTGCCCTACCTGGAGGCGTACCTCGACTGGTGGCTCGCCCACCGAAGTGATCGCGACGGGTTCCTGGTCTATCGCTGCACATGGGAGGCGGGCGAGGACGGAAACCCGCGGCTGGATCAAGGCGGGTCGGGTGACGCTGTAATCTCCGACCACGTGCGGCCGGTGGAGCTTCAGGCGGCAATGGCGCTCTCGGCGGAGCGCCTGGCGTGGCTGGCGGGCGAGGTGGACGAAGCGGCGATCTCGGCACGCTGGGCCGCCGTCCACCAGGACTTCGTGCGGCGGACGCAGACGCTGTGGGATCCCGCGGAAAGCCGCTTCCGCGATTGGCTGATCCAGGACGGTCGCTTCCAGGACCCCGACCCGGACGAGCGGTACTGGGGCGTGGACTCACGCCGATGGGGGGCATTGTCGCTGGTAGGACTCTTTGCAGCCGACGACGCACAGAAGCGCCTGATGCAGGAGGAGGTGCGCCGCCACGGCAACGGTCCCTGGACCTGGTGGCCGTCGTGGACCTTCGCGCTGGCCGAAGCCGCGGCCCTCACCGGGCAGCACGAGTGGCTGGGGGAGCAGGCGTTCTCAATCCTGGACCGCGTGTACCGTCAGAACGATCGCCGCACGCTGGCCGATTTTCCGCGGCCCACGCCCGGGGCGGCGCGCGAATACTGGCCGCGCGACCTGCGTGACTGGCGGGCTGGGGACGGCTACGGCTGGGGTGCCGAAACCGCCGACCTGCTGCTGCGCCACATGGTTGGCTTTGGCGAGAGCCGCGAGGCGGGCCTGACGTTCACGCTTACGCCAGCCTTGCCTGAGGCGCTGCGCATCCCCGGCCGCCAGTATGGCGTCCGCAACGTGCTGTATCGCTCGACCGTGTTCGACCTGAGCTACACGGTGTCCCGCGACTCGTCGATGCTGGTGGGAGCGATCGAGCTACGTGCGCCGGCGGCATGTGGTGTGGTTGGGCCGAACACCCCGCTGTACCAGGGCGGATGCGCTCGACGGCATCACTTCCCACTGCGCAACGGCGTGCGTTACGGGGTGCGCATCGAGTGACGCCGGTCCGTATGCGGCCCGCCATCACGGCGAAGCCAGCAGCGCACGCAGGCTACCCGCGTCCCGCACTTCAGGCAGCGGCCGGCTGAGCCCCTCGGCCTCGGCGTAGATCGTGTCATCATCCAGGGCGGTGACAGCGTCGATGCCGCTCTCGGCCTCACGCTGGAGGTCGAGCAACTCGCCGTCCCCGTGCGGCCGGCTCGTGCAATGGCCTGATGCGTAGGCCGCCAACGCACCTCGCCATTTCCGATACTGGGGAGATGCCCGTCCACCCGCCGACTCCGCCTCCTGCCGCTGAATCCCCCGTCGAAACGGTGACGGCGGCTCCCGACTACACGGTGCCTGGCTTTATCAAGCGGAACACGGTGTGGCTGGCGCTCTCGCAGATGTTTGGTGGGGCAGGCACGAACCTCACCTTCTCGCTGGGTCCGCTGATGGTCGTGCAGCTCCTGGGCTCGCCGACGTTCGCCGGGGTTTCCGTGGCGCTCCACAGCCTGAGCCGGTTTGTCGCCGCGTATCCGTTTGGCAGGGTGACGGACCGCTACGGCCGAATACCCGGCGTGCTCTCGGGGTTGGTCGTGGCGCTGGTGGGGACGATCGCCATTGGGCTCGCGATGAGTGCGCGCGAGTTCTGGCCACTGGTGCTCGGGATGCTGGTGTTTGGCATTGGCAGCAGCGGCATCCAGCAACTGCGTCTTGCGGCTGCGGAGATGTACCCGCCGCACCGGCGCGCCACGGTGGTGGGCATGGTGCTGAGCGGCGCGCTCGTCGGCGTGGTTGTCTCACCAATGCTGGTGGGAGCCGGCGAGACACTCGCGCCCCGGCTGGGAATCGAGCGCCTGGCGATCCCGTGGCTGCTGCTGCCGGTCCTGATCGTGCCGGCGATCGTGCTCATCGCCCGCGTCCGTCCGGATCCTCGCGAGATCGCCGCCAACCTGGGCCGCTACTACCCCGGTTACACGCCCCCGGTCCTTTCGCGTTTGGACGCCTCACCTCAGAGCTTTGGGCTTGGCGACTTCTTCGCCAATCCGCGGCGTCAGTTGGGAGGCATCGCGATGTTCTCCGCCCAGGGCAGCATGCAAATCGCGATGGTCACGGCGCCCCTGGTCATGATCCAGCGCGGGGTGTCGCTGCCGGGGATCGCCTTCGCGATGGCCGTCCACTCGGCGGGCATGTTCGCCCCGTCCATCCCGGTGGGCAGACTCGCGGACCGGGTCGGGCGGCTCCCTGTCCTGGTGGCGGGCGCGATTGTCGAGGCGATAGGTGGCGGCGTCGCGGCGTTTACTTCCGACCCGGCGTTGCTGACACTCGGCATTTTCCTGGTGGGCCTGGGCTGGTGCGGCGTGAACGTGGCGTCGACCGCGATTGTGGTGGACTCGACGCCCACCGCCGTTCGCGGGAGGGCGGTGGGCGTGCTGGACACCATTGCGGCGGTCGCCGGCGCCGCCTTCTCGCTGGGCGCCGGGCCGCTCGCCGCGAGCGCGGGCCTCGGCTCCACGGGCATCCTGGCAATGGCCCTGATGGTTCCACCATCCGTCCTGGTGACGTGGCGCTGGTTCGCCGCGGGCCCGGGCATCCTCGCCGGCTCTCAGCGCGACGCCTTGTAACGAGACTGGACCGGGAGCCACTCACTCAACGTCCGTGGCACCGCTTGTACTTCTGGCCAGAGCCACAGGGACACGGCTCGTTGCGCCCTGTCACCGATCGCGGCGCGGGAGGTTCCGGCAGGCCGGCGAGGAGGTGTGTCGCTCGTGCCCCCAGCGTCGGTTCCGCCGTCAGCCTGGCCAGGCGGGTCCGAGCCGCCTCGGTGTTGCCGTGAGCATGCGCGTAATAGGCGAAGCCATACGCAGCCGAGGGTTCGTCCAGCAATGGCGCAAGCTCCCCCTTGAAGAGCCGAAGCGCTTCGTCGAGGAAACGCCGGCGGGTCTGGCCCGCGCCTTCATCGGCTGCCTCCGGTTCATGCTCCGCCCGCTGGAGCGCGGCCTCGAAGGCCATGGCGGCCTCATCGCGTGCGGGAGCTTCCTGCGTGGCCCGAGCCAGGCCAGCCAGCGCAACCGCCAGGTTGAAAGCCGGCTCCGGGGCATCGGGCGAGCTCGAAACTGCTTCGCGGCCCAGGGCAACGGCGTGGAGCCACGGCTCTCGGATGCCGGGGTGGGATGCCGTCCGCAGCGCCGCCTTGCACGCTTGCCAGCACAGATCGCTGATGTCGGAGCCCTTCTCGGTGGCCCGGTGGGCTGGTCCCTGTCGCCTGGTCGCTTGTTGCCTTGCCATACGGTGTAGTGTGGCTCACCTGCCCGCTACGGCACTCGCCTTGCACCCGTGCCGGGGCCGTGCCACCAGCCCCATTCCTCGCTTCGGCCGCGCGCGAAGCAACCCAGGCTCCCGAGTCGGCACGGGTGGCGGAATCGGCGCCAGCGTGAGCGCAGCGCTACCAGGGCGGTTCCGACTGTGCAGTACAAGCCTACGTAAGGAGACATCATGGACGTGTTAGAGGCCGTTCGCACCCTGCTCGCGGTGCGGCAATTTGCAGAGAAGCCGGTTCCCGAGGCCACTGTCCGCCAGATTGTGGAAGCGGCCCATCTCACCGCGAGCTCGATGAACAAGCAGCCCTGGCACTTCGTGGTAGTGCAGGATCGCGACACGCTCCGGAAGCTCGGCGAGCTCGCGCGGACCGGGCCCTACATCGCCCAGGCCTCGGTGGCCGTAGTCGTCTCCGTCGAGAAAGATTCTCCGTTTGGCGTCTCGGATGGCAGCCGTGCGATCCAGGACATGATGCTCGTCGCCTGGTCTGAAGGCGTTGGCTCTAACTGGGTTGGATTTGGCGGATTGGACGAGGTGGGCGCACTGGTGGGCGTGCCGCCCCAGATGGACGTGCTGGCGATCGTGCCATTCGGCTACCCGGCGCAGCCTCTTGGACAGGGCAAGAAGAAGCGCAAGCCGCTGGCGGCGACGGTCTCGCGCGAGCGGTTCGGCGAGCCCTTCGCCTGAGGCGCAAACCACCGGCGTCCTCACGCGAACCACCACCGGGCGGCTGGGCCGCTTGCGACGCGAGCGGCCCAGCGGTCAGCCAGGGAGGACCTGGACCTTCAGTCCCTGTCCGCCGCGCATCGTATCCAGAGCCTCCGCGAAGGCATCGAGCCCGAAGGTGTGGGTAACCATCCGCCTGGCATCCACGCCCCCAGCGGCAATGATCTCCAGGGCCGGGCCGTAGCTGTTGAAGACGGCCATCGAGCCGATGACGTTAATCTCCTGGTTGTAGATGCGGAACGGCTCGAAACGGGCCTGCTCGCCTGGCGGACAGACGCCGAAGAGGAGCAACGTACCGCCGCGCATGACCGCCTGAAAGGCGATCTCTGCCACCCTCGTCACGCCCGTGGCCTCGATGACATTCTCGAAGCCGAGCGGGGCCAGCTCACGCAGGTCGTCATACCCGGCGCCCAGCACGTCGAAGCCAAACGTCCGTGCGCGCTCCAGGCGAGCGGGGTTGGTATCTACCAGCGCAACCAGGCGCGCGCCGTAGAAGCGTGCCAGCTGGGCAAGGATCAGCCCCATCGTTCCGGCGCCGTAAATGAGCACGCTTTCGCCAATCCTGGGCGCGAGGCGGTGCATGCCGTGGACCGCGCAGCTCACCGGCTCGATCACTGCGGCCTCGGAGAACGAGAGGCTATCGGGCAGGTGGTAGGCGTTGACGGCCAGCACGCTGACGCGTTCGGCGAAGGCTCCCGGCTTGGACGTGCCGAACCCGCCGCCGCGCTCGCAGAGGTTGGCGCGACCGTACCGACAGAAGCGACAGATGCCGCAGAAGACCGACGGGTTGACGCCCACCCGGTCGCCCTCTCGGAACCCCAGCACACCCTCACCCACGGTGAGGACCGAGCCGGCGAACTCATGGCCTGGAATCGAGGGGTAGCGCGCCAGAGGGAACTCGCCTGCCAGGATGTGAAGATCCGTGCCACAGATCCCGCAGGCACCGACCTGCAGGAGCAGCTCGCCCGGCCCGGCCTGGGGCTCGGATACCTCATCCACTCGGAACGATCCGGGCCGTTCGATGATCACCGCGCGCATTGCCACGCCTGTCCAGCCGCTTCGTGCATCGGGCCGTCCACTGTACGCCAGCCGAGTGCGAGGCATCGCCGCACCTGCCGGAGCCTGATCTGCGCTGCACTGCGGCGCGACCGCCGGGCGCTGGTCCACAGTCTGGCCCCTGGCGCTGAGCTGGACTACCCGAACCCCTCACGCAAAGTCGCCCTCGGCCTTGCGGGCTGCGGGACGATCCTAGAATCTGCGCAAATATGATCGCCCATTCGATTCTGCAAGCCCGGCTGATCCGCGGCGTCATCTTCGACATGGACGGCGTCCTGGTCGACAGCGAGCCCATCCACGAACAGGCGCTTTCCGAGACTCTGGCCGCCTACGGCCACCGGTTAACCCCTGAGATTTACGCCGGCACGCTCGGCCAGTCGCCCGATGACAACTGGCGCTGGCTGCTGGACCACGACCCTTTGACGTGTGAGGGCCAGGAGTTTCTGGGCCGCTACGCTGGCGCCGTCCTCGAGCTCCTGCAACGGGCGCTCGATCCGCGGCCGGGGGCGGTCGACTTGATCGCTCGCTTCCGGAGCGAGGGCTGCCGTATCGCGCTCGCCTCCATGTCCACTCGCGCCTGGGTGGATGCCACGCTGCGCGGCATCGGTCTCGCGGAGGCTTTCGACGCGACCGTCTCGGCGGACGAGGTCGCCAGGGGCAAGCCCGACCCGGAGGTCTTCCTCACCGCCGCGGCCATGATCGGCGTGGACCCGGCAGCCTGCCTCGTCATCGAGGACGCGCCGGCCGGCGTGGAAGCAGCGCTGCGTGCCGGCATGCGCCCGGTGGCCGTCCGGACCCGCTACACCCACGGCTACGAGCTCCCGGCGTTCTGGACCGTCGACTCGCTGACGGAGCTTCTGGTCGAGGACGCTTTCCAGCGCCTCCTTGCACCCCCCGAGGCTGTGTCCGCATCGACGTAGCAGGGCCGCGGGCAGGGCGTCGGCTTTCGTTCGGCACGCGGTCAGTCGACCGGCTTTGACCGCTGCCGGCACACCATGGGCATGCCGCTGAGCCAGTCCCGCCCGTCAGAGGTCACCCCTCGCCGGGGCTGCCGACGGTTGTGACAACCGCCCCCTGCCCGCCCGGAGGATAGTCACCTGTTGAACGTTCGTGGGCCCGCCGGACGATTTGCCCACCGAGTCCGTTGGCGCGGGCAATCGAGGCGTAGATCCGCGCGCTGGGCCGCGGGGTACGAACCTGCGTGGCAAAGTCCACGCTGAGCAGCCCGAATCGCTTCGTGTAGCCCTCGGCCCACTCGAAGTTGTCCAGCAGGCTCCAGTGCACGTAGCCGCGCAGGTCCACGCCATCGCGAATGGCCCGGTGCGCCTGGCGCAGGTGTTCGACGATGTAGCGTGGGCGCTGATCGTCGTCGGCATCGGCGATGCCGTTCTCGGTGATGATCACCGGCTTGTGGAGCCGGCCAACGCGCTGAAGCACCCTGTACAGGCCTTCGGGGTAGATTTCCCAGTTGAACTCGGTCTTCTCCCCGGTACCCATGTGCGGCGGAGCAAAGAGGCTCCAGGGCAGCAGGTCCCATCGCACCAGGAGTCGGAAGTAGTAGTTGATGCCTACCCAATCGAGGTGTGGCGCCGCCAGTTGCAGGAACAGCCCCTGCCACAGCCAGTCATAAATGCGGACGGCGGCCCAGTCCGTTGGATCGCGCTGGTTCAGGGGATCGAGCGGGTTGATGTGCAGCGCCATGCTAGCGCGCGCGTGCCCGTGGCGACCTCGAAGCGCCGCGCGCGCGGCGGCATGCCCGCGCAGGCAGTGGGAGGCATGACGGAGGTACAGCCCCCAGGCGTTGTGACGATGTGGCGGCCACAGGCCGGTGAGGTAGCCAAATATGCCGGAGACGGTTGGCTCGTTGATGGTGACCCACCATTCCACGAGATCCCCCAACGCGCGGCCGACGCGGTCTGCGTACTCCGCGAACCGAGGCACCACCTCGGACGACGTCCACGCCCCGCGCTCGGCCAGCCACAGCGGGTTGGTGGTGTGATGGAGGGTCACGATGGGCTCTAGACCTGCCTTGCGCACGCACTCGATGACGCGGCGGTAGTGGTCAAGCGCCGGCTGGCTGAAGCACCCCGGCTCGGGCTCGATGCGCGCCCACTCCACTGAGAGCCGCAGGGCACTCAGGTTCAGGTCGCGGGCACTCGCCACGTCGTCGGGCCAGCGGTTCCAGGAGTCACAGGCGCGGCCGGAGCAGTGAGGGACGGTGCCTGCCTGCTCGGCGGCCCACCAGTCGGAGCTCGTGTTTTCGCCTTCCGTCTGATGGGCGGAAACCGCCGCGCCCCAGAAAAACCCGGGCGGGAAGGCCAGGAACGGCGGCTCGCTCTCACCCGTGGACATCTCCGTTGCGGGAGCCGTGGCAAGTGCCAGGCCAGCGGAGTGCCTGGCGCTCAGCGTGCAAGCGTATCGAAGGCCGCGCGTCCGACCCGGGCGATGGCGCTGGCGGCCTGCCCCGGGGGCAGGCCGCGAGTCATGACGACGACGGCAAAGGTGCTTCGTGGAGTGCTCACCACGCCCGCATCGTGCTGGTAACCAGACACGGCGCCCCACTTGTGCGCCACCCGTGCCCAGCCAGGCAGATCGGTGGCGAGCCATTGCTGCGCCTGCGGCAGCTCCAGCAGACGGAGCCCCCGCTCCGACTGTGCCGCGTCACCGACCTGTCCCTGCGCGAGTCGTTCGAGCAGCGTCCGCACATCGCGCGCGGAGGTGAGGTGGTCACCGCCTTCGCCCGACTCCCGGTCCGCGAGACGTGTCGCCGTGAGGCCCATGGAGCCGGCGAGCGCGTTCACTCGGTCGGCGCCCACCTCGTCCAGGAGCACCCGGGCGGCAATGTTGTCGCTGTCCTGGATCATGAACCGAAGCAACTCCTCGACGCTGAGCTGATCTCCGACGCGGGCCTGCAACACGCCCGCACCATCGGTCCACTGCGATTGCAGGATGGTCAACTTCTGCTCGGGCCGCAGCGCCCCGGTGCGGAAGCGATCGAGAACGGCAGCCAGGAGCGGTAGCTTGAACAAGCTCGCCGCCGGCATGGAGAGGTTGGCGTTCCACTCGGTGGCGGCGCCGGTCCGCAGGTCCACGATGGCAACGGAAGCGTTCGCCGCGTCGGCGCCAAGCGCGGAACGGACCGCCTCCGCGAGCCGGGCGTCTGGGCGCTCCTGGACCAGCGTGAAACTGCCGGCCGAGGGCCGCGGCAAAATTCTGCTCACAAGGCCCTCGAGGCCGCCGCCAAGCGCCAGACCAGCCGCCGCGATGATGAGCGCCAGCAGGGCGAACGGCCAGCGAGGGCGGTTCAGCGGCCTGGGCGCGGCCCTGGCCGTACGAGCCCGGCGCCCCTGGGGCTGCCGTTGGCCGCGGGGCGCTCGGGGGCGCGGGGTCAGAGCGGCGGGGGAACGACGAGCTTCTGCCCGACGTTCAGGATCCGCGGATCGGCCAGGTTGTTGATTGCCTGGAGCCGCGAGACGGTGGTGTTGAAGCGGGCTGCGATGGCTCCCAGGGAATCCCCCGGCTGCACCGTATACGCCGCTTCGAGCTCACGCACGGTGGCCCGGATCTCGCGCACGGCCGAGCTGGGTGGTGAGGCAGGAGAAGCCGCAACGGCGGGGGGTGCGGTGCTCGCCGGGAGTGCGCTGAGTGCCGCGCCTTGCTCCGTGGCCACGGGCCGTGCAACGGCTTCGGGTGTGTCCTGGCGGGTCACCATCTGCGCCAGGGCGAAAGCGACAGAGAGCATGGCCACTAGCGCGAAGGCAACCGTCAGGGTGACGGCGTTGCGCTCGATCCAGTGGCCGCGCGGGCGCCGAGCGCGCCGTCGGCGCGCTGGCGTGGGCTCGTCCGCCGGTGTGGCGGTCCGCCGTACCCGCGCGGGCGCCTGGTCACCAGGTTCTGGTGGCAGTGCGTCGCTACGCCCGCGGCGGAACGGAACCACCCGCTCGGACTGGTTGGCGGAGGAGGCTCGCGCAATGGGTCGCGCGGAGTGTCGGCGGGGGTTGTAGGCAGCAGACATCACGGATGCGGCCGGAAAGCCGTGGCGGCGTTGTAATCCGCCGGGCATGATCCGGGCAAGCCGTTCGGTCCCGGCCCGTTCAACTTCGCAGTTGTTTCAGTCGTTCCGTGAGGGCTGGAACGACCTGTTTCCAATCTCCCACGACACCAAAACGGGCATATTTGAAAATGTTGGCTTCCGCGTCCTTATTGATGGCTACCACGTTGCGCGCTCCCGAGATGCCGGCGACGTGTTGCACGGCACCACTGATACCGATGGCAATGTAGAGGTCCGGCGCCACCGTGGCTCCGGTGAGCCCCACCTGGTGTGAGGGCGAGATCCAGCCGGCATCCGTGACGGCGCGCGAGGCGCCGACCGCCCCGCCCAGCACCGCCGCCAGCTCCTCGACGGCATGCCAGTTCTCGGCACCACCCAGGCCGCGCCCGCCCGAGACCACGACCTTGGCATCCTTGAGCTTGGGACCGCTGGTCGACTCCTCGCGGATCTCCTCCAGCACTTCCAGACCACCAGCGGCCTCGGGCACCTGCAGAGCGATGGACTGAGCCGCGTTGCGCGGTTGCGGCTCGGCGGCAGCGAAGCTCCGGGCGCGCAGCGTCACGACCTGCGGATTCGCGAGCACGACCTGCTCGGAGAGCACCGAGCCGCCAAAGACCGGCTTTGTCACGATCACCCTGTCGCCCTCGACCCGCAGCCGTGTGGCGTCCGTGACGACGCCGGATTGGACCCGTGCGGCGAGGGTTGGTGCAAGCATGCGGCCAGCAGCAGAGTGCGAGATGAGCACGACGCTCGGCTGCGCCTGTTTGACCGCTGCCACGACGGCCGCGGCGGTCCACTCTGGCGACGGCACTCCAGGCCCCGAGTGGTCGGCAAGGTACACCTGCTCGACGCCGGCTTCGCCGAGCGCGGCTTCGTTTCCCCGGACGTTGGTTCCGGCGATGGCCGCGATGAGCGGTTCGCCGAGCGCCTCGGCCACGCGGCGGCCTTCCCCCGCGAGCTCCAGCGTGGACGGCGCCAGAGCCCCGGATACGGCCTCCGCGACGATCAAAACTCCTGCCATGGCTACACCAATCCCGCTTCGCGCAGCTTGTCGGCCAATTTCGTACCTGCTTCAGCAGGGCTATCTGCTTCGATGAGCTCCACACGGGCCTCGCGGGTCTCCTGGTAAAGTCGCCGCAGCTCCACCCGTGGCTCCAGGTCCGTGATATTCAGGTCCATGGCGCTCCACACGGGGATCTGGGCCCGGCCTGCGGCCATGATCCCCTTGAGCGGCGGATAACGGGGCTCGTTCAGCTCAGAGGAGACGCCCAGCAGCGCTGGAAGCCGCACTTTGATGCGCTGGTAGCCATCGTCTACCGCGCGGCGCGCCACGGCGCTTTCGGCGTCAACACTTTCGAGCTTGGAGACCGGAGAAACGGCCGGGACCCCCAGCGCTTCCGCCACCAGGATGTGGGTCAGGCCAGCATCGGTGTCAGATGCTTGCCGGCCGGACAGCACGAGGTCAAACGGCCCGATCTTCTGAATGGCGGCGGCGAGAACCCGTGCCGTCAGTGAGGAGCCCCTGTCGAGGAGCGCGGCGTCGTTGACATGAACCGCGGCGTCGGCACCCATGGCGATGGCGCGCTTGAGCGTGTCGCGAGCGCCGTCAGGACCGAGGGTTACGACCGTCACTTTGCCGCCCTGCTTCTCGCGGATGCGCAGCGCCTCTTCCAGCGCGTTGGCGTCGTAGCCGTTCATGACGGGTGCCACACCGGGCGGTCCCACGATGCGCTTGTTCGCCTCGTCCACCTTGAAGTGGTGCGGCGGAATGTCTGGATCGGGAACCTGCTTGATGGTGACCACGATGTCCAACGGTGAACGAAGCCTCCTTGGTAACGCTTGAAGACGGGCGCGGCCGGCGGGTTCGGGCTACGCTGCCAGTCTTTTAGGTGGTGGTAATGGGGGTCGTGGGCGGCTGGCTCGCGGCGTCTAGCTTCTGGGCGATCACCTCGGCAATGTCCTTGACCTGGAAGCGCTCCTCGGCGCCCAGCGCGCGGATGCCATCTTCGAACATGGTCACACAGAACGGGCAGCCGGCCACCACGCCCTCGGCGCCGGTGTCCAGGGCCTCGTTCAATCGATTGTGGCTGATCCGCGTCCCACGCTTCTCTTCCATGAAGGCGCGACCGCCGCCGGCACCACAGCAGAACCCGCGCTCCCGGTGGCGCGGCATCTCGACAAAGCCGCCTTCGGCCATCTTCAACAGGTTGCGGGGCGCATCGTAGATGTCGTTGTAGCGACCGAGGTAGCAGGGATCGTGGTACGCGAGGTTCGGGTTGGCATCGGGACCACTCGCTGCCGGCACCTTCAATCGGCCAGACGTGACGAGCTTCTCGATGTAGGTGGTGTGGTGAATGACCTCAAACGTGCCGCCGAACTGGGGGTACTCGTTCAGCAGGGTGTTGAAGCAGTGAGGGCAGGAGGCCACGATCCGCTTCGCCTGGTACGCCTGGAGCCGCTCGATGTTCTGCTGCGCCAGGATCTGGTACAGGTACTCGTTCCCCGTTCGGCGCGCGGGATCGCCCGAGCACCCTTCCTCGCGTCCCAGAATGGCAAACTCCACCCCGGCGGCCTGCAGGATTTTCACCATCGCCGTGCTGATTTTCTGCGTGCGCCCATCGAACGAGGACATGCAGCCGACCCAGTAGACGATTTCCAGCGTGGAAGGGTCCTCAACTTCCGCGAGCTCCCGCACGCCCAGTCCGTGCGCCCAATCTCCCCGCGTGCTGGCGGGGAACGAGTACGGGTTCGAGTTGCGCTCCAGGTTGTTGAACAGGAGCTGCACGTCCTGGGGGAAGCGGCTCTCCTCCAGCACCAGGTTGCGGCGCAGCTCCACGATCAGCGGCACGTGCTCGATGAGCACGGGGCACTGCTCCATACAGGCTCGGCAGGTCGTGCAGTCCCAGATTTCGTCCTCGGAGACCACGTCCCCAATGAGCTGCGCCGCTATGGGGAGCATGACGGCCGTCCGGCGGTCCTCGGCGCCGGCGGCGCTGGTCTGTGGGTCGTACCCGCGTACGCCAGCCTCCGCCGGATTGGGGCCTGCCGGCCCGGCGAGCATGCCTTCCTGCTTCGCCACGTGCGCCCCAATCTCGACCACGAGCTGCCGTGGCTTGAGGGGCTTACCCGTGGCGAAGGTGGGGCAGAAGTCCAGACAGCGCCCGCAGCGCATGCAGGCGTCGTAGTTGAGGAGCTGCTTCCAGTTGAAGTCCTGGACTTTGGAAACGCCGAAGTGCTCCTGCTGTTCGATATTCAGGATCGGCGCCAGGGCGCCCTTGGGCTCCCCGGAGCGCGTGAACACGTTGGCGGGGCCCGTGAACATGTGGAACAGCTTCGAGACCGGGATGTAGGCGATCAGCGCCGTGTTGGACAGCATGTGGAACCACCACATGCCACCATGGGCAGCCCGGAGCACCCCCC
This sequence comes from Chloroflexota bacterium, assembly GCA_016191465.1. Lineage (GTDB taxonomy): Bacteria > Chloroflexota > UBA6077 > UBA6077 > CF-72 > JACPOP01. The sequence goes on along the minus strand of JACPOP010000020.1, from coordinate 68,092 downwards.
GGTCAACGCCCGAGAGGGCCAGCACAAGCGGATAGGAAACCCAGTGGATGGCGGCATTCGGATCGTCCGTCGCCGCCAGGCGAAGCGCCTGCAGCAGAAACCCGGTGACGCCCAGCAACAGGAGGAGGCCGAGCACGATAGCGTCATCGCTGAGGCTCTTTCGGAACTTGATCGGCACCTGCACATAACGCCGGAAGAGCGCCATGAGCAGGCCGATGATGAAAATCAGTCCAAAGAAGTTGATGACGATCTTGTAGACGACGTAAAAGGTGCCGTAATAGAAGCTCGTGCCAAAGAATGGCCGCACGATGTCCGCTTCGAGCAGCACGATGAGCGTGCCGACGAAGAGCATGATGAAGCCCCAGAAAATGAACAGGTGCATCACGCCCGCGTACACGTAGCCCTTACGGATGAGCCGGCGGTGCAGGAACATCACCCCGAGCGTTGCCCGCAGCCGTTCGCCGACCCGATCGATGGGTCCGTGCGGCCTGCCGCTGCGCCACATGGCGTACCGCTTCGTGGCGCCGTACCCCAGGATCAGCGCCTGAACCACCACGAGCGCGTACATGGCCGCGATGGCGAAGGCGCCGACGTTCCAGGTGATCTCTCGCGTGGGCATCAGTCGCCGGTCTTCGGAGCCCGGTTTGCAGTGGATCGGCGCGGGAGCGACAGGTCTGTACGCGCCAGCGCGCTGCCCAGCCAGGCTCCACCGACCAGGATTGCCGTCGAACCCGGCGCGGCAAGCTGCGGGACGTGGGCGAACGCGCCCACGCTGGTCGCCACGATCCCCAGCGCGGCCAGAATGCCCGCCCCGACGATCTCTCTCGTTTCCCGGTTCGACTTCATCAGCTCCATCGGTGGCGCGCCGCGACTGGCCTTGCGGCGGTTACCCACGCGCCCAACTCCGTCCGCGCGGCGAATCGCCAGGGTCAACCATAACGCGCAACGGCGGCGGCGGTCAGCCGGCTGGATAGCGTCGCGGCTTTGCCCGCCGCCAGGATGCAGCGAGTCCCATGGGAGCGGGCCCTCCGAACGATGGCGGCTCCTCGAGGAGGGTCTATACCATGCTGAGATTCGGGCACCGGGAGCGGCACGCGCTGTGCGTGTTGCGGCCACGAGGGCCCGCCCACAACGGCAACTATGAGCACCACGCCGGTACCTGGCGATCCCAAATCAAACGATCCGCGCGTCCCCGCGACGGAGCGCGTAACCCACGAACGAGTTCGGCCCCGCCGGCCGGGCGACCACGTGGTGCGCATAAAGCGCCCGGAGTTCGGCGGGTTCTCGCGGCAGGGATCCGGCCGGCTCGAGGCGAGCCTGGAGCTTGAAGAGCCGAAGGGAGCGCTGAGCACGCTCTGGCGGGCGCTCATCGGCACCCCAATCCACACTGCCCTGGAGTCGCACGAGCGCCTGTCGAAGGTCAAGGCGCTGGCGGTCTTCTCATCTGACGCCCTGTCATCGGTGGCATACGCACCCGAGGCGGTCCTGATCGTCCTGATGGCAGCGGGGTCAGCCGCCACCGGTTGGTTCATGCCGCTGGCCATCGCCATCACCCTGCTCCTCGCCGCCGTGGCAACCTCCTACCGTCAGACCATTTACACCTACCCGTCTGGCGGCGGCAGCTACATCGTTGCGCACGCCAACCTCGGCCCTATCCCCGGGCTGATCGCGGCGTCGGCGCTTGCAGTTGGCTACGTGCTTACCGTCTCGGTGTCGGTTGCTTCCGGCGTCGACCAGGCGATCTCGGCGCTCCCCCTCCTCGGGCCGTACCGGGTGCTTCTGGGCGTCGGCTGCATTGTGCTGGTCACCATTGCCAACCTCCGGGGCATCCGCGAGTCCGGTTCGATTTTCGCGGTGCCGACCTACGTATTCCTTGTCTCGATGTACGCGCTGATCGGCACAGGGCTGTTCCTGCTGTTTACGGGCCAGTTGCCAGCCATCGTGCCTGACATTCCGAAGAGCGTCCCGGCGGAGCCGCTCACCCTATTCCTGGTGCTGCGCGCCTTCGCCACGGGCTCGGCGGTCATGACAGGCACCGAAGCCATCTCGAATGGCGTACCGGCCTTCCAGCCTCCCGAATCGCGGAACGCGGCGCGGACGCTTGTCGCGATGGCCAGCATCCTGGCGTCCATGTTCCTGGGATTGGCGGTGTTGATCGTCCAGACCCGGGTGATCCCGGCCGACGGCGACACCATCATCTCGCAGCTGAATCGCGCCGTCTTTGGCGAGGGCCCGCTGTACTACGTGGTCCAGGTCGCGACGGTCCTCATCCTGATCCTGGCCGCAAACACCGCCTTCGCCGACTTTCCGCGTCTTGCCTCGCTGCTGGCGCGGGACGATTACGCGCCACACCAGCTGGCATTCCGGGCCGACCGTTTGGCGTTCACGAACGGCATCATTCTGCTGGGTGTGATGTCAGCGGTCCTGGTGGTGATCTTTGGCGGCCGGACCGAGGCCCTGTTGCCGCTCTACGCGGTGGCGGTGTTCATCGCATTCACCCTATCGCAGGGTGGCATGGTGCGCCACTGGATCCGCGATAAGTCCGCCCACTGGCGTCTCAAGTCGCTGGTCAATGGTGTCGGCGGCATTGCCACCGCAGTCGTGGCGCTCACCGCCGCGGTGACGAACTTTGTCGACTTCAACAACCCCATCGTTCCGGGAGCATCGTTCGGCTGGTGGGGAGCCTGGCTCGTGGTGGTGATCGTGCCCATCTTCATCGTCGGCTTCCTGCGCGTGTATGCCCATTACCAGCGCGCCCGGGCCGTCCTGGCGTTGCCCGCCGAGCCGCTGGAGGACCGGCCGCTCACCCACGTCGTGGTCGTCCCGGTCTCCCAGGTCAACCGAGCCACGATCCGAGCGCTCCGTTACGCACGGTCCATGAGCGACCACGTCACCGCGGTCCACGTGGCGGTGGACGCTGAGCGCGCCCGGGAGATCGAGCAGGCCTGGAAGGTCTGGGGCGAGGGGGTACCGCTCATCCAGGTCGGATCCCCGTACCGGAGCCTCCAGCGGCCACTCCTGGCATTCCTGACGCAGCTCAAGAAGGTGGAGAACGCCGACGTGCTGACGGTGATCCTGCCGGAGTACGTGCCCGATTCCTGGTGGGGACAGGCCCTCCACAGCCAGAGCGCCTTGCGCTTGAAAGGGGCTCTGCTGTTCACGCCGGGTTTCGTGGTCACCAGCGTTCCGACGCACGAGCTGACCCACAAGCGGCGCGAGCAGGCGAACATCGCCGGCTCCGCGCGGGACAACTTTTAGGCGGAACAGCCGGGACCGCCTTCGGGGAGTCAGCGGTCGGGGGCGCTGGCCGAGCCTTCCTCGGCCCGCGCGGGGCCGGCAATCGCTGTGATGAGGCTGGCCGGCTTGATGTGGCGCCGAGCCGCCGCCAGCACCTGCTCATGCGTGAGCGCCCGCACGATGCTCGGGTACCGCTCCAGGTAGTCCAGGCCGAGCTCGAACAGGTCCACCTCGGCGAGCACCGCGGCGACGCCCTCGTTGGTTTCGACCTGTCGCGGCAGGCTGCCGACCAGGCTCGTCACGCCGTCCTGCATCTCCGCCTCGGTAGGACCGTCGCGCAGGAAGCGCTCGATCTCGGCGTGGATGCTGGCGATGGCGCTGTCCAGGTTGCGGGGGTTAACGCCGGCCCGCACCGACCAGGCGCCGCGGCCGTAGCCCGCACCCAGCTCGGAGTAGGCGTAGTAGGCAAGGCCCTGCTCATCGCGCACCTTCTCGCCAAACCGGCCCATGAAGTAGATGCGCCCGAGGATGTGGTTGGCGAAGGCGAGCGCATAGTAATCCGGGTCGGTGCGTTCAATAGCGGGCAGGCCAATCACGAGGTCCGCTTGTGTCTTGCCCTCCAGCACGTGCTCCCGACTGCCTCCCGGAGGGTCTGGCATCCACGGCAGGGTCGCCCGAACGTCCTCCTGCGGGCTGCCCTGCCAGTCGCCAAGCACTCGCTCGGACTCCTGGCGCACGGCCTCCGCCGCCACGTCGCCAACCACGATCAGGGTGGCCTGGTCCGGGGTGTACGTGCGGCGATGGAACGCGGCGAGGTCGTCTCGGGTGAACCGGCGCAGTGTCTCGTCGGTTCCCGCGGTCAGCCGGTGGTAGCGGTGATCGGCGGGATACGCCATCTCTCGCCAGAGGCGCTCGGCCACCACGCGTGTGTTGTCGTCCATCTCGCGGAGCTCCGTGAGCGCCTGCCCGCGGACGGCCTCCAGCTCGCGCTCGGGGAAGGTGGGCTTCAGCGCCACGCCCGCCAGGAGCTCCAACGAGCGGCGGAAGTCCTCCGCCAGGCACTTGATCGAGATGGTGGTGAGCGCGTAGCCGACGTCCACTGATAGCCCTGCGCCCATGCCGTCAAGCTCTTCCGCGAGGGCATCCTTGTCGATGCGCTCCGTGCCCTGGCGGAGCATCCGGCCCGCCAACCGGGCGAGTCCCTGCTGCTCCGGCGTCTCGCGGGAGGCGCCGGCTCGAACTAGCAGGCGCACCACCACAGACGGATTGGAGGGCGCGAAGCTGTGCAGCACCCGCACCCCGTTGGGCAAGCGCGTGTCCGTCGCCGCGATGCCCGCCTCAGCCGTCGTTGTGCTCACGCTGCCGCCTCACTTCCGCCATTGCTCGGGTGGAACCAACCGACAGTTCGGTTCTGTTCCACCAGGTACTTCTTTGCCACCGTCCGAATCTCCTCGGATGTCACGCCCTGGAGGCGCAGGGGAAAGGTCTCCCAGGCAGCGGCGTCTCGCGCCACCAGGTCCATGAAGCCCAGCGCGAAGCCCTGGTTGGTGACGCCCTCCAGGGAGTAGACGACCTGCGCTCTGAGCTGACGCCGGGTTCGTTCGAGCTCCTCGTCTGACACTCCATCACGCGCGATGCGGTCCACCTCCTCGAGCAGCGCCTGCTCCACCTTCTGCCCGTCCACGCCAACGCGAAGGGTGGCGTCAACGGTGAAGAGGTACGGGTCCTGGGTCAAATCGAAGCTCGCGCTGGCCTCGGTGGCAAGCTCGCCGTCGACCAGGCGGCGGTACAGGCGGGAGGAGCGTCCAAGCCCGCGCGCTCCGCCCCACGCGATGGGACTGGAAGCCCCGCTGAGCACCGAGGTGAGCAGCACCATCGGCGCGGCGTCCGGGTCGCTGGCCGCCGGTGCGCGATACGCGATCTGCACGTAGCGCGTCGGGCCGGGGCGGCGTACCACCACCCGGCGCTCACCCGTCTGCTGTGGCTCTTCAATTCTCAACGCCGGTGGCAGCTCGCCGGCTGGTAGGGGGTCAAACTCGGCGTGGACACGCTCCAGCAGTCGGTCCGTCTCAAAGTCCCCGGCGATCACGAGCGTGGCGTTGTTGGTCATGTAGTGCCGCTTGTAATGGGCGAACAGGTCCTCGCGGGTCATCGCCCGCAGGTCGCTCTTGGGGCCGATGACGCCCAGCCGGTACGGGTGCTCGCGAAATGCCACCGCCTGAATCTCTTCGCGCAGCCAGAACTCGGGGTAGTTCTCGCTCCCTTCGCGCTCGGAGATGACGACGGTCCGCTCGGACTCGGCCTCGCCAGCGTCGATCTGAGTGTCGTACACGCGGTCGGATTGAATCGCCAGCGAAAGGTCGATTTCCGAGGATGGCAACGTCTCGAAGTAGGCGGTGCAGTCGATCCAGGTGAACGCGTTCAATGCGCCGCCGCGACGCGTGACTTCCTTGGTGATCTCGCCTTTGCCGAAGCGCTTGCCGCCCTTGAAGAGCATGTGCTCGACCCAGTGTGAGACGCCAGTGATACCGGGCAGCTCGTTCCGGCCGCCGACGCGGTACCACATCCACACTCCCACGAGTGGCCGCTCGCGGACCTCGCGGGTGAGGACCCGAAGTCCATTTGCCAGCTCGGTCGTGCGGAACGACGCTCCGGGGGGTGCAGCGGCGCGCGCGCCGACCGTGTCCTGCGTTGCCATAGAAGGCAATACTAGCGAGCGCTCGACACTGCTCCGCCGAGTTGCTGTCGTGGCGGGTGATGGAGCGCTGGTTCAGGTGTGCCCCTGCGACTGCCCCGTGAGGACTGGTTCCTGGGCGGGCTGACGTCCCGCGCGCACCAGCATCAGCTCTCGGCTACAGGAGACCACCGCCTCGGGCGAGATGCGCCCGCCGCCGCCGAACCAGCGTTCCATCACCGGCACTTCCAGCTCGAACCCATCGACACGCAGCGAATCGGGGTCGAATGAGACGTCCTGGAGCGCACCCATCGCGTCTCCTCCATCGCTCATAACCTCCAACCCGACGAGCGCGTCCAGGTTCAGCCAGCCCGGCTCCGCCGGCGCATCCGCGGCTCGGGTCGGCGTGTACGGCCCGCGGAGCATGACAGCGCTCTTGCCGACGCGGCGCACCTCGGCACTGAGGACCCGCTCTCGGTCTGCCGTCAGAGACTCGCTGACGGCCAGGGTGGTAGCCGCCGCGGCCTCGATCTCCAGCGCCGCGATGCAGTGCTGCACCGGGTCCACATAGATGTCGCTCACCACGCCAACGCGCCGGGCAGTTCGTGGATCGATGACGGGCAGGCCCCGTAGCTCAAGGACGCGCATGTGAATCTCCCTTCCCGCCGCGAGGGTCACGCCACCCGGGTGCCGCGGCGGCAGTCCGCGGCGCACCATTGTTGCAGGAAGCGGTCCAGCAGGTCAGTCGCCGAGCGTCCAGTCCGACGCGCGCACCGAGAACCCCGCCAGGTGCTCCACCGGCTCGGTCCAATCTACCCTGACACTTCGTACCCAGCTTCCAGGCGGACCCTGGTGGCACCATCGGACAAGCGCTTCCACGGCTTCCCGTGGTCCCTCGAAGACGGCTTCAACTTCGCCAGCAGGTAGATTACGCACCCAGCCCGCGGCGTGCGCGCGATTCGCCTCGGTGCGGGTGGCGTAGCGGAAACCGACTCCCTGCACGCGCCCGCTGACGCGGACGTGAGCGCGTGTCCAGACGGTTTCCGCCACTTCGACAGATCGCGCTACGCCGTGGCCTGGATTGCGTCGCCGAGGATCTGCACCAGGCGCTCCACCTGCTCGTCCGTGGTGACCAAGGGCGGGGCCAGGCACACCACGTTTCCTCGCAGCCTCGGTATCAGGCCCCGGCGCATGCTCTCGCGCATCACACGGCCGGCGAGCGGCGCGGCATTGTCGTAGTACGCCGCGCCAGACGCGCCGGGATCCACCAGCTCAACTGCGGCCATCATTCCGAGGCCTCTGACGTCGCCTACCCGTGGCAATGCCCGCAGGGTCTCCAGCCGTTGCAGGAAGCGCGGCGCAAGCTCGGCCGCTCGCTGGACCAGCGCCTCGCGCTCGATGATGTCCAGGTTTGCCAGCGCTACCGCGCAGCAGGTGGGATGGCCCGAGTACGTCGCCGCGTGCATGAACTTCATATCGGCTGGGGCTCCCTGGATGGCCTCGTGCAGGGTGCGCGAGACGATCACCCCTCCCAGCGGGAGGTAGGCGCTTGTGACGCCCTTTGCGAAGCTGAGCAGGTCCGGCTGCACGCCCCAGTGCTCCAATCCGAACCAGCGGCCGGTGCGGCCAAACCCGGTGATCACCTCGTCGGCAATCAGCAAGACTTCGTGCCGGTCGGCGATGGCGCGTAGCTTCGCCCAGTAGTCGGCAGGTGGGGGAATGACACCCCCCGCGCCCTGGATGGGCTCGGCGATAATCGCCGCGACCGTCTCCGGCCCTTCCGCCACGAGCGTACGCTCCAGCTCGGCGGCATAGTCGTGCTCCTCCGGTGCGGTGCACGGTCGCGGACCATCGGGACCTTCCATCTCACAGCGGAAGCGGTAGGGTCCGACGGCCTGCACGAAGTTCGGCACCAGCGGTGCGAACATCTTGTGGTACACGGGCAGGCCGGTGGCGCTGGCAGCCGCCATGGTCACGCCGTGGTAGCCCCACCGGCGCGAGATCACCTTGACCTTGTCGGGCAGCCCGCGCAGCTTCCAATAGTAGCGAGCCATCTTAAACGCCGACTCGTTCGCCTCGGCTCCACTGGTCGTGAAGTACACGCCGCTCATGTTGGGATACGCCACGTCCACCAGCCGTTCGGCCAGCAACGCCGCGGGCGCGTTCACGAACCCGACGTAGGCCGAGGCGTAGGCCAACTGGCGCATTTGCGCTGCCGCGGCGTCCGCGAGCTCGGCGCGTCCGTGGCCGACGTTGACGTTCCACAGGCAGGAGAGCCCGTCGATGTAACGGTTCCCCTCCGAGTCGATGAGCTCGGCGCCCTCACCGCGGACGAACAGCAGCGGCCGCGCGTGGTCCGACGGGTGCTGAAGCGGGTGAATCAGGTGTTCCTCGTCGGCCCGCAGCACGTCGGCGGTGTCAACGAGGGGTCCAGGGACGTACGAGGGTGCGACAGTCACCCTGTCAGTCTACGCCCCGCCCGGACGGCGACACGGTGCGGCGGGCCGACGAGCTCCGAGCTCCGAGCTCCGAGTTCCAAGTTCCAAGTTCCAAGTTCCAAGTTCCAAGTTCCAAGTTCCAAGGAGACGAAGTGTCCGTGTCATCCTTGAGCGCAGCGAAGGATCCGTCTCCCACGCACGAGCACGGATCCTTCGGCCGCGGCCTCCGGAGGACACCCGACAACTCCAAACTTGCAACTTGGAACTTGGAACTTGCAACTCGCCGCGGCGCACTACCAGCGATCGACGAGGTCTGCGTCGAGTACGGGAGTCGGGCCCTGTGGGAGGCGCTGGATGGTCGGGAAAACCGTCGGTATCGCCTTCGTTCGCGCGAACCGCACCAGGTCATCAAGGGAACCGAACGGCGCCAGCCGCCGCAAGTGCGCCTCGGTGGCGAACACGAGCGAGGCTCTGCCACTCGCTCCTGCCTCCAGCGCGTCCCTGGCCGAGATCCACGCGCTGTCCGTGGTCTCAATGTCGCAGTGGACGGCTGCCTGCGCATCGGGCATCTCGGCCACGAAGAACCAGGTGTCGAAGCGCGAGGGCCGGGCGATGGGTGTGATCCAGTGGGAAAACGCGGTAAGCGCCCCGTAGGACGCCCGCAGGTTCCAGCGGGTGAGCAGCGCGGAGAGGCTGAGCTCCTCACGCTGAAGCGCGGCCCGCGCCGGCACGAGAGCGTCCGCGCCGGGGGCGGCACCCTCCGCCAGCAGCACGCCGGCTTCCTCGAACAGCTCGCGAACCGCGCAGGCGAGCACGCGCGCGAAGCTCGGCGCGGGCTGCTCGGCGCGTCGCTCCACGTCCGCGGCAAGGGCCGAGGCGTTCTCCGTCTCCGACCAGGGCCCCTCGGCGTCGTCGGGTCGGACGACGCCTCCGGGAAACACCAGGGCCGGGCCCAGGTGTGAACGCTCGCTCCGCCGCACCATAAAGAACTCGGGCGGGGCGCCATCGGCCTCGCGCGCCAGGATGACCGAGGCGCTCAGCAGAGCCTCGGCTGCCAGCTCAGCCACCAGTCCTGCTCTTCGCCGCCATAGTGGACTTCCTCACGGCGCGCTCAGCTCTGAAGAATGCTCGCGCGCTCGCTGTCGGGAATCACCTGGCGCGCCTGGATGACCTGGATGATCTTCGTCTGGAGCTTGATATCGCCAATCAAGCAGCCACCCACCAGGCGGCCATCGCGGAAGAACAGGCGCCGATAGTTGCGCTTCTCCTCGTCGATCTCCTGGTAGCTCTCCAGGTCGCTCAGGTTCTCGGGCGTCAGACCCATCACGCGGATCCGGGAGTCGAAGAGCCCCGTGGAATACATCGGCGTGTCGTTGTAGGCCTTCCGGTCGCCGCTCATGGTCGCGCCGGCGATGCGGCCGTGGCCGACACTGTTATTCCACGTCCCCATCTGGTTGTGCAGGCCGATCGCCACGTCGAAGAACTCCGCAACGTCGCCTGCCGCCAGGACACCGGGAACCGCGGTTTCGAGGAACTCGTTCGTGACGATGCCGCCGCGCACGGTGATGCCCGTGTCGGCGAGAAACTCGGTGTTCATCTTCACGCCCAGCCCGACACCCACCAGGTCAGTGTCGATGTGCTGATCAGCCGTGGTGGTCACGCCCACAACCTGGCCGTCGCGGGCGTGGACCTCCTTGACCTCGTGTCCGTAGCGGATGTCCACCCCCGCATCCCGGGCGATCTGGTCGACCAAGCGCCCGCCCGCTTCGTCCAGGACCCGCCGTAAGAAGCGCGGGCCGCGGATCAGCCAGGTCACCTCGAGGTTGTGGTGACGAAACGCTTCCGCAAGCTCGTACGCGATATACGAGCCGCCGACGACCGTCGCATGCTTCGAGGTTTCCATCCGCTCTCGGATCGCCTCGGCGTCGGCAAAGTACTGGAAGTTCAGGACCCCGAGCGTCCCAGCCGCACCTGGCACGGCCAGCGCGTTGGGCCGGCCGCCCGTGGCGATCAGCATCTGGTCGTACGGGAGCTCGCGCCCGTCCGCCGAATGCGCGACCTTGCCTCGCACGTCGATGCGCTCGATCTGTGTCTCCAGGAGCAGTTTGATGCCCTTCTCGGCGTGCTGCTCCGGGGTGCGAAGAAAGACCTTCTCGCGTTTGGCGGTGCCGCGCAGGTACGGCGGGAGCGCAACGCGGTTGTAGAGCGGATACGGCTCGTTGGTAATCAGCGTGACGTCGCTGTCCGGCAGGTTCTTGCGGATTGTCTCAGCCGCGTACGTGCCCGACGCTCCGTTCCCAATGATGACGAATCGCTTGCCAGTTGAGGCAGCCAAGCAGCAGCCCTCCTGTAATCAGTGCGCAGAGCTCAGGCCCTGTCGCCGACGCCCGTGGGTTACGTTCGCGCAACCGGCGGCATGACGTGGCCATGCGGACGTGCTCGCGAAGAGATCGCCGCTCGGCGCCAGCGGCCAGGCGATGCCGCGCACGGCGCGACTCTGGCACAGTTTACCACGGGAGGTGAGCGGCGCCGCGACGGGCGCACGAGCGGAGGCGAACTGCCCAGTGGAATCATTCACGTGCCGGGGACTCCGTCGGACTCCCCAATCTGCCGCGCCGCATTCCGAGATGAAGCGCCGAGATTCGCCGCATGCACGAAGTGCGGGAGGAGCGCGGACCAGCCGCCAAAGTTCCGACCGCGCCAGACCTCGCCTTCGCACCCGAGCCGCTCCCATCCGCGGTGCTCAATCTCGACACGGGTCGCTGAAGCGCCGAGGGCCACGAAGCGGATGTCCACGTCTGTAGCATCGGAGCGGTCGCGGCGGAGGTGCCACCGATAGCCGAACCGTCGGGGCGGCTCCCAGGTTGTCACTTCACCCCAGGCATGTTCCACGCCCGAGGGCGTGCGCTCGAAGATCCTGCCGCCTACCCACGGCTCGATGACGACGTGCAGGTTCGGGTCGCACGTGACGGTGTGGTCCTTTGGCCACCAGGCGCCGATCCGCTCCGTCCAGGTCTGAAAGGCCTGCTCGGCGGCGCACGCTACTTCGAAGGCGAGGCGGATGGGCTCCAGGGGCGACTGCACAGGGGTCACCGAGTGGGCGGCCTGTTGTCAACCACCAGGCGGAATCGAGCGGCGGCTTCGCCCCAGACGCGCTCGAGGTACCGTTGGACTGCCTCCACGCCATCCGCCTGGAGACGATAGATGCGCCGGGTGCCTCGGGGTTCCTCCACAACCAGCCCCGCACGCTTCAGGAGTCGCAAATGGCGTGAGACAGCAGGGCGGCTGATCGGCAGCAAGTCCGCTATCTCACGCACGGATCGCTCCTGGTTGGCGAGTATCTCAACGATCAAGCGCCGATGCGGATCGCCGAGCGCTTCGAATGGATCACCGCGCGATGTCACCGCGGCGGCGTGTCCGGAAGCTAGCGCGAGTTGCCCGCTCACCGTGCTGGGCCGCGCCCGGCGAGTCGATGCAGGGCCATCATGCTGGGCCTCCAGAGTACCGTCCCTCGCACATCAGGCGCCAACCGCGACGTGACGACATGGTAACCAATCCGTTACTATCACCGAGCCCGCGCATGGTACGGTACTGGGCGCACGGACAGAAGGAGCAGCCGGGACGACGTGACCACAACGGCAATGACTCATAGCGGTGACGGGACCAAAACGCGCCCCTGGCGGCTGAAGACACCGTCGGGGAATTCCGAATTTGAGATGTACCGAGATGAGGCAGCGGACCCCCCTGAGTTGGTGTGTACGGTGGGCAAAACAGAGCTGCGCTACCTCCTCCGCTGTGTGGAGGATCTGCACGCCATGCTGAAGGCGCACGACGAGTGGGTACTGCTGGGCTCGGCCGACGAGCAAAAACCGGTGGCGGCGGGCACTGTGGAGGCCTGGGGGCGCTCGCCCGAGAATCCCGTCGGCGGGTGGTACGGCCTGAAGAAGGGCCTGAGAGGGCGGTTTGGCATGTACGTACCGCCGCTCCTGGAGACACTCGGACTTGCCGAGGTGGAGCACAATCCCCGCAACAACCGTATGCGGGCGATCTGACTCACGCATTCGCCTGTAACCCGTGGGGTCTCGCGGATCGGCATTCTTCCGGGGCCATCGACTCGGCCGACCGCCAATTCTGCCAGGTCCGCGAACCATCCAGGTGTGGCAGCCCCCACTAGCGCTTGTGCTTGAGAACGAGCGTGCGACCCCTTGAGTCTGTGGAGCTCCAACCTCGTTCGCGACGACCAGGAGCCGAGCCCGGAATACCGGGCCGCGCTACGCTGGATCTGGTCGTTCTCGGCGGGAGCGCCGGCTGACACGACGCGGCGAGCGTCCCGGATGGAGCGGTTCCGGGCGCTCCTTGCGCTTCTCGGCTCTCCGCAGCTGCAGTTTGCGTCGGTCCTTGTCGCGGGGACGAAGGGCAAGGGCAGCACTGCCGCGTTTGCGCACGCGTGCCTCCAGGCCGGGGGCCTGCGTGTTGGCCGGTATACGTCGCCACACCTGCTCAACTGGCGCGAGCGGACGCTGCTGGTGGACCGGTTCATCCTGCCCGGCGAAGTCACGCAACTGGTAGGGGTCCTCCGTCCAGCCGTAGAGCGGCTGCCTCCGTCGCTCGGCGTGCCGATGACTTTCGAGATCGGCACGGCGCTGTCGCTGCTGGCATTTGCGCGGGGCGGCGTAGAAGCGGCGGTGCTCGAGGTTGGCGTCGGCGGCCGGTTCGACGTGACGAACGTGGTTGAGCCGATTGCCTCGGCGATCACCCCCGTCTCGTTGGACCACGAAGGGGTTCTCGGCACGGGCCTGGGCGAGATTGCCTGGCACAAGGCCGGTGTGCTCAGGGGCGGCCGGACCACCGTGCTCGGCCCACAGCCCGATGAAGCGAGCGCCACGATCGCGCTTGAGGCCGTTCGAACGGGCGCGCTGATCGAGCGAGTGGGGCGCGACTGGTGCTGGTCCATGAACGCTGATGGCATCACTACGGTCAGGGGTCCTGACGGCAAGCGGCGTGTGAGCGCACGCCTGCCTCTCCTGGGCCGCCACCAGCGCGACAATGCCGCGACGGCGGTCGGGCTCGGCGCGGCGGCCCTCGCCGCCCTTGGCAAAGCACATGCCGACCCCGCCGCCCTGGCTGTCGCCCTGGACCGCGTCGAGTGGCCGGGCCGTCTGCAACGAGTTATCCAAACACCACCCGTCTGGATTGATGGAGCGCACAACGGGGCGTCAGCCCTGGCGCTTGCCCAGGCTCTTGATGATGAGGAGACGGACGATTACACGCTGGTCATCGGACTCACGGAAGGCAAAGACCCGGTGGCTATTCTGCGCCCGCTCTTACCCAGAGCTACTCGGGTCCTGGTGGTCCGCGCCCAACATGACCGCGCGGCGGCTGCGGATGAGATTCTGCGCGCGTGCCAGGCCCTGGCTCCGGGAGTGCCCGTGGAGCAGGGTGGCCGCGTCGGGGATGCGCTGGACCAGGCCGTGGCGATCGGCGATGCCGTGGTCGCAACGGGTTCGCTCTTCGTGGCTGGCGAGGCTCTGGACTGGGCCCGGGGTCGGGCGCCGGACTGACCGCGCCGCCTCCGCGTCAGCCGGCTCAGCACGAGCGGTGGAGACTTTTCCGCGCCAGCCCCGCACCGGCGCGTCCTCCGACCCTCCGGTATGCTCGCGAGCACGCATGAACGTGTTGGGGCTACCGCGCCGGCCGCTCGCCAGTGTCGTGGTGCCCACCTGGAATGGCGCTTCGCTGCTGGCGAGCTGCCTCATTTCGCTTGCCCACCAGACATACCCGAACGTGGAAGTGGTGGTAGCGGACGGCGCGTCCACTGACACGAGCTTGGAGGTGGTCCGCAGCGTGCTTCCGGGCGCTCGCTTCCTGCGCCTCGACCGCAACCGGGGCTTCGCGGGCAACGTGAACGCCGGGCTGCGCGCCGCGCGCGGCGACGTCTTGCTGTTGCTCAACAACGACGCTTGGGCGAATCCAGAGTGGGTGGAGGCCAGTGTCCGATCGCTCCTGTCGGACGAGCGTCGAGGTGCGGTCGCGGCGCGCATGGTCTTCGAGGACGGGCGGATCAACGCCGCGGGCGACGGGCTGGACCGGGCTGGCCGAGCGTTTCAGCGAGGCGCGGGCGAGCCCGACGGCCCCGCCTTTGACACTCCGGCGTTGGTGCTGGGCGCCAGTGGTGGCGCGGTCGCGTACCGCCGCACGATGCTCGAAGACGTGGGCCTGTTCGACGAGTGGTACTTTGCCTACCTGGAGGACGTGGACCTCGCACTGCGCGCGCAACTGCGCGGGTGGAGCGCCCTGTATGAGCCGGCGGCGCGGGTGGTCCACCGTGGCAGCGCCACCGGCGGAGGCCCGCTGGCCTCGTATTACAACGCCCGGAACAGCATCCGGCTGCTGGTGAAGACAGTGCCGTCAGCCCTGCTCCCCGGTCTCTTGCCAGCCATCCTGCGGGCGCAGGCGCGCAAGGCCGCCGACGCGGCTGCCGCCTGGCGCGGTGCCGCCGCGCGGGCCACGCTGCGCGGGTTGGCAGCCGGATTGTGGACGCTGCCGCTTCACCTGGCCGCGCGTCGCGCCGTCCAGGCGCGACGAACGGTACCACCGGACCACGTGCTGCGCATGCTCGCGGAGCGCCCATGACAGACGCGGCGCCCCGCATCTCGCTGGTGCTCCCGGCCTTCAACGAGCAGGCCCGGCTTCCCTCCACGTTGCTCGCGCTGCAGCAGCACATTGAGTCACACGCCCTGGATGCCGAAGTGCTCGTCGTGGACAACGGCTCGGACGACGCCACGTCGGCAGTGGTCCACCAGGCGATGACGCACTTCCCAGCTCTGCGCCTCGTCCGCACCGAGAGAGCAGGGAAAGGCCTCGCGGTCAGAACCGGTATGCTGGCTGCCACAGGGCGGGTCCGGTTCTTCGGGGACGCGGACCTTTCCTGGCCGCTCGCAGACCTCGAACGGTTCGCTGCGCTCGTCGGCCAGGGAGCGCCGGTGGTGATCGGCTCGCGCGAGGGCTACGGCGCACGGCGCGTGGGCGAGCCGGCGTACCGCCACGTGATGGGGCGGGTGTTCAACCGACTCGTGCAGGCGCTCGCGGTGCCAGGCATCGAGGACACGCAGTGCGGCTTCAAGGCGTTCGACGCCGAGGCCGCCGAGGCCATCTTCTCGCGCACCCGGGTGCGGGGGTTCGGCTTCGACGTCGAAGTGCTGTTTCTCGCCCGCCGCCTGCACTTCCCCGTGCAGTCTGTCGCGCTGCACTGGGAGCACAAGGAGAACAGTCGCGTGCATGCCGTCCGCGACACGTTGAAGATGGTCGCCGACGTCCTCTCGGTGCGGGTCAACGATGCCCGCGGACTGTACGGAGCCCGCTGAGCGCAGCACGCGGGCGCCAGGGGCGTGGTCGCTTGCCTCACGGGTGGCAGATCCACGAGCGATAGGTTGCGTTCTCCAGTGAGCGAGCTTACCCGCGCCGGGTCGGAACGACGCACGGACGGTCCGGCGCGAGCGCGACCCCGGCGGCATCGAGGGCGCGGGCGGCCTCGGCCAGGAGCGGCCCCGCCTGCTGATTCACCGAGGCGCACGCAGCGGCGAGGTCGCCGGTCATGCCGTACTGGTCGTACAACTGGGCGGCGAGGCGCGCAAACGGATCGCTGGCGGCCCGTGATCGTGCGGCGTCCACCAGGCGCCGCGCGTCATCCTCGCGCCCGAGCGCCAGCAGCGCCAGCACATTGCCGAACGTCGCCTGGCCGAGAATTGCCGCGCTCAGCGGCGCGGGATCACCGGGCGTGGCTGGAGTGCCGAGAAGCTGTTGAAAGAGGTCGCTGGCGCGGGCGGCGTCGCCGGCTTGCAATGCTTCGTTCGCCGCCTTCAGCAGCGTCGCGCGGGATGAGCCAGCCGGGACGGGCGTGGGGGCGGTGGGTGGGAGTGGCTGGACTGAGGGGCTGCTGGCGCCGGCCGTCGGGGGCGCCGCCGTCGTGCCTGTGGGTGCGGGCGGCGACTGGCACCCGGCAGCCAGCGCCAGGATCACCAGGGCGAGCCATGCCGCGAGGCGCCGGATGGCTACGGACGTCGCGGCGTTCGGCGGGCTCACGCCCGGGCGGAAGGAGCGCGGCGCAAGCAAATCGGCAAGCCAGTGTCCGGGCATACAGGAGAGCGTAGCCGAGTGACCAGCCTCCCCCACTGCTTCGAGCGCCCACGGACATGGCGGCGCGCTGCCGCGGCGCGTCCCCGATACGCGGCGCTCACGCCGACCCGCTTCGCTATCCTGTGGCGCCGCCTGTGGACCAATCGCTCATTCGCAACTTCGTCATCATTGCGCACATCGACCACGGGAAGTCCACGCTCGCGGACCGTCTGCTGGAGACGACCGGCACCTTTGCCCGTCGGGACATGATGGAGCAAGTGCTGGATGCCATGGACCTCGAGCGTGAGAAGGGCATCACGATCAAGGCCAAGGCGGTCCGAATGCAGTACGTGGCGTCGGACGGCCAGGAATACCAGCTCAACCTGATCGACACGCCGGGCCACGTTGACTTCACGTATGAGGTCTCGCGCGCTCTTGCCGCCTGCGAAGGCGCGGTTCTGGTGGTGGACGCCGCCCAGGGCGTCGAGGCGCAGACGCTGGCAAACGTCTACCTGGCCATAGAGAACAACCTCGAGATTATCCCCGTGATCAATAAGATCGACCTTCCCAGCGCCGAGCCAGAGATGGTGCGCGACGAAATTGAGCGGATCGTCGGGCTGCCGGGGGAGGATGTGATCCTCGCCTCTGCAAAGAACGGGATTGGTATCAACGAAATTCTCGAAACGATCGTCCGGAAGATCCCTCCGCCGAAGGGCGACCGCGAGGCCCCGCTGCGGGCACTCATCTTCGATTCGCACTACGACGTGTACAAGGGCGTGGTCGCGTATGTCCGGGTGATGGCCGGGCGAATCGACGTGGTCACCGGGCTTGGCGTCCAGATGATGTCGAACGGAGTCAAAGCCGAAGCCGTGGAGATCGGTGCGCTCCGCCCGGCGATGACCCCGCTGGAGTCGCTCCAGGCTGGGGAGGTCGGCTACGTCGCCACGGGTCTGAAGGACGTCCGGGACGTGCGCGTGGGCGACACCATCACCCTGGCGGCGCGCCCAGCACCCGAGCCGCTGGGCGGCTACCGTCCTGCCAAGTCGATGGTGTTCGCGGGCCTTTACCCCACCAATGGCGAGGACTACCCGCTTCTCCGAGAGGCGCTCGAGAAGCTGAAGCTGAACGACGCCTCCCTCATCTATCAGATGGAAAGCTCGGCAGCGCTCGGGTTCGGATTCCGCTGCGGCTTCCTGGGCATGCTCCACATGGAGATCATCCGCGAGCGCCTGGAGCGTGAGTACAACCTCGAGCTGCTCATCACCGCGCCGAGCGTGGAGTACCACGTGTTTACGCAGGACGGCTTGATGAACGCCGTCGAGAACCCCGCCGATTTGCCGAACGCGGGCTCGTACGACCGCATCGAGGAGCCCTGGGTGGCGCTGTCCATCATCGCGCCCTCCCGCCATATCGGGGCGATCATGGAGCTGGTTCAGACACGTCGCGGCGTGTACGGCAAGATGGATTACCTGGACGAGCAGCGCGTGATGCTGGCGTACGATATGCCGTTAGCGGAGCTGATCGTGGAGTTCTACGACCAGTTGAAATCGCGCACGCAGGGCTACGCCAGCCTGGATTACCACTTCTCCGACTATCGCGCGTCGGACCTGGTGAAGCTCGACGTGATGGTGAACGCCCAGCCCGTGGACGCTTTGAGCATGATCGTCCACCGCGACAAGGCCTACCACCAGGGCCGCGCGCTGGTCGAAAAGCTGCGCGAGCTGATTCCCCGGCAGATGTTCGAGGTGCCCATCCAGGCGGCAATCGGCAGCAAGATCATCGCCCGTGAGACGATCCGCGCCATGCGCAAGAACGTGCTCGCGAAGTGCTACGGAGGCGACATCTCCCGGAAGCGGAAGCTGCTCGAAAAGCAGGCTGAAGGGAAGAAGCGCATGAAGCGCCTGGGCTCGGTTGAGATTCCCCAGGAAGCGTTCATGGCCGTCCTCAGCCTCCACGACTGATTCGCTCGCTCCGGCCACCGCGGCTTACGGACCCAAGTCGCAGCGGCTGGGGGTGGAGCTGCTGGCGCGCATCGCGCTCGTGCGGGCGGAGTTGCGGCTGCCCGCCGCGCTGATCGCCTCGTACCTGGGGGCGGTGCATCAGCTGGAGCTGAGCGCGGGCGCCATCGTGGGCGCGCTGCACCGCGTGGCCGTCGCCGGGAGCGCCTTCCAGACCCAGGTGCAGACGGCGATCCGGGCCAGCCCGCGGGTGCAGGCCGACGAGACCGGGCTGCGGCAGGAGGGGTGCATGGCTACCGGTGGAGCTTCGGCACCGACCGTGAGCGGCTGTACGTGCATGGAGGCCGGGCCAAAGCGAGGGTGGACCAGGTCTTGGGCAGTGGGCCGAGCCAGGCGGCAGACGCGTTCACCGGGGTGCTGAGCAGCGACTGCTACGCCGCCTACGACCACTCTGACGGCCCCCATCAGCGGTGCTGGGCGCACCTGCTGCGCGACTTTCACCCGCGGTGCGAGCAGCATCCCCAGCCGGGGGTGATCCAGCGCAAGATCAGCGGCGGCACCCGCTCGGCGGCCGGGACGCGCACCCTCTGCACGCTGGCGACCCTCTTCGGCACCTGGCGGGCACGGAACCTCGATCCCCTCCAGGCCTGCCGCTAGCTGCTCCTCACGCAGCCGACTGCGCTAGTCTGAACTCTTACGGCAACGGCGAAACGTGGCTCCCTGTCGCTCCCTGGCCTACACTTCGACTCAACGGCGCCGAATCAGACGGGGTCCGGAGCTTCGTTTACCGCGGAGCGGGCGGGGCTGGTCCCGACCATCGGCAGCCCGCCATGGTGCGGTGGATGGCTCCTACGCACGCTCGCATATCAAGAAGCGTCGCCGCCCTGTTCCCGCGAGGTCGTCACGCATGGGCGCGTTCGTTCGGGAACAGGAATGCCCACCATGACCACCAGCGCAACTGTCCACCCGCCCACCCCGACCGACCCCTGCGAAGGCGACCGCCTGACGTTCGCGCGCGTCGAGTTAGCGCGCGAGCGCCAGGCGCCGTACGTGCGGCGTACGCCCGTCGAGCACTCGGCGGACCTGGGCGTCATCACTGGGCGCGAGGTGTTTCTCAAGCTGGAGAACCAGCAGCACACCGGCGCGTTCAAGCTGCGCGGCGCGCTCGCCCGGCTGCTCGCCATGGACCCTGCCGAGCGCGCGCGGGGCGTGCTCACGGCTTCCGCCGGCAACCACGGCCAGGGTGTGGCGCTCGCCGCCAGGCTGCTGGAGACCCACGCCACCGTGGTCCTGCCGGTCGGCGCGCCGCTCGCTAAGCTCGCCGCAATTCAGCGGCACGGGGCGGAAATAGTCCTCGAAGGCGCCTCGTACGACGAGGCGCACGCGCACGCGGTGGCGCTTGCCGCCGAGCGAGACCTCGTCTACATCCACGCCTTCGACGATCCCGATGTGATGGCGGGCCAGGGCGCCCTGGCCATGGAGCTGCTGGAAGACGTGCCGGATCTGGACGCGCTGCTCGTCCCCGTGGGCGGCGGCGGTCTGATCTCGGGCGTGGCGACGGCGGCGCGGGCGATGCGGCCGGGGATGAGAGTGTACGGCGTGCAAGCCGCCGGCTCGGGCGCCCTGGCCGCCTCGTTTAAAGCTGGCGAGATCCAGACCCACCCTTCCAGCACCATCGCCGACGGCATCGCCGTCAAGACGCCCGGCGCGCGAACGTTCGCGGTGATCCAGTCGCTGGTGGACGACGTGGTCACCGTCTCCGACGAAGCCATTGCCCGCGCCATCCTGTTGCTGCTGGAGCGCCACAAGCAGTTAGCCGAGGGCGCTGGCGCCACGGCACTCGCGGCACTCCTGGAAGGGGCGATTCCGGCCGGCCCGCGGCGGGTGGGCGTGATCGTCAGCGGCGGTAACATCGATCCGATCCTGCTGGGCAAGGTGCTCCAGCACGGCCTGGTGAGCGCCGGCCGCTACCTGGCTATCCAGACCTGGCTGGACGACAAGCCCGGCCAGTTGCACGACCTGACTAGCCTGCTCACCACCGAGCGCGTCAACATTCTGCACGTCGGCATCCACCGCCTTGGGCCATACACCGCGCTCGGACGGGTAGGCCTGGACCTCATCGTGGAGACGCGCGACCACGCTCACGCGGAGTACGTGCTGGGGCGGATCCGTGCTGCCGGCTACCCGGCCGAGGAATCCCTGGGATCGGAGGGCGGGACGCGGTAACGTCCGCCCCATGGCGGAGCAGCGAGATCGAACGTTCAGCCGGCGGGCGTTTGTGGCGGGCGCTGTCGGCGGCGCCGCCGTGCTCATCGGGTCGGGCGGCATCACGTCCGCGGCGGCGGCCGGGGCACGCGACGACTGGCCGCTCGACCCCGCCTGGCGCACGCTTTCCAGCGCTCGCCGCCGCCTGCCGTACCTGGAGCCGCCGGCTCGCACGCGCGACGTGCCCCTCCCGAAGCTGTCCGCCGCGCGCTGGGCGGTGCTCGACGAGGGCAGCGGGCTGCTCCTCCAGGGCCAGGGCGAAGATGACCGGGTGGCGATTGCCAGCACCACCAAGATCGCCACGACGTCGGTGGTGCTGGAGCGGTGGGGCGAAGAGCGGCTGGCCGAGGCGGTCCCGGTCACCATCGACGGCGGGGCCATGGCCGCCCGGGGCTCAACCGTCATGGGTCTGCAGCCCGGCGAGCAGCTCCGGCTGGAGACGATCCTGTACGGGCTCATGCTGCCAAGCGGGAACGACGCGGCCGAGCAGTTAGCGCTCGCCGTGGGCGAAGGCTCGCGCGAGCGCTTTGTGGGTTGGATGAACGAGCGCGCGGCCTGGCTGGGGCTCCAGAATACGCACTACGTCAATCCCCATGGCCTCGACAATCCCCAGCACTACTCCAGCGCCCGGGACCTAGCTCTGTTCGCCCGGGACGGGATGCGGCGCTGGGAAACGTTCGCGGCCCTGGCACGCACCCAGTCCTACGCGGGCGAAGGCTTCCGGTTCGCCAACCTGAACCGGCTGCTGGGCCGCTATCCCGGCGCGGATGGCGTCAAGATCGGCTTCACCCGAGCCGCGGGCCGCACCATGGTCGCTTCCGCCGAACGCGGCGGGCGCCGACTGTACGTCACCGTCCTCAAGAGCGACGACCTTCCGACCGACGCGGCGGCGCTGCTGGATTGGGCCTGGGCCAGCTACCGCTGGGACTGAAGGCGAAGTGCCGAGTTCCAAGTTCACAGGTGGCCGGGGGTCCCTGCCATCTGCTTCCTCACAACCCACACCTGCTGGTCGCCCTCCCGCGGCAGCACGCCTGTCGGTAGGCAGAAGGTACTTCTTGACAGAATGTGACCCCGGCCTGTTGATAGGTAGGGATGGGGGCACGTGTGACGCGATTTCCGAGGCTTTGGAACGTGAGCTTCTTTCGGCGAGCGGTACGGGGGGGACGCACTCCCGTGCTTGTCACCGGTCATCCTGCGGCTGCGGCCGAAGGATCCGACTCACCGAGTCGTCGGTCGTCAGTTGTCAGTGATCAGGAGACAAGACGCGGCGGGCCACCAACAACGTGGATCTTCAAACGTGGAACTTGGAACCCTGACCCACGGATCCTTCGCTCCGCTCAGGATGACGGGGGCCAGCCGCTAGCGGATTTTCGCAGCACGGGCCTGGATGAGGACGGGGTCGGAGCCTCGCGACGTCATGCGAAACGCCGGTCCCCATGGCTGCTGCCGACATGTACGCTGCTGGTCATTGCGACCTTGCTGGTCAGCCCCACCCTGGCGGCCGGACCCGGGACGACACTCGCCTGGGGCGAGAACGGCAGCGGCCAGTTGGGCGCTGCCGGACCGTCGGTGGACGCACCGGGTGTCGAAGGTGGTCTGACGGATGTGCGCGCTATAGCCGCTGGCGGGAGCCACACCCTGGCGCTGCTAACCGACGGCACGGTCCGCGCGTGGGGCCGAAACGAGTTTGGCCAACTGGGCGACGGCACCCAGGTTGATAGCTCGACCCCTGTCATCGTGGAGGGACTATCGAACGTCACGGCCATCGCGGCCGGCGCGCGCCACAGCCTGGCGCTCACCCAGGACGGCCAGGTGTTCGCCTGGGGCGATGGGCAATCGGGACAATTGGGCAACGGCTACCCCGGGGCGGTGTATGACGACGGGCCAACCTGCTTCCTCATCTGGTGCGAGTTTGACACCTCGGGTCTGGCTGGGGATGAGGCCCGCGAGCTCCTCGTGCCATCGCCGGTGGGATCGCCGCCCCTGCGCGGCGTGGTGGCCATCGCCGCCGGCGAACGCCACAGCCTGGCGGTCAAGGCCGATGGATCGGTCTGGGCCTGGGGCAACAACGAAGACGGCCAGCTTGGCGCCGGCGTGGAGGCCTACCTGAACGGCCCGATCCTGCCCATGCCCGTCCCGGTGGGAGCGAACACCACGCGCGACGACCGCCTGGGCGGCATCGCGTCAGTGGCGGCCGGCGGCGCGCACAGTCTGGCGCTCGGTCGCGATGGGCGCCTCTACGCCTGGGGCTCCAATCGAACTGGCCAGTTGGGCAGCTCGGCCGCGGTGAGTGATGGCTGCGCCTGCCGCGTGGCGCCAGGACTGGTGCCGCTGATCAACGTCGCGGCCATGGCCGCCGGCCAGGCCCACAGCTTGGCGATCAGCAACGACGCGGTGTGGGGCTGGGGTGATAACAGCCGTGGCCAGGTGGGCGATGGCACCTTCGACATGCGGGCGGCGCCGGTCATGGTGCCGGCTGTCCCCAACGGAGGCGGCCTCGGCGGAGCATCGCCTATGGGCATCGCCGCCGGGGCGTTCCACAGCGTGGCCGTCTTGAACCAGGCACCGATCGACGTGTGCGGTTCGCTCGGGAGCCTGTGTCCCGGCGTGGTCTACGCCTGGGGCCAGGGGAGCAGCGGACAACTCGGGTTCGGCGACCGGCTGGATCGGCCCAAGCCGTTGCGGATCGAGCTGCTCCGCGAGGTCACGGCTGTCGCGGCCGGCGGCGCCCACACCGTGGTCCAGGGTGGTCGGTTGGTCATGACCCCGATCTTCCCCACCGAGCCTCAGCCGACACTCGGGGTTGCACCCAACCGGCCCGTGTTGCCGCCCATCGCAATTAACTCCACTCCAACGCCTACGAGTAGCCCTGCCCCGCCGGCGCCCAGCGTGGCCACTCCCACGCCCACGGTTCCCGCGCTGCGGCCGTTCACGCCGCCGACGCCCACGCGCTAGGGGCTCCGTGGGGGCGATCCGCCGCCGGCGGATCGCATCCTGAGTGAACCGAACGATCCGTCTCCACTTGGAACTTGGCGCTCGCATGGATCCTTTACTCCGCTCAGGATGACAGGAGCCAACCACCCGTGCCCTTCCGTCCATCGGTGCTAGCCGCCGTGGCCCGTCCCGTGCAGCGTGAAGCCAGGCCGGCCAGCATGCGACCCTTCCTGGCGCCGATCGCCGTTCTACCTGATGTCGGAGGAGACATTCGCACCGATGCATCTGCCACGCCCCGTTGACACCCGCGCTTGCCCGACCGTCGTGGCGGCCGCAGTTCCGCGCCCGGCATACCGGTGGATGGGCCTGCTCAGCGCGTTGACCACGCTGCTCCTGGCGCTCCGCCCGGGTCCGTCCCTGGCAGCCGAGCTGACGCCGCTTGCCCCCGAGGGCCTGCGGTGCTCCGGCCTGGTCGATAGGGAAGTCGGGCGCACCAGCCCGGACGACACCTTCGGCGGCTGGGAATACCGTTGGGAAGTGTTCTCCAACGATGCGTCGATCACCACCCCTTTCGGCGTGGCCGTGGATCGGGCCTGCAACGTGTACGTGGCGAGCTACGACCCGCTGGGAGGCCGGATAACGAAACTGTCCAGGGACGGGGCCGTGCTGGCGACGTGGGGCTCGCCGGGTAAAGGCGCCGGCCAGTTCGAGCGCCTGGAAGGTCTGGCGGTGGACGCCGCCGGCAACGTGTACGCCGCGGATAGTGGCAACAACCGGGTGCAGCGCTTCACGCCTTCGGGCACGGTGGACGCCGTCTGGACCCGTGAGAGTGCGTGTCCAGCCATCACCGC
Source organism: Chloroflexota bacterium (assembly GCA_016191465.1). Classification (GTDB taxonomy): domain Bacteria; phylum Chloroflexota; class UBA6077; order UBA6077; family CF-72; genus JACPOP01. The sequence goes on along the minus strand of JACPOP010000020.1, from coordinate 43,620 downwards.
TCCCGTGAAGTGCAACGTGGTTCCCCCGGAGGCGTGGTTCAACGGCAGCCTGTCCGTTGGCGTAGACGGCAGCGGCACGCTGTACGTGGTGGACGGCGCCTTCGGCGTGAAACGGTTCCAGTCCAGCGGCGCCTACCTGGGGACGTGGGGCACGCCGCTCTCGGATGCCCCAACCGGCTTCCGGGCCGGCGATGGCATTGCCTTCGACGCGGACGGCAACGTCTACATCGCCGATGCCCTGTTGAACGCGGTGCGCAAGTTCACCCGCGACGGTGCCCTGCTCAGCCGCTTCGCGATCGCGGACGAGACCTTCGTCCGGCTCGATGCGCCGCGTGGCGTGGCGGTCGATACCGATGGCAACGTATACGTCAGCGATACCGATAACCAGCGGATGGTGGTCTTTGCGCCGGAAGGCATTCCGCTGGCCTGGGCGGGCCGGTGTACCGACGAGGATGCGGTGGGCCCATGCCCGCGGACCGGCATCGGCGACGAGCCGGGCCAGTTCGCCTTCCCGCATCACCTCGTGGCCAATGGTCGCGGCGAGGTCTTCCTGGCGGATCGCTACAACAACCGCGTCCAGGTCCTGAAGGGCTACCCCATCTGGATTCCACCGGCGGGAGCCGGTGGGGAGTAACAGCTACGTCGAGTGAGGCCCGTCAGGCGCGGGTGCGTGCCGAGCCTCACTCGTGCGGTCCAGGTAAGCCAGGAGGCCCACGAGTGTCTTCGCGTCGGCGATCTCAGCGCGCCTGATGCGCTCGCGCAGCCCATCGAGCGGCTCCCAGAGCACCTCGAGCTCTTCGCCGGCGTCCAGGTGCGGTGTGCCGCCAGCGGCATTGAGACCGACGGCGAGGTAGACCCACACCCGCTCGGTGCAGAACCCGGCCGACGAGTAGTACGAGGCCAGCAGATCGACGCTGTCGGCGGTGTAGCCCGTCTCCTCCTGGAGCTCCCGCAGTGCGCACTCGGCGGGCGTCTCGCCCGCATCAACCAGTCCGGCCGGCAGCTCGACCATGTCTTCGCCAACGGCAGGCCGGTGTTGACGAACAAGCAGCACGCGCTCCTGGGCGTCCACGGCGACCACCGCGGCCGCGTCCACGTGCTCGACGATCTCACGCCGGTGGCGCCGGCCGTCCGAACCGGCCACGTCCTTCAGGATCAGCGTCACGACCCTGCCGGCGTACACGGTGCGTGCGTTCTCACCCGAGTCTATGGTCGCGCCTGCCGAAGGGGACATGGCCACACCGTAGCCCACGAGCCGCACACGACAAAACGGCGCACGGCAAGAAGACGCCCGGAACGCATGCGTTCCGGGCGTCTTCGAATCCCGCGGGGATGCGCTGAACGAGCTGGTCAGTCGAAGATGACGAAGTAGACCTGCGTCTCCGTCCACTTCCCCGTGATGGCCGACCGTGCCGCTACCCAGATGTTGTGCGCGTCCGACGTGTACTTGGTGGGGCTGAAACGGAGCGTGAAGCCGGCCAGGGTAAACTGCTGGCCGTAGTTGCTGGCCGGTTCCGACATGGCGACACCCAGATCCGCCACGCCCAGGAACTTGGCGGCGGGGTCCGTGCGCGAGCCATCCAGGTACACCTCGACGCGGTCCACGCCGACACCCTGGTTCGGCAGCGCGTTGCGGTCCAGCGCGTAGCCAGTGATGGTGTAATCAGCGTCGGTCTTGAGGCGTTCGCTGACGCGTGGTGCGGTCACAGCCACGACCGGATCGGAGTTGTACTGCGCCTGGGCAATGGCGTTGACCTGCACCTGGCGCCACCACCACCCCTTGTTCTGGGACTTCGCGTAGACGGTGATCTGGCGCGTACCGGCGGCGATCTTGCCGCCCGGGACGGTCAGCGAAAAGCCAGATTGCCGCCAGTAGCCGTTGTTGAAGGCGCGCGAGACGTCCTCGCGGTCCTGAGCGATGCTGGCCGACCCGAGCAGCTTGCCGCCCTGGTCGATGCGGCCGTCGTAGACGTCCACCTTGTCAATGCCGGCCCATCCCTGGGCGCTGGTGTCGACGATCCAGCCACGCACCACGAAGGCCGACTGGGTGGAGACGGTCTGGTTCGGGGTGGGGCCGTCGATGAAGCCCGCGTAGGTGTTCGTGCCGATTGCATCCGGGCCGGCGCTCCAGGCCGAGCCGTCCGCCGTTTGCGCTGAGGCCGCGGGCACCAATCCCGCGAGCAGGAGTGATGCCAGGGCGAAGGGGACGAGGGTCCGTACCCATCCCGTCAATCGAGAAGTCATGTGCGTGAACCTCCAGGCGAACTGTTGCGCATCCGTAGCGAACAAACGGAGGAACGCGAGGATTGTGACGCGCTCACCCCGGAAGAGGTGAGCCCGCCCAAGCTCGCGCCACGGTCGGCGTGCTGAGGGATGGCACCACGAGCAGGGTCCCGCTTTAACCCACCCGCACGTGCTAGCGAAGCCTTAAATCGGTGCTAAAGCTCGCCGGGACCGGCACGGTCCGTGCGTGAGCGGGTGCATGGACGGCTTCGCGGACGACTCAGCGCGTGAGCTGCAGCTTCGGCTGAGCGTGGACGGCAGTTGGCACTGGCCCGATCGATCCGGAGGTCCAACCTCCGCTGCATTCGCCCAGCGCCTCCGCCAGGACCTGGGTGACCCGGTCTCCCTGCACCTGCTGACAGCGGACCTGGGCCCCGCCGGATCCGAGCTCTACCGGCTGGTGGTTCCGTCCAACGCGAGCCCACAACAGGTGGGCGGCTCCATTACGGGAGCGCTGCGCGCCCTCCCCGGCGGCGGCGCGCCCGCCGCTCACAGGTCCGTGCGCGTCTGGATCGCCACCGCCGACGGCATCCCGGTCGGCGAGGGCGAAGTCCACCTCGCCGCCTGATTCACGGCCGCCTCGGCCCGGCCCGGGAATCCGGAGCGCCATCTAGGTCGGGCGACAGCAGGCGTATCCTCAGGCAATGGCCGCCCGCGTCGCTCCCCGAGACGCGCCCGCGGCGGAGCCGCTCTTCGCCCGATACAGTCCAGAGCTTGCGCAGTTGTTCGTCATTGCCATGTGGGCGTCCACGTACATCGTGACGAAGGCCGCCTATGCCGAGCTTCGGCCGCTGGCATTTGCCTTTGTTCGCTACGTGGCGATGATCGGGCTTGCATTCCTTGTGCTGGCGATCCGCAACTGGCGGGTGGGTCCGGCGCGCGCCGCGTGGACCGTCCGCCGCGCCGACCTGCCGCGTTTCGCGCTCGCCGGCGGCTGCGCGTACACCCTGTACCAGCTCGGCTTCCTGCTGGGGCTGGAGCGGACCTCGCCGTTCTCGACGTCCCTCATGATTGCCCTGGTGCCTCTGTTCACGCTGCTGATCCTGGCCCTGCGCGGCGAGCGGCCGCCGGTCCGTGCGTGGGTGGCGCTCGCCGTTGCGATCGCCGGCGTAGCGCTGTTCTTGCTCGACAAGGTGGGGACGCCGGGCACCGCCCTCGGCGATGCGCTGGCTCTGGGGGCGGGGCTTTCATTCGCCTACTACGGCATCGTCAACCGGCCGCTCGTCGCGGCCTATCCACCCGAGACGTATACCGCCTACAGCCTGCTGATCGGCGCCCTGCCGCTCATTGTGCTATCGATCCCGGATGCCGTGGCGCAAGACTGGGGCGCGATTTCTCTCGCCACCTGGGCCGCCATCGCGTACATGGTGGCGCTGCCGGTGTACCTGGCCTACATCCTCTGGAATTGGGCCATTGCCCGGCGCGGCGTGGCAGCCGCGTCCCGCTGGACCCTGCTGGTGCCAATCCTGAGCGGTGTCGGCTCGGCGCTCGTGTTCGGCGAGTCCTTCGGACCAACCAAGATCGCCGGCGCGCTGCTCGTGTTCGCCGGCCTGATACTCCCACTGTTCCAGGCCCAACCGAGCGCGGCGGCGATCCGGCGATGAACGAGTGGCGAGTGGCCAGACGACGATGCTATGCGGGAACGAGGAACGGATAACCCGGCACCGCCTACCCCTGCAGGAACGCGAGGACGTGTCGGTTGAACTCGTCGGCATGCTCCATCTGGGCCGAGTGGCCGCACTTGCCCAGGAGCAGCATCCGCGCGTCCTGGAACTTCTTGGCCATCAACATCCCGATGTCTAGCGCGCCAAACCGGTCCTCGAGTCCCCACACCAGGAGGGTGGGGCAGGCCACCTTGGTGAGCTGATTCGAGAAGTCTTCCTTCGCCGGCGGGTGGTTGGTGTTGACGGCCACGATCTCGGGGTCGATGCTCGACTCGTACCGTTCGCGGACCATCTCGTCGGTCACGATGGAGGCATCGTAGACAAGCGTGTGGAGGAGCGCCCGCATCTTCTCCATGGAGGGTCCTGTGCCCTTGTAGTACCCAGCGATGAGCTTGATACCTTCCAACGGCATCGGCGCGAAGATGCTGTGGCTCACGGGTGTGCTGCCGATGACCACGAGCCGGTCCACGCGCTCGGGTGCGTCAATCGCGAGCTTGATCGCCGCCTGGCCGCCCATGGAGTTGCCCACGAAGTGCGCCTTCGGAATACTCAGCTCGTCCATGAATGCGCGCAGGGCTCGGGCGGTGTACGACTGCCGACCGCCTTCGATCACCGGCTTGGCTGATTTCCCGAACTGGGGCATGTCGACCAGCAGCGCGCGGTACCGAGCGCTAAATGGCAGCACGTTGCGCCGGAAGTTGCTCCAGCTGGTGGCGCCCGGGCCGGCGCCGTGGAGCATGATCACCGGGTAGCCGCTGCCCACCTCGTTGTAGTGGAGGCGGATATCGCCTGCCCGTGCGTAGTGGCTCGTTGCCGCCTCGTCGATCTCCCGGTGCTGGGTCTGCATGAGCTCCCAGTATGGAGCCTGGCTTCGAGCTGAACCACGGAGAGCGGTTGCCACCACGGCATCCCGTGGGGCGCTTGGCGCGCCGCGCTCCCTCCGACCCCTGCGCCAGGGCGGAGTGGCGTTGTTCATCCCATACGCCCCGCTCGTGCTCTGGTCCACGGTGGCTACACTCGGACCCACTCGTCTTACTTCGGCAGACACACGCGGGGGAGGTGCATCCGAATGAATCGCATCGAGTGCATCGAGGCATTCGTTCGACAGCGGCGCGGAGCGCTGGTCATCGTCAGCCCGGGGTTCAGCGGCCACGAGCTATTCAGCGTTGAGCATGACGACGCGACGCTCTACAACATGGACATGGGCATCTCGGCGCCCATGTGCCTGGGCCTGGCGCTCGCGGTGGGGCCAGCGCAGCCGGTGGTTGCGCTAGAAGGGGATGGGTCGATGCTCATGTCCCTGGGCACGTTCGCCACGATGGCTCGCTACGCACCGCCGAACTTTGGGATTGTCGTCTTCGACAACCGCTCCTACCTCACGACCGGCCGGGGCGTCGTCGCATCGGCCACCGCGCACGGGACGGACCTCGCAGCCATGGCCCGTGGGGCCGGAGTAGCCCACGCTGCCACGGTGGAGGATGTCGCCGCGTTCGAGGACGCGGTGACCCAGGGTATTGGCGGCGGCGGACCGTGGGTGGTCGTGGCTCGCGTCGATACCGCGGATCGCGGAGACCCGCGGGCCCGCGGTGCCTTCGCCACGGACCTGGTCGAGCAGACCATGCTCTTCGGTCGCGCCCTGCGGGAGCGCGGCCTCGTTCCCGCGCCATCGCGGTAACGGACCGGCGCCCGATCGCGACACCCGCACCTTCCCGCGTACGGTCACAATGGTCGCGTCCGCTTTTTTCCGTCCCGGATGCGACAATTCGCCACAGGACCATCGATGGCACTCGGCCGACCCTCCCGCGCGGCAATCCACACGCGTCTGGCGGACCGACGGAACGTGGCGAAGCAGCCGGGTCTGGGTCGAGGAGTACCGCACCGGGCGCTGGCCGCGCGGCGGGGGGTGAGGCCGACGTTCTGTCGCATGGTGCGACGCTCATGACCGACTGAGAAGGGAAAGGCCCTCCCAGCCGGTCGTCGACGCTCAGGGCTTGTAGGGCCCCAGGTACTCCAGCGCCTGGTTCCGAAGCGTGTTGTCGATCCAGTTCAGGTTCACGTCGCCGGCTTCGATGGTGCCGTTCTGCTGGAAGACTCTGATGGACTCCCGCACCGTGGGCACGTCGATCTCGCCGTTGGGGTCCACGCCCATCATGATCATTTTGCCGTAGGCGGCAGGATCCTTGACCGTGAGGTACTTGGCGAAGAAGCGGCCCATCTCCTCCCGGTCGCCGGTGCCTTCAATCGCGCGGCGGTAGTCACGGGCGCCGGCGATGTATGCGACGAGGAAGCGCAAGCCGGCTTCCTTGTTCTGCTGGAACTGATCCGAATACAGCAGCACGTTCATCTGCTGGCCCTCGAGGCCTTCATCCAAAGGCCGCCAGATTTCAAGAATGTTCTCTTCGATGCCGCGGCTCACGAACGGCTCTACCTGGAAGCCCACGTCCACCGCGCCACTGGCGAGGGCCACGTTTGTCTCGGGGAAGCCGAGCTCGATGAGCTGCACGTCGTCGATCGTCAGCTTGCAGCTCTCCAGTGCCTTCCAGAGGGTGACGAACAGGCCGGTGGTCCGACCCGACACGGCGACCTTCTTGCCTTTCAGGGCACACCAGTCGCTGCCGTATTGCGCCCGGGCACCCTTTTTCACCACGGCGGCCGACCCGGCCAGTCCCTTGTCCAACTGGCCGTTATCAGCCACGGCCTTCACGTTCACGTTGCGGTTGATGGCGTTGTAGAGCCCGGTGCCAAACGAGGTTCCTGCGATGTCGATCTGTCCAGTCGCCATCGGCGAGATCACGTCGCTCGAGTTCTGAATGTCGACCTGCTGAAAGGTGATGCCGAGCTCGCTGAAGTAGCCCTTCTCGATGGCGTACCAGAACGGCGCCGTCGTCAGCGAGCTCCCGACCCGCGCTTTGACTGTGACGGGCGGGTTGAGCGGAGCAAGCGGCTTGGCAAGCTGGAGCCCGCGACTGGTCGTCGGTGACGCGGCCGCGGCGGGCTTGGCTGCTGCCGCCGGGGAGGGTGCCGTGGCCGCGGCGGGTGCGGCTGGAGCCGCGGTCGCTGCCGGTGCCGCGGGAGCGGAGGTTGCTACCGGTGCGGTGGGCTTGGGTGCCGCGGGAGCGGCGGTTGGGCTGGGCGCGGCCGGCGCACAGGCCGCGATCCACAACGCCCCGGTGGCCAGCGCCGCGATCACCGCGTGCGAACGTCGTGGGCGAATCCTTGATGCCAGTGCCATTCCGTTTGTCTGTCCTACTTTCGCTACCCTGTTCGGTGCTCTCGCGGCGACCGCGGTTCCTAATCCGTGCGAATCACATGGCGCGGTACAAACAGCCCAACCGGCAGCTTCTGCCCCCAGACCGTCAGCAGCGCCTCGCGGACCACCGTCTCAATCATGGCCACGTCGTGGAGGACAAGGTACGGGATACCCAGCCCCTGAAGCGTGCCTTCACCAACCAGCCGAGTCGCCGCGTGGTAATCGAATTGCCCTCCGAGCACGCGATTATGGCTGGCGATCAACAAAAGTGGCGTCCGCTGCACGAGGCCGCGCGCGAGCACCAGCCCGGACATCCCCAGTCCGGAGCCCTCCATGAGCGCCACGGGCCGTTTGCCGCCGAGATACGCCCCCATGGCGATGGCGACACCTTCATCCTCACGGGTGCAGACCACGGTTCGCACGCCTGGATCGGCTTCGAGGAGCGCCTCGATGGGATCCAGGAGGCTGTCGGGGATGTAGGCGGCAAAATCCACCCCGCCGGCTCGGAGCGCGCGGTGGAACGACTCGGCCGCGCTCTGCCGATACGGCGCGCTTGCGTGCGCGGCCGGGCTATCAGCGCTCATCGATACCCACAGTCTGACGTGGGGCCGAGTCTAGGGCATGGCGCTCTGGCCCGTATGGCGGACATTCCACTCCCCGAGCGTCTCAGGCGGGTGAGGCGCTGCCTGGAGAGCGGCCAGCGTGGCGACCCGCGCTCCGGTCTCAGCCTCCGTTCACGGCCGCATTATGCTGCACAGGGAGGAACGCTGTTCTGTGCTCCACACGCGTGCGGAGAGGGTCGATCCACGCTGGACCGCCCTCCTGGTGATCGATATGCAGAACGATTACATCCACCCGGAAGGGGTCGCCGGACGCCGTGGAGCAGACCTCACGACGGTGCGGGAGATGGTTCCGCGGGTGCAGGGCCTGGTCGGAGCCGCCCGCACGGCGGGCGTTCCCGTGGTCTACACGCGGAACTGGCACAGCGCCGTGACCGACTCTGAGCCCTGGCTGGAACGATCGCGGCGGTCGCTGCTGCCCGGCGAGGCGCGAGCAGGCCTGGCGGGAACCTGGGGTGCGGACTGGTACGGGGTGGAACCGGCTCCGGGCGAGACCGTGATAAACAAGTTCCGCTACGACGCCTTCCTCGGAACGAACCTGGAATTCGTGCTGCGTGCCGCCGGTATTCGCACCGTGGTGTGCTGCGGCACCGCCACCAACGTGTGCGTGGAGTCCACGGCCCGCGCGGCCCACATGCGGGACTACTACCTGGTGGTGGCGGACGACTGCTGCGCCGCTACAGACCTCGCCCTGCACCGCGCAACCCTGCTGAACATCCAGCGGCACTTCGGCGACCTGGCCTCGCTCGCCGACTTCCAGGGTTGGTGGAGCGGGCCACAGGAGGACAGACGCGGCTTCGACCGTGGGGCGCAGTCTGCGAGCCCTGGCGCGCCGCCGTCCACGTAAAGGCGCCTCCTCACGCCGGCAGCCGGCGCGGCCCGGGCGTTCGCGCCGAGCCGTCCTCCACCAGGCGAACCCCCGCGCGGCCGTCCGCGGAGGCGAACGCGGGCGTCAGGCCCCGCGAACGGGGAAACTGTCCGATACGACGGGCCGCCCCGTGCACGCGTGCGTCGATCTATCCTCCACCCGTGGACGTGGACACGGACGTTCTGATTGTCGGCGCGGGCGGGGCGGGGTTAGCCGCCGCACTGGAGGCCACGGTGAATGGCGCGCGGGTTCTGGTGGTGGATGCCGCCAGCGAGGCAGGCGGGACCGCTCGGACAGCCGGCGGCGGCACGTTCGTGGCCGGCTCGCCGTTGCAGGCGCGCCTGGGCATTGACGACTCGCCAGACCTGGCGTTGGAGGACTGGCTGCGCTGGGGTGGCGACTCCGTCGACGTCGAGTGGGCCCGGCGCTACGTCGAGGGCAGCGTGCCGGACCTGTACGACTGGCTGGCGACGCTGGGCGTGGACTGGTACGACGTTCACATCCAGGAGGGCAACCGGGTGCCGCGCTGGCACGAGCCTCGCGGCGGCGGCCTCGCGGTGACGACGGCGCTGGAACAGGCGGCCCGCGCCGAGCCGTTGATTGCCTGGAGCCTCGATACCCGGGTGACGGACCTGGTGATGGAAGCTGGCCGCGTAACCGGCATCGTCGCCGAAGGTCCGAACGGCTTGGTGGAGCTCCGCGCAGGGGCCGTGCTGCTGGCATCCGGCGGCTTCTGCAATAGCTTGGACATGCTCCGTCAGAATGCGGGCGGCAGCCTGCCCGTCGACGCGCGGATCCTGCTCGGTGGTGGCTACGGCGCTCGCGGCGAGGGGCATAGCCTGCTGGCGCGCGTGGGCGCTCAGTTCGTCAACCTGGATGTGGTGTGGATGTACCCCTACGCCACGCCTGATTACCTGGACGAGGCGAGCGCACGCGGGCTTGTGTGCCGAGGTCTGAAGGGCGAAATCTGGGTGAACCAACAGGGCGTGCGCTTCCACAACGAGAACCTGCGCGGGGGAGCCACCGGCACTCCCGCGCTCCTGCGGCAATCGCCGCCCACGTGCTGGACGATCGTCGACGCGCGCATCGCCGACGGCTACTCCGTGGCGCACCCCCGGTATCGCCTGGGGCGTGCGCCGTACCGCGACCGGCTGCAGCAATTGCTCGACGGGTCGCCGTACGTCGCCCGGGGACATACGATCGACGATCTCGCCCGAGCCGCTGGCCTGGATGCCGGCGCGCTCCGCGAAACCGTTGCCGGGCACAACCGGCTCCTGGCTCTGGGCGCCGAGCAGGACCCGGATTTCGGCCGTGACCTGCGCGGGCTGGAGCCGCTTACCGAGCCGCCCTTCTACGCCATTCAGTTCTTTCCGATTACGCGCAAGAACCTCGGCGGCGTGCGTACCGACCTGGCCACGCGCGTGCTCGACCAGGAGGATCGGCCTATCCCCGGCCTCTACGCGGCGGGCGAGGTGGCCGGGATGGCCGGCGGCCACGTCAACGGCCGCGCCGCGCTTGAAGGCACCATGTTCGGCCCCAGCGTCTTCAGCGGCCGTATCGCTGGCAAAGCGATGGCGGCCTGAGGGCTGGACCACCAGGGAACGGCCGATCGTCCGACCAAGGCAGAGTCCATGGCCGATTCGCTGCTGCTTTGGGCTGGACACCGGCTCGCGTGAAGGGGCAGGCGCGTTCGCGGCCGCCCGAGTCCAGATCTCCAGCGGCACCGCGGCAGGCAGTGGGATCGGTGCGGAGCCCGGAATCGCGCGCCGCGTGGCTCTGGATTGCGATGTCCCGCGGGCCCTCGTGCAGCTTCGACCAACGCCCTGTGTTCCAGCGCCCCATGGCGAAACGCGAGCGTAGAATGCCGCGACCGGAGTCCTGGCGATGCCGCAACTCTCGAAGTCCAGCCTTGAAAGCCTGCTCATCCTGGCCGATATTGCCCGGGCACTGGATGATTTCCGGCCGCTCCAGGAGACGCTGGAACGGATCTGCGAACAGGTAGCGAGCTTAAGGGGATACGCCGCCACCGCCCTGCTGATGCTCAACGACGAGCACAATGCGCTGGCGATTCGGGGCTCGGCGGGCATGAGCTCCGCGTACGTCGAGCACATTAACCGGAGTCAGCGGGTCCTCCTGGATGAGGGCACCGCGGAGCTGGCGCCCAGCGCCCACGCCTTCTTGCACGGGACCGAGGTCGCCATCTCGGACATCGAGGCGGAGCCGGGCTACGGCGCGTGGAAGACATCCGCGCAACTGCTCGGCTATCGAGCCGTGGTGTCGGTGCCGGTGGTGGTCCGTTCACGGATGATCGGCGTACTGAACTGTTATGGGTCCGCGCCACACCACCACTCGGACGAAGAGCTGGAGGTGCTGAGGCTGGTGGCTCGGCTGGCCGGCGTGGCCATCGAGACAGCGCGCATGGCCTCGGAGCAGCGGCGGGCGACCGACGAGCTGCGTGCCCAGACGGAGCAGCTCCACCGCAAGAACCAGCAGTTGGGCGCGTTGTTCGCGGCGGTTTCGCACCTGACGGGCGTGCTCGCGCATGCCGATGTGACGGTCGTTACGCGGGTGGCCCAGGCGCTGGCAGACATCTCCGGCGGGTCCGTGCTGGTGTGCGGCGAGGACGGGAGGGCCGTGGCGTTCGCCGGCGTGGCGGACGCCGAAGTGCGCATGCACCGGATTGCCACGGGCAGCCGCGTGGTGCGGCGCCTCAGGACTGAAGCGTCTTTCTCGAGCGACGGACACTCGCTGGTCAGGGTAGGTGCTGGCGCAGCCCCGCTGGGAACGCTGGTGCTCTGGCCGTGCCTGCCGGAGGGGAACCACGTGGCGGAGGTGGCAGCGGCCCACGCGGCGGCGATCGTGGCCGCCGAGCTACAGGCCGGGCGGGCGGACCGGGCGCTCACCACCTACGCTCGCCCCGCCGTTCTGCTCGCCCTTGCGCACGGCCTCTATCCACCCGACCAGGTGCGTGAAGCCGCTGGCGTGCTGGGCGTACCGGTGGAGCAACCGTTCCGACTGGCGGCGGTGAGCTGTGGCAGCACGGACGAGGCCGCGCACCTGGCGCTGGTGCCTGGCGACCTCCGCGCTGCCGGGTGGCCCGTGGTCACGGGGGTCCACGTGGGGACCGCCGTGCTGGTGCTGCTGGAGGCGGAGCATGCCACGTCCGAGACACTCCGACGCGCCGCGCGAGAGCTCTTTCGCCGGCGGCAGCGCGGTATCCAGCGGATGGGGGTGAGTGCCATGTTCGAGAGCCTCACGCAGCTCCCAGTGGCCCGCGATGAGGCGCTGGCCGCCCTTGCCAGCCCGCAAACCGCGGGGGCGCTCGTGCTGTACGAGGATCTCGGCGTCTTCGGGAGCGTGGCCCGGGGGCTCTCCGCGAACCAGGCGCGCGAGGTCGTAGACGCGGTGCTGCGCCCGCTGCGGACCTACGATGCCGCCCGCGGCACGGACCTGGTGAGGACCCTCGAGGCGTACGTGCGGGCCGGCGGGCAGCCCAGGGCAGCGGCGGAGGCCCTGGACGTACACGTGAATACCTTGCACCAGCGCCTGCGCCGCTGCGGTGAGCTCAGCGCTTTTGATCCGCATAACCTCTACGACATGAGCCGGATTGTGCTCGCGCTGGAGCTGGAGCGGATTCTCCACGGCCGGTCCCCGGATCCCGCCGAGTCGCGCGGTTCTCCGGCTGCCCTCCGCGCATCCGTGCGAGCGCCGCGCGGAACCACAGATGGTTTGCCCCCGCCCACCTAACGGTCTGGGCCGTGCTCTGGCAGGGCGAGCGCACACCTGCAATGCCCAAGCGATGTCTCGAAGAACATAGCTGGTGTTTCCAGCCCACTGGTACATTGGCCTGGTCCAACCCGGTCCGCTGGGTGGTGGCAGACGGGATGCACGCGCCGGTGGTGGTCCACCACCGGCTCTGGTTGGGGGTAAACGGATGGCTCTGGCACCCATGGACGAGCAGCAAGACGAGTGGGTGGCAGCCGCCAAACGCAATTGGGCAGCGCGGTTCATGGCGGCGGGCGTGAGCTACGGTGACTACCAGGCCACCGTGTCTCGGATTCTTCGGTGGGACCAGTGGCTGGCTGAGTGGAGTGTCACCGCGCGGGAGTACGAGACGTTCGCCGAGCGAGCGGAGGAGCGCGGAGCGCACCGCTCGGCCGCCGAGGCCTGGCGGCGCGCCGCACTATGCTGGCACTTCGGCAAGTTCGTGGCCGTCGAAGATGCCAGAGCTGCCGCCCACGCGCAAGGGCGTGCGAACGCTTGCTACGATCGGGGCCTCTCCTCGCTTTCTCCGCCGGGCGAGAAGGTGTTCATCCCCTACCAGGGAGTACGCCTGGGCGCTCTGCTGCGGCGCCCGCCCGGCGTCCAGCGGCCACCCGTGGTGGTCTTATTGCCGGGCCTCGACTCCACCAAGGAGGAGCTGCAGCCCGTGGCCGAGTACTTCCTCGAAAGGGGGTTGGCAACGCTGGCGGTGGATGGGCCCGGCCAGGGCGAAACCGAGGCGCAGCTGCCCATCGAAGCGGCCTGGGAACGACCCATCGGGGCGATCCTGGATTTCCTCGGCGAACAGGCCAACGACCTGGACGCGGACCGCGTCGGCTGCTATGGGATCAGCCTGGGTGGGTACTACGTGATCCGCGCGGCGGCCTTCGAGCCCCGCCTCAAGGCCGTGGTGGATAACGCCGGCCCGTACGCAATGAGCGAGTACTGGGCCAATCTCCCGCCGATGACGCGCGCCACCCTGCAGCACCGGACGGGCGCGGGCAACCCTGAGGACGCTCTTCAGCGCACACGCCAACTGGACCTTTCCGGGATTGCCGAGCGGGTCCAGTGCCCGCTGCTGGTCATTCACGGCACGGCCGACCCGATCATTCCATTCTCGGACGCGGAGCGAATCGCCCGCGAGGCGCCGAACGTCCAACTCATGCGGTTTGAAAACGGGAATCACGGGTGTACAAATTACCTGTTCCAATCGCGCTCGGGGGCCGCGGACTGGCTCGCCGAACATTTGGGTGGTACGCGATGACGCCCGTTGGGCACGCACGGTTCGGATCATCAGACCAGAGGGGACATGCACACATGACGAGACACGCCGTTGTCATAGTCGCAGCTTTTGCACTGCTCACCATTGCCGCCGGGTGTGGCACCTCGCCACCAACGGCCGCTGCACCCACCGCGGCCAGCGCGCCGACCGCGGCCCCGCCCGCGACGGCACCGAAACCCGCCAGCTCACCCGCGACCGCGCCCGCGCCGGCGGCGTCCTCGGTTACGGCGCCGGCAGCCGCGGCATCGCCCGCTGGCGCGGCTGCCCCGGCCGGCCAGGCGGCCGGCGCGGCGGGGTGTCAGCTCCCGCCCTGTGACCGCCCGATCGTGGTGGGTGTTTCGCAGGCGCTTACCGGCGACAAGTCCGAGCCTGGCAACGCGGTCCAGAACGGATACCTGTTGTGGGCCAAGACCGTCAACGATGCGGGTGGCCTGCTCGGGCGCCGAGTCGAAATCAAGTCCTACGACAACCAGAGCCGTGCGGAGACGGCCGTGACACAGTACGAGCGCCTGGTCACGGTGGACAAGGTGGATCTGCTGCTCGGACCTTTCTCCAGTGCTCTGACCAGCGCCACGGCGGCGGTGGCGGAGAAGTACCAGATGGCGTTCCCGGAGGGTGCGGGTGGCGCGCCGGACCTCTTCACGCGCGGCTTCAAGTACCTCTTCTTCGTGCAGCCAGCCACGTCTGACAAGGCCGCTGACCCGTTCGTGGCCTGGATCATGAGCCTGCCCGCGGACCAGCGTCCCAAGACCGCTGCCTACCCGCAGCAGGATGATCCATACACCCTGGCGTTGGTGGGCGCCGTGCAGCAGCAGTTCGAGGCGGCGGGCATCAAGACCGTGTACAGGCAGGTCTACCCGGCCAGCCAGACGGACTTCGCGTCCATCGCGGCTGCCATCAAGGCCTCGGGGGCGGAGGCGCTGATCGGGGGCACGGTGGTCAACGATGCCATCGGACAGGTCCAGGCCTACATCGGCATTGGCTATCAGCCCAAGGTGGCGTTCTTCACCTCCGGCCCGGGCACGGTGGGCCCGTTCAAGGGCGCGCTGGGCGACAAGGTTGACGGCATAACGACCAGCCTCGGCTGGGCGCAGTCGGCGCCAACCCCAGGGAACCCCGCGTTCGTAGCGGCCTGGCAAAAGATGTACCCGAACGAGCAGGGCATTCCTGACGAGGGCGCGAATGGCTTCGCCGCGGCCTCCGTGTTGCAGAAGGCGGTTGAAGGCACCAAGTCCCTCGACAACGTGAAGATCGCCCAGTGGCTGCACTCGAACAAGGTGGATACCATCGAGGGCACCCTCGGTTGGGACGAGGCCGGTCGACCCACGGGCCAGTACCTGCTGCAGCAGTACCAGAAGGGCGCCCTGGCGGTGATTGGCCCGCCCGACGTTGCCAAAGACACGCGAGGGGTGTACCCGAAGGCGAATTGGTAGCGCGGCACGTGCACACGGAGGTGCTGGTTGCCATGGCACGGCGTGGACGCGTGGAGCATCTATGAAGATGAAGCATGACGTGCTGAGGTGAACGGGCAGCTGCTGGCGCAGAGCCTGGTCCTTGGCATCCTTACGGGGGGCCTGTATGGGCTGACCTCCGTCGGGTTGTCATTGATCTTCGGGATCATGCGCATCATCAACATCGCGCACGCGGCGTTGATCGTGCTCGGCTCGTACCTCGCACTGGCGCTCTTCAGGAGCTTCGGGCTCGATCCGCTGCTCTCGATCCTGCTGCTGATCCCGTTCTTTCTCCTGCTGGGCGGTGCCATTCAGTGGGGGATCCTGGACAAGCTCAGCAGCAAGGATCTGACGCTGACGGTCCTCGCGACGTTCGGGGTGGCAATCATCGTCGAGGGTCTGCAAGGAGCGATCTGGTCGTCGACCTATGTGTCGATCCGGACGCCGTACTCCCTGTCAAGCGTGCAGGTGGCAGGGTTGTACATCCCGGTCGTGCGCGTGATGGCCGGGCTCGCGTCATTCGTGCTGCTCGCCGCCGTATTCGTCCTCCTCTACCGGACGAATCTGGGGCGGGCGATCCGCGCGACCACGCAGAATCGTACCGCCGCGCAGCTCGTGGGTGTCCACGCGGGCTTCGTGACAACCGTCGCCTTCGCCGCCGGCCTGGCCATGGCGGGGGCGGCGGGGCCGCTGCTGGGCATGCTGTATTCGTTCTACCCAGCCACGCACTGGCTCTTGATCGGCAAGCTCCTGGCCATCGTGGTGCTCGGTGGCCTCGGGAGCCTGACCGGGACGTTCGCGGCGGCGCTCGTGCTGGGCGTTGCCGAGCAAGTGGCCGGGGTCACCCTCCCCCTGGAGTGGGGGCCGATGCTGTTCTACGTGCTGTTGTTCGGCACGCTCATCGTGCGCCCTCAGGGGTTCTTTGGGGCGGTGCGTCGGGGAAGCCTGTGACGGGCGCCGCTGCGCTCCAGCGCTGGTGGCCCTGGGTGCCCCTGCTCGTCCTCGTGCTGCTCCCGGTGGGAATCCGCGAGACCTTCTACCTGGACCTGTTGATGACGACCTTCATGTATGCCGCCATCACGCTCGGGTGGGACATCATGGGTGGCTACGCCGGCTACGTGTCGCTTGGCACGGTGGGCTTCTATGGCCTGGGGTCGTATGCCGGCGCGCTCCTGCTGTTGCGGTTCAATATTCCCGTCTTCGTCAGCGCGCCCTTCATCGGGGTGCTGTGCTCGCTGGTGGGCGCCGGGCTGGGGTGGATCGCCCTGCGCACCCGGGCCGCGGCCTTCGTGATCGTGACCCTCACGTTCACCTCGATTGTGCAACTGCTGGCCCTCAACCTAAAGGGCCTCACCAACGGGAGCTCCGGCCTCTACATGCCGCTCCTCACCCTCCCGAACAATCTCATCCTCCTGCCGTTCTACTACTACATGCTGGCGCTGTTGGTGTTCGCGTACTTCGTTTCCAGGGCGATCCGTGGGTCGAAGTTTGGCCTCGGGCTGATCGCCATCCGCGAGGAGGAAGAGAAGGCCGAAGGGCTCGGCGTGGACACATCGCTGTACAAAATCCTGGCCTTCGCGATCAGCGTGTTCTTCGCGTGCGTGGCCGGGGCGTTGCGCGCACAGTACCTGAACTACGTCGACCCTGATATCGCGTTCGACCTGTTCATCACCCTCAGCCCCATCGTGATGGCGCTCGTGGGAGGGCGCGGAACGCTGATTGGACCCCTGCTCGGCGCGTTCCTCGTGCAGCCGCTTTCGCAGTACCTGGTGTTCCTGTTGCCCTCGAGCGTCGCGGGGCAATTGCACCTCGTGGCCCTGGGCGTGGTGCTCCTGCTGGTCGTCCTGTTCATGCCAGACGGCATTGTCAACGCGTACCGCTCGGCCCGTGCTGGCGGGAGCGGCTGGCGCGGGCGGCGGCAGACAGCTCCGCCAGCGGAGGCGGCGCCTTGACCCGGGCGGACGGTGCTGCCCCGGCCCTCCCGGCGGGCACCCTCGAAGCGCGGGATGTGTACCGGTCGTTCGGCGGGGTGACCGCGCTCGCGGGCTGCTCGCTGCGGGTGGAACCTGGCACGATCACGGGTCTCATCGGCCCCAACGGCTCCGGCAAGACCACCCTTTTCAACTGCATTACCGGCTTCTATCAGGTTGACCAGGGGCAGGTGACATTTGGGGGCGTGCCAATTCAGGGGCGGCGGCCGAACGAGATCGTGCACATGGGCGTGGTCCGCACGTTCCAGGTCACGCGGATCTTCCGCGGCATGAGCGTGCTGGAGAACATGATCGTGCCCCTCCGCCAGCAGACGTTGAAGACGCTGTTCCGCCCGGCTATCGGGGGCCACGAGCAGGAGCGCGCTGAACACCTGCTGGAGTTTTTTGGCATCGTGCAGCTCCGCACGCACCTCGCCGGGAGCCTCTCCTTTGGGCAGCAAAAGCTCCTCGAGCTCGCCTCGGCGTTGATGGTCGGTCCGAAGCTGGTCATGCTGGACGAGCCGGCTGGTGGCCTAAATCCGATCATGATCGAGCGTATGGCGGGGTACATCCACGAGCTCAACCAGCAGGGCACAACCTTCTGTATCGTGGAGCACAACATGGACCTCGTCATGCAGTTCTGCGACCCGGTGTTCGTGCTGCACCGCGGGCAGACGATTGCCTCGGGGCCGCCATCGATCATCAGGGAAGACCCGCTCGTCCTTGATGCGTACCTGGGGGATTGATGAGCTCCGGGAACGTGCTGGAAATGCGCCAGTTGTTCGCCGGGTACGGCTCCGGCGGCGACATTCTGCGGGGCGTGGATCTGCAGATCGAGGAAGGCGACTTCATGTGTCTGATCGGTCCGAACGGAGCCGGGAAGTCAACCCTCCTTCGAACCATTTCCGGGCTCGTGAAGCCACGCCAGGGCTCCATCCAATTCCGCGGGCAGGAGATTGGCGGCCTTCGCCCTGACCGCGTGTTTCGCCTGGGCCTCGCCCACGTGCCCCAGGGGCGCAGTACCTTCCCAGACATGTCCGTCTGGGAAAACGTCCTGATGGGCGCCTATACGTTGCACGATCGCCGGATCCGTCAGGAGCGCCTGGAGCAGGCGTGCGCGATGTTCCCGATTGTGGAGCGGCAGAGGAACAAGGTGGCAGGACTCCTCAGCGGGGGCGAGCAGAAGCAGGTAGAGATGGCGCGCGCTACGATGACCGGCGCACGCATGATCTTGCTGGACGAGCCGACGCTCGGCCTGGAGCCGCGGGCGTCTCGGACGGTGGTAGAGAAAATGCAGGAGCTGAACGCCAGTGGCGTCACAATCCTCCTGGTGGAGCAGAACGCCCGGACGGGGCTCGCCGCCTCACGCACGGGATGTGTCATGGAGCTTGGGCGGATCAAGCTGCAGGGGCACGGCCCCACGCTCCTCCAGGATCCTGAAGTGAAGCGGCTGTACCTGGGGCAGGGAGGCACGATGACCGCGCCGCGCCCGCCCACCGGACAGGTAGTGGCCTGACGACGAGCCCCGGAGAACGCATGGAGCAGTCCGTCCAGATCATCGACCGAAGCGCTGCGCTCGATGCATTGAAGCGGCAGTTGACCCTCGATCCACGCCGCACGGCACTGGTAACCGTGGACCTACACCGCGGGCACCTCGACCCGGACGTGGCCACCATGCCGGTGCCGGTGGAACACGCCCGCCGAGTCGTCCAGAGCGCCGCGTGCCTGGTTCGTCTGGCCCGGTCGCTGAGTATCCCGGTCATTCACGTGATTTTGCAGAACCGCCGGTTACCCGGCGGCGCGGCGGAGCAGTTGCACAACCCGTTCTGGCGGGCGGTCGAGGCGGCCGGCGTGTCGCTGACCCCGGCCGGGGCGTCCACGGTGGAGCGGCACAACCTGCCGGGCTCACGGGGCACGGAGCTGATGCCAGAGCTTGGGCCGGAGCCTGGCGACTACGTGATCGACACCAAGCGGCGGTTGAGTGCCTTCCATGGCACAGACCTGGAGATCACCCTGCGCTCGCTCGAGGTGGAGACCATCCTCCTGATCGGCGTCAACACCAACACCTGCGTGCAATGCACGGCCTTCGACGCTTTCAACCGCGACTTTGGCGTGGTGGTGGTTGCCGACTGCGTCCACAGCATGTATGGCGACGACCTGCACCTCTTCGGGCTGCAGAACATTGCCCGGGCGTTCGGCTGGGTGCTCAGCCTGGACGAAGTGGCAGAAAAGCTCGGCACCACTATGGATGGGCATCAGCATCGCCCGGAGGAAGACCCCGCGTCAGCCGGGCGTCCACCTGGCTGACCTGGCCGTCCCGAGCGAGCGGAGGTTGCCCCAGCGGATCCCAGAGGGCCGGCCGCGGCAGGCTCGACCAGGTTGGTGCTCACATGCCGAGCAGACCGGCGGCCGTGTTGCCGAGGATCGCCTGCTGTTGCGCGGCCCCACGCACGGCGCCGCGGACTGCTGCCACGGGATCGCTGGGCCCCATGTCGAACGGATAGTCGCTCCCCAGGAGTACGCGGTCGGCACCAGCGGTCTGCACAAGGTACTCCAACGCGGCCGGCGAGTGCAGGATCGTGTCGTAGAGGAATCGGTTCAGCGACGCGGCGGGATCACGCCGGAGCGACTGCCGCGGCTCCGCCCGAACGCGCCAGCCATGTTCCCAGCGACCGCGCTGGTAGGGTACGAACCCGCCGCCATGCGCGAGGCAGACGGTGAGGCGCGGGTGGCGTTCCAGCACGCCGCCAAACACCAGCGACGCCGCCGCGATCGATGTATCCAGCGGATTGCCAATGAGGTTGATCAGGTAGTAGCGGCCCAGGCGCTCGGCCGCCGCGACAGATTGCGGGTGTACGAAGACGAAGGCGCCCACCTCCGCCGCCGCGGCCCAGACCGGCGCCAGTGCTGGATCGTCCAGGTTCCGTCCGGCGACATTCGTGCCCATGGCAAAGCCCCGCAGGCCCAGCTCCCCGCACGCTCGCCGCAGCTCGTCGGCCGCCACCAGTGGGTCCTGCAGCGGAAGCGTGGCCAGACCGACGAAGCGGGTGGGGTGGTCCCGTACGAGGGCTGCAATGGCGTCGTTCTGGATGCGGGAGAACGTGGCCCCAAGTGCCGGCTCCAGCTCGTACAGGTAGGTGAACGGCACCACCGAGAGCGCCTGTACAGCTACCCCGGTGGCGTCCATGTCGGCCAACCGGCGCGCGACGTCCCAGCCGCCGCGCGGGAACGCCGGGAAGCGGAACGTGCCCACGACAAGCGTGGCTTGCTCTGCCTGCCGCTCCTCCAGGCGCGGCGCGTGCACGGCGTCCGCCTCGCCCAAGCGCGCCATCATGTCCTCGGTCAGGACGTGCGCGTGAATGTCGATGGTGACCAACGCGGCCTCCTCATGGCCCCCTCGGAGGGCCGGGTATACTGGCGTGCTCAGGCATGCCACGCCCAGCGCATCGCGCTCCCGTTACCTGACGGCTCATCTGGCGGGGCAGTGGGAGGAACGGCGTGGCGCGGTACCCGGAGCTACAGGGGAAGACGGCACTGGTGACCGGCGCGAACACCGGGATTGGCGAGGCGGTTGCGCGGCGCTTTGCCGAGCAGGGCGCGCGCGTCGCGGTGGTGGGCGGCCGCCGGGCGGAAGCCGCGGAGCGGGTCGCCGAAGAGCTGCGGGAGGCGGGCGCCGAGGCCGTGGCGCTCTCGGCCGATCTGACGCGCGGCGCCGAGGTCGCGCGTGTCTGCCAGGCGGTTGAAGCGCGGTTCGGGCAGATTGACATCCTGGTCAACTCCGCGGGTGGGTTTGGTGCCCGCCTGAAGGTGGTGGAAACCTCGGAAGAGGACTGGGACCACATCCTCGCGCTCAACTTGAAGACCGCGTTTCTGTGCTCGAAAGCCGTACTCCCCGGGATGGTGGAGCGCCGCTGGGGTCGGATCATCAACATCTCGTCGGAAGCGGGGCGCATGCCGGTTGCTTTTACGGCTGCCCACTACGCGGCCAGCAAGGCTGGCTTGCTGGGCTTTACTCGCCACCTGGCGCGCGAGGTAGCGGCCTCTGGCGTGACCGTCAATGCTACGGCGCCTGGCACCACGTACTCGGACCGTGTGCGGGGGCGCATGACCGACGAGTCGGAGCGCGCCATGGTCGCGCTCACGCCCCTCGGCCGCATTGCCGAGGTGGATGAGCAGACCGGCATCGTCCTGTTCCTCGCTTCGGACGAGGCCGCCTACATCACCGGCGCAACCGTGGACGTCTCCGGTGGCAAAGTGATGCTCTAACGGTCGTTCGCTCACGGGATGACCGGGAGCAGGAGGTACGAATCCCTGCCCCCGCCCGCGTGGAGGGTCACGCGCCCGCCGAACACCTCGGCCGGCCGATCTTCGGCGCTCGCGTGCGTGAACGGACCCACGCCCCTCGATGCGTACACGAACGTGCGGGCGAACTCGTCAAGCTCA
Source organism: Chloroflexota bacterium (assembly GCA_016191465.1). Lineage (GTDB taxonomy): Bacteria > Chloroflexota > UBA6077 > UBA6077 > CF-72 > JACPOP01. Next base: position 22,027 of record JACPOP010000020.1, on the reverse strand, counting down.
CCGGCGTACTCGTAGTCGCGGCCACGGACCGTCAGCGCCAGGCGGTAGCCCGCTGGCACGACGATGCAGGTCGGCCACACCTCCACGTCTAACTGGTAGACCTCACCCGGCGTCAGAGGCTCAGGGCGGCCATGGGGATGATAGGGCTTGTACGGAAGGGTCTTTTCCGGGTCGAGCCGCCGATGCGAGGCGCGGAGCCACCCCTGAGCGATCGGCGTGTTCGGGTCCAGCGCGCCCTGGAAGACGACCTCGGCACCGTCCGGGTCGAAGACCCGTACAACCAGGAACAGATCCGCATCCGTGGTGGACGACGAGATGAACAGCCGGGCCGCGATTGGCCCCGTGATCTCGGTGGGGGCTTCGAGGGGTGGGGTGCTCAGGGTGATGCCGTCGCCGAGGGCCTCGTAGGTGACGGACTCCAGGTTGGGCAGTGGCCGTGCGCTGAAGCCCTGCGCCGCCGGGTCAAGGTAGTACGTCGTCCAGCGGGTGCGTGCCAATGGCCATTCGTGCTCCGGACGCGGCACGAAGCGCTCGCCCGGGTGGCGGATGTTCAGCAAGACCCGTGGCTCCTGGTCCCAGCCGTTGTCTACCCCTTTCAGGAAGTGGTTCAGGAACCGCTTCTGCAAGGCAATGCCGTAGTCGGTGTAGAACAGTGCCCAGTGCGCCCCGCCGTGGACTTCCAGCCACTTCTGCTCCGCGGCAGCATCCGTAAACGCGTCGAAGTTGCCGCGCGGGTGCAGCCCCTGGCCGCCCCAGTTCGCCGCTGAGAGGAACGGTACCTGGACCTTCGGCCAGACGGCCGAGCGCTCCTGGTGCCAGGCGTCGTCCAAGCGGTGGGAGCGGATGTCCGCGGGCAGGTTGGCCCGGTTCGCCTCCAGGACGGCGTCCGTGAGCGTCTCGGGCCCTGCCACCGGCTCGCCGGTGATCGGGCTCCTGGCGCCACGCTCTCCCACCCCATGCTGCACGGTCTTGACCTGCACGGGGTACCAGCGAGCCATGAAGTCGCTCAGGATGCCACCGTGGTACGTACTCTCCCGGTAAAAGTCGGCACTGCTTTCCCAGGGAATCATGGCCGCCAGGTGCGGCGGCTGGAGGGCCGCCACAAGCCACTGGTTTATGCCGTAGTAGGAGATGCCGATCAGCCCAACCTTGCCGCTACTCCACGGCTGGGCGGCAGCCCATTCGATGCATTCGTACAGGTCACGCGTCTCCCGGGGCGAGAACAGGTCCAAAAAACCGGGCGACCGACCGGCCCCACGCGAATCGACGCGGACACAGACGTAGCCGTCCGGCACCCATTTCTCGGGGTCCACGACCTCCCAGTTCTGGTACCGATTGGTGGACCCGGCCGCCACGTCCGGGTAGTCGCTCACCATTTTTTGCCATTGTGCGGGGTAGCCTTCCTGGAAGCTCAGTCCCTTGGCATAAGGTCCGTACGACAACAGCACCGGGAAGCGCCCCGCGATCGGCGGGCGGAACACGTCGGCGCGCAAGACGATCCCATCGGCGGTCTCAATGGGCACGTCCCAGTCCACCTGCATACCGTCGCGCACGTCACTGTGCTGAGGCGTCCCCACGGTTGTCCCGGCCATCTTCGTCCCCTCGTCTCTGACGCCACGCGGCATGGCTGCCGCGGCGGTCTAACGTCCTGTCACCACCAGAGTGTGGCAGGCCCAGCACCGCGCGCTGCTCCAAAGAATGGGGCCACGTGCACGCACCGGCTGAGCATCTCGAGCCGATTGTGCCCGCTGCGCACGACGGGGTTACATGTGCGGATGCCCACAAGCAGGGCTTCAAGTACGTGCGTCAGCACAGCAAGCGTGCGGGCGAAAGGTGCCTAGACTTGAGGGGAGATCGGAACGGATCGGGGAGGCCAGATGGTGAGCTTTGGCACGGTGGGTACAGACTGGCAGGAGCGGATCGACTGGTCGCGGCTGCGGCAGTACCGCATCGAGCGCGCCCGCGAACGCATGAAGGCCGCGGGCCTGGGCGCGGTGCTGTGCATGTACGACGAGAACATCCGCTACATCACGTCCACGCTGACGCCCGGCTGGTGCCGGCTGAAGCCAGGCCTGCGCTATGCCATGCTCGCCGGAGACAGCGCGCCGATCCTGTTCGAGCAAGGGGACATCGGCTACCAGATCGAGCGGCACTGCCCGTGGATCCCGCCGGAGAACATCCACTACTCCTACGCCTGGGTCAAGGGCGCGGCGGGCCCCGCTTCGCGGCAGCAGGTCAAGAAATTTACCGCTGCCGTCAAGGAGCAGATGCGCAAGCACGGCGTGGCCGACATGCCGCTTGGCGCGGACTTCGTCGACGTGAACATGCTGGCGGAGTTCAAGGAACAGAACGTCAACTGGGTGGACGGCATGACGCCCTTGATGGAGGCGCGCGCCATCAAGAACAAGGACGAGCAAGAGGCCATGCGCGTGGTGGCGGCGATCTGTGATGCTGCCCACACGGAGCTGACCCATTTCGTGCGGCCAGGCATGACCGAGAACCAGGTGACTGCGCACATCATGGGCTTCCTGTACGCCTTCCCGGGGATGGAGGACGTGGAGGATGTGATCGTCTCTTCCGGTCCAAACACGTGGCCCAACTGGCGCACGTTCTCGGACCGCATCATTCGTCCTGGCGACATCCTGTTCATGGATATGGCGGCGATCACGTGGAACGGCTACAAGTCGTGCATGTACCGCACCTACTGCGTGGGCGGCAAGCCGAGCCAGGAGCAGAAGGACGTATACGCCCAGGCGCTGGAGTGGCTCAACGACAGCATTGACGCGGTGAAGGTTGGTGCCACCACCCGCGACATCGCCAGCAAGTGGCCGTCTGCCAAAGAAGTGTGGGGCTACGAAGAGGAGGATCAGGCGGCCGCGAACCTGTGGGGCCACGGGCTCGGGTTGGCGCAGTACGACATGCCGGTGGTAAGCCGCATCTACTCGCTGGATCACCCGATCGAGATCCAGGAAGGCATGAGCTTCGCCCTGGAAACGCAGCACGGCAAAATGCTCCAGTGGGGCGTACGCCTGGAGCAGATGCTGCTCGTGACCCCCAAGGGCACCGAGGTCACCACCCTGTTCCCGATCGACGAGATCACCGTGGTGGATTGAATCGGCCGGCTGCCGTCCCTGGTTCCGGCATGGACGGCTCGCCGATCCTCCTGGGGCTGCGGGGCGGGCTGACGCGCGAGCAGGTTGGGGGCAAGGCAGCGTCGCTGGCGCGGCTGGTGGAGCTTGGGCTCCCGGTGCCCCGGGCCTGGGTGGTACCCACGGAGCAGCTTGACGCGCACGTTCAGGCGCTCGGCCTGGCGCCGATTGCGCAAGCCGTGGAGCAGCACCTCCGTGCCGGCGACCGGCGCGCGGCGGAGGCCGCGGCGCGCCACCTGCGGACCGCCGTGCAGGCAGCCGCGTTGCCAGAGGCGCTCGAAGACGCGCTGCGGGTCGTGGTGGAGACGCTGCCGGCCAGCGGCCGGCTGGCAGTCCGCTCGTCCGCCACCGTGGAGGCCACCCGCGGCGCGTCATTCGCCGGTCAGTTCGAAACCTACCTGGGAGTCGCCACGCTGGACGAGGTCAGCACGGCGCTGCGTGCTGGTTGGGCGTCGCTGTGGGCGCCGGGCGTCCTGCGCTATCGGGCGGCGCTGCAGCGCGACCTGTCCGTGGCGCCGCGGATGGCCGTGCTCGTGCAATGGCTCGTCTCCGCCGAGGCGGCTGGCGCGTGTCGAGCCAATACCGCGGTCGCGGACGTAGAGGCTGTCTGGGGGCTGGGTGTCGGGCTCACCTCCGGGATGGTCGACCCCGACGCTTTCCGCGTCACGCGGGAAGGAAGCCTGATCTCCACGCGGCTGGGTATCAAGGCGATGCGCGCCGAGGCCGTGTCAGGGAACACCGTCTGGCAGGGAGCTTCCGAGGCGGTGGCCGCCGCCCCGTGTCTGGCTCCAGCGGCCGTTTGCGCCGTGGCAGGCCTCGCGTTTCAGGTGTCGAAGGCGGAGGGCACGCCCGTGGAGCTGGAGTGGGCTCTCGCCGACGGAACCGCGTGGGCTTTGCAGTGGCGGCCATCACCTCCACCCGCACCCGTCGTGGAGGGCAACGGCGAGGGCGACCTCCAAGGTGTCCCCGCCTCGCCTGGGCTGGCCACCGGGCGGGTCGTGGTGGTCCGAGACGTCCCGGACCTCGTGCGGGCTGGGCCGGGCGACGTGATCGCCGTGCGGTACTTTGCCCCCCAGCTTGCGCCGAGGTTCAGGGGCGCGGCCATTGTGACGGAGGCGGGAGGCACCTGCAGCCACGGCTCGGTCATTGCCCGTGAACGGGGCATTCCCCTGGTGGTGAGCGTGCCAGGAGCCACGCGGCGGCTACGAACCGGCATGATCGTGCGGGTGGATGGGGCCACGGGCACTGTCAGCATCGTCGGGTAAGGCAGAGCGGCGCTCGGGCGCGGATCGCCGGAGCACGCGGCGCCGCCCCGGTACCATCGTCCGAGGTGGCGCGGGTGAGGACCGCGACCTCCCGACTGGGAGCCCTGCTTCAGCGCCAGCGGAGCCAGGTTTGCGGTCAGGTAGCGAGCGCGCCTGTTTGCACCCAGCGGCGGTTCGCCCAACGGTGGACCGCGAGCCACGCATTGGCGGCCAGGACACCGATCAGCAAGTACACCTGGCCGGCGCCAAACACCTGGGCCGCGCCTGCGGTGGTGGCCGCGAGCGAGCCGTAGACCACCTGCTCGAGGTAGCGGTTCGGAGACGTTGGCGGGTCGGTGAGCATGAACAGCGCGAAGAAGAGTGCCGCCTGCACGAACGGATCGCGAAATTGCTCCGCCACCAGTCCGGGGTTGACGAACGCGAGGGCGGTCAGCAGCGCGAAATACACCGCCCCGAAGCTCAACACCAGCGGGAACTTGTTCATACGGTCCACGAGAACGGACCCGAGCACGACCAGCACCACCGCGAAGGGCGTGGGCAGGTTTCCGAGTGCTCCCCACCAGCTTTCGCCCGATCCGAATGCCAGCGCCGCGAGCAGGAGGGCCAGCGCTGCCGGGTTGAAGACGTGCTCGCGGGGGGTGCGGAGCAGGCGCTTGCTGAGGATCGCCAGGGCTGAAGCGCCCGCCACCACCACGAATGGGGTGTTCGTATCCAGCACCATGCCGACGATGACGCCGCTCAGCAGGGCGCTGGTGGGAAAGCGCCAGCCCCGTGCCGCCCGCAGTACGAACGGCAGGTCCACCGCGACGGCCGCAAGTGCCGCGAGCATGAGGCGGCTTCCCGCCGGCACGATCCCTTCATTCGGCAGGGCCACGGCTGCCAGCAGGGCAAAGACGACCAGCAGTTGGGCTTTAGGCGTCTCCAGCAGCCGCGCAAGCGAGGCCCGTGGGGGCGGGTCGTTCCTGCGAGCTGTCCCGGCAGGGTCATTCGAGAGCAGCACGCTAGCCATGGCTAAACACGTGAGCACACGTTTGGCATGTTTCTACGGAACTGCATGCACTTGCTTAGCCGTTCTGAAGATTAAGCACAAAGTGCTCAGGCCGCCTGCGACAGCGCCTGCTGGACGGCGGTACGGAACGCCTGCACGCTGTAGGTGGCGCCGCTGATGGCATCCACCTGCGGGCCCTGGCGCGCAGTCACCTGGCCCGGGAGACCCTCGATCACGCGCACCGGGTACTGGAGCGTGGACCGTGTGATCTCGACCGAGGCGATCCGTCCGCCCTGCACGGTCACGGCCACCCACAGGTGGCTTTGGCGGGGGTGCGCCGGGCGCCGGGGGGCCGGGCCCACATTGGGGGGGGGGGGGGGGGGGGGCGGCGCGCCCGCGCCGCTCCTGCCCGGACCCCCGTCCGTCGAACGGATTGGCCGGCCGGCCGTCGTCGCCGCGTTGCAGCACGAGCGGAGTGGGGATCGGGGTGGCTGCCGGAGCCGCGGCGGCGCGGCTGGTCGTGGACAGCAGGGGGCCACTCGCGCCCAATTGCGCATCCGCGGTGCGCGTCTGCACGTAGCCAGCCGCGTACACGGCGCTGATGGCGGCCGCGCTGAGCGCCACCAGGCTGCGGGGCATGCGCTGAGCGCTCACGGCCGATCCGGGTCCTGGGGGTGCATAGAAGGTGTCGAGGAAAACGTGTGCGTACGCAGAGCGTACCCACGCCTGCACCGGAAGCCCATAGTAGTGTGTTAAGCCGGTGTTAGGGGCCTTCCACGCCAGGCTCGGACTCCGTCGACACGCGATGCCGAAAAGAAAGACCGACTGCCTCCTCGAACCGCCTGGTGACGGTGCCAGGGTGTTCGAAGCGCACCTGGATTACCGGGCGATTGGAGGCGGGGCGCCCGGTACGTAGACGCTGGTCGCGATCAGAGCGCCGTTTGGGCCCGTCGGAACGGCCGTGACGTTCACTCGCTTGCCGGCGCTGAGGTCGCTCAGGGCGGCACTGACGGGCTTGAGCACCTCGGTGCCGGCTGGCAGCTTCAGCGGGACGCGCTGTTCACCCAGTTGCACCGTGAGAGTGTCGCCGTCAAACGACTGGATCACGGCATTCGTCATGGTGTTGCCGGCCTGGGCACCGGCCATGGGTAACTGGCCCGGACGCACCGTAGTGCTTGCCTGAAAGATGCGGATTGAGATGGCGGTGCCATCCGGCTTGCCGGTCACTCCGACAGAAAGCCCAGGCTTCAGGTCCGCCACGGTGCCCTTACCCTCCTGCTCCAGGGTCACGCCCTCCGGAAGTGTCACCTCCTGCGTTCCAGCAGCGGTGGTGGTGATAGTTGCCACGCGACCCACGATCCTGTCCACGGTGCCGGAGAGGGAGATTGGGGCCGCGGCCGTGGCAGCGGGCGGTTGGGGAGCGGCTGTCTGACAGGCGGCGGCTCCGATAAGAAGCGCGATTACACCGGCGGTGGCGGTAACGAGAGAGGCACGTGGCACGGAAATCAGTCCATCCAGACGCTCTACAAGGTGGCGCGGGAGCCCCAGGTGTATACGCACGGCGCCAGCGAACGGATGCCCGACTCGTAGCGCACACGCCCGGCGACCTCGCACCCTATTCCTCGATCTCCATCAGCGGGTTCCAGGCCATGTCGCATACGTGGCCGTCGGGGTCGTCAGGCTCAGCCCATCGTCTGGAAGCGTTCCGGCTGGACCCGATAGGTCACGCGCACCTCGCCCGGGTTCTTCGTGTAGTTACGGTTCCCCTGGTACTTCTCGTTCAGGTCACAGATCTGCTCGTAGCCGCGCTCCTCCGTCTCCTCGACCACCGGGCCGCGGACCTGAAGGTAGCGGTAAGGGTTCTGTGGGTCGGAGATCGCAAACGCGACGACGGGGTGGCGTGCCATCACCCGGTCCTTAAGCCGTCCGCGGGCGGTGTTGAAGGTGAACAAACCAGTCTTCGTGTCGTAGCCGAACCAGATCGGCGTCACCTGCGGGGTGCCGTCAGCCAGCACCAGGGCGAGCTGGGCGAACGCCTTCGTCTCGGGCTGGAGAAGATCGAGGAACTTGTCGGGGACCGTGTGTGCCATAGGTTCAAGGGTAACCCAGTACCTCCGGACTGAGCCGAGCTCGTCCGGAGCGCCCCGGAGCGCACGGAGTGGTACGCTCGATCCGACGGGCTGCTGACGGTGCAGCGGAGCAGTCGCGGTGCGTATGGGCGCACCGGCGCATGGTTCAGGAGGTCAATTACATGGGTACGACCAGTGTCACCAGGCGCGCGTTGATCGCCGGTGCCGGTCTGGCGGCGGGGTCGCTCTCGCTCGCCCAGATGGCATCGGCCCAGAGCCAGCCGGGGGCGCAGCAGGCTTCGCCGCCGGTGCAGGTGCCCGATGACCCCACCAAGGTCCAGGGGCGGCCGCCGAACGAGCTGGGCGACCGCTCCCCGTTTGAGCAGCCGCGGCGGATCTCGAACGGCAGCAGCTCCTCGCGGACCCCACTCGATGCATTGAACGGGATCATCACCCCGTCTGACGTCCACTACGAACGCCACCACGGGGGCGTGCCGGTCATCGACCCGGCGCGATACAGCCTGCTGATCCACGGCCTGGTGGAGCGGCCCACCGTGTTCACCCTGGACGACCTCAAACGCTTCCCCGGCGTGAGCCGGATCATGTTCCTGGAGTGCTCGGGAAATACCTCCTGGGGCAAAGGCCCGGACAACTCCACTGCCCAGACGCTCCACGGCCTCACCAGCACCAGCGATTGGACCGGGGTGCCGGTCTCGACGTTGCTCAAGGAAGTGGGCGTTCTGCCGGGTGCCCGCTGGGCGCTGGCGGAAGGCATGGATGCCGCGGTGATGACCCGCAGCGTCCCCATCGAGAAGCTCCAGGGCGATGCCCTCATTGGCTACGGGCAGAACGGCGAGGCCCTGCGGCCAGAGCAGGGCTATCCTGCCCGGCTGCTTCTGCCGGGCTGGGAGGGGAACATCAACGTCAAGTGGCTGCGCCGCCTGGAGCTGGGCGACCAGCCGTTCCAGACCCGCGAGGAGACCTCCAAGTACACCGATCCCATGCCGGATGGCACGGAACGGCAATTCACCTACGCCATGGAGGCGAAATCCACGATTACCTGGCCAACGCCGTCCATCGGCGCCATGCCGGCGCGCGGCCCGTGGGAGATCCGTGGCATTGCCTGGTCGGGCATGGGGCGCATCACGAAGGTGGAAGTGAGCACCGACGGCGGCCGGACCTGGGCCGCGGCGAAGCTCGACGACCCCGTCCTGCCGATTGCGCACACCCGCTTCCGCTTCCCCTGGACCTGGAATGGAGAGGACGTGATCTTGCAGAGCCGCGCCACCGACGAGGGTGGGTTCGTCCAGCCCTCGCGTGAGGAGCTCGTCGCCGTGCGCGGGACGAACTCCATCTATCACTACAACGGCATCCAGAGCTGGAAGGTGGCCGCGGACAGTGGCAGGATCACGAACTTTTATGCCGCGTAGCCCGGTGAGCGGCGCCAGCGCCGGGCGTGTGAGCCGCCACGTCCCGAGTGGTCCGCCACGGCAGGACAACGGCGATCCAGCGCAGCGGATGCTTCGCGCCGCTCGGCATGGCAACGCAACCGTGAAGCGCGAAGGGCGCACCATCGTGGACGTGATCCCAGCGTCGGGCGCTCGCACGGTGCTGCGGCCGGCAGGCCTGGCGTTGGCTGCGCTTGCGCTGGCGTTGTGGTCCGCCGCGTGTGTGCCAAACGATCCAGGCCGGGGCGCGGCAACCCCGGGTGCGGCAGGGGCAGGCTCGCCAGCCGCCAGTGCCACGCGATCTGCACCTCCACCGGCCGCCTCGCCGGTTGCGGCCTCTCCCGCGGCATCGCCTGGCACGGCGGCCAACACGGCCACCGGGCCCGGAACCCCGGAGGCTCGCCCGCCGGTGCCCTCGGCGGCCCCAGCCCCGGCTGCGCCGGTTGCCAAACCCGCGGCCAGCCCGGCGGCGTTTGCCTCGCCGGCGCCGGCGCCCAGCCCAGCGGCGGCCGGGACGTTCGGCTTCGGACGGCCCGCCACCCAGGACCGCGTTCGGGGCATCGACATCGAGATTCGTGGCAGCGACGGCGCGGGCCTGCCCCAGGGCGGCGGCACCGCGACGGAGGGCCGCGCCGTCTACACCGCCAAGTGCGCGGCCTGCCACGCCGCCAACGGGGAAGGTACCGCCGCCGGCCCGAAGCTCGTCGACGCAACGCCATTCCGCGCCGGCACCGTGACGGCCACGGTGGGCAACTACTGGCCGTACGCCCCCACGCTGTACGACTACATCCGACGCGCCATGCCCTTCAACGCCCCGGGCTCGCTGTCAGACCAGGAGGTGTATCAGCTCACCGCGTTCCTGCTCTCGGCAAACGGCCTCATCGGCGAGAACGACCGCATGGACGCGCAAACCTTGCCCCGCGTGCAGATGCCCAACCGGGCGAGCTTCACCTCTCCGGACCCCCGGCCCGACACGAACCGCTAACCTGCTGCGCAAGGCTCTCGACTTCGTGCGGCACCCGGCCTACCAGGCCGGGGTAGAGAGACTGCTGACGCCAGGATCCTCACATGCGTGAGGATCCTGGCGCATGGGTCCGAGCGGAAGGGCGCCTGGGCACTCAGCACATTCCGACACCCAGTCCGGAGTGCCACCATTGAGGGCCACGGCAGAATGCGCCACACGGCCCAGGGAGACAATGCGATGGGAACCTCGCTCGATTCACGGCTCTACGACCGCTTCCACCCGCGTAACACGGCGGTCGTGGTGGTGGACGTCCAGAACGACTTCTGCGATCCGACGGAGTACCCGGCCGCCGCCAGCATGTTGCCGCGGCTGCAACGCTTTGTGCAGGAGACTCGGGACGCCGGGGTACGGCTGGTGTTCACCCGAGCTGTGCACAGTGACGCCACCGATTCGCCGGTCTGGTGCTCCCGTTTCGATGCGCGCCCGCATCGCGCCAGCATTTGCCGCGTCGGGTCGCACGGCGCGGACTTTCACCCGGACTTTCGTCCCGAGGCGGGCGACATGGCGATCGTGAAGCACCGCTACAGCGCCTTCATCGGGACGCCGCTGGAGTTGATGCTGCGGGCGCAGGGCGTCCAGTCCCTGGTGTTCACGGGCATCGCAACCAACGTGTGCGTGGAAAGTACCGCGCGCGATGCCTTCCAGCGTGACTTCCACGTGGTGCTGGTCCGGGACTGCACTGCAACGACCTCGGATGACCTGCAGCAGGCAGCGGAGAAGAACATCGCCAGCATCTTCGGCATGGTCTGCGCAGCGGACGAGCTCGTCGAGGTGTGGAGTGCCTCTCGCGCCGGAAGGGCGCCGGGGGAGACACAGTGGCTCTCGCGACGCTAACCGGCGCCCCGGAAACGGGGAGTGTCTCGGCGGGGCAGGCGCTCAGCCTGCGCGCGTTCCTCGAGCGCCTGGAACGGGAGTCCGCCGTCGACGTCGTACACGTGACGGAGGCCGTCAACCCGGATCGGTTCGAAGTCACCGCGGTGCTGCAGCGGCTGGAGGACCTCGACCGCTTCCCCCTGGTGGTCTTCGACCGGCCGACCGCCCTGGACGGGCAGTCGAGCGGGATTCCCCTGGTGACGAACGTCTTCGCCTCGCGGGCGCGGTGCGCCCGAGCCCTGGGCCTTGGCCCCGAGCATGAGGGGCTGGAGCTCAGCCTGGAGTACGCTCGGCGCGAGGCCCGCCGGCTGGCACCGGCGGTGATTCCGCGTGAGCAGGCACCGGTCAAGGCCATCGTCCAGCGCGGCGATGAGGTGGACCTGAAGCAGTTTCCCGTGGTGCGCCATCACCGCATGGACGGCGGGCCGTACATCGACATGACCCCCGTCATGCGCGATCCGGATAGCGGCGCCTACAACGTGGCGTTTCAGCGCAACCAGGTCAAAGGGCCGCGCAAGCTCGGAATCCACATGTCCCCGCGCCACAACTGGCAGATCGCCCGCAAGTACGAGCAGGCCGGGTTGCCGACCCCGGTGGCCGTGGTGGTCGGCCACCATCCGGCTTTCTACATCGGAGCGCTCAACGTCTCGCCGTTCGACGCCGACGATTACGAGGTGATCGGCGCGATTGCCAACCAGCCGCTTCGGCTGACGCCGAGCGAGACCTGGGGCGACGACTTCCTGGTGCCGGCCGATGCCGAGATCGTCATCGAGGGCGAAATCCCGCCTGGCGTGCGCGAGGTGGAGGGCCCATTTGGCGAGTTCCCGGGCACCTACGGCCCGCAGCGGGTGCGCTGGGTGATCGACGTGAAGGCCGTCACCCGCCGCCGAGACGCCATCTACCAGGACACCTTCGTGGGCCACCGCGAGGTGTCCATCCTGGGAGCGTTCCCCAAAGAGGGCAGCCTTTACAACCGCATCAAGGCGGTGGTGCCGGGCGTGCGGGGCGTCCACCTCCCCAACAGCGGGGTGGGCCGATTCCACGCCTACATCAGCCTGGACAAGCGCTTCGAGGGCGAGCCGCAGCAGGCGGCGCTGATCGCGCTGGGCAACGTGGACTTCCTGAAGCACGTGATCGTGGTCGACGCGGACGACATCGACGTGTACCGCGAGGACCAGGTGTTGTGGGCCCTGGCGACGCGGGTCCAGGCCGGGCGCGACGTGCAGGTGTTGTGCGGCGTGAAGGGCTCGGCCCTCGATCCTTCGCAGGACGAGGAGGGCGCCGGCGACAAGCTCATCGTCGATGCGACGCGCCCGCTGCGGCACCCGTTCGAAGCCCGCATCGAAGTCCCGCGCGATGCCGTGGCCGCTGTCGACCTGGCGCGGCTTATCCCACCCGACCAGTTGGCGAGGCTGGGCCTCGGCCCGCTGTCCTGAGCAGGCGAGGCATCGTATGGCTCGAATCTTCTGGGTGACCTGCCCGGGGTGTGGCGATCGCTTCTACTGCCACACGCAGGACCTTCGGCACACCACGTGGAGGCTCCGCTGCCCCTACTGCGAGCGCGAGTTCGACCAGGAGGAGAGCCCGAAAATCGAAGAATAGCCCGCTCAGGCGACGTCGCGACGTTCCGTCGAGACCCACCCCGCGGCGGTCGAGGCGACGGCGTACAGCGCAAGTAGCAGCACGGCCAGGCCAGGGGCAAGCAGCGGGTCCTGCCCGGTCGCCGCCTTGCCCAGGGCGCCGGGCGTGAACCGCCCGACGTCGCCGAAGCCAAGGTCGCCAATGAGTAGCCCCTCCACGAACAGCAGCCAGGTGGCGATACCAACGACGGTTGGCACCTGACTCCGCACCAGGGCGCCAAGGCCCACGCCGATCCCTGCCCACAGCGCCGCCGCGGCCGCGCTACCGGCGAGCAGGAGGGCGTAATCGCCGCCGTCCAGCCGAATCTCCAGCCCGCGGGTGGCAAAGGCGACGCTGCCTACGCCGAGGGCAAGTGCCGCGGCGAGCAGCCCGAAGGTGCTCCCGATCAGCATGCTTGCCATCACCTTGGCCGCGACGACGCGGCCGCGTCGCGGCGTGACGAGGAACGTCGGACGGATGGTGCCGTGCCGGAACTCGCTCGTGATCGACAGCGCACCCAGCAGGGCGGCAAAGAGCGTCCCAAGCAGCTCGCCCCGACCGAACACCCCGAGCTGCTTGGGACGGGAGCCGAGGGCCTCAGTGGGGAGCCCGAACCCGTGCAATGCGATGACGAATCCGACGAGGCCGAGCATCGCCGCGAAGAGGCCCAGGTTGGTCCGGGTCGAGCGCAGCTTCAGAAGCTCGGCGCGAACGTGCGCGCTCACGCCGCCACCTCCGAGGTCAATTCCAGGTAGGTCTCTTCGAGCGTTTTGCCGCGAGCGGCGAGCTGGTCAAGCCGCGCGGCGGCGATGACGCGGCCGTGATGGATGATCACGACCTGGTCGACAGTCTGGGCGACCTCGGCAAGCCCGTGGCTGGCGACCAGCACCGTGCCGCCCTGGTCCGCGAACTGACGTATGAACGTGCGCAGCCAGTGGACGCCCGCCGGGTCGAGGCCGTTGGCGGGCTCGTCGAGGACGAGCAGGTGGGGAGCGCCGAGCAGGGCACCCGCGAGCCCGAGCCGCTGGCGCATGCCAAGTGAGTAGGCCCCAACCCGCCGGTCCGCTGCTCGGGCGAGCCCGACAAGCTCCAGCAGCTCTTCCACCCGGCCGCGAGAGATCCCGCCCGCGAGCGCCAACGCGCGAAGGTGGTTGCGCCCGGACCGCCCCGGATCGAAGTCGTTCGACTCGAGCACGGCACCGACCCGCCGCGCCGGCTCGTCGAGGTCGCGATAGCGGCGGCCAAAGACCAGCGCCTCACCTGCCGTCGGCTCGGCGAGCCCCAGCAGGACCCGCAGCGTCGTCGACTTGCCGGCACCATTGGGGCCGAGGAACCCGGTCACGGTTCCGGGACCGAGCGAGAACGTGACATCCTCGACCACGGCAACATCGCCGTACCGCTTCGTTAGCGCGCTCACCCTGACTACCGCATCACCACGCGCGGGTTCGGTGAGAGCCGCCGAGGCGGTGAATGTCCCGATCACGGGTTCATCCCAGGGCCGAGGGTGCCGGTGAGGTGCAGGACGACGATCAGCAGTACGACGACAATCGCGGCGGTGATCCCCAGCACCGACACCCAGCGTGATGCACCGGTCGCTGAACCGCGGTCAGCCCCGATGTCCGTGTCGCCGGCGCCGGTGTATGGGGGCGGGTCAGCCATGCGTGTCTCCTCGGGTTCCGGGGCAAGGTTCGTCAAACGGGCACAGTCTACGCAGACACCCTGACTACCAGCAAGACAGTGTGTCTAGCATGCAGTCAGAGTGTAGAATCCGGCGGTGCCGAGGCTCTGGAGTGAGACGATCGACGCCCACCGCCGCGCGGTGCGCGATGCGATCCTGCAGACGGCGGCGGCGCTGGTGGCCCAGCACGGCCTCGCGGCGGTGACGATGTCGCGGATCGCCGAGGAAACCGGCATCGGACGGGCGACGCTGTACAAATACTTCTCCGATGTCGAGGCGATCTTGCTCGCCTGGCACGAGCGCCATGTGGCCGCCCACCTGGAACACCTCTCCGAGGTTCGGGACAAAGCTGGCGACGCGGGCGAGCGGCTCGCGGCGGTGCTCGAAGCCTACGCGCTCATCTCGTACGAGCGCTCCCGCGAGCACTACGGTGCGGACCTGGCGGCACTTGTGCATCGAGGCGAGCGCGTGGCCGAAGCCGAGCAGCAGCTCAGCGACTTTGTTCGCGATCTGGTGGTTGAGGGGGCAGCAGCCGGCAGCGTTCGAATCGACGTGACGCCCGAGGAGCTGGCCAGCTACTGCCTCTACGCCCTCGCCGCAGCCAGGAGCGCAACGTCGGAGGCCGCGGTCCGCCGGCTGGTCACCGTGACTCTGGCTGGATTGCGGCCGCCCGCCGAGTGACCCGCAGGGCCTCGGGGCCGGGATGCCTCGCCAGGAGGTCGGCCAGCCCGCTCCTCTTGGCACACTCGTTGCGGGCAGTACCGCAAACCAGCATCCGACAGGAGGACCAGCGCATGGCAGTCAAGATCACGCCGACGAACAATGGACCGTACATGGTGGAGGGCGAGGTCGAGCTCGTCTCGCCGAGCGGGAAGCCGATCCCCACGAAGGGCGGGAAGACATTCCTATGCCGCTGCGGCGGCTCGACCAACAAGCCCTTCTGCGATGGCACGCACTCGAAGACCGGCTTCCAGGCAGCCGAGGCAGCGGTCGCCGCGCAGGAAGGCTGACGAAGCGATGCGGGCGAGCCCCGGCACCAGCGGGGCCGGGGCTCGCCCGCATCCGTGACGTGACGCTTCGCGCACGAAGCGTCTGGCGGCTGCCATCATCGCGGAGATGGCCGTGCCGCCCGTGTTCCGCCTGCACCTCCGCGCGCTGAGCCTGGCGCTCGATCCGGCGCCGCCGCGGGTACCGGCACTGGGGACCGGCGCATTGCTGATGCTCCACGTGGCCGGCCTGGCGCTCGTGGCGCGGCTGTCACTCCAGCCTGGCTGGCTGGTCCTTCTCCCGCTGGCGCTGCTGGCACCCGGGGCCCATGCGCTGCGTACACGACGGTTCCCGGCGGTGGAATCACTCGCGCCGCTGTTCGTCGTGGAATTGCTCGCCGTTGGGCGCGTGGGGGTTGCCGTGGTGCGGGGTTCGGTCCCTGAGCCGCTGGGCACCTTGCTCGACCTCGGCAGCGCTGCGCCGCTCGCGGCCGCCTGGACGCTGTTGGCACAGGCGCCGCTGCTTCTGCCCGGCGTCTCGGCGAACGCGCTGCGAAGCCGCCTGGGCGGGGCCGTCGCGGTCCTGGCCGGTGCCTGGGCAGCGGTCGCGTACTTCGGCGCTCGGACGAGCGGCGTGACCGCCAGCGACCCGTATGCCTACGTGCAGATGGCGGTCGATTTCGCCACACGTGGTGCCCCGGTCCACCCGTTTCCTCTGGCGACCGTGCTGGCCGGGTGGGGCTTGCCATCCGGGCCGGCAGCGCCGCTGGGCTTTGCCGTCTCGCCCGAAACAGGCCTGGCGACGAGCGTGTGGCCGCCCGGCTGGGCAGTCCCGTTGGGGGCTGCCTACCGCGTGGCTGGCGAGGCCGGGCTGTACGCCCTGGCCCCGGCGCTGGGGATCGTCACCCTTGCAGCCGTATGGATGCTGGCGCGGGAGGCGACCGGCCACTTAGAGCGGCGCTGGAGCAGCCTGGCCGCCGGCGTGGCGGTGGTGGTGCTGGCAACGTCCGCCGAGCAGGTTGACCGGTTGGTTGTGCCGATGGCCGACGTCCCGGCCCAGCTCTTCTCGGTCCTGCCCGTCTGGCTGTCGCTGCGGGCCGTTCGGCCGCGCCGCGGACAGGCAGGCACAGCCGCTTCGAGCGAAGCGCTGTCCAGCGGCTGCAGGCGTGGCGCCCGTCACCGGAGCGCTCCTGGCCTGTCGCGCACGGACCTCCTCGCCGCCGGCCTGGCTGGTCTGTGTCTGGGGGCCGCGTTCGCCGTGCGCTACACGCAGGTCCTCGTCGTGGCGGGCCCGCTCGCCGCGTGGACCGTGACCTGGGTGGTGCGCCCTGCCGAGCGGCGGCGCGTGCTGGCGGTCTCGGCCGTGGCCGGCGTGGCCGCGTGGGTCGCGGCGCTGCCGGTGCTGCTGTACCACCAGGCGTACTTCGGGAGCCCGTTCCAGACCGGGTCGCAGGAGCTCGGCCTGTTCTCGGCTCAGAGCATCCCCGAGAACCTCGTGGCGGTGCTGGGGGGCGAGCTGTTCCGCTCCACTGAATTCCTGTTGCTGGCGCCGGCAATCCTGGTGGGCTTGGTTGCGCTCGCTCGCGATCGGCCGATCGCGCTGACAGCGGTCGTCGCCTGGGTCGCGGCGCTGGTGCTCTTCCACCTGCCCTACGCGGCGCTCCGTGGCCGCGACCTGCTGCCAGAGTTCCCGGCGCTCGCGATCCTGGCCGGCGTAGGCGTGGCCGAGGCGGCCCGTCGAGCTGTGACGCAGCGCCGCGCGTGGGTGCCGGCGGCACTCTCGTTCGTGGTGGTCGCGCTGCTGTGGGTCCGATCGGCGGGGGTGCTGCGCGCCACCGCGCCCGGAATGCCGTACCCGGCCTACGGAGGCCTGACCGCCGAGCAACGCCGCTCGTTCGACCGCCTGGCCGCGCTGGTGCCGCCTGGCAGCGTAGTCGGCAGCACGCTCAACTCGGGGGCCATCGGCCTCTACGCCGGCCGCGCTGCCGTACGTCCCGCGGCCTGGGTGGAGGCCGATTGGCTCGCCGCGCTCGATCGTCTGCTCGGTTCGGGCCGGCGCGTCTTCGTGCTGCGCGACGGCGACGAGATCGAGCCGCCGCTCGAGGCCGCACGCATGCGGTTCATGGTCCGCACCCTCGCCGATCTTTCCCTCCCGTACTTCGAAGCCGGCGGCGGGTGGTCAAGCCAGCAGGTGTCGCTGGTGGAGATTGAGACCAGTGGCCGCTAGCGGGCTCGTGTGCTGTGAACGATCCGTCGCGGGCAGGCAACAGGCCCGCACCGGCCACCAGCCCAGGTGCTATGAGCCGAGCTCCTCGGTGCGGCTGTCCTCGATCCGCTCGCTCACGTCGCCCTGGCCACTTCGGTCGGCAGCGGCGGCGATGAAGTGGCGCCGCGGCCCGAATCCTCCAGTCCCGCCGACCGGGCGACCACGCGGGCCAGCGACGAGTAGTCGTCCTCGCCCATGCCCTGAGCGGCGACCGCCTGGACGAGCTGGGCGACCGTAGCCGCGGTCGGGACGGGGACGCCGTGGGCCTGGGCGGTCTCCAGGACGATGCGGTAGTCCTTGACGAACATGCTGGCCTTGAACCCCGGCACGTAGTTGCCGTCCAGGATGCGCTGGCCGTGGACCTCCAGCACGCGGCTGGCGGCGAAGCCGCCCAGGAGCGCCTCGCGCACCGGCGCCGGGTCCACGCCCGCCTTGCGGCACAGCGCGAACGCTTCCGAGATGGCGGCCAGGGCGCCGCCGATGGCCATCTGGTTGCACACCTTGCACAATTGCCCCGCGCCCGATTCGCCGATGTAGACGATCTTCTCTGGGTTCCCCATGCTCTCCAGGAGCGGGCGGACGCGCTCCAGCGTTGCCCGTTCGCCGCCGACCATGATCGAGAGCGTCCCGCTCTCCGCGCCGACCGTACCGCCACTCACCGGGGCGTCGAGCATCTGCACCCCCTTCGCGGCGCACAACTGGGCCAGCTCACGCGCGGCGACGGGCGAGATGGTGCTCATGTCCACGATCACCCCTCCGGGCCGAATGCCAGCCAGCACCCCGTCCGAGCCCTCCAGGACGGTGCGCACGTCTGGGCCGTCTGGCAGCATGGTGATCACAACGTCCGCGCCCTCGGCCACGCCACGCGGGCTCCCGCCGTCGCGCGCGCCGGCCGCTACGAGCGCCTCGACAGCGGCGCGGCTGCGGTTGTGGACGGCCAACGAAAAGCCCTGCCGCAGCGCGTTCAGTGCCATGGGCTTCCCCATGAGGCCCAGTCCGATAAACCCCACCATTCCGAAGCCCGTGCGCTCCGCTGCTTGTCGTTCTGCCACACGGCCAGTATGCCGGTCCTGCACGCCGCGCGCTGGCGCCGAGCCACACGCCGGCTCACGGTGTGCGCACCGTAGAATGCCAGCACCCAGCTTGCCGGATTACAGCCGCGCGGATGCGCTGGTCGCCGAGTTCCGGGCGACCCTCCCTTACGAGCTCGACCCGTTTCAGGTAGACGCCATGCAGGCGCTTGCCCGCGGGCACTCCGTGCTGGTTGCGGCTCCCACGGGCACCGGCAAAACGGTCGTTGGGGAATTTGGCGTCTGGCTGGCCCTGAAGTACGGCTCACGGGCGATCTACACCACGCCTATCAAGGCCCTCTCGAACCAGAAGTTCCGCGACTTTCAGAAGCGCTTCGGCGCGGAGACGGTGGGCCTGCTGACGGGCGACGTGGTGGTCAACCCGGACGCCGCCGTGCGGGTGATGACCACCGAGGTCCTACGCAACGTGCTGGTTACCGGTGAATCCCGAGCGCCACGGGCGCGGCCGACCGTGGCGCCGCCGCTCCGTGCCGATGGCGCACCTGATGCGTCGCCATCTCCACCGCTGGCACGAGGTGCACCGCTTGACGATGTGGGCGCGATCGTGTTCGACGAAGTGCACTACATGGGCGATCCGGAGCGCGGGACTGCCTGGGAGGAATCGATCCTGCTGGCGCCGCGGCACCTGCCGCTGGTGTGCCTCTCGGCGACGGTCCCCAACGCCTCGGAGGTTGCCGAGTGGATCCGCGACGCCCACGGCGAGCTGACGTGCATCTTCCACGAGGAGCGCGCGGTGCCGCTGGAGCACCGCTACTGGGTGCCGCCGGAGGACCCGGAGAAGGCCGGCTCGGCCTTCAAGGTCTACACCGTCCTCACGGCGGACGGCACCGTGGTCAGCCAGCCGTCATTGCGGAAGATCGGCGGTGAGCTGGCCGGGAAGGTGCGCTTTGGCGGCGTCACCAGCCAGGGCTTCCGCGGCCACGAGGATGCCGGCGGCGAGGACCGCGCTGCTCGCGAGCTGCCCGACCCGTGGCGGGTGATCCGATACCTGGAAGGCGAAGGGCTCACGCCGGCGATCTACTTCGTGTTCAGCCGGCGCGCCACCGAGGAATCCGCGCTCTCTTGCCTGGCGCTCAAGCCTGTCGAACATGGCCGCGAGCTGGTCCAGGAGGCCAAGGAGCGCCTGGCGGGCCTGTCGCCCGAGGACCGCGCATTGCGCCAGGTGGCGTTGCTGTTCCGGCTGCTGCCGCGGGGGGTGGCGGTGCATCATGCCGGCATGCTCCCGCAGCTCAAGATGCTGGTCGAGGAGCTGTTTCAGAGCGGCAAGCTGCGCGCCGTCTTTGCCACGGATACGCTGGCGCTGGGCATCAACATGCCTGCGAAGACGGTGGTAGTGGCCGAAATGCTGAAGTACGACGGCGTCCAGCGTCGGCCACTGACACCGAACGAGTACCGCCAGATGACGGGCCGAGCCGGTCGCCGCGGCATCGACGAGCGCGGCGTGTCGCTGGTGCTGTACTCCCCCTGGGTGCCGTTCATGCAGTCGATGGGGGTGATGTCGGGCGAGCTTTTGCCGCTCGAAAGCGCGTTCCGTCCGACCTACTCCACGGCCATGAACCTGTGGCTGCAGCCGGAGGACGAGGAGCGGCTGGCAGACCTGTACGCGCGCAGCCTGCGCCGCTTCCAGCACGACCGCGACCTGAAGGAGCTGACCGAGCAGAAGCAGGCGCTGGAAGATGCGTTCGAGCTGCAGCGCGCGGACCCCGGCGGCGCCCGGCGGCAGGAGCTGTGGGAGCGCGCCCAGGAGCTTTCCAGCGTCGATGTCGAGCTCCGCCGCGCACGGCGGGTGGCCGCGCAGGAATCGCGGCGCACGGTCGGCGGCCTGGCGCGGGTACTGGAGCGGTACGACTACCTTCGCGACGGCCGGCCCACCTACAAGGCACCGTACCTGCGCGCCATGTTCGACACCAACGCGCTCACCCTGAGCGAGCTGATCGTGAACCAGCAGCTCGAGGCGCTGGAGCCGGCGGAGCTTGCCGAGGCGCTCTCGTGGTTCTCCACGGACCGCGATTCACCGATGCGCGGCCTGCAGATCACTCGCCGCCTGGAGCGCCTGCGCGACATCCTGGACCACCTGCACGGCGGCGTGCTCCGCGAGGAGGAGCGCCAGGACGTCCAGATCTCGCGTCCGCTGCCGCCAGACTTTCACGGCATGGCGCTGGCCTGGGCGCACGGGGACGACCTTGCCGACATTGCGCGTCGCTCGCGCCTCCAGGAGGGGGATCTGGTGGGCGCGCTCCAAAAGACGCTGGACCTGATTGGCCAGGTCCGCGGGGCTGCTCTACGGGGGCCTCTGGGCGAGAAGCTTGTGCCGTTGCTGGACGAAGCCGACGGCCTGCTGCGGCGGGGCGTGGTTGAGGCCAGCTACCAGTGGGCTGTCGGCGGGCTCCCGGAGGTGGACGAAGACGGCGAGTCCAATGCAGACGTGGACCTGGACTGGGAGGTGCCGGTGCTCTTTGAGGAGGAGTCCCCTGGCGGTTTCCGCCGAAACCGCGACCGCCCTTCCCCGCGGGACCGCCGCCCGGCCGCAGGCACCCCTGGCGGTCCACGGCGAGGCGAAGCCGCCCGCAAGGCGCGCAAGGAGCGGACGCAGGCAAAGCTCGCTCCGCCGCCCACGGCGCCCCCGAAGCCGCGCCGCAAACGGCGGTAGCCGCTCCTCGGCCTCGAAGCCGACGGGGTATGCCAGATTGCGAGCACGGGCGATGGGTTCGCGATGGAGCGTGGCCATGTCAGTCATCCAGCCCAGACACTCGGGCCTCTTCTCAGGCGGCGGTGAGCGTCCGAACGTGCAGGATCTTCCGGCCGGCGAGCGGCTCCACCTGGTCGGCGCGGAGCGTTTCGACGGCCAGTGTAGTGCCGTCGGCGTCGAAGAACTCCACCTCGTAGGCTTCGCCATCGCGATAGACACCCACCACCACGCCGACGTCGCCGGCGCGCAGGAGTGGGCCCGCGACCTCGGCCCCGAGCACGGCGCGCTCGAGCTCCTTGAGTGGCATGGCGGGATTATCGCACCCGCTCGGGCGCGGGGTAGGCCGTCACCAGGCGTGGCGGCGCAGAGCGCTACTCATAATCTTGGCCCGTGGCTGCAAAATCAGTCTTGACCATCTGCCCGTAAAAGAGTTCGAAGTGCTCCCATGCACGAGGAGCCTTTAGCAGGTCTAAGAACATTCGGTCCGCGTCATCAGTAACTGGCCGACATCGCCCGAGGTTATAGCTCCCCACGCGCTTCCCAGCATTGAGCTTGAATACGGTGTTCTCATGCATAGCGTTTTCAAGGCGAGGTACGAGGGCTTCAAGGCCTTCCGCATCGGTCGGCAGGGTTGTCAGATCGAACGGAAATTCTGCAAAATTCCAGCGGGTGACGTGAAAATCATCTCCCATGATGCACCAGAACGAAAACATCAATTTGCCATTCAATAGAAGGAATGCTAAGAGCCCGTTCAGGAATTGACCAAAGGGCGGGAGCAACGAGCGGTCTGGTGGCGTGAGGTATGCAGGACGTGAGGCATGAGTACGTCACAGGGGTATGCGACCGATCTGACGGATGCGCAGTGGACACTGATCGAACGC
>JACPOP010000017.1 GCA_016191465.1 Chloroflexota bacterium | reverse complement strand
GGGATCGGGTCCGCGTTCATCGGGCTCTCCCACGCGCCGCCGGTGCAATGAGCACCGGCGGCGCTCGGCTTGGTGATCCGCTCAGCCTACGCTCCGCCCCCACTCGACCGGAAGACTGTTACAACCGCCGGGTGCGCCCTGCCACCTGCCACTGTGCGCCACCTTCCCCACGCGCGGCGGCGGGGATTGGCACCCCGCGTTCCTGCCTGAATGTGGGCCAATACGGCAGATTGCTATAGGGACATTCTTTCTGTTAGCATAGGCTTACATCCAAGGAGGAGCATCTCGGCATGTGGTTTTCTCGTACGCAGCGGGCGCGGTTCGTCAGCATGGTGGCAGGAGCTGGGCTTGTGGCCGCGTGCGCCGCTCCCTCGGCTCAGCAGTCCGCGGCATCCGCGCGCCCAGCGGGGTCGGACGTCACCCTCACCTTCTACAACGCCCAGCGCGAAGAGACAGTCAAGGCCATGACCGACGGCTTCACCCGCGAGACGGGCATCAAGGTCAACATTCGAAACGGCAAGGACTTCGAGCTGGCGAACCAGATCGTCCAGGAAGGCGCCGCGTCGCCCGCGGACCTGTTCATCACCGAGAACTCGCCGGCCATGCAGGTCGTGGATGCCAAAGGCCTCTTTGCCCCGGTGGACAAGGCGACGCTGGCTCAGATCCCCCCTGGCTTCTCGCCTTCAACCGGCACCTGGGTGGGCGTCGCGGCTCGCGCCACGGTGCTGGTCTATAACCCCAGCCTGCTGCCGGCCAGTCAGCTCCCCGCGTCTATCCTGGACCTTGGAAGCGCCGCCTGGCGCGGTAAGGTGGGCTTTGCGCCCGCCGGCGCGGACTTCCAGGCTGTCGCCAGCGCGGTGGTGGCAACAAAGGGTGAGGCCGCCGCGGCCACATGGCTGAAAGGCTTGAAGGAGAACGGCACGGTGTATAGCGGGAACGTTGCCATCATGAAGGCTGTCAACGCGGGTGAGGTCCCGGCCGGCATCATCTACCACTACTACTGGTCCCGGGACCGTGCCGAGTCGGGCGCCAATAGCAAGAACGCCGAACTGTACTACTTTCCCAATAAAGATCCGGGCGGCTTCGTGAGTGTCTCCGGGCTCGGTGGGTTGAAGTCCAGCAAGTACCCCAGGGAAACCCAGCAGCTCATGCAGTACATGACAGGACCGGCCGGGCAGAAGATCCTAGCGGAGGGTACCGCGCTCGAGTACAGCCTCAACCCCAACGTGCCCACCAACCCGAAGCTCAAGCCCCTCTCGGCGCTCAGCATCCCAGAGGTGGACATCGCCAAGCTCAATGGTCCGCGGGTGATCGAACTAATGCAGCAGGCAGGACTGCTGTAGGCGCGTGGCGCACGAGTTTCACGTTCAGAGTTCAGGGTTCAGAGTTGCAAGGAGACCGAGTGTCCGTGTCATTCTGTGCGCTGGGAAGGCTCCGTCTCCGACGCACCAGCAAGGATTCTTCGGCAGCGGCCTCAGGATGGCAGTCGACTACTCCGAACTCTGAACTTGGAACTTTGAACACCGAGCTCCGTTGAAGCCCTTCACCCGGGCGGGTCAGACCCCGCCCGGGCTCCTGCTCCTGGGCGGCCTGGTCGCCCTGGTGACACTCATCCCGTTGGTGTTCGTCGCGGTGTACTCCGTCCTGGTCGGTCCCCAGGAGGCGTACCGCCTCATCGTCCGACCGCGCGTCGGGGAGCTGTTCGGAAACACGCTCTCGCTCATCGCGCTGGTCCTGCCGTTGTGCGCGGGAATCGGCACGGGCGCGGCCTGGCTCGTGGAGCGCACGCGGGTGCCAGGGCGGCGGGTTTGGGGCGTCCTCCTGGCGGCACCGCTGGTCGTGCCGGCGTTCATCAACGGGTTCGCATGGGTGTCGCTCACCGCCCGGGTCGAGGGTTTCCCGGGCGCGGTAATGATTGTCACCCTGTCGTACTTTCCGCTCGTGTACCTGCCGGTCGTCGGCGCCCTGCGCGGCATCGATCCAGCCCTGGAAGAAAGCGCCCGGGCGCTCGGCTACGGCCCGTGGCGGACCTTGCTGCGGGTCGTCGCTCCGCAGCTTCGGCCGGCCATCCTGGGCGGGATGCTGCTCGTGGGCCTGCACCTGCTGGCGGAGTTCGGCGCACTCCAGATGCTGCGCTTCCCCACCTTCACCACCGCCATTTACGACCAGTTCCAGTCCACCTTCAATGGACCGGCCGCGAACGTGCTGGCGGGCGTGCTGGTCGCGTGTAGCCTGGTCCTGCTGGTCGCCGAGGCTGGCCTGGCGGGACGCACCCGCTACGCGCGCCTGGGCATGGGTGTCGCGCGCCCTGCCACACGGGCGCGGTTGGGACCGCTCGGGACGGCCGGCGCGCTGGCGGCACTCGTAGGTCTTGTGGTGCTGGCTCTCGGAGTCCCGCTCGGAAGCATCGCGTTGTGGCTCGTGACGGGTAGCTCAACCACATTTGCCTGGGACGTGCTCGCGTCGACGACGCTGAGCACACTCGGGCTCGGCGTAGCGGGCGCCGTGCTGACCACGCTCATGGCGCTGCCCGTGGCCTGGCTCTCCGTGCGCTATCGTGGTGCCGCCACTCTGGCCGTGGAGCGCAGCACGTATATTGGCCACGCGCTGCCAGGGATTGTGGTGGCGCTCGCGCTGGTCACCGTGACCGTTCGCTTCCTCCCGCCGCTGTATCAGACGACCCCGTTGCTGCTGGTCGCGTACGCAATACTGTTCATCCCGCTGGCCACGGTGAGCATCCGCGCATCGCTGCTCCAGGCGCCGCCGGTGCTCGACGAGGCGGCGCGGGCACTGGGATCGCGGCCCCTGGAAGTCATGCGGCGGGTGACGCTGCCGCTCATCGCGCCGGGCGTCGGCGTGGGCGCGGCGCTCGTCTTCCTTGCGATCGTTACTGAGTTGACGGCCACCTTGCTCCTCGCTCCCACCGGCACGGATACGCTCGCCACGCGGTTCTGGAGCAACGCCGAGAGCATCGCGTATGGAGCCTCGGCACCGTACGCGCTGGTCATGGTGGCCCTCTCGGCACCGTCTACCTATCTGCTGACCCGGGACATCCGCCGGAGGGTGCAGCGCTGAGCATGTCGTGCCTAATCTTCAGCATGCCCAGCACGTCCCAGCCGCTCCGAAGGGACCAGCCCGTCCTGCTGCGCAGGTGCTGAGCGCATGGACGTAACGCTGCGTGGGGTGGCCAGGTCCTTCGGCCAGACCCAGGTGCTGCACGGCATCGACCTGCACGTGCCGAGCGGCGGTGTCACCGCTATTCTGGGGCCTTCCGGGTGTGGGAAGACGACGCTGTTGCGGCTCATCGCCGGGTTCGATGCTCCCGACGCGGGGACGATCAGCATCGGCGACCGCCTGGTAGCGGACGCGAAGCGCTCGGTGCCTCCAGAGCAGCGCCGCATCGGGTACGTGGCGCAGGAGGGCGCGCTGTTCCCGCACCTCACGGTGGGCGCCAACATTGCCTTCGGGCTCGGCGACGGGTACGGCGGCCAGCGGCATGCCGACACGGTGGACCGCCTGCTGGAGATCGTGGACCTGGATGGGCACCTGGTGCGCCGGTACCCGCACGAGCTTTCAGGTGGCCAGCAGCAGCGGGTGGCCCTGGCACGCGCGCTGGCGGTCGAGCCGGCGGTGGTACTGCTCGACGAGCCGTTCTCGTCGCTCGACGCGGGGCTACGCGAGGGAACCCGGCGGACCGTCCTGCACGCGCTAGCCGCGACGAACGCAACGGCGATCCTGGTGACGCATGACCAGGCTGAGGCACTTTCGAGTGCGAACCAGGTAGCCGTGATGCGCGCAGGACGGCTGATCCAGGTTGGCACACCCGCGGCGGTGTATTTCTCGCCGGTGGACCTCGGCGTGGCGCGGTTTCTCGGCGACGCCGTGGTGTTACCCGGAGCCGTGCGGAACGGGCTCGCCCAATGCGCGTTGGGGCGGCGGCCGGTGCGCGATGCGATCCCCGATGGACCCGCCGAGGTCCTCATCCGTCCCGAGCAGATCGCCGTGGGCCCGGTAACCGACGAAGGCGGCATTCGGGCGCGGGTGATCCACACCACGTACTACGGCCCGTACGCACAGGTGCAGCTGGCGCTCGATCCAGGCGGCGAGCACGTGACCGCGCGCGTTCCGGGGTACACCGCCGCGGCGCTGGACCGCGAGGTCTGCCTCTCGCTACACGGAGACGTGGCCGCCTTCCCGCCCCAGACGCGCGCATCGAGCCAGTGAGGCTCCGACGCGGGTGCGCCGTTCGAAAGCGCGGACGAGGGGAGCCGCGGCCGACCGACGGCCGCGTGCATGCTCGCCTGCCGCGTGCGGTTTGGGCCGGGGCGTGCGACCATCACAGTTCCCGCCACGAACGAGCGAACGAACGAACGAACGAACGAACGAACGACCATGGATGCAGCCGAAGTCACACAACACCTGCTGGGACGAGCACGCTGGACCGCGAGCCGCTCCAGCGGTCCTGGCGGGCAGCGGCGCGACAAGGTGGAGACGCGCGCCGAGCTCACGGTCGACCGTGCCTGCCTTGATGGCCTCGCCACGGACATTGCCGAGCGGCTGACGGAATACTGGCAGCTTGCGGTGCGCCCCATCCGTCTGACCTGCCAGGACGAGCGGTCGCTCGCCCGCAACCAATCGCTGCTCGCCGAGCGCCTGGAGGCGTCGGTTGTCGAAGCGCTAGCGCCGCCGCCCGACGTGCGACGCCCCACCCGTCCAAGCCGGGCGAAGCGAGCCCGGCGCCTTGACGACAAGGGCCGCCGAGGGGACGTAAAGCGCCTCCGCGCGGACGTTCGCGGCGAGCCCGACTGACACCGCCATGGTGCATGAACGTCCTTCAGCGCGCCGTGCCCGCCCGGGCGGGCACGGCTGCTCCATCGCGAGCGTCCGGCAGGTCGTGGCCCTGGGCGCCGCTCCACAGCGGACGCGGCTGCTCCGCGTGGCTTTCCCGCGCACGTGCCACTCGGTGATGATGAGGAGCGAATGAACGAACAGGAAGGCAGAAGGGTTGATGCGATGCAGGTCGTGATCGCCGGCGGGTCCGGCTTCATCGGCGTACACCTGGCGCGGTCGCTCGCCGCAACCGGCCACCAGGTAGTGATCCTGTCACGCTCAGGCGGCGTCCCACCGGGCGGAGCCGCGGAGCGCGTGCGGTGGGACCCCGGCGACGTGACCGGACCCTGGGCTAGCGCCGTGGCTGGAGCGGACGCGGTGGTCAACCTGGCCGGGACGTCCATTGCCAATGGCCGCTGGACACCCGCGCGGAAGGCGCTGCTGCGGTCCAGCCGCCTGGCCGCGACGAACGCGCTGGTCCGCGCCATCGAACGCGCGCCCCAGGGGCGCCGGCCGCGGGTCCTCGTCAGCGCCTCGGCGATCGGGTTCTACGGTGATCGAGGTGCGGAGGTCCTCACGGAGCGCAGCCAACCGGGCGCGGACTTCCTCGCAGCCCTGTGCCAGGAATGGGAAGGCGCTGCCCGGGGCGCGGAGCGGCTCGGCGTCCGCGTGGCGCTCCTCCGCACTGGCATCGTGCTTGACCGAGACGGTGGAGCGCTGCCGCGCATGCTCCTGCCGTTCCGCCTGTTGGCGGGCGGGCCGCTCGGGTCTGGCACCCAGTGGACGTCGTGGATCCACGTCGACGACGAAGTGGGAATCCTGCGCCACGCCATCGAGCAGGATTCCGCGAGCGGGCCGCTGAACGCGACCGCGCCGAACCCCGTCACCATGCGCGACATGGCCGCTAGCATCGGACGCGCCCTAGGCCGGCCGTCGTGGCTGCCCGCGCCGGCCTTCGCGCTCAAATTGGCTCTGGGCGAAATGGCGGGGCCGCTCCTACTGGCCAGCCAGCGGGTGCTCCCCGAGGCCACCCTCGCGAGCGGCTACACGTTCCGGTTCACCGGCCTCGACGGCGCGCTTCGCGACCTCCTGGGCGGCAGCCGCGCGAGCCCGGCCGCCTGACCGAACCGGGCGATCAGCCCGTGCGCAGCGCGGCCTGGATGCGCGCCACGCCCTCGCGCAGGTCGTCCAGCGCCAGCGCGTACGAGAGCCGCAGGAACCCGGGCGTGCCGAAGGCCTCGCCGGGCACGATGCTCACCAGCGCTTCCTCCAGCAGGTACGCCGCCAAAGCGTCGGAGGACGCAACAACCCGCCCATTCGGGCCGAGCGCGCGGCCGTACAGCCCCCGGACATCCGGGTACACGTAGAAGGCGCCATCCGGCACCGGGCAGACCAGGCCGTCGATCCTGGACAGGCCTTCCACGATCACCTCGCGCCGCTGCTTGAACGTGCGGACCATGTCCTCGATCGCCTGCTCCACCGCCGGGTCGTTCTGGAGCGCGTACAGGGCGGCGCGCTGCGTGATCGACGAAGGGTGGCTGGTGAGGTGGCTCTGGACAGCGGCCGCCGCTTTCACGATCGCTTCGGGACCAACCATCCAGCCCAGCCGCCAGCCGGTCATCGCGTACGCCTTGGACACGCCGTCGATGATGATCGTGCGGTCCTCGGTCTCCGGGGCGGCGCGCAGCCAGCGCCCGACCGGCACGTGGCTGATGCGCGCGTAGATCTCGTCGACCATCACGCCCACCCGTGTGTCCTGGAGCACGTCGGCGAGAGCCCGAAGCTCCGCGTCGCTGTAGACGATGCCGGTGGGGTTCGACGGCGTGCACAGCACCAGCAGCTTGGTGCGCGGGGTGAGGTGCTGCCTCAGGAGCTCAGGAGTGAGCTTCCAGTCCGCGGGATCAGTCTGGACCACCACCGGCGTGGCACCGGCGAGCCGCGCCTGCTCGGCATAGCTGACCCAGTACGGCGCGGGGATGATGACCTCGTCCCCGGCGTCGCAGGTGGCCTGGAAGGCCAGGTACAACGCCTCCTTGGCGCCCGTGGTGGCGATCACCTGGGTCTCCGTGAACCCCACCCCGCTGATCTCCGCGGTCCGCTCGGCAATGGCTTTGCGGAGCGCCGGCTCCCCGCCCACGGTTGTGTAGTGGGTGACGTCGGCCTCCATGGCACGTTGCGCGGCGGCTTTGATGGGCTCGGGCGTCGGGAAGTCCGGCTCGCCAACCCCGAACGAGATGACCGCCTGGCCCGCGGCCTTCATGGCCTTGGCCTTCGCCTCGAGCGCCATGGAGGCCGACGGGGCAATCCCCAGGGCACGGGTGGAAGCCGCGAAGGCAGACGTGGCGGCAGAAGGTCTGGCGGTGCTCATGGTGACCGTCCCTGGAGAAGAAAGAAGGCAGTGGAAAGCGCGTATGGCGGCGCCGGCTGCTTGGCTACTTGACGCCCTGGATGATCAGCTTCTCGAGGCCCCGCGGTGTCTCCGCAACGACTTCGTCGCCCTTCTTCGTCCCGACCACGGCGCGCCCGATGGGCGACTCTGCCGAAATGCGTCCCTTGCGGGGGTCGGCTTCGGCCGGCGAGACCAGGATGTAGCTGGCCACCTCGCCATCCGCGTGCTTCACCTTCACTGTGGCGCCGAGCCGCGCGATGCCGTCGACGGTGCCGGCCTCGAGCGGCTCGGCCGCCGCCAGCAGCGCCCGGAGATCGTTGATTCGCGATTCCAGCATCTGTAGCGCGTCCATCGCGTCGCGGAGGTCGAGGTTCTCGGAAGGGTCGTTCCCTCCGGCGCGGGCGTCAAGCAGGCGTTCAGAAACCTCTCGGCGCTCGGCTTCGAGCGCTTCCAGGTCTCCCTCTAACTGCTGCCGACCCTCAGGAGTCAGGCGCACATCCAGGCGTGTCACGGGCGAGGGATGCTACCCGCTGCGACGAGTGGGCGCCACCGGTTTGCGGAGTGAAGTGGACGACTGGCAGGAGTGGTTCGATTCTTCCTGGGGCGGTCGGGAGGATTTTGTGCAGGCAAGCGTGTTCGCCACGTCGTCTGGGTGCGCGGGCCTCTGGCCCGCTTCGTCGCCCGCGTGGGGCGGGCGGGACGCCCGCGCACCCAGGGGTCTCGCGCTTCGGGGCGGCACGGCTTTCCGGGGGACGTGGGTAGCTGTTGGTCAGCCAGCAGACGGTGCGTGCTCAGGTGCGCG
Organism: Chloroflexota bacterium; assembly: GCA_016191465.1. Lineage (GTDB taxonomy): Bacteria > Chloroflexota > UBA6077 > UBA6077 > CF-72 > JACPOP01. The sequence goes on along the minus strand of JACPOP010000017.1, from coordinate 6,436 downwards.
CCATGCGGAAGGCATCTTCTGGCCGGACCGCCGAGCGTTTGCCGGCGAACAGGACCACGGCGCGAAGGATGAAGCTGCTCGCCAGCGCCATCAGCGAGGCCGCTGGCCCGAGTGGGCCGAGGCTCCGGCCGCCGAGAACCTGCAGGGCGTGAATGACCAGCGAGGCAGCGGTCCCGGCCCGGACGCCGACGCGAAAGCCAAGCTGAACAGGCCGCTGGTCGAGTGGCTCGGCCAGGGCGCGGCGGCGCCAGGCGGACTCGACCTGGCGCAGCACCGCAACCTCGGCCAGCCCGGATAGAAGCGACAGGAGGTCCAGCCGGCGGCGGACAGGCTGTGCGCTCCTCCCGTGCGGAAGCAGCAGCGACAGGGCCCCCAGCGCGGCCGAGGTGCTCGAAAGTCCGAACAACGTCGGCAGCAGCCGCGGCACGCTGGCCCACAGCGGCGTGCTGGTTGCCGCCAGCAAAACGCCCGTGTAGGTGGCCATGAGCGCACCTGCCACCGCCGCGGGCGTCCCAACGATGCGCGCCACCGTGCGCCACACCGGCGCACGGTGGAGATCGGCGAGAGCCTGGGCCGTGGCAGCGAGGCCGCTCAAGGTGCCGAACGAGAACAGGGTCCACGAGCCGATGCTCATCGCCGAGGTGAGCCGCACGATGCGCAGCATGTTGTACCAGCGGGACGGCGTGTGGAGGTCCGCGATCAGCAGGACCGGGCTTACCAATGAGCCAGCCAGGGCCAGGTAGCGCCCCCGCGCTACCAGGGGACGATCTGCCTTTCGCCCCGCAAGGTCGGCGACCTGGGCGATGACCTGGGCCGCGCCCGCCATGCCGCCGATGAAGAAGTAGACGGCAATCAGCCAACCCCAATCGGATGGCTTCAGCGCCGGCAGCCCGTAATAGGTTGAAGTCGCGGGTCGCTGGGCGGCTGGCACGTCGCCCAGCGTGGCGACGGTACGGCGGCCATACGGCGCACGCTCCCCGCCCGGATCGGTCATGGGCGCTCACTGCCCGCGGCGAACACCACGGCAGCGGCAATGGCGACACCGGCCATAGTGGCGAGGCCCGCCAGCAGGCCTGGTCGCACGCGCCGCGATGGCAGGCTGGGTGCGCTCGGCAGGTTGTACACCTCGGGCTGGTCCGTCAGGACGAAGAACGCCTGCAGGTCTCCAATGCCGCCGGTGGTACCCTGACCGCCATCCGCGCCCTGCACCCCGTACAGATACGCGTCCGCTACGCCGTGCCGCTGGCGCAGGCTGGCCACGCGCTCATTCGCGCGGGCGTGCAGGTCGGGCAATGGACCGAACTGGATCGAGTTGGTGGGGCACGCCTTGGCACAGGCGGGCTCGAAACCACCCTTCAGGCGGTCGTAGCACAGGGTGCACTTGTGGGCCTTGCCGTCGTTGGAGTCCAGCGCTACCACCCCAAAAGGGCAGGCTGGTACACAATAGCCGCAGCCATTGCAGATGTCCGCCTGCACCACCACGGTGTCGAACTCGGTTCGGAACAGCGCCCCGGTTGGACACGCTTCCAGGCAGCCGGCGTGCGTGCAGTGCTTGCAGACATCGCTCATCATCAGCCAGCCGCTCTGAAACGCCGAACCGTGGGTTGCGGAGGCACGCTCGTGCGCCCCGGCCTGGACGAGCTTCTCGACGAAGGCGACGTGGCGCCAGGTGGTGGCGGAAAGTTGCGACGTGTTGTCGTAGCTATTGCCCGTCATCACGAACGGCTCCTCGGCCGGCAGCGCGTTCCACTCCTTGCAGGCCACCTCGCACGCCTTGCAGCCGATACACAGGGTGGTGTCCGTCAGGAACCCATAGGTCTGTCCGGCTTCCACCCGCACCCCGGCCGTCAGCTCGGCCTCGTCGATGATGGGGCCGCTGAGGGCGTCGGAACCCAGCGCCCGCCCGCGCTCGGGCACGAATTCCGGCCAGACGGGAGTGCTCACGACTGCGCCGGGGCCTGGTCCAGCCGGCCTTTGCGCACGTTGCAGGTGAACGCCTTGCCCTCGTGGATGCTGGAGTTCGGATCGCCGACGATGGACGTCAGCGTGTTGGCCACGTCGCCCGTGGCGTAGCCTTGCCAGCCGAAGTGCCACGGCATGCCCACCTGGTGGACTGTGTGGCCCGCCACCTGGAGCGGCTGCATGCGGTCCGTCACGAGCGCTTTCGATTCAATCGACCCGCGCGCGGTGGAGACCACCACCGGGTCTCCGGTTGTGATGCCCAGTTGGGCGCCCAGCTCTGGTGAAAGCTCCAGGAAGCCCTCCGGTTGAAGCTCAGCCGTGGTTGGGACAAAGCGGGTCGGAATGCCCCCAGCGTGGTGCTCGGTGAGGCGGTAGGTGGTGATGACGTACGGGTAGGCCGGGTCACCGATGGCGTGGTACGGGTTGTCGGGGCGGTCCCAGGTCTTGATCGCGGGGTTGTCCTGCTGGCCGTAGAGCGGGTTGCGCACCGGCGATTCCTTCGGCTCGTAGTGCGTGGGCAGTGGGCCGTCCTTCAATCCCGAGGGCGCAAAAAGCCAGGCCTTGCCGTCACCGGCCATCATGAACGGCGAGCGGCCGTCGTGGGCGTCCATCCCGGTGAGCGGCGCCCTGGTCCAGTCCGGTTCGAAGTCCGGCGGTCGGTCGGCCGGGAAATCTGGATTGTCCTTGCCAACCCAGCGCGCCGCCCGGGCATCCCACCACAGGTAGCGCTTGCGCTCTGACCACGGCTTTCCCGCCGGATCGGCGGAGGCCCGGTTGTACATGAGGCGCCGATTGCTGGGCCACGCGAACGCCCAGCCGAGATGGCTGCCCGGTCCCTCGGGACCATCGGCCACCCGGTCGCGGGTTGTGTTGTGGCCGTCCTCCGGGAAGACGCCGGTGTAGATCCAGCACCCGGCCGCGGTGGAGCCATCGTCCTTGAGGTCCTTGAAATCGGCGATCTGGTGGCGGCCCGGCCAGGTGTAGCCGTTGATCTCGCGCAGGATCGTCTCGACGTCCGGCTCTTCCCGTTGCCCTTTCGTCGGGTAGTCCCACGTGAGGTGGCGGAGCGCGGCATCCCGCGGGTCGGTGCTGTCCTCGTACAGCGCCTTGAGGCGCTTGCCGAGGTGGTAGAAGAACCACGTCTCCGAGCGGCAATCGCCCGGCGGATCGACCACCTGGTCGTGCCACTGGATCAGGCGGTGGGTATTGGTAAACGTCCCCTCCTTCTCGCCGGGGAGCGCCGCCGGCAGCAGGAAGATCTCGGTGCCGATGTCCCGCGTACGAAGCTCGCCGCGTTCCACCTCCGGCGAGCGGTACCAGAAGGAGGCGCTCTCGCTCTCGAACACCTCGCGCACGACCAGCCACTCCAGGTTCGCGAGTCCCTTGCGCACGACGGGCGTATTGTGGCCGCCCACTGCCGGGTTCTGGCCCATCAGCAGCAGGCCCTTAATGCTGCCATCCTGCATGGCCAGCGTCATCGGCAGCTGGGAGTGGTCTCCGACGATCTTGGGCAGCCAGTCGTAGCGCCAGTCGTTGGTCTCGGCCGCGGCGTCGCCATACCAGGCCCGCAGCAGGCTCACCACATATTTGGGGTAGTTGTGCCACCAGCCGGTGGGAGCGGTCTCGGCGGCCAGGTACTCGGCGAGGGTGGCGTGGCGCTTCTGGGCGCTGGGCTGGGTGAGGTAGCCTGGCAGCAGGTTGTAGAGGGTGGGGATATCGGTGCTGCCCTGGATGCTGGCGTGGCCGCGCAGCGCCAGGATGCCGCCGCCGGGCCGGCCGATGTTGCCCAGCAGGGTCTGCACGATCGCGGCGGCGCGGATCATCTGGACGCCGGTGGTGTGGTGGGTCCAGCCGACGGCGTAGCACCAGGCGGTGGTCCGCTCGCGGCCCGAGTTGCGCACCAGTGCCTCGCACACCGCCAGGAACGTTTCTCGGGGGCACCCGCTCACCCGTTCCACCTCTTCCGGCGTGTAGCGCGCGTAGTGGCGCTTCAGCACCTGGAACACGCAGCGCGGGTCCTGGAGCGTGGGGTCCGTGGTGGGCGGACGGTGCTGGATCTCCTTCGCCCGGACGTTCTGCTCGTCCGGGCTCAGGCCGCTGTCGCCATGGTGGGTGAAGTGCTCCGAAAACGCGGCCGGCACGTCCATGCCGCGGTACTGCCAGGTGGTGCCATCGTAGGCCTTCTCGGAGCTGACGAAGCCGGAGAACAGGCCGTCCAGGTCCTCGGTGTCCTGGTAGCCCTCTTCCAGGATGGTGGCCGCGTTGCTGTAGTTGAGGACGTACTCCTTGAAATAGTGATCGCCCTCCAGGATGTAGCGGATGATCCCGCCAAGGAAGGCGATATCAGACCCGGCGCGGACGGGCGCGTACAGGTCTGCGAGCGCCGAGGTGCGCGTGAAGCGCGGGTCCACGTGGATGAGCGTGGCGCCGTTCTTCTCCTTGGCCTGGAGGGCAAAGCGGAAGGCGATGGGGTGGTTCTCGGCCATGTTGGAGCCCATCACCACGATGCAGTCCGCGTTCGCCAGGTCCCACTGGGGCGTGGTCGCAGCGCCGCGGCCGAACGAGGCGCCCAGACTGGGCACCGACGAGCTATGTCATATGCGCGCCTGGTTTTCGATCCAGATCATGCCCAGGCCGCCGGCCAGCAGTTTTTTGATGAGGTAGTTTTCTTCGTTGTCCAGCGTGGCCCCGCCCAGCTCGGCGATACCCGTGGTGTGGTTGACGGGGACGCCATCCTCGATCGTCTTGACGAAGGTTGCGTCGCGCGTCTTCTTGATCCGCTGGGCGATCTGCTCCATGGCCCAGGTGAGCGGACGCTCTTCCCAGTGGTCCGAGAAAGGCGCCCGGTACTTCACCGTGGTCAGGCGGTTGGGGTTCTGCATCCAACCGAAGGTGGCGGAGCCTTTCGGACACAGCGTGCCCTGGTTGATCGGGTTGCGCGGATCGCCCTCAATGGCGATGACCTGGTTGCCTCGGGCGTACACCAGTTGGCCGCAGCCGACGGCGCAGTAGGGGCAGATGCTTGTCCCCACTCGGTCCGCCTCTTCCAGGCGTGGCCGCAAGCGGCGCGATCCCTCGGATTCGGCAGCGGCTCGCTCTGCATCCTGGCCGCGGACCTGGCGCGGCACCGACCAATCGCGCAGCGCGCCCCGCACCCGCTCCCCGAGCGGCCGCCCGACACCGTGCTTCTCAGTGGGCATTCGGGGCCAGCCCGTTCGTGATCCGCGCCACGTGGTGGGCCACGCCCGAGGCAAGGCCGGGGCGCCCGGAGTAGCGCACCTCCACCGGCGCGTCCTCGTCGTGCAGCCGGGCCAGGTCCAGGTTGTCCAGTCCGGCTCTGCTGGAGAGCGTCAGCAGGAGGCTCCGCCCGTCATCGGCCGTCAGTCGGAAGCGCGACTCCTGGACCACCGCGATGCATCCCCGTACTCGCTGGTACGCAGCCGCGCCGTCTCCGCCCGCCGCGTGTGCCTGGGCCATCGCTCCTCTGAGGTTACCGCACGGAAGCGCAGCGTGGGTCGGCGGGTGGCAGTGCCAAGCATCGCGCTCCAGCAGATTCGCGGGGAGTCCGATGAACCTGGTCGGTGCAGCGAGGAAATCGGAGGAGAGCTAGCGTGGGAAATTGGCCAATGTGAGCCCGGGAACCCGCTCGAAGTGCTGCCTATTCCCAGTAAGGAGCGTCAGGCCCTGATCCAGTGCAGTCGACGCTATCAGCAGGTCAGCGTCTGGAATCAGAGCGCCAAGGTGGCGCAGGTGTGCGCGCTCCCTGGCGAAGCGTCGCATGATTGCTCTGGTTAGGGGCAGGACCCGCACCAGTCGCAGAAATCGATTGAAGGTCCGCTCGTAGCCGGTTGGGTCTGTGGCACGAGGGGAGTAGATGCCCTCGTAGATCTCGCCGTAGGTGATCAGGCTCATGGCCAAACCTTCTGGCGCCAGCGCAGACAGCCGCTCGACGGTCGATTTCCGGCCTTTGAGCCAGTCAACCACCCAATCCGTGTCCACGAGGTAGCTCACAGCTCAACTGCTGGGCGTGACGGGAGGTCCCGACTCGCCCGAAAGTCACCTTTCAGCCCTTCGGCGTCGATTTCGTGCCAGGCTCCCGCCGTTGAACGAAAGGCCGCTAGCTCTTCTGCTGTCGGGCGAGCCGTGCGGCGACGATTGCGCGAGTGTTTAGACACCGGAGAGAGCCTTGCGGCTTCATCGTTGGCTCCCCGAAGCATGACAGTCTCACGGTTTGTTGTGACTCGTCTGATAAAGCTATGTGGGTCGCGAACAAAGTCATCTACTGACACAGAAACGATCTCTCTGAGCATCTGCATTACCTCATTCCACCTCATAAGAGCCCGTTCAGGAATTGACCAAAGGGCGGGAGCAACGAGCGGTCTGGTGGCGTGAGGTATGCAGGACGTGAGGCATGAGTACGTCACAGGGGTATGCGACCGATCTGACGGATGCGCAGTGGACACTGATCGAACGC
>JACPOP010000015.1 GCA_016191465.1 Chloroflexota bacterium | reverse complement strand
GGGGATCGGGTCCGCGTTCATCGGGCTCTCCCACGCGCCGCCGGTGCAATGAGCACCGGCGGCGCTCGGCTTGGTGATCCGCTCAGCCTACGCTCCGCCCCCACTCGACCGGAAGACTGTTACAACCGCCGGGTGCGCCCGCACTTCACGTGGAGCTTGACGTTCATGTCCATCCGCGGCACAACGCCCATTGGACGTGCCACGGCCGTGCTACTGGACTTCCGTCGCGCCGACCGACGAGTTCAGCGGCGCCTGCTACGGGCTGCCGCGGTAGGGGGCGGTCCGGCCTGGCCGTAACGTGATGACTCGCGCTGTGACGCGGGTCGACAAACCGCGACGGCCCCCGGCTGCTCTTCGAAGGACGCGCTAAGCACGCAATTCAGGTGTTCCAGGAGGCATTGGTCGAACCGATCCACCAGGAGGCAGGACAGGTTCAATGCCGCCGTCAGGGACGTGCGTCAACCACCACGGTTTTCGAGGCTTGCAGCGCCCGGGCCGCCGTGTGCCGGCTCCCGTAGCATCCCAGCCCATGTGGCTCCGCACGCTCCTCGCGATCGTGGCCACCCTTGCCGTGGCCACGGCAGGATCCGTCTGGGCCCAGACGGCCGAGCGGGTTGACGTGGCGCTGGACGCGGGCCACAGCCGCGCCGACGTCGGAGCGGCCGGCTTTGGCCTGCGCGAGTACGAGGCAACCCTGGACCTCGCTTGGAGGGTCAGGGCGGAGCTGGAGGCGCGGGGGATGACGGTGCGCATGACGCGCACCGACGACCAGCCGCTCACCCCGCTCCTGCGTCCTGCGGACACCGAGGACATCCGCCTGGAGCAGCAGGCACGCATCGCGGCCGGGCTTCCCGCGTGGGTGTTCGTGTCGCTGCACTTCAACGGCGGCCCCGTCAGCCTGCGTGGGACCGAGACCTACTTCAACCCCCAGCGCGACGACCGCGCCGCCGTACGGGACCGCGCGCTTGCCGATATGGTGCAGGCCGCCGCCCTCGCCAGCCTGGACGAGATCGGCTACCCGATCACCGACCGCGGCGCGAAGAGCGACCTGACCGCCGGTAAGCCGTACGGGCACTTCTTCAGCCTGCGCGGGCCGATTCCGAGCGTCCTGCTGGAGCTGCTGTTCCTCTCCAACCCGCGCGACGCCGCCTGGGCCGCCGATCCGGCCACCCTCGACACCCTGGCGCAAGGGTTGGCGCGCAGCATCCGCGGCTACCTGGACGCGTTCCCGGAGGACTGAGGGCCGGTGTCGCCAGTGTGTGTGGCGTCAGCCGAGGCGAGAGCACTGGCGTGCGCTGCGCGAGCGAGCAGGCCACAGCACCTGAGACCGCCGAGCGCCATTGAGGCGTCGCTCTCGTTGCTTCTGTCGGTCGCTCGGCACGCGGCGATGTGCTCGGTTCGACGCCGTCAGCGCGGTCGCGCGCCCAACCCGAGACTTTGCAGCCGAAGGCGGAGGACCACCAGCATCGCCTCGCCGACGATGTGCGGGCCCATCTTGCTCTTGCCGACCCGCCGGTCCACGAACACGATCGGCACCTCGGCGATGCGGAACCCGCGGCGGTGGCAGCGGAAGTTCATCTCCACCTGGAATGCATAGCCGTTCGAGCGAACCTCGCCCAGATCTAAGGACTCCAGGACACGTCGGCTGAAGCACTTGAAGCCGCTGGTCAGGTCCGACACCGGAATTCCGAGCACCAGCCGGGCATACAGGGACCCGCCGCGACTGATGAACGTGCGCAAGAACGACCAGTTGCGCGTGCCGCCAGAGCCCACCCAGCGCGAGCCAATCGCCACGTCGCCGCGGCCGGAGCGCACCGCGTTCCGCAGCCGCGGCAGGTCGGCCGGATCATGCGAGAAGTCCGCGTCCATCTCGAAGATGTAGGCGTAGTCCCGCGCCAGCGCCCAGCGGAAGCCCGCGATGTAGGCCGTCCCCAGGCCGCGCTTACCGTCCCGATGCAGCACGTGTACTCGGCCCGGGAAGCGTGTGCTGGCCAGCTCGTCGGCGAGCGCACCGGTCCCATCCGGAGAGTCGTCGTCCACCACCAGCACGTGGAAGTCCGGCTCCTGCGCCACAATCGCCGCAACGATCCGCGTGATGTTCTCCCGCTCGTTGTACGTGGGCAGGATGACCAGGGCGGGCTCGGCGGCGGTGTCAGACACGATGGCGGTGGGTGGCACAGCATACGTGACGACGGCGGCCGGTTTGCGCGCTCCAACACGTGCCGCCCCCGACAAGGAAATCCCTGGGCCTGGCGCCACTCGATCATCATCACAGAACATCCGTTCGGAGGTACAATCACCGCGTGCCGCATTCGCCGGCGTTAGACCTCTTCCACCCGGCCACACGGGCCTGGTTCCGGGCCGCTTTTCCGGCGCCCACGACGGTGCAAGAGCAGGGCTGGATTGCCGTCGCTTGCGGGCAGAACGCGCTGCTGCTGGCGCCGACCGGCTCGGGCAAGACGCTCGCCGCGTTCCTGTGGTGCCTGGACCGGCTGGCCGCCGAACCGGTACCGGCGGCGCCTGAACGCTGCCGGGTGCTGTACGTGTCGCCGCTCAAAGCCCTCGCGCATGACGTGGAGCGCAACCTGAAGGCACCGCTGGTGGGCATCCGTCTGGCCGCTCAGCGCATAGGCGAGGTGCCGCCGGATCTCCACGCAGCCATCCGTACCGGCGACACGTCTGCCGAAGATCGCCGCGCCATGGCGCGAACGCCGCCGGACGTGCTGATCACCACGCCCGAGTCGCTCTACCTGATGCTCACGTCGAAGGCGCGCGAGGTGCTGCGCACGGTGCGGTGGGTGATCGTAGACGAAGTCCACTCCCTCGCCGGCACCAAGCGCGGCGCTCACCTGGCGCTGTCGCTCGAACGCCTGGAAGCCCTGGGGGCGGGTCCCATTCAACGCATCGGACTGTCGGCTACCGCAAAACCCGCCGACGAGATCGGCCGCTTCCTGGTGGGGACGGACCGCCAGGTCACCGTGGTCGACGCCGGCCGGCGCAAGGCGCTCGCCATTGAGGTGGTCGTTCCCGTGGAGGACATGGCGAGCCTGGGCCGGCGGCCGGAGCCGGACCCCGATCCGCTAGCGAAGAGCGGCAACCTGCTGTCGCCCGAGCCCAGGGCCTCGATCTGGCCGTCCATCCACCCCCGTCTCTTCGAGCTCGTCAAGGCGCACCGTTCCACGCTCATCTTCGTCAACAGCCGACGGATGGCCGAGCGCCTGTCGCAGCGCTTGAACGAGATGGACGAAGCGGAGACCGCCGCGACTGCTGGCGGCCAGGACGGCGCACACCCACCGCCGCGCAGACCGCTCGTCCGCGCCCATCATGGCTCGCTGGCCCGCGAGCAGCGGCTGGTCATTGAGGAGTCGCTGAAGGCGGGCACACTGCGCGGGATCGTGGCGACAAGCTCGCTGGAGCTGGGCATCGACATGGCGGCCGTGGACCTGGTGGTCCAGGTCGAGTCGCCCACCACGGTTGCCAGCGGCTTGCAGCGGATCGGACGCGCGGGCCACTCGGTGGATGCCGTCTCCGAGGGACGCATCTTCCCGAAGTTCCGCGGCGACCTGCTCGAGTCGGCGGTGGTCGTCCGGCGCATGCTCGACGGCGAGATCGAGTCAACCCGTATCCCGAAGAACCCGCTGGACGTGCTGGCTCAGCAGATCGTGGCCATGTGTACCCAGGACACCTGGGACATAGCCGAGCTGTATGAAGCGGTGTGTCATGCCTACCCGTTCGGTGGACTCCCGAGAACCCACTTCGAGGGCGTCCTCGACATGCTGTCCGGCCGCTACCCATCTGACGAGTTCGCGGACCTGAAGCCCCGGCTGGTGTGGGACCGCACCGAAGGTACCGTCACAGCCCGGGCGGATGCGCGCGTGGTTGCCGTCACCAGCGGCGGCACCATTCCGGACCGCGGCCTGTACGGGGTGTTCCTCGGCGAGGGCGGCCCGCGCGTCGGCGAGCTGGACGAGGAGATGGTTTACGAGAGCCGGCCCGGTGAGACGTTCATCCTCGGCGCCAGCACCTGGCGGATCGAGAGCATTACCCCCAACAAGGTGATCGTTCGGCCCGCTCCCGGCGAGCCCGGCAAGATGCCGTTCTGGCACGGCGATTCGGAAGGCCGCCCGATTGAGCTCGGGCGCGCACTGGGCCAGTTCACGCGCCGCTTCGAGCACCTGGAGCCGCTAGCGGCGATCCCGCTGCTCGAGGCCGAGCACTGCCTGGATCCACTGGCGGCGGCAAACCTGGTCCAGTACCTGGCCGAGCAGCGTGCCGCGACCGGCCAGGTGCCAACCGACCGCGCCGTGATCGTGGAGCGCTTCCGCGACGAGCTGGGCGATTGGCGGGTGTGCGTGTTGACCCCGTTCGGAGCACGGGTCCACGCACCCTGGGGGATGGCTATCGAGGCGCGCCTGCGCGAGCACGGCGAGGCGGACGCGCATGTCATCTGGAGCGATGATGGGATCGCCATTCGCCTGCCCGAGGCGCTGGACGGCCCCCTGGACCACGTGCTGTTCCCGGAGCCTGAGGAGATCGAGGATGAGGTTGTCCGCGAGCTTGGCGGCTCCTCGCTCTTCGCCGCCCGCTTCCGCGAGAACGCCGCCCGCGCCCTGCTGCTGCCCCGCCGACGGGGCGGGCTGCGCACCCCGCTGTGGCAGATGCGCCAGAAGGCGGCCAGTCTTTTGGGCGTGGCGAGCCGCTACGGGTCGTTCCCAATCATCCTCGAAACGTACCGCGAGTGCCTCCAGGACGTGTTCGACGTTCCCGCGCTGGTGGACCTGCTGCGAGCGATCCGCCAGCGCGAGGTGCGCGTGGCGCACGTGCAGACCGCGGCGCCCTCGCCATTCGCCTCGTCGCTTCTGTTTGATTACGTGGCCGAGTTCATGTACGACGGCGACGCGCCCCTCGCCGAGCGGCGGGCCGCCGCCCTGGCCCTGGACCGCGAGCGGCTGCGCGAGCTGCTTGGCCAGGAGGAGCTGCGCGAGCTGCTGGACCCCGATGCGCTCGCTGCGCTGGAACTGGATCTCCAGGTGCTCGGCGAGCGGAGGGCAAAGACGAAGGACCAGGCGTACGACCTGCTGCGACGGCTGGGCGACTTGCGGACCGACGAAGTGGCCGTGCGCGCGGCCGGACCAGCCGCCGAGTGGCTCGGCGCGTTAGAGCACGAGCGGCGCGTGGTGCGCGTGCGGATCGCCGCCAGCGAGCGCTGGATCGCCATCGAGGACGTCGCGAGGTACCGCGACGCGCTGGGCGTGCAACCGCCGCGCGGCGTACCGGACGTGTTCCTGGGCGAGACGTCGGATGCCCTGGACGGGCTCCTCGCGCGCTGGGCGCGCACCCACGGTCCGTTCACCAGCCGCGAGCCGGCGGAGCGGTGGGCGCTCCCTGCCGGACTCGTCCAGGACGCCTTGCGCCGATTGGCGAACGCCGGCACCTTGCTGGAAGGTGAGTTCCGCCCCGGCGGCCGGGGCCGCGAGTGGTGCGATCCAGACGTGTTGCGCTCGCTCCGCCGTCGTTCGCTCGCTCGGCTGCGCCGCGAGGTGGAGCCCGTGCCGCAGGAGGCGCTCGCTCGTTTCCTCCCCGGCTGGCAGGGTGTCGGCACTGAGCAGGGCGGGATTGACCGCCTCCTGGACGTAGTGGCGCAACTCGAAGGCGTGTTCCTGCCCTGGTCCACCTGGGAGCGCGACGTGCTGCCGGCACGGGTCCGGGGCTATCAGCCGCGGCTGCTGGACGAGCTGTGCGCATCTGGCGAAGTGGTGTGGGTGGGGCGCGGGGCGATCGGCGCCGACGACGGACGGGTGGCGCTGTACCGGCGCGACAGGGTCGGCCTCCTGGCGCCGCCAGCGCCCGAGGAGCCGCCCACGGGCACGCTCCACGACGGAATCCGCACCCACCTCGCGACCCGGGGGGCGACGTTCTTTCGCGACGTCGTGAACAACTCCGGCGGCGGTGCCACCGACCTCCGGGTGCTCGACGCCCTGTGGGAGCTGGTGTGGTCGGGGGAAGTCACCAATGACACGGTGATCCCGCTTCGTTTGCACCAGGGGCGCAAGAAGGGCGGATCGGGCCGGCCGCCACGGCTCACCCGCGCCGGGCCACCCGAGGCCGCCGGCCGCTGGTCGCTGGTCTCCACCTTGGACATTCGGGCCCGGCTGGAAACGGAGCGCCTGCACGCGGTGGCTACGACGCTCCTGGAGCGGTACGGCGTCGTCACCCGCGAAGCCGCGATGGCGGAAGGAATCGCCGGCGGCTTCTCGGCGGTGTACCCGGTGCTCAAGGCCATGGAGGAATCCGGGCGGGTCCGCCGCGGCTACTTCGTAGAAGGGCTCGGCGCGGCCCAGTTTGCGTTGCCGGGGGCCGTGGACCGGCTTCGGGCCGAGCGTGAGAGCGGGGACGACCAGGAGCCACCTGCCAGGTTGCTCAGCGCATCTGACCCGGCCAACCCGTATGGCGCATCCGTCGCCTGGCCGAAGAGCGAGGGTGAACGGCGCGGCCTTGCGCGCGCGGCCGGCGCCTACGTGGTCCTCGTGGACGGCGAGCCCACGCTGTACCTCGAGCGGGGCGGCAAGAAGCTCATCTCCATGCCAGCCCTCACACGAGATTCCGCACGGCTGGCGGCGTCGCTCGCCGCGCTGGCGCATGTGGCGGACCGTCTCCCACGGCGCGAGTTGACCATCGAGCGGCTCGATGGTGAAAGCATTCTCCAGTCGCCGCTCCGTGGGGCCTTCGAGGAGGCCGGATTCCGGCGGGAGCATCTCGGGCTCACCGTTCGCACCGACCCGGTGCTCTACCCGGCGCCACGTGGCCGCCTGGCCGACGCGCCCGGGCCGCGGGCGGGGCTGGGTCCGCGGGGCTAATGCCGATGGGTCGAAGTGCGTGGATGGTTGCCGCCTGTCATCCTGAGCGGAGCGAAGGATCCGCTCACGATGACAGGCGGGCAGGCGGCGTGCGGCTCTCCGCGTCGGTGGATCGGATGAACTGGTGCCTGCATCGGCCTCTGCGAAGCGCCGCCGTCCGGAGCGCTCGTGCCTGAGGGCGACACGATCTACAAGACGGCCGCGGCGCTGCGGCCGTACTTGCAGGACCAGACCCTCGTGGCCGCGCGCTCGGGTCCGCGCTTTCCGCGCCTGGACGCGCTGGTGGGTGCGCGGGTGATTGCGATCGAGCCGCGCGGGAAGCACCTCATCATGCACTGCGACAACGGCCTCGCGCTCCACACACACCTGCGGATGACCGGCTCCTGGCACCGCTATGCCCCCGGCCAGCCCTGGCAGAAGCCGGCGAGCCGCGCGTCGGTGGTGCTTGAAGTGCCCCACTCGGTCCTGGTGTGCTTCAGCGCACCAATTGTCGACCTGCTCCAGGAGGGTGCGATGGATCGTCACCGCGGCATCGGCAGCCTGGGGCCTGACCTGCTCGCGGAGACGTTCGACCGCGAGAGCGCACTCCTCCGCCTGCGATCGCCAGAACGGGCCATGATGAGCATCGCCGAGGCGCTGCTCGATCAGCGCGCCTTCGCGGGCGTCGGCAACGAGTACAAGAGCGAGATCCTGTTTATCCACCGTGTGGACCCATGGACCTTCGTAGCCGACCTCGCCGATGACACCCTGCGCGCCATCCTCGAGACCTGTGAGCGGCTCCTGCGGGCCAACGTCGTGCCGGGGCGGACGGGGCGCTGGACCACCGACGCGAGTCCGCTGGCACGCGGCTCGCGGGTGTGGGTGTACGGGCGCAGAGGCAAACCGTGCTTCCGATGCGGTACCCGCATCGAGAGCCGTCTGCAAGGGGAGCAGGCTCGGATCACGTTCTGGTGCCCGCGCTGCCAGGTGCCCGCGGACTCTCCGCCGAGCTCGCTTATGTCAACTCGCCCAGCGACAGGAGCGCCGCGTACTGCTCATCCGTAAGCGGCACGACGCTCAAACGCGAAATCCGCACGAGCGGGCTCTGGGCGAAGCGGGGGTCGTCCTTGAGCACGGCCAGGGACACCGGCCTGGGCAGCCGGTCGCCAACCCGTACGTCGATCGCGACAAGCTTCGGGTTCTCGGCCTTCGGATCTGGGTACGCATCGCGGACGACGGTGGCGGTACCGACCGCGCGCCGCTCATCCCCGGTGTGGTAGACGATACAGCGATCCCCCGCCTTCGCGGCCCGCAGGTGCATGAGCGCGGTGTTGTTCGTCACGCCGTCCCACGGCTCGACGCCACTCGCCAGCAGGTCGTCGAACGAGAACGCGTCCGGCTCGGTTTTCAGCAGCCAGGCAGTCATAACCTTGGCGCACCCTGTTCAATGGGCAGGTCATCCCGGCTGCCCCATTCCTCCCATGACCCGTCATAGACCTGCACGTCCGGATAGCCGAGGCGCGTCAATTCCAGCGCCACGTGCGCGGCCCGCACCGCGCCATGACAGTACGTGATGACGCACTTGTCGGAGGTCACGCCCGCCTCCTCGTACCGCCGACGCACCTCGGCGTCTGGACGGAAGGTACGGTCACCGTCCCAGTCCAGGTTGTCCTGCCAGAGCATCCACTTTGCCCCGGGGATGTGGCCGCCATGCTTGGAGCGTGCCTCCTCCCCCGTGAACTCCGAGAGCCTGCGAACGTCCAGCAGGAGCGTCTTCGGGTCGTCGGAGCGGCGCAGCACCTCGTCGGCGTCCACGAGAACCGACGAAACCGGGCGGAGCGACGTCAGGCGGCAGGCTTCCGGAGCCTCGTCACCGGACCGCGTCGGGCGACCTTCAGCCGTCCATTTTGTCCACCCGCCATCCAGAAGGCGCACGCTATCGAGCCCGAAGCTCCGCATGATGAGCCACAGGCGGCTGACGTAGTGCCCGCCCTCGTCGTCGTAGCCCACCACCGTGGTGTCGCCGCCTATGCCAAGGTGCTCCAGGCTCGCACGCAGGTAGTCAGCGGAAGGCGCCATGTACAGGAGCCCATCGCGCGGCTCGGAGATGTCCCGTGTCCAGTCCAGGTACACCGCGCCCGGGATGTGCGCCTCGCGGTACACACGCGGGCCGAGGCCAGGATCATCGAACGAGAAGCGGCAGTCGACGATCCGCAAGTTCCCGTCGTCGAGGCGTTCGGCGAGCCAGTCCGTGCTGACGAGAGGGTCCACGCGGCCAAGGCTACTTCATGCCGCTGGCCGGTGGTTGCCCCTTCGTCGCGCGTTTGCTGATCGGCCTCAGGAACGCTCGGGGGTCCAGGACGGTGGGTCACTCGCCGGAAACGACTCCTGCGAGGCCGCGGTCACGCTGTCACCCTCCGCGGTCGCGTCGGACCCGCCGCGGATCGCCTGGTCACGCCCCGTCACGTGAGCCGGGTCCGGCCGTGCCGACGAGGAAGCGCCCGATCCAGACGAGCCGGAGTCTTTGGTGGTGCCCGAACCAACCTGGATGCGGCGCGGCTGTGCCTCGGCTGCTTTCGGCAGCGTCAGGATCAGTACGCCGTGCTCGTAGGCAGCGCTGGCGCGCTCGCTATTGACCGATGCCGGCAGGCTGATCGTACGCTGGACCGACCCAGTGCGCTGCTCGCGCAGAATCCAGGTCTCCCCGGACTCCTCCGTTGTGCCCGCGATCTCGCCCCGGATCGTCAGCGTGTCGCCCTGGACCGTGACCTGGACGTCCTCCGGCTTGATCCCCGGCAGGGCGGCGCGCACGACGAAGTGATCGCCGCGCTCGGCCAGGTCAACCGGCACACTCTCCGGCCGCAGGCCGGCGAGCACGCCGCCGGGCCGCACAACGCTCTGCTGGAAGAGCCGGTCGACTGCATCGCGCAGAGTGACCATCTCACGGAATGGATCCCATCGATCGAAGCTCATGGCTTAGAAAACCTCCTGTTCGCCAGGCCGCTGGCCTCCTGGCGCGCGTCCGTGCGTGCATGCATGCATGGTGCGTGGAGCGAGCACACGCGCCATCCCGGCTCGCCGGCTGGGACGGTGCCGCGTTCGCGGCCGCTCGCCTGCCAACATCCGCCGTACACAACTCATTGGACCTCGTGCGCCGCTCGGTTGTTGCACTTCTGGCATCCTTTGTGCCGCCCTGCCGCGCGAATGCTCCGATCAAGACTCGCCTTCTTCACCCTGGCGCTCTGGTTGAGCGCCTGCTCCGCCCCTGCTCCGCCACCGCCGCCACCTACGACGGGAGCCGCGAGCCCCAGCCCGCTCGCCCGCCCCGCGTCGCCGGGTCCGGCTGCATCCCCCGCCCTCTCGCCCGTCGCGGTGGCGCCGGTTCCTTCGCCCAGTCCGATCGCTCAGCCGAGCCCCAGCGCCGAGCCGGCGGCCGTGCAGGTGCCCATCTCGCCCTACCCGTTCGCAGTGATGGTGGACAACATTGCCGAGGCTCGGCCGCAGAGCGGCCTCGGCGCGGCGGACGTGGTCTATGAGGCGCCCGCTGAAGGTGGCATTCCGCGACTCATGCCGGTCTTCCTGTCCGGAAACGCTGGCCGCATCGGACCGATCCGCAGCGCTCGGCACTACTTCGTCGAGCTTGCCGCCGAGTTCGGCGCGGCGCTGGTCCATATCGGCGCCAGCCCCCAGGGGTTCCAGATGATGGAGCAGCTCGGGACAGTCCGCGTCGACGAGGCGCGCGGTGATGGCGGGTTCACCCGCGACCCGCGCCTCCTCGCCCCCCACAACGCATTTGCAAGCTCGGACGCTGTCCGGGCGGAGCTCCAGAAGCGCGGCGCAAAGCTGGAAGGCACCACCGCCGGCCTGCGCTGGGGTGCCTTCCAGCCCGGCTCCGCGCCCGCGACGAGCATTGCGATCCGCTATCCAGGCGGCGAGCGCTACGTCGCCAGCTACCAGTACGAAGCCGAGGCAAAGCGATACCTGCGCTCCATGGACGGCCGGCCGCACGTGGACGGCGTCACCGGCGAGCGCTACGCCGCGCGATCGGTGATCGTGCAGTACGTTCCCGTGGCGCTCATCCCGGGCGACGACGCGGGACGGTTGGAAGTCTCCCTGGTGGGGACGGGCGATGCCATGCTCTTCGCCGAAGGGACGCAGGTACCGCTGACCTGGAGCAAGGATAGCCTTACCGAGGCAACACGCTTCCGGCGTGATGATGGCAACGCATTCGTCCTCCCCGAGGGCCAGACCTGGGTGCAGATCGTCCCGCTGGAGACCGTCGTGGAGATCGGCGGCTGACCTCCAGAGCCGCGCCTGAAGCCACCGTCATGCCTATTTGACCTGCGCGGGGGAAGGCAAGCGGCTCGTGCTGGCACAATCCTCTGGCCCACAGAGAATCAAGCATGCTTCCTGATCTCCCCCGTCCACCCATCCACGCCACGAACACCTGGAACCCGATCGGTCAAAACCTGCGGCCTGTGCCTGGCTGTCGGCTGTACTACGCGCACGTCGAGGCACTATCGGGCGCGCGGACCTACGTCTTCCTGGGCGATCAGAAGCACCTCACGTTCGTGGCCGACCTGGAGCAACACGTCGTGGTCGAGAGGCTGCACGACGTGGTGCTCCGAAGCGCCAAGCTGTACCCGCACCAGGTGGACCTCTTGCCAGTCGTGCGGGACGCGGGCTAAGTCGTGGAGGACGTGGTCATTGGCGTGGACCTCGGCGGCACCAAGGTCCTGGCCGGCGCGGTTGCGCGCGATGGGACGGTCCGCTCCCGCTTTAAGCTGCTGACCCAGGAGCTCAAGGGGCAGCCAGATGCGCTCCTGGACCGCATTGCCGAAGCGGTGCGGGGCGCGGCTGACGAGGCAGGCATGACACTCGGTGACGCGCGCGCCGTGGGGATGGGCGTGCCCGGGCCGCTCGACCTCACGCGTTCGGTCGTGGCCGTTGCGCCCAATCTCGGCTGGGGAAGCCTCGCGGTCAGGTCCGAGCTCGAGCGGCGGTTGCCGGGGATGCGGGTCTTCCTCGAGAACGACGTGCGGGCCACGGCGCTGGCGGAGGCGCGCATTGGCTCGGGCCGCGGCCACCATGCCCTGCTGGCGGTGTTCGTCGGCAGCGGGGTCGGTGGCGGCATGGTGATTGGCGGCCGTGTGTACCACGGCGGCCACGGCACGGCTGGCGAGATCGGCCACGTGGTCGTCAAGGTGGATGGTCCCGTCTGCCCATGCGGGCGGCGCGGATGCTTCGAAGCGCTCACCGCCCGCGATGCGATCATCCGGATGGTGAAGGCAGCCGTCGCGCGCGGAGTGCAGACTGCCCTGACGGCCCTGGTTCGCGAAGGGAGCCTGGACAATCTCAGTAGTCTGGATCTGTCGCGGGCCGTGGGCGAGCACGATGATCCGCTCGCCAGCCAGGTGCTGAAGCGCAGCGCACGCTACACCGGCATCGCCATCGGCGGACTGATCAACCTGGTCGACCCAGACATTGTGGTCCTGGGCGGTGGTGTCGTGGAAGCAGGAGGCCAGCCGTACCTGGAGGTGGTGACACGGTACGTGCGCCGCCAGGTGCTCTCGAGCGCCGCGGCGGGGTTGCCGGTGGTGCTCTCCACGCTCGGAGACGAATCCGGACTCCTCGGCGCCGCCCTGACGGCCTGGGACGGACTCGGCGAGGCATCCAATCCCTGAGCGCCCACGGGTGAGCGGTCCGCGCGTCGACTGGCTTGCGGCGATGATCGGATAGCGTGGGACCGACTCGGTCGCCAACCTCGAAGTAGCACCCTTCCGAGCGACGGGTCGCCCGGCCACTGGCAGAACGTCTCGTAGCATCCCATTCATGAACGACGAGCCGATACCGGCGGCAGGTCGTACGCTGCCGCCTACCGCGACGACGCTGCTTCTCGTTCGGCACGCCGAGACGGTAGACAATGCCGGCCTGCGGCTCTCCGGCTGGACCGATGCGGCAATTAGCGATCACGGGCTCAAGCAGGTAGCGGCCGTGGCGGAACACTTCAACCGCGAGCACGGCCACGTGTCCGCGCTCTACTCCAGTCCGCTCCAGCGCGCGCGCATCACGGCCGAGGCAATTGGCGACCTCACCGGACATACGCCCATCTTGCTTGACGACCTGCGGGAGATGTACTTCGGCGACCTGGACGGCAAATCGTTCGAGGAGCTCCGCGAGGCGTACCAGGACATCCTGCAGGCCGACGAGGACATCGAGCAGGAGGACTTCGTCTGGCCAAACGGCGAATCTCGCTCCGGATTCAGCGAGCGCGTGGAGCGGGTCATCGATGCCATCGCCCGCCGCCACCCAGGTGAAGCGATCGGCGTGATCACGCACGGCGGCATCATTGCCGTGTTTATGACCCTGCTCTATCACGAATCCGGGGCGCTATGGCGGAAGTGGACCGTGCCCAATGCCAGCCTCACCGAAGTCGTGTGGGACCCTGTGAGCCGCCAGGGCCAGTTGGTCCGACACGGCGACGCCGGCCACCTGGAGCACCTGACGCCTCCGAGCGCGGCCGAGGACGCCATGATCCAGACCGCGGTGAGCACGCCCGAGACCTGACGGGACTCGCTCGCCGAGCACACGCCCCAAATCGGTCCTACTACTCCAGAGCTGCTCGTACGTGCGGAGCATTTCGCACGATTCAGCACCAAGTGCCTACACAGGTCCCCCTGAAAGCAGCGCCGCCCCGCAGCGCGAGACTCGTGGGTGCGCGGGCGTCCCGCCCGCTTCGTCGCCCGCGTGGGACGGGCCAGAGGCCCGCGCACCCAGACCACGTGGCGAACACGCTTGCCTGAAACCAAATCCTCGCGGGCGCCCTCGGAAGAATCTAAAGCGCGCCCGCGTCCTCGCGATCCAGCGCGTCGACCGCGGCGAGCACGTCCGGCGGCGGCGCCACTGGAGCGGTGGGCGCCGACTGGGCTGCTCGCGTGGACGGCGCCGCGGCCGACCGCGGCGGGTCGGGCGACTCGCCGGTAACGCCGGCAAGGGCAGCCCGCACGGTCTGCACGGAGTCCACCAGGCTCGCGAGCGCGGAATCGAGCGTGGCAAGGCGCTCCTGGGCAGATGCAATGACTGCGTCGGCCTCCGCCCGTGCCTCATCGACGATCTCCCTGGCCTGTTCGCGAGCCGCCGCCTCCTCGCTCGCGAGAGCTTCCAGCCATTGGCGGCGCAGCGCCGTTAGCGGATCGGGCTCAGGCAACCCCGCCCCCTCCCCGGGAGGCACGTATCCACGGATTGTGGCTCCGTTCGTGGGCCACCGTCGTCTCCAGCCCGTGGCCGGGGAGCACGCGCGTCTCTGGCGGCAGGGCGAATAGCCGCTCGGTGATGGACCGGACGATCGTGGCTGACTCGCCGCCAGGAAGGTCCGTGCGGCCGATGCCCTCGCGGAACAGGGTATCGCCGCTGAAGAGCAACCCGGCCTCCGGAACGTAGATCGAGACACTGCCGGGCGTGTGGCCGGGGGTGTGGAGGACCTTCAGGCCGACACCCGCCACCTCCAGGTCGTCCCCGTCATTCAGGAGCGCCGTGGGCGGTGGTGCCGGCAGGACATCGCGATCGAACCACTGGCGCACCGACTCCTGGAGGCGGTCGGCGATCCACTCGTCGTCGCCATGCAGCAGGAAGGGGGCGCCGGTCGCCTCGGCGATGTCACGCACGGCCATGATGTGGTCGAGGTGCGCATGGCTCGCCACGATGCGGGTGATCTTCACCCCCATGTCGCGGGCGAGCGCCAGGATCTCCTCCGGCTCGTCGCCCGGATCGACCACGCACGCCTCGCCGCGCTTCCGCGAGCCGATGATCCAGCAGTTCTCCTGGAACAGGCCCACCACGACCCCACGCACCTCGAGCTCAACAGCATTCCCGGCCATTCCAAAAGGGTATATGCTGCTCTCGCTCGGCAGGTGCATCCATCCCTGGCATGATGCCCACGGAGCCGCCTACACGTGCTGAGCAGGAAACACCAAGTGCTCGGGCCACGAACCGTGGCCAGGAAACCTTGTACCGCCCCAAGCTGGGTGGGAGGAGAACCTGCCATATGGCACGCGTAACGATTGACCACGTGGTCAAGAAGTACGGCGACGTCCTCGCCGTCAACGACCTGAACATCGACATCCACGACCAGGAGTTCCTTGTCCTGGTGGGGCCGAGCGGCTGCGGCAAGAGCACCGCGCTGCGGATGGTTGCCGGCCTCGAGGAGATCACCGGCGGCGACATCTACATTGGCGACCGGCGGGTCAACGACGTGGCGCCGAAGGATCGGGACATCGCCATGGTGTTCCAGAGCTACGCGCTCTACCCCCACATGACCGTGTTCGACAACATGGCCTTCGGGCTAAAGCTGCGCAAGCGTCCCAAGGCGGAGATCGAACGGCGGGTGAAAGAAGCAGCGGAGCTCCTGGGCATCCAGATGCTGTTGCAGCGCAAGCCGAAGCAGCTCTCTGGCGGCCAGCGTCAGCGCGTGGCGCTGGGGCGCGCCATCGTCCGCGAGCCGCAGGTATTCCTCATGGACGAGCCGCTCTCCAACCTGGACGCCAAGTTGCGCGTCGAGACCCGCGCCGGGCTGATCAAGCTCCATCAGCGACTCCAGACGACGACGGTGTACGTCACGCACGACCAGGTGGAGGCGATGACCATGGGCCACCGCATCGCCGTCATGAAGGAAGGCCTGTTGCAGCAGTTGGATACTCCGCAGGCGCTGTACGATCGCCCGGCCAACCTGTTCGTGGCCGGGTTCATCGGCAGCCCCGCCATGAACTTCCTGCCGGGCCAGCTCGTGCAGGAGCCTGGCGGGACCATCTGGGCCCAGTCTGACGACGGCCTACGGATCCGCGTTCCCGAAAACCGGCGCGGCGCACTCGAGAAGCATGTCGGACGAGAGGTGACCCTGGGCATCCGCCCCGAGAACATTTACCACCCGGCGGACTTCCGGGGCCCGACCGACGGCAAGGTGGGGCACGTGAAGGTGAGTGTCGTGGAGCTCCTGGGTTCCAGCGTGAATGCCTACGTCTCCACCGGCACGCACGAGCTGATTGCGATTCTGGATGCGGAGCACGCACCAAAGCCCGGTGAAACGCTGGACCTGGTCTTCGAGGCTGACAAGCTGCACATCTTCGACAAGACTACGGAGCAAGCGCTGGTGTGAACGAGTTGTCAGTTGCCAGTTTTCAGTTGTCAGTGATTAGTTGTGAGATGTTGTGAGACGGAGCGTCATCCTTGAGCGCAGCGAAGGATCCGTACTTGCTCGCACGAGTACGGAACCTTCGGCCGCGGCCTCAGGATGACAACTGATCACTGACAACTGATCACTGATCACTGATCACTGATCACTGATCACTCGCCCGCTAACGTCGAGCCGCGATCTGGGGGCGTGTGCCCGGCCCGGTGTCCTCCGGGTCCGCCCCGCGGAGCTGGGGGATGGCCGACGTCTGGCCCCCGGCGACTTGCGGCTGCGCTTCGCCACTGCCGGGCGTGTAGACCGCCTGGGCGCAGAACGGGCACATCTTCCAGCGCAGCATCAGCGGACGATCGCAGCGGACGCACGTGCGCTTAAGGCGTGTCTGGCACCACGGGCAGAAGATGAAGTCGCCCTCCACCCGCTGCTTGCACACCGGGCACGAGTTGTGGACCTGGATGCCCTGCAGGAAGGCCTCCTCTTCAAGTGACTCCTCGTACAACTGGGCGAGGGTCTTCGGAGGGCGCAGGATCACGTAGATCAACAGGCCGGGGAAGGAGAACACGGCCACCAGCAGGGTTGCCGCGATCTGCAGGAAGATATCCGTGGTGCGGCCGCGGATATCGCGGAACGTCCACCAGATTGACGCCAGCCACAGCGCCACCAGGTACGCCACCACCACGGTGAGCCCGATGCGCAGGGCCCGTTCAATCTGTGCGAGGAGCTCTTCCATGCTACGAGGTCTCTCCCGGACTCGAGACGGCGGACGCTCGGCCGGGCCGCGGTCCACGCGGAGCGGACTTCTGGCAGGGCGCGTGCCACGCATCTCCTGGTTGGTGCCGTCGGGGTGAGGATACAGGCATCGTTCGTACACTTCCCGAATGGGATCCATCTCGATCCAGGCACTGCTGGACCCGTCTGTCCGCGCGCTCTGCGAGCGTCTGGAGCGGGCATTCGGTGACCGCGGGTTCGCGCTTCACCTGGTCGGCGGGCCCGTCCGCGACGTGATCCTCGGCGCGCCGGAGGCGGAGGACCTGGATTTCACGACCGATGCTCAGCCCCCGGACTCGCGCCAGGCCCTGCTGCGTGCCCATCCGGACGCGGTTTTCGACATCGGGGAGCGGTTCGGCACTATCGGCGCGGTCTTTCGCGAGTCGAAAGTCGAGGTCACCACCTACCGCGCGGAAGCGTACGAGGCGGGCTCGCGCAAGCCCAGCGTTGGGTTCCACGGCTCACTCGAAGCGGACCTGGCGCGCCGCGATTTCACCATCAACGCGATCGCCTTCCGGGTGAGTGACGGGGTCATCGTGGACCCGTTCAATGGGCAAGGAGACCTGCGGCAGGGGCTGGTGCGCGCCGTCGGCGATCCGCACGAACGCTTCGCCGAAGATCCCCTGCGGATTCTCCGCGCCGTCCGGTTTGCGACTCGCCTTGATTTCGCCCTGGACGACGCCACGGCGGCCGCGGCCCAACAGCAAGCCCCGACGCTGGATTCCATCAGCCGGGAACGGGTGCGGGACGAATTGAACAAGCTGCTCGTAGCGCCACGTCCGTCGCGCGGCGTTCAACTGCTGTGTGATCTCGGGCTGGCAGCGCACACGCTTCCAGACCTGTTAGCGATGCGCGGCATGCACCAGGAGGCCGGGCGGCACAAGGACGTGTTTTTCCACACTTTGCACGTCATCGACCGCATACCGCCGCGTCTCCCGTTGCGCTGGGCGGCGCTGCTGCACGACATCGCCAAGCCGCGCACGCTACGGGTGGAGAACGGCCAGGTCCACTTCTTCGGCCACGACCGCGTTGGCGAGAAGATGGCCCGCTCGATCCTGGACGGTCTGCGGCAGGACGGCCTGCTCATCAACCGGGTCGGCCGGCTCGTGGGACTCCACCTGCGGGCGAACGCGTATGAATCGGACTGGACCGACGGCGCGGTACGCCGCTTCGTGCGGGAAGTGTGCGACGACGTGCTGGAGGACCTGCTCCACCTCTCGCGCGCCGACGTGACCAGTGGTCTGCCGGAGCGACGGCTGGCAATCGCGCGGCGGGTCGGCGAGCTCGAGCTGCGCATCCGTGGGCTCCGAGCCGAAGCAGACATTGCCCGCCTGGCGAGCCCGCTGGATGGTGCCGACCTGATGGCGCTCTTCGAGCGCGGCCCCGGCCCCTGGATCAGGCCCCTCAAGGACCACCTGCTCGACCTGGTGCTGGACGGGCAGCTCCGACAGGACGACCGCGAGGCCGCGGTCCCCATAGCTCGGCGCCTGTACGCGGAGCTGGGGCTGGACCAGGCGACGAACGCGCGCACCCGTGGCCCGCTCGCTTCCACGCACGGGTAAGCCGGTTCGCGATTGATCCAACCCGCCCTCGGCTAACGGCCACGGCCTTGCGCCACGCGGGATGCGTAGATCGCTGTCATCCGGCTGGGATGCCCGGCCCACCGGGGGCCACACCCTCCGGGCAAGGGCTAGGAGGCAGGTTCTACGAACGCAGGCGGCCAGCCAGCGGTTCCACTAACGTTACCGATTTCGCCAAAAGTGGATAGGATGTTCGCATGAAGACTGCCGAGCGAGAGCAGGCGTACCTGACATTGATCGGCGTTATGCAGGAGGCCATCCGCCTGGGTGACCAGGGGGGGCCACTGTTCGAGCACGCGCGCTCCCTGGCAACGCTCGTGGGCGACGTACCGCAGGCTTTGGTCGCTCGCACCAGCGGTCGGTCGCGCCCAACGATCGGCCACCTGGTCACCTCCGGCGCTATCCCGCAGGGCGCCACCGGCCGGATTCCTGCCTTGAACGCGGCACTTGTCGCCGTCGCGCTCCAGGACAGTGGCCGCGCGCGCAACATTCGGCGCCGCGTTGTGCAGGCGACTGACTGGCTGCATGAGCTGCGCGATCCAGCCTTCACTGAAGGCCTCGATCAGTTTGTCGCGGCCACCGCCCTCGAGCCCATTGATCCGTCGCTGAGCCCCGCAGAGGAGGACGCCGCAATCGAGGCGCTCCTGTCGGCACAGCTTGACGGCAGGGATGGCCCGCCGGCCAAACATCGGTCAGCCGTGCGCCCAGCGCATCGGCCGCGCACCCCGGCGGCCACCAGCGAGTGAGTCGCATCCTCCTCACCACGCCTCGAGCGGCTGCTGATCGGGTGCGTGTGACGGGCGCCGATCGTCGTCTCCTGGAAGGTGCCCTGGCGCTCCTGCGCAAGGACCCCTGCGACAAGCGGCTGCGGAGTTTTCGGCTGCGCGGCGACCCGCCATGGGCGCACCTCTGCCGATTAGCCTTTGGGCACGAACGCGCCTGGCGCATCGTCTACGCCCTCGGCCCGCAGTACGACCAGGTCACCGTCATTGCCATCGGTCGTCACACGGAAACCGCGGATGGGATCTATCGCATCGTCGCTGATCTCATGGGTGTTCCCCATGCGAGCGCCCGGGACTTCGATCGGGCCAGGGAGCGCTGTTGCGCCGACGGGCAGCCAGCGCGCATCACCCGTGGCGTCGCCCGACAGATCCGAGCGAGCACTGAACCGGGCTGATCCCCACGAGGTGGCCACGGCAGGCGCCACAGGCGGGGGGGACAAGCTGGGCACTACGCCGTGGCCCCCGGGTGGGCCACGCGGTCTTGCGCCACGCGGGATGCGTAGATCGCTGTTATCCGGCTGGGATGCCCGGCCCACCGGGGGCCACACCCTCCGGGCAAGGGCTAGGACGGAGGCGCCATGCCCCACCCGGGCGATCCCAACTGCGTGGGATTGGCAGGGCCTCTTGCTATACTCGGCGACTGGCTCCGGATCTGAGGTCCCGCGTGTGGCTCTCCGCCTTCGTGGTACGACCCGGACGGAACGAATGAAGTACGTATGAGATGAGAGGCGCGCCATGCCAAAGTTGAAGACCCACAAGGCCGCGGCACGCCGTTTTGAGTACACCGGCTCCGGCACGCTCGTGAAGACCCGCCAGGGGAAGAGCCACCTGCGCCGCAAACGCTCGAAGCGCGCGGCCCGCGAGCTGTCGGAGATGCAGCCAGTGTTCGCGGGGGACCTGAAGCGCCTCCGACGCATGTTGCCGTACGCCTGAAGCAGCGGCGAACGAGCTAACCAGGAGACAGGACCCCCATGACGCGCATCAAGGCTGGCGTTACCGCCAAGGCACGCCACAAGAAGATTCTGGGCCTGGCGAAGGGCCACACCCAGGGCAAGCGGCGGCTCTTCCGCATCGCCAACGAGAACGTGATGAAGGCGCTCTCGTACGCCTACCGCGACCGTCGAGCCCGTAAGGGCGACATGCGGCGCCTGTGGATCCAGCGCATCAATGCCGCGGCGCGCATCCACGGCATGAGTTACAGCCAGTTGATGGCGTCGCTCAAAGTCCGGGGCGTCGAGGTGAACCGCAAGATGCTGGCAGACCTTGCTGCTCGCGACATCGAGAGCTTCGGCGCGATTGTGAAGGGCGCCTGAGGCGCGAGACCGTCAATGACCTGGAGGGGCCGCCATCAGGCGGCCTTCTCAGCGTTTGGAGCCATTGCACCGCGGCAGCGTGGTCCCCATTCGCGCGAAATCGTTCGGCCAACAGGCCCACTCGGGCGTTTCAAGGGGAGGTCCTCCCGCTACCGCCGGCCGTCCGTCTCCTGCGCCAGCGGTGTGGGCGCTCTGACACGCGACGGCAAAGCCGCGGAAGGCCATTTTCGGTGCGTTAGACCAGCCGCGATACACATCAGCAGCACGGGATAGGTGAGCGCTGCCCGCTGGCGGACCAGGTTGCCCGGATTGCCGGAGACCAACGACAGGAGTAGCAGCATCGCCCAGGCGAACGCCACCGGCAGCCGCAGCCACGGCAGCCCGTGCGTCCGCAGCCCGAGCCAGGTCCCCGCGGCGAGCGTTGCCAGCCATACCAGCGCATCCACACCCATGCCGACGTAGAGCGCCGAGGGCATGCCGGTGGTCAGTGGAGCCGTGAACACCTTGACCGCGTTCCCCAGCGACCGCTGGACGAGCGCGCGCACGGCCCAGACGGGCTCGATCTGCTCAACGGAACTGAGGCGGGACCGGGGGACAACCTCGAAATCGTCGCGGGTGGTCGCCACGATGACGTCGGAGCGTCGCTCCGCGACGATCATGCCCATGTCCTGGCCGCCGTCGGGGCGGTTGATCGTCGCCATGAACCCGCCGACCGGCGGCGCGGGCCGCCAGCCAACCAGCGCCTCGCCAAGCGGCTCCACCGGCGGCGGCACCAGCTCGAGGACGACCTGGTAGTACAGGAGCCGAGCGGCGGGGTTGTCTCCGAGGGCGCTTCGGGCCACGGTCGCGAACCCAACTCCAAGGCCTACCACAACCAGGCCCGCGAGCGCGAGAACGGCACCGCGACGGATTCGCCGCGCACGGAACGCCCCGTTGGAGCCTGTGACCCGCCGTCTCCAGCCAGCGTTCCATACCCGTACCAGGCCGACCACCGCCACCACCCCGGCCTCCGCCAGGCCGACATACGCCCGCGAGTCGACGAGGACGAGCAGGCCACTCGCCAGGACACCGAACGCCAGCGGCGCGTGCCTGCTGCCGCGCTGGACGACCGCCAGTAGCACGCTCGCGGCAGTCACCGCGATCAGCGTGTCCTTCAAGAGGAACGGCGACCAGACCAGGATGCCGGGCATCAAGGCAATCAGCAGCCCTGTGAGGGCAGCGGCTCGAGGCCCCGCGAGCCGGACGGCGAATGCAGCCCCCACCAGCACCAGCAGGAGCGACTGAAGCGCTCCCAGCACGCGGCCGAGGATGACCGATGGGGTGATGAGGGTGTACAGCGCCCCGAGCAGGTGCAGGTACGGCCCCGGCAGGTGCGAGAACTCGAACGGCAGCCCGCGGGCTGGCTCGCGTGCGATCACCACCAGCCAGCGGGCCGCGTAGTCGTAGGACGACTCGTCGTCCAGGGCCACGCCCCGGGGGCCAAGGCTCAGCCCGTAGCGCTGGGCACCGACCACCAGCAGCACCCGCGCCAGCACAGCCACGCCGCCCACCACGAGCCACGCGGAGCGCGAGAGACGCTCCTCGCGGAGCGTGATCCAGGCCAGCGCGGCCGAGCCGAGGAGCATCAGACATGTCGCCAGCGCGCCGCCCCACCAGGGTGCGAAGACGGGGCAGCCCCCACCACAGGCGGGGAGCAACGCGCCGAACAGCCTCTCCCAGCCAACCAGCGTCGCGGCCGCTACGGCGAGCAGCAGCACCCCCAGCGCGGTGGACCATCGGGCCGGGCGTCCAGGCGCGGGCGGGTGTGTGACGGCCGCGCGCGTGCTCACGATACACGGATAATGGCGGAAGCATGGCCCCATCCGCCCCACCAGGCCCACGATTTCGCTCGCACGCCGGTCGACGCGCCGGCGCGAAGGCGTCAGCCCGACCATTGCGTGGCGTGGCCACATGCTGAGCCACTGCCGCTACCTGCTTCCTACCACGCGCGTCCAGCCAGGTACGCCCATCGCCGCACAGGCGGCGCCCGCTGTTTGGGGACCAGCTCGGGTATCCCGCCACGGTCCGAGCAGACGCGCACCGGAACCGCCGGCGCCGCGACCGGGTAGCCGCCCATGAAGCTGCTGGTCCTGGGCGGCAGTGGCCAGGTGGGGCAGGCATTCCTCACGGAAGCCGAACGCCGCGGATCGGCCGCGCTGGGGACCTTCGCTACCCATCCGCATCCCGGACTCGTTGCGTGGGACGGGTCTGTACCCGACGCGCGGGCGCTGATCGCCGGGTTCCAGCCCACGCTGGTGGTCTACGCGTCCGCCTGGACCGCGGTCGATGCCTGTGAGGCGGACCCAGAGCGAGCAACCGTGATCAACGCCGAGACGCCCGTCGCGGTGGCGCGCGCGCTCCCGCCGTCGGCGCGGCTCGTCTTCCTATCCACGGAGTACGTCTTCGACGGCACGAGCGGACCCTATGGGGAGGATGACCCCGTGAATCCGCTCTCGGCGTACGGCCGGACGAAGCGCGCTGCGGAAGTAGGCATCCTGGAAGCTCGGCCCGATGCCCTGATCATCCGGACCACGGTGGTGTTTGGTCCGGACCCGCAGAATAAGAACTTCGTGGCCCAGCTCTTCAGGAACCTGTCGGCCGGTAACGGCATGCGCGTCCCGCGTGACCAGGTGAGCAGCCCCACGTACGCACCCGACCTCGCCGCCGCCGCGCTGGGCCTCGCCCACATCAGCGCCGATGGCATCTGGCACGTGGCCGGCCCGCGGATCGTGGATCGCTACCAGTTCGCCGTGGAAGCCGCCGACGTGCTGGCGCTACCGGCGGCGCTCCTGGAGCCAGTCGCCACCGCGGACCTCAAGCAGCCAGCCCTGCGTCCTTTGCAGGCCGGACTCCGCATCAACCGCCTGCAGCAAGCGCTGGGGCCGAGCGTGATGCGCGATCCCATGGACGCCGTGCGCGAATACGGCCGCCTCCTGCGGTCGAACGCCGCCGGCCCGGGAGCCTGCTAATGGCCCGCGACACGAGCAGGGCCGTGCTGTCATGCTGAGCGGAGCGAAGCATCCGTCTCGTCGCAGTTCTGCACTCCTGCTGTGGCGGACCACCAGTGGATCGTCGATTGCCCCGGATTGACCCTATCCAGCGCGGCGCGGGGGGTTGGAGGGGGCGTGGTACGCCCCCTCCCGAGAAAAACTCAGTCCCCCTCGCGGGAGGGGGCGTGGGCGTGGGCGTGGGCACCCCCGGAAGGCCGCGCAGCGGGCCACGTGGCCCAGCCGCGCGCGCCCGCCTTGCCGTCCTGCTGCTGGCGGCACTGGTGACCGCGTGCCAGCCGCTCGGGCGCGCCGCGCTTCCGAAAAGCGCCCTTCCACCCATCCAGCCGGAGCTCAGCGGCTGGACAGTCATCGAGTTCGTCGAAGCCGACACGGCGAACTGCGCCAATGAGCGGGGCTTGCCCGGGCGGTGGTGCCAGATGGGCGCCACCGGCGGGCCCTTCGCGAAGATCGTGTCCGGCTGCCGCTACGATTCGCGCGACCCGAAAGTCCTGGTGTGGAGCTGCAACGGCTACACCGGCCGATCCTACATCGACCTGTGGGTCTGGGGGACGCCCACCGAACAGGTGCAGCTCGTCGAAGCCGCCGTCCGCAGCGAAAACCGCCCTCTCGACGCCGAGGACGTGCGCGCCCTCCAGCGCTTCCGCGACGTGATTCCGGGCTCGGGCGCCGGCGAGCGACTCGACAGCCTGGTCCAGCAGGGCCTCACGCTGGCGGACGGGGGCGAAGTGTCGGGCACGATCGGGAGCCTCGTGTACCGAGTGGTCCGGTCCAGCCGAGCCGACCTCGCGCTGCTCATCTCAGCGGCGGGGTAGGAGGCGGCCGTCCTCGGACGGTCTGCGTGCGGATGGGGCGTCCGATCAGCCGTGTGCGGCCCCTTCACCGAATACCGCCGGGGCAGACAGCGAGTCGGCGAATCGGTCCAGCGCTGCGTCAACCTCGAGCACGCTGAGATCCTTAAAGCGGGCACGGAGCTTCGCCGTTGCCAGCGGGGTCCGCAGGGGCCGGAACACGGACTGCTGAAGCTGTGCCGAAAGGACCGGCTGGATCAAAGATGGGTCGTAGCCGAACCGCTCCGCGACGCGTACCGCCAGCTCGTAGCGGCTGAGGACAGTTGCCCCGACCGTGTGGTAGATGCCGCCAGCCGTGTCATCGACCGCCAGTGCCCAGAGCATCTCCACCAGGTTGTCCAGCAGCACCGGGGTCCGTACCTGGTCCGTCGCCATCGTCGCTCGCTGGCTCGCGCGAAGTCGCCGGAGGAGACCGGTCACCGCATTGTCCCGTCCGCCGTGCGAAGTACCGAACACCGTTGCGGTGCGAGCGACCGCTGTACGCGGGCACAGGGCAAGGGCAGCGTGCTCCGACGCGAGCTTGCTGGCGGCATAGATGCTGGTGGGTCGGGGTGCATCGTCCTCCGTGTACAGCCGCTCCGCTTCGCCGTCGAACACACAGTCGGTGGACAGCACCACCAGGCGCGCGCCGACCTCGGCCGCGCACGCCGCCACGACCCGCGTTGCCTCCAGGTTGTCGCGCCACGCGAGGTCCGGGGCGGCCTCACACGCGTCCAGATCGGATCGTGCCGCGGCGTGAATGACGACATCAGGCCGTAACGCCTTCAGTGCACTGCTGGTCGCCTCCGGGTCGGCCAGGTCCGCCGAGGCATACGGCAGGGACCCCGTGGCGGGTTCTGGCCTCAGGGCGCGGCCGACCCCCACCACGTCAGCGCCGCGGGTGTCCGCGGCGTAGCGAAGCATGGCCGCGCCAATGAAGCCGTTCGACCCAGTAACCAGCACCCGCACCCGGCGCGGAGTGTACGTGGAGCCAACTGCGGCTGGGCCGGCCGCACCGTTCGCCAACCCGCGGCGTCGGTTGCCGCGCACCCTCGCGGCATCCCTCGGACCCACGACAGGGGGCGCAGCCAGGTGCGACAACCGGGTCCCATCTACCGGTCCAGCGCTCCGCGGCGGCGGCTCGCGCCCGCGAGTTGCTTTGCCGTACACGCCCGCGCTCCCTAGAATGCGCGGCACACTTCGCGGCTCCGCGTCATCGGGTGTGATCCCCTGGGTCGGGGATCGCGGCACCGGATCCGAGCACCGCACCAACGGCAGTTGGATTCGCCGCTGCAACCACTGGAGGTTTGATGACAACGACCGAACGGCCCCACACTGCCATCGCCGATGGGGCTCTTCCTCCCGCGTCGGCTGCCCTGGAACTTGTGCGTGCCATGATGCGCATTCGCACCGTCGAAGAGACGCTCGCGGACCTCTACAAAGAACAGGAGATGCGCACCCCGACGCACTTCTCGATCGGGCAGGAGGCCGTGGCAGTCGGGGTATCCGGAGCGCTACGTCCAACGGACGTGGCGTATAGCGGTCACCGCTGCCACGCCCATTACCTGGCCAAGGGCGGCGACCTGCGGGGTATGGTGGCCGAGTTGTACGGTCGCGAGACCGGGTGCGCCCGCGGGCGCGGCGGCTCGGTCCACCTGAACGCACCGGAAGTCGGCTTTATCGCGGCATCCGCCATCCTGGGCGAGACGATGGCCGCGGCGGCGGGATCCGCATGGTCGTTTGCGATGGACCGGAGCCCTCGCATTGCGGTGTCCTACTTTGGCGATGGCGTCGTGGAGGAAGGCATCTTTCACGAGACATTGAACTTCGCCGTCGTGAAGCAGGTACCTCTCCTGTTGATCTGCGAGAACAACCTGTATTCCACGCACACACCGCTCGAAGTTCGGCAGCCCAGCGGCACCACCATCTGGGAGCGCGTTCGCAGCTACCAGCTCCCGTCGGTCATCGTCGATGGCAATGATGTCTTCGCGGTCCTGGCCGCCGCAGAAGAGGGAGCCGCCTGGTGCCGCGAGGGAAAGGGCCCCTACTTCATCGAATGCAGCACCTATCGGTGGCGCGAGCACGTCGGTCCTAACTGGGACTACGACGCGGGCTACCGCACCAAGGCAGAAGTGGACTCGTGGATCGCGAAGGATCCGGTCAAGCGCGCACAAGCAGCCGTGGTTGCCGCGGGCTACTGCGGTGACGAGCAGATCATCACCTGGTCAGCGGAGCTGCAGCAGGAGATTGCAGAGGCCGTTGCGTATGCCAAAGCCAGTCCGTTCCCGTCGGTCGAGACCCTCCTCGACGGCACGTATTAGTCCGTGAGCGAGAGAGTAGGTCCACCCAGAATGCGAACCCTCAAGTACTGGCAGGCCATTAACGAAGCCACAGTCCAGTGCATGGAAGCCGACCCGAATATCTTCGTCGCCGGCATCGGCGTGGACGATTTCAAGGGCATCTTCGGGACCACGCGGGGCGCCCTCGAGCGCTTCGGGCGGGAGCGAGTCCACGACATCCCGAATTGTGAGAACGCGTTCGCCGGCGTCACGATCGGCGCCGCCGCCATGGGCAAGCGCCCGCTTGTCGTCCATCCGCGCAACGACTTCATGTTCCTTGCCACGGACATGCTGTTCAACCTGGCCGCGAAATGGCGCTACATGTTTGGCAACAAGGGCGGTGTTCCCGTTGTCACTCGTGCCATCGTGGGGCGTGGCTGGGGGCAGGGCGCAACGCACTCGCAGAGCACGCACGCCACCTTCGCCCACTTCCCGGGCCTGTACGTGGCCACTCCGGCGTCGCCCGCCGATGCGAAGGGGTTGCTGGTGAGCGCCCTTACGGGCTCGACGCCGGTCATCATCCTGGAGAACCGCGCGCTGTACGAGCTCGAGGGCGAAGTCCCCGAGGCGGCTGAGCCGATACCCTTCGGCAAAGGCCGCATTGTGCGAGCAGGCACCGACGTGACGATCGTCGGCGCGTCGCTGATGGCGTACGAGGCGGCCCGAGCGGCGGACATCCTGGCGGACCAGGGCATCAGCGCCGAGGTCATCGACCCTCGAAGTATCCGCCCCCTGGACGAGGAGATCATCCTCGAATCGGTCCGCAAGACGGGCCACCTCGTAGTTGCCGATACCAGTTGGGCGACGTACGGGTTCTCGGCGGAGGTCGCCGCGGTCGTGGCGGAGAAAGCGCTTGGGAGCCTCCGGGCCCCGGTCCGGCGCGTCACGATCCCCGATTGTCCGGCGCCGGTCTCCAAGCCGCTGGAAGATGCATTCCACCCCAGCCCCGCAAGCATCGCGCGCGCCTGCCTCGATGTGCTGCGCAGCGACGTGGCCATCGGCCGCGAGGTTGCCGACGTCCAGGCCGCCTTCTACGGGCCGTACTGATTCGCCATGCCTCCAGAGCGTCCCGTCCGCGCCCTCTCGGTGGTCGTCCCGGCCTACAACGAGGGGGACAACCTGGCCGGTGCGGTGAGCACCATCCTGGAGGCCGGGCGGATCCTGGACGAAATCGAAGTGCTCCTGGTCAACGACGGGAGCGCCGACCATACGGGCGCGGTCGCCGATCGGCTGGCCGGTGAGCATCCCAACGTCACCGCCATCCACCACCCGCGCAACCTCGGCTTCGCCGCGGCATACCACTCGGGCCTGACGCGGGCAACGCTGCCGTATTTCACATTCTTGCCAGGGGACAACGAAGTGGCTCCCGAGTCGGTGCGGGCGATCTTCGATGCCATCGGTCAGGCGGATCTGGTGGTGCCGTACCACGGCACCCCCTGGCGTCGGGCCTGGCACCGGCGAATTCTGACGGCGGTCTCGGTCGGCGAGATCAACCTGCTCTTCGGTTGGCGCATGCGATATTTTCAGGGCCCGACCGTTTACTCCACGGACCTGGCGCGGCGCCTACCCGTCACGACTGGCCAGTTTTTCTTCGTTACTGAGATGCTCGTCCACGCTTTGCGAGCGGGCTACTCGTATGTCCAGGTGCCGCTCACCCACCAGGAACGCGCCTACGGCCGATCGAAGGCCGTCGCGGTGAGCAACATCATCAATGCCGAAAAGACGATCTTCCACCTGTGGTGGAACATCCGCGTACAGGGTTATCGCGCCGTTCCACGCGTGGGCTCCTCTGCGGCGCTTGAATTACGAGAAGGTGTGCAACTGTGAAAACCGTGTATGTCACTGGTGGTGCCGGGTATGTGGGCGCCGTGCTGATCCCCAAGCTACTCGATAAGGGCTACAAGGTCCGCGTACTGGACCTATTCCTCTTCGGGCACGATGTGCTCCCTGAGAACCCGAACCTCGAATGCATCCAGGGCGACATGCGCGACCAGGACCTCCTGCGCCAGACCATCCCCGGCTCGGACGCTGTCATCCACCTGGCATGCATCTCGAACGACCCGAGCTTCGAGCTCAACCCTGAGCTCAGCAAGTCGATTAACTACGATGCCTTCGAGCCGCTGGTGCGGATTTCGAAGGAGAGCGGTGTGCAGCGGTTCATCTACGCCTCCACGTCCAGCGTGTACGGCGTCAGCGATGCGCCCGACGTCACCGAGGACCATCCCCTCGTCCCGCTGACCGACTACAACAAGTACAAGGGGATGTGCGAGCCGATCCTCTTCCAGTACCAGAGCCCTGACTTCACCACGGTCATCATCCGGCCCGCTACCGTGTGCGGGTATTCCCCGCGCCAGCGGCTCGATCTGACCGTCAACATCCTGACGAACCTCGCGGTGAATAACCGCAAGATCACGATCTTTGGCGGCTCGCAGAAGCGCCCGAACATCCACGTCGACGACATCGCGGAGCTGTACGTGGACCTCCTGGAGCGGCCGAAGGAGCAGATCGCAGGCAAGACCTTCAACGCGGCCTACGAGAACCACACCGTCTCCGAGCTCGGCGAGATGGTGCGCGCCGTGGTCAGCGGCGAGATGCCTGAGCTGGGCCCGATTGAGGTTGACACGTCTCCGAGCAACGACCTCCGCTCCTACCACGTGTCATCGGCCAAGATTCGCCGCGAGCTGGGCTGGGCGCCGAAGCGGACGGTGGAGGATGCCATTCGGGACCTGTGCGCGGCGTTCAAGGCAGGCAAGCTGCCGAACTCTCTCACGGACACGAGCTACATCAACGTGAAGACCGTCCAGGCGGCGGGCCTCTCCTAGAGAGGGATCGGGCAGCAGCATCGTGTCATCACCGCGCGCCATCGTGACGGGCGGCGCCGGGTTCATCGGCAGCCACATGGTGGACCTGCTGATCGCCCGGGGCTTCCACGTCAGCGCGATCGATAACCTCAAGACCGGCCGCCTGGAGAACCTGGCGCAGCACCGCGGCAACCCTCGGCTCGAGCTCCACCAGGTGGACATGACAGAGCTTCAGGCAGACTCCGCCCTCTTTCGTGACGCTCGCTACGTGTTCCACTTTGGCGGGTTGGGCGACATCGTGCCGTCCATTGAGCGGCCCGTCGACTACATGCACGCCAACACAGTTGGGACGCTCGCGGTGCTCGAGGCGGCACGCCATGCGGGCGTCCAGAAGCTCGTCTACGCCGCGTCGTCGTCCTGCTACGGAGCCAACCCGCCTACCCCCACGCCCGAGTCGGCGCCAATCCACACTGAGTACCCGTACGCGCTCAGCAAGTACCTCGGCGAGCTCGAAGTGCTGCACTGGGCGAGCGTGTACCGCCTTCCCGCCAACTCGATCCGCATCTTCAACGCCTACGGCCCACGGGTGCGAACGACGGGTGTCTACGGCGCGGTCTTCGGCGTCTTCCTGGCGCAGAAGCTGAAGGGCAAGCCGCTCACCGTCGTCGGCGATGGCTCCCAGCGCCGCGACTTCGTGTACGTGACGGACGTGGCGCGGGCATTCCTGGCTGCTGCCGAGACGCCACTGGTGGGCGAGATGTTTAACCTCGGGGCGGGCAACCCGCAACCGATCAGCCGCCTGGTGGAGCTCATTGGGGGCGAGGTAACGCACCTGCCGAAGCGCCCGGGCGAGCCTGAGTGCACCTGGGCCGACACCACGAAGATCCGAGAGCAGCTGGGGTGGGAGCCTCGGGTCTCTTTCGAGGAAGGCGTCGAGACCATGCTGGAGAACATCCAGCACTGGGCCGATGCCCCGGTGTGGGAGCCGGCGTCCATCGCCGCCGCCACGAAGACCTGGTTCGAGTTCCTCGATCGATGACGAAACAGCCCTACACCAACAAGATCAAGACCCTTCCGGAACTGGTCGAGGCTATCGGACCTCGGCCGCGCGAGAAGAAGGTCATCATGTGCCACGGGACGTTCGACATCGTTCATCCGGGCCACCTGCGGCATCTTCAATACGCCAAGGAGAAAGCAGACCTGCTGATAGCGAGCGTCACGGCCGACGTCCACATCATGAAGGCCAACCACCGGCCGTACATTCCGCAAGAGCTGCGGGCGACGAACCTGGCAGCCCTGGAGTTCGTCGACTTCGTGATCGTCGATCCGAACCCCACACCCATCCAACAAATGCGGGTGATCCAGCCCGACTACTTCGCCAAGGGTTACGAGTACTCCGCGAACGGCGTCCCGCCAAAGACTCAGGAAGAGATCGACACCCTTGCCGCGTATGGCGGGGAGATCGTGTTCACCCCGGGCGACATCGTCTACTCATCCTCGGCCATCATCGAAGCCACCCCTCCGCGGATCGGGATCGAGAAGCTGCTGGCGCTCATGGACCAGGAAGGCATCAGCTTCGACGACCTGCGGAACACGGTTCGGGCGTTGAAGGACGTGCGCGTCCACGTGGTTGGCGACACGATCGTCGATAGCTACTCGTACTGCTCGCTGCTCGGCGCGACCGCCAAGTCGCCCACCTTCAGCGTCAAGCACGATGCTACCGAGCAGTTTTCGGGCGGCGCGGCGGTCGTGGCCAAGCACATGAAGACCACCGGCGCAAACGTGACGTTCTCGACCATCCTGGGCGAAGACAACCTGCGCTCGTTCGTGCTCGACGACATGGCCGCGTCGGGTATCGACTGCCTCCCGTACG
The DNA here is from genome assembly GCA_016191465.1 of Chloroflexota bacterium. Lineage (GTDB taxonomy): Bacteria > Chloroflexota > UBA6077 > UBA6077 > CF-72 > JACPOP01. The sequence goes on along the minus strand of JACPOP010000015.1, from coordinate 395,028 downwards.
TGGACCGGACCCGGCCCACAACGCACAAGGAGCGGTTCATCGCGGAGGGGTACAAGCTGCTCCAGGTGGACCGGGTGGACAACAGGACCATCTCGGACAAGCCGCTGCAGTTCCTTGTGAACGCACTGCGCAATACCCCGGCGGACCTGGTAGTGTTCAGCGACTTCCGGCACGGCATCTTCAACCGGGCGACCATTCCCGTCCTGAAGGACGCAGTCCCGGCAGGCGCCATCAAGGCGGCCGACAGCCAGGTCTCGAATCGCTGGGGCAACATCCTCGACTTCACCGGGTTCGACCTGCTGACGCCCAACGAGCGAGAGGCGCGCTTCGCGCTCGGCGACCAGGACTCGGTGGTGCGGCCGCTTGCGTCCGAGCTTTTCCGCCAGTCTGGCTGCCACTACCTGATCCTGAAGCTCGCCGAGCGCGGTGTCATCGGGTATCGCAGCCCCGGCCCGATGCCGCGCGAGTTTTTCACCATTGACTCGTTCGTGGAGCACGTCCACGACCCGATTGGCGCCGGAGATGCGCTCCTGTCGTACGCGTCGCTGACGCTCACGGTCACCGGCGACATCGTGCGAGCCGCGATCCTGGGATCGCTTGGCGCGGCCGTCACCTGCGAGCGGCAGGGCAACAGCCCGGTTACGCCCGAGGAGGTCGTAGAGAAGATCGACCTGCTCGAGAAGCACGCACGCTACGAGGTCGGGTCGCTCGTCACCGCTCGCGCGTGAGGTATCTCGTCGTCGGGCTCGGCAACATCGGGCAGAAGCGGCGAGCGCTGCTGGGCGAGCGTTGCGTTGCCACGGTGGACCCGTACAACGGCACCGCGGACTACGGGAGTGTCGAGGCGTGTTCACCTGACGCCTACGATGCCGCGGTACTCGCGGTCCCCAACGAGACGAAGCTGCCGCTGCTGGAGCACTTGCTGGCGCAGGGCAAGCACGTCCTGCTGGAAAAGCCGTTGCTGCTGCCGGACCGCTCGACTGCCGAGCGTCTGGATGCGCTGGCACGGTCCCACGGCGCAATCTGGTACACGTCGTACAACCACCGCTTCGAGCCGCTCATGCAGCGGCTGCGGGAGCATCTCAGAGCAAACGCCATCGGGCGCCTGTACTACGGTCGCTTTTTCTACGGAAACGGGACCGTCCAGAACGTCGTCGGGACCTGGCGCGATGGCGGCCTCGGCGTGGCGGAGGATCTCGGCTCCCACCTCCTGGACCTCGTCGGGTTCCTCCTGGACCGGCGGGGCGAAAACTTCGAGCCACTGACGCTAGAGCATCACGAGGCGCGTGGCTTCGATCACTGCATCCTCGCATCCGGGGACCGGTCGCTGGTCCTGGAAGCCTCGTACCTGAGCTGGAAGAACACCTTCACCATCGATCTCGTCGGCGAGGGTGGCGCGCTGCACCTGTCCGGGCTGCCGAAGTGGGGTCCGTCGTCGCTGGTGCTGCGCAACCGTGTGCGGCCGAGCGGAGCACCCACCGAAGCGGTGGAGACGGCCGAGCCCGGCCGCGACCTGACGTGGGAGCGAGACATTGCCCACTTTGAATCTATCGTCGGCGAGGGGCGCACCTCCATGGAGAACGACTGGTGGATCTCGCGGACGCTCGCGGCGATCCAGCCGGTGGCGGCGTGACGGCACCCACCGGCTTCCTGGGCCTCTCCCACCTCGGGATCGTGACGGGCATCGGGTGGGCCAGCTTTGGACGGCCCGTGCTGGGCGTGGACCCTGACCAGCAGGTGGTCGACAGGCTGGCCGCTGCCGACCTGCCGGTGCACGAGCCTGGGCTGCCGGATCTCCTGACACGGAGCCAGCGCGACATTTCGTTCAGCGCGGACCTCGCGCGTCTGGCCGAGTGCCCGCTGGTGATCGTCGCCCGCGACGTGCCGACCGACGCCGCGAATCGCAGCGACCTAGCGCCCGTGCTGGCGCTCGTCGACGCCGCGATCCCGCACCTGCGACAGGACGTCGTGCTGGTGGTGATGAGCCAGGTGCCGCCAGGCTTCACACGGGCGCTGGGCGCGCGCATCGCCGCGGCGCGGCCCGAGCTGCGCTTCGAGCTGGTGTACTGGGTGGAGACGCTCATCTTTGGCGATGCCGTTCACCGAACGCTGGAGCCCGAGCGGTTCATGGTCGGCTGCGCCGATCCCTTGCGGCCCCTCCCGAGCCTTTTCGAAGAAGGCCTCCGCGCCTACGGCTGCCCCATCCTGCCCATGGGCTACGAGAGCGCGGAGCTCACCAAGACGGCCATCAACCTGTACCTGGTGGGCTCCGTGACCTACGCCAACACGCTCGCGGACCTGTGCGAGTCGATTGGCGCCGACTGGTCCGAGATGGTTCCGGCGCTCCGCCTGGACCGGCGCATCGGCCCCGCTGCCTACATTCGGCCGGGCATCGGCATCGCCGGCGGCAACCTGGAGCGCGACCTGGTCACGCTGCAAGCGCTCGGACGAGAGCACGACGTCGACACCAGCTACATCGACACGCTCATCACCCTGAATAGCCGCCGCTTCGACTGGGTCTCCAGGAAGCTACAGCAGCACGTCTTCGCTGCCATCCCGCATCCAGAGCTGGGCGTCTGGGGACTGACGTACAAGAAGAACACCCACTCCACGAAAAACTCGCCTTCCCTGCGGCTTATTCGCTCCCTGGATGGCCGCGCCGCCGTCAAAGCGTGGGACCCCGTGATCCGGGCGGGCGACGTGGATGTGGCGGCACGCGTCGTCGAGACGCCCGAGCACGCCGCGGAGAACGCGGACGCGCTGCTGGTAATGGCCGACTGGGATGCCATTGCCGAGGCCGACTTACCGGCCCTACGGCAGGTGATGCGGCGACCACTGGTGATCGACTGCACCGATGTCCTTCGCTCCCGGCTCGCGGAGATGCAGGGTCTGGGAATCGAATACATCTCCATGGGACGCGCAGGGTGACGCGCCGAGCCGTCTTCCTCGATCGCGACGGGGTGCTGGCGCGCGAGATCGTCCGCGATAACCGCGCCTATGCACCCACCGCCCTGGAGGACTTCGCCTTGGTGGACGGCGTGGGCGAGCAGGTGCGGCGGCTGCAAGAGGCCGGCCTGGCCCGTCTGGTCTTCACCAACCAGCCCGAGGTCGCGCGCGGGCTGCTCTCGTGGGACACCCTCGATGCGATGCACCAGCGGCTCCGCGACGCCGCGCCCATTGACGAGGTGTACGTGTGCCCCCACGACCAGGACGACGGGTGCGCGTGCCGCAAGCCAAGCCCGGGCATGCTGACGACCGCCGCGGAGCGGTGGGACATTGACCTCAGTCGGTCGTTCGTGATTGGCGACCGCTGGCGCGACATCGAAGCCGGACGCGCCGTGGGGTGCTGCACCATCCTGCTGGAGCGGCCCTACAGTGAGTGCATGACCGCCGACCACCGCGTCGCCACCTTCGCCGAGGCCGTTGACGCGGTGCTGGAGCACCTGGACAGAGGAGAGGCATGACCACCACAACCGAAGACTTCGTCGAGCGCTACCTGGAAGAGGTGCGCGACGTCGCCGCCCGCATCGACCGAGCCGCCATCCACCGGCTGGTGGACCTGATGGTCGACGTCCGGGCGAAGGGCGGCCGCGTGTTCTTCCTCGGGGTGGGCGGCAGCGCCGGCAACGCCTCGCACGCCGTGAACGACTTCCGGAAGATCGCCAACATGGAGGCGTACGCACCGACGGACAACGTATCGGAGCTGACCGCGCGCATCAACGACGAGGGCTGGGACACCTCGTTCTCGAGCTGGCTCGCCGGCAGCAAGCTGGCAGAACGAGACGTGGTGTTCATCCTGTCGGTGGGCGGCGGCGATCGAGACCGCAACGTGAGCGTGAACCTGGTGAAGGCGATGGACTACGCGAAAACCACCGGGGCGCGCGTATGCGGTATCGTCGGGCGCGATGGCGGCTACACCGCGACGATTGCAGACGAGTGCGTGATTGTGCCGACGACAACCGCCGAGACCGTGACCGCGCTGGCCGAGTCGTTCCAGGCGGTGGTGTGGCACTTGCTGGTGTCCGATCCCCGGCTGCAGGCAGCGCCCATGAAGTGGGAGAGCCTGGAGCGATGAGCAGCGCGGGCCGCCAGAGCTTCGTGGTGCTGGGCCACACCGGTTTCCTCGGCCGAGCCGTGGTCGACCAGCTCAGTCGCGACGGCCACCGGGTCCAAGGATTCGGCTCGAGCCAGGTCGACCTGCGGCGTCGCGACAGCCTGGCGGCGCTCGACGCGGCCGTGTCTCCGACGAGCACCGTCATCGTCGCGTCGGCGCTGACGCCCAACAAGGGGCAAACCATCGCGACGCTCTCCGACAACTTCGCGATGATGGCCAACCTGGCGGACTACCTGACGGCCAATCCGCCCGGGCGGTGCGTCTACATCAGCTCCGATGCGGTGTACCCGATGGGCGACCAGACCGTGACCGAGACCTCCGCGGTGGAGCCCTCCAACATCTACGCGCTTGCAAAGTACAACGGCGAGATCATCCTGCAGTCAGCGGCGAGCACGGGCGGCTTCCCGCTCCTGGTGCTCCGCCCCACGGGGGTGTACGGGCCGGGCGACACGCACAACTCGTACGGGCCCAATCGGTTCGTACGCACGATTGCGCAGGACCGGACCGTGAAGCTTTTTGGCGCGGGCGAAGAAACCCGAGACCACCTGTTCCTGGACGACGCGGCGCGGCTGATTGCGCTCCTCTCGGCGTCCAACACAACCGGGGTCTTCAACCTGGCCACCGGCAGCAGCCGGTCGTTCGGGTCCATCGTCGAGGACCTGCGGTCCCTCGCACCATTCGAGTTCGAGCTGGTCCAGGCCCCCCGCGGCGGCCCCGTAACGCACCGCCAGTTCAACGTGGCGAAGCTACAGCAGGCCGTCCCGGACTTCATATTCACTCCGTGGCAACAAGGCCTGGAGACCAGCCTGCGCGCCGCGCTCGACCGCCAGCCCGCGGCTCCGTGAGAGAAGTCAACCTGCTGGACGCGTACCCGAAGGCGAAACGCAACATCGCCCAGCGGCAGGCCGCGGTCCCGCGTGAGCGTGAGATTGCCAAACGGTTCGGACGCGAATACTTCGACGGTGAACGCACCCAGGGCTACGGCGGCTACCGCTACGACGGCCGGTGGGTCCCGGTTGCCGAGCGCTTTCGCGATTTCTACGGCTTACGGGCTGGTCAACGTGTGCTCGACGTGGGGTGTGCCAAAGGGTTCCTGCTGCACGACTTCCGCCAGGTGGTGCCAGGAATCGAGGCCGTCGGCCTCGACCTCTCGCACTACGCCATCGAGCACGCCCTGGACGACGTGAGGCCCCACCTGGCGCGCGGCACGGCCGACGCCCTACCGTTCCCGGACGCCGCCTTCGATCTCGTAGTGTCCATCAACACAATCCACAACCTGGACCTGGAGCGCTGCAAGCAGGCGCTCCGCGAGATGGAGCGCGTCAGCCGAGGCGGCAAGTACGTCCAGGTGGACTCGTGGCTCAACGATGAGCAACGCGGGAACTTCGAACGCTGGCAGCTCACGGCCGTGACGTACTTCGATCCCGAGGGCTGGCGCGCAGCGTTCGCGGACGCCGGGTACGACGGCGAGTACTACTGGACGATTACGGAGTGACGCGGCTTAGCCTCAACCTGCATAGGACGCCTCGCCCCAAACGGGGTGACGGCGCATCTGCGTCGAGCGCTAGCCCTGAGAATCGTGGCTGCTCGCAACTCGACCTTCTCCCATGACCGCACTGTCTGCGCCCGCAAACCCCGGTACGCTGCCACTCCTGCTCCGCAAGGGTCCAGCCACCTGGTTTATCTGCATTCTGCTTATAGCCGCCCCCTCAATGTACGCCGCCCGCATCTGGCTAGACTCCGGCCAGTCGTGGTTGCATCCGGAACTATTCGCGACGTCGGCATACATCTGGAACTTTCCTGAAACTGAAACCTTCGGTGATCGATTGAGAAAAGCCCTCGATTGGAAGGCGTTCGATCCCAACGTTAACCGGGTACGTCCTCTGAACGACCTCGCCGAAACGGCGGACGCCATTGCGCGCCCTTTCATTGCCCGATACGTGGTCCCACAACCCAGTATTACTCCGACCGCTCTTCTTACAGCGGTAGTAACTCCGGTTGCGGTGATGGGCTTTCTCCTGCGTGATGGTGTTAGTGGACTCAGGGCAGCCTCCATTACAGGCGTCCTGATATCCAGCGTTGGCTTCCTCTCGGTCCTCATTCCCTACATCAGACCCGCGAAGAAGCTGGTGTTCTTATTCCTCGCGGCGTCGATTTGGTTCGCCTTCAGCCACAGGCGCACGAAGTCGTCCAGCGATCATCTATTCGTAGTCGCATCACTTCTTCTGGGCTTCTTCTCCGATGAAATGGGGCTCATTGCATACCCCGCAGTTGCTCTCCTATTCCCATCTATGTTTCTGCGTGCCAGCAAGTGGAAAGCCGGACTATTTGCATCGCTTCCAGTAATCTTTCTTCTAGTAACTTATGTGATTTTGCCATTCGTCTATATTCGCTTCAGTGTTCACGGTGCGTGGGATGCCATAGGTGACGGGAAGAAGCTGGAGATATTACGATATCTATTTGATCCATCATTTTACCGTGTGTCAGCGATCCATATTGCCGACGCCTTTCTCACCACATTCGGAATAGAGGAGCGGTCTTGGCCGTTCGAAGCTGTCGCGTTATCCATATTGTTCGGGGCGCCCTTGATTGCGCTTCTCATCCGAGTACCTGTCTATGAAGGTTCGCCGTCACATGGACTCGTTGCTAGTGGCTCTACTGTACTACTATCCGGAATTTACACAACTCTCCTAGACTGGTACCCATTTCCTGGGCAAGTCAGCTACCTTGGATCGTTTACATTTTACTACCATAGTTCTATGTCTATATTCCTCGTAGTGTGGCTATACTATTTGTGGGGCGTGATCATTTCTCAGACTAAACAATATGCAATTCTCTCGCGCGTAAGTCTGTTCTCTGGTATTATCTTATGTGTATTGATCATGTTTAGCAATTTCCGAATGTTTCAACGGATCAATGATCTCACACGGATGATACATGTGTTTCCCTATACTAGTCTATCGATATTCAGTGAAATTGAAAATCATCTGAATGAAATTCGCGCGGCTGCCCCTGGAACTCCGATTCGTGTCGAATTTCAGCGGGACCCAGAGGGCGTCATCCGCGAATTCAGTGCCAAGGCCCGGGATGTTTTCGGCGAACGCTGGCAAGATAATGACTATTCTCGAACATTCATGGCGGTGAGTGCTAATCCCATTATGAAGGACTTCCACCTTGAAGCACTGCTGCATGCGTTTTTTCCCTACAACAGCTTCGACGTGCAGATCATGGCCGTATCGGGTGAGCAGCCAGAGCCGAGCGGCGTGGCGGCAGGGACTTCGCCAGCACCCGCTAACGCGCCGCCTACAGTACCAGAAGCGCTGCAGGCGACCATCCGCCCAGGCGGGAACGTGCTACTAACTTGGCGTCCGGTGGCAGGGGCGACAGAGGTGCGCGTAGAGCGGCGAGATGGAGCGGGCTTTCCCTTCCAGGAGCTCGGCGTAACCGGCCCCGGCTCCAGCGGCCACCTCAACACAAGCCTGACAAGCGGAGTCGAATATGCTTGGCGGCTGCGGGCCTGCAACAGTTTGGGCTGCTCGCCTTACTCGCCTGAGGTTGCGATTTCCGCCCCATGATCATCTGCCGCGTGAGCGACTGGACCCAGATGTCCGACCAGTACGCTTGGCGCTGCTGCGTTGGCCGGGGGCTTGCGGACGAAGTGAGCGCGTACTGCTGCGACGGACTACCCACCGCTCACGGCGCGCTTACCGGCGTCCCGATGCGGGCATGTCCTCCAATTCGTCAGGCCGGTGCAGCACCAACTCTCTGAATGCGTTTACCGCTCGCACCTAACGGGCCAGGATCGCGACGTCCGCGGGATCTCTCCTATGGTGCAGCTTGACCCGGCTGGAGGGCGTGGCCGCCATGGATATTGATAATGCGCCAAGTGCAACGCGCGCTATTCCGCCGATAGGGCCCTTGCAGAGGCTCGCACACCGCCTCGAATACCTTCTTCGGCCTGACCAAGGATGGTTCACACGACTCACGGGTCCGGGCGGCGCCGCAGTGGTGACATCGGTACTACTTGTTGTGCTCCTGACCCTTGGGAGCAGGATTGGGTGGCTTCCTTGGTCGCCTGAATGTGACACAAATAGCGCATGTTTCCCGGGGCCCGGGGAATCGCTCGCCTCCGAGATGGTCGGTAGAAACTACGTCGTTGATGGGGCAAGGTTCTGGTTCGTACAACGCGATTCCGCGCTTGCGGACGAGAACTCACTGCTTTTGTACACCCACAACATGAGTTTAGGCGCCTTTCTCTTCTATGCGTCTGAGATGGTTATCTTACCCTTCCGGCAGGCGGGTCTGCTTACCGACATCGCATCGAGATGTCGGTTATAGCAAGCGTTGTCGCATTCTGTGTTGGACTCCGATACGGATATCAACTGATATTGGAACTGTCCGGGTCAGCTGCCTTGGCAATCATGTTCCTTGTCTTGATGGCGACCGAGGTCAACTTCAACTTGCTATTTTCATACAATCTTATCAGGGGATGGCACTGGCTCGCTCTTTTCGGTTCGATGTATTACATTTCCGGACCGCTGACGAGGCGCAAAGCGGTCTTGGTGATGGTTCTCGTCACCATTGCCTTTCTAATTGGCTACGATTTTCTGGCGTTCGTAATCATCGGATGCCTCGCGACCGTACTCGCCTTGCCTCCATTATCGCATCGGTTGCCCAGGTTAAAACTTGTAGTGGCCGCAACACTACTTCCACTGGTTCTAAGACAAATTCAAATAATAGGCGCCCTCGGCGCAGACTTCTGGATACTTGACCTGTACTATTCGGCGGTCATCAAGACATCCTTCTTAAATTCCGCCCTGCCGTTACCTCCGCTCGATCAAATTGATCTGTGGTACGCTTCTCGCCACGTCGAGAGGCCCTTTGCGACACCGGAAAACAATGTCGGAATCATTCTGAGCGGAGCATGGTCGGAATTCGCGCAAGGTTGGATTCCCCAACTCGGCTATGGCACCATGGCTGTGGCGACTGTGGGACTTTTGCTTGCAGGCGTGACATTCGTTCTAGCCCTGCGAGCCGCCCCAGGCGACGCACGGCGCGCCTCGTTGCATCCTGCCGGGGCAGTGTTGCTGCTAGCCGCGGTTGTGGCGGCTGGTCTCTACTTCTTCGCTCCCCTCTCGGTGCAGATATACCTTGGCCATCGATTCCCCATGGTCATCGCGCCCATACTTCTGGCATATGCGTATGTGGGATCTGCAGCGTGGGCAGTGATAAGGTGGTCACTTAAACGCGGAACGGGCAGTTGGGGTATTCCTCGTATCCTTACGCCCATCGCAGCGGCGTGCCTAGTCCTCCTGTTGCTGGTGCGAGTTGAAGCCCTAACGACCAGCGTCAGAGAGTTGAACCTGGCGCCAGCAGAGAAGGTACGGACCATCCACTAATGTTGGCCGGGCTAGTCAGGAATCACGGTTCGAGCAACTCAGATTCTCAAGCGCAGCGTCCCTCCGCTTGGGTTCCGGAATTGCAGGGTATGCGGGCACTCGCAGCAATCACCGTCGTACTCTCGCACTGGTCGCCCCTACCGCTTGTACCCTCCGCATGGTCGTTCTACACGCCACTACGGGGTTTAACTCAACTTTCAGGGGCAAACCTTGGGGTCGTGTTCTTTTTCACTCTGTCCCCATTCCTGCTGACGTATCTTGCAGTCCGGGAATTCGAGGCTAAGCGCGCCTTCCACATCCAAGCCTTCTACCTGCGCAGGTGCTTTCGGATCTGGCCCCTGTATTTCACTGTACTGGCCTTCGATCTTGCCACGGCTGCCAGTAATACGCCGGGCTGGGGCACCCCCGATTGGCCTTGGATTCGTGACCATGCCTGGCTCTGGGTCACGTTCCTGTCAAACTGGAGCATCGCACTATCGGGGTACGGTGGCGTAATGGATCCGTCTACGGCCCCGTTCCGAGTGTTGTGGAGCATCGCAGTCGAGGAGCAATTTTACCTCGTCTACCCCGTCGTTGTATCCCTCGCCCTTCGTTCGCGCCGAGCATTCATACTCGCGGCGATCTTGGCATGGTTAACCGCCATCCTCTCACGGACCTACTTTCTGTCGGTTCCAGTCGCGCCCGCTGGCGGCATGTACTACGCGACCACCAGCTATCTGGATGTGTTTCTCATCGGTTGCCTGGCTGGAACGGCAGCCGCACGTAAGATGGACAGCCGTCAGTTCTGGGTGCGAGCACTCCGCTTGAAGGGCACCGGCATCATCTTATTCATCTTAACGTTTGTACTCGGCATGAAATGGCAGAACGAGTTGTACTACCCCTATACGTCATTTAGTGTCTGGATTTACGGTCTCACAGGAGCCCTGTTCGCGCTGGAAATTTTGTGGGTACTGACACACAAAGATTCACTGATATCCGAGTTCTTACGCAGTCGCAGTATGGTGTTTCTTGGAGCACTCTCTTTCGGGATGTATTTGTGGCACCCATTGGTGCTACCAATTGCAGAGAGGCTCGTCGAAGGTATGCCTTCGAGAACTCAATTCGAAATAGACGCGAGGACATCTTCTCAGTTGGCTGTCTATATTTTGATTGTCGTAGTCGTGGCTTGGATTAGCCACCTTTCTATTGAGAAACCATTCTTACTTTTGAAGCTGCGGTATGCGCGACGATCCGCTGCTTTAAAAGGATCGCCGGACGCTCCACCATCCGATTTGTCACAGCCGCTGCCAAGAGCGTCACAGCGAGATATCCAACAAACGTCACCGTGACTAATGCCTCGGAAAACGCATAACCCGGCGGCATCCCAGCAAGAGCGCGTTGTATGCCCGTCATAACTACGGGGTGCCACACGTAAATCCCAAACGACAGGGAGCCAAGCAACTGCAGCGGCTTCGACGACAGTATGCGCGTGATAGCTGATCGGGGCGTCGCAACCAAGACCGATATCGCCAACGCCATCGTTATGGCCGCACCCCAGTAAATCATCACACTACACGGGATCCAGCTGCAGCCGCCGACTGTCGTCCAACTCGCAGCGAGTGCGACGAACGAGACACTCAGTACGACCACCGCAACAGGGTGTCGCGAGGCTTTGAGCCACTGCCGTCCGCTCGCTGCATCGATGAGGAAAGCACTGGCGGCGCCAGCCGCGAAAACGTCCAGATATGTGAAAGTCGCATAGTAGAGTCTAATCTGGTTGTTAACCACGGAGTCGTCGCCAGAGATTCCGGCCACGAACAGAAATCTGAACGCGGAGCCCAGCACGAATAAGGTTAGGAAAACCCTGTGAGCTAGTCTAACCTTACGTATGGCAACCAGCATTAGCAGTGGGAACGCAACATAAAATTGCTCTTCCACCGCGATACTCCACATGACAGCCAGCCCTGGGGGCGATGCATCAACGCGACCGCCAAGATAATTCAACGATAGGCTCCAGTTGGATGTGAATGTAACGTACATCCAGATATTGTCTAGAAACCATCGCCAGGTATTCGTATCGGTCTGAGCGTTTGTTACGATGGGCGAATAGAAGATCAGATTTATTCCCAGCATCGTGAAATAGAGTGGCCAAATCCGAAGGATTCTGCGTACGTAAAAGTTGCGCACGCTGAATGCTCCAGTGGACTGTTCTTCTCTGATGGCTAGGTGCGTCAATAGGAACGATGAGAGGACATAGAAGAAGATGACGGCAAGCGGGCCCAGAGATAGAACCTGCATGTACTGCACAAGAGAATTGACCAGGCTCGCCGGTGGCGCCTGCAGCCCCGGATTAAAGTGCGTGACCACCACGCATAATGCCGCTATCCCTCGGAGGCCATCAACGCCGGGGAGCCGCCCTGATGCGATGCGAGTCCTTGACGGTGGCATTCAGGCTTCTGACAACTGCATTCTATTACAGGGATGCCGCACTCATGGTGCTGATTGCTGCACCACGCAGTCGAGCAATCTAGGTGGGTCGGTGCACCGCCTGCCACTCATGCCGACACGTGAGACGCCAGGAGGGGCAAACGCTCGACGGATGCGACCGCGGCACCACGAGGGGACCCCACCGTGGCCACCCGTTGCTGCCTGTCCCATAGGGTCCACGTCGTGAACTCCGAAATCGCGGCGCTGTTGGACCCTATTGATTCGGAAGCCACAGCAACGTATGCTCGCTCGACCCGAGGCAGTGCATTGACTTCATCTAAAGTTGGCACCACACCATGTTCCAGGCGCTCAATCGCACCCCTGGCCGCACTAGCGCTGCTACTCGTCAGCATTCCGGCGGGATCGGCGAATGCCCGTCCGAACCTCTCTGACTGCCAGTTTCAACTTGGCTTCAACGATCTTCGGGAAGCCGTGGGCACTGACGTCGTCGGAGGCTGCCTGGACAATGAGCGCGCGGACGCGAATGGCGATTCGATCCAACTGACAACAGGCGGCATGCTGCTGTGGAGGAAGGCGGACAACGTCACAGCTTTCACGAATGGGTCGGAAACCTGGATCGCCGGACCTCGGGGCGTGGAGTCTCGGCCAAATTCGGAGCGGTTCGCCTGGGAGATGAACGAGATCATCCCAATAGCGGGCGTCGCTCTCGAATCTGCATCTCCCACCCCAGTCGTCCTCCCCGCGGCATCTAGCACAGCCGGGATTCCCGCAGCGGGCGCGTCGCCAACTTCCAAACCAGTGGTCGGGTCGACGTCAACACCCACTCAGGGGTGCCCGGTACAGCCGACAGCGGCTTCCGTCCGGTGCCCTGCACCCACGGCAACCTCCACTCCAGTGCTTGCGGCCGCCACACCTACGGTGCCGCCCACCCGCCCGACTCTCGTCCCAGCAACACCAACGCGCGTTGTCGCGCCTCCGACCCCAACGGCCCTGGCTCCCACTGCTGTCGCCCGGACCGCTCCGCCGCTGACTGCATTCCCGCTTGAAAGCCAGGAGCGTACGATCGTTCGCGGCGGTCGGACGTTCGCAGAACGTGGGATGCGGACGGTGAAGCTTGCAGACGGCAAGGAGGCGCTCGCCGACTCCATCATCGTCGCCGCGCGTCCGGGCGTCGCTGCTGCCTCGATCCAGACGCTGCACGCGGAATTGAGCGCACGACGTGGATTCAGCGCCCAGTCCGTGGCGGACGTGGGCCCATCGCTGCAACGTGTGAGCATATCGGGTGTATCGATCGAGACTGCGCTCACGGCCTATCGCGCGGACCTTCGGGTCCTGTACGCCGAACCGGATTTCATTCTACGAGCGGCCGAAACGCCGAACGATCCGTCCTTCCCATCCCAGTGGGGCATGACCCGCATCTCAGCGCCGGCGGCCTGGGATCAGACACGCGGCTCAAGCGCTGTGCGAATCGCCATCCTGGACTGCGGCATCTACGAGGCGGGTTCCACGTCCTTCGGCCCTGGTCATCCGGATATCAATGGGAAAGTCGTGGCTCGGGCGAACTTCACGTCGACTCCTGACGCAGACGACTACTGCGATCACGGTACCCACGTGGCCGGCATTGCCGCGGCGATCACGAACAACGGGGTCGGCGTCGCGGGCGTGGGCTACACCACGAGCCTGATGAACGTGAAGGTCCTCGACAACACGGGCGCTGGCACGGTGTCTTCAATCGTGAGCGGTATTTATTGGGCTGCAGACAATGGGGCACGCGTCATCAACATGAGCCTTGGCGGCGACATTCCGTGCCCCACCTCCATGCAGGCCGCGGTCGATTACGCATGGTCCAGGGGCGTCGTCCTCGTGGCCTCGGCCGGCAACTCAGGGTTGAGCTCAGCCGGGAGTCCCGCGAACTGTGTACGTGTGGTTTCTGTGGCGGCGACAGACCAGAGCGACAATCGCGCCAATTTTTCCAACTACGGCAGCAACGTCAATGTTGCAGCGCCGGGAGTATCCATCTACTCAACGAACTACGTTGGATCCTATGAAAACTTCAGCGGCACTTCGCAAGCCGCTCCGCACGTGGCAGGTCTGGCCGGATTACTGTGGGCGACCTCCTATGGAGCCAGCAACCAGATGGTTGTCGCGAGGCTCCTCAACACCTCTGACCGCGTCGCTGGCACCGGGTCGTTGTGGACGTACGGCCGCATCAATGCCGCGGCGGCCGTGGCCCCGCCAGTCTGCTTGCCAAGGCCTGACGTGTCGGTTTCGGCGAGCGCTTCATCGCCGGGGGTGCTGGCAGTGACCGCAACTGCTACTGGCTCGAACGTCTACGTGCAGTCGATAGCGTTCGGCAGCGCGTCGAACGCGACGGTCAACGCCGGGCCTACGACTGCCAGCCCTGGCGGATTCACCTACGCACCCCCAATGTTCAGCCGCTCAGCCACCTTTACGGTACGCCGCACGACGGCCGGGCAGGCGGCGACAGTGCCGCTCACCGTCACGGATTCCTGCGGGAGTTGGCCGTCGTTCGTTGGGGGAGGGCCATCCGCGTTCTAAGACGCCAGTCTGTTCGTACCCAATCGCTTTGCAGTTCGCACCCGCACACAGCGGCCATGCGGATCCGGCTAGTGCCCTGACACGCAGCGCTTTCACCCCGCCAATCACCCGAGGAGATCCCTATGACTGACGACATGATGACCACTCTTTCGCCCGAGGTTCCCCGTGACGTGCTGGCGGAGCTCACCCGGCTCCAGGACGCTGTGGCAGCCCTTGAAGCGCAGGTTCGTCGACAGCAGACGGGTGCCCCGCCTGTCTCCGCCACCATCTTGGCTCCTGGTCAAGAGTTGCAAGGGCTGAAGGACGTGCCGACGGCGCGACGGCAATGGCTCAAGGGAGCGGGCATCGTGGCCGCTGGTCTCGCCACGACCGCGCTCGCGGCGAGCACCGAGACAGCCTCGGCGAACGTCACCGAAACCACCTCCACGACCAATCCGGTCGCTGCGTACGGCCTTTCCGCCGCCCCGGCTACGACAGCACCAGCCAGTCCCGCGACCGGCACGTACGGGGTGATCGGCGTAAGCGATAGCACCACCGCGTCGAATTTCACGAGCTCACCGCCGGCCACCAGTGTGGGCGTGCTTGGCGGATCAGCGGGGGGCACCGGTGTCTACGGTTCGAGTACGAGCGGCTTCGGGGTTGATGCGAACAGCAGCAACATCGGCATTCGCGGCACCGGTACCAACTTCGGCCTGGTGGGTGCCTCGACCTCCGGCCAGGGGCTCAACGGACAGTCCACCAGCGGCATCGGGTTGGTGGGCAGCACGGCCGGCGGTCAACCGGGCGTGTATGGCACATCCGTGAGCGGGCCCGGCATCTTCGGCACCACCACCGGCCCGGGCTATGCGGGGGTGTTCAATGGCCCAGTCGTCATCTCTGGCAGTCTCAGTGTAACCGGCATCAAGAGCGCGGTCGTGCCGCACCCGGACGGCAGCATCCGCAGGGTCTATTGTCTGGAGAGCCCCGAGAGCTACTTCGAGGACTTCGGAACTGCCCGCCTGGAGCAGGGGCGGGCCGAGGTGCGGCTGGACGCGGACTTTGCGGCGGTGGTGCAGGCAGACCGTTACCTCGTATTCCTCACGGCAGAGGGCGACTCGCGTGGCCTTTACGTGTCGGACAAGCAAGCCAATGGCTTCGTGGTCCGCGAGCAGCAGGGCGGTAGCAGCAGCCTCGCCTTCACCTACCGCGTGGTGGCCAAGCGCAAGGACGTCGCCAGCCCACGCCTGGACCGCGTGTCCATGCCATCCCGCATCGCCGCGCCGGCCATGCCACCAGCGGGGCGCTCCGACCGCCCGCAAGCTGGGCCACGTGGCTGAAGTGGCAGGGTCCGGGCCAGGCCCGTCGAATGACTGGCCTTCTGGGCACGGATGGCAGGCGAATCCTGTGGTGCGGTCGCGCTCAACCTTTGCTCGAGGCTCGTTGCCTGCGCGTACAACTCTATCGCTTCTGAGACAGGGACTTACATGACTCGCCTCGTGCCGGTGATTTTGACCATATTCCTGATGCTCGCCGCTGGAGCGACACCTCTCTCGTACGCAGGGGACACACCCGCCTCCCAACAGCAGACAGATAGCACAGCGGCTGCTAGCGAGGCACGCAGGTTAAGCGCGGACTTGGTCGATCTGGCGCGGCAGGGCTCTCGCGCGCAGGTGAAAGCGGAAACACTGCAAAAAGCGACCCGTCGGCGGGACCTTCTGCGGGAAATCGCCCCCACTAATCCCCGAGCGGTTCTGGATGCTGCGTTGCAACCTGCAGAACGCGCAGCGCTACCGTCCCAACTCCAGGCTCTTACAGAAGAATGGGTGAACCTGCAAGGGGAACTTCAGGTCATCGCCATTGATGAGCTTGGCCGCGACCGTTACGAAGCGCGCCTGATCCAGTGGACCAGCAAAGGCCCCCAGAAGACCGCACTCGCTTTGACCCAGTCACCCCAGGGAGCGAAGCCGGGTGATGAGGTGCGGGTGACCGGCGTGGCCCTCGTCGGGAGCACGGAGTTGGTGGTCGCAGACGAGGTTCTACTTGTCCAATCCGTTACCGCGGTAGGATCAACTGGTCCCCAGCGGACCGCCATCATACTGGCAAGTCCGCCTGGTGCAGGCACCCACCCACAGGCGGATAAGGCAAATCTCGCGAGCATCTTTTTTTCCGCGTCAAACCCACAGAGCGCCCGTTCCTTCTATTCCGAGGCGTCCTACGGACAGGCAACTATTGTGGGCGAAAGAGGAGTCGAAGGCAGTGCAGCAGACATTTACGGGCCGTATACACTCTCTTCACAGCCCGTTTGGATATTCATCAAACGCCACTTTCAACTGCTGCGAACCCGTCTTTCGACCCTCTCTGGCCGCCTGTGGAGGGTTCCAGAGGGCCCTCACGGCACCTTCAGGGCGCTTGTAGTCCACGGTTGTTCAATTTCCAAACGGGCTCTCACAGATCTGCGATGATTATACCATTGCAGATCAGGCGTTTACGGCTGCTGATCCCGATCTGAACTTCAACAACTATAACCGTATCGTAATCTCCTGGAACTATTCGTCGTGCTCCTATGGCGGTGTTGGAAGCGTTCGGGCGAATAGCTTGGGTGTCTACGACGGAGCCAATCAGTATCTATCCTATGCAGTGGTTCTCAGCCCGTACTTCACGGCAGGGCTCGGCTCGAAGATCGGCAGTACGACATTGCATGAGTATGGGCATAATCTTGGTGCGTGGCATGCAAATTCTCTCGAATGCGGGACCCTCAGCGTAGGCGGTGGATCGTGCAGTAGTACGGAGTACAGCGACCCATTGGACGTGATGGGTAATTCCTCCAACTTCGGGCAGCCGAATGCGGTGCACAAGGATCTTCTGAAGTGGCTCACCCAAGGCCGTTTGCAAGTGGTACCCGGTCCGGGAACCTACACCATCAATGCATTTGAAGACAACACTGCTAACTTGAAGGTGCTTAAGATCCCCCGTACGCGCGATAGTAACGGAAATATCAATGGCTACTACTATCTCGAATACCGAAAGCCGCCATCTATCTGGGGAGGGCTGCCTTCCAGTTTGTCAAATTACAGCAACGGGATTATAGTCCACATCTCTGGTGTGCAGCCATTCTGTACGTCATATTGCGGTCCAGATTTTCTCGGCGCTGGTGGCGGAGGAGACAGTGAGCTCATTGACACACACCCGAACTCAGGCTCCGGCTCTGCGGATCTCAACGATGCGCCCCTACTTCTCGGCGAAATCTACTCCGACCTTAATGCAGGTGTGTCGCTTAACGTGACGCAGCTAACATCCACAAGTGCCATGATCCAGGTCACCCTGTCACCACCGCAACTCTCGGTGCAGACGACGGTGTATCCCGCGTACGCAGGCACGGTGAACGGCGTGGGCACCTACATCGTGGGCCAGCAAGTTACTCTGACTGCGAGTGCCAACCCGGGTTATCAATTCATCCGGTGGCGCGAGAATCGTCTGAGCCAATCTTATCCGAGCCCCTATGTTTTTAGCGCGATTTCGGACCGCCAACTGGAGGCGGTATTTGGCCCGTCCACGGGCGCTCCTCCCAACGACAACTTCCCGGGGTGGACGGTAGCGGCTCTCCCATCTCGGCAGAGTGTCGATGACACGTTGGGTGCGACAACACAGGCTGGCGAACCCACTTGGCCTTCCCCTTGCTCTCCCACCAACCGCGCTGTTCCGATAGGAAGGACAGTCTGGTACAGCTACACCCCAAGCGTAAATGGCACGGCCACCATTTCGACCTCCGGCAGCAGCTTTGACACGGTGCTCGCCGTTTACACCGGCAACTTCGTGGGAAGTCTGACATTGGTGGGCTGCAGTGATGACGCGAACGGTTCTTTTTCCTCGCTGCTCTCGTTTGGTGCAATCGCGGGTACGAACTACTGGATCCAAGCTGGTGGATATGATGGCGCGTCCGGTAGTCTGATCGTGGATGTGACGGGGCCGGCCCTCCTCTCTTGCACACCTCGGCCCTCTATCAGAACGAACACTACCGTCGATGCTCCAGGGCGTCTGCAAGTCTCCGTGACCGCTGGCGTTGGAGCAAGTCTCACGGGTCTACAATTCGGGAACCTTAGTTCCAACCCAAGTAGCTCGGTAAACGCGCTGATCGACGTGGGTGGGCAAACAGGTCGGACCGGGAGGTTCAGCGTCGGACTGCCCGCGGGTTCCCAATCCGCAACGTTCTATGTTCGCCGTGCAGCGGCGGGCCAAGCTGTCACCGTGCCTCTTGTTGTGACCGATCTCTGTGGAAGCTGGCCTACGTTCGTGGGTGCAGGACCAGTGGCATTTGAGGGTGCAGGCACTGCAGGTTCGGGATTGGATAGTGTCCCTACGGTCGCTGTGACCCCGTCCGTCGCTCCGCCAGCACTCCCTTCGGCAACACCCACCCCATCGCCTACTTCTACGCGAACTCTCACGAGCACGGTAATACCAGCACCGACGCCCACCGGCTCGCTCGCAACGAGCATTCCCACGACAACATTGCCGTCTACCACTCCCGCGGCATTGCCCGTGGGCGTGATTATCGTGCCCACGGGTGTGACTCGCGTCAGCACGGTTACAAGCGTGGCGGACACAGCGACTATCGCCACGGCCACTCCGAATCCCATTTCACCATAGGATTCGTCGGCCGGGGTATTCTCACAATGGGAATCGACTGAAATGCGGAAGCATCGTAACATCTGGTCGCCTGGTTGCCGGGCGCTTGTGGTACTGCCATGGTTGGTACTGGGAACCCTGTTCATTGGAACCACCGGTCTCGCACGGGCTTCTTGTGAACCGATCCAGCTTCCGGACCAGGAGGCGCGGGCGGATGTGATAGTTGACGCAACTGTTCTGAACATCGACTCCGCGAGTTTCAGAAGTGAGGTGACACTGCGGGTCGATGGTGTATTCAAAGGTGATCAGGCGGTAGGGAACGAGTTTGTCCTCGCTGGATCGACGGTACCCCGAGTGGCCGGGGAGGTCCCCTTTTACGAAGGGTGGCCTTACTGGCGCCTTTACCTGCGGGAAATTGACCCTGGTGGCGGACGGTACTACACCACGCTTTGTGACGGGTCCGTGGAATTGCCTGCCCCGCAATAGCGATCTCCGGTGCCACGCTCCAGCCAGGCAGTGCATCTTGCCCAGGGCCCGCTTATGGGCGGCGGCCAGGTGCCTACTGACGGTTGCCGACAGTGTTGGACGGCAGCCGGCGGCGCGATCTGGGAGCGAGGGCTTACGCCGCAAACTCGTGCCGCCCCTTAACGTAGGCGGTGTCAGTTCTGCGGCTACAAGTGGCCGGTCATCGCGTGCCGGGGTTTCCACGGCCTTCCTGAGACCCCGCTGCCGCTGACGTTCGTCGGTTCTCTACTCCAGCTTTGTCACGACACCAGACACCTTGGGCGTGCCAGGCGGTACCTTTCTCGGACCGGTTGGCACGCCACGCCGCCCCCTGACCCGCACTTCGCATTAGAAGAAACCTTTACCCTGTAGGATCGACCTCACAGGAGCGCCCAATGCACCCGAGCCCAGCCTCATTGGAAAGCACGCTGAAGCGGGTGCTCGCCTGCCCACGATGCCACGGCTCTGTTCACGTCCTTCAGAACGAGCTACGCTGCCTCACCGAGGGCTGCGGCTTTGAGGGCGCGATCGTCGACGACGTGGTCGTGGTCGGGGACCGAAGCAAGGTGTCCTTCTTCGACGACCGCCACGAGGTCATGGAACAATCCAACACCGGCGAAGGAGTACGCTCGGTCTTTTATGAGCCGCAAGCTACGTTCCTCAAGCAGGTCCTCCCCGACCGCGACATCGTGGTCCTGGATGCGGGGTGTGGTCCCGCCCTGTCGTATGCCCGGAAGCCGAACTGGTTCGTCATCGGCCTGGACCCGTCCTACGAATCCGTCCGCGCAAACCGAGAGGTGGACCTCCGCATCTATGGCGGCGCTGAGCACTTGCCGCTGCCGGACCACAGCGTCGACGCAATCGTGTGCTTCTACTCCATTCACCACATGGTGGGGAGCTCGATTGCGCAGAACCACGCGAACGTTGATGGGGTGCTCCGCGAGTTTGAGCGCGTGGTCCGTAAAGGTGGAGACGTGTTCATCTTCGAAGTGAGTCCGTGGTGGCCATTCTGGGTGATCGAGCAGATCGGCTGGCCGCTCGGGCGCAAGGTGCTCGGCGCCAAGTTGGACATGTTCTTCTATACCCGCGCCGCCCTTCTACGCCGCGCTCGCTCCGCGTTCGGCCAAGGCCGCCTGGAGACAACCACGTTCAGGTCAGATCCGTGGGAGTGGTTCCCACCAGTGTTCAGCCTCCAGTGGCTTCGAATGCCGCGGGCGCTCTACCCGTTCGACGTCAGACTCTATCGCTGGAGCTTCTGACACCCTGGGCAGCGCAAGTCCTTCGTTGATGGGGGCTCCCATCCACCAACGCGGCGCGGAATCTCGATCGTCGGTAAGATCGAGCATTCAGCCAGCGGACAGTCATCTCGGGTGGCCGTTTCTCGTCATCCTGACGACGCTCCTGGTGGTGTGGCTTGACGGCGCCCGGAGTGCCTTTATCCCATGTGCCGCCAATTGCGGTGAAGCGTTCGACGCGTTGCAGTACGTGCGCAATTTCCGTCTGTATGGCTTCGCGTACGGGCTTGTCCAGGACATGGCTACCAGCACGGACCTGGCCGCGCACCCGTTCCTCTACACCCACAATTTCAACATCGCGGGGGTGTTTTTCACGCTCCTGGATGCGGTTGGGGTAACCGCATTCCCTCTCAAGCAACTCCTGACCCTTGCTGGATTCGGTGCGGGGCTGGTGTACCTGTTTCGCTCGGTCCGCCTCTACAGCGGTTCCGCCCGCCTGGGCCTTGTCACCCTGATCCTCTTCGCTACGGACCGCGCACACGTGCTCGTGTTCGCACTCAACCCGCTGCGCGCGTGGCACTGGCTCGCGCTCTTTGGGCTTCTCTACTACGTGCGGCTCGTAGCGTGCGTCCCAACATGGCGGGTCCGGTCGCTCTGGCTCCCAATCGGGCTGCTCGCGTTTCTCGCGTTCGGCATCGGGTACGACTTCTGGATCGTCTGCCTGGCCACGGGAAGCGTAGCGCTCCTCCTCCGGAGTCATCCTGCACGCACCCGGGGCGCGGCCTTTGCACAGATCGCCTGCCTCGGCGCCACCTTCCTGCTCCCCATTGTCGTCCGACAAATCCAGATCATCCTGGTGCTCGGCCCAAGGTTCTGGCTTACTGACCTGGTCGTCAGCGCGGCCATCAAGGTGTCCGTCCTGAGTCAACTCGTCCCGGTTCCGTCGGCCGCGGAACTGGACGCGCTCTATGCGCAGGCAGGCGTTCTTCGCCCGCCCGCGTCTGCGGTGGCATCGCTCCAGGACATTGCCACCACTCTGGGCGACATGCTCCGGTTCGTCACCCTGCCATCGGTAGGCCTGCTGTCTCTGACACTGGTGCTGATTATCGGGCTGGGTGCGCTTATCTCTCTGGCGGTCTCCCACCTACCACCCCTGGCCAGGTGGACCGTGAACACGCAGAACGCCGCGGGGCCCCTTCCCGTGCCCGTCGCCATATTTGGCGCGATGCACCTCCTGGCCGCACTGGTCATTGGGATAGGAGTTGGCCTCGCCGCCTTTGCGCCGCTCTCCTTCCACATCTATCTCAAGCACGAGTTTCCCCTCATCATCGCACCAATCCTGGTCGCTAAGGCGCTGGTCATCGAGGCGTGTCTGGGCCTCCTGCTGGCGGCTACTCACGCCAGGTTGCGAGTCTTGCGCCAGGTCGTGGCACTTGGAGCGGTGGCGTTCGTCGTGGCAGATCTGGTGCTCATCCAAGTGGATAACCTGCTTACGCGCCCAGGGCTCAGTCTTTCCTGGATCAATGCCGTCTCGGCCCGCAAGGAGAGTACGTTCGCCATTTCGTGGATCCCCAACGCGGCGGCCGTCTTCACAAACAACTGGGTCGTGGGGATCCAGGCGGGGCGTGAACGGGACATTGCGGCGCGCCTGACCCGCGGCGACGCACCTTTCCAGGCTTCGCAGTATGTCCTGTTCGGGGAGCGCGATGCCGCGGCACGCGGCGACGAGTACATGCGCCCAGACTACTGGTTGTACTTCCCAACCGACCAACTGACCCCCTTTGACGCTCCTGCACCGACGTGCCGCGCCGACTACCTCACGGCGCTTCTGTCCGCAGCAACATGGAGCTCCAACGTTGTAAGAACAAGCCCTGGCTCCTTGACGGCCGTCGATCCCGTTAGGGCGCCTCCTGGGTCGAAGTTCGTGGTGGGCGGTACGCTGACCGCATCCGCGGAAAATCCCCGTGTCGAGGTAACCCGGGATGAAGTCGTCGTGGGACGGCTTCCGTACAATTGCCAGTACAGCACGTTCCGCGGCACGGTGCAGATCCCACGGGACCTACCGCTGGGCGTGCAGCGATACCAGGTCCGCGCCGTTTTCCCGGACGGCACAATGGCCGGCGTCGGAGACTTCCAGATCACGGTTGATCCTTCTGCACCGCCAACTCAAGAAGCCGCGGTTCCCGAGCGTCAGCCCACGGTAGACGAGCTCGTTAGCCTCGTGCCAGAGATCCCCATCGCCGCCCGTGGCGCGGAGTTCGTCCTTCTGGACCTGCGAAAGGTGTACATGGAGGCGCTGCCTGCCGATGCGCTCGTGCGGGCGCTCTGGACGCCCGGAGAAAGTCAGCCCGCTTCAGACACAATCGTAAAGGACGAAATTGCTACGGAGCGAAACCTCCGCGTGGGAGATGTGTCCCTCACCCGCGATGGCCGGCTGGCCCGGTATGAAGGGAGGGGCCGCCTTATCCGCCTCTTCGGACAAGAGGGCCAGGTGATCCAGGTTATGAACTTGGGGGAATGGAAGGACGGCACATTCAAGGGACTTCCCGCTGTCTTCCGTGAGGATCGCTGGGTCGTCGACACCTCCGCGTTGCGCCCTGCGAACCAGAACAGCACGTTCAGCGCCCCTCTCGCCACCGGGCGGCCACAAGGGTGGGAGGTCGCGCCAAAGGACACGCCTGTAGAGATCCAGCAACTGGTGGACGGTACCGGCCCGTTCATCCGCGTCCGGGCTCTCGAAGCCGCGCCGTACCTGGTGCTTTATGCTTCGCGGCCACTCGCCGAAACTGGCGACGGGCCGGCCACCCTCATTGGGACGGTTCGCACGCAGGGCAACGCGGCGGCGAATCTATCGCTGACGGACTGGGTAGACGACCGCGACCCCCCGAGGACATATATCAGTACTGCCCCCACCAGCAGTGACTGGGAAACACTGCGCATTAACGTTGAACAGGTCACCGGCCCAGACGCCAGCGACAGCTACTCCATTGGCCTTTCAAACGTTGTCCAGGGAGATTACTTCGACGTCCGTGAATTGAGCCTCTACCTCGGCCAACTACCATGATACCCCGCCCTTGCAGCACGTCCGGGGCAGCCACTTGCCTGCTGGCCGCCCGTCATGAAAAACCACCGCCCAGACTCCGCCTGTTCGCGGATCCCTCAGTTAGGAAGCTAAATGCCCCTGAACTACTCCGCCAGCCTCGGCGCGCTCGATCGCTGGAAGAACGACATGGCCTTCAAGGCCCGTCGGAAGATCTTCGCCACGTTCATGCGGGAATGCGCGCCCGGGCCAGCGGACCGTGTGGCGGACTTCGGCGTCTCGGGGCACCGTGAGCACCCAGTCCATTACTTCTTCGAAAGCCTGTATCCCTACAAGGACCACCTCACGGCCATTGGTCGCGAGGCCGAGGACGCGCAATGGTACCCGCGGCAGTTCCCGGGCCTGACCTTCGTCGAGGCCGACCTGCGCTCGATCCCGCTCCCGGACAATCATTTTGAGGCAGGAATCTGCAACGCCGTCGTCGAGCACGCCGGAACGCGGGAACAGCAGGCGGCGCTCGTGCGCGAGGTCTGCCGTGTCTCGCGCCGTGTCCTCTTCACCACACCGAACCGGGCGTTTCCCGTTGAGCTTCACACCTTCCTTCCTTTCGCCCACTGGCTTCCGGACCCAGCTTTCCGTGCGCTGCTCCGACGCATCGGGCACAGCTACTTCGCGGAAATCGAAAACCTGAACCCGCTGGATACAACCAGCTTCAAAGGGCTGTTCCCGGCAGATCGAGATACGCGCCTGCTCAATGGCGGTCCCCTCGCGCTTCAGCCCAACTTGCTCTGTGTTTCGTCAGTCCGGGAACAGGGGCGAATCGTTGACGCCAGGTAGCGTACTCGCCTACATTTCGCCCACCGTTGACGCACCACCCGTCGGGTATGCGGGCTCGGCTGGAGGAGGTTCCGTTGCAATTCTTTGTTGACAGTGCGAATCTGGGCGAGATCGAACAGGCGCTCAGCCGAGGATTCGTGCGGGGGGTCACCACCAATCCCTCGATCCTGTCGAAGGAAGAGCGCCGAGACTTCCGAACGCACATCCGCGACATCATCGATCTGCTGCGACAGCACGGGTCGAGCGTTCCCCTGAGTGTCGAGCTGTTCACAACCGACCCGAAAGAGATGCTGGTGCAGGCGCGGCAGTTCCTCTCCGACTTCGGCGATTACGAGGCGCTGGCGATCAAGGTGCCCATTGGCTGGGACGAGCTGCAGGTCATCCACGAGATTCGGCGCATGGGCGGCAAGGTCAACTGCACGTGCTGCATGTCCTACAACCAGGCCGTAATGGCCGCAGCCGCGGGCGCGAACTACGTTAGCCTGTTCTGGGGACGCATCCGCGACGTGGGTTATGACGCCGCTTCGATTGTGTCGCAGGTCCACCGCACGTTCGTGGAGCGCGGAACGCCCAGCGAGATCATCGTCGGCAGCATCCGCCAGATGATCGACGTCAACGAAGCGCTCCTCGCGGGCGCAGACATCGTGACGGTCCCGCCGAAGTTCTTCCCGTTGATGTGCGCGCACCCCAAGACGGACGAGGCGGTGCAGCAGTTCATGAAGGATTTCCGAGACTGGTCGGGCCCGGCCGTGGCGAGCCCCGAGCTCCTCCTGGCCCCTGCCGGCGCACTCCGCTAACGGGAGCCCAGTTAGCATCTCCGTCGCATCAGGCACACCCGTCGCCTCGAGCAGGGGCTCATCGCAAACTGCCCGATGGCCACGGGCGCAGCGCGCGTTCAACAGGTTCAACGATGCACCGCGCCATCGGCTGGTGCTCCTGGCATTGGTCCTCGTGTACGTCGTCGTCTACGGAGCGCTCATTGCTCGATCCCGCGGGCTGCCGTTCGTCATGGACAACAACGAAACGTTCTCGACGCTGACCCACGCCGAGAACCTCTTTCGCTTCGGAATCGAGCGCAGTTTCGGTCTCACGGACGAAGCGTACGGCCCGAACCCGGCCGCCCACCCATTCCTGTACACCCACCAGGGGAACTTTCCGCGGTTCCCGGCACTTCTGCTGTACGCGCTGGGCGCACGGACGGCCGAGGCGCAGATCGTCGTCTCCACGTTCACCTTCGGCCTTCTGGGTGTCGTGTTCCTCTTCGCCTTCCTGCGGCGGCTGGCATCGGCCGGGTTCGCGTTCGTGTATGGCGCGGTCCTCCTCACCGACTACGTCCTCTTCGCGCAGTGGCAGGTCAATACCTTTCGGGTGTGGCACCTGTTCTTCTTCTTTTCTAGCCTGCTTTGCGCGCGGGCGCTCACGCGTCCGCACGCACGCTGGTGGATACCGGTCACGGCCGCGAATTTTCTCGCCATGTTCTATTTCGAGTACGAGTTCGCGGCGTTTGTGCTCACCATGACCGCCCTCTTTACCACCGTGCTCTTGTGGCGCCGCTGGCCCGCCATTGCAGCGGCGCTCCTTCCACAGGTTCTCGGGGCCGTTGGAAGCGCCGCGCTCATGGCGATTCAGCTCATCGGCTACTACGGCGTCAGCGGCCTTGTGAGAGATTTCTCCACGACCTTTACCACGCGCAATAGCGCCCTCAGCGATCCGAACATCCGGCAGCGTATTACCGACCTCGTCAACACCTACAACATCGTCTTCTGGCTGAACCTCGTCGACAGCGCGGCATCGAGGACTCCGCAGCGCCTGATCGGGAGCGTCTTCCGCTATCAGCTCCAGGTGTTCGGCCCGTGGTTCTCGGCCATTCTGGTCATCCTCTCGGCCACGATTGCGCTCACCCTCATACGCAACGAGATGAGCGGCCGACGACATGTGACCTCGGCATCCACTGCCTTTCGACGGCTTGAAGCTCGGTGGCCATTCTCACGCACCCTGCTTCATGACCTTGCCTTTGCCTTCGTGGTGCTCTCGGGCTACGTGTTGGGCGTGGCGCTCGTCGATGGTCTGATGTTCGCGGGCGCCTTGCCACCCACACCTGGAATCACGGCAGCGCTGAGTGTGAGTGGCGGACGGTGGTGGCTGAACCCGTTGCTTTTAGCCGCCGCCGGGGCCGTCGCTCGGATCGTGGACCTGCGCATCAGATCCTCTGGCGGGAGCTCGGCTCTCTGGACTCTCGGGGCATTCTGGAGCGTGATAGCGCTGTACCTCCGTTACCAATCACGGCTGTACGCGCAGGAGCAGGAGGTCATCTGGATGGACCGGATCACGCCAGGCGTCTGGCTGGCCCGCCCTGCCCTGGTGGCGGCGATTGCGCTCGCCACCTGGATGCTCGTTCGCGGGCCTTCCGCCTTCGCCTGGCCGCGGTTCTTCCGCCCGCTGCTGGGCTTTTTTGCCTGCGGCTGGCTCGCGTACTCCATCGTCTTCTGGCTCTCGCCGGGCTACCTGCTCTCTGGCTATCTCGTGCGCTTCGTTCCCTACACGGTGTTCCTTTCGGACGCACTGGTTGCCTTCGTCATCTATGCGATGGGATTCGCCGGCTTCTCCTGGGTGACGCATCGCGGGGAACCCGCCAATGGTCTTGTCGACAGGCGAGCGGGGTCGGACCGCCGCGTCACGCGGGTCGCCGTACGAGCAGCCAGTGGCGCGCTCGCGCTGCTCCTCGTGGGCGTGTGGGCACGCAACCAGGTCGTATACCTGCGGGAGTTCCCCCCCGATCAGTACACGTTCCTCCAACAATTGGCTGCCCCTCCATTCCGGGGAGCATCGTTCGTGAGCAACTCCTACTCCGCGCCGGTCTCCGCGTACACGGGCCAGTGGTCGTACATTGACGAGCAGATTGGCAGCGGAAAGGTGCAGCTCACGAGCGACGGCTGGGTGGTGGACCGTAACCTCGACAGCTACCTGTGGCTGGCCGACAAGCGGACGAACCAGGCGTATCGCTTTCCCGAGTACTACCTGTGCATCACCCTTCCTACCTTCGACAGCGTGACCGTCCTGCGAAAGTTCCCTGCCCAGTACGAGAGCTGCATGGTGCAGCCGCTCGTACGAAACACGGTCAATCAGACCGATGGGCCACTGCAGAACCAGCTTGTCGCCCGTGACACCACGGGGCGCGACGCCTGGGCGATCATCAAGCTGGACTGGGACTACCCCCCCTTCCTCCGTCCCCTCGCGGGCGCCGAGGGCCTGTACGTGCGACCGCGAGTCGAGGGAGGGGGCTCGCAGCGACGAGCCATCGTCGAGTACCAGTTCGCGCAGCAGCTTGGAAAGCCTGAAGTCGGCACCATCGTGCGTCTCTACTCAGTTCGGGACGATGGAGCGCGACAACTTCTGCGGGAAGAGAGCGGGGGCGTGCCGATCGCTGTACCGGCGGAATTCTCTGGAACAGCCGTGGTCTCGGTGCAACCCCGCACGGACACGAAGAGCGGCGAGCCGTACTTCAGCGCTCCGTTCACCGTCGCGCCAAGCTGATGTAGCGCGCGGTGGCTGAGCTTGGGCAGGGCCCAGTGGGTGTGAGAATAGAGGACTCCCTGGACGGGCAGGACATCCGACGCGTTCTCCGTGCTTGAACGCACCAGCACCATGGCGGAGCATGGCGGCTCGGAGGAGCACCGAACCACGGGCGGCAGAGTCACCTTCGATCGCGTTCGGGGTGCCGCGCGGCACCCCGTGACGGCGCTGTTCGTGGGTGCGGTGCTCCTGCGCCTGCTGGCAGTGGCCGTCCTCGGCCCCCGGCTGAGTCCTGATTCCTACCGGTACCTGGCCCAGGCGAACGACATCGTCCGACAGGGCCCGTCGGGCTTCTTGACCGTGCTGGCAGCCGGTCCCCCGCTTTACGGACTGTACCTGGCGGTGCTTTCCACGCTCGGCACCGGAGGCCTCCCGTGGTCGGCGGCGCTGGGTCAGGTGTTGCTGGGCGCTGCCACCGTGCTGCTCGTCGCGCGCTTCACGGCCCGCGGAACAGGGAGCACTCGGGTAGGTCTGTTGGCGGGCACGATGGCGGCAGTCCACATGACGTTCCTATTCTGGACCGCCTACGTGCTCACCGACACTCTGTTCCTGTTTGCTCTGGCTCTCAGCGCGGACCGTCTCCTCGCTATACCTGCATCCCGCCACGTCATTCGGGACGCGGCCGCGGCCACCCTGGCGGTCGGCCTGGTGCTGCTGGTCCGGCCCACCGCACCCGCGTTTGCCGCGGCGCTCCCGCTGTACCTGCTGGTCGCGGGGTGGGGGAACGCCCGCCGGTTGCGACGCATCTTCGCCGGGTTCCTGCTTCCGCTGGTAGCCGGAGCCGGCGTCCTGCTCGCCGGCATGCTCCTTACGGGCCCGGCACTCATCAGCCGCTCCTACGACCGCACGCAGCTGTACCTGTGGTTCGGCCTCTATGCGGGCCTGAACTGGACCGAGCAGGGCTGGGGCATGGAAGGCGTAGATTTCACGGTGCCGCCGGGCGTCGCGCTCGTCCCCGGCTGGAGCACGCGCCTGCCATCCTCCGCGGCCGACGGCCTTGCGTCGCCGACCGACGAGACAAGCCTGAGCGACGGGGAGTCGGCCGCCATCCTGCGGGAGCTCTCGATGCAGGCCATCGTCGCAGATCCGTCGCATGTGCTCCGGCTCTGGATGGACAAGCTGCGGATCTACTGGGCCCCGTTCCTTCCCGAGTATTCTTTCGTTCACAAGGTGGTGAAGACGCTCTACCTCGTGCCCCTGTACCTCCTGGCGCTGGTCGGGTTGTACGCCTCCAGGAAGGACAGCCCGTTCTTCACCCTCTCGCTGGTGGGCCTTCTCGCCTTTACGCTGACCTCCATGCTGACGGTCGTGGATCCCGATCAGCGCTACCGCCTGCCAGCGGAGTTGTTCGTGGTGTCGCTGGGCGGCGTCGGCCTGGCGCGCGTCAGCCGCAGGCTCATACCCAGCCTCGTCCCGCCCGAGATGAGGCCCTCGGAAACCGTTGTCGAGCAGCGTAGCCCCGGCCGTTAGCCTCCGCATCCCCGTCGCGCGACTGCGGCACGGGCGCGGCTGGACCCGCGCAACCCGCTCTCGCCCGGACGCGGTCCTCCTCGGCGTCCTCGCCGTGTACACCGCCATCGTGGCATGGCTGCTATGGGCTTCCGGTGGGTTCCCTTACGTCATGGATGGCAACGAGTCCTTCTCGGCCTACCTGCACGCCACGAACATGCTCCGCTTCGGCGTGGGCGGGTCCTCCGGCCTCGCCGACGAGTCAAACGCAATCGCCGCGGCAGCCCATCCCTACGTCTACACACACGGCGGCAACTTTCCGCGGTTCTTCTCCTTCGTGCTCCTCCTGGCAGGCATGACGGATATCCGCTGGCACATTGCCCTGGCCGCGCTCATTATCGGCGGACTGTCCACCATCTTCTGCTTCAAGCTGTTCTCCACGATTGCGAACAGGTGGCTAGCCGCGCTCGTGTGCCTCGTGTTCGCAACCGATTACCTGCTCTACGCCCAGTGGCAGGTTAATAGCTTCCGGGTGTGGCAGGGCTTCTTCTTCTTCGGCCAGCTCTACCTGGTACAGCTCGCCGCGAGAGGCGCCAATCGGCGCGTGGCAATGCTCACGGTTGCCCTCGCGTTGTCATACACATACTTCGAGCTCTCGTTCGCGGTCTTCGTCGCGGCTGCCGCGACGATGTACGCGATCCTGACGTTCCGCGGAGCGTGGCGCTCGGTGCTCCGGGTGGTGCTTCCCGTGGGACTGGGCTGCTTCGCCGGGGCGGTGATCCTCCTCACGCAGGTGTTCATGCAGCTGGGGCCGGAGCGTGCGCTGGAAGATCTCCGCCTGACCTACCTGGCGAGGAATTTCGCCGCGTCGCTGAACGACCAGGAGCGTCAGCAGATGCTGCTGCGGTTCTTCCTGGACAACAACGTGGTCTTCTGGGACTCTCGGTACGTTGGAAATCCCTTCGCGCCGCAGCAGCTCATCGCCAACCTTGCCAGGACAGCTTTTCGCATCGACACGCCGTTCCTGCTGCTTGTGGTCGGACTCGTGGGCACCGGACTGGCGCTCTCTGGACTGCTGGGGCGGAGGCGGCGGGCCGAGCTGAAGCCGGGCGTTCAGCCCGCTGAGGGCGGACTGACCCGCCGGCCCTCGTGGCTGCCGCCGCTTGCCGGGATCGTGGCCGGGCTCTCGGTGCTGTACCTGGCCATAAGCTGGACCGTCGACATCCGGGTGCCGCTGAGGATCGGCGAGGAGGCGGCTTCTGTTCCCATCGTCGGCATCCCTCGCGAGACCTTCCTTCTCGCAGCACTCTCCACGGTGATCGCGAGCGTGGTCGGCGCGGCGCTGCTGGACCGGCTCCAGGCGGCCGACCGTGCCATCGCGCTTCCTGGGCACCGCTGGCGATGGGTTGCCTGGCCTGTTGGAGCCTGGGCGCTGTTCATCTACGCCAGCCCCCAGTTCTTCAACCGGGGCCTCTCGTCCCTGTGGTTTGGTGCGCTCGGGGGGCGCTGGGATCCCATTGTGCTGGTGATCGCCCTTGCGGGGGCGGTGACCACGGCGGTTGCAATCGGTGCCGGGTGGGCCGATCGGTCCCTGGCGGACCCGAACGTCGCCGGTCCCCTCCGCGGAGCAGCGAAAGTCGTGGGCGCTGGGGCCGTGGGCCTCGCCGCCGCCTACCTGGTGGCTCCGGGCTATGTCTCCTCGGGATACCTGATGCGCCGAGTCCCAATGCCCGTGTTCTTCATCGATCCCATGATTGCGATGGTGGTGTATGCCCTTGGGACGGTCGCGTGGAACACCTGGCCGAGGGGTCACGGAGCCACCCTCGTCACGACGGTGTCGGCACGAGCCGCCAGAATGGGGTTCTCCGGTGCGGCCGGCCTTGCCACGGTGCTGCTCGTGGGCTACTGGGTATCGCTTCAGGTTGCGCATGTAACCCTCATGCCGCCAACGGGCATCGACTTCATGCAACGCCTGAGCTCTGCACCCTACGCGAATGCCTCGTTCGTCTCGAACGGGTACGGCGTGCCGATCACGTACTTCACGCGGAGCTGGGCGTACACCGACCTCGACGTGGGGAGGAACCAGCCCCGAGCCATCGACGGCCGGTACGAGCTGCCGATCTCGGGCAAGTATGTCTGGTTCGCGGATCGCGAGCAGAACCCCGCGTACCGCCAGCCGCGCTACTACCTGTGCTGGATGACGCTGGACCTCAAGACGGCGACAGACGGGCCCACCCCGGGCGACCCGCTCAAGAGCTGCTCGGCAGAGCCGCTCTTCCGGGCAGCGGAGTTGGGCTCACCCGCGGGCGTTCGGAACCGCGTGGTGGAGCGCGATTCCACGGGCAGGGACCTCTGGGCAATTATCGAGCTCGATCCAGACGTCCCGCTGGTCCCAACCTGGAATGTCGTCGGCGGGCAGCAGGCAGTGCCGTAATGCAGCCGCGTGTCCACGCCTGACAACGCACCCGCTGGTCCGTCGATCCTGCGGCTGTCGCTCGCGGGACTGGGGCTCCGTGCCGGGCAGTCGCTCGCGGCACTCCTGAACGTCATCGTGGTGGCACGGGCCCTGGGACCAGAGGGGCGGGGTGAGTATTACGTCTTCCTGGCCACGCTGGCGGTCGCGACCCGCGTCGTAGACCTGGGCACCTCCGTCAGCGTGGTCGTCTTTGCCGGGCGCGGCCGCCACTCCCCCGCCATCGTGCACGGAACTGCGGTTCGGCTGGCGGCCGTCCAGTGGACGGGAGCGTCCATCCTGATCGCCGTCGTCGCCGCGGTACTCGGCCGGACCGGCACGTGGTCGCCACCCTGGCTGGCGCTGGCAATGACCGTCGCGCTGCTGCCGCTGGCCCTATACGAGCAGGTGTGGAATCAGCTCTCGGTCGGCTTGCGCCTGATCGTACCCATGAATGCCCTGCACGCGGCCGGCGCACTGGTGCTCCTCGTCGGTAACCTCGCCCTCGTCCTGAGTCAGCGCATGAGCGTCGAGACGGCGCTAGGGCTCTACGGGGCCGTGCTGGTGCTGAAGGTGCTGGCGATGCGCGTGCTCATGGCTCCACGCCTCAGGCGCGGGGATGCCAAACGGCCACCGCCGGGAATTGCTCGCGAGATGCTGCGCTTCGGGATGCGGAGCTACCCCAACAACGTCGCGGTGCTGCTCTGGACACGAGTACCGACGTTCGTGCTGCTCGCCTTCCAGGGCCCGGCCGTCGTCGGGCTCTTCTCCGTGGCGCAGCAGCTCCTGGAACAGCTCGCCCTGCCAGTCCAGGCGGTGCAGGACGCCGCCTATCGTCAGGTGGCGCAGGCCCTGCCTGGGGTGGCCGCCGCGCACATGAACCGCATCCTTCGGCCCGCCGTATGGAGCGTGGCGCTGCTCGCGCTGCTGGCGGCTCTCCTGGCGCCGCTGGCGATTCCCGCGCTTTTCGGCGCTGCCTTCATCCCCTCCGCCGCCCTGTTGCAGGTCTTGCTGGTCGGACTCGTCGCTTCGGTCGTGCCAGTCCTGCTGAGCCCCTTCTTCTTCACCCAGCTCGACCGACCGGGGCTCGTCTCCTGGCTCGCGTGGGCGCGAGTCTGTTCGTCCCTGTTGCTGTGCCTGCTCCTGGTGCCCGTGCTTGCCGCCACCGGGGCGGCGATCGCGCTGGTGGTGAGCGAAGTCGCGGCATCGGTGCTCACGATCTATCTGTACCTTCGCTTCACCGGGTCGCACGTCGCGGACCTTTTCGCCGTCCGCCCTGCGGACCTGCGGCCGCTCGCTCGAATCGCGCGGCGTGCTGGTTGGGCGCGGCGATAGGCCCGCGGCGCACTCGAGTCGCCCCGGCGCCGGCCCCTCCGGTCCCGCTCCGCGTCCCGGGGCGATCCCGACATCGGAGGGCGGCGCCTCCAAAGTACACTCCAGGCTCCCATGATTGACCCTCGAACCGCGAGAGTGCATGTCCACGTCCACGCCGCTTGCCGATAGGCTGGCCGCCGTTCAGGCGGCGGCGCTGGCCGAGCTCGGAAGCGCGCACGACAGCGCGGCACTCGAGCTGTGGCGGGTGGCGCACCTTGGGCGGCGGACGCCGCTGGCGGAGGTGATGGGCGGCCTGGGAGCGCTGGCGAAGGACGAGCGCGCTGCCGCGGGCCAGGCCGCGAACACGGTCAAGCGCGCTCTCGAGGCTGCGTTGGCCGAGCGTGAGGCGGTCATCGCCGCCCGCGAGCTCAGCGCCGCCCTCGAACGCGAGCGCGTCGACGTCACGCTCCCGGGCCGTGCGCCCGCGTTGGGCCGGCTGCACCCCATCAGCCAGACCATCGCGCAGTGCGTCGACATCCTGCGCGGCATGGGCTTCCAGGTCACCCAGACGCCCGAGGTCGAGCTAGATTACTACAACTTCGAGGCGCTCAACATCCCCGCCTGGCACCCCGCCCGGGACATGCAGGACACCGTGTACGTGCAGCACCCCAGCGTGGTCCTGCGCACCCAGACCACCGCCTACCAGGGCCGCGTTATGACAACCCAGCAGCCACCCGTCCGCATCATCGCGCCCGGACGCTGCTACCGGGCCGAGGCCGTGGACGCCACCCACGAGTGGATGTTCCACCAGATCGACGGCCTGGCTGTGGATGTGGGCTTCTCACTGGCCGACCTGAAGGGCACGCTGACCGCCTTCGCCGAGCAGATGTTCTGGCCGAATATCCGCACCCGCTTCCGGTGCGACTACTTCCCCTTCGTCGAGCCGGGTGTCGACTTCGCCATCTCGTGCTACCGCTGCGATCCCGACAACGCCGAGGCGGGCTGCGCCATCTGTCATGGCTCCGGATGGTTGGAGATCCTGGGGGCGGGGATGGTCCATCCGAAGGTCCTCCGGCACGTGGGCTACGACCCCGAGAAGTACACCGGCTTCGCCTGGGGCATGGGGGTGGAGCGCATCGCCATGATCAAGTACGGCATCGAGGACATCCGCCTCTTCTACGCCAACGATCTGCGCTTCCTGGAGCAGTTCGCGTGAAGGCCCCCCTCTCGTGGCTGCGCGAGTTCGTCGACCTCGATCCCGCGCTGCCGCTCAAGGACCTGCGCCACCGGCTCACCATGGCCGGGCTTGAGGTGGAGGACGTGCGCGTCGTCGGCTCCGATTGGCGCGACGTGTTCGTGGCGCGGATCGTGGACCTGCAGAAGCACCCGAAGTCCGAGACGCTCTGGGTGGCCACTCTCGACGCCGGTGGCCGCGCGGCGACGGTGGTCTCGGGCGCGCCGAACCTGCGCGTTGGCGCGGTCGTCCCCTGGGTGGTACCCGGCGGCCGGCTGCCGAAGATGGAGATCGGCGAGCGGAACCTGGTCGGCATCGCCTCGCAGGGCATGCTGTGCTCGGGCGACGAGCTGGACATCTCCACCGATAGGGACGGCATATACCTGCTGGAGGACGGCGCACAACCGGGCGCGCGGCTGGAGGACGTCGTCGGCGACGTGGTGTTGGACGTGTACATCACGCCCAACCGGCCCGATTGCATGTCCATCGTGGGCATCGCCCGCGAGCTACACGCCCTCACCGGAGCCGCCTTCCACGAGCCGTCCATGCCGGAGCTCGGCGGCGCTACCCCAGCCGCCAGCCTGATCTCGGTGCGGATCGAGGACCCGCTGGGCTGCCCGCGCTTCACCGCCACGGTGGTCCAGGGTGTCCACGGCGGGCCGTCGCCCCTGGCGATTCAGCGGCGGCTGCACTACGCGGGCGTTCGCGCGATCAGCAACGTGGTGGACGTGACGAACTACGTGATGCTGGAGCTGGGCCAGCCGCTGCACGCTTTCGATCGCGCTCGGCTGGAAGGCGGCATCACCGTCCGCCGCGCGCGCCCCGGCGAGACGCTGCGCACCCTGGACGGCGAGACCCGCCGCCTTTCCGACGACATGCTGGTGGTGTGCGACGACCGCGGCCCCCAGAGCCTCGCCGGCGTGATGGGCGGCGAGGACAGCGAGATCAGCACCAGCACTCAGGACGTCGTGCTGGAAGGCGCCTCCTGGGACCGCGCCTCCATTCGACGCGCCGCGTCCGCGTTCAACCTGGGCTCGGAAGCCGCGCGCCGCTTCGGGCGTGGCGTGGACCCAGAGCTTGCCGCGCTGGCCGTCGCGCGGGCGGCGTCGATGACCGTGCAGCTCGCCGGCGGCCAGCACGCCGCGGGCCTGGTAGACGTCTTTCCCGGCCGCGACGTCAACTGGACCCGCGAGATCACGTTCGACACCGCTCGCATCGACGGCCTGCTCGGCGTGCGCCACGACCGCGACGCCATGGCTACCACGCTGGAGCGCCTGGGTTTCGGCGTCCAACGGCCAGACGAGCGGCGCTTCACGGTCGCCGTCCCCAGCCACCGCCGCTTCGACGTGGAGCACGTGGCCGACCTGGCCGAGGAAGTGGGACGGATCCTCGGCTACGACTCCGTGCCGACGAACGCCCTGTCGGGCACGCTGCCCCGCCCGCGGCCGGACGGCGACGCCGGGTTCGGCGACGAGCTGCGCGCGCGCCGGACGCTCGCGGCAGCCGGGCTTCAGGAGATCATCACCTACTCGCTGGTTGACCACGACGAGCCGGCGAAGCTGGACGTGGGCGCCGCCTGGCCGGTGCCGCCGTCCACCTTGGCCGGCCTCCCCGACACGCTGATTCGCGTCGACAACCCGCTGTCCTCGGAGCAGGGCGCCTTGCGGGGCGGCTTGCTCGGCAGCGTGCTTACGGCGGTCCAATCCAACCTGCGACACCGCGACTCCGTGCAGGTCTTCGAGCTTGCCCGCACTTGGCGCGGCGCGCTCCAGCCGCTCCCCGAAGAGCGGCGGCTCGTTGCGATCGCCCTCGTCGGCAACGTCATCGGGTCAGCCTGGCAGGGCGAAGCGCGCCCGCTCGACTTTTTTGACGTGAAGGGCATTGTCGATGCGCTGGCGCGCAGCTTCCGGGTGGACCTGGCGTATGTTCCCACCGCCCACCCGACACTCCACCCCGGCCGCGGGGCAGAGATACGAGCCGGCGAGCAGGTGCTGGGTGTCCTCGGCCAGGTTCACCCGCGGGTGGCCGAGCGCTTCGGGATCGACGGCCCCGCGCCGTACGTGGCGGAGCTGGATTTCGACGCGCTCGTCGCCGCCAGCCGCCCGCTGGAGCGGGTGGCCACCCCCTCGCGCTTCCCGTCCGCGGATCGGGACGTGGCGCTTGTGCTGGACGAGGCGGTGCCGCACGCCGCCGTGGAGAGCGCCATCCTGCACGCGGGTCAGCCGCTGCTCGTGCGCGCCAGCCTGTTCGACGTGTACCGCGGCGAACCGGTCCCACCGGGCAAGAAGAGCATGGCGTTCGCGCTCACCTACCAGGCCAGCGACCGCACCCTCGCCGAAGACGAGGTGGCGGCGGCGCATACCCGCGTCGAGGATGCGCTCCGACGCGCCGTGGGCGCGGAAATCCGCGGCCGGGCGGCGTAGTCCAAGCCTCGCCACACGGTTACGCCAAAAGCGAGAATAATCATCCCGCGCATGGACGCCGTGCTTCGCCTCCAACCCCTGGATTATGTCCTGGCCCTGCTGTGGGCTGGCACCGTGGGTATTGGCGTGCGGACGGGCGTGGTTCGCCAGGTCATCTTCGTCGTCGCCCTTTACCTCGCCGCCATCGCCGCCTCGCAGCTCTACAAGCCCGCGGGAATCGGCCTCTCAAACTTCGGGTTTGGGCGGGGTGCGATACCCATGGCGCAGTGGTTCAGCTACGTCTTCGTATTCCTGGCCATCTTCGGCGCGGTGACCATCCTCTCGAAGCGTATGTACCCGCACACCGCGCTCGCGGGACGTCGGCGCACGGACGCCCTCCTGGGCGGGATCGCGGGCGCCCTGGCTGGCCTGCTGCTGGTCATTCAGATCGTCACGGTCATCCGCTTCTACGGGGCCACGCCAAACGTAGACAACGAAGGCGGGCGGCTCTCGGCGGCCCAGCAAGTCCAGCGCTCGCAGCTGGTTCCCGTGCTGCAGTTCGGCTCGGCACCGCTGTGGGGCCTCCTCGCACCATGGTTTCCCGACCCGCTCAGGGGCGTGGGCTGATATCATCCCTGTTGATATCTGCTATAGCGTCGATCAGCAGACACATGGTTCGGCCGCTGTTAGGCTGGGAGGAACAGCACCGCTACCCATGCGGTGATCTCGTCCCAGGAGGACCGCCATGAGCCCGAGCGAGCAGATGATCAGAACTTTGCATTGGATCTGCAGCGCGTGCGGCGAAGTGGCCCGCACGTCCCGCCCGCCACGTGACTGCCGCACCTGTGGCCACGAAGCGGCCGGGTTCGAGCAGGGCCGCGAGCACAGCTTCCCGAACGACTAGGCCGAGTTGTCAGTTGTCAGTTGTCCGCGAAGTATCGTCTCCTCGCCACTGACAACTGATGACTCGTCCACCCGAGTCCTTCACTTCGTTCAGGATGACAGCCGTCGGCGGCTCCCGGCACACCAGGGCCAGCGGTTAGGCGGACACCGCGGCACGGCACGTCTGGCCGGGTAGCGCTTTCAAGCTGCACCCCCATGAGGGACCCGCCCCGCGGCGGTGGCATTCTGGTCCCGGGTCCGGCGGGCGAATCGCTCCGCCCACGGTGCGTGAACGGTGGGCTGCTGCCACCGGTTCGCTCTACACTCCCGGCCTATCGCGCATCTGAACGCAGGTGGCCAGCGTGCCGGATGATCGGTCCGCGCGTTTGCACCACCCCGACGCGACCGAAGGAACCGCCGCACCCGTGACCGCACCGAAACCATTCGCTTCCACCGAGCAGCCGCGCATCCTGGTGACGGGAGGCAACGGCTTCCTCGGCCGGGAAGTGCTCGCGACGCTCCAGCGCCGTGGCTACACGCGCGTCTTCGCCCCCCGCTCCACCGAGTACGACCTCACCCAGCAGGACCGCATCTCCGCCTGCCTCGATACCGTCCAGCCCGACGTCATCGTCCACCTCGCCGCCGTGGTCGGCGGCATCGGTGCCAACCGCGCCCACCCCGGCAGCTTCTTCTATCAGAACCTCGTCATGGGCGCCCAGCTCATGGAGCAGGCCCGCCTGCGCGCCGTGCAGAAGTTCGTGGCCATCGGCACCATCTGCGCCTACCCCAAGTTCACGCCCGTCCCCTTCAAAGAGGACGACCTGTGGCTGGGCTACCCCGAGGAGACCAACGCCCCCTACGGCCTGGCCAAGAAGATGCTGCTGGTCCAGGCTCAGGCGTACCGCGCCGAGTACGGCTTCCAGGCCGTGTACCTGCTGCCGGTCAACCTCTACGGCCCCGGCGACAACTTCCATCCAGATTCCTCGCACGTCATCCCGGCGCTCATCAAGAAGTGCGTCGATGCCGTCGCGACGGGTGCCCCCGAGATCGCCGTCTGGGGCACCGGCACCGCCACGCGCGAGTTCCTGTACGTGCGCGATGCCGCCGAGGGCATCGTGGCGGCCATGGAGCGCTACGACGACCCGGACCCGGTGAACCTCGGCAGCAG
This sequence comes from Chloroflexota bacterium, assembly GCA_016191465.1. Lineage (GTDB taxonomy): Bacteria > Chloroflexota > UBA6077 > UBA6077 > CF-72 > JACPOP01. The sequence goes on along the minus strand of JACPOP010000015.1, from coordinate 355,837 downwards.
CGTTGAGATCAGCATCAAGGACCTGGTGACGCTCATTGCCGAGCTGACCGGTTTCACCGGCACGCTGCGCTTCGACCCCAGCCAGCCGGATGGCCAGCCGCGGCGGAAGCTTGACACCAGCCGCGCCCAGGAGCGCTTCGGCTGGCACAGCACCACCGACTTCCGCTCCGGCCTGGAGCACACGATCGCCTGGTACCGCGCCCACCGCTCGGACGGGGCGACCGCGCCAGCAGCCACCCCGGACCGCGCCGCCGTCTCAGTGTGAGCACCCTGGCGGCAGTTGGCGCCGCACCCGAAGAGGCGCTGCCCGAAACGATCATCGAGCCGACCCACGGCGTCCAGGGTGTCTGGCGCGGGCTCCAGGAAGCGTGGGTGTACCGCGAGCTGCTGTTCTTCCTGGTCTGGCGAGACGTCAAGGTCCGCTACAAGCAAACGGCGCTTGGCGCGCTGTGGGCGGTGCTTCAGCCGGTACTGACCATGGTGGTGTTCACCGTATTCCTGGGCCGGTTGGCCAGGGTTCCCTCGGATGGCGTTCCGTACGAGGTCTTCACGTTCGCGGCGCTCCTGCCGTGGCAGCTCTTCGCCCACGCGCTGAGCGAGTCTGGCAACAGCCTGGTGGCCAATCAGCACCTGCTCACCAAGGTGTACTTCCCCCGCCTGGTCATCCCAACGTCGGCCGTCCTGGCCGGCCTGGTGGATTACGGCATCCAGCTCGTGGTGCTGCTGGCGATGATCGTCCTGTACGGCATCGCGATCACGCCCCTGGTGCTCCTAGCGCCCGTCTTCGCCGTGCTCGGCGTGGCCGCCGCGCTCGGGGCGGGCCTGTGGCTCTCAGCCCTGAATGTCCGCTACCGAGACGTCCGGTACACCCTGCCATTCCTGGTCCAGGTCGGACTCTTCGCCACGCCCGTGGCGTACCCCAGCAGCCTGCTACCAGAGCCGTGGCGGACCGTGTACGGGCTCAATCCAATGGCCGGCGTCGTCGAGGGCACCCGCTGGGCGCTCGTGGGAGCGCCGGCGCCACCCCTGGGGATGCTGCTCCTGTCCGCAGGTGTCACCGTGCTGCTGCTTGTCGGCGGCCTGGTCTACTTCCGCGGCACCGAGCGCTCCTTCGCCGACCTCGTCTAACGCGAGGTAGCTCCCGCCGCGGGCGCTGCCGCGGCGGGCCATGCGCAAGCCGACCACGTGCGAACGCCGGTGGCGAACCTGGCCAGCCCTATTCCCCATCGGCCGGAGCCGAAGGGCCCGCCTCCCGAGAGCCGATGGGCGGGTTGCTGGCCGAGCCTACGCCGAAAGGCGCAGCGTGGCTGGCCGGCGGCGACGACGCCCGGCCGAGAACTGGCCGCCGAGCGACGTCGCCGGCGCGCTCGGCCTTGCACCAGAAGGACGATTCACGTCGTCGACGGGGCGCGGGCCGCGAGCACCCATCGGATGACGACTGCCGTTCGTCCCGTTGCTGCGCCTACCGCCAGCGGGTCGTGAAGCGTCCAACCGCGGGCGGCTCTCCAGAGCGGCGAGCGGCGGCGCAGGAACCTGCCCCTCGACCCGGCGCCACGGGGTGCGCGGCAGCTTGCGACCCAGCGCCCGCTCGATGTCGCGCCAGGCGCCCGCGTCTTCCGAGGTGAGGAACGTGATCGCCTCGCCCCTGCGGCCCATGCGGCCGGTGCGGCCCACCCGGTGGGTGAACAGCGCCGGCGACTCGGGCAGCTCGTAGTTGATTACCCGGTCCAGACCCTCGATGTCCAGCCCACGGGCTGCGACGTTGGTGGCCAGCAGAATCGGCATGGTGCCCGCCCGGAAGCTGGCGATCACGCGCTCGCGGGCGTTCTGGCTGAGGTTTCCCTGCAACGCGGCCGCCGGGTAGCCCATGTCGAACAAGCGGGCGGCGAGCTTCTTGACGCCGTGCTTGGTGCGTCCGAAGACGATGACCGGGTCACCCTGGCGCTCGTCGAGCAGGCTGCGCAGGGCGTCCAGCTTGGCAGCCGGCTCCATGTCGTAAACCACGTGCTCGATCTCGGCCGGGCTCTCGCCAGAATCCGCCTTCACGGTTTCCGGGTTGCGGAGATGCTTGGCAGCCGTGCCGGCCACCCACTCGGGCAGAGTAGCCGAGAATAACGCCGTCTGACGCTCGCGCGGGGTAGCGCCAAGGATGCGCTCCACGTCCCGCGCAAACCCGCGGTCGAGCATCTCGTCGCCTTCATCCAGGACGAACATGCGCAGGTTCTTGAGCGACAGCGAGCCCTGGCGGATGTGGTCCAGAGTGCGGCCGGGCGTACCCACCACAATGTGTGCGCCCACGAGCGCCCGCTGCTCGGGAAGGAGGGACCGGCCGCCGTACAGCAGCGTCTGCCGGACGCGCATGGCGCTGGCAAGCCGCGCCACCACGTCGCCGACCTGGATCGCCAGCTCACGAGTCGGCACTAGCACCAGCGCCTGGACGGCGCGCAGCGTCGGATCGACGCGCGTGACCATCGGCAGCCCGAAGGCAAGGGTCTTGCCCGACCCGGTCTGGGCCTGGCCGACCACGTCGCGCCCCTGCAGCAGCAGCGGAATCGCCGCTGCCTGGATGGGCGTGGGCGTGGTCATGCCCATGTCCGCGAGGGTGCGGCGCAGGACAGGGTGAAGGTTCAGTTCGGCGAAGGACGTCGCCGGCGAAAGGGCGGTAGTAGACAACGCGCTGACTCCATGCATCGGCAGATCGTGCATGCACGTTCCCCGAGCGGAAAGATTGACTGGTCCAGACGGTCAGCGCGACGAGGCGTGGGCAGGAGAGCGGAACGCTCGTTGTGAGAGAACGAAAACCCTGCGCCAGACCCGAGAGAAGACGGGCCGCCGAATACGAACGAGTACCCACAGTGTACCCGATTGCGCGGCGGCCCGTGGGATTCCCCGTTAAGCAGCCACCACCTGCCGGCCTCGCGGGGCGGGGCGGGGCGCTGGCACGCGGGCGGCGTGGTCCGCGACTGGGGCTGCGGGCGGAGTCTGCGCATAGATCTGAGTGGTGGAAAGGCTCGCATGGCCGAGCAACTGCTGCAACTGCTGCAGGGCCAGCCCGTCCCCTACGCGGTGCGCTGCGAAGGAGTGACGCAGGGTGTGCGGCGTCACGAGCACCGTGAGGCCGGCATCCCTGACGAGCGCCTTCATGATCAGCCAGAAACCCTGGCGGGTGAGCCGCTGCCCTCGGTGATTCAGAAACAGAGCCGTCTGCGCCAGGTCATGCCGGGTAAGGTACGGGCGTGCCTTCTCCAGGTACGCGCGCAGCGAGCGGACCGTGAGCGCGTCGATCGGGAGCAGCCGCGAGCGGCCGCCACGGCCCGCAACTTCGACCGTTCCTTCGGCAAGATCGGCATCCTGTACGTCCAGCGTGACCATCTCGGAGATCCGCATGCCGGTGGCGTACAGCCCCCGCAACATCGCCACATCGCGCGTGGCCTCGGGCGACTCGCGGACCTGTGCCTGCTGAAAGAGCAGCCGTACGTCATCCGCGCTAATGCTGCGCGGTGGCGTCTTCTTGACCTCGGGCGTGCCGAGGCCGTCCGTCGGGTCGGCGGATAGCTCACCCTGGCGGCGAAGGTAGTGGAAGAAAGACTTGGTCGCCGCCACCTTCCGGGCGACGCTGGCCGGGGCATAGCCGCGCTCCTTCAGGTGCAGGAAGTAGCCCGCCAGCCTCTCGCGGTCCACCATCGCTAGCGGGGTGCCTCCATCCGTTGCGCCGGCCAGGTAGTCGGCGAACTGCGAGAGGTCGTTTCGGTAGGCGGAGACCGTGTTGGCAGAGACGCCGCGCTCTCCCAAAAGGAACTGCAGGAAGGTTTCAATACGATCTTTCATGGACGCGGAAGCTCCTGAGACGAGGTAGACAGACGATGGAACGGCCATGCAGCGGCGCGGCGTGATAAGCCGCCAGGCAGCCGCCTCAACGGGTAATGCAGATGGGCAGGGGCCGCGCGGCGCGGCACGGTGAGCCGCTCCCATCCGTCCGCGGCCGGATGGGAAATACGCGGGATCAGTCGGGTAGAGCCGTGGCGCGGGACGTTCCGCCCGCTGAGCGGGTGAGGACGAGCGATCTGGGTGCGCGCCGAACGTCGACCCGCGCGGTTATGTGGAGCGGGGCGGCCGTGGTCCGCCGCTGCCGAACGGACCCCCTGGCCTCGGGCCATCGGGCCGTCGGCCGGCTGGACCGTTCGGGCGTCCGCCGCCCTCTGGACCACCGCGGCGCGAGCCAGGCCCATCGCTCCGAGCGGGGGCCGGTGGTCGCGGCGGCGGCGGTTGCGGTGCGCGAGGCGGACGGGGAGGTGCCGCCGCTGCTGCGCGCTCAGCACGCGCTCGGGCGGGGTCCCAGCGCCAGATGGTCCAGTAGTGCGGGCGGCGGTACTCCTCGCCCTCCAGGTAGAAACCAGCGACGTTCCGGAAGACGTCTTGCCACGGGATAGCGTCGCGACGGATCTTGACCTGCGCGGCCGCGGGCTTCGTCGACGAGAACAGCTCGTCCAGCATGTAGCGCAGCACCCCGACGTTCGGCGTATCACCGGTCGTGCCCGCATCCCGAATGCTGAGCGTATCGTCAACACGCAGCCGGAACTCCAGGAACCCGCCGACGTGCCACACCCGCTCCTGGCGGTCGTAGCGCTCCAACACCAGCAAGTCACCGGTGCCGGCGGCGCCCCGGTAGCTCGCACGTCTGGCGTCAGCGCCGGGGTGCGCCAGCGTGACGCCAATGGCGGCACGCAGCGCCGCGTCGTCGTCTGACGTCGCGGTCCGGAGGCGGTAGGCGAGTTGTGGCGGTGGTTCTTGCACGAGTCAGGTGACCCTATGAAGGGCTCCATAGCGTAGGGGGCGCTCGCCACGCGGGACAACCGCACCTGCACGAGTCGACGCGCGACCGTGGCGCTCAGGCGGCGACGCGGCCAGACGCCGCACGCCATTTGAGGAACATCAGCTGCTCCGCCTCGGAGGCGGTAAAGCCGTCGCGGTCGAGAGCATACCGCCACTTGAACAGCGTGAGCTGATACAGCTCAGCACGGGTCAGCGGCGACACCTCGGCAACCGCCCCGTTGGGAGCAGCCGCCGGCACATTCCGAGCATGGGCGATCACGGGTCAGCAAGCCTCCGCCTGGCGCTTCGCGCCTTGTCTTCAGAGTTGCTCGACCGTGGGCCGTGTCTGGCGCGGGTACGCCAGCCCCTGTCCACCGGCTGAGCAGACCGCTGGCAGAGGCAAACCTCGCCAGCGCGCCCTCATGCTCGGGGAAGAGCAGTCACAGCGACGTTGCGGACCCCGCGTCCGTCGCTACGGCAGGATCACATGTCGCGGGTCGTCACCGCGCGCCGGTGGGACGGCCTGGGCCGGGGGCATCTCCTCGCGGACCAGGGAGTAGCCAACCCCTGGCCTGGTGACGATGTAGCGCGGCTGTCCAGGATCCTTCTCCAGCTTCTGGCGAAGCCGGGCCACATTGACGCGCAGCAAGTGCGCCTCCTCGTGGTAGGCGGGTCCCCACACGTTGGTCAGCAGCTCGTCCTGCCGCACCACGCGCCCCGCGCTGTGCGCCAGGTACGACAGGATGCGGTACTCCGTGGGGGTGAGGTTCAGCGCGGTGCCGTGCAGCGTGGCAGCCTGCCGCGTGAAATCGACCGAGAGTTCACCGGTGGTGAACAACGGCGCCGCGGCACCGCGGGCGTAGACTTTCGCTCGGCGCAGCAGGGCGCGTACCCGAGCAATCAGCTCGCGCGTCGCCACTGGCTTCGTCATGTAATCGTCGGCGCCCGCCTCCAGTCCAGCGATCTTGTCTGCCTCGGAATCCCTGGCCGTCAATATCAGCACCGGCGCCAGCGTGAACGCTCGCAGGCGCCGACAGACCTCCTGACCATCCATGCCCGGCATCACGACGTCCAGCACGAACAGGTCTGGCTCCTCCACCGCCGCGTAGCGCAGCACGCTCGGCCCATCGGACACGGCAACCACGAGATAGTTCTGGAGCTCCAGGTTGCGCTGAACCAGGCGAAGCAGATGGGGATCGTCGTCAGCGACGAGGACGGTGGACTTCCTCGAAGTCATTCCTTCCTTTCGGGCGCGGTAGGGCAGGTGCGAGCATCGCGGAACGAGCGTGGAGGATAGGGGGGGCGTTGCCGGCGGTGGCGCCCAGGGGAAGCGAGAAACGGAACGCGCTGCCCTTACCTTCGCCCTCGCTCTCGACCCATATGCGGCCGCCATGGGCTTCCACAAACGCTTTGCAGATTGCGAGCCCCAGTCCCGTGCCACCGATGCGTTTGGCTCGCTCGCCCCCGACCCGGTGGAAGCGCTCGAACACACGATTCACGTCGCGGGGGGGGATGCCAAGCCCCTCATCCTCCACCGAAACCGTCAGCACGCGCGCGTCGGTCTCAGAGCGCAGCGTGATCTGTCCACCCTGCGGCGAGTACTTCACGGCGTTGGTGAGCAGGTTCTGGATAACCTGATAGATGCGCCTGGAATCCGCCGGGAGCTCTGGATCCTCGGCCCAGTCCAGGGTGAAGGTGTGACCCGGCGCCGAGAGCTCCACACGCCGCAGCACATCCCGCGCCACCTGTCCGAGCTGCACGGGGACGGATTCGATGCGCAGCACGCCGGCTTCCAGCCGCGAGAGGTCCAGGAAGTTCTCGATGAGCTCGCGCAGGCGGTCCGCCTCGGAGTCGATGATTTCGAGGAACTCCCGCTTCTCTTCCTTCCGAAGTTTGCTGTCGTGGGTCAGCAGCGTCGTGGCGTAGCCCTTGATCGACCCCAATGGGGTGCGCAGCTCGTGCGAGACGGTCCCCAGCAGCTCGCTCTTCATGCGGTCCATCTCGCGCAACACCTGCACCTGGCGGGAGCTTTCCACAAGGTCCAGGTTGTCGATAGCCAGCGCGGCGTAGTTGGCGATCGACATCACAAGCCGCTCGTCATTGAGCGAGTAGGCGTTCGTCTGCTTGCTTTCAAGGTCAATCACGCCCACAACGCGGCGCTTCAGCACCAGCGGGACAGCAAGCTGCGAGCGAACCCCGGATCGCGGGGGGACGTAGCTCGATGCATCCGCCGCCCAACCCAGACCGGCCGCCATGGGCTCACCCGCGGCCAGCGCGGCGGCGGCTAGCTCCGAAGGGCGGACGCCTGCCAGCGGCACACCACCCGGGCTGTCGCCCGCGGCCAGACGGACCGTCCCGCTGGCGGGATCACGCAGCCACACCGCGGCGTACGTGTAGCTCAAACGGTCCTTCAGGGCCGGCAGCAGGAGCTTGACAAGGTCGCCCGGCGTGGCGGAGGTGTGGGCCGCCTGGGCAAACTCAAAGAGGGCCGTCACCTCCTGGAGGCGCCGCCGCTGCAAATCATGCTGGTAGGCATTGTCGAGCGCCACGGCCACCTGCGAGGCGAGAAGCTCCGCCTTCTGCAGCTCCTGGGGGCCGTACGATTGCGGCTCGTGGGTGTCCGCGCAGACCAGGACGCCCTGCACCACACCGCGGCGGCCAATGGGCACCGCCAGCAAGCACTGCGCGTGCATCAAGACCGTCAGGAAGGGGTTGCTGCGCTCCGCCGTGCCGGCGTTGGGAACAAGCTCTGCCGCGCCCGAGCGCGCCACACGGGCGGCGAGCGACGTCGGGTCGTCAAGGGGCATGCGCCGCGAGAGGACCGATTGCCGTCGCGGCCCCAGCACTTCGGCAGCCTCGAGCTCCCGAGTGGAGTAGTCCACCATCCATAGGTGGACGACCTCGGCGCCGAACGACATTTGCGCCGTCTTGCATACCAGCGCAAGCGCGCTGTCGCGGTCCATCGCGGCGACCGTGATGGCGGCTCCGAAGTCGCGCAGACGCTCTTCAAACGCGCCGGAGCTCTCCAGGCTCCGCAGGAGTCGACGGTTCTCGCTCACGGTCGAGGCCAATCGCGCCACGATGAGCCCGAACAGGAGGATGACGCCGAAGAAGCTGGCGCGCGTTCCGGCTCCGCTGAGCTCGAGCAGCGAGAGCAGGGCGATCACCACCCCTGCCGCCACGGCCGGACCGAACCGCAGCCGCGAATCATCGCGGGGACGTGGGCCAGCGCGGCCAGCGTCAGGAATACGGGTCAGTGCCGAGACCGTGAACGCGAGGGCCGCGCTGGCCAGGAGTGATGGCGAGCCGAAGAGGCTCGCCCAGGAAAGGCCCAGGTGGGGCGCCGCTTCCCCGGCTGCCCAGAGAGCAAGGCCGCACGTGCCCCAGACCTGCAGCCAGTCGCGGCTACTGCCCTGACCTCGAAGAACTGCCCGATGGGTCATGAGCACCGCGTAGACGGCAGCCGCGAACAGGGCCGGAGGGAGCGCGGCTAACGATGCGGCCCCCAGCGCGCCGCTCAGCAGAATCAGCGCGACCCGCCCCACCGAGGCGCCCACGATGGCCGCGTCGAAGGCCAATCGCTGGGCCCGGTCGCTCCACGCCGCCGATTCCTGCTCAAATGCTGCCCGCACCCCGAGGAGCAGCGCGCCCGCGCTGAGCAGAGCCCACGCAAAAGGCTCATCCGCTCGCGCACCGCCAGGCCCGAGCGCCATTGCGGCGGCCATGACCGCCGCAAGCGCAAGCGCCTGGGCATTCCAGCGTCGAGCAGCGCTGTCCGGAGGTCGATCCGCCACGAAGAGGCTGACCATTGATGCCCCACCGATGCCCGCGGTAGCCACGACCCAGACCACCAGTCGCACGGGCGTGCCGGCCAGCAGCAGGTCCAGCAGCACCAGGATGACGCTGCCCGCGACCACGAGTCGCCACGGCGCTTGCGTTAGGGAAGCCGCTGCCGCGTGGCTCGGTGGTGGGGCCGGTTGGTCCAGGAGCAGTCGCTGTTCGGCGAGCTCGGGGCGTGCGCGACGCGGGCTGGGTTTCGCCGCGGGAGCCCGGCGACGGCTCCGCAGGGGCGATTCCGGCCGCGCCGAGGACGAGTCATCAGCGCCTGACGTGTGGCCGATCCGATCGTCCTGGGATGGAGGAGCAGCAAATATGGAGGCCATGCAAAAACCGGCGGGTGACCGATGCTACCGACGCCCCAGGGTTATGACAACCGACCTTTCGGCCGTTGCGATCCACAAACCCACCCCGGCGGCACGTTCCGGCTCAACTGTCATCACTGGCGTCGACGCGCACGGCGATGTGCGATGGGCAGCTTAGAAGGTGAGCGCGGTCCCGATAGAAACCAGCACCCATAGCACCGCAAGGCCTATGGTGAACTGGAACAGTGTCCGCTCAAACCCGCGCCGCGTTCGGTAGATCGAGCTATCAGACGATCCGAACGAGGCAGAAAAGCCCTGTCCGCGCCCCTGCAGCAGCAGGACGCCGATCAACACGATCGCGACGACGATCTGGATAATGGTGAAGGCGACGTGCATGGTGCCTCGAAGCGCTGGAGTATAGCCCAGCGGCCTCGAGGGCGCTCTATCGGCGGCGGTGCTCGGCCAGTGCCACGAGCACCTGGCCCAGCTTCTCTGGATCGTGGCGCAGCGGCTGATCGGTGCGCACCACGTCAGCCACGACGACGCGCGCACTGTCAATCCGCTCCACCCTGGGCGCCAGGCAGACCATCGCCACGTCGCCTTCCGAGCTGCTCGCGACCGCTGACTGATTGATGACTACGTACGTCAGTGGGTTCTTACGCCCCGGCAGGTGGCGGGCTATGGCAGCAACGTGGTCCTGGACGCTGTAGCCGTCCGTCTCCCCCGGCTGGACCGCCACATTACAAACGTAGACCGTGGTCGCCTCGGTCTGCTCCAGGGCCTTCGCGATGCCTTCCACCAGCAGGTTGGGGATCACGCTGGTGTACAGGCTCCCCGGCCCGAGCACCACGAGGTCTGCTTCGAGGATCGCCTTCACGGCTTCCGGCTGGGCCGATGGATGCTCCGGGTGCAGATACACCCGGTCGAGCGGTTTGCCCACTTCGGGCACCTGCGACTCGCCCTCAACCTCTGTTCCATCCTTGAATCGCGCCCAGATGGTCACGTCCTCGAGTGTCGATGGCAGGATCGAGCCCTTCACCGCCAGGACGCGGCTCGTCTCACGCAGCGCCTGCTCGAAATTACCGGTCACGCCGGTCATCGCCAGGACGAACAGGTTTCCAAAACTGTGGCCCTCCAGGGACGAGCCTGGGCCAAAGCGATACTGGAACAGCCGCGACATCAGCGGCTCGACCTCTGCCAGCGCCACGATATTGTTGCGGAAGTCGCCGGGTGGCAGGATCCCGTGCTCACGTCGCAGCCGCCCAGACGAGCCCCCATCGTCCCCCACGGTGACCACCGCGGTAATGTTGCTGGTATGCGGCTTGAGCGCCCGCAGCACCGTCGGCATCCCCGTTCCGCCCCCGACGCACACCACCCTCGGACCGCCACGACGCACGCGCGCCTGGTAAATTAAATCGAGGAATCCGCCCCGCCCGGGCTGGATGGGCTCGACGACCTCCGCGATCGACCGGTAGACGCCCATCGCCGACAGCAGCACCGCCAGCAGCCCTAGCCCCAACAGCAGCGAGATGCGCGCGGTCGTCGGGCCGAACAAGCTGTCCACCGCGCCCAGAGCGCCGGGGCGCGCACGTTCCAGCTCCACAAACCAGGTGGCGACGCCTGCGCTGGTGAGGACGAGCCCGAGCGTGAGGAGCCCGAGCCAGCGCTTGATGCGCATGCCGGGATACAGGAAACGTTTCACGGCTGTGGCCTGGATGTTGCTTGCTACTTGAAAAGCCGCGACGAGAAGAAACTGACGACGCTCACCACCAGGGCACCGAGGAACGCGGCGCCGAAACCGTTCACGTTGACGCCCATGCCGCCGGCCAGCAGGCCCGCCAGCCAGAAGATGATGGCGTTCACGACCAGCGTGAAGAGGCCGAGCGTCAGGATGGTGAGCGGAAACGACAGGAGCAGCAGGACCGGTCGCAGGAACGCATTCAGCACTCCGAGCACCAGCGCAAACAGCACCGCCGCCTCAGGCCGCTCGACCGAGATCAGCTTCGGGAAGAGCGTGCTGGCCACCAGCACGGCCAGTGCGTTCGCGAGGAGGCGCAGCAGGAATTGGCTCATAACGACGGCCCCGCAGTCTACGCGCTGCACGTCCAGCTCGGGGGCGCACGGGTTGCGTCACCCTGGCGGACGCTGCCACTGAGCTCCCCACGGGCGGCGAGCCCTCGTGGGACAGTTGGCACAAACGACACCATTCCGTCCGGCCGCAGGGGCATGGAAGTGGGCCAGGGAGTGGGTACCCCGGGAATGCCGCACAGCGTGCCAAACCAGCCACTGCCCACGCCTGATCGCGGGTCCGCCCTACACTGGTCTTTCGTGATAGCCAACCTCGGCCAGTTCTGGCGCCTGACTCGCGAGCTAGACCTCGCCCAGATCCGCGCGGAGTTCGACGGCGTCGCCCGCATCGCCTTCCTGGGCTCCGATGCTGAAAGCGCCCGGCGCATGGGCCGGCTCGTGGACGAGCACCTCACGGACGTGGAGTGGGCGCCGCTCGACGCCTGGGAATCTGTCTCGTGGAACCCACGGGACACCGAGGGGCTGGTGGTGGCCGTCATCACCGGCCCGCTCTCCGCGGCGGCGCGCCGGGCGCTCACCGAGCTCAGCGTCGGGGCGACCACGCTCCTCGTGGTCCTTGAGGGCGAGGGACGCGGGGTGGTCGTCGTGGGCGTCTCCGATGAGCGCATCGTCGAACTGCCCGCGGACGAGTCGGCCGCCCGTGAGCGGCTCCTCTCTGCCATGCTGCGAGTCTCGCCCGGTACGCTTCTACCCCTGGGGCGCCGCCGCCCGGCGCTCCGACTGGCGATCGCGCAGAATCTGATCCAAGACTCGTCCCGCGCGAATGCCCAGTTCGCGGCGATCTCAGGGATCCCGTCGGTGATCCCGGTGGTAGGAGGACTGGTCGGCGGAGCAGCCGATACCTTCGTGCTGACGAAGAACCAGGTCCTCCTGGTCTTCAAGCTAGCGGGCCTGTATGGACGCGACCTGTCTCTCGGGCGTGAGCTGCTGGCCGAGGTTGCCCCGGTGGTTGGCAGCGCGTTCCTGTGGCGCACCGCTGCCCGCACGCTCGTGGGGATGCTCCCGGCCTTCGTCAGCTTCGTCCCGAAGGTGGTGGTGGCCTTCTCGGGCACCTACGTGGTGGGTGAGATGGCGCGCTTCTACTTCGAGCACGGCCGCAAGCCGCCGGCCGACGTGGTTCGGCAGGCGCGCGAAGACGGCTTGCGGCTGGCGAAGCGCGCCGCCGCGTCGATCGGGAGCCTCACGTCTCGGCGGTAGGCTCACGGCCCATGAGGCTGGCAATTGCGTCCCGCACCGGGGCGCCTTCGTGGACGACGCGAAAGACCTGACGGCAGATCGGGAGCTCCACGCCCCAGCGCGCCTCCAGCTCCACGGCGGCGCGGGCAGCGGGAATGCCTTCGACCACCTTCGGCGTGCTCGCGAGCACCGCCTCCACGGAGCGTCCCCGCCCGATCTGCTCGCCCGCCCAGCGGTTGCGGCTGTGGCCGCTGGTGCACGTGGCCACCACGTCGCCCAATCCGGCCAGCCCCGAAACCGTGCGCGCGTCCGCCCCCACCGCCGCGGCGAGACGGCCAATCTCGGCAAGCGCGCGGGTAATCAACGCCGCGCGGGCATTGTCGCCGTACCCCAGACCGTCCGAGGCACCGACGGCGATCGCGATGACGTTCTTCATCGCCCCGCACAACTCCACTCCGACCACGTCGGGCGAGGTATAGACGCGAAATGTGGGGCCGTGCAGCATCGCCTGGAAACCCGCGGCGACCCGCGAGTCCTCGCACGCTACGACAGCCGCCGTGGGAAGGCCCCGCCCAACTTCCTCGGCGTGAGTGGGCCCTGAGATGGCCGCAACGCGCCCGCGGAAGGCGGTGCCAAGCTCCTGCTCCACGACCTCCGACAAACGCAGCAGCCCCGGCACCTCGAGACCCTTGGCGACGTGCGCCACCCACTGGCCGGGCTGGATGGAGGCCGCGGCGGCGCGCGCGGTCTCGCGCACCGCGCGTGAGATGGGCGCGAACAGCACCGCGTCCGCGCCGGAAAGGGCGTCCCGCAGGTCGCTGCTCACCGTGACGGACGGGGGAAGCGCCACACCCGGCAGGTACGCCTGGTTCTCCCGAGCCTGCGCGATGTTCGCGGCCTGCTCCGCACGGCGCGCCCACAGGCGGACCTCGTGGCCGTTGTGAGCGAGCAGCACGGCCAGGGCCGTGCCCCATCCTCCGGCGTTGACCACCGCGACCACCATCTTGCCCGCGCGCCGCACAGTCTGAACGCTACCGCCCCGCGGGCCTGTGGCGCAGGGATCCGCGGATCTGGGTCCGCTCCGCCCTGACCGCCGGCCCACACTCTGGCCGAGCCTATAATCCGTGGAGGGGACCATGACGATCACCTCGGCCATCCTGGCGGCGCTCGCGGGCTACCTCCTGGGGTCGATCCCCTCAGGCATGATCGTCGCGCGGCTGTACCGCAACGTGGACCTGACAGCGCATGGCAGCGGCCGAACAGGCGCCACCAATGTGCTGCGCACGCTCGGCCCAGGCGCGGCGGCGATCGCGTTCGGGGGAGATTTCCTCAAAGGCGTCTTCGCGACCGGCGCCGCGATGCTCATCGCTGGGGCATATCCGGGCGAGCCCTGGCTGGACCTGATCGCCGGTGCGGCGGCCGTGCTGGGCCACACCTTCTCCCCGTGGATCGGGTTCAAGGGCGGCCGCGGCGTCGTGACCGGGTTCGGCGCCACCACCGTGGTTGCGCCCCAGCTGATGCTCATGACCGCGGTGATCGGCATCGCCCTCGTGGCACTCACTCGGTATGTCTCGTTGGGCAGCGTGGTGGCATCGTCGCTGGGCGGCCTGCTCATGGTGGGCTATGCCATCGTCACGCGGGAGCCTGCGTGGGCGGTGTGGGGCATCCTGATCGCCGGGTTCATCGACGTGGCGCATCGCGACAACATCCGGCGGCTGCTCTCCGGGACCGAGCGCAAGCTGGGAGAAACGGTCAAGCTGGCCTGAACGGGGCGGTGTCCTTCGCCCGGCGGGCGGCCACGCTGCTCGTCGCGCTCATGCTCGCTGTACCGCCGGCGGACGCTGCTTCTGCGCAGACGGCGGCACCCCCTCTGGGGACGGATCCGCTCGACCTTTCCGCAAAGACGACCGCGTGGAACGTCGAAGGCGCCCCGTCCCTGGACCGGATCTGGCCGACGACGCGAGCCACGCTCGAACAGGTGCGCGTCCGCTTTCCCGGCGTCGACGGCCAGAGCGTCGAGGGCTTCTACCCCGGGCCGAGCTATGAGTACACGAGGCTCCCCGGCTGGACACCCTTTTACCTCTATGCCCGAGATACCGCGACGATCGTGCCGGCCGCGCGCTACCTGCCGGGATCGAAGGATCTGGTCAGCGCGGTCGAGGAATGGCTGCGCCTGCAATACGCCGATGGCGCCATCTCCGCGACCATCGCTCCGGATCGCACGGTGGACAAGGCCACCGTGGTGGCCGACGAGGAAACCAGCCTCATCCTGGCTGCCGAGACGGCGTTCGACGCAAGCACAAGCACCGCCGGAGCCACCTGGCTCCGCCGCGACATCCGCGGGCGCTCGGTCCTGCGCCGCCTGGACGACGCCGCGGGCTGGCTCCTCGAGCAGCGCCTGGACGCGGACACCGGGCTGATCTGGCGCGGCCACACCACCGACTGGGGCGACGTGAAGTGGGAGCCGTCGCGGACTCCCACGGACCTGGAGCCGGGCGACCAGCGCACGGCCTCGATCTACGATCAAGCGATTGCATACGCCGCCTTCGGCGCCCTGGCGCGCTTCCACGAGGCAGTGGGCGACGCGGAAGGACAGGCCGCGTGGCAGCAGCGCGCCCAGGCCCTGCGCGATGCGACGGAGCGCTGGCTGTGGCAGGACGCCGCCGACCGCGGCTTCTACCGCATCCATGTGCACCTCCAGCCAGACCAGATCCAGCACGACTTTGACGAAGGCACAGTCGTCGCCATCGGCAATGCCGCGGCCGTCTACTACGGACTGGCGCCCGCGGAACGTACCTCGCGCGTCCTCTCAGCGCTGGAGCGGGCGCGCCTGAACGCGGGTGCCCCGAAGCCCGGACTGACGGTCGATCCGCCGTACCTGGGCTGGCAGGAGACGCAGATGGGGCCGCGCGTGTATCAGAATGGCGCGCTCTGGGACTGGTGGGGCGGCCGGCAGGTGAGCGGTGAGTTTCGCGCCGGCTACTCGGCGCTGGCGCGGCAGCACCTGGAGCAGATCGCCCTGGACTGGGCGCAAAACCCGGGCAAGGTGTACGAGTGGCAGAGTCCCTGGCTTGCCCGGACCAGCCAGGACGACGGCTACGCGGGCGCGGCCGGAGCCGTCGGCGAGGCTGTGATCGCCGGCCTGTTCGGCGTGGACCTGCGCCGGGGCACCCTGCGTATCACGCCGAGACTCGGCCTCACCGCCGGCTGGATCCGGGTGTACGAGCCTGCCTCGGGTATCTCCGCGGCGTACCGGTTCTCGCCAACGATGGCCAGCATCTCGGTGGAGATCGCCACCAACAGCCCGGATGCGGTGAGCGTGGAGCTCCCGCTCCCCGCCGCGTGGAGCGGTCCGGTACGAGCCACCCTGGACGGCGCCGACGCGCTCCCGGCGTCCCTGACAGAGGTCGGCGAAGAGCGCCACCTCGTGGTCGTGATTCCCAGCGGCCGCCACCGCGTCGACTTCGAACGTGTCCGTCCGAGCGGCGAGCGCACCTCCTGGAATTGACCGGCGCCCGGGGAGCGAACGAATCAATTCGCGGCGGGAGCGCCATCCCGGCCGCGGAACTCGATTCGGATCGGCGTGCCCTTGAACTGGAAGGCCTCGCGCAGGTTGTTCTCGAGGTACCGCACGTACGAGAAGTGGACCAGCTTCGGGTCGTTGCAGAAGCAGGTGAACCGCGGCGGCTCGTGCCCGGTCTGAGCGGTGTAGTAAATCTTCAGCGACTTGCCGCGATCGTTGAGCGGGTGGGCCTGCACCGCGCCGCGGATCACCTCGTTCAGCTTCGAGGTTGGCACCCGCTTGGTGCGTTCCGCCTTCACCTCCAGCCCGAGCTCGATGATCTTGTTGATCCGCTGCCGGGTGAGAGCCGATATGAACACGATCGGCGCCCAACCGGCGAACTTGAGCGATGCGCGCACGTGCGCGGTGTACTCCTCCTGAATGTGCGGCTCCTTCTCCACCAGGTCCCACTTATTCACGGCCACCACCATGCCCTTGGCAGCTTCGTCGGCGAAGCTCGCCACGTGCGTGTCCTGGGCCAGCACTCCTTCAGCGCCATCGATGACCAGCACCGCTACGTCCGCACGCTCCATGGCCCGGACGGCGCGCAGCACGCTGAATTTCTCCACACCCGGCGCCACCCGCCCCCGACGCCGAATGCCCGCGGTGTCGATCAAGCGGATCGACTGCTCGTGGTAGCGAATGACCGTGTCGATGGCGTCGCGCGTGGTGCCTGCCTCGTCCCGCACGATGCTGCGTTCTGAACCGACCAGCGCGTTGAGCAAGCTGGACTTGCCCACATTGGGCCGACCGACAATGGCGATCGAGACCGCCACGTTGTCATCCTCGGCCTCCCGCGTCTTCGGAAACCACTCCACGATGGCGTCCAGCAGGTCGCCGGTGCCTTCGCCGTGGAGGGCAGATACGGTGATCGGCTCACCCATGCCCAGCGCGTAGAACTCAGTGGCGTCCATCTGGCGGCGCTGATTCTCGGCCTTGTTGGCGGCTACTAGCGTCGGTTTGTCCGTGCGCCGCAGCAGGTCCGCAACGTCTTCGTCCGATGCCGTGATGCCACTCGCGGCATCCAGCACGAAGACGATGACGTCGGCTTCGCTGATCGCCTCCTGGGCCTGCATCCGCACGTCGGCCAACAGGCCTTCGCCGGTGTCCAGGCCGATCCCGCCGGTGTCGACCACGGTGAACTCCCGCGCCCGCCACTCGCACTGCCCGTACTGACGGTCCCGTGTCGTACCCGGAACGTCGTGAACCACGGCGCGGTGCTCGCCAATCAAGCGGTTGAAGAGCGTGGACTTGCCCACGTTAGGGCGTCCCACGAGGGCGACGATCGGCATACGCCGAAGAGGGTACCCAACAGGCGGTGCCGCCCGAGGGACCAATTCACCGAGCGCTCCAACCAGCCGGGAAAACGCCGGCCCCGGCAGCGCCGCGCCGTCAGGGGGCAGGCGTTGCCGAAGCCAACGGCGAGGGCGTCGCCACCTCGCGCAGATCGATCGGCACCCGGATCGGGTCCATGTTCTCCAGTGTCATTCCCGGCGGCATGTTCTGCACCCGCGCGTCGATCTCGACGCGACCGGCGGTCGTCTTCCCGGTCGCGTCGAGCACCACGCGGAGGTCGCGAGCCGTGAGGTTGGCAAGCGTTGGCGCCGGGCCGACCAGCGTGATGCTCACCGGGTCCGGTGGCCGAGCCAGGACCACCGACGGCGGCAAGTTCACGATCGTCGGGATCACGCGCAGCGTCTGGGAAATGGTGAGTGGGGAGACGCGGATCGTCACGTCCACGGTCTGGCCCTGTTGCAGCAGCAGGGTGTTCGGCGGCGCCACCAGGGCCAGCCGACGGACCACCGTACCCGTGAGCCCGGTGACGTCCGCGGGCACGGTCTCCACGAAGTTCGCGCCTTCCAGAGCGGCGGGCTCGCCAAACAGGGTGGTGGTTGGGGGCTCCACCTCCACCGGTTCCAGCAAGTAGCCCGGGGCGGGGCTGCCCACAATCCGCGGCCGTACACCCACCTCCTTGAACTGCGCCTGCTGGGTGATCGGGATTTCCACGTTGACGGCAGATGGTCTGACCGTCACTTCCCGGACCTCGTTGCCGCGGCCGTCCACCACTCGCGGCGTAAAGACGCCGTTCACCGTGACCGTCACGCGGTCCAGGTTCACCTCGACCACCGCTTCCACAGCCGTCCGGGTCACACTCTCCGCACCACTCACAGTGATGCGCGCGGGGTCCGCGCGGGCGGTTCCCACCTGGTACCCGGACGGCACCTGGCCAACGGTGCTCACCCGAACCGGCAGCGAGCGCTCCTGGACCGCGTCGAGGCGCAGCCGCACCCGGCTGGGCAGCGCGGTGGCGTCGCGGACTTCGGGGCTTGTCGAGCGAATGGCCACATCCAGCTCCTGGGTCCCCGCCTGGGTACCGCCAGCGTCTACCTGCGCGCCAAAGGACTCTGGGCGCAGGCGGCTGAAGACGTCCTGCGGAGCGCGAACGCGGAGCTGGACGGCTGGCGGACGGTCGGCCAGAAGCAGCCCGGCCGGGACGTTCACGACCTCTACCGGCACCGTGAAATCGGTCGTCCGGGTCGTTTCCGGGTTTGTCTCATTCAGTGCGAAGACGTACAGCAGCACGGCGAGGACGAGCGAGAATGCCGCCCGGCCGGGGTCGAGTCCAAACGGCAACCGCATGGAGGTGGCGCGACGTAAGGGTCGCTACGCCGAGGCGCGGCGATCCTCGTCCTCCAGTCGGATCTCGTCGACGTCACTGCGAGCGAGTGCGCTCAGGCGGGTGCGCCAGGTGGCTGCGCCACCCGTGGTACGGACCTTCTCCAGGATCGAGAGCACCTTCAGCAGGCGGCCCTGGCCCAGGTTCCGCACCATTCGTCCCGCGTTCCCGATAGAGATGATCCCCGTCTCTTCCGAGACGACGACGGCGATGGCATCGGAGCGCTCGGAGATGCCGATCGCGGCGCGGTGGCGCGTCCCCATCTGTTCCACGTGCTCAGACTGCGCCAGCGGCAGCACCGCGCCAGCCGCGACGATGCGGTCGCCGCGCACGATCACGGCGCCGTCGTGCAGGGGCGAGTTGGGATAGAAGATGTTCAGCAGCAGGTCCACCGACACGACCCCGTCGATCGGAATGCCGCTGGCAGCGTACTCGCCGAGCGCCGTCTCGCGCTCGATGACGATCAGTGCGCCCCAGCGGCGCTCCGAGAGGCGCTGGGCCGCGGTGGAGATCGCCTCGGCCGCCCGCGTGGTCGACGAGATGGCGGCCGGCGCGCGGGGGATCAAGGCCCCGGCACGGCCGAGCTGCTCGAGCGCGCGCCGCAGCTCCGGGGCGAAGAGCACCGGTATCGCCACCAGGAACGCCGGCAGCGAGTTGCGGAGCAGCCATTGCAGCATGGTCAGGTTGAACCAGTTGCTGAGCGCGAACGCCAGCGTAAGCAGGATCAGGACTCCCCGGACCAGGGTGGCGGCCGAGGTGCCGCTGATGAGCGTGAGCAGCCAGTAGAGGACCAGCGCCACGATGCCGATATCGACGAACGAGCTCAGCGCGAAACGGCCGAACAGGGCGCCAAGCAGGCCGAAGAGCGCGTCCACGTGGCACCGTCCGGGTGTCGGTTAGACCGACGCGCGGCGCTCCAACAGGTCCACCAGCAGCGCTTTCTGCGCGTGCAGCCGGTTCTCGGCCTGGTCGTAGATGATGCTGTGGGGACCGTCCATCACGTCGTCGGTGATCTCCTGCCCACGGTGGGCTGGTAAATCGTGCATCACGAGAACGTTCGGGTCCGCGGAGTGCAGCAGCGTCTGGTTAACCTGGTAGGCTCGAAAGAGCGGCTGGCGGACCTCCGCCTCGTCCTCCTGGCCCATGCTGTACCAGGCATCCGTGTACACCACGTCGGCGCCCCGCACGGCATCCCGTGGATTCCGAAAGGTTTCGACGGTCCCACCGAGGCCAGCGCCCTCATGAGCAGCTTCCAGCACCTCGGGAGGCACCTCGAAGCCGTCCGGCGACGCAATCGTGACCTGGACGCCGAGCCGTGTGGCAGCTAGCGCGAGCGAGCTGGCGACATTGTTCCCGTCACCCACGTACGCCAACCGAAGCCCCCGGAGTGAGCCGCGGTGCTCGGTCAGCGTCAGCAAGTCGGCCAGCGCCTGGCAAGGGTGCTCTCGGTCTGAGAGCGCATTGATGACGGGAACCGTTGCATCTCGGGCAAGTGCCTCGACGTCGCGGTGCAGGTACACCCGCGCGGCGATCGCATCCACGTACCGGCTGAGCACGCGCGCGGCATCGGCGATGCCTTCCCGTTGCCCGAGCTGAATCTCCGCGGGCGAGAGGTACAGCGCGTGTCCGCCGGCCTGGAGCATGGCCACTTCGAAGGAGACACGGGTGCGGAGCGATGGCTTCTGGAAAATCAGCGCGAGCGTGCGGCCGCTCAGGAGCGCCGGGTGCGGGCCCCCGATCGGGCGAACGTGCTTCAAAGCCCCGGCGCGGTTGATGAGGGCGAGCCACTCGTCGGCGGAGCGGTCCAGCACACTCAGGAAGTGACGCGGCGCCTGACTCGACGACCGAGTGAGGCGGGCGGTCTGCGCGGCGCCCGGCGCACCCGGCGACATGGCGGCCAGTATACGAACCCCCGTTCTGGCGGCGGCTCAGGGTTTGGCGGGAGCGACCGCGCCGCCGGAACCTGGCGTGGCCGTTGGGGGCCGCGCCGTCGGCGCAAGGGTAGGTGGCGCAACCGGCACGGCGGTGGGCGGCACGGCGGTGGGCGGCACGGGGGTGGGCGGCACGGCGGTAGCCCGTGGCGGCGCGGGCGTGGCCGTCGGCGCCGCCGCGGGCGCGGTGGGGGGTGGGGCGGGAGCGACGGTTGCGACCGGAGCGGGCACGGTGGGCACCGAAGTGGCTCCTGCTGCAGGGGTTGGCACGACGGCTGTCGCCGGAGGCGCCGCGGCAGTTGGCGGCGCAACGGGCACACTCGTCCCGGCGGCCCGCGGTGTTCCCACGGGCGTCGCCCCCGCCGTCACCGGCGTGGTGGTTCGCACCGAGCCAGGTATGGCCGGCGCAGGGGTTCCGCGCGCTTCCGGCGTGCTCGTGCCTTCCACGTTGCGGGGGCGCGCGGTGATCGAGGCTTGCGGCGCCGCCGGCACACCGGGCGGTGGCGCTGCCGGCACCCGCGGCACCAACGGACCCGTGGGATTCAACTGCGGCGCAGTAAACGGCGTCGGCACCGGAGTGCTCGTCAAAGGCGTCCCACCCGGGCTGGGCGTCGCCGTAACGGTCGACGGTACCGCCGTGCTGGTGAGCGTCGGCTCCACGGTCGTCAGCGCCGACGGCGTCACGCCAAGCTTGATCTCCTGGGCCTCCACCCGTCGCAACAGGATGGTGCTGCCGAGTCCAAGAAAGTACCCACCACTCGCCAGGAGAAAGGTCATCGCGGCAAGCGCATAGCGAACACGCTGCCAGTCCGTGAGCCCATCGAACCAGGCGACAGCGCGCGCCAACCGCGAAGGATCGTCGGGGGAGGGTGGTTGGTAGGGCGGGCGTGCCTGCACGCGAATGCTCTCGGGTAGACGGACGAACGGAGGAAGTTCCAGAGGTGGGGGTGGCCCCGGCCCTCTAGAGCTTCACCACCTTGATGTAGGCAATGCTGGCGACGGTTCGAAGCCGCTCGACCACGGCTTCCGGAACAGGATCATCGACCGAGAGGAGCATGAGCGCCTTGCCCCGCGGCGCCTCGCGGCCGACCTGCATCGACGAGACGTTGATGTCCGCCTCGCCGAGGATGGTGCCGACGCGGCCGATGATGCCAGGCTGATCCGTGTGCTGCGTCACGAGCAGGTAGCCAGGGGTCGGCGGGAGGTGCAAATCGTATTCGTCAATCTGCACCACGTGGGGCCGGCCGTCGGCGATCGTGCCGGCCACGCTGGTGGTGCCGCGGTCCGTCTGCACGCGCACCCGTACCAGGTCCGTGTAGTGCTCGGGCGTGGTGCTGCGGTGCTCCTGGAGCTCCAGGCCACGCTGCTGCGCCAGCAACCGCGCGTTGACCAGGTTCACCGGGCCGGCGGTGATCGGCTCCAGGAGGCCCTGTGCCGCGGCCGCGGTGACGGCGCTCAGGTTCGCGCGTTCGGCGATGGCGCCGCGGTACACGACCTCGGCTGTCTTGAGCGTGCCCTCAGCCAACTGGGTGGCGATCTTACCGAGCAACGCCGCCAGCTCCAGGAACGGCCGCAGCGCCGCCGCGTCCTCCGCGCGCACGCTGGGGGCATTGACGGCAAATTGGGCAGGGAGCCCATTCAGCACCGCCAGCACCTCCTCGGCTACCTGCACTGCCACGTTGGTCTGCGCTTCCACGGTGCTCGCGCCAAGGTGCGGCGTCGCCACCACCTTGGGGTGCAGCGCCAGGGGATCGTCGGGGCTCGACGGCTCCTGCTCGTAGACGTCAATCCCGGCGCCCGCCAACTGCCCAGCATCCAGCGCGGCCACCAGGGCCGCTACGTCCACGAGCGGACCGCGCGCACAATTGACCAGGTAGGCGGTGGATTTCATAAGGCGGAGTCGCTCGGCGTTCATCAGCCCCCTGGTGCCATCGGTTAGCGGTGTGTGCAGGGACACGAAGTCGGCTTCGCCCAGCAGCGCGGCGAGCTCCCGCGGCTCGCAGCCCAGCCGCCGCACGTGTTCGTCCGGAACGTAGGGATCGAAGACCAGCACCTTCATCTCGAGGCCCAGGCCGCGTCGGGCAACCTCGCTGCCGACCCGGCCCAGACCCACGAGCCCGAGCGTCTTGCCGGTGAGCTCCAGCCCCATGAAGGCAGCCCGCTGCCACTCGCCGCGCTTCATGGAAGCATCGGCCACGGCAATGCGTCGGGCGAGGGCGAACATGAGCGCCAGGGCGTGCTCGCCGGCGGCGATGGCGTTCCCACCCGGCGCGTTCACGACGACGATGCCCCGTGCTGTCGCCGCCTGGACGTCGATCGTATCGACACCGGCCCCAGCACGGCCGATAACCCGCAGCCTGGGCGCGTGCTCCAGCAAGTCGGCGGTGACGCGCGTCTCCGAGCGCACCAGAAGCGCCTCGGCAGCGCCGAGCGCTGCCTTCAGGGCCTCAGCACCCTGGCCATGGACCACGTGGACCTGCGCCGCCGGACGCAGAAGAGCCAGCCCCTCCTCGGCGACCGAGTCGGCAACCACCACCACCGGGCGCGCCAAACCAACAGTTCCGTTTCCACCCGGTGCACCGGTCGTGGTTACGGGCGGTTCGTGGGTAGCGGGGCTGGTCATAGGCGGCGGACTATAGCCCAGGCCGCGCCTCGCTCCCGAAGTCTGGAACGTACCGCGTCACCAGGAGAAGTCCCTCCGCCAGCGTAACGGCGACCTCTCCATCCGGTCTGCTCGGCTCATTGCTGATCGCCCGCGTCGAGCCGACTGGGAGATCAAACCCGTCCAGCGCCCAGCGCAGGCCGCTGGTGGCCACGCCCCGGGCGGCGACGCCCCAGGCGATCAGCGACACGATCTCACCTGGCTCTGGCGCCCACCGTCGGGTCTCGGGGCCGCGCAACAGGCGCACCTCGTTGGCCTCGTCGAGGAGGACGACGTGCGACCCGAAGCGGGCGAGCAGACCCAGGTTTGCCAGCCCATGGTCGAGCCGCGGACCCCCCAGCGCACCAACCACCAGCACCTCACCGCCGGCGCCAATCGCTTCACCCGCGCGGAGAACGGCCACCTCACCGTCCGTCACGTCTTTGTCACGCGGCAGGGGCTCGAAGCACACCCCCTCGGCTTCCAGGCGAGCCAGCGACCCGGCTGAAATGGAATCGAGGTCGCCCACCACCAGGTCTGGGGCAAGATCAAACACGCGAGCCGTGTCCGCACCGCCATCCGCGGCGACGACGAACGGGCGCCGATCGAGGGCGCGCAGCCGCCGCCGCAGCCAGGCCGAATCACGCACAGGCGCGCTCGCGAACACCACTGCCGGCCGCCCCATGGGCTCAGCGTAGCCGTTCTGGCCCGACTGCTGACACCCGCGGCACCCGCCCGGATGGAGACCGTCGATGAACCCAGCACGCCCTACACTCGGTTGCGTGCGTCCTCAGGCGGTGTGCCGGGCCTTGCTGCGAGAGTACGAGCGCCAGTGGCGCCGGGCGGGCGGGCATGCCACCCGCCACCCGCTGCGGCTGAAAATGGACAAACTTCCGGCGTGGTGCAGCCAGGATCTCGAAGCGGACGCATTCGAGACCCGGCTCGCCGCCACAATCCAGTCGGAAGACGTCGGCGAGTCGCTGCTGGCCGAAGAGTTGACAGCGCTCTGGCGCTACGTGCAGCGCGAAGGCTCGTTGCCGTTCAACGACAACGAGCCTTCGCGCGGGTAATGTGCAGCTCGCTGCTCGAGGGTAGGTCCTATGCCGCCCGCTGTGCCTGCTGGAGCGCCCCCGCCCGCTGGGCGGCTATCTGGGAGGCCATGAACGGGGTGATCGCCTCCTCGGGCTCCAGGTACAGGTTGCCGCCGCATTCGCCACAGCGCGTCTCGCCGTTCCGCCCGGCAATCGGTGCCGCCACCCTCTGGGCTGGCACGAAGCCGCGCCCGATCAACTGGCCGGCAGCCCGGCCGCACATCACGCACTGCACGTTAAACACCTTGATGAGGTGGCTGACCTGTGCCATCCCAACTGTCTCCCGCTGACCCATATGGGGCCGCGGCGCTGCAAGTGACGTGCCACGGGTCCAGGCTGCAAAGGCGCGCCAGTCTCAGGCGTACAGGCCGCGCAGGCGGCGCGCTTCCAGGATGCGCTCCACCGCCACCGTGTAGGCCGCGGTTCGCAGGTCCACCCCGTGGCGCACGGATGCCGCCCACACCGCATCGAACGCCTGGACCATGCTGTCCTCCAGGCGCTGGTTGACGTCCGACTCGGCCCAGAAGAACCCGTAGCGATCCTGCACCCACTCGAAGTAGCTCACGACGACACCGCCGGCATTCGCCAGGATATCGGGCACCACCCGCACGCCGTGCCGGGCGAGGATCTCGTCCGCATCGGCCGTCGTCGGACCGTTCGCACCTTCGATGACAACCTTGGCCTGGATCTCAGCCGCGTTGCTCGCGGTGATCTGCCCATCCATCGCGGCCGGCAGGAGGACGTCGACGGGGAGCCTGAGCAGCGTGTCATTGTCGATCAACGCTGCGTCCGGGTATCCCTGGAGATGGTGGTTCTCGCGGTAGTAGCTCAGCACCGATGGCATGTCCAGGCCACCGGGCGCGTGCAGCGCGCCGCTGACATCCGAGACCGCGACCACCTTCGCGCCCACCGCGTGCAGCAGCGTGGCGGCGTTGGAGCCGACGTTGCCAAATCCCTGCACCGCCACGCGGCTGCCTTCGAGGGTCGCGCCCACCTTCCGCAGCGTCTCGCGGGTGATGAACAGCAGACCCCTGCCCGTGGCTTCCACCCGGCCGCTCGAGCCTCCGAGGGCTATCGGCTTGCCGGTCACCACGCCCGGCTCCACGTAGCCCCTTTTCATGCTGAACGTGTCCATCACCCAGGCCATAACCCGCGGGCTGGTGCCCACATCCGGCGCGGGGATGTCGATGGCCGGCCCGATCAGCTCGAAGATCTCGGAAACGTAGCGCCGCGTCAGGCGTTCCAGCTCGCCTTCCGAGAGCTTGAGCGGGTCGACGGCCACGCCGCCCTTGGCGCCCCCGAACGGGATGTTGACGATGGCGCATTTCCAGGCCATCCAGGCGGCGAGCGCCTTCACCTCCTCCAGGTCAACGTCCTGGTGGTAGCGGATCCCGCCCTTACCAGGTCCGCGCGAGGTGTCGTACAGGACGCGGTACCCCTCAAAGACGCGGAGATGGCCGTCGTCCATCTTGACCGGGATCGAGACGATGGCCTGGCGGCGCGGATGCCGCAGCGGCGCGAGGGCGTCGGGGTCGGGCTTCAGGACCGCGGCAGCCCGGTCCAATTGCTCCAGCACGTCGTCAAACGGATTCCGGTGCCGGCGAGCGGGTGTGCCGGTCTTGAACGCTGAACGGGGCCGTCGGCGCGACGTCCCGTTGTCCACGCTCCGCACGAGCGGCTCAGTCACTGCCACACTGTCCCCCTTTGACAGGCAGGTGCGCGCCATTGCGCACCCGTATCCGCGCGCTGTCGAGCGGGGTGTCCACCCGCCGGCGCGTCGCGTCGAGGTTGGTCTCTTGAAGGCGGCCGGCGCGTTAACCCTCGGTGGCATCATAGGACAGCCGCCCCCTCGCCGGGACGCACCCGCTCTCGATACCGCCGGCCCGCGGGCGCGTGCAGCACAACCTCCACGGCCAGCGCCAGGCGCAACAGCTTGAGCCAGGCCGATCCGATGAGCGCCGCCTGCTGCGCGAGCGCGGAGCCGAGGACCGCGCTCGCCGGCACCACTGCCGCCAGGGGCCCGACCAGGCTCCAGTACAGCACGGCCGTCAGCCCGAGCAGCAGCCAGGCAGCCACCAGGCTGCCCATGTGCGCCCTGGATTGCACCAGACGGAGCCCCGCGCGCCCGATCGACCGCCACGCGCTCCGCGTCCCCCCGTGGACCAGCTCGGCGCGCGCCAGCTCTAGCCAGCCATTCCCGAGAGCGAGCCACCCCAGTAGCGCGACCGCGGAGACCGGGGCGGCCCATGCACCCAGCGGGAGCACGGCCACCACTGCCACGACCACGGCCGCCCCGGTGCCGAGCGCGAGCACGCCTTCGAACCCGAGGCGCAGCATCGGCCAGAACCAGCCCCGCGCCACCGTCCACGAGAAGCCCCGAGCATCGCTACTCACGCCAAGACTGTGCATCACCCCGCCGGCCACCAGGTTGTAGAGGCATCCCTGCACGAGCACCGCGGCGCCGAGCAGGGCCACGGAAACCCCAGATCCGACCCCCAGCGCACGGACGGCCGCGGGTGGAGTACCGGACGGCGCCGCCAGAACGGCCAGCCCCACTTCGAGCACCACGAGTACCACGTCGCCCGTCGCGGCGCGGGCGAGGAGCGTGCCGGATGCGGCCAGCGCTTCCAGACCCAAGAAGAACGGAGTCCCCGCAATGAATGCCAGGATCGCGGACGGCACGTACAGCGCCAGGGCCAGCGGCCAGGACCGGGCAGCCCGCGGCGCACTGTTGCCCAGCAGGAGGAAGGTATTCACCCGACCTGTCCGACCGCCTGCAGGAGTGCTTGAAGCAGGCCCATCCACCGAACCACGAGCGCCAGCCTCGGACCCGCGTCGGGTGCCAGGGTCCGGGCGTTGTCCAGGCGCTCGGTCTCGATCGCCACGCGCCGCTCAGGGTCGATTGCCACGGCTCGAAGCTCGCGCCCCCCGCTGCCGGGCTCGACCGTCAGCGCGTCGGCGCCATCCCACGCTCGGATCTCGCGGGTGCCGTCCGCCAGCTCCAGCGCCACCGCGACGGGCCACGCTCCGTCGCCACGCTGCATGACCGTGGCTCGCGCCGGTTCGAGCGATGTCACGGCGTAGTCCAGCGTCCGCGTTCCCCGGACGAACTGCTCAAAGAAGAGGTCGACATCCGCGCCGAGGCGCTCGCGGAGACTGTCCTGGAAATCAGTGATCGTCGGGTGTTGCCAGCGCCACCCATCGGCGTAGGCGCGCATCGCGGCCGTGAATGGCTCGTCGCCAAACCGCCCCTCCAGAGTGAGGAGCGCGGAGCTTCCCTTGCCGTACATCGCAGCCCCGTAGCGGTTGAAGGTAGCGATCTCCCAGGATGGCGTGGTGAGCGGTTGGCGGATGGCGGTCATCGCCGCGGCCCGCTGGATGTCGGCGTAATCCAGCCGCGCTGGCCCGAGATCGAGAAAGGAGGCATTTCCGGGAAACAGGGTTCGCAGCGCACGGATCGTCAAATAGTCCGAGAACCCCTCGTCCAGCCACGCCTCGCGCGCTTCGTTGGATTGCACCTGCATGGGGAACCACTGATGTGCGACCTCGTGGACCGTGACCGTCTCGATGTCTCGGAGGGTGGCCTCCACGGGCGAGGGCAGGCCCAGGGCGCCGCCGGTGGCGACGAGCGTCGGGTACTCCATGCCACCCGCCCCCTCGGCCCCGGGCGGCGGCACAACCACCGTCAGCTTCGGCCACGGGTACGCACCGTACCAGCGGCTGAAGAGCTGCACGCTCCGTGCAGCGGCGGCGACGTGCCGCTCCTGGCGCGGCATCTCGGCCGGCGGGAGCAGGACCTCCAGTTGCACGGAGCGGCCACCAACGTCCACCTCGCTCTGCACGACGCTGAACCCCGGCCAGGCTGTCCAGGCAACATCCGTCACCCCCTCGGCGCGAAAGCGCGCCGTCCGCTGGCCATCCGCCACCGTGTCCTCGCCCACGCGCACGCCGCTGGCACCGATGACGAATTCGGCAGGCGCGGTGACCTCCAGGTCGTAGGTGCCAAAGTCGTGAAAGAACTCGGCGTTCGCGTGCCAGGGCTCGGTGTCCCAGCGGCCTCGATCAAACGCGGCAAACTTGGGATACCACTGCCCGACCATGAAGAAGCGATCGTCCGGGCCGCCGAACCCGGTTCGAGCGAAGACGCGCGGCAAGCGGGCGGTCCACGCCACGTCCAGGTCCAGGGTGGCGCCCGGATCGAGCGGCCGGTCGAGCTGAACCCGGGCAATTGTGGCGCCCTCATCCATGGGCTCCAGCGCCAGGTCCCGTCCGGTATCGGCCCGACGCAGCACGGTTACGTCGATAGACCCCGGCGCGGCCGGGTCAAACACGGCGCCTCGAAACTGGGCGATTGCCTCCCGCATCCAGGGGGTGCTCGCACTCCGGAAGGCATTGAGGTACAGGCGGACCCAAAGCTCTTCCACTGGACGCTCACCCGGGTTCGTGAAGCGCATGCGACCGGTGCCGAGGACCTGTTTCGTCGTGGGATCAAGGACGGCGGACAAACGGTAGGAGGCAACGTCCGCGGGCGCGGCTACGGCCTGAGCGGACTGCTCGGGGGGCGCGGTCCGCCCCGGAGCGGCGTGGAGCCCGAGTGCCAGGGACGCGGCAACGCTCACCGCCAGCGCCGACCGCCAGAACGCCGCGGCAGGGCGCACGGCACGCACGCGAGGCGACTCAGGTGTCGCCCCGGCGGGCGCACCCGTTCCGATCGGGCAGCCCGGTATGCCTACAGCCTGCGGCGCCACATGCTCCCGCCGGAGACGAGCATAACCACGCCACTCGCCAGGTACAGCGCGGGGATGCCCAACACCGCGACGACGCCCGCGCCCAGCAGTGGGCCCAGGCCCCAGCCCAGCGCCTGCGCGGCCGACACCGCCCCGTACGCCGCGCCCTCACGACCGCTCGGCGCCGTGGTCTTGGTGAGCACCGCGAGCGCCGCGGTCGATCCGGCCACACCCAGGCCGACAGCCAGCCGCAGGGCGAGAAACGCCCACACGTCGGGGACCAGCGATTGCAGCGCGTAGGCAATCCCGCCCGCCACGAGCGCACCCGCCAGGACACGCTCCGCGCCCACTCGGTCAACCAGTCGGCCCAGGAAGCTCGTCGTCATCGCGGCCACGATGGCGCTCACGGTGACACCCAGGCCAGCGGCCAGCTCGATGCTGAGCCAGGGGGGCAGCCGCATCTCCTGCACGTACAGCGGGATGAGTGCCCAGGTGGCGGAGTACGCGAACTGGGTCACCACCTGCAGGACCAGGACGCCCCGGAAGCGCCGCCACCCGAACGGCCGCAGCGTGCGAACGAGCAGGTTGCCCGGATCGACGGCATGCGGCGACCGTGCCGGCCTGGGCGGCTCCTCGACCCAGAAGACGGCCAGGAGGGTGCCCACGCCCAGCAGCGCACCGCCGGCGATGAACGTCCAGCGAAAACCGACCTGTCCGACCAGGATGCCGCCGAACGCGGGGCCGATGGAGTTCCCAAGCTGAATGGAGGCATTGAGCAGCCCAAGCGCGAAGCCGAGCTCTGCTGCCGGCGCTGCCGAAGCGACCAGCGCACCCGCCGCGGCGACCGTGCCGGTCAGCGCGCCCTGCAACAGGCGCAGGATCAACAATTGCTGGACCCCGGTGACAAAGCCCATGCCGCCAATGAGGAAGGCCCCGCCCAGCATGGAGCGGATGAGCATGGGCTTCCGCCCGTACCGATCCGAGAGGGCACCCCAGATCGGCGACATGACAGTCATCGAGACCGCCGCCGCGCCGACGAGCACGCCGGTCCAGAGCGCTGCTTCCGCGCGGTCGGTGATGCCCAACGTCTGGACGTACAACGGCATAAATGGAATGCCGAGGCCAAATCCCATCTGGGTGGCCACCTGCGTCGCCGCGGTGACCCACGTAACCCGCCGCCACGGTTGCCAGACCGCCGTCAGCGGCCGGCGGATCGGGATCGGCTCGCGCGAGCCAGGGGTCGGGGAGGCGGGAGCGGTGCGTGCCACAGTTCTGGAGAGCGAGCGCTCCCGAGCGGAGCTCACTTCGAGTGTAGGCGGGTACCCTGCTCCGCGACACCGGACCTCGGGACGAGATCAGCCGGCTCCCAAAGACCTACCCGGCGCCCGCATCCACCGTGTAGCGCAGAAACAGCTCCCCGGCGCGCTGGTACACCGACCGCGGCCGCAGCGAGCAGCCGCCGGGAAGCGCGCCCAGCGTCAGTGAAGGCGCGTCGCCGAGCAACCGTGGAGCCACCGTGAGGAAGACTTCGTCGATGAGTCCGTCGCGGACCATCGCCGTGAACAGACCCGGCCCGCCCTCACAGACGACGCGCTCTACGCCTCGGGCAAGGAGGTCCGCCAGGAGGCCATGCAGGCTCACCCGGGGTGCGTCGACGATCCTGACGTCGATGATGCCAGGGCGGGCCAGCGCGCCAAGGCTCGGGTCGGTGGTCCAGATGAGTCGGGGACTCCGCGGCGATGCGGCCGTGAAGTACGGGTGCTGGAGCGGCAGGCCGCCGTTGCCCGCCACCAGCACGCCCAGCGGCTGCGGCGGGCGTCCCTCGCGGACGCGGCGCTCGGACAGCAACGGCGGGACGGCCGGCGTAAAGCGCTCGGCCCGCACCGTGCCGGCACCGTGAAGCACCGCATCCGCCTCGAACCGGATTCTGCGCATGAGGGCCTTATCCGTGGCGGACCCCAGGCCAGCAGCCGACCCGTTCTGTGCAATGCGCCCGTCGACACTGCTGACGAAGTTCGCAGCAACCCAGGGCCGCCCGTGATGCGCCTGCTCGGTTGGGCCGAACAGCGTGTCCCCGTGGACCAGGCCCTCGGCCTCGCGACCGGCGCCGTCAAGCCGAGGCAGCAGCCGTCGGCCCCAGCCGATGGGCACCGCCTCGCTCACCGCGTCTGGCCGAGGGAGGCGCTGGCGCCGAGGCCGGTCGGACGCGCGAAGTACTCCACCCGCTCGGCCAGGATCGGGCGATCCGAGATCACCCGGAGCGACGCCACGCCGTCCACCACCCACGGATTGACGTCCACGGTCCGTGCGCTCGTCGGCGCCAGGCGCAGGCGCCGCGGCGGAACCGCCGCGCCGTCCTGGCGGTAGATGTCCACCTCCACGTTCGCCGCCTGCCCCTGGGGATTGAACAGCGACAGTTGCTCCAGGAACGACCCCGCCGTCGAGCCGTCGGCGAAGAACCACTCCGCCGCCGCCGCCGGCTGGCCTACGCTCACGAAACCCGCGGTGGAGCCCGCGAAGTAGACCGCGCGCTCGGCCACCACCGGCTGATCCGACTCCACCCGGATCCCGAAGGTTTCCCGCCGCGTGACCACGTTCGTGAGCAGCGACGCCCGCGCCCGGGGACGCACCAGCAGTGGCTGCACCACCGCCACGCCGTCGTCGCCCATGAGGGTTACGTTGACCGTTGCGGGGACGTCGTTCGGGTTCTGGATCAACACCCAGGTATCGAAACCAGCGCGCGCTATCCCATTTGGGATCAACCATGTCCGCGATGGCACGCGGGTTCCCAGTGTGTCGTGCCCACCGGCGCCGGCGTCGAAGTACATCGCCCGCTCCACTACGATCGGCTGGTCGGCGTCGATCTGCGTGGAGAAACCTGCCTGGTTGGGCACGACCAGGTTCGCGTACACCGAGCGCCGGCCCGAGGGCGGCACGGTCTCGCGCTGCTCCACCACCTGCCCGTTCTCCAGCATCAGTCGCAGCCGCACCTGGGCTGGCGCGGGGCTGGGGTTCAAGAGCAGGATCCAGGTATCGAAGGGCGGCGCGGTGGAGCCTTCGGCCAGGTACCACGAGCGCGCGGCATCACGCGAGCCGCTCGAGCTATGGCCGTCGTGGCCGAAGAAGGTGGAGCGCTCGGCGAACACGGGTCCGTCCGCCTGGACCTGGGTGGAGAACTCCTCACCCGGCAGCAGGTCGTTCGCGCGCAGCGTGGTTCTCGCGCCCGGGGCGAGCGCCACGGTGCTGCGCACCTGGCGCCCCGAGACCGTGGAAAACGTCAGCGTGGCGCTCGCGGGCCGGAGCGATGGGTTGAAGAGCGCGAACCACGTCTCGAACGGCGTCTGGGTGCTCCCTTCGGCGAAGAGCGTCCGACGACCCTCCGCGGGGAGAGCGGGCGGTTCGGCAACCGCCAACGGCGGCTGCGGATCGAGCACACGCGTCGGTGGAACTCCCAGCCGCAGCCGCGCCACGGCACGGCCGGCGTTGACGACACCTGCCCCCGGAGCCAGCCCACCGGCTGGCATGAGCGACGGGGCGATGGGGTCAACCGTCGCCTGGATGGCCGCGATAATGTCGCCCGAGGGCAGGTCCGGGCGCATGCTCCACAGGAGTGCGGCCACGCCGGCCACGTGCGGCGCCGCGATGCTGGTACCGGAGTAGCTCGCGTACGCGCCCCGCCCCGCACCCGCCCATGACGTGGACGGCACGTCAACCCCCGGCGCCAGGAGGCCCACGTAGTCGCCACGCTGTGAGAACGACGGCACCCGATCGGCTTCGTCAATTGCGCCGACCGCCAGCACGCCCGGCAGGGCCGCGGGGTAGGTCGGCTGGTTGCCCTGGTCTCCCGAGTTCCCGGCGGCGGCCACCACCACCACGTCGCGTTCGCGGGCATAGGCCACGGCTTGCTCCAGCAATGGCGAGTAGTCCGTGCTCGTGGACGAGATGTTCAGGATGCGCGCGCCTCGATCGACGGCGTAGGTGATGGCCCGCGCCAGCGTGCTGTTCGACCCGCGACCCAGGGAATTCAATACCTTGATGGGGAGGATCTTGATTTTCCAGGCGACCCCCGTCACGCCCTCGCCGTTGTTTCCTACCGCCCCCAGGATGCCCGCCACGGCCGTGCCGTGTGACTCGTCATCTCGGGCGAGCGGGGTGCCGCTCGTGAAGTCGAAGCCCTCGTCTAGCAGCAGGTTGGCCCTCAAGTCGGGGTGCTCGTAATCCACGCCAGTGTCCAGTACCGCCACCACGATGTCGGGGGCCGAGGGACGGAGGTCCCACGCTTGCTCGGCCGAGATCCGGCGGAGGTTCCACTGCAGCGCCGCGTAGCTCGGGTCGTTCGGTACGACGCTCATGCGCTGGGTGCCGTCGCGTTCCACCGAGCGCACCAGCGGGCTCGACTGGAGTCCGCTCAGGAGCTGCGCCGTCGAGGTGCCGCTGTCGCGGGGGACGACGCGCACCGCCCTGAGCGGGGCCAGGTCCTCGATAGGCCGAGCCCCTGCTGCTGCCCACAGCGATGCCACCTCCGATGGCGACGCGCCTCGCCGGAGCGAAACGACCAGCGGCTCAGCCGGGAGGGGCGCGGCCGCTGTCGGACCCGCCAGGGCGCCGAGCAGCAGCAGCGCGAGGAGCACGACCACCCGCCACGGGCCACGGGCAGCGCGGATCCGCAGCTGGTCCGCGCCTGGCAACACGGCGCGGTCGTCTACGGGGCTGGGCCCGACGTCCTCACGCCCGCGCGGCCCGGAGCGCCGCGTCCGCCGGCCCACGGCCGTGGCGTTGTGCTGCATCTAGCGGCGATCTGCGTCTGTGGGCCGGGCGGAGCGTACCGCGCGGGCGAGGCGCTCCACGCGCTCAGCGCCAGGACCGCGCGCTGTCGAGCCGACGATCGAACACGTCGCGCACCGCGCGCACCTGCGCGGCGCTCAACGCCACGGCCTTCCCGCGCCCGGTGAGCTTGAGCAGCGTGTCGCGGAGGGTCTTCAGGCGGGTCACGGGGTAGCTGCAGCCTTCCAGCTTAACCTTCACCCGATCATTGGTGAACACCACGAGCGCCCCCACCGGAACGTCGTGCAGGCCAGCCTGATCGAGCACCGTCCGGAGCCGTTTGATGTCGTCCACGGCCTCGGCACTGGGGTTGCCAAGCGGCGAGTCAAAGGCGAAGCTCGTCAACCAGCTTCCCGCCCGCTTCCAACGATCTTTCGTACACACCACGGAGCCTGTCTCGGCCTTCGCGACGAGAGACAGGACACCCCCCGGGCCAACCAGGATGAAGTCTGGAAGGCTCGCCGCAAGGAAGGCGTACAGCTTGTACCGGTCATCAAGGCCGGACATGGCACCCGCGAGAACCTTCTCCTGGCGCCCCCTGGGTCCCCAGCGACGAAGCTGGGACAGCGCGGTGAACCACAGCAGCAGACCGACGGCAATCGTGGCCCAGGGCGTGAGCTGCGCCTCGAAGGACGCCTCGCGGTTGGCGCCGTTGTTGACGAACAGCCCCAGGATGAAGATCACCATGGCCGCCACGTACAGGCCCCAGGCCAGGCGCGAACGGTTGCGGGCAAGTTTCTGGTTCGCGGCAGCTTGCATGGACGGTTGGGCGGTTCGCCGAGACGAAGGGTGCAGTATCAGCATTGTCCTTCAGACCCGTCAACGCGACCCGCGCCGCCGGCCCAACGAGCGCTCAGCGAATCCGGATCCTCTGAGCGGCGTCAGACGTGAAGACGCCTACCCGCGTCGCGCCGCGGACGCCCCGCGCATGGAGGTCTGCCAGGAGCTCGCCTGCTTCACGAGGGTCCACGGCGATCAAGAGCCCGCCAGAAGTCTGGGCATCGGCCAGGACCAGCTTCGTGAGGTCATCGATCCCCGAGTCGGCATCCAGGCGATCCTCGACCGCTTCGAGGTTCCGCCGCGAGCCGCCAGGGAAGACGCCGTGCCGCACGAACGGCCACGCCGCCGCCAGCACGGGCACCCGACCGGCATCGACCTCGACTCCCAGCCCGCCCGCGAGCATCTCGGACAGGTGGCCCAGGAATCCAAAGCCCGTCACGTCCGTTGCCGCGTGAACTGTCGGCCACGCCGCGACCATCACCTCGGCAGCGGCGCGATTCAACCGGGCCATCTGCTCAACCACCTCCGCCACCTGCTCTGGGCTGGCTATGCCACGCTTGATGGCAGTGGTCATGATGCCAACGCCGAGCGGCTTGGTGAGAATCAACGCATCGCCCGGGAGGGCGCCGACGTTCCGCAGCACCCGCTCCGGGTGAACCATGCCCACGACGACCATCCCGAACTTCGGCTCTGGATCGTCGATGCTGTGGCCTCCCAGGATGGGAATGCCCGCCTCGGCCGCCGTGGCAGCGCCGCCGAGGAGCACCTGCTCCAGGTCCGAGAGCGGCAGCGTGTCCCGCGGGAAGTTGACCGTGTTCAACGCGAACAGCGGCTCGGCGCCCATGGCGTAGATGTCGCTGAGCGCGTTGGCCGCGGCGACCCTGCCCCAGGCGTGGGGATCGTCGACCACCGGCGTGATGTAGTCGACCGTGGTCACCACCGCAAGCTCATCGGTGAGCCGATAAACCGCGGCATCGTCGCGCGTGGAGGCGCCCACCAGCACGCGCGGGTCGGTGACGGGGGGAAGATGACGCAGCACCTGCGCCAGCTCAGCAGGACTGAGCTTGCAGGCTCAACCAGCGCCGTGGCTCAGGCTCGTAAGCCGGGGGCTGCCTGATTCGTTCACTGGCCTCTGCCTCCTTTCTTCACTCAATACGCGCTCGACACGGCCCTGAAGGCAACGGCCACATCCGCCGGTTCAGCACGTGGCTTCCGCTCCCTGGCAGTGTGGCCCATGTGTCGACTGGTTTCGCTGCGCCAGTTTAGCGGCGCGAGCTCAAGCGGGCGCGCAAGCCAGCCCCGCCGATGCCTGGCCGTCCCCAGCCGTTTGGCTGGCTCAGGGAGGCGTCGCCTGGAGTGATTGGCCGGCTCCGCGTCGGGCGGCTGCCACCTGGCCCGGCGGCTGCCCGACAGGTGCGCGGCGGATGAGGGTGAGGGCTGTCGCCAGCGGCGGCAGGACTGCGTAGGCCAGCGTGAGCCATCCGGGCATCTCGCGCGAGAATACGACGTACCAGTAGTCGTGGACGTTGAACGTCATCGCGGCCGCGACACTGTAGGCGACGACCAGGCGAGCGAGCGGGTCGCGCCAGCCCAGGAGCGCGGCAGGCACGAGCGCCCACATCCAGTACCAGGCCTGGACCCCATTGAGCACGCCGAGGATGAGCACGAGAAAGGCGCGCGTGGTGGCGCGGGCGATCGCGAGAACAGGTGGGCCAGGTGCGCGCCACACGCGCCAGGTTTCCCAGGCCAGGTACACGGCGAACAGCAGCGCCAGCGCCAGGCGGACCAGCGACCGGCCCCCGTCCGTGGGATCTGGCCCGAGATTTGACACCCCGTCGACCAGCACCCCCGGACCCTGCGCAACCCAGTACCAGACCACGTACCAGGGTGCATTCGTGTACAGGGTTCCCGCCGAGCGCGGTAGGAGGGCGCCTGGTAACCAGGGGGCACCGGCCGCGAGCGCCAACCCACCGCCTAGGGCAGCGGCAACCAGGAGCCTGCCAGCCCGCCACCGGCCGCGCGTCGTACGGACCCACACGACCACCAGGAACGGCGCGGCGATCGCCGTCGCGTACTTCACCAGACCGCTCGCGGTCAGCAGGAGGAAGCTCGCCAGCCAGCTTCGATCGGCGGCCACACCGCGTCGCCACGCCGCGATGGGCGCCAGGCTGGCGAGGAGCAGGAGCGCCATGAGGATGTCGTTGTGGGCGCCCGCGCCCACTTCGAACTGCAGCAGCGGATTCCAGGCCAGGAGCGCGAACGAGGCCACGCGGCTCGCCCGGCCGCGTTCTCCGCCGGCCTGGTCCGGCCCCAGGATCCACCAGGCAAGCCACAGCAGGACCCCGTATGACACGTTGACGAGCGCCCGCAGCAGCAGCCACTGCTGGAATGGCGCCAGCGGCGCGGAGAGACCCGCGAAGAATGCGCTGAGGCGGGTCCACAGCGGTCCGTAGACGGTGGTTGCGCCATACCAGAGGGGATGGATCCACGGCAGGAACGGGTCACCCAAAAACTGGGCCGGCGGGGCCAGGTACGGATCGACGCCGTACACGGCCACGGCGCGGCCGTACAGCAGGTACGAGAAGACGTCGGTGGTCAGCACCGCCGGGGCGAACAGCAAAGTCACCTGGCTGGCAACCGTGACGGCCACGACGAACGGGAGTGCCCAGCGCCATGCCCCGGCTGTGCGAGCGAGCAGCGTGACACCCGCGAGGTACGCGGCCCCGGCAATCGCAAATGTGAGTCCCAGGGCGGCCAGCAGCGGCGGCGACGGTTGGGTGAGACTGATGCCCGGCAGGAGGGGCGCCAGGGCCCCCTGCAAGGCGCTGGTGAACGAGCCCACGAGCGGCGACGAGAGGGCCATCCGCGAGACATCCGGGGTTCGGGTGAAGGCGAGGCCAATTGGCCAGAAGGCCAGCCAGGCAACCTCGATCAGCACGCCCGCCACGATGAGGCCAAGCAGCGACGCGGCGCCCCACTCGCGTTCCGCCGCCACCTACGCGACCCAGTAGCCAGCCGAGAACAGCACCGTGAACACGGCTGAGAGGACCGAAGCACCCACCAGGTACGCCTGGTGAAACGCAGACAAACGGCCGGCCAGCGCCAGCACCACGAAGGCCGGCACGATCGCCAACCCGTAGCGCATATCGGCGGCGAGAGCGCCGTTGCTGACCATGGTCAAGAACACCGCGGCGCCGTAGATGGCGAGAGACGGCCGCACGAGGCGGAACGACGCGGTGACGAGCGCCAGGAACAGGACCGCGGCGGCCAGATCCAGCATGGAATGATCCCAGCCCCACCAGCCGCCATGCGGATAGAGAGGTCCATCGAACATGCGCCGCAATGTCTCCCAGGGCGGGGTAAGCTCGCGGCCCCAGGCAGCCTGGGCGCGCATGAAGGCCAGCGGATCACCGGTCAATTGGAAGACGTAGGCCGCCCAGGCGACAAGTGCCAGCGGGATCAAACCCAGCCACAGCACGCCGGGATGCAGCCAGGCTCGCACGGAGGGTGCGCCGCGGGAGCGCACGGCCGCGCGAATGGCGAGACCGTACTCGATTGCAAGGGGAAGCCCGATCAGGACGCCATGCGGCCGGGCCAGCGTCGCAAGGGCGCCAAGCGTGCCGGCAGCGCACCACGCCCGGCGCCGCGCCGCGTACAGGGCTCCCAGGGCAAGCGCCAGGTACAGGCTGTCGGCATACAGCGCCGAAAGGAAGAGGCTGGTCGGGAAAAGCGCAAGGTAGAGCGCGGCGCGGCCCGCGGTCCGCGCATCGTGGTCGAGTCGGACAAGCGCGCGGAGGAGCGCCATTGATGCGAGCAGCGACACGTTGCTGACGGTGATGCCCGCGAGCAGCCAGGACAGTTCGTCGCGCGCGCCGACCACGCCGGCCAGAGCCCACATAGAAAGCGGGTAGAGCGGCGAGAAGGCGATGTTTGACTGCTGGTCCGGCAGGTAGTTGTAGCCATCGCGGACGATCGACAGGTACCAGCGTCCGTCCCAGTTGGACAGAGCGGTCATCCACCACTCTGGCCAGTTGGCCCAGATACCGGGAAACGGACCAGCCGGCAGCAGGTGCGTCGCCAGCCAGGCCGCCAGGAGCAGTACGGCGCGAGTCCCGATGAAGGGCACCAGGACATCTTTCGCGAGCCACGCGGCGCGCTCGGACGAGGCGACTCGATGACCCAGGCGCGCCAGGGCCGCCGAGACGCCTACACCGTCCAGTGCCCGCGGTTCGAGTGCTGGTGCGCGGGTGTTCACGAGGCTGTGGGGTACGGCAGAGGAAGGATCAAGTTCCGGCGCGGCGGCCAGGCAACATTCATGCCACGCGAGTACGGCCTCCGAGGGCTTGCTGACGTACGCCCGTGCGTACGCCAGCACCTGGCTTGCTCGTCATCATGTGCGCCTGGCGCGCGCCTGCGCGCGCAGGTCGGCCACTCGTGAAAGGCGCTCGCGTGCGAGCGTTCCTTCCGCTCCAGCGTCACTGGGCACGTAGAAGCGTGTGCCCCAAAGCCCCTCGGGAAGGTACTCCTGAGCCCACTGAGTCGGATCGTCGAACGCATGGTCATGCGGGTACACGTAGTCGCGGCCGTGCCCGAGCTGGCGGGCCAGGGTCGTCGGCGCGTTGCGGAGGTGGAGCGGAACCGGCTCATTGCGCATCCGCTGCACGGCCTCTCGGGCGGCATCATACGCACGTTTGACGCTGTTGCTCTTGGGCGCGGTCGCCAGGTAGAGCGTCGCCTCGGCCAGGGGATAGAGCGCTTCCGGCAGGCCAATCATGTGCGCCGCCTGCTGCGCGGCCACCGCCATGGGCAACGCTCCCGGATCTGCTAATCCCACGTCCTCGCCCGCGAGGATCACCAGGCGGCGGGCGACGAACATGACGTCTTCGCCAGCTTCCAGCATGCGCGCAAGCCAGTAGATCGCCGCGTCCGGGTCCGAGCCCCGGATGGACTTGATGAACGCGCTGATCGTGTCGAAATGCTGCTCGCCAACCCGGTCGTACAGCAGGGCGCGGTGCTGCAATGCCTCCTCGACATCCGTCAGCGTGATGACACGCGCGCCGGATGTCGGCTGCTCCACAGCCGCGTCGGCGGCCAGCTCGAGGGCGTTCAGCGCCGTCCGCGCATCGCCGTTCGCCTGGGTGACGAGATGGGCCAGTGCGTCCGGTTGAAGATCGAGCCCTGTTCCGCCAAGGCCGCGCTCTGGGTCGTCAAGCGCGCGCGCCACAAGCGCTGCTATGTCCGCTTCGGCGAGGGCACGAAGCGGGAACACGCGGGACCGGGAGAGGAGCGCAGCGTTCACCTCAAACGAGGGGTTCTCGGTCGTGGCACCAATCAATGTCAGGGTGCCATCCTCCACGTGCGGCAAGATGGCGTCTTGCTGTGAGCGGGTCCATCGGTGGACCTCGTCGACGAACAGGATGGTGCGCTGGCCCGCGCGGCGGCGCCGGCGGGCTTCCTCGACCACTTTGCGTAGCTCCGCCACACCGGCGGTGACCGCCGAGAGGGCGACGTAGTGGGAGTGGGTGCCGCG
This sequence comes from Chloroflexota bacterium, assembly GCA_016191465.1. GTDB lineage: Bacteria > Chloroflexota > UBA6077 > UBA6077 > CF-72 > JACPOP01. The sequence continues at coordinate 315,856 of JACPOP010000015.1, read as the reverse complement.
AGCAATGACCTCCGCCAGGGTGGTCTTTCCCGAGCCTGGCGGGCCCCACAGGATCATGCTCGGCACCCGGTCCGCTTCGAGTGCGCGGCGCAGCACGCGGCCCTCACCCAGCAGGTGCTCCTGGCCGACCACCTCGTCCAGGGCCCGCGGGCGCAGACGCGCCGCGAGCGGCATGTGCGCCGCGGTCGCCGCGTCCGCATCCGCCCCTGAAGGACGGGATGCGGCGCCTCCCCAGCCAGAGCTAAAAAGATCAGCCTGGTGCGACGGGCGGTCCGCGTCGCCCGGCCGTGTGCCCATGCGGGCATTGTTGCACCTCGGCCACGCAACTCCGCGTCGCCTTCCGGCAGCATGGCATACTGCTTCGCGAGACGAAGGCGCCGCTGCACCACACGGCACGCGCCGTGCAAAATGAGGCCGGCCGCCTTTCCCCAGCGCATCCCCATGACTGTTGCCGTAGCCGATCCTGCCAAGCGAGCCCCCTCGCCCCCCGAATCACGCCGCCGCATCCTCGTCGCCGACGACGACGCCGCGATCCGCTCGATGCTCGTCGAGCTCCTCAAGGACGAGGGCTACGCCACCCTCGAGGCCAAGAGTGGCAACGAAGTCCTTCGCCTGGTACCCGTCGAGGAGCCGGATCTTCTGCTCATGGATCTGCGGATGCCCGAGCAGGATGGCATCCAGATCATGCGACGGCTGAAGACGCAGGACATCAGCGTCAACAACATCATCATGATGACCGCATTCGGCACGTCCAGCGCGGCCATCGAGGCGATGCACCTGGGCGCGTACGACTACATCACCAAGCCGTTCGATCTGGACAAGGTGCTCTTCACGATCCAGCGGTACTTCGAGCAGCAGCGCCTCTCGCGCGAGCTGGCCAGGAGCCGAACCGAGGGCAAGGCGCTTTCCGAGCGCATCGTCGGCAACACGCCGGAGATGCAGCAGGTCTACAAGCTGATCGGCCAGGTAGCGGGGTCGGATGCCAACGTGCTCATCATCGGCGAGACCGGTGCCGGCAAGGAAGCGGTGGCCGAGATGGTCCACCAGTATTCCTCGTACTCCAAGGGCGAGCTGGTCAAGGTCAACCTCACCGCCCTGCCCGCGACGCTGATGGAGAGCGAGCTCTTCGGCCATGAAAAGGGCAGCTTCACGGGGGCCGACCGCCAGCGCATCGGCCGCTTCGAGATGGCGCACAAAGGCACCATCTTCCTGGACGAGATCGGCGATATGGCGCTCTCCCTGCAGGCCAAGCTGCTGCGCGTGCTCCAGGAGCGCGAATTCGAGCGCGTCGGATCGAGCCAGACGGTCAAGGTGGATGTTCGAGTTGTCGCCGCGACGAACAAGGACCTCAAGGCCGAAGTGGACGCCGGGCGCTTCCGCGAAGACCTGTACCAGCGCCTGGCGGTGATTACGATCCACGTTCCGCCGCTGCGTGAGCGCAAGGAGGACATCCCGCTGCTGGTGGAGCACTTCCTCCAGAAGCACCGCTTCAGCGACGCGAGCGCTCCGGCGCGCATCAGCGATGAGTCTCTGACGAGGCTCATCTCGCACGACTGGCCCGGCAACGTCCGCGAGCTTGAGCACACGATCGAGCGAGCGGTCGTCCTGTCGCGTGGCGGCGTCATTACCAATCACCACCTGTTGATGGACGAGGATCGCGAGGTAGCCATCCTGGACCTGAACCAGAAGCTCACCGCCGGCACCCGGCTGACGGACGTGCTGACCGAGGTGGAGTCGCGCTACATTAGCCGTGCCCTGCTCCGATCTGACGGCAACCGGCATGCCGCGGCCAAAGCGCTTGGCATAGACATTGCCGTTCTAGAGAAGAAGCTTTCCGAGCATGGCCTCGAGGGCCGCGGAGAGCGCGGTGTGGACGTCAGTCGCACGAAGTAGGTACGGCCCTCCATCCGAGCGAACGGGCCGCCGTGCCCGGACTGCGCCGGCGGCGGCCCCTTTCACACACCTGAACGAACGTCGCGAGAGGAAGGACACCACGCATGGTCGACGAGAGCCGCAACGGCGGGATGTACGGTGCGAAGCCCTGGGAAGACCGGGGCGGGATGGCAGTGGGCACGATTCTTGCTACTGCTCTGGCCGCTGGAGTAATCGCGTTCCTCATCCGGCGGTCCCGTGAAGAGGAAGAAGTGCCCGCGAGCCGCGTCGCGAAGATGGCCCGGACCTGGGCTGACTCCGACGGTATGGAGGCCAGCCGCGAGTTCTTCATGGACAAGATTCTCCCGGAGCTGAAGCCGGCGCTGATGGCGGTTCTCGACGAGATCGAGGAAGCCGTGGACAAGGGCTTCCGCCGCGCCGAGAAGATGGTGAAGCAGCTGTAGGCAGGTACGCACTCGCGCCGCGACCGCGCAGCTCGGGGGTCCTTCGGGACCCCCTTTCATTTGCGCGAAAAGAGGCGCCGCACCGACGGTCGTTCATACTTTCATACAGTCATTCAGTCCCACGCCAACGAGGAGGACAGAAGGTCCACATGGAGCTGGAGCTCGACCTGAGCCAGGATTACTCGGCATCGCAGACCATGAAGGTCTCGCCGCGCCTTGTCGCGGCCAACTACATCCTCGAGCTCTCGTCTCAGGAGCTTCAGCAGCAGATCTCCCGCGAGCTTGACGACAACCCGGCGCTCGAGCTGATCGACGTCCCCACCTGTAACATCTGCGGCTCCGAGCTGCACGGCTCCATCTGCCCGCGCTGCATCCAGCGCCAGAAGGGCACCGATTCACCCTACTCGCAGGATCCCGCGTCCCGCTTCGACGACGTCGGCGAGCGCAGCGAGCGCAGCCCCGACGACGACGAGTTCGACCCACTCACGCGCGTTGCGTCGGAGCAGACGCTCGGCGAGCGACTCCTGATGGACATGGGCTCCGTGATCGGCGTGCAGGATTTCCCGATTGCCGAGTACCTGGTCGGCAGCCTGGACGAGAAGGGCTACCTGGCCATCAAACCGGAGGACGTCGCGTACGACCTGGAGGTGTCGGAGGATCGTGTCCGCGCGGTAATTCGCGTGCTCCAGGCCCAGGAGCCGATCGGCATTGGTGCCCGAAACCTACGCGAGTGTCTCTTGATCCAGATCGACCACCTGGAGGAGCGTGGGCTTACACAGCCCCATGCGCGCGAGGTGGTCAGCCAGTTCCTCACCGAGCTCGGCGAGCACAAGTTTAGCCGCATCGCCCACGAGCTCAAGATCCCCGTGGCCCAGGTAGAGGACATCTGGGAGTTCGTGAAAACGAAGCTGAACCCCCACCCCGCCCATGGCTTCTCGTCTACCAACACCAGCGACCGAGACACCAGGGCCATGTACATCACCCCTGACGTGGTGATTACCCAGGGCGTGGAGGATTTCGAGGTGGAGGTGGTCGAAAGCCGCCGCTTCGTGCTTCGGGTGAACCCGATGTACACGCGGCTCTCCACGGAGCTGCACCGCGCCAACGGCAGCATGACCGCCGACGAGAAGAAACACGTCCAGCAGTACGTCGGCCGCGCCAAGCTGTTCATCGCCAACATCAACCAGCGTCGACAAACGCTCGCCAACATCACCAGGTGCTTGGTCGACCAGCAGCGGGAGTTCCTGCAGAAGGGCGTCCGCCACCTGCGGCCGCTGAGCCGCGCCGCCGTGGCGCAAGAGCTCGGCGTCCACGAGAGCACGGTGAGTCGCGCGACGGCCCAGAAATACGTGATGCTCCCGAGCGGCGAGGTGATTCCCTACGCCCACTTCTTCACGCCCAGCTTGAGCGTGAAGGACATCATGAAGGAAGTCATCGAGAAGGAAGGCCGCCCGCTGACGGACTCGCAGATCGTGGAGCGGCTGAAGGAGCGGGGCATCTTCATCGCCCGGCGGACCGTGGCGAAGTACCGCATGCAGCTCGCCATCCTGCCCAGCTCGCTGCGCTGAGCGCCACGCGCGCTGCTCGGGCAGGCGGCCAGGCCAACGGCGCTTGCCGGTAGCCGCGGCCAATCCCGGCCAGGTCCACCTGAAAGCCGCGCCGCCCCGCAGCGCGAGACCCCTGGGTGCGCGGGCGTCCCCGCCCGCAACGTCGCCCGCGTCGGACGGGCCAGAGGCCCGCGCACTCAGACGACGTGGCGAACACGCTTGCCTGAAACCAAATCCTCACCACCGCCCCTGGAAGAATCTACTGTCCTCCTCCGCTACTATTGCGGGCGAGAGCAACCGGACCGGTCGCACTCGCACAGCATGCAGCAGTTGGACACCACGCTCCCCGGCGACGCGAACCCGCTGCCAACGGGTGAGCGAGCCGATGGCGCGCCCGAAATCCCCCGCCTCCTGGTGGTCGACGACGACCCGCACCTGCGTGAGCTGCTCCAGGTCGCGCTGGCCGAGGAAGGGTTCCATGTTTCCCTCGTGCCGGATGGTGCCGCGGCCGTCGCCGCGGTCGAGCAGGACGCCTTCGACGCGATCCTCATGGACGTGATGATGCCGGAGATGGACGGGATCGAGGCCTGCCGCACCATTCGTCTGCGCTCGCCGGTCCCAATCATCATGTTGACCGCGCGGCGCAACGAGGCTGACGTGGTGGCAGGCCTCGAGGCCGGCGCCGACGACTATGTGACCAAACCCTTCAGCATTAGCGAGCTGACCGCGCGCATCCGTGCCAACCTCCGACGGGTCGAAATCGATAGCCTGGCCCCAGTGCGAAGTACGGATCGCAAGGTGTTCGACAACGGACGTCTCGTCCTCGACGGCGGCAAGCGGCAGGTGATTGTCGACGGCCGCGAGGTACCACTCAGCCGCACCGAGCTCTCTTTACTCCAATTCCTCGTGAGTCATGAGGGCCGCGTCCTCACGCACGAAGAGATCATGCAGCACATCTGGAAGTCCGGCGGAGCCGCGGAGCAGTCCCGGCTGCGCACCTTCATGGGCATGCTGCGCAAGAAGCTGGGCGAACAGGGCCGCGGCGGGCGCTACCTGCACTCGCACCACGGCAGCGGCTATCGCTTCGAGGTCAGTGGAGCGCCCGAATAGCAATTGCGAGACGGCACGCAATCTGCCCGGTGGAGGCCGTCCAGGAGTGGGGCGTGGGCCGCGGCGTGCGAAGGAGCGAGTAGGAGAGATGAGCCCAACGGTTGCGGCGACCCGCCGCCAGGCACGGGTTCCATCAGGTGGGGATGGCCCGCCGAGCCTGCTTCCGCGCCACCGCGAGGTCGGCCTGACAGACCAGCAGGCTGTTGACCTGTATCGCGCCATGGTGGTGGCGCGTCGGATCAGCGAGGCCTGCCTCCGTCTCGCCTTCCAGGGCACGCTGGACGTTGCCATTCCGGCCGATGGGCACGAGGCGGCGCAGGTGGCCAGCATCCGCGCGCTGCGGCCCACCGACTTCGCCTACCTCTTCTACCGCAGCATCCCCGCGGCCTACGCCCGCGGCATGACCGCGCGCGAGATCATGTTGGATTCGTTTGGGCGGGCGGCGGGGCCATCATCGGGCGGCAAGAACCTGCCGGGGCACTGGGCGCACCGCGGCCTGAACCTGATGAGCATCTCGGGCTCGGTGGGAACGCAGATCCCCAACGCTGTCGGGACCGCGCTCGCGTCAAAGGTCCGTGGTGAGGACGCGGTGACGATCGTCTACTTCGGCGACGGCGGAGCCTCCAAGTCCGATTTCCACGAAGGCCTGAACTTCGCGGCGGTGCACCATGTACCGGTGGTGCTGTTCTGCGAGAACAACGGCATCGCCATCTCCGTGCCCTTCGAGAAGCAGTCTCCCGTTGGCAGCATCGCCGAGCGAGCAGCGGCGTACGGCGTGCTGGGCACCACCGTCGACGGCGGCGACCCCCTGGCGGTGTACGCGACCACCTGCGCGGCCGTTGAACGCGCTCGTCGGGGGCAGGGCCCGACGCTGATCGAGGCGAAGGTGTCGCGCATCGGCCAGCATACGAGCCAGGTCGGCGACCTGCGCACGCGGGCCGAGATCCGGGAAGCGACGGCGCACGATCCACTCCCGGCGTACGCCGCCTACCTCCGCGGGCAAGGCCTGCTGGACAAGGCGCGGCAGGCGGCGCTGGAAGCCCGAGCCACGAGCGAGATTGCGCAGGCTATCGAGGAAGCGCGCGATGCGCCGCTCCCGGAGCCGAGCGCCGCTACTCGTGACGTGTACGGCCCCACCACATGAAGCGCATCCGCTCGCGCCGGCCATGACGACCGCTGGCGGGGTGCAGGCACACGCGGAGCGTCTCGCGTCCCTGCTCGCGGGTGGCCGGGCGGTGCTGGACGCCTTGCCCCGAAAACCGCTCCGGAGCGCCTCGGAAGCAGCCGATGCCGCGACGATCATCGAAGCAGCGCGGTCCGCGCGAGCGGCCTTCCTCCGCCAGTACGTCGAGGATGTGTATCGCAGCCTGACGTCCGGCTACACCCGTTTCCTGCGCGCCGACGAGCTGGTCTACACCGCGGCCGAGTGGTTCCCGGGGCTAACCCCAAGCCGGGCAGAGGTGGCAGCCGAGCGCGAGCGCCTGCAGAAGGACAAGGACGGCGTCGAGGTAGACCAGGGCCTGTTCCTCTCGGCGGTGCTGTCACACCCGCGCGCGGGGCTGCACCTCCTCCATGCCATGCTTCGTCCCAGGGACGAATCCCTCGAACGCCTGGAGCACTTCGTCCGCACCGGACGCGCCGACATTGGAAGCACAGTCGTGCAGCGTGAAGGGCGCGCCGGGTACGTGTTCCACGCGAACCCCGGCTACTTGAACGCGGAGGACGATTCCACCACCGACTCGCTGGAGATCGCCACCGACCTGGTGATCCTGGACCCATCCATCGAGGTCGGCGTCCTGCGCGGGGCCGAGGTCGACCACCCCAAGTACCAGGGGCGACGGGTGTTCAACGCCGGCATCAACTTGACCCAGATTTACCACGGGCAACTGTCATACCTGTTCTACCTGAACCGCGATCTGGGTTATGTCAATAAGCTCTACCGGGGCGTCAGCGGCCCCGAGTTCAACGCGGGAGAGATCGAAGCGACGCTCGAAACGCCGTGGATCGCGGCCGTCGAATCGTTCGCCATCGGCGGCGGCTGTCAATTGTTGCTGGTGATGGACCGCGTGCTGGCCGAGCGCGGCAGCTACTTCAGCCTTCCGGCACGCAAGGAGGGGATCATCCCCGGGGCGGCGAACCTGCGTCTGCCCCGGTTCGTGGGAGATCGACTGACCCGCTCGGCCATCCTGTTCGACGAACAGTTTGCGGCCGACTCGCCGAACGGACGCCTGCTGTGCGACGAGGTCGTGGCGCCGGGCGAGATGGATGCGGCACTCCACCGCGCGGTGGAGTCACTCACCGGTTCAGGCGTCGTGAGCGCCTCGGGCAACCGCAAAGCGATCCGAGTCGGCCAGGAGCCGATCGATGTCTTTCGCCAGTACATGGCCGTGTACGCCCGGGAGCAAGCGTCCTGCCACTTCAGCCCGCAGTTGATCGACAACCTGGAGCGCCACTGGAACGCCCACCAGCGGACGGTGAAGGAGCGCTCCAGCACCCCTTGAGGCGCGCCCTGCCGCTCAGAGCTCGATCGTCTGGCGCTCTTGCGCTCCAAAGATTTCCAGGGGGGTGGAGCCGCTTTCAGCGGCGCGGTCCCGGCAGTACTGCACCATCGCGTCAACGCCATCATCCGGGTGCGTCGGCTCGTGATGGAAGAGCGCGTACCGGGTGACGCCCGCCTCGACTGCAAGGTCCGTGACGTAGTCAGTGCTGGAGTGTCCCCAGCCGCGCTTGGCCTGGTACTCCTCGGGCGTGTATTGCGTGTCCATGATGAGCAGGTCCACGCCACGCACGAAGTCGATCAGGCGCTGGTCGCCGCCGTGGATGAAATCGCCCCGCAGTCCGCGGCCTACCTCGGGCTGAGTCTCTCCGCCGGGCGGCACTAATGAGAGACCGTAGGGCTCGTGGTCGGTGATGTAGGCGACCGATGCATTGTCGGCTTCCAGCCGGTAGCCCATCGTCACGGCGGTATGGTTCAGGTACTGCGTTCGGACCCGCACATCCTCGACGCGCAGCTCGCCTTCGTCCAGCTCGTGGAACGTAATGTCGGCCCGCAGGTCGCCAAGCGGCACCGGGAAGTAGGTGTAGTGCATCTGCCCCGCCAGCACGTCTTGGAGCGAGCGGTCGAGGTCTCGCGCGCCGTAGATGCGGAGCCTGTTGCCTGGTATGAAGGCAGGGGTAAAGAACGGAAAGCCGGAGATGTGGTCCCAGTGGGTATGCCCCAGGAACAGGTGTCCGTCCACTTGCTTCCCGCGTGCCATGAGGTCCAGGCCCAGCTCACGAATGCCCGTCCCGCTGTCGAGCACGAGCAAAGTTCCGCGGCTCGTGGTGACCTCCACGCACGACGTGTTGCCGCCATAGCGGACGGTGCTGGGGCCGGGGGTGGGCACCGAGCCGCGAGTGCCCCAGAATTTCACGCGCATGGCTGATCGTGCGCGCAGTGTAGCCACACTCCAGAGCCACCCATCGCATGGGACGTACCGTCCGCGTCGCAGTTGTCGGCGCGGGATGCACGCGGCGTACGGGACATGTCAGCCGGACGGCTTCGGGGGCACAGTCGGGCGAGGCGTGGCGGCCGGCGTTGGCGTGGGGCCAGGCGGAGTCGCGGGCGGCTGAGCCGCGGGCCGGGTGGGGGTGGCCGCGGCGGCAGGGACCGGCGTAGCGGTCGGCGGCGCGACCGCGGTGGGCACCGGGCTCGCCGTGGGCGCTGGCGTGGGCGTTGGTGGCGCCACCAGCGTCACCGTCTGCTGGCCTTCCACCACGTTACCCAGGCTGTCAGACACGCGCAGGCGGAGCGTGTATGGTCCGGGCTGCAGGTTGGCCGTTGGCCAGATGCCCAGCAGCGCCTTGTCCACGGCCTGCGTTCGACGGTCCGTCAGCACCGTCCAGGCGCTGGGCGCGGCTCCGGGGCCAATGTCCAGCGAGTATTCGGCGAAGTCGTCGATCCAGACGCTGCCGACGACCTGCAAGTCCCCTCCCGCGACCAGGCGGTCCGCAGGGCGCGGACCGTCGATTTCCGCGCGACGCTCGCCCTTGTACACGTCGTCACACGCCTCGGTGGGTGGCGCCGGGTAGCCGTTCGCCTCGCCCCAGGTACGGTATGGCTCGGGGAGCTGCACGAAGACGCGCTGTTCCCGCCCGTTCGCCGGCACCAGCGGCGTGACGCGCTTCCCGTTGACGACACACACCTCCACCCGCTGGTACCAGGTGTCGGGTTTGGTGGGCAGGTTCACACTTTCCACGAACAGGTCCTTCACCGTGCCACGAACGGGCGTCTGGGCGTCGCGGCACTCCTGCGTTGGGAGCAGCGTCGAGAGCGCGCACACCTCCGCCTCCACGACGCCGCTCGGTCGCTGAAACTGCTTGACCGGGGTGCCGCGCAGCACCTCCTCCATGAACCCATTCCAGATGGCGCCGGCGCCGAGAGAGCCGCCGACTTCCTGCATGGCGCCACCCCGAGTATTGCCCACCCAGACGCCTGTCACCAGGTCCGGGGTGTAGCCCACGGTCCAGGCGTCCACGTAGTTGTTGGTGGTGCCCGTCTTAACCGCCGCCGGGCGGCCATTCAGCTCCAGGGCATTGTTGGCACCGTACGTCGGAAGGCGGGCAGCGTTGTCCGAGAGCACGGAGGTGACCTGGTACACCAGCCGGGGATCCGCGACCTCCAGCGGCTGGGGCGGCTGGTACTGGTAGAGCACCTTGCCGCCGCTATCCGTCACTTTGAGGATGGACACCGGGTCCATCGCCCGAAAGCCACCCTGGCGACGCTCGGTCGGGGCCGGCGTGCCAACCTGGCGGCCACCGTTGGCAAGGGCGGCGTAGGCGTACGTCAGGTCCAGCAGCCGCACCTCGCCGCCGCCCAGGGTGACGGAAAGGCCATATCGTTCGGGCTGGCGTAGGCTGGTCACGCCAAGCCGGTGGACGGTGGCGAGCATGTCGGGGATCCCGACGAACTGGAGCGCTTCCACGGCGGGGATGTTGAGCGACTGCGCCAGGGCCGAACGCACGCTGACCGGGCCTCGGAAGCGATCGTCGAAGTTGTTGGGGCGGTAGCCGTTGAAGTCGGTCGGCAGGTCCATGAGCACGGTGGCCGGGCTCCAGCCCTTGCCGAACGCGGTCAGGTAGGTGAATGGCTTGAGCGCCGAACCTGGCTGCCGCTCGGCCAGGGCCACGTTGACCTGCCCGTCAATGCTGGGGTCGTCGAAGTTCACGGATCCGAGCATGGCCAGGATTTCGCCGGTCTCGGGCTTGATCGAGACGACGGCGGCGTTGTTGGCGTTGCGGCCTTTTACGGCCTGGATCCGCTCGCGCGCCACCCGGGTAGCGGCATTTTGCCAGTCCAGGTCCAGGGTAGTCGTAATCTGCAACCCGCTGCGGAACAGCGCCTCGGTGCCGAACTGCTCCTCTACCTGTTGCCGCACATAGCTCACAAAGTGGGGCGCCTGAGTACTTCGGCCGACCGATCTGGGCTTCAGGCTGGGCGGAGCTGCGAGGGCCTGCTCGGCCTGGGCCTGGGTGATGGCGCGCGTGCGCACCATCTGCTCCAGCACGTAGCGCTGGCGCTCCTGGGCCGCTGGCAGGTTCTCGTACGGGTCGTAGTACGCGGGCGCCTGGGGCAGGCCGGCGAGCAGCGATGCTTCGGCAAGCGTCAGGCCCTGGGCCGGCTTGCCGAAGTACGTCTCGGCGGCGGCCTCGATTCCGTAGGCGCGGTTCCCGTAGTTGATCTCGTTGAGGTACATCTGGAGGATCTGGTCCTTCGAGTACCGCCGTGTCAGCTCGATCGCCAGGAACGCCTCTTTGGCCTTGCGCTCGCCGGTCTGCTCGGGCCCGAGCAGCGTGTTCTTGACCAGTTGCTGGGTGATGGTGCTGGCGCCACTCTGTGGCGATCCGTAGCGTGCCCACTGATAGAACGCGCGGACGATGGCGCGCGCGTCGAAGCCGGGGTTGTCGTAAAACGACGAGTCTTCGGCCGCGATGGTGGCGTCGCGCATCACCACCGGCACCTTGTCCAGGGTGACCAGGGTGCGGCGACCGCCCTCAGGATCGACCAGCTCCTCGAGCAGTTTGCCGTTACGGTCCAGGATGCGCGCGGTTTGGAACAGTGAGCGATTTGCCAGCGCGCCCGGGTCGGGCAGATCGCGCGCGTAGTACGCGTACAGGCCCATGACGCCGGCGAAGCCAAGGGCCGCCGCGAACACGGCAAGCGCCAGAAGTGTGAAGATGATGCGCATGACGACGTACGCCCGAGCGCTCACGGCGCCGTGCCCGGCATCTATTCTACGGACGGTCCGTGTCTGACACCCCTGAACAGCCCCCTTCGCCCGTCTTCATCCATCCTGGTGCCGACGTCGCCGCCTCGGCAACGCTCGGCGAAGGCTGCAAGGTGTGGCGCGGTGCCCACATCCGCGAGGACGCGCACCTGGGCAAGGGCTGCATCATTGGCGAAGGGGTCTACCTGGGCGCCGGCGTCCGGCTCGGCAACCACTGCAAGGTCCAGAACCAGGCGCTCCTGTACGAAGGCGTGGAGCTCGACGATGGCGTCTTCATCGGCCCGCAGGTGTGCTTCACCAACGATTACCTGCCGCGAGCCGTGAACCCCGACGGCAGCCTGAAATCCGCCGACGATTGGCACGTTGGCCGCACCCGCGTACGAGAGGGCGCGTCGGTCGGCGCGGCGACGGTGGTGGTCACGGGCGTCACCATCGGCCGCTGGGCACTGGTGGGAGCCGGATCGGTCGTCACCCGCGACGTCCCGGACCATGCGCTCGTCTTCGGGTCGCCCGCCCGGGTCCACGGCTGGGTATGCCGCTGTGCCCGCCGCCTGGATACGACCCCCTCCGAGCAAGGCCTGGTGGGAACCTGCACCCATTGTGGTACGAAGTTCCAAGTTCCAAGTTCCAAGTTTGAAGTTCCAGGTTGTCAGGTGTCATCCTGAGCGGAGCGAAGGATCCGTGCTCCTGCGTGGAGAGGCGAATGCTTCGGCCGCGGCCTCGGGACGATAGCCGGGTACTTGGAACTTCAAACTTGGAACTTGGAACTTCAAACTTGGAACTTCGCCCGATCAGACTGCGACGGCGAGTGGCATCTCTTCGGCGGCGGCCAGCGCGGCGCGCTGCACCGTGCGCACCGAAAGATCGCAGAAGTGGGGATTGATCTCCACGCCAACCGCCTGGCGGCCCAGCTTGATCGCCGCCGCGGCGGTGGTGCCAGAGCCCAGGAAGGGATCGAGCACCACGTCGCCGGGGTAGCTGTAGAGCTTGATCAAGCGGCGCGGCAGCTCCTCCGGGAAGGGCGCCGGATGGCCAATCCGGGTACCGTTGGCGCCCGGAAAGGTCCACATCCCTAGCGTCCAGGCCAGGAACTCGTCGCGCGTGATGTCGCCGCGCTGGCCACCCGCGGCGGGACGGCGCCAGTCGCCCTTGTGAAAGACGGCAATCATCTCCACCGGGGCCGTGACGAACGGCGCCGAAGGGGAAAGCCACGAGCCCCAGGCAGTCCGGCGGCTGATGTTCTGCTCATTCCAGACAATGGAGGTCTGGTAGGTCCAGCCCACCTCCTGGAAAATGCGCAGGTAGTCCGCGTAGACCGCCCGTTTGCCGCCCTTGTTGGAATCGAGCGGGATGTTGATGCACGCCCGGCCGCCCCGCTTCGCCGCATACAGCAAGCCTTCGGCCCACTCGCGGACCCAGCTCAAGTACTGCTGGTAAGGCTGATCGTCCGAATATCCGGATGTACCGTAGTCAATGCCCAGCGCGTACGGCGGCGAGGTGACCACCAGGTCCACGGACTCGGCAGGCAGCCCTTCAGCCAGACGGGTCGAGTCACCGCGGTAGACCCGGACACCCGCCTGGAGGTCGGCGAACTGGAGGCGCGGGGCGTCCCCAGTAGAAGGTTTGTCCACCAGGCTCTCGGGTGGCGGAACGGGGCGGATATGCTCTGGATGAGACCGCAGGGATGCCAGCGAGGACCTGGACCTGGTTACGCGATTGACCGGAACGGGCACACGGGGATTCTCTCGGCGGGCATGGCGCGTCCGGCTCACACGGGCGACACGGCCGACTCACAGGGCCGTCACGCGACGCTGAGGCTCGGTAGCAGCCGCAGTGTATGGCGGCTGACTCGGCTGATAGCCGGGCGAGTGAAGGCCAGCGGGTGGTACGCCACGCGGCGCCAATCCTCGACCTGGTCCGCATAGTGCGGGCTGCCGCGATGCCCGCTCTGGCCGCCCGGGATGCAGCCAAGAGACGCGTCCCAGTCGGCGGTATCGGCGATGAAACGATAGCCTGCCGTCGGACCGCCGGCGGCGTAGCCGCCCGGCAGTGAGCCGGCGGCGCGCACCGTTTCGTGGTCGCCGCCGAGCGGGAACGCCGGCACGTCGAACAGCACCCCCAGCGGCTTCTGGATGGACAGGCCATGCTTCAGGTGCAGACTGTGCAGGCGGCTCCACTGCCAGCGGGCCACGTCGCCCCCGAAGCGCTCGCGGAGGACCTGCACGCTCCGCGCGAATGCCTCGGCGACTGGTCGCTCGCTCCCGACGCTTCCGTCGCCGTGCTCCGTCCGCGCCACGCCCCAGCGGCGGAGAAACCGCACTGTCTCCAGCGAAAGGCGGAAGTACAACGACCACACCGGTCCGATGACCGGGTGTGGCCCCACCCCGAGCACCGCTGGAAACAGCGGGCCGAGCGCGTCGCCAAAGCGAGCCCGGGCCAGCTCATGGCGAAAGACCTCGTAGATCGCCGCGCCCGGAGAATCCTCGGACACCCGACCATCCCAGAGCCGGAGCTCGTTGAGGGCTTCTCGCTCGAGCGTCGCGCGTGGCTCCAGGTGCGCCACCACGATCGTGGCGACTTCGCGCCCGGTGAGGCTCACCTGGTCTGCCTGAAGCGCGCGGAAGTCCACGGCTGAATGGCGCTCGCGGCTCTCCAGTACCTCGCGGATTCGGTGGTAGCGAGCCGGGTCCTCGTACTCCAGGGTGAAGAAGTGCGGGCTGCCCAGGGTGGCCTCGTGGTTGGCGTTCGCCCACAGGCCGTCCGGGGGATTGAATGCCCGCGGCAGCTCGTCCACCGGGATCTCGCCGCGCCACTCGTACTGGCCGCTCCACCCGGGCGATGGCACCAGCCCCTTCCCGCGACTTCGGACCGGCACACGTCCCACGAGCTGCCAGCCGATGTTGCCGTCAACATCCGCATACAGGCAGTTCATGCTCGGCGTCCCCCAATGGCTCAAGCCGGCGCGGAGCTCCGCCCAGTTTGTCGCCGTGTTCAGCAACAGCAGGCCGGCCGCCGTCTCCGGTGCTTCCAGGACCATGGATTGCAGCGCCAGGTGGCGGTGCTCGTCGGGGATCGCCGGGGTTGGCGTGATCACGGGGCCGTGGCGCGTCACCAGGACGTCTTCGTGCCACGGGTCCGATCGGCCTTTCACCGTGATGCTCTCGCGGATCACCGTGCCCGGCTCCCAGCGTCCCTGGTACTCGGTCCGGGTCGGATCGTTTGGATCGGTCCGCTCCACGAAGAAGTCCTGGGTGTCGGCCATCGAGGCGGTGAAGCCCCAGGCGATGTCGCGGTTGTGGCCAATCGCCACGCCGGGAATGCCCGGGATCGTAACTCCGATGGCGTTGAGCTCTGATCCGCCGACCAGGTGCGCCTCGTAAAACACGCTGGGGATGCTGGGGAAGAGGTGGGGGTCGCTGGCCAGCAGCGGCTTGCCTGTGGAGGAGCGCATGCCGCTCACGACCCAGGCGTTGCTGCCGCCGCCGCCGAAGGTCGGCACGGGTGGAATGTCGTCCGCAGCGGGTCTGGGCAGGTCGGCAGGCCCCCAGTCGCCAAGCGGCGGCAGGGCGTCTGATCCGGGCTGCCACAGGGCGGGCTCGAGCGCCGCCGCGGCCGCCGCGCCGATTCGGGCGATGATCCGCGAGCGCATGAGCTCGCTGTCCCAGTTGGCGGACTGGGTGAACGCGAAGAAGCGCCCGAAGCTCAGCGTATCCAATGGCGTCCACGGACGCGGCCGCGCCTGCAGGAGGACGTACTCCAGCGGCCATCGCTTGCGGACCGCTGCCTGCTCTATGGCAGCGTTGACTCCAGCGGAGTAAGAGTCGAGGGCCGAGCGGATCCGCGCGTCGGCGCCCTCCCACTCGCGTTGCGCGGCACGGTGGAGCCCAATACGGCGCATGAGACGATCGACGTCCAGCGCCGCTTCACCCACCAGCTCTGCCAGCTCGCCGCGAGCGACGCGGCGATTCAGGTCCATCTGCCACAGGCGGTCCTGCGCATGGCAGAACCCCAGCCCAAACAGCGCGCCGTCGTGGTCGCGCCCGGTGACGTGGGGGATGCCCCAGCGGTCGCGGACTATCTCCACGGGTGCGCCCAGCCCGCCGGCCACGCGCACCTCGCCGTCCACCTGGGGAAGCGAGCGACGCAGCACGTAGCGCAGGCTTCCAGCGCCCAGCGCGCCGAGTGCCCCGGCGACGAACCCCAGGCCGCGCAGCGAGGGCGCCGCCACCCTACTGACCGCCGTCAGGCTTCGGGTCGCCCTCGGGCGGCGGCTGGGACTCGGAGGTGCCGCGGAGCTGCCGCAGGAACTGTTCGAGCTCCTGGACCACCGCCTGCGGACTGGGAAGCTCGCCGGACGGCTCGGCGGTGGAAGGCCCCATGTCGAAACCCGGCGCGGGCTCTGGCGCGCCCGAAGACGGGGGCTCCTCGGAGCCCTGCAGCATGGCCAGCATCCGCTCGACGCGCTCGCGCAGCTCAGGCTGGTCGGCGAGCAGCTTATCCACCTGTCGCACCAGCGCCCGGCCGGCACGCTCCAGGTCTGCCAGCGGCACGTCGACTTCGGCAATCTCGCAGGCGGCCTTGAGGAGCGCATGGGAGGTTCGCGGGTTGGCAACGCCCTGGACGTAGTTCGGCGTGAAGCCGATGATCGCCGCCGAGGGGACGCCCCGCGCCTGCGCTTCAGCTAGCAGGGCCGTGACAATCCCCGTCGGACCCTCGTAGTTGCTGAAGGTGATCTGGCGCCGCGTGAGCGCCTCCCTCAGGGCGGCATCCGTCGCCCAACCCATCAGTGGCGTCTCGCCCCGGTGATGAACGGCACCAAAGATTGCGCCAAGGTTGATGATCTGGGTGACGCCGTACTTCTCCAGCACGTCCATGACGACACTGCAGTACGTCCGCCAGCGCATGTTGGGCTCGGGCGCCACAAACAGCAGGAGGTCGTGCGCGGACTCGCCAGGCGAGGTGGCAGCGAAAAACTCTCCACGGGGCCAGTGCATGGCCCGCTGGCCGGGACCGACGACGCTGGTGAGAGGACGCGTGTCCGTGAAGCTGTAGAAGTCTTCCGGATCCAGGTCTGCGAGCCGCCGAGCGCCCAGCGAATCGACCAGGTATCGCACCGCCCCAGTCCCGCCCGAGCCCGCGTCAACCCAGCCGCCGAAGGCAACCAGGGCGCGCGGCGCCCGCAACACCGCGCTCTCTCCCGAGTCGAAGTACCGTACCGGCCCGGTGCCTGCCACGTTCCGACTATACAGCCGAGCCCGGCGCCGAAGTCCGTCGCATGCGCGCGGTCAGGTGGCGATGCCAGTCAGGAAATACAGGCTGCGGGCGCTGATCTCACCCACCAGGATGAGCGTGGCCGCCACGTACAGCAAGCCGGTAGCAGAATCCAGCGAGCGGATACGCGCCGTGCGCCACACGGCCACCATCACCGCAAATGGCACCGCCAGCCCGAACAGCATGCGCACCGCGAAGAACAGCGACTGCTGTTCGATCAGTACCCGTGCCGGGGCCGCGCCATCGCCCGTAAGCAGCAGCACCGGCAGCAGGAGGATCTGGAGGCCGATAGCGCCAAGGCAGGTGAAGGTAAGCTGGAGCAGTGGCCGCACGGAGAGCGTGGGCGCCACCAGGTACCAGTGCCCCAGCGAGAGCCCCGCCAGGGCGGAGCCGAGGCTGACTGCACCGGCCACGACCGCCAGCGGCGCGCCGAGCCCGCTAAGCTGAGGGCCCGAATGCAGTACGGCCGCGGCCCAGAGGCCGCCAAGGCCCGTGAGCTGCACCGCCGGTTGGAGCACGCTCGCCGCGTTCGCCGCGCCGCGTTGGAGCGCCACCAGGTACAGCAGCAGCAGCCCGGTAAACGCCATTGTTAGCGCGCGCTCCGCGCCGTACCAGAATGCATCGGTTGGGTCGAGGCGCCAGTCCGCGGAAGGAGGGAATGCCAACCGCAGCCCCAGCGCCAGCACAGCGCAGGTCCAGAACAGCCAACCCGTGAAGAGCGTGAAGCCGCGCGTGACGTCTCCCCGGGCCTGAACGAGCAGCAGCAGGATGGTGCCTCCGACGGCGGCTTCCAGGAACAGAAAGAATGCAGCCGGGGGTAACGCTTCAAGGGCGGACATGCGGTCCGGTCAATGTAGCGAACCGCGCCCGGCGGGCGACGGCTGCCGCTGGTACGTCCCCTGCACCGTGACAGCTCGGATGGGAGAAACGGTTCCGTATGACAACGCAGAACAAGAGCCATACCCACGTCGAGAAGGCGCCGCGCCACACAGGGCATGACGAGAGCGCGACACCCGGCGAGGCGTACATGGCCGACCTCGAACCGACAACGACCAACGAGCCCGACGAGCCCGGGGAAGGTGCCCTCACCCGCACCAGCCCATCGGGCGGCTTCGAGGTGCGGGTCACCCCCGACCACGGCGAAGCGCCGATCGGCGAGCAGATGGAGCGCACCGCCGAGGAAGCCGAGCGGTCCGCTGCGCACCGAAGCAAGGAGCGCTAGACCACGCGCTGATCCACGCAGTTGGCGCGCCGCGAACGAGTGGGGTCAGGCGCGCTCGGCGGAGCGCAGGGCGTCGGTCTCGTCGGGGCGACGGAAATCATCTTCCAGACGGTAGGTGGTGCCTACCTCTGGCGTCGAAGCCTCAAACACGGTGGCATCGGCATCCTGGGCCGCGCACAGACGGTGCCTCTGACCAACCGCCACGTGGTAACCGCGCCCCGGCTCCATCGCCAGGTCATGCAGCGTGCCGTCGGGGCCCTCCAGGACGAGGATGCCTTTGCCAGCAACGAGCGTCTGCGTCTCCACTTTCAGGTCGTGGATCTGCAAGCTGAGGCGCTTGCCCGCGCGGACGTGGATCAGCTTGGACGTGTACGGTGCATCCGGGGGAGACAGGAGAATCTCGTATCCCCACGGCTTCTCCACGCGCCGCCCAAGCGGCGCCAGGGAGAAGGCAGCGGGATCAAACGACGGGTAACCAGAGGCTGGGGCGGTCATACGGCTGCGACCGATGATCCCAGTTTCCAGCCCTGGTGTGCCAGCATGGTCCGACCCAGCTCCAACATGCAGGTTCAGCATCCGCTGCTCCCGATTGGCAGTTGTACGGCACGTCTCGTCCTTCGAGAACTTGGAACTTGGAACTTGAAACTTGGAACTTGGAACTCGTCCCGCATCCTACGGCCCCGCCTGAAAGTGGGGCCGCAGCCGGTCGAAGGTCTGCTCCAGGCTTTCCGGGAGGACCTTGGTGCTGCCCAGGACCGGCATGAAGTTGGTGTCGCCGTTCCACCGCGGCACCACGTGGGTGTGGAGGTGGTCCGGGACCCCGGCTCCAGCCGCCTCGCCCAGGTTCATCCCCAGGTTGAACGCGTGTGGCCGATACACCTCGGTCAGTGCCGCAACGCAGCGCTGGGCGAGCGCCGCCATCTCGGCCGAGGTTGCCGGATCGAGGTGCGCAAAGTTGCCCGTGTGCTGGTAGGGCGCCACGAGCAGGTGGCCGGAGTTGTAGGGGTACAGGTTCAGGAGCGCGTAGGTGCGCTCGCCGCGGTACAGAATGAAGTGCACGCGGTCCCGCTCGATCCCCGCCGCGGGGTTGGCGCACAGGAAGCAGGAAGGCGGTTTGGCCTCAGGCCGGGCGGCAGACTCGATGAAGGCCCTACGCCAGGGGGTCCACAGTCGCTCCACTGGTGGGGAGTGTAGGAAGGCCGCTGGCTACAATGCCCACACACGATCTATGAGCACGCCTCCCCTGCTAAGCCCTTTGCAGCGCGCTGTCTATGAGACCGACCAGTTAGGCCTGAACCTGCGCGACAGCGTGCGCCTGGTCACCCAGAAGCTCGGTTTTTTCGTCGGCCAACAGCGCTACCTGGCCGAGCGGAAGCGGGTGGAGGCAATCATTGCCCAGTACGGCACGCCTATCGGCGGCGGCGACCCGGACGACCACGCCCGCAGCACACCCCACCAGATCGGCAGCGCGTCCTAGGGCGCTGGCGGACAGGTGTACATTGGCATAGCGGGTCTGCCAGGAGCCGGCAAGACCACCCTGTTCAACGCGGTTGCCCGCCAGAAAGCGCAGGTCGGCGGCTACGCCGGCAACGAGCCGAACCTGGCCGTTGTGAAGGTGCCCGACGAACGGCTGGACAAGCTCTCGGCACTGTTCCAGCCCCGCAAGCACACCCCGGCGGAAGTGCGCTTTGTCGATGTCGCCGGTGTCGCCAAGGGCATGGGCCAGGAGAGCACCGCCGCCGTCCTGGCCCACCTTCGCACCGCGGACGTACTGGTGCAGGTGATCGCTGCCCACCAGGATGGTCGCAACCCGGCGTCAGACTACGAGGAGTTTGCGCTCGAGCTGCAGCTCGCGGACCTCGGCCAGGTCGAGCGACGGGTGGAACGGCTGGAGAAGGAAGTGCGGCTGGGCGCAAAGGGCACGGCCCAGGAGCGGGCGACCAAGGAGCGCGAGCTGGAGGTGCTCCAAAAGCTCCGACCTGTCCTGGAGTCGGGCCAACCAGCGCGTGCGGTAGAGCTAACCCAGGACGAGCAGCGCCTGATCCTGAACTTCGGGTTCCTGACCCAGAAGCCGACGATGGTGGTCGCCAACCTGGCCGACGAGCAGCCGCCCGAGCCGGTCATCACGGCGCTCAATGCCGCGATCGGATCGGCGCCACGCACGGTGGTGCTGGCGCTGCCGGCGCGCCTTGAGATGGACCTTGGCGAGCTTGCGGAAGAGGAGGCAGCCGAGTTCATGGAGGCCATGGGCGTCGCCGAACGCAAGGTCGGCGAGGTGATCCGCCAGGCGTACGCCCTCTCCGAGAGCATCTCTTTCTTCACCGCCGGTGAGGATGAGTGCCGGGCGTGGACCATCCGGCGCGGCACGCCCGCCCAGGAGGCCGCTGGCGCCATCCACTCCGACCTGGCACGCGGCTTCATCCGGGCCGAGGTGATCCGCTGGGATCAGCTGGTAGAGGTGGGCAGCGAGGCAGCCGCCAAGAAGAAGGGCTGGGTCCGCCAGGAAGGCAAGACGTACGAGGTCCAGGACGGCGACGTCCTCCACATCCTCTTCAACGTCTAACGGGCCGAGCGCCAGCGGTCAGTGTCCGCGAGATGGCGACGTACCCAGCGGTCAGCCGGAGTGGCGATGCGCCGGCATGAGCACCTGGTGAAGAATGGGGGCGAGTCGCCGGCCCGCGTCAGGTGCGAGGCAACGCACGGCGCCGCGGGCTCCGCCTCCCGGCGTCTGGCGCCCCGGACGCTCTTCACGGGGCTCCTCATCCTGTTTCTGACCTGGTTCGCCACGTCGTCGTTCACGGACTACAGCAACGACTCCGAGGTGGAAGCGTATTCGCAGGCGCTGTACGCCGCCGTTTCCAGTGGTCGCGTCCTCCAGGCTGATGGCTGGTCCGCGCTCTCTGACGTGCTGGCCTGGCTGCCGATGGCCGCCATTCGGATCGCCGGGTCAGGCGCCTACCTCGGGAAGGGCTTCTTCGCCATGCGGTTCTTCCAATGCCTGGTGATCTTCGGGCTTGGGAACCTGTACTACCGTGCCCTCGGGATCCGCTGGGGTACGCGCATGGCTGGGCTCGCCCTCCTCGCCTGGGCGATTGCCTACGCTTCGTATGAGCGTGGCTGGGAGCTTCCAAGCTTCACGCAGGCAGCGCTGTTCGTGTCCGCTGGATACCTGCTCACGATACCTTCGCTCAGTATCGGCTGGATCGCGCCGCTCGCGTTCCTGGCTCCGTTCGACGGCGCCGCGGGCCTCCTGCTGCCGTGGCTCGCGCTCCTTCGGCCGGGCCCGTGGACACCACGTGACCGCCGCCTGCTGGCGGGTGTCGCCGCGATTGGATTGATCCCATTCGGCGCCCTGCACGCGGGGGAGATTGCGCCCGCCGTTGCATCGGCCGGGACCCTGTGGGCAAGCGCGCTCCGCACGCTCGGGCGCAACCTGGACCCGAGGACACTTGCCTCTCTCCTGGCCGGCCTTGCCTTTGTGCCCGTGCTGGCATTCGCCTGGAGCCGCGACACCTCTCCCGGCCTCCGCCGTGTGCTGTGGGCCCTGGGTCCGCCGTGGCTCGCGGCCGCCCTGGTGATCCAGCCCCTCGGGCAGGGCGCCCTGCTGTTGCCGCCCGTCGCGGCCATCTTCCTCCCCGTGGTACTCACCGCCGTGGAAGCCGCCGTCCGGCGGTACAACACCGCCGGTGAAGACAGCGGCACGTTCTAGGCGACCGGCTCCAGATGGCGGGCCGGGCGGGGCTGCGCCCGGCGCTCTGCCGGATCCGGGGCAACGTGCTCCGGTGGATGCCGCCGTGCGCCGAGCACGAAGTCGCGGGCGCGTACGGGGCCGCGGTCCCAGGCGGCGGCGCCTTCGACAAGGTGGAGTGTCATCGGAATCAGCACCGACACGATCGGCGGCAGGAACATCAGGCCCTCACGCGGCCAGCTCGTCAGGAAGTGGATCCCGATCCAGGCCGGGACCATGATCCAGAACAGCCGGCGCAGGTACGCCGAGCACCACGGAAGCGCCACCACGGACGTGAACGGGAGCAGGTTGAACGCGGTGAAGAACGCCACCCACATGCCCCGCCGCTGAACGTCGAACAGGAATGCCGATGCCAGGCGGCTCGCGGTGTCCTGGATGGTGATGCGCGCGAAGCTGTAGTACGCCCGGATCCCAAAGAAGGCGGCGGTGTACGCGGCCAGCGCGACGATCAGGATAGCCAATTGGCGGCGTTTTGCCGGGCTGAAGAGGGCGCTGCCTTCCTTCGCCAGGATCATGAATGGGATGAACCCGGCTGTCTCGCGGTTCAGGCTCCCCAGGAACGCGAGTGGTATCAGCAGCAGGCTCCAGCCGCCAAAGAGCGCTATCCCCGCAAGCAGGTAGATGATGGCATCAGTGAATCGGTCCAGGCTGTACGTGCTCGGCCGAAGGCTCAGCATGGACAGGAGAATGATCATCACCAGGCCCAGGAACCGCGTGCGGGGGCGAAAACCCAACTGGCCGTAGTGGACGTACGCCAGCACCAGGAGCAGCGCGGTCTGCGCCGTTCGCATGACGTCGTACTCCCACCAACCGCGGAGGTCCACGCTGCTCAGCCAGATGGCAATCCACTGGCTGAGCGCGCGGTACTGCCACGGGTTCCCGGCGTCGCCGCTCAGGAAGAGGTTCCGCTGCCAGAGCGCGATATCGTTCCACTCCTGGCTGTAGACCAGCACCTTGTACGTGCCGGCCGCCACAATCAGAGCCAGCAGGGCGAGGTTGGAAAGCCGCGCGGGAAGGCTCACAGCCACGAACTGTACGGGCCGAGTCGCCTCCTTCAACCCTAGCGGCCGAACAGGGAGAGGGCCGCCGCGAGGGCCAGCCGCACCCGCCGCAATGGACGTGCAGCCCGCGCCAGCCAGCGCGCGGTGGACCACAGCAGGGCCGCGGCCCAGAGAGCGCCGAGCACGAGTGCGAGTTGTCCAACCACCCGCCGCGGTCCTGCCACCTCGCTCGCCGTGTCGGGCTGGAGCTCGACGAGCCCCATGGGAGCGGCGTCCGACGGTGTCAGGTCTGGCTCGGCCGCCAGGTCCAGGTCGCTTATGCCATCCGTGACAGGACGGCCGCCTTCGGCCCGAGCCTCCGCCGCTAGCGCGGGGTCGGCGGGCGCCGCGGGACGCGCGATCTGGCTGAGCCGCTCCCCCAGCGGATCCTCGCCCGTTTGCACCCCGCGCGCGCTCCCCGATGGGCCATCGCGCTCACGCTGGGCCCACGCGCCCACCTCGAGCGGCTTCTCTGGGAGCTTCTCGGGAAAGGAGAGCTGGACGCCTTCTCGCGGCAACGCCAGCGCCATGGCGTTCCGCGGGATGCTGCTGTTGTCCCACGCGAGCTCGAGCTCCGCATCGGAGATCTCCAGCCCGTAGCCGGCGGTGCTGCCAAACGCCGCATCGTTGTAGATGAAGCCACCCTGCGTCAGCCCCGTGATGACCACGTAATGATCGGTCTGGGCCGACGAGGTCGCATGGCCGGGCAGATTTCGGTACTTCACCAGCGTCATGACCGGGTTGCCCTGCTGGATCTGCCAGCGGACCGCCTCCACGGTCCAGGAGCGGTAGTTGCCGCGGCTGCTGTACAGGTCCGCGGTAGCGAGGCCGGCCTGGTTCGCCACCTGAGCGAGAATGTCGAGACTGGTCCCCACCTCGCGGCTGTAGTCACCCGTCAGATAGTTGACGTAGTCGCGGACCTTGTCAGCTTCGACGTCGAGGCCAAAGCCCAGGAGGACCATCGACAGGGTCGCCGGTCCGCAGTTGACGAACTGGAACTCCGTCCCGTCGATCTGGGTGCGGAACGGCACCCCCAGCCACAGCGATCCGTCGGGAAGGACCCGCCGCGTGACCTGCGCGAGCGTGTCCCGCCCCGGGGCGAACCGCATCTCGAGGTTCGTGGTGACGACGCGCGTCGCGGTGACCTGCTCACCCTCGTCCGACGTGGCCACCTCGGTGGGCTCCGCCGCCACCAACTCCGGCGTCTCGGCGACACCATCGGCGGCCGGGGCCTGCCCGTCAGGTTCTGGCCCGGGTTGCGCTTCGGCGACGGGCTCGGCGGCTGGCTGTCCTTCGGCCACGGGCTCGGCCGGCGCCTCAACGG
Organism: Chloroflexota bacterium; assembly: GCA_016191465.1. GTDB lineage: Bacteria > Chloroflexota > UBA6077 > UBA6077 > CF-72 > JACPOP01. Next base: position 291,992 of record JACPOP010000015.1, on the reverse strand, counting down.
GTGGTGCCTGCCCCTCCAACCGCGCTGGTGCGGCCTCGCTATCGGCGGCTATGGCCCCAAAGAGCAGCGATTCGCCGTCCGTCTGGGGCACCACGACGCTCTGCTCAAGGGTCGTGGTTTCCACCATGCCGTCGGGGAGACGCACGAGCACGCGGTACGAGCCGCGCGCTAGAACGTCAACACTGAAGTGGCCGTTGTCATCCGTCTGGGCGGGCAGCACCTTGCCGTTGGGGTCGGTGATGCGCAGGGTTGCGCCGGCGAGTCCGCCCTCGTCGGGCCCACGCTCACCGTTTCCGTCCACGTCCTGGAACACGTCACCCTGCAACACCAGGGGTGCGGCCGGCGCCGGCGTAGGTGACGGCTTCGGAGCGACGGTAGGAGCGGCGAGGGGGGTGGGCTGGGCCGGCTTCGGGGTAGGGGTGGGAGGCGGCGGGGTCGCGGCCGGCGCGGGCGTCGGGGCTGCCGGGGCGGGCGTGGGCTTCGTCAGCGCCGCCGTTGGCGCAGCGGCCGCCGCGGTGGGGGCCACGGTGGCTTGCGCCACCCCCGGTGCTGAGAGCGGCGCCGCGAACGTGGCGGCTGGAACCAGCAGCCAGGCCGCGAGCAGGAGAGCGCTACAGGCGATTCGCGTACGCATGGTCGGTGGAGAGATGCGAGGCAGCAGAACCCGCGGACAGCGTCCACGCCAGGCTCGCTCGACCGAGTCCGCCCGATGTGACCTATCCGCCAACCGGGCTCCGCTGCACGGAGCCCGGGGGCGCACGAGCGCGGAAGCCAGCCCGGCGATCAGCCCCGTCGCGCCGGCACGGGAGCGCCGGCGACGAGCGCGTCCCGCCGCGCGGGTTCAGAGGAGTGTACGTTTCGCTCGGGTGATCCCCCAAGCATTGGCAGCGTCACCGTGAACACCGTCCCTGATTGCCGATCACTCTTTACGGTGATGGATCCTCGGTGGGCATGCACAACCTCGCTCGCGATGGCAAGTCCCAGGCCACGACCTTCACCGGGCCGCGCGGCCCGCGATTTGTCCACCTGGTAAAAGCGCTCGAAGACCCGCTCAAGCTCTTCCTTCGGGATAAACGAGCCGGTGTTGTGGACGGATACGAGCACCTTCCCCGCGCGGGCCCGCGCGGCACCCGCCCCGCGGGGACTCTCGGAACGCGCTGCCACGGTGACGGTCCCGCCGGCCGGGGTGTGCTTGAGGGCATTGTCCAGCAGGTTGTCCAGCACCTGGGCGAGGCGGTGCGGGTCGCCCTCAACAAGGATGTGGTCGGGCTCCTCTGCCACGAGGGCGATCCCGGCACCTTCGGCCCGCAGGCTGAAGCGATGCTTGGCCGCACGGACAAGGTCGCCCACGTCCACCCTGGACCGTGCAATCACCACCTGGCCAGCCTCGATGCGCCCAAGGTACAGCAGGTCCTCGACAAGCCGGCTCATCCGCTCCGCCTCTTCGCCAATCACTTTGCCGGCCTCGCGGGCACCCGCCTCACCCGCCAGGGTTCCGTCCACGAGCGCGCCCGAGAAGCCCTGGATGGACGTCAGCGGCGTCCGCAAGTCGTGGCTCACATTTGCCAGCAGGTCGCGCATGGCCCGGTGTGAACGGCCCACCTCACGCGCCATGAGGTTGAACGCCACCGCCAGACGGCCAATCTCGCCCGACGTGGTGAGGCCCTCGATCTGCTGGTCCAGGTTCCCTCGCGCCATCTCTTCCGACGCATGGGTAATGCGCACCAGCGGGCGGGTGATGGACGACGCGAGCCACCAGGCGAGCGCCACGGACACGGCCAGGGAACCGAGAAACGCCAGCGCCAACCGGGGCAGGATCTCCCGCCAGGTACTCGTCAAGCTCTGCTCCGGGGCAACGACGACCAGTCGATAGCTCGAGCCCGGAGGCGGACTCGGAATGACCGCGTACATCGGGTCGCCCGTGGGCGAGGTCATGTTCCCCTGGTACACCTCGCGACGCTGGTCCCGGCTCGGCGGTGGCGATGGCGGCAGCGTCAGCACGCGGTTGAGCAAATGGTCTTCTTCCGAATCGCGCATGACCGTGCCGCCGTTGTCCAGCAACAGGATGCGGACGCCGGCGCGCGCGGCCATGTCGTCGATCTGCGTGGCGATCTCCTGGATGGGAACCCCGCGCCGCAGCTGCAGGAAGACCTGCCCGGATGCGCTCAGCGCCAGGGTGCCCAGGCGGTCCTTTTCGCGCTCTGTCTGGTAATCGCGCAGCAGGTAGATGAAGGATCCGCTCGCGAGCAGCAGGGAGAGCCCGATGACGGCCGCGAAGGAGGCAATCAGCCGCAGCCTGAGCGATGGCGCGAGGAACGAACGGATGGACACGCTCACTCGCTCCCGGCGGCTTCCGCGGGTGCCGACTTCTTCCGTCGGCCCAGGTCCGGATCCGAGCCGTCCGTCTCGACGAGCTTGTAGCCCACCCCCCAGACGGTCTGGATGCGCGCGGTGCTGGCGCGTAGCTTGTCCCGCAGCCACGTGACGTGCACGTCCACCGTGCGTGAATCGCCAAAGTACTCGTAGCCCCACGCCAGCTTCAGCAGCTTCTCCCGATCGAACACCACGCCGGGGTTCTTGGCCAGCGTCGAGAGCAGGTCGAACTCCTTGGGACGGAGCTCCACAACCCGGCCGCCCACGGTCACCTCGCGCCGTTCGGCGTCGATCGTGAGATTGCCCACGTGCAGGATGCGCGCGGGCGTCGTGCTGGCCTGGTAGCGGCGCAACACCGCCTTCACACGCGCCACCAGCTCGCGTGGATTGAATGGCTTCGTCACGTAGTCGTCGGCGCCCAATTCGAGGCCCACGATCTTGTCGACGTCGTCGCCGCGCGCCGTGAGCATGATGATCGGCACGTCGCTCTCTTTGCGGATGCGGCGGCAGACCTCCCAGCCGTCCATCTCGGGCATCATCAGGTCCAGGATCACGAGCGCGGGCTTCGTCTGGTGGACGCGGTCCAGCGCCTCACGCCCGTTCGTGGCCGTCTCGACCGTGAAGCCCTCATTGGTGAGGTACATGCGGCACAGTTGGACGATGTTGCGCTCGTCGTCGGCGACCAGGATGGTCGTCATGCGGTTCGCCCGCTACTCATAACGAAGCGCCTCTATCGGGTGGAGCCGGGAGGCTCGGGTGGCCGGATAGATCCCGAAGAACAGGCCCACGGCGGCCGAGACGCCGAAGGCGAGGAGGACCGAATCCAGCCCCACCTGAGTCGTGAGCGACTGCGGTGCTCCGCCGCCCTGAGCAGGAACCTGGATGCGGCTGATCAACTGGGAGATCCCGGTACCCATCGCCACCCCGATAGCCCCGCCCAGAACGCTCACCACCACCGACTCCACCAGGAACTGCGTCAGAATGTCCTTGCGGCGCGCGCCGACGGCCTTCCGGATGCCGATCTCGCGGGTGCGCTCGGTGACACTGACCAGCATGATGTTCATGATCCCAATTCCGCCCACCACGAGGGAAATTCCCGCGATGGCGCCCAGCAGGAGTGTGAAGGTTCCGAGAACCTGCCCGAGGGTGTTCAAAATGTCCTGCTGGCTCTGAACGGTGAAGTCATCCTGCACGACTTTATGGCGCGCCCGCAGCAGCTCGCCGATATCGGCGATGGTCGCGGCCTGGGCATTTTCGTTGACCATCTGGACGTTGATGGTGCTGACGTTGGGCGCGCCGCGGGCGTTGCGCTGGGCAAACAGGCGAGCCTGGAGTGTCGTAACAGGCACGTACACCTGGTCATCCTGGTTGCCAAAGCTACTGCCGCCCTTGGCCTCCGTCACGCCAATCACGCGAAACTGGGAGCCAGTGCGCCCTCCCGCGCTCACGCGGACCAGCTCGCCGATTGCATCCTGGTCGGGAAAGAGCTGCTTGGCCACGGTGTCCCCCAGGACAATGACTAACGAGCGGCTGTCCATCTGCTGGCGGCTGAACCACTCCCCTGATGCGACGTTCGTGTTGCGTACCGTGGGGTACTCGTCGTTGGTACCGGTGACTCGGGTGTTCCAGTTCTGACCACGCACAAGCAGTTGCGCGACCGTGCCCAGCTCCGGCGCCACGCCCGAAACCGTCGGGATCGAAGCGGCGATGGCATCGGCGTCTTCGATGGTGAGGGTCGGTGCGCCGCCGGCCTGGCGAACCCCTCCCTGGCTGCTGGCGCCCGGGCGGATGAACAGGAGGTTGGTGCCCTGGCTCTGGATTGATGCCGTGACGGATGCCTGAGCGCCCTTGCCAATGGACATGAGCGCGATGACCGCGCCGACGCCGATGACGATCCCTAGCATCGTAAGCGTCGTGCGCAGCTTGTTTGCACCCAGCGCCCGGAGCGCCACGCGGACCGGCGTGAAACCCGTCATGCGCTCACCATCGCCGGCTCCAGGGCGCGCAAGTACGCCCCTGGCCCTTCCGCGACCGCTGGCGGGCTATCGAGCGCACGCAGCGCGGCTTCGGCGTCGCGGAAGCGCTCGGCGGGTACCGCTTCGTCACGGCTGATCCGGCCGTCGCGGATGTGGATGATGCGGCGCGTGTGAAAGGCGATGTCCGGCTCGTGCGTGACGAATACGACGGTCAGGTTCTGCTCGCGGTTGAGGCGCTGGAAGATGGCCATGATCTCAAGGCTGGTGCGCGAATCCAGCGCACCGGTGGGCTCGTCGGCCAGGATCAGGCTGGGCTCGTTGACGAGCGCCCGCGCAATCGCCACCCGCTGCTGCTGCCCTCCCGAAAGCTCGGTCGGCTTGTGGTGGGCACGGTCCGCCAGACCAACCGCGTCGAGCGCGGCCAGTGCCCGACGGCGACGGTCGCCGCGCGCGCCCGAGTAGACCAGCGGCAGCTCCACCTGCTCCACCGCCGGGGTGCGGGCCAGCAGATTGAATTGCTGAAACACGAAGCCGATCTTGCGGCTCCTGGCCCGAGCCAGCGCATCCTCGCGAAGGGTGCTGACATCCTCCCCATCCAGCACGTACGTCCCGGTTGAGGGCGTGTCCAGGCAGCCCAGGATATTCATGAGCGTACTTTTGCCCGAGCCGCTGGGGCCCATGATCGAGACCAGCTCGCCGTCGGCAATGTCCACCGAGACCCCGCGCAGAGCGTGCACCTCGATCCCCGAGGCTCCGGCCATGCGGTAGACCTTGCTGATGTCGACGAGGCGAATGCTCATGACGGTGGTTGATGCGGTCCGGGCCTACTTGTTCTTTGTGGTCCAGTCGAAGCCGATCCGCGTGTCATTCCAGTCCAGCCGCAGCTCGTCGTTCGGGTCGTAGGTGTGGGTGGTGAAGTAGACCAGCGCGGCCGGCGTGGTGCCGATCGGCCGGTAGCCGTGGGCAACGCCGTGAGGGATGAACAACACCTGGCGGTTATGCTCACCGAGGTACACGGTGTTCGTCTCCTCGAAGGTGGGCGAACCTTCGCGCAGGTCGTACAGCCCCACCTGGGCCATGCCAGAGACGAAGAACCAGATGTCGTCCTGCTGGCGATGGTGGTGCCACGCCTTCACGGCGCCCGGGTACATGATGGAAAAGCTGCTCTGCCCGAACCGGGTAAAGAACGGATCTGTCTCGCGCAGGATCTCCATGAAGAAACCGCGGTCGTCGTTGTGAGCGACAAGCGGCTTGAGAATGACGTCTTGAATCATGTGGAGACAGAGCCTACCGAAGCAGGGCGCTCAATGCTCCGCCCGAGCAGACAGCGTGGCACGTTCACCACCACACCTTCGGCGAACTTGGAACTTTGAACGTGCAACTCGCCCATCAGCGGCCTGGGAGCGTCAGGCCCGATTGCTGGACCGCGCCTGGGCGCGCACCCTCGCCACCGCCACCGCCCGTCACTCCGGGCACGCCGCTCACCGCCGGCTGGCGGGCAGTGGTCGAAGGAATCACTGCCTCTTCACCCTCGGACACGCCTTCGAGGATCTCGATGGACTGGTCGCTCTGGATGCCGGTTCGCACGGTCCGCATCTCGGATGTCCCATCCGGCAGGCGCACTTCTACCACCTGGTTTCGTCCCTGGCGGCGAACGGCCCGGTTGGGCACCACGAGCACGTTCTCACGCTGCTCGATGGTGATGACGGTACTCGCGGTCAATCCGGCGGGCAGGATGAACGGCGCCTCGAGGGCTGCCGGCTGCTCACCGCCTGGCCGACCCGCCGCTCGACCCTGCTGTGGCCGGTCTCCGCTCGCCGCGTCCTGTCCCTGCCGCCCCGGCCCGCGGGTCTCGCCGGCACCATTCGGTGGAGGCGCCTGGAGGGCGCTGCTGGTCCCGGTGCTCGGCAGCCCAGAGGGGTTGAGCCCCTGCGCATTCCCATTCGGCCCCACGCGGAGCGGCTCGATGCTCATGCTCACCTGGTAGCTCACCACGCCCTGCGTGAGGGTGCCGCTCGGCGAGACCGCCACCACCCTGCCCACGTAGGGCCGCGTGGGCAGCGCATCAAACGTCACCAGCGCTGCCTTCCCGATCTGGACCCGGGCCACGTCCGTCTCGTCCACGGTAACGTCCACGCGCACCTGCGTCGGGTCGAGCAAGGTGATGAATCCGGCCGTGCCCGTGGGCGCGTTCTCGCCAACGTTCCCGGCGATCGCGGCGACCACCCCCGCGAATGGCGCGGTGAGGACCGTGTTGTCGAGGTCAAGCTGCGCCGACTGGACGCTCAGCTCCGCCTGCCGTACCGCCTCCTGCTGAATGGCGAGGTCGCTGACCTTCGCGGGCGCCGCTTTGAGCACCAGTGACGACTGCGCCGAGGCCACCTGGCTCTGCGCCGAGGCGACGTCGGAGCGGGTGGGGCCCGCGAGAAGCTGATCGAGCTTCGCCTGTGCGCTCTGGAGCCCCGCCGCCGCGCTCGCCTGCGCCGAGTACGCGGAATCCAGGTCCTGCTGGGTGGCCAGGCCGAGGCCATCCAGCTTTGCCTGCGCCGACAGCACGTTCGCCTGGGCCGTATCCACCGCCGTCTGGGCCGCCACAAGATCGGCCTGCGTCGGCCCAAGCTGGACAGCCTTCAGCTTCGCTTCCGCGCTCGTCAGCGATGCGCGCGCGGAGTCCACGCTACTCTGGGCAGCCGTCACATCCGTGGGGATGGCCGTCGTCGCCTTGAGTTGCTCGAGCTTTGCCCGAGCGCTCTCCAGGCCGGCCTTTGCCGTGACCACTGCCTGGTTCGCCGTCCGCACGTCCGCGCCGTTGTCCGGAGTGAGATTAACGACCTTCTGCTGGGCCGCGTACTGGGCGGAGTACGCGGAATCGATCTTGTTCTGCTCCTGCCGGCAAGGGGTGGACGAGTCGCCATTGCGCCCGCACACGTCCTGGGCTGCTTGCTTGGCGACATCCACCGCGTGCGACTTCGTCTCCAGGTCGGCCTGCGCCAGGATTAACTGATCTTTGAGCAGGCCGACGGTGCGCTGAGCCTGGTCCAGGTCCGCCTGCGCCTTCACCACGGCGGCCTGCGCCGACACAACGTCGGGGCTGCCCTGGGCGGTCGAGGCCTTGACCTGATCCAGTTTCGAGAGCGCGGACTGCAGGCTCGCGCGCGCCGAGTCGACGCTGCTCTTGGCCGCGGCCGTGTCCTCAGGAGTCGCGCCATTCTTGAGCTGCGTCAACTTGGCCTGGCTGGACAGCAGGTTGTTCCGGGCGCTCACCAGCGAGGCCTCGGCCGCCGCGCGGTCGGCGTCGGTGGCGCCAGATTCGAGCGTCTGGATCTTGCCGGAGGCCTGGTCGAACGACGTCTGGGCCTGGGACACCGACGCCCGCGCGGCGACCAGGTCGCTCGACGTGGCACCCTTCCGCACGTCCGTAAGCTTTGCCATCGCGGCGTCGTACGCGGACTGGGCCGCGGCGATCTCCTCGGCCGTCGCGCCGTCGCTGAGCGCGTCGAGCTTCAGCTGCGCCGCGGCCAGTTGGGACTTCGCCTGGGCCAGCTTCAGCCGCTGGGCGTCGTCGGTCAAACGCCCCAACACCTGCCCGGCCCGCACGGTGTCCCCCAGAGCAACCGGTATCTCTTTGAGACGCCCGCTCGCCGCGAACACCAGCTTCGCCTGCTTGGTGGCGACCGTGCTGCCCGTGGCGCTGACCGTCTGCGCCACAGATGCGCGCCGGACGGTGACAACCTGGCCCGTAGCGACAGGCGCCGCGGGGGCGAGCACCCGTGGCACCACGACATATGCGCCGGCGCCCAGCAATGCGACGATTGGAACCGCCCACAGCAGCCGGCCGAGCTTTGGCCGAAGCACGGGTAGGCGGCGGGTGCCAGCCAGCGGAGCGGTGAGTTGCATACCGGGCATCCTTGCAGGCTGTCCGCGTGCGACACGGTGCGACAGACCCGCCTCGATTCGTGCGCGCAGTATGGCGCCCCGGACCACTCGGCGGAACCAGGAAGTGTTAACCCATTCCTAAAACTCGAGTGAGTGGGAGCAGCCTGGCTGGTTGGATGGTGCCGGCAGTTGACCGGACGCACCAGCGCGGTGGGCGGCAGCGACGTGCTTGAGGGCCGTGGGCGAGGCCCGTGTAGTCCGTTCGTGACTCGACAGTGCAAACCATTCGCGCTACGGTAACGAACGGCACCGGGGAGGAAATGCATTCATGCAACGAAACGTGATGGCCAGGCGGCTAACAGGGACGACCTCCCGCTCGACCGCTCTTGGCCTGATGGCGTTTGTCCTGCTCTTCGGCGCAGCCCAGCTTCGGGTGGAGGCAAGCCCGCTGCGGCAAGTCGCTCCCGGCCTCGGGACCGCCGCAACCTTTGCCGTGCTCGGCGGGTCGACAGTCACCAATACGGGCCCGACCACCATCAATGGTGACCTGGGCGTCAGTCCTGGAACTGCCATTACCGGCTTCCCGCCCGGCCTCCTGGTTGCCGGCACGATCAACGCCGCCAACGCCGCGGCGGCGTCGGCACAGACGGACACGACGACCGCGTACAACAGCCTGGCGGGCCAGGCATGCACGACCACCTTGACCCCGCCCGATATCACGGCGAACCAGGAGCTGGGCGGAAGGACGCTCGTGGCCGGCGTCTACTGCTTCGCGACATCGGCGCAACTGACAGGCGCGTTGACCCTCGACGCCGCCGGGGACCCGACCCGGGTCTTCATTTTCAGGATCGGCAGCACGCTCACCACCGCAACCGGTTCGTCAGTGCTTTTGATCAACGGTGCGTCGCCCTGCAACGTGTTCTGGCAGGTTGGTAGCTCGGCGACCATTGGGACGACCACGAGTTTCCAGGGCAACATCCTCGCGCTGACGAGCATCACCATGAACACCGGCGCGAGCCTGGCTGGCCGAGCCCTGGCTCGGAACGGGGCCGTGACGATGGACACCAATGCCATCACCCGCGCCGCCTGCGGTCTACCCCTGCCGACCGCCACCCCCACCACGGCTCCCGCCGTCGCCACTTCGGCCGCCGCCGCCACGGCGGTCGCGGCCGCCGAGGCGGCGGCGGCGGCCGCGAACGGGAGCGCTCCACCGTCCCACCCCGGCCCGGCCACGCCAACTCTGCCCCCGGCGACCGCCACAGCGGTTACCGCCGCAACGGCTACCGCCATCGCAACTCTGCCGGCTCCCACGCGGACCGCGGTGACCGCCGCGACCGCCACCGCTGTTACGGCCGCGACCGCCACCGCGATAGCCACCCTGCCGGCAGCCACGCAGACGGCGGTTATCGCGGCCACGTCGACGGCCGTCACGGCCGCGACAGCCACGGCTATGGCCACCCCGACGATCTCGACCGCGGGCTCTACCGATGTGGCCACGCCCACTGGCGGCGGGGTTCGACCCCCTGTCCAGTTGCCCGCGCAATTACCCCGAACCGGCGACGGAGTGCCCACGGTAGACGGTCCGGCAGTGCTGCTGTTCACGGCGCTGCTCCTGCTGGCCGGCGGTGTGTGGATCCTGCGGGCGCGACAAACCCGTTAGTGCGCTGGCTGGGCCAGCAACGACGCGCACGAGCCGCGGGAGTCGCAACGGGGTGGAATGAGCGTCCGCCGTGGTCCCGGCTGGATAAGGTCGCAGGCCGGGGCTGGACCGGGAGTCCCTGCTATGGCTGGTGGATGGCGAGCACGCTGTGGCGGGCAGCGCGCAGCACGTCGAGGCCGCCGTCCCAACCGGAACCCTTCAAGCGACGGGCCTCCTCAATCGGCAGCTCGGCCGCGAGCTGCCACAGGGCGAAGTTGACGGCAGCGCGTTTCGTCGGCAGCTCGTAGCGGCGCATGACAGCAGCACACGCCTGCTCATCCAATTCAAGGTTGGTGCGCGTCAGACACACAGGATACACAGCCATTCGCGTGTCACCTCCTGCGCGTAGCGTGGCAGGCGTCGCGGTGAGGTAGGCTCAGACCTCGTGGCGGGTCTCTCCGATGTCGAACTGCACTCACCTGCGAGTTCTGACACTGACAGGTGCGGAAGGGGGGAGTCGAACCCCCACGCCCTTACGGGCACAGGTTCCTAAGACCTGCGCGGCTGCCATTACGCCACTCCCGCGTCCGCTCGCCTCCGAGCGGCGCAAGTCTACCGACTCAGCGCACGCTCAGCCCTCCGCGGGCTCGATCCGGGCCTGTCCGGGGGCGCGAGCGGCCGACACACGTCGCGCGTGGCGGCGCTCCCCTCTACCCAGGAGGACCACTGTGAAGCCTGCCACGAGCGTGAGCAAGCCCGTGAGGAGGATGAGCCCGTTAATACCCAGCGCTTCGCCGAACCGGCCCGCGAGCCCGGCGCCCACGAGCTGTCCCACCGAGAGGAGCACGGAGTACACCCCCATCACGGAGCCGCGGTCTTCCGCGTGCTCCTCGGCGATCTCGGCGAGGTACCCCAGCGCAGCCGGGGTGAAGCCGCTCTCCACGAAGACCCCGAGCGCGACCATTACCGCTACCAGGGGCAGCAGCGGGTCGGCTCGCCGCGGGGCGATGTCGTTGAGCACCCACAGCATGACACTCGTAAACCCGAGGCCCGTCACCCCGAACAGCAGCGTTGCCTGGCGGCCGATCCGCGGCAGCACGAAGCCCCACGCGATGGCCCCAACCGTGAACACGACGCCGAAAACCAGCACGGTGGCCGTGATCTGGCCTGGCGAGTAGCCGCCCATCAGGAACTGCTCGGGGTCCGGTGTGCCCGCGGCCAGGAACGGCGCCACGTTCAGCCACACGCCGAGGACGGCGTTTGCCGCCAGCCAGGCGGGGGCGAAGCGCATGATCCGGGGGTTCGCGAGACGCTTCAGCACCCCCGAGCCATGGGCGCGCTCCGCCAGTCCGGACCTCACGGGGTGATCGCGGACGAACAGGAACAGTCCAAATGCCAGGGCGTAGATCGCTGCCAGGAGCGTGAACGCCAGGGGTACGCCGACCCGTTCGTACAACTGCCCAGCCACGGCCGCGCCGGAGGCGAGACCGACCACCGTCGCGGCCTCATAAAACCCCATGACCCGGCCGCGCACCCGCGGGGAGGAGGCGGTCTGGGCAGAGATCAGGCCTAACGTGGCAGGGGCGGAGCTGGCAGTAGAGAGCCCCTCCAGGATACGAACCAGCGCCAGGACGAACGGCACGGACGAGAATCCCAGGATCTGGATGGCAATGCCACCGAACACGGGGCCAAGCACGATGAACGGCTTACGTCCGTACCGATCCGAAAGCCCGCCAAAGATGGGCGCCGCAAGCAGCTCGGCGGCGTAGAACGTCACCGCGACGAAGGACGCCAGCCCGGCCGTCACTTCCGGGTCGGTCCGGTTCTTCAGCCCCAGGAAGATCGGGATGATGCTGCCCGCCCCGTACGACGCGCTGCGCAGCACGAACGTGCCCAGCAGCGCGAACGCGAGCGAGCGCACGTCAGGCGGCGCCCCGCCGGCCGCGGGCGGAGTCGAGAGAACGGGTTTCTCCGCCTGCTTGGCGATCGATGCATCCCCCGGAATCCCCATAGCCCGCAATCGTAGAGCAGAAGCCGTGGACTTGACGTGGGCCGTGCCGAAGGCGCCGGCGGCGGACTCCCCCCGCGCGGCGGGTCCGGATCGCCGAGGCTGCCCACGCGCAGCGTGCGCATTCGGTAAAACATCTCACATGCCTGACGACGCGCCGCGCGACGATCCTCCGGCGCCTTCGAGAACACAATCGAACCCCACCCTGAGCAGGGCCGCACGCTCCGGCGAACAGACCGAAGACGAAAAGCTTCTCGCCAGCCCACCCCGGGATACCTCCTGGACGCACACCGACCCATGGCGGGTCCTGCGCATTCAGGGCGAGATCGTCGCCGGCTTCGATGCGCTCGCCGCCGTCGGCCCGGCGGTCACGATCTTCGGCTCCGCCCGCACCCCCGAGTCTGACCCCATGTACCCGGCCGCCCAGCAGACCGCCCGTCTACTGGCTGAAGAGGGCTTCGCCATCATCACCGGCGGCGGCCCGGGCATCATGGAGGCTGCCAACAGGGGCGCCAAGGAGGGCACCGGCACGTCCGTCGGCTGCAACATCGAGCTGCCCATGGAGCAGACCGTCAACCGTTGGGTAGACCTCGCGGTGAACTTCCGCTATTTCTTCGCCCGCAAGCTCATGTTCGTGAAGTATGGGGAGGGCTTCATCATCTTCCCGGGCGGCTTCGGCACCCTGGACGAGCTGTTCGAGGCGCTCACGCTGATCCAGACGGGCAAGGTGCGGAACTTCCCCGTCGTGCTCTTCGGCCGGACCTACTGGACGGGTCTGTTGGACTGGTTAAAGTCCACCGTACTGGCAGAAGGCAAGATCGCCGACCTGGACCTTGAGCTCCTGGTGGTGACGGATTCGCCGGAGGAAGCGGTGCGCGTCATCTCCGAGTGCTTCCGCAACCACTGCGCGGACGGCGTGGTGGAACGCTCGGTCGCGCGCAGAGGCTGAGCGTGTCCGTCCCACCTGAGCACGATGGGCACGCGCCATGCGTGGCGCGTGGACGTGAGCAACGGATTGGTGGATCAGAACCAGGCGTCTGATCCCACCCTGGCCCGGACTGATGCCGCGGGTTGGCGCGCCTATCTCCGGCAGCTTTCGCGAGGCGGACGGTCTCGGCTAGCGGCGCTCGGGATCACCCTTGTCCTCGGCTATCTCCTCGGCTTGGGCGCCCTCCTGTTCTTCAGTTACGTCGCGTTCGAGGTGCGGGGGCGGCAGACCCAGGCGCTTGACGAGAGCGTGCTGGCATTCCTCCGGGGCTTCCAGTCACCAGCGCTGGACACCCTGGCGTCGGCCATCTCGGTGCTGGGGTCCGAAGCTGTCGCGGGGTTCTTGGTCCTCCTCCTGCTGGTGCTGGGCTGGCGGCGCCAGTGGGGTGCCGCGGTGGCTCTGGTGCTGGTCGTCGTTGGTGCACAGGAGCTGAACAACGTCCTCAAGGATTTCTTCCAGCGCGCTCGGCCCGCGCCGGTCGCGGGTGCCTTCGCGGCGCAGGCGTTTTCCTTCCCGTCTGGGCACGCCATGGTCGCGGCATCCTTCTATACATTCATCGGCTACCTGGGGTGGCGTGAGCTCACGCACCAGCCCGTCATGAAACGGGTGTGGGTGGGATTGATGACGCTCGTGGTCCTCCTGATCGGCCTCAGCCGCCTGTACCTCGGGGTGCACTATTTCACCGATGTCCTGGCCGGTTATGCCGCGGGACTCATCTGGACAGACGCCGTCATCCTCGGCAGTCGCATGGTGACCTCACGGCGGCTGGCGCGCGCAACACGGGAGCACCCCGCCGCTATGCTGAGCGGGTGAGCCCGCCCGCCGATGTACCGAGCGCGCCAAGACCGCTCGTCCTGGTCATCCGCGACGGCTGGGGCGTGGCCGACGACGACGCCGAGACGGCTCGCCGCAATGGCAACGCCGTCGCACTCGGCCGCGTCCCGGTGCTGAGGCAGGTGCTTGCCCGGTATCCGCACGGGCTCCTACAAGCCTCGGGCGAAGCGGTCGGACTGCCTCAGGGGCAAATCGGGAGCAGCGAAGTGGGCCACCAAAACCTCGGCGCGGGGCGGGTGGTTTACCAGGACATCATGCGCATCACCGTGGCGATTCGCGACGGCTCGTTCTTCCAGAACCCGGTGCTGCTCAAGGCCATGGGCGAGGTGCGTCGGAATGGCACCCGGCTGCACCTGATGGGGCTCCTCTCGGATGGGGGCGTCCACTCGCACCACACCCATCTGTACGCGCTGCTCGAGCTAGCCCGCCGCCAACGCCTCGGCCGGGAGCAGGTGGCCGTCCACGCCATCATGGATGGGCGGGATACTCCGCCGAAGAGCGGCGCCGGGTATCTTGAGGCGCTCGAAGCTGAGATGGCCCGGATCGGCATCGGGTCGGTCGGCACGGTGGTTGGGCGGTACTACAGCATGGACCGCGACAACCGCTGGGAGCGCACCGCCAGGGCCTACCAGGCCTATGTCCTCGGCACGGGCCGCAAGGCGGTCAGCTCCTCGGCCGCCATCCACGCCAGCTACGAAGCAGGCCGCGCCGACGAGTTCGTCGACCCCACGGCCGTGGTGGGCTCCGACGGACGGCCGCTTGGCCTCGTCCGCGACGGCGACGCCATCGTGTTCTTCAACTACCGTCCAGATCGGGCCCGCCAGATTGCGCGTTCCTTTACCGGCACCACGCCTGCCGAAGCGCCGCCCGAGGCTTCCAAGCCGAGGGTCCGCGTCCACTTCGTGTGCCTGACGGAGTACGACGCCACTATCCCCGCGCCGGTGGCTTTCCCGCCGGACCGCCTCGCGAATCCGCTCGGCCAGGTCATTGCCGAGGCGGGCCTGACACAGCTGCGGATCGCCGAAACCGAGAAGTACGCCCACGTGACGTATTTCTTCAACGGCGGCCGGGAGGCTCCCTTCGTGGGCGAGGATCGGGCGCTAATCCCATCGCCCAGGGTCGCAACCTACGACCTCAGGCCAGAGATGAGCGCCGTCCAGATCACGGACGAGCTGCTGCAACGCCTGGGAACCGACCCCGCCTCACAACCGTACGACCTGGTGGTGCTGAACTTCGCCAACGCGGACATGGTCGGCCACACGGGCATGCTGGAGCCAACTCTCGCCGCTCTGGAGGTGGTGGACACGTGCATCGGCCGCATCGTCGAGCGCGTCCGGCAGTTGGGCGGAGCCGTTCTCATCACCGCCGACCACGGCAACTGCGAGCGGATGATCGCCGATGATGGCACGCCCTTCACCGCCCACACCACGAACCCGGTGCACCTCATCCTGGTGGATGACACCAGGGTAGGCTCGGTGTCTGTGCGGAACGGACTCTTCGCAGACGTCGGGCCGACCATCCTGTCCCTGCTGAACCTGCCGGTCCCCGCGGAGATGACGGGAACCAGCCTCCTTCAGAGCGACTGACCGGGCCGCCCTGTCAGCCGGCCAGGCCCGGACCGTATCTCGCCCGGTCCGGTCCCTGATCCAGGCAACGCGCCTATTCCAGCGCCTTGCGCACCAGGCCGTGGATAAAGCCGCCGCTCTGCTGCTCCTCGGGTGGATCGGCGCGGACGTCGCGACGGCGGCGCAGATCGTCGTTTGGCTCCGGACCCGCCACGCGGCTCTCGTCGGCGTACATCTCATGCACCAGGCCCTGCCCGCCGACTTCCTCCACCACGAGTCGGTCGCGACGCACGGTGTCCTCGAAAACCTGGTGCTCGCGCACGGCGCGGCGGCGAACGTGGACCTCTTCCGAGAGCACCAGCCGCTTCACGACTACCAACTGCTCTTCATACACGGGAATGACCAGGTCGCCGCTGGCGTCCTCCCACGGCTCCGCGCGCTCGCTCACCACGCGCCCGACTGGCACGTGCTCGATCTCTGCCTCCTCACGGACGGCTTCTACTTCAAGGCGCCGCGGAACCTCGTCGGTCTCCGTGCGCACCACCACTTCGCCGGCAGGGACTGCCTCCGCCCGCGCCACGAGCTCTTCCTCGTGCAGCCGCATGGTCTCGGCGTCGGTGGTTCTCGAACCGACGGGGCGACGCGAGACGGCCGGCGCCTGACGCCGGAGGACGGATGTCGGCTCGGTCAGCTCGTAGTGGTGGCCCGGGGTTTCCAGGCGAGGTTCCATTGGCTCCTGGGGCGGCCTGATTCGCCGGTCTGGCACTGCGCTGGCCCTCCTGTAAGGAGGGGCCGGTGCACACGGTGTGCCACCCCGCACGCTCCGCGCGAGGAGCCTATATGCCGTCGTTCGGCGCCAGGCCGTGGCGAACCGCGTACAGCGCCGCCTGGGTGCGATCCTGCAGGCCCAGCTTCCCCAGGATGTTCGAGACGTGGCCTTTCACCGTCCGCTCGCTCACCACGAGCTCGCGCGCGATCTCCTTGTTGCTGCGACCCTGCGCCACCAGCCGCAAGACCTCCCCCTCACGTTCGGTCAAATCGGCCGCGGCTTCGTGCTTCCGTGGCGCGGTGACCTGCTGCATCAGCCGCCGCGCCACTTCCGGGTGCAGCTGCGCCTGGCCGGCGTAGGCGCCGCGAATCGCCCGGGCGAGATCGATGGCGGCAACGTCCTTCAGCAGGTAGCTGGTCGCACCAGCCTTGATCGCGGGGACCACTTTCTCGTCGTCGACGAACGAGGTCAGCACGATCACGTGGACCGCCGGCCGCGCCTGCTTGATGGCCTGGGTTGCCTCCACCCCGTCCATGTTGGGCATCAAGAGGTCCATGAGTACCACGTCCGGGGAGAGCTCCAGCGTTCGCTTTAGGCCCTCCCGTCCATCCCGCGCCTCACCCACCACGTCCAGGTCGGGCTCGAGGTCCAGGTACGCACGGAGTCCTTCGCGGACGACGCCGTGATCGTCCACGATCAGCACGCGGATCTTCCGCGGCGCGTCAGTCAGCGCAGCCATTCACCGCAACGATAGACCACCCGGCACCGCCACGGAAAGCCGCCCGGCTGCGTAGGGGCACGAAGCCGGAAATCCGCGCCTGCCCGGCCTCAGACATCGGTATCCGCGGGCGGGATGGGAACGTCGACGACTACGGTGGTGCCGCGGCCAGGGGCGCTCTCCACCAGTAGAGTGCCGCCGACCTCTTCAGCCCGCTCGCGCATGCTGCTCATGCCCAGGGATCGGGCCTTGCCAACCAGTGTGCTCGGTGCGAACCCGCTTCCGTCGTCCGTCGTCCGGATCTGCAGGCGGGTGGGCAGGAAGGTGACAACGACGGTGGCGCGAGTGGCCCTGGCGTGCTTGACCACGTTGTTCAGGCTCTCCTGCACGATCCGGAACGCCGCCTGCTCGGTCCCCGCCGGCAACCGGCGCTCCTGGCCATCCACCCTGATGCTCACAGCCAGACCCTCGCGGTTCGTCACCGCCGCCGCGTGCTTGCGCAGGGCCAGGATGAGCCCTTCCTCCTGAAGCGACATGGGGCGCAGCTCGAAGATCAGGGCCCGCATCTCGGCCAGCGCCCCGTTGGCCAGCTCGACCGCCCGCTCCAGCCGCTCGCGGGCTTTAGCCGAGTCACGATCCCACAGCGCCAGCGCTGTCTGGGACAAGAGTGTGACGCTGAACAGGCTCTGGGTCACCGAGTCGTGCAGCTCGCGAGCAAGCCGGTTGCGCTCTTCGACGACGACGAACTCGCGCGTCTGCTCGTACAGCCGCGCGTTCTCGATGGCCACGGCCGCCTGGTACGCGAACAGCGACGCCAGCTCGGCATCGCGCTCGGAGAACGACGCGCCGCCGCGCTTGTTGTAGATAGACAGCACCCCAACCGAGCGCTGGCGTGTCTTCATGGGCACGCTGAGGATGGTGCGCGTCCCACCGATGCGGAGGCTCGGCCGGTAGCCGCGAGGATCGTGCGTCACGTCGGCCGAGCGCTGGGGCTGGTTCGTCCGCAGCGCCTCGCCGGCAAACGAGCCTTCGAGTGGAATCCGCGCCCCGCGCAGCAGCTTGGCTGAAGGGCCCACCACGGTGCGCATCTCCACGTACCGGCCCTGCTCTTCGAGCAGCCCGAGTCCCACGCCCGTGGCATCCGTGAGTGCCAGGAGCTGCTCGCAGATACCGCGCAGAACCGTATCGAAATCGTGCTCCTCGAGAATGACCGCGCTCAGCTTCTGCAACCCGACCAGTTGATGCACGTGGTCCTGCGTCTCGGCGTACAGGCGCGCGTTCTCGAGCGCGATCGCCACGTGGTTGGCGAGCAGCTCCATCGCCTGCCGGTCGTCGTCGTCGAACATGCGTGACGGCTGGCGGTCGAACACCGCGAAACCGCCGACGAGCCGGCCCTGCCGCCAGATGGGCACCGCTATGGAGGCGTGCAGGAACTCCAACGATGGCAATGGTCCGGGCAGGTCCTGTGAGTAGTCGGCCACGACAACCGGCGCGCCCGTTTGAAACACCAGGCCGGTGATGCCCTGGCCCGGTGCAAGCGTCTGGCCGACAAGCGAGCTCGGCAGGTTATGGACAGCCCGCATGCGGGCCGTGACGCCGTCCCCGTCGAAAAGCGTGATGCTGCCGCCGTTCGCCTCGAGCAGCTCCACGGCGCTCTCCACCACCCGATGCAACAGGCTGTCAAGGTCAAGCTCGGACGAGATCGACTCCACGACGCGCCGCAAGGCATCTCGGCGTCGTACCTCACGACGGCTTTGGGCATACAGGCGAGCGTTGTGAATTGCTACGGCGGCCTCGTCGGCCATCGCCACCAGTGATGCCACCTCATCCGCCCGCGCGTCCTCCGGACGGGCGAAGTAGGCCACCAGGATACCCTGGCACTCACCGCGCGCTTCCAGCGCTATCACCACCTCGGAGGCGAGGCCAAGCGGCTCCATGAGGTGCCGTACCCGCTGCAGCCGTGGGTCGCCTTGCCCATCGAACACCACCCATGTATTTCCCGGGGAGCCCGTGTGCGCGAGCGACACCTCGGTCCCTTCGCCGTCGTTCGCTCCCCGCGCCGCCTGGCGCCACGCCGAGGCGAACGCCGTCGGCAAGCCGGCAGTGGCAACCCGGCCAACCTCGCGCAGGCCGGCGTCGTACAGCGCGACAAGCGCGCCACGGGCAGTGGACCCTTCCATGGCGTGGCTGGCCAGCAGGGACACGATGGGCTGGACGTCCATCTGCGCCCGGAGGTCACGGCCGAACTCAAGGAGCGCCCGCAGTCGGCGGTTGGAGTCATCAAGGCGGGCAACCGCATCCAGCGTGTTCTCGCTGCCGCGGGTT
Organism: Chloroflexota bacterium; assembly: GCA_016191465.1. Taxonomy (GTDB): domain Bacteria; phylum Chloroflexota; class UBA6077; order UBA6077; family CF-72; genus JACPOP01. The sequence continues at coordinate 272,921 of JACPOP010000015.1, read as the reverse complement.
TCAGCCGTGGTGTTGGTATCCGCGCTCATCGGTTGGTCGGTCCGCGACTCCATCACCCCGCGAAGCACGAAGCATCCGGGGGATTGTGCCACTCGCGGGCGCGGAACCGTCCGAAGGTACGGTCCGCATACCGCCGAGGGGCCGATTTGTCACCAGGGGCCGGCCTCCAACAATACCCGGTGTGGAACCGGGGCATCGTCGCCCATTCCCGCCCTTCACCTGTGATCGAGCTCTTCCCCAGGAACGCCCAGACAGCGGTGTCTGGCTTGGAATTCCCCGTCCAGGGTCTGGTAACCGTGCTCGTCGCGGTCCACAAGCCCCAGGTGCGCGAGGCGCTGATTGCAACGATTGAAACCATGGAAGGTTTCGAGGTGGTCGGTGAAGCCTCCTCGGAGGACGAAGCCGTGGCCTCGGCCCGACGCTTGCGCCCGGTGCTAGCCCTGGTCGATGAGGATCTCCCTTCGTGTTGCGGGGCCTGGACCATTCAAACGCTTGCTGAAGAGCGCCTGGCGCGCGGGATCGTGGGCATCGGGCTTCGAGGCAATGGCGGCATCAGAGCCCGTGCCGCTGGCGCCGACGCCTACGTGCAGACAGGCGCTTCCACCGAGGAGCTCCAGCAAGCGCTTCGCTCGGCGGCCGCCTTCAGCCTGCCCCTGCCGCACCTGTTGCGTTAGGCAGCGCCCAGCCCAGTACCCGCCGGGGCTCCGGCGTTCCTTGCCTCGGGCGGAGCTCACAGCCACTTCATACGGCGGAACACGAGCACCATCGTCAGCCCGATGCTCGCCATGAGCCCCAGCGCCCAGGGGTAGCCGTACGTCCAGCGGAGCTCCGGCATATTCTCGAAATTCATGCCGTAGATCCCGGCGATCAGCGCCTGGACCATGAAGATCGCCGTCAGTGCCGTCATTCGCTTGACTGTCTGGTTGACATTGTTCGATACCAGCGACAGGTAAATGTCGATGGCCGACGACGACAGGTCGCGGTAGGTGTCCAGGCTGTCGATCACCCGCACTGTGTGGTCGTACACGTCCTGGAAGTAGGGCACGTACTCGGAGTCGAACAGCCCGAGGTCGTGGCGGAGCAGGACGTTCAGCACGTCCCGGCTGGGCGCCACGACCTTGCGGGCCTGAATCAATTGCTTCTTCATCGAGAAGATGTCCTCCAGCATGCTTCTCGGCACCTGCGTGGCGAACATCTGCTCCTCGATCTCTTCGCTGCGCTCGGCCATAACATCCAGGAAGGGGAAGTAGCCGTCCACCACCGCGTCGATGAGGAGGTAGGCGAGATCAGCCACGACCAAACGGTGGCTGGCACTCGCATTTGCCAGCACAGGGCGCAGGTTCCCCTGCTGCAGCCGTGAGACGATGTCGTCCACGATGGGGCAGGGCTCCGCGCGAAGCGTTACGAAGAAGTCGCGGCCCCAGAACATCTGGAGCTCGATCGTGGTGGGCCCACGCGAAATCGTGACGCCTGTCGGGCGCGTTGCTACGTCGTACAGCACCAGGAAATAGTGGTCCGAGTACTCGTCAATCTTCGGCCGCTGGTGCTGACGTGCAACGTCTTCGAGCGCGAGCTGGTGCAGCCCGAAGAGCCGGGCCAGAAGCGCGAGGTCGGCGGCCGTGGGCTCGACGACGTCAAGCCACAGGAAGTCGAACGCGGCTCTCGTGCGCGCTTCGACATCCGCGAGATCCAGCGGACCCGGCGCGTCGGTCGAGCCAGTTGGGCGGCCGAACGCCGAAGCGATCACCGACCGCTGCCCCCGCGGCGGACAACGCCCCCGTCGCGGAAGTCGAACGGCCCAGCCATGCTGGACTGGGCCACGGGCTGAAGTCTGGTGGGACCTAGCGAGAGATGCCGCGAATCGCCGGAACCACGAGGGTCAGTGCGACCGCGCCAAAAAGGGAGAAGATGAGGGTGAGCTCCATGGGGTATCCGTTCTCTAGGTCCAAATGCAGGAGGTGTGCCGCCGAGCCATGCTAGGCCGCCCCTGATGCCCGCCTCCAGGCAGGCTCGATCACGTGCATGACACACCCGAGTGGAGGGGCGGGGCGGGCGCGGAACCCGTGCGGCAAAGCGCGCCGCGACGGCACCCGCCACGCCCGGAGCGTGCAAGGTGCGCGTCCACGCGTCAGGGGTTAGCGTCAGTAGTGAATTGAGACAGGCGTTCCCACCGACGCCCAGTTCCAGAGGAACTCGCTCTCCGCGTACGGCAGCCCCAGGCAGCCACGCGATCCGGCGTAGCCCCAGACCGAGCTCCAGTAGTTGTAATGAATGGCTGAGCCGTCCGAGAGGAAGTACTGCGTGAACAGCACGTTCTGCAGGTAGTAGCCACCGGGGCCGTTGCGCGGAATGCCGATCGTGTCACTGCTCATCGTCTCGTTAGCCACGCGCCGCTGAATGGCGAATACGCCGGTGGAGGTCTGGAACGCCGCGAGGCCTTTGATCACCAGAGACGTCATAACGACCCGGTCACCCTCGTAGGCGGTGAGCACGGACGGGGTGGACAGGTTCGCATCGATCCACCGGCCAGCGAAGGTACGCGGCGGGGCGGGTGGCAGCATCACGTTGGCCGGCGACACGTAGTCGCCCTCGCTCGTGCGGTACCAATCCTCGCCATCCTCGCCAACAACCTTGTCCTGGATGAAGAGCGAGGCGTTGTGCGGCAGCCGGTAACTCTCCGCTTCCGGCGCGGGCGTGGGGAAGAAGGAAACGACCGCGCCGTCGACGATGCGGGCGGGCATCTGGATCGACTCGATGGCCTCCGGGGCCGGCGCGGTGTAGTAGGCTGGCGGCGGGTCGGCCGGGCCAAGCACGTTGCTGGAGATGTAGGCGGTGGCGCGCGTGCGCGGGTTGTAGACCTTCGCCCAGTCGTCCTCATACCCCTGCACTTCGAGATAGGTGAGCGGCCGTAGGGTGCCAACTTTCTCCGCACCTTCGTCGGGACTCGCCACGAGGCTGGCCGCGGTGAAGTTCACGACCCACTCCACAGTCGGCTGCACCGCCGGTGCTGGAGCCTGAGGGGCGGGAACCGTTGCAGCCGGTGGCGCCGCAACCGCGGGAGCAGCGGGCCGCGCGGGTACTGGGGGAGCCGTCTGGGCGAGGGCCGGCGCGGCGATCACCAACGCCAGGAGCGAAGCAACGACACCAGCGGCAGCGCGAGCGCGCCAGGCGCGGAAAGCAGTTGAACTCATCAGGACCACGGAAGCTCCCTGGGAAACGCTCTTCGTGAGCAGCTCAAAAAAAGTGGAATGAAGCCTTGCCTGGCAAGTGGCCGCCGGTCCGAGAACAGCCAGCCTCCGATCCCTTGCCTGCACGCAAGCGGCACAGTGCGTGCGGCGCGGAGGATACGGGCCGCACGCACGGGCGACAAGCCATGTGCCGAGGCTGTAGCGCCCCGCCGAACTGCCAGGAGGCTTTCAATAGGTACGTTTCGTGCGGCGCCGCTCTCAGCGTCCATCATGTTGCCAGCCCGATCCTCCCCTCGCACCGTCCTGGTCGTCGACGACACGCCACGGGTCTTAGACCAGGCGCGTCGGGCCCTTGAGGCAGCCGGCTTTACGGTTGCCACGGCGCTCCAGGGGCACGACGCGGTAGCCGTGGCGCGCCGAATTCGACCTTCGGTCGTGGTGCTGGAAGTCCAGCTTCCGGAAGTCAGTGGCTGGGACGTGATCCGGAGCATGCACGCGCTGCCGGAGCTTGCCGAAACTCCCGTGGTTCTGTGCTCGGATGCCCTCGGTGAAGCCATCGCTCGCCTGGCAGACGCCCGCGGTGCTTCTGGCGCCGGTCGCGTTGGGCTGCTTCCGAAGCCGTATGACGACGAAGAGCTGGTCGAGGTGGTCCGCGCGATCCTGGCAGACCAGTCTCCGGCGACGCTACCGCCCCGAGGGCGCGCCCAGCGCACCGGACCGCGCGATTCGAGCCGGCACGGCTTCGGCGCGAACGCCCCGAGCGCGGACCCACGCAGTGACGGGGCCTCCGCCTGGGTGGCTTGAGGCACGACCCGGCTCGCTGCTCCGGCACGGCCGCCCGAGCCGCCTTTGAAGACGATCATTGCGCCCGAGATGCACCCGGCGGACCGGACGGGCCCAACAACGTGACGTGGCGCGGCAGCCGATCAATCCGCGACCCGCGTTACTGCCTCGCGTCGGCCGTGGCCGCGCCGAGCCCCGACCCGAAGTGCGGCATGACCTCGCGCGACAGGCGCTCCATCTGCCTCAGCGTCTCCTCGTGCGGCAGGAGCGCGAAGTTGAAGTAGCAGATCACCTCTTCAATACCCGCCGCTTCCACCTGCTCGAACTGGCGAATAACGTCCTCCACCGTACCCGTGACGATGCTCCGCTCGCCCAGGTCCTCGGGCTTCATGCTCTTCACGCGGTTGGCAATGTCCACGAAGTAGCGCAGCGTCGGCGGAGCCGTGGCCGGGTCCTGCGGCACGGCCGGAATGAAGTTGGTCAGGTAATCCAACAGCCGCGCCTGGGCCGCACGCTTTTGCTCCGGCGTGTCGGCAATCGCCGTGAAATAGGAGCACATGGCCCTCGAGCTCGGGAAGCCCGCGGCGGTGGCGAGCTCCTTGAACTTGTCGACGGCCGCCTTGAGGCTGCCGAAGACCATGCTCGCGGCGAACGGCGCAAAGATGATGTTGAAGCCGTTCTCGGCCGCCATACGCATGGTGGGCTCGGAGAAGCAGGCCACGTAGACCGGCGGGTGCGGCTGCTGTACGGGGCGGGGGAGCACGGTGATGGGATCGGCAATCGTGTGGTGCTGTCCGCTCCAGGTGACGTCCGTCTCCGTCCACAGCTTGCGGATAAGCAGCAGCTCCTCGTCGAACCTGGTGCGACTCTCGTGGAAGGGGATCTCAAACGCCGTGTACTCGCGCTCGTCGTAGCCCCGCCCGGCGGAGAAGATGGCCCGACCGTTGGAGAGCACGTCCAGGACGGCGTACTCCTCGGCCGTGCGGATGGGCTGCGTCGCCGGCAGCAGCACGGTGGCGGGCGCCAGGCGGATGGTGCTGGTCCGCGCCGCGACAAACGTCAGCGCCTGGGCGGGTGTGGGCAGCACGCCAAAGACGCCGAAGTGGTGCTCCGGCAGCCACGCCGAGTGAAAGCCGAGCCCCTCGGCGGCGATCGCCTCGTCAACGACCTCCCTGAGGAGCGTGTTGGGGTTCTTTCGCCGCGCCCCGTAGCCCAGCGAGTTGTCTGAAAGCGTGAAGTACCCGAATTTCAGGCGATCCGCCATGCGCGCCTTCCTCCTTCCTCAAAAGCTCGTCGATCCGAATGCAGCTCCGTAGGACCGCGGCGGACAGTGCACGGGAGCACTCCGCCCAATCTGCGCCCATTGAGCGGCTCAGGCGTGTCCAGGCGATGCACCTTACGCCCCATCCGCCCGAGTCCCCCGTGTCCGCCGCTCTCTCGCCGACCAAATTGAGGATAGGAGAATCCTACCCAGGTCCACCTGAAGGCAGCGCCGCCCCGCAGCGCGAGACCTCTGGGTGCGCGGGCGTCCCGCCCGCTTCCGGCGTCGCCCGCGTGGGACGGGCCAGAGGCCCGCGCACCCAGACGACGTGGCGAACCCGCTTGCCTGAAACCAAATCCTCACGACGCCCCTGGAAGAATCTACGGGCTCGGGCGCCGAGCATCTCAGCTGGGTCGGGGCCGTCGTCGCGGTTGATCGAGCCACAAGCATGAAGTCGATTGACGTGGACATTCCAGAGCCCCCGGGTGCGATTCGCTCTCCGAGGCGAATGTCCTCAACCGCGTCAGCCCGGCCTCCTACGGGCCAGAAGCGTGCCGGCGCGGTTGAGACCGGTGGCCCGTCTGGTATACAACCCGCCCGGCGACAGCGTCGATCCCCTCGTGCGCAAGCCGAGCCGTCCCGTTGTCCCGTCCCTGAATGGCCATACGTTTTTTTCTCCGGTGCCGCGCCAGCGATCCCAGGTGGGCGGGGCTCGCGGCTCTCACCCTTGCACTCGTCGGCAGCGCTGCCTGCGCCGGGACCCCCGAACAGGGTGGTCCTGCTTCGACGACCGCTCTGCCAATGCAACGGCCCACCCCTGAAAGCGCACGGGGCACGGGCGTACTCGAGCCGGCTCCGATAGCGCCTCCTACGCCGCTGGAGACGGCCGACGCCGGGAGCACGGCTCGCCGTCCCCCCGTCCAGGTATACGTGGTCGAGGCTGGCGAGTCGCTCGGCTCGGTGGCGAATCGCTACGGTGTCCAGGTCGCGACCATTCAGGCCGCCAACGACCTTGCCGACGCCGACCTGATCCGGGTCGGTCAGGAGCTACGCATCCCAGCGGTGGATGGCGTGCTGCACACGGTTCGGCCCGGCGAGACGCTGCGCGCCATCGCCGAGCGCTACACCGTCGATCTCGGGGCGATCATTACCGCCAACGACCTTGGCAGCGCGCCTGACCTGGTAAGCGTGGGGACGGAGATCATCGTGCCCGGGGCCAGCCCAATCGTGCAGCGCGAGGGCTCAGCACCCGTCGCGGCCCAGGATGGTGAGCAGCGGGCCGCCTTGACAACGCCCGTCCCGGTGACGCGGCCCGCTCCTGCTCCGGCTCCGCCCGGGCGGACCTACGTGGTCCGCGAAGGCGACACGCTGCGCAGCATCGCCCAGGTCTTTGGCGTGGACATCCTGTCATTGATCGCGATGAATGGCTTGGACGACGCGGACCTGCTGCTCCCCGGCCGCGAGCTCAAGGTGGTGCCTGGACGCTCGCGCGAACACGTCGTGCAGGCTGGCGAGACACTGGCAGACATCGCCTGGCGATACGACCTCGACCTGAAGACCCTGCTGGCAGCCAACGCATTCGCGGACCCCAACCTGGTGCACGTGGGCACCCCGCTGATCATTCCCGAGGGCAGTGCAGCCAAGCCGGCGGTGCCGGCCCAGCCGGCTCTACCGGCGGCTGCCGCGCCAGCCACGCCTGCCGCGCGGCAGGCGACGGCTCCCGCCCCCGCTCCCGCCCCCGCTCCCGCCCCCGCTCCCGCTCCCGCGGCAGCGCCCACCCGGGCACCGGCGCCACCCACCGCTGTACCCGCACCGGCGGCGCCTGCGCCTGCCGCGGCGCCGCCTGGCGTCCAGGTTGTCACCGCCAAGGTAACCGGCTACGCGCCCGGCGCCGGAGCATCCAGCAGCCGCACCGCATCCGGCGCCACCACCCGCTGGGGCACGGTCGCTGCCGACACGCGTCTCTACCCGTTCGGGACCCGGATCCAGATCGAAGGGTACGAAGACATCGTGTTTGTCGTAGAGGACACGGGTAGCGCCGTCAAGGGCAACATCTTCGACATCTTCTTCCCCGATGTGGCCGCGGCCCGCCGCTTCGGCACCCAGACGCGCAGCGTCACGATCTTGTCCATGGGCCGCTGACGCGGCCACACCGCCTCCCCGTCGCCCGTCGTCGTCTCCCCGTATGGTGGTCGGGTCCTGACGACCCGCTCGCCCGTTAGGGTCCTGCACCACCCGCGCGGCCTCGTCAGTGTACATGCAGTACGCCACCACGGGCCGGTCCCGTGGCAGCTCCGCCAGCACGTTCACGGCGCCACCGGGCGGTACCCAGCGGGCAGACGGCAGGTGGCCCTGGCGAAACTCCAGCCTTGTCCTCGTTCGCATCGCACCATCACGGCCGCCGTGTACCGGGTCCAGCGCCAGCATCCGGGTAACGCACCATGAGTCGGAGCTCTCAGGTGGCACGGGACTTGAATTAGCTCTCGGCGTAACGCGCGAGACGGCGCGAGTAAGCCGGATTGACCGGGGGATACCCAGAAACCATGGCCGCTTCACAATTCTTCATTGGTCTCGGGGCAGGCGCCGCCATGCTTGCGGTGCCGTTCGCCGTTTCCGGAGGATTCGTGCAGGCCAGCTCCGCCCTGGATGCGTGGCTTACACCGTCTGTGACCCGTGTGTTCGACACCCGCGTACCAGGCGAAGTTCGCCCCGCGCGCGGCTATGACAGCGCCAGGGCCGTTCCCACGCCACTGCCCACGGCGTTGCCGAAACTCGAGCCAGCGGTCGTCCCAACAGCCGCGCCCGTCGTGGCAGCGCCACCTCCGCCCTCGGCAGCCGCCGGCTCCCTCTGGCAGACCGGCGTCGTGCGCACCGGACAGGGTGTTCAGGTTCGCAAGGCCGTGAACCTCACGACACCGTCCGACCCCGTGTTGCCCGATGGTAGCGCGGTGCTGCTGAGTCCCAATGGCGTCATTCGCGTTGGCGCAGAAACGTGGCGATCAGTGCGCGGTCTCAACGGCATTGTGGGCTGGATCCCCGAATCCAGCGTCGTACTCGACGGCACCGCCCAGCCGGGCACCGGCAGCATCACGGTTGCCGGGGCATCCGCAACGCCCTCGGCACGCACCGCCAGTCCCGCGACCGCTCCTCCCTCCACCATGCGCGTCGTCCGAACGGATGGCGTGGGCGTCGTCCTGCGCTCCAGCCCGGAACCCAACGCTCGCATGCCCCGTGGGCTGCTGGAGGGCACGCAGGTCACGGTCCTCGAACGCTCCGGCGCGGACTGGGTGCGTGTGCAGGCAGCCAATGGCCAGGAGGGATGGGTTCCAGCCCAGTACCTGGACCCGGCCTGACCATCGACCGGCCGGAATGTCGGCATGCCGCCGACGATGTGTGCCATACCCACGGTGATGCCCCCAGAATTGCCGCTCACGCCGCCCAGCGCTGATCCCGTGCTCGATCGAATCGTCGATGCGCTCGAACAGATCCGCGCCGAGGAGTTTGACTACGAGATCCTCCAGGCGGCTTCCGAAGTGCTGGGCGATGACCAGGTCAGGGCCTGGCGGCCATCGCTGTCGTACCTGCCGCCGGAGCGTCGCGGGGATGAGTACCACGTCACGGTGTACGCCCAGGGCGCCTGCGAATCGTGCCCTGTTAAGCAATCACACGTGGGCACGATTGAGCCAAAAGTCCAGTTGCTCGTGGGCATGGACAACATCGTGGTGCACGATTACTTCGACATGTTCGACTTCGGCAGCCCCATTCAGTTCGGTGATTAGCCGAGCCAACTGTCGCCGCCCTTTAACGGATCGAGGGACGTTGTAACCGGGCGCTTACGCGGGGGCCGCTTCGCGGGAACGCGCTCTGCCTCTCAGGAGAGTGACCCGTACATGCTTGAAAGGCCCATCACGTGCAGCACGGAATGAATTCCCGCGAATCGGCCCGACGGGCCGTGTGGCAGAACTACCGCAGCGGCATCCTGGACGAGGATGCGACGACCGCGGCGCTCCTCGCGCTTGACCTCCAGGCGCGTCGCAAGATCCGTCGAGCGCCGCTACGTCTCAACGAACGTCCCGGGCGCTCACCGGTGGCTCACTCAGCGCGACGCGCTGCCTGAGCTCTTGCCGGCGCTGCGCGCCGCGCCTCAACTCGCCCATCGACGCTGAGACGGGCGGCCGTGTACGCGACGTCGTGCGAAAATGCGACCCACCAGCCCTGCTGCGCGGCTTGGCTCAGCCAATGCCGCTTGGCGCGGATGCTGTCCAGCGGGAAATCGTCGTTCGCGCTCACCCATCCGGGGTTGACGTGGCCGCGTGTGATGACCAGGTCGCCCAGGTGCAGGAGGGCCGAGCCGTCCGCGCCTGCGATGAGCACGCCCTGATGGCCGCGCGAGTGCCCGCCCGTCAGGAAGAGCCGGATGCTGGCGCTGATCGCCGCCTCACCTTCAATTTCGTGTACCAGTCCTGAAGCTTCCAGTCGGTCGAAGGCATCGCCGGTGTACACCGCGTGCGCCCGGTTCGTTTCATCACGCGCCTCGCGTGCCTCGAGCGTCTGCACCCACACCCGCGCGCGCGGAAACACCGGTGCCACTTCCCCCCCGTCATCGCGCCGCAACACACCGCCGGCGTGATCCAGGTGCAGGTGGGTCAGTGCCACCCAGTCCAACTGGTCGTGCGTGATCCCCACCTCGGCCAGGCCGCGCTCTACGGATGACTCGCGCTCCACCCGGTAAAAGCGCCGCTGGCGCTCCGAGAGGTGATGGCCGATGCCGCTATCGATGAGCCCCCACTGGCCATCCGCCTGAACCAGCACCACGTGGGCCGTCAGCGGAACCGAGTTGTCGTCGGCTGGCGGGTACACCTCGGCCCACCTCGGACGCGGCACCGGCCCGAACTGCGCGCCACCGTCAGAACGAAAGCCGCCCCCGTCCAACCAGTAGAGGCGCGGCCCCCCCAGATCAAGCTCTCCGAAGTCCGCGTGCGCCGGCATCCGATTGGGTGGCTCCAGCCTGGCGCCAGTGTACCGTGGAGCACACCCCGACGGGGCGTGCTCCACGGGTACATGCCGGTTTACCGCCCCGTCGTCGACGTGGGCGTTCCAGTTTCCGGCGGACGTTCCGTCAGGGTCACCTGGATGTCCAGCCGCTGGCCTCCGCGCAGCACCGTCAGGGTCACCGCGTCGCCCGGACGCTTGTTGTTCTCCACGTAGCCTCGCAAGTCACCGCTGGTGGTCATCGGCTTGCCATCGATGGCGACGATAATGTCACCGCCGGCGGGAATGGATTCGCCTCCGGCATTCACCGTGCGGCTCCCGCCCCGGACGCCGGCTTGCTGCGCGCCCGCGCTTGTGTCGAGGACCAGCAAGCCGCGTTGATTCTCGGGAACGCCGAGCTGCTGCCGGGTGGCCTGGCCCAGCGACGAGAGCGCGATGCTGGTAATGCCCACCAGCGGGTGCCGATAGCTGCCCGTCTGGATAAGCTCCGGGATCATCCGCTTGGCGACATTGATCGGGATGGCAAAGCCAATCCCTTCGTTGCCGCCAGATTGCGACAGGATGGCGGTGTTGATACCCACGACCTCGCCGGCCGAGTTAAAGAGCGGCCCGCCCGAGTTGCCCGGGTTGATGGATGCATCCGTCTGAATGGCGCCGCCCAGCAGGTCGATACTGCCCTGCGCGGATTCCTCGCCCGGGTTCCTCAGCGCCGAGATAATGCCCGAGGTTACGGTCTGCTGAAGCCCCAGCGGTGATCCAATGGCGATGGCGTCCTCGCCGATCACCACCTTGTCCGAATCGCCCATCCGGACGGGCTTCAGGCGATCGCGAATGGGGCGCCCCGTGTCGTCGTTCGCGTTCGGGTCTACCTGGATGACCGCCAGGTCGTTGGGGACGTCGCGACCTACCAGCTTGGCCGGAACCGTGGTTCGGTCCTGGAAGGTCACCTGGAGCTGCTGGGCGTCCTGGATAACGTGGTTGTTGGTGATGATGCGGCCCTCGGTGTCAATGATGGACCCCGAGCCGATGCCCTGCGGCTGGGTGCTCTGGCCCTGTCTGGTCCGGACGACCGCGATACTGGTGATGTTCACCACGGACGCACCGTTGTCGCGGTATACCTGGGCTGCCGGGTTGACGCCGACGGCCGCTTGCGCGGGCGTCTGGGCTCGCGCCGAGGCCACCTGCGGCTGGGGGAGCGCCGGCGCGCTGCGAACCGCGCTCTGGCCCGGAGCCGTTGCCTGCGCCTGGGGCGACTGGCTTGTCTGGGCGCTCGGCGCGGGCACGGTGCTGGTCGGACCGGCAGCACCCTGGCCGCCCGACGTGTCGACGGTACACGCCACAAACAAGAGTGCCGTGCTCAATGAGCTGACAATGGCGATGCTCGCCGTGCGGAAAACGTTACCCATATTGCTGCATCCTCCGAGTGCTCCTTCTCCTCACCAGGCCGCGATTGACTGTCCTATTGACTGTCCTCTTGACGGCAGTGAGCCTGCCCTCATCCAAGTAGAACGCCTCGGACGTGCGTGCATCCGATTGGGCTGCTAACGTGGCGCTAAAGGTCTGTCAACCACGGCACGCGACGCGCTCGTACCATGCCGCGGGCCCGGGCCGGATGGGTCTGGCCCGCCCCGCGCATTTTCTGTGCCGCAAAGCGGAAGGAGGCGCCTCCAGGGAGGCGCCTCCTTCGTCGCTGGGTGCGAAGGCCGAGCGGAATCGCCAGCCTCGATACGGGTCGCTTACACCTCGCGATATTCGCCTTCGACGGTGCCCTCGGGCGTCTTCCCGCCAGGCCCGGCGCCAGTGGTTGGCCCCGCCTGGGCTCCCTCGGTGCCGCCGTAGGCCGCCTGGCCGACGGCAAACATCGCCTGTTGAAGCTCGTCGTAGGCCGTTTTGATGGCCGCGCTATCGGTACCCTCGAGCGCGCGCTTGACGGCCGACGACTTCGCTGCCAGGTCGACCCGCAGGTTCTCAGCGATCTTGTCTCCCTGTTCGCGCAGCATCTTCTCGGCCTGGTAATGCGCGGAGTCCGCATGGTTGCGGGTCTCAATCTCCTCGCGCCGCTTCTGGTCCTCGGCCGCGTGCACTTCGGCATCCTTGACCATCTTCTGGATCTCCGCATCGGAGAGACCCGAGCTTGGCTGGATGACGATCTTCTGCTCCTTGCCGGTGGCCTTGTCCTTGGCCGACACGTTCAGGATGCCGTTGGCGTCGATGTCGAAGGACACTTCGACCTGCGGCACGCCGCGCGGGGCGGGCAGGATGCCGTCCAGGATGAAGCGGCCGAGCGACTTGTTCTCCACGGCCATAGGGCGTTCCCCCTGCAGCACGTGGACTTCGACGCTGGTCTGCCCGTCCGAGGCGGTGGTGAACGTCTCGGCCTTGGATGCCGGGATCGTGGTGTTCCGCGTGATCAGCGGGGTCATTACGCCGCCATAGGTCTCCACGCCCAGGGTGAGCGGCGAGACGTCCAACAGCAGGATGTCCTTGACCTCGCCCTTCAGCACGCCAGCCTGGATGGCGGCACCGATTGCCACCACCTCGTCCGGGTTGACGCCCTTATGCGGCTCCTTGCCGAAGACGTCCTTGACCATCTGCTGCACGGCCGGCATACGCGTCTGGCCGCCGACGAGGACGACCTCGTCGATGTCCTTCGGGGTGAGGCCGGCGTCCTTGAGCGCCGCCAGCACGGGGCCCTTGGTGCGCTCCACCAGGTCGCCCACCAGTTGCTCCAGCTTCGCCCGCGTCAACTGCAGCGCCAGGTGCTTGGGGCCGCTGGCGTCGGCGGTGATGAAGGGCAGGTTGATCTCGGTGGACTGCGTGCTTGAGAGCTCGATCTTGGCCTTCTCGGCGGACTCCTTCAGGCGCTGGAGCGCCATCCGGTCCTGGCGAAGGTCAATGCCCTGGTCCTTCTTGAACTCGTCGACGATCCAGTCCATGACCCGCTGGTCGAAGTCGTCGCCGCCGAGGAACGTGTCGCCATTGGTCGCCTTGACCTCGAAGACGCCTTCGCCCACGTTCAGGATGCTGATGTCGAACGTGCCGCCGCCAAGGTCGTAAACGGCGATCGTCTCGTCCTTGCCCTGCTTGTCCTTGCCGTAGGCCAGGGACGCGGCAGTCGGCTCGTTGAGGATGCGCAGCACTGCGAGGCCGGCGATCCTGCCAGCATCCTTCGTGGCCTGACGCTGGCTGTCGTCGAAGTAGGCGGGGACGGTAATCACCGCCTGGGTAATGGTCTCACCCAGCTTGGCCTCGGCATCCGCCTTCAGCTTCTGGAGAATCATCGCCGCGACCTCGGGTGGGCTGTAGTCCTTGCCGCCCATGCCGACCCGGACGTCGCCGTTGCTGGCCCGCGAGACCTTGTAGGGGACCACCTTGACGGCCTTCTGGACCTGCGCGTCTTCGAACTTGCGGCCCATGAACCGCTTGACGCTGAAGATGGTGTTCTCTGGGTTGGTGACGGCCTGGCGGCGGGCCACCTGGCCCACGAGGCGCTCGCCCGTCTTCGGGTTGCTGGCCACGACGGACGGGGTGATGCGGCTGCCCTCCGAGTTCTCGAGCACGGTGGGCTCGCCGGCTTCCATGATTGCGACGACGGAGTTCGTCGTGCCGAGGTCAATGCCTAAAACCTTTGCCATAGTTGTTTCTTCCTACCTGCCTTCCGTGGTCAGTGGGTGTGAGCTCATGGGGAACTCAGTCGGCGGCGACCGAGGCAAACGCTCGTTGAAGCGGGGCGCGCACGCGATGGCGGATCGTGTCGAGGTCGGAGATTTCGGCGAGCGCCTGGTCGATCTCGCGCAACGCGCGGGTCACCTCGAGCGCCATCTGAACCCCCGCCAGGTTCATGTCGCGCTCGTCCACCAGGCGCTTGATCTGGCGGAGCCGGCGCAGATCCTCGAAGGAATACATCCGGGTGCGCCCGGGCGTGCGCAAGGGCGCGAGAAAGCCGACTCGCTCGTACTTGCGGAGCGTCGTGGGGTGGAGATCCACGAGCCTGGCGGCAACACTGATGACGTAGAGTGCATCTGAGACCTTCACGCGTTCGCGGAACCTCCTCTCCGCCATAACTGTACAGACTTAACGCGCCTTGCGGCAGGTTTTCTTCGAGGGATGGCATATAATGTTGCCCAGGAACATGGCAGAGTGGGCCTTTGGGAAGTGTGTACGCGCCTCCCGCGTCCATTGATACATCCACTATCAAGAGTGTAGCGCTTCCTGTGAGAAGCACGGAGAACCCTATGTCTCACCCTCACGAGGAGACCGGATCAGAACCCGAACAGAGTCCGACGGCGACGGAGGAAAGCACCCCGGAGCCAGCCGAGGCTTCCCTGGAGTCGCGGCTCGCCGAGGCTGAGTCCAAGCGCGATGAGTACCTGGACCTGCTGAAACGAGCGCGGGCAGACTTCACGAACTTCCGTCGTCGGATGGACGAGGAACGGTCGCAACGTGCCCTCGATGCAAACAGAGACCTGGTGCTGCGTCTGCTCCCGATTGTCGATGACCTGGCGCGAGCGCTGAGCCAGGCCCAGCCGGACGAGCTGGAGTCGCCGTGGGGCAAAGGGGTCCTGCTGATCGAGCGGAACCTGCGGGCGCTGCTCGCTTCCGAGGACGTACAACCCATCGAGGCGCTAGGCACGGAGTTCAACCCCTGGGAGCACGAGGCGCTGGCGCATCAGCCGACCGCTGACGCGGACGAGGGCACCGTGGTCCAGGTCGTTCGCTCCGGTTACCGCCGCGGCGAACGAATTCTGCGTCCGGCCCAGGTGATCGTGGCCCGCCGCCCCGACTGAAAGGTGGCTGCCACGGCAGCCTGGTGGGCGGGTGGCGTTGCGGCATCGATTTGGTCCCGGTATGATCCAGGCGTCGGTCGCCAGCACCGTGGCTGGCTGACTCGCGGAAGTGGCGCAGCGGTAGCGCATCTGCTTCCCAAGCAGAGGGTCGCGAGTTCGAATCTCGTCTTCCGCTCCACCCCACCCCGAACGGGCCATTCCCCATCGCAGGAGTGGCCTTCTTTCTGCCCCGAAGGCAGCGCATGTAGCAGCCCGCGCCGCGGCAGCCTATGGCGCCCTGCTGGCGCGTGTCTGACCACACGCCGGGCAGGCCGGGGAGCCGTCCAGGGCGGGCGCGCCGAGGGCCTTTTCGACGCGCCGCGTGGTCGCGCTCAGCGCACCAGACCTCGCGCCGCGAGCTCCCGCGTGGCAGCCGAGGCGTCGTTGTGCAGGGCGCTGCCGCGCTGCTCGGCCACCCAGCGGACAAGCTCGGCGACGCCCTGCTCGAAGGTGACGGTCGGCTCGTAGCCGAGGCTGGTCCGAATCCGCGTGATGTCCGCGAAGCAGTGGCGGATATCGCCGGCGCGGAACTGGCCGGTGACCTCGAAACCGCCTTCCCAGCCAAGCTCTCTGGCCAGGATCTCACCAACGTCGAGCACCCTCACCGGGCGGCCGGAGCCCACGTTCACGACCGAGCCGTCGGCCTCCGGCCGGTCCATTGCCAGCAGGCAGCCCTGGACGATGTCGCGCACGTGCACGAAGTCGCGGAGCTGGCCGCCGTCCTCGAACACGATCGGCCGCTGGTTGCCGAGCATGCGGCCGGAAAAGATCGCCGCGACCCCGGTGTACGGGTTCGTGAGCGCCTGGCGCGAACCGTAGATGTTGAAGAAGCGGAGCGCTACGGAGGGCACGGCGTACGCGTCGCCGAAGGCCAGCACCATCTCCTCGTGGTCGCGCTTGTTGATGGCGTAGATCGAAGTCGGGTACAGCGGCTTCTCCTCGGCCGTGGCGCGCGGCGTCAGGACTCGACCGCAGTCCGGGCAGAGAAGCTCCCACTGCTTCTGCTCAAGCTGCGCCCGCGGTCGTAATCGGGGTGCTACCGCTCCACATGACGGGCAGTCGTACGCCCCTTCGCCGTAGATGGACATGGAGGACGCAACGACCACCTTGCGGACCGCGCCCCGCTCCTCGACCAGGCATTCCAGGAGGTTGGCGGCGCCAAGCGCGTTGACCTCGGTGTAGCGCACGATCTGGTACATGCTCTGGCCCACGCCGACCATCGCGGCCAGGTGGAACACCACGTCCGGGCGCGCCGCGCGGAGCGCTGCCCGGACCGCGTCCTGATCGCGGATGTCGCCGCGGACCAGACGCACCTCTGCCGTTAGGTAGGGAGGACGGCCGCCGTCTTCGACCTGCCCGTGGACCTGCGGCTCCAGGTTGTCGAACAGCGTCACCTCGTGCCCGGACGCTAACAGGGCGTCGGCAAGGTGCGACCCGACAAACCCTGCACCTCCCGTCACCAGAACGCGCTCGCCTCGTGCCATCGTCACTCCTTGGGCTGGCCGGCTCGCGTGCCGCTCGCCCGCGAGCCGCCGATTCGTCACATTGTGGCGGAACCGGCCGCGGTGCCGGAGCCGTCACAGGTGCGTTCCGATCCCGGCGACGCGGCGCCATGGCGCAACGTTTGCCCCGCCGGCCCGCTTTTACTGGTGGCCGCGCACAGTCTCATTCCCCATCGGAGGATTGCCGTATGCACAACACGCTCAGGGCATGGCGGCCCGCCATCCTGCCCCTCTTGGCGAGCGCACTGCTCATCGCCACCCTTGCCCCAGCCGCATCGGCCCAGACTGCCGACGGCTCCGCCTGGAGCGCCGGCCCGTCGGCGGTCGGCACCAACACCTACGCCGGTTTTGTCGACGGACCCACGCCCGGCCAGAACATCCCGGTGGTCGCGCCGTTCACCGTGCGGGGCTGGGTGGTTGATACCACCGCCCAGGGCTGGGCCGGCATCGACGAGGTCCAGGTGTGGGACGGACCCATGAATTCTGGCGGCACGCTCCTTGGCAAGGCGGCCATCGCACAGACTCGTGAGGACGTGTCTCGGGCATTCAACAACGGCTACTGGAGCGCCTCGGGCTTCTCGCTCTCGGTGCCCGCGAACAAGCTCGGCCAGGGCCAGCGGCAGATCTACGTGTACGCGCACTCCCAGAACAAGGGCTTCTGGTTTCGCACGGTCTCGGTGAACGGGACGGCGAACTTGCCCAACCCGAGCGACCCCCTGACCGGCATCACGAAGCCGCAAAGCAGCGAGCGCGTCCGGACCGATGCCGATTACATCATCACCGGCTACTCGTTCGATCGAAACGCGAGCCCCACGCAGGGCAGCGGCGTGGATCGAGTCGAGGTGTACCTGGATTATCCGAAGTTCGATGCTTCGACAATTCGGTTGGGCGCCGCGGACCTGGGGTACGACAGCAGCGAGGCTGCCGCCTACGGGATTCAATTCTCCCGCGCAGGGTGGCAACTGCGGTTCAGCCCCACGAAGTACAAGTCCGACTCGCACCAGTTGTTCGTGTACGCCCGATCCAGCGTGACGGGCCGCGAGACCGTCACCCAGCAGCAGTTCACCATCTTCGACTGACCGCCATTCCTCCCGCTCCGGGATGACCCGGCGTGGGAGCGAGGTGGCACGGGCACACAAACAGCGGCCCGTGGCTCCTTCGAGAGCCACGGGCCGCACTCGTACTGGGGCCGCCAGGGAGGATTACGTGGTCTCCTCGGCCTCCGCCTCGGCGGCGGCGAGCGTTTCCAGGGGCGCGACCTCCACGTTGTCGGCATCCACTTCGGGCTCGCTGTCCGGGTCGGCGACGACCCGGTCACCCGGCTCCACGTCGTCGTCGTCGTCGAAGTCATCGTCGTCGTCGTCAAGGTCGTAGCGCAGCACACCTTCGCGGGTATACGAGCGGAACCCGCCCTCCGGGATCGACGAAGGCCGGAAGGAAGGGCGGGTGCCCATCTGAGCCGAACGCGCCGTCTCGCGGATGATGACGCTCACCGACGACTCGCTCGCGGCCGTCACAAACATCGAGTACCGGTTGCCCAGCTTAAAGAGGCGCAGCAGGTCCTGTTCAAGCTTGGGCTCGATGCGTCCGATCTCAGAACCCGCCTGGTCACGCACGACGATTCTGTTTTCGGCGAGCTCCATCTGGAGCTGCTCACCGGCTGCCAGCTTGGCGATGGCGTCGCCGCGATGCACGCCGGTGAGCTGCGTCACCGTGGTCTTGCCGCTCTCTTCGATGAACAGCCTCGGGTCGACGGCGCTTGGCGGTAAGGCCGAACCGCCCTCATCGGCCAGCTTCTGAAGCCGCGCGGCGTTCTTCTGGGCGATGCTGTTCATGGGGTCCAGCTTCAGCGTTGCCGCGTACGCGTCGCGCGATTCCGCGTACCGCCCCAGCTCCATCAGCGCCTTGCCCAGGCGGTTGTGGGCGTCGACGTCCTGGGGCGCCAGTGCCAGGATCTCCTCATTGAGGCGGGCAGCCTCGTCCCAGCGCCCCTTGGTGGCAAGGTTAATCGCCTGCTCGGTCTTCGCCCGCTTCTGACGGACTCTATCCTCGGATTCAAACACGGCCATGTTGTGGGTCACCACCCCGATATCTGGAGAGTCCTGGAACTCGATCCGAGGGCGCTGGGTCAGCGCGGCGCGGGGCCGCTCAGTCTACGCGCCAGGCGGGTCGTCGTCACAACCGATGCGCCGCCAGCTTGACCGCGCCGCGCAAACACGCCAGGGCGCCTCGGCAATCGAAGTGCCCTCCCGTCGCACGATGCGTTCCAGCGCCATAGGGAACCAATCTGCCGGATCGGCGTCCCAGATTCATGAGCTTCTATGGCCGAGCCGCACACACGCACTCCGCCGGTCGAGTACGCTCAGCAGGATGTCCGCTACCGTCGCGTTGGGGAACCGCGGTAGATCGGGCTGACAAACACGCCGGGCGAACAGATGTCGCTCGAGCACATCACATCAGTTCCGAAGGAGGAACACACGTGAACGGACAGCGTAGAGCCTCGCTCGCGCGCTTCGCGCCCCTGCTGGCTGGCACGGGCCTCTTTATCGCCGCCTGCCAGCCAGCTGCACAGCCGAGCCCCACCACGGCTCCAGCCAAGCCGACTGAGGTGGCCAAGCCGACGGCCCCGGCCGCAACCACCGCGCCGGCAGCCGCCGCGTCGCCCGTCGCCAAGCCGGCATCGCCGGTGGCCTCACCCTCAGCGGCCGCCGCCGCCTCGCCCGTCGCCTCGCCGGTCGCGGGCGGTGGCAACCTGAGCGGGACGATCAAGATCGTCTCCAGCCTGCCACGCACCGGCTCCAGCAAGGGCCAGACCGACACCATCGTCAACGCCTACAAGATGGCGCTGGCGGAAGCGAACAACCGCGTTGGTGGCGCCACGATTGTCTATGAAGACCTGGACGACGCCACGGCGGCGGCAGGGAAGTGGACGGCGGACAAGGAAGCCGAGAACGCCAACCGGGCCGTGAACGACCCCGACGTCATGGTGTACCTGGGAACGTTCAACTCGGGCGCGGCGGCAGTCTCGATCCCTATTCTGTGCCGCGCGAACCTGACGATGATCTCACCCGCGAACACGTACCCCGGGCTCACCAAGAAGATCGAAGGCGTCGAAGCCAACGAGCCGGACGTCTACTACCCCGGCGGTTGCAAGCGGAACTACACCCGCGTGGTGCCGTCCGACGAGATCCAGGGCGCCGCGGCCGCCAAGTGGTCCAAGGACCTCGGCGCCACCAAGGCCTACATCCTCGATGACAGCGAGGCGTACGGCCGCGGTATCGCCGTCTTCTACAACATCACCGCGCCCAAGGTCGGCCTGCAGGTGGTCGGCGGGCCCGAAAGTATCGATCCGAAGGCCAGCGATTACCGTGCGCTCGCCCAGAAGATCCGCGGCACCGGTGCCGACGTGGTCTTCTTCGGGGGGATCACCCAGAACAATGCCGGCAAGCTGTGGCAAGATCTCCGCGCCACGCTCGGCACCAGCGTTCGCCTGATGGGGCCAGACGGCATCCAGGAGCAGGCCTTCATCGACGCCGCTGGCCAGGCCGCGGAGAACACCTACACCACCTTCGGTGGCGTCCCGGCACCCAAGCTCACGGGGCGAGGCGCCGAGTGGTACGGGCGGTACAAGCAGCAGTACAACTCCGAGCCGGAGCCGTACGCCTCCTATGGCTACGAGTCCATGAAGGTCGCGCTAGATGCCATCCAGCGGGCCGGGCGCAAGGACCGGGTGGCGATTCGTGACGCGGTAACCAGCACCAAGGACTTCACCGGCATCCTCGGCTCGTGGAGCTTCCTGCCGACCGGCGACACGTCTCTCACAACCATGTCAGGCTCGATCGTCAAGAGCGGAAAGTTCGATTCCGCGAACTCGGTGACACTCCAGGCGCCCCAGTAGCGCAGGGGCAGCAACGCTTGGGGCGGGCCGGCATGTCGTTCTGACACGCTGACCCGCCCATCCGAGTAGCATCGCGAGGGGGCTGGCTTCCACCAGGAGGCCGGCCTTCTCGTCCATCCGGGCTTCGAGGGGAAGCTCCGGATCTCCACCAACCCATGAAGGAGTGGCACGGCCCACCTCGCTGCATGCAGATCCAGGAAGAAGTGCTGCAGGTGCTGCTGATTGGCATCGCCAACGGCGCCATCATCGCCCTGATCGCCCTCGGGTATACGCTCGTCTACGGCATCATCGAGCTGATCAACTTCGCGCACGGCGAGGTGTTCATGATCGGCACCATGGCCGCGCTCACCATTGTGACCTGGGTACCGAGCCTCTTCGGGGTCAAGCAGGCGTTCACCCTGCCGGGACCCATCGTGGCGCTGATCGTCCTCGGCTCGCTGGTCGCGGCGATGGTCACCTGCGCACTCCTCAATGTCGTCGTGGAGCGGGTGGCTTACCGCCGGCTGCGCGCTGCACCCAAACTGGCGCCCCTGATCTCCGCTATCGGCGTCTCGTTTGTCCTGGTGAACGTGGGCCTCCTGTGGAAAGGACCCTCCCAGCTCAACTTTCCGGACCTCCTACCCCAGGTTGACATCTTTCGCGACTGGTTGGGCATCAACACGCTGGTCCTCTTCACGTTCAAGGACCTGCTGGCCATCGTGATCGCCGTGCCCCTCATGCTGGGTTTGCACCTCTTCGTGCAGCACACCCGGCTCGGAAAGGCCATGCGCGCCACGGCGCAGGACCGCGACGCCGCGTCGATGATGGGCATCGACATCAATCTGACCATCGCCCTGACGTTCCTTCTGGGCGGTGCGCTCGCCGGCGCGGCGGGCGCCATCAACGGGCTGTACAACAATTCGGCGTGGGCCTTTCAGGGCTTTCGGGGCGGCCTGTACGCCTTCACTGCAGCGGTGATGGGCGGGATCGGGAACTTGCGAGGCGCCTACATCGGCGGGATGGCCATCGGCATCGTGGCGGCCATTTCAGATCGCGTCATCGATGCTCGCTGGACCCAGGTCGTAGTCTTCGGGCTCCTGATTCTGGTCCTCATCTTCAAGCCAACCGGCATCCTGGGCGAAGAGACCACGGAACGGGCATGAGCGCCGCGGCCACCACCTCAAAAGCTCGCCAGAATCCAGCCTTCGGGCTGCGCCGAAACGGCCAGACCCCGGATGGGGTCGTGCGGAATGCCGTCCTGGTGACGTTCATCATCTTTCTCGCCCTCTACCCGATCATCGACAGGGGCTTGGGGTTGCAGAAGATGGGTGCCGTCCCGGGCATCCTTATCTTCACC
Source organism: Chloroflexota bacterium (assembly GCA_016191465.1). Lineage (GTDB taxonomy): Bacteria > Chloroflexota > UBA6077 > UBA6077 > CF-72 > JACPOP01. Next base: position 251,135 of record JACPOP010000015.1, on the reverse strand, counting down.
ATCCTCGCGCTCGGGCTGAACATCGTGGTGGGCTTCGCCGGCCTGCTGGACCTTGGCTACGCGGCGTTTTTTGCGATTGGCGGGTACACGGCAGCATTCCTCACCTCGCCCACGAGCCCGCTCGCGCCCTATTTCCAGACCAACTTCTACGTTGCCATGATCCTGTCGTTCTTCGTGGCGGCGCTGTTCGGCGTCATTCTTGGCGCGCCAACACTGCGCCTGCGCGGCGATTACCTGGCCATCGTGACGCTGGCGTTTGGCGAGATCGTGCCGCGGGTCATCCTGAACCTGGAGCAGTGGACGAAGGGCGCCAGAGGCATGAAGGCCATTGGCGTACCGACCCTTCCGACCGTCCAGAATGGGCAGGTCGGGCTGTACGAGATCTACAACCAGAACCAGACCGAGTGGTACTACCTCATCTTCACGGTCGGGGCGATCTCCGTGTTTGCCATCTACCGACTCGCCCACTCGCGCATCGGGCGCGCGTGGATGGCGATGCGCGAGGACGAGCTGGCCGCGGGTGCGATGGGCATCAACCTGGTCCAGACGAAGCTGCTCGCCTTCGCCATCGGTGCATCCTTCTCGGGCTTCGCGGGCTCTATCTGGGCCAGCATGCTGCAGTTCATCGATCCCTTTCAGTTCGACTTCTCGATCTCGGTGATCGTCCTGGCAATGGTTATCCTGGGCGGCATCGGCAACACCTGGGGCGTCATCTTCGGCGGAGCAGTGCTCGGTTTTTACGACCGAATCCTGACCAGTGACGCCACTTCATGGCTTCGGGGCATCGGTGCCGCCGTGGACCTGCCGGTGATATCGAGCGTCCTGAAGGAGATCGATCTCACCAACTTCAAGTTCGGCATCTTCGGCGCCGCCCTCGTGATCCTGATGCTCACGCGGCCCGAGGGGCTGTTCCCGAACCGGGCACGCGCCCTTGAAATGAAAGGCGAGGCCGGCCCGGAGGCGGGCGACGCGATCACCACCGAGGAACGGACCGCGGCGGGGGCGCGCGCATGACGGTGATCCTCGAGGCCCGCCAGGTGACGAAGCGCTTCGGCGGCCTCGTCGCCGTCAACAGCGTCGACTTCACCGTCGAGGCGGGATCGATCGTCAGCCTCATCGGCCCCAACGGAGCGGGGAAGACCACGTTCTTCAACTTGCTGGCCGGGCTGTACACCACCACCAGCGGCGACGTCGTGTTCCGCGGCACCAGGCTGACCGGGCGCAAGCCGCACGAGATCACGCGTCTGGGTCTCGCACGGACGTTCCAGAACATCCGCCTCTTCGGCGCCATGAGCGCGCTGGACAACGTGCTCGTGGGCATGCACGCCCGGCTCAAGGCGAACGCGTTCGACGCGGTGCTCCGAACCCCGCGTGAACGGCGCGAGGAGCGCGAGGCGCGCGTGCGAGGGCTGGCGCTCCTGGAGTTCGTGGGGCTGCGGGGCCGCGAAGAAGCGTGGGCGCGGAACCTCCCGTACGGAGATCAGCGGCGGCTCGAGGTGGCCCGCGCCCTGGCCACCGAGCCAACCCTCCTGCTGCTGGATGAGCCGACCGCCGGCATGAACCCGCGGGAGACTGCCGAGCTCACGCGGCTCATCAGCCGCCTCCGCCAGGAGCGTGGCCTGACCATTCTGCTGATCGAGCACGACATGAAGGTCGTCATGGGGATTTCCGATCGCGTGACCGTGCTGGACTACGGCCAGAAGATCGCGGAAGGCACGCCCCGTGAGGTGCAGCGCGACCCGCGCGTGATCGAGGCGTACCTCGGCCGCGGAGCCGCGGCAGAGATTACCGCCCCTGCACCACCGCCCCTGGCGGAGCGCTTCGCATGAGTGCGCCCGCTGTCACCACCCCCGCGGCCCCCAGACGCGCCGCCAGCGAATCCCCGCTGGCGCTGGAGCTACGCGACGTCCACACCTACTACGGACACATCCACGCCTTGAAGGGCGTCTCCCTGAACGTTCAGCACGGCGAGATCGTCACCCTGATCGGCGCCAACGGCGCCGGCAAGACCACCACCCTGCGCACCATCTCCGGCGTGCTGCACCCCCGCCAGGGGGAGGTTCTGCTACAGGGCGATCGTATCGACAAGTTGGCGCCCCACCAGATCGTGCTGCGCGGGGTGTGCCAATCGCCGGAAGGCAGGCGCATCTTCTCGCGGATGACCGTCCGCGAGAACCTGGAGATGGGCGCCTTTGCACGCCGGGACGCCGGCGCCATCGCCGCGGATTTCGACCGGGTTCTGGCCCTGTTCCCGCGCCTGAAGGAACGCCTGGCTCAGAAGGGCGGCACGCTCTCGGGCGGCGAGCAACAGATGCTGGCGATTGGCCGCGCGCTGATGAGCAGCCCGCGCGTGCTGCTCCTCGACGAGCCGAGCATGGGCCTGGCGCCGATGCTGGTGGAGACCATCTTCACCACCATCGTGGAAATCAACCGGCAGGGTGTGACCGTCCTCCTGGTGGAGCAGAACGCGCTCATGGCGCTGAACGTGGCCAGCCGCGGCTACGTGCTGGAGACCGGCCGAATCGTGCTCGGCGGCCCCGCCCAGGAGCTTCAGCGCAACGAGCAGGTCCAGAAATCGTACCTTGGGATCGAGTAGCTGGACCCGGGACCTGTTTCAGGCGCGCCACGGCTGGCTGAACAGCACGATCACCACGCCAATCGCGGCGACCGCGCCGAACTCGGCGGCCACGCGGCGGTCGAGCGTGGCGGCCTGGGCGTGCTCGGCGATGCCCGAGAGCGCGTAGAGCGCGAGCCACAGAGCAGCCGCACCCACCAGGGGGATCACGGCCCAGTAGCCAAGCGCCCAGGTGAGCTGGGCCATCACCAGCCCCACGATGACCGCGTACCGGATCTGCCGCCCGCGCGCCGAGGACCGCACGTGGCGAGCGTTGAACCAGGCCACCGCGGCGCCGATGAGGCCCACCGGCAGCGCCGTGATGAGCGCCCGCTCCTTGGTTCCATACACCAGCAGAATCGGGATAAACGACACGACGAAGACCCCCGCGCGAGCGAGGGCGTTGCGTGCGCTGGCGCCGAGCCCGCGGCGCGGCGGCCGCCCGCGCCGTGCGCCTGACGCCCTTACGCTCCGCGCAGCCGTGTCAGGGTCTCCCCGCGGCGCTCGAGTGCCTCCAGGCGCTGGCGCTGCTGTGCCAGGCGCTCGCGCTCGCCCTGGACTTTGTCAGGCGGTGCCTTCGTGGCGAACTCGCCGCCAAGCAAGCCCTCCAGTCGGCGCACCTGGACTTCCACCTCCGCGATCTCCGCCCCGACGCGCGTGGACTCGGCTTCGACGTCGAACAATCCTTCCGCCGGCACCAGCAGCTCCACGCCTCCGGCCACGGCGGCGATGGAGCGCGTCGGCACGTCGCCCAGCTCGGCGAGGGAACGCACCTCCACCGGGCGGAGCCGGGAGCCTGGGAGCGCGCCAATCAGCGCGGCCTGCGTTTCCCAGAAGGCGCGGTCCTGGCCATTGCCTACCCCGATCGTAGCGGCCACAAGGCGCGCCGGCTCGATGCGATAATCAGTCCTCAACGTCCGCGCGGCCCGCACGACTGCCTGGACAGCCGCCCAGCGCGCCTCGGCCTCCGGGTCCGTGACTCCCGCGGGCTCGGGCCAATCGGCAACCATCAGCGCCACCGGCCGATACGACGCCTCGGCGGTCAGCCGCTGCCAGAGGTCTTCGGTGGCGAACGGCGCCAGCGGGTGGAGCAATCGCAGCACTTTCTCGTACACGCGGGCCAGGAGCGAGCCATCGGCCTCACCGGCGCGGGCGGCCACCTTGAACGACTCCACGTACCAGTCGGCCAGCTCGTCCCAGGCGAAGTCGTACACGGCCCGGCCGGCCTCTCCGAAGTTGAAGTCGCCCAGGAGCCGTGTGGTGTCCTGGATCACCTGGTCCAGCCGACTGCAGATCCAGCGATCCGCGAGCGGCGCACCCGGAAGCGGACGAGCACGTTCGAGGGCGTCGCCGCGCTCGGCGGCGGTGGTATTGGCCTGCACGAACCGGCCAAGGTTCCACAGCTTGTTGACGAAGTCACGCTTCGCCTCCAGGCTGCCGGGGGTGAGCGTGAAGTCGTTGCCAGGTGCGTTCCCAATCGTCACCGCGAGCCGCAGCGCGTCCGTGCCGTACTGCTCGATCAAGTCCAGCGGGTCCTGGACGTTGCCCTTGGTCTTGCTCATCTTCTGGCCGCCCTCGGCCTTCACCAGTCCGTGCAGGTACACCGTGTGGAACGGCGCCTTCCCGGTGAACTCCAGCCCGAACATGATCATCCGCGCAACCCAGAAGAACAGGATGTCGTAACCCGTCTCCATGACGGAGGTGGGATAGAAATGCCGCAGGTCGTCCGTGTCGTCGGGCCACCCGAGCGTGCTGAACGGCCACAGCCCGGAGGAGAACCAGGTGTCCAGCACGTCCGGGTCCTGGCGAAGAGCGATGGTGCCGCACGATGGACAACGGTCGGGCTCGTCCACCGAAGCCCACACGTGCGCGCAGTCCTCGCGCTCGCAGGTGTAGACAGGAATGCGATGGCCCCACCACAGTTGACGCGAAATGGGCCAGTCGCGGATGTTCTCCATCCAGTTGAAGTAGACCCGGGTGAAGCGGTCCGGGATGATCTGGATCTCACCGCTTCGGACCGCGGCAATGGCGGGCTCTGCCAGTGGCTTGATACGCAGGTACCACTGGTCCAGCAGCATGGGCTCGAGGACCGTCCCAGATCGCTGGCAGTGGCCCACCGCGTGGGTGTACTCCTCCTGGCGAATCAGTTGCCCGCTGGCCCCAAGCTCGGCCACCATTGACTTCCGCGCCTGTGCCGACGAGACGCCCTCGTAACTCCCGGCCTCGGCGTTCATGGTGCCGTCGAGGTTCATCACCGTGATGAACGGTAGGTCGTGGCGCTTCGCGATCTCGTAGTCGACGGGGTCATGGGCGGGCGTCAGCTTGACCGCGCCGGTACCGAACGCCCTATCTACGGCATCGTCGGCGACGATGACCCCGCGCCGGCGCACGTGCGGCACCAGGACGGCCTGGCCGATCAGGTGGCGGTAGCGAGGATCCTCGGGGTGGACGGCCACGCCCACGTCGCCCAGGATCGTCTCGGGCCGGGTGGTGGCAACAGGCACGACGTCGCCCGTCGGCTGGTTCGCATCGTCCACCACCGGGTAGTTGAAGTAGGTGAGCGAGCCCTTCGTCTCCTTGTGCTCCACCTCCAGGTCAGACAGCACGGTCGCGCAGTCCTTGCACCAGTTGGCGATCCGTAACCCACGGTAGACCAGCCCCTTGTCGAAGAGCCGCACGAACGCCGTGCGCACCGCTCGAACGTGGTGGGGGTCCATCGTGAACATGTCCCGCGACCAGTCCGACGAGGCGCCAAGCTTGCGGAGCTGGAGCTGGATGTGGAGGCCATACGTCTCCATCCACTCCCACATCTGTTCGAGGAACTTCTCGCGGCCGAGATCGTGGCGCGAGATGCCCCGGGTGCGCAGGTCGCGCTCGACAACCAGTTGGCCAGCAATTCCGGCATGGTCCCGCCCCGGCAACCATAGGCTCGGATCGCCCAGCATGCGGTGCCAGCGCACCATGATGTCTTCCAGCGTGACGAAGAGGGTGTGGCCGTTGTGCAGGCCGCCGGTCACGTTCGGCGGCGGCATCGTCACCACGAACGGCGCGCGTGTGCCGAAGTTCTTGTGGTTCTCTGGCTTGAAAAGGCCCCGTTCAACCCAGAAGTCGTACCACTTCGCCTCGGTGTCGCCAGGGTTGTACGGCGCGTAGTCGCCCACGGTGCTGGGAGCCACTACTGGACGGCTCTCGAGACGGGGATCGGTGCGGGTGGCCATCGTGTCCTGGAGATGCTACCCGCTGGGCGCCTCGTCCTCGCCCGCGAACGCTTCACGCCACAGGTCCAGGAAGTCGGCGGGCGGCGGCTCGGGCGCCAATCGGGGAAGCGCGGCCGGCACCGGCCGGTCCCTTCCAGCGCGGGAAAGCCCCACCGGCACATACCCCGGAAGCTCCCGCGTCAGGGCAAGCACGCCGATACGCCCGAGGCCGTTCGCGTCCGTGAGAGCTGCCAGGGCACGTTGATCCGCGTTGCCCGGGAGCGCCGTGCGCAGCGCGTCGAGGCCGAGGTTCTGCAAAAGCTGGCGCTGAGACGTGAGGCCCGCCACCGAGAACCCGGCCTTGCTGGCCAGCGAGGCGAGGGTGGTGAAGTCCACGTGCGCCGAGATGTCCTGGCGGCCCACGCGGATGAGGGGGTCGCTTCCGAGGGAGTGCTGGTAGTACGTGAGGAGCGTGCCTTGCTGGCGCCCGTACAGGTGCTCGGCCGTATGGCCGTAATCCAGCAGAAACACCGCGCCGCGGGGGATCCTCCGGGCCAGGTCCGCCACCCACCGCCCCAGGCCCAGGTTGACCTCCGTCACGGCACCCTCGGGCGGGAGCAGGCCGAGCCGGTTGAAGTAGTGGCAAATCGCCGCTGGCGCGGGTGCCTCTGTCCACTGGAAGCCGTCGTCCAACCACGCCACGCGCAGCTCGACGAGCGCGCCAGCGCGGACGGTCACCCGGGCCACGGGCAGGGCGTCCACCACCTCATTGGCGATGCAGACATCCACCGGTGCATCGTCCTCCCAGGTCACGTTGCGCCCGGCCAGGCGCGCCATCTGGAGCGTTCGTAACGACACGCTGACCTCGTGGACCACGTAGCGAACGGCCTCGGCGCATGCGGGGTACTCTCCTGCCAGGCCGTCGAGCAGGGCTGTGGCAAGGGCACCGCTCCCCGCGCCCAGCTCCAGCACCCGAAACTGACCGGGCTTGCCCAGCGCTTCCCAGGCGTCCGCGACCTGGCGCGCCAGCAACAGCCCGAAGACCGGATGCAGCTCGGGACTGGTCACGAAGTCACCCTCCGCACCAAAACCACGGAGGGTGCTGTAGTAGCCCAGCGACGGGTGATACAGCGCCTGCTCCATCAGCTCCGCGAAGGAGATGGTCCCGCCTCGCCGGGCGATCCGTTCGCGGAGGAGTGCGGTCAGATCGCGCTCACGGGCCCTGTCGCGCTCGTCAGCAGCGTAGCTCACGGAGTCGGTCCAGTGGCGTCAAAGTGCGTATGGCGGCCTCAGCAGAACCGCCGCGTCGGCTGAAGCCGCGTCCGACCTGGTGCGCTCAGAGGGAGCGCACCAGCTCGGCCATCATCTCGGCAGCCTGTGTTGGGTTGATGGCCACGCGCACGCCGGCATCCTCAAGCGCTTCCATCTTGGCCTGGGCCGTTCCCCTGGAGCCCGAGATAATCGCCCCGGCGTGGCCCATCTTCTTCCCCGCCGGCGCAGTCACCCCTGCGATGTAGGCCGCCACGGGCTTGCGCAGGGTGGACTTGATGAACGCGGCGCCCTTCTCCTCCTCGGAGCCGCCAATCTCGCCGATCAACATCACCGCCCGCGTGGCGGAATCGGCATGGAACGCCTGGAGCGCATCGATAAATGTGGTGCCAGGCACGGGGTCGCCGCCGATCCCGACGCACGTGGTCACGCCGATCCCCTTCTGGGTGAGCTCGTACAGGGCCTGGTACGTGAGAGTGCCCGAGCGGCTCACAATGCCCACGGGCCCGCCAGGCGTGGCAATCTCGCCGGCGGTAATCCCGATGTTGCACTCGCCGGGGGTAATGATGCCGGGGCAGTTCGGCCCCAGCAAGCGCACCCGCGGGTAATCCTGTTTCAGACGGTTGTAAAAGCGCGCTTCGTCCTGCGCGGGCACGCCCTCGGTGATGACCGCGATGAAGGTGACGCCCCCTTCGGCGGCTTCCATCACGGCCGACTCCACGCCGGGAGCGGGCACAAAGATGCACGAGGCTGTTGCACCAGTTTGCGCCACAGCTTCCTTCACGGTGGCAAAGACGGGAATCCCCTCCACGTCCGTGCCGGCCTTCTTCGGGTTCGTTCCGCCCACTACCTGGGTGCCATAGGCCTGGTTCCGCAGGGCATAGAAGCGCCCGGCGGACCCGGTGATGCCCTGGTAGATGACCCTGGTGTTCCTGTCAACCCAGATGCTCATGCTGAACGGGCTCCCCTTGCGGCGAGTTCCACGACGGTGCGCGCGGCGTCCAGCATGGTCGGACGCGACATGAGCCGGTCGGACTCGTGCTCCTTGAGGATCGCCCGCCCCTGCTCGGCGTTGGTACCGTCGATGCGGATGACGATTGGTGAGTTGATCTGCACGCGCGTGAGCGCCTCGACGATGCCGTTCGCCACCTCTTCGCCGCGGGTGATGCCCCCGAAGATGTTGATGAAGATGGCGCGAACGTTCGGATCGGAGTTGATGACTTCGAGGGCGTTGGTCATCACCTCCGCGCTGGCACCGCCGCCCACGTCGAGAAAGTTCGCCGGCTGGCCGCCGGCCTGATTCACCACGTCGAGCGTGCTCATGGCCAGGCCGGCACCGTTGGCGATGATCCCGACGCTACCAGCAAGGCCGATGTATTGGAGCCCCTTGCTCCGGGCCAGGGTTTCGCGTTCGTCCAGCACCTCGGTTGCCGCGTACTCCGCCCACTCGGGGTGGCGGAACATAGCGTTGTTATCCAGGCTGACCTTCGCATCGAGCGCGTGGACCTGGCCTTCGGGAGTGAGGATCAGTGGATTGATCTCCACCAGGTCGGCGTCGCCTTCTACGAAGCACCGGTACAGCTTCATGAGGGTCTCGACCGCGCCACCCCGGGCCTCTTCGTGCAGCCCTGCATCCTCGACGAGCGTGCGAGCATCCGCCTCGGTGAGCCCTTGCACCGGATCGATGTGCAGGCGCGCTATGGCCGAAGGGTCCTCCTCCGCAACCTGTTCGATCTCGACCCCGCCTTTCGCCGAGACCATGCCCAGGTGGAGCCGGGCCGCGCGATCCAGCGTGAAGGATGCGTAGTACTCGTGCTTGATGTCCGAGGCATGCTCCACCCACACCCGGTTGACGCGGTGGCCTTTGATATCCATACCGAGGATGTTGCCGGCGTGGTGGCGAGCCTCATCGGCGTTGTTGGCGAGCTTGATCCCACCCGCCTTGCCCCGCCCGCCTACCTGCACCTGGGCCTTGACGACAACCGGATAGCCGGCCCTATCAGCCTGGGTTACCGCTTCCTCCACCGTGTCCGCCACACCGCCGGGCGAGACCGAAATCTCCCAGCGGGCAAAGTACTGCTTGCCCTGGTACTCGAACAGATCCACCGAGCGCTACTCCTCTGACCCTCCACCAGCGCACGCCGGGCGGTGATTCACCCAGGCGCGGAAGGAACGGCGCGCGGGGGGCGGCCCGCTGGTCGCGCTGGCTCGGTCCATCGGTGAGTGTAGCGGCGGGACCGCTCGCGTCGAGCGGCCCGATCAGCCAGGAGGCCAATCCATCTTTCGGCCGCCGAGCAGATGGACGTGCAGATGCGGCACGGTGTTGAGGGCATCGTCGCCGGTGTTGACGACAAGCCGATACCCGGATGCGTCCACGCCTTCCAGGCGAGCGACTTCCTGCGCGGCACGCAGCAGCGCCCCGACCGCCGCGTCGTGCTCGGGTCGAAGCGCGAGGGTGTTGGCGATGTGCCGCTTGGGGATGAGCAGCGTATGCACGGGCATCACCGGGCTGATGTCGCGGAACGCATACGTGCGGTCGTCCTCGTACACCCTGGCCGAGGGGATGTCACCGGCGACAATCTTGCAGAAGAGGCAGGCGGGTTCTCGATCGCGCTCGTGCTGCTCCACCATAGTCTGAGGATGGTACGACGCCCGCTCAGCCGTCCCGGGCCAGCGCGTGCAGGAGGAGCGCGGCGAGGACGGGCGAGGCCGTCTCGGCGCGCAGCACGGTGCGCCCGGCAAACGCGAGCCGGGCTCCGGCTCTCAGGGCTCCACCAACTTCGTCCCTGGAGAATCCGCCCTCGGGGCCGACGAACAGGCTGATGGTGCCCGGGGTTCCGACCCGCTCCCGCAGGCGACTAAATGGGATCGCGGACTCGTGGCGGGGGTCCGCGACGATCACCGGACCGAGCGCGGCCGCCGAGGCGAGTGCGCGTCCCAGTTGGGCCGGCTCTCGCAGGAGTGGGACTCGCGCCCGCTCTGATTGCTCGGCAGCCTCGACGAGGATGCGCTCCCAGCGGGGCCGCCGCCTCTCCCACTCGTCGCCGATTGTGGCGACGCAGCGCTCGGTCACGAGCGGCGTGATGCTCGCGGCGCCGACCTCGACCAGTTGCCGAAGCACCAGCTCGTACCGATCCCGCGGCAGCACGGCCGGGTAGGCGTGCACGTTCAGCGTCGGCTCCGGGGCGCACTCCGCGGACCCAACAACCACGCCCACCAGCGCGTCATCCTCCTGCGCCAGCGCGGCCACCGAGTCGTCACTCCGCAGCCCGTCGAAAGCGCGGACGAGATCGCCGGTGCTGAGCCGGAGCACACGATGCATCTGTTGCTGCTGAGTGGGTGAGAACCTCACTCGAGCGCTGTCCCAGCGCTCGGCAGGCACATAGAAGCGGTGGCGTGGGGGCCGCTCGCCGTCAGGCATCGGGAGCGCGAAGCTGCAGCGCCACCCAGTCGCCCTCGACGTCGGTGCGCTCGTGTCGCCAGCCGGCCGCGGTCATCGCGGCGATCAGCTCGTCGGCGCGCTCTTCGAGCACGCCGGAGAGAATGGCGGGGGCGGCAGGCCGCAGGTGCTGGGCAAACAGTGGGAAGAGCTCGGTCAGCACCCGAATGGTGATGTTCGCCACCAGCAGATCGTAGGGAGCGGCATCGCCGTGCGCGGGGTCGAGCGTCCCCTGATGGACTGCTACCAGATCGGACACGTCATTCAGTCTGGCATTTTCGCGGCAGACTTCAACCGCGACATGCTCGATCTCAACGGCGTCGACCTGGGCGGCTCCCATCTTTGCCGCGCCAATTGACAGGATCCCAGAACCGGCACCCACGTCGAGAACCCGCATCCCCCGCTGCACAAGGCCTTCGAGAGCCGAGATGCACAGGCGTGTGGTGGGATGGAGTCCTGTGCCGAAGGCCATGCCGGGGTCGAGCACCAGTACCACGTCGCCCTCGCGCGGCTCGTACTCATCCTGCCGCCACGATGGGACGACCACCGTCCGCGTTCCCATGCGGTGGACGAAGAAGTGCTCCTTCCAAGCGTTCGCCCAGTCCTCCTCGCGGAGTGTCTGGACGCGCAGCGGCCCGACCTGGCGGAGCTTGCCCAGCGCCCAAACCGCCCGCTCGATCTGCTCGCGCCGTTCGGGCGTCTCCGGGTCCAGCAACGGCAGATAGGTCTTGACGATCACCGGTGCGTCCGCCGGTATCGAGACTTCGTCTCCGTCCCGCGAGGAGACCACCGGCTGCTCGATGGCAACCCCCTGCCCCCACCGGGCAAACGCCTCCGATACGGACTCGACCGCTTCGGGCTCGGCTTCACACGTCAGCTCGAGCCACGCGTCCGGGGCCGCAGCGGCTGGAACGTTCCTGGGCGTCTCACTCATACCTGGTCGCGAGCTGATTGCGAGCCTTCCATGGGGCGTACATTCATTAACAACCAGCGCATAGAGGACCGACAAACTCGGGCAGCCGTCGGATCCGCGAGAGCCTGCCGCAACACAGACCAAATCTCCGGGAACGGGTGAGGCAGGCGCTTTCACCAGAGGTGTGATTAGCCGCCGAAGACGTCTTTCACCTTGTCGAAGAAGCCTTTGTTGAGCGCAGGTTGGGCGGGACGGGTCGTCATTAGTCGCCCCAAGGAGGGTAGCAGGCGTCAAGGGGTGGGGGATGGCAGGCTCGGGCGACTGGGTTGCTACCCACGGTTGCTACCCAGGCGTACTGCTCACTACGTGGGGACCGCCTTTTTGCGGTGTCCAGTGAATTGGGTCATGCGGGGCGCAAGGTCGCGGCCGATCTGTCATCAGAGCCCCCTGTAGATCTGCCCACGCGGGCCGATGTCAGACACGTCCACTTCGGACGCCTCCTCATCAACGCGAAAAAGGATCCGCCACCCGCCAACGCGCGAGGAGCGCCGCCCAAGGGCGCCCTGTAAGGGCTTGGTATTCACGCCGTATGGGTCGTGGGCGAGCTGGCCGAGGCGCTCCAGCATGCGCCGCTGCACGTCCTGCGGGAGACGTTCGAGGTAGCGCTCCGCCTGACGGGCAAGGCGGACGGTGTAGGTCAAAGCCCGAGGCGGCCGCGCAGATCCTGAAGCGTCGTGCATGCACCGCGGGCGATCTCCGCCTCACCGGCCTGCACCCGCGCCAGCTCTTTGCTCGTGAGTGTGTCAATCTCCTGGGCGAGCCAGCCGGCGTAGTCGAGCAGCTCGTCGACTTCGGCCTCGTCGAGCTGGTCCACCAGGTCGAGCAGCCGTTCCTTCGTCGTCATGTGCTTCTCCTCCTCTCGACGTTCACACCGGGTGCGTCACGTTCTGGTGCCCTCGGGCTCCATCAGTTCGGACGGAGGGACATCCAGCGCTGAGGCCAGCTTCCTCGTCGTGCTGAATCGCGCCTCGTGATGCCCGTTCTCAATGCGGTTGATCGTGGTCTCAGCGACGCCGGACCGTTCAGCGAGATCGGCCTGAGTCAGCAAGCGCCGCTCGCGCCATTCCTTTAGGCGGGGAAGTCCCAACAGCGTCTCCTCAACGCGGAGTGTACACCGTTTGCGTGCCAGTTGCTTGCCGAGTGTTGTCACAACTCGCACCTAGTGCGTGCTGAGAGGCACGCAACAGGTTACCATAGAGTTAGCACTTCGTAGGCGAATAGATCGGCAAGACAGATGGAACGGACGATCGTGGACATCGCGTGTGGGCACCAGGTGGAGATCGAGACGCCGGCACTCACGACGTATGACTCCGCCGCCGAGGCCAGGCGGCTGATCGATCAGACAGTGCTCGACTACCGTCATGGCTTCAAGAAGTGCCCGACCTACCGTCCCGCCGCGGCGGCGCCGAGCCCCGACCCGCGCCCGCTGAAGGCGCGGCGCCTGGCTCGCAGCTCTGGCCAGCGGGGCAAGGTGCGCGACGTGGTGACGGGCAACCCGCTCGCCTACGGCATCGCCAGCGATCGGAGTCCGAGCATCCTGCAACTGGCCAACACCCGCGAGTGCACCCGCCCCGACTTCCGATACCGCACCGCGAGATGCAAGCACGTACTGGCCGTGCTAATCCACGTGAACCGCCCGCACGCCAGCAGCTGCGCAGCGAGTCCCCGGAGACTCTGGTGCCTGCGAGATCGGAGCAACACGTGATCCGCGTGGAGATCGGCGACGCGCTGGGGAGCGCGGGCGACGAGGCGGAGCCGCAACTCCTGAGACCCGACCGGGCGAGCGCTTTCCTGGCCGTGCTCCGCGGCCACGAGTACGAGCGGCTATGCACGTTCGTGCTGGCCACCGGCCTGCGCATGGGCGAAGCACTGGGGCTGGGCAGCCAGGACGTCGATCTTGACGCCAAACGCATCCAGGTTCGGCAGCAGCTCAGGATCCTCCCCGGCGAACGGCCGCAGCTCACTTCGTCCGGAGGGCTCGTTTGAGCTCAGAATGGTTTAGCCGCCGAAGACGTCCTTCACCTTGTCGAAGAAGCCCTTGTTCTCGCTCGGGACGTTCGTCGTGCCGAAGGTAGCAGCAAGCTGCTTGAAGAGCTTGCGCTGCTCATCGGTGAGCTCGGTTGGGATGCGTACCCTCAGGTGGACCTGGAGGTCTCCTCGCCCGTTCTCGCGCAGGTGGGGCACGCCCTCCCCCTTGACGCGATGAATGCGTCCGCTCTGGGTGCCGGCGGGCACCTTCACGTTGATCTCTTTCCCGTCCAGCCCCTGCACCTTGAACTCGGTCCCGAGCGTGGCCTGGGCGACGTTAATGGGAACCTCCATCATCAGGTCGCTGCCCTGCCGCTTGAAGTAGCGGTGCGGCTGCACGTGGAGCACCACGTACAGGTGGCCCGGGATGCCGCCCCGCGGCGCGGCTTCGCCCTCGCCGGAGATGCGAATTTGCAAACCGTCGTCGGCGCCGGGGGGAATGCTCACTCGGAGCGTCCGCTGGCCTCGCACGAGGCCCCGGCCCTGGCAGCCCGTACACGGATCGGGGATGACCTTGCCCTCGCCGTTGCAGCGGTCACACAGCGTCACGTTGACGAACTGCCCGAAGATGGATTGCTGCGCCCGTCGAATCTCGCCGCTGCCCGCGCAGCGCGCGCAGGTGACCGGCTCGCTGCCGGGCTCAACCCCGGCACCGGTGCAGCGCTCACACACCACGCTCTTCGTGCTGGTGATGTCCTTCTCCACGCCGAAGGCTGCTTCCTCCAGCGTTAGCCGCAGGTCGTAGCGCAGGTCCTGGCCACGCTGGACCCGCTGGCGCGTGCCGCGTGAGCCGGCGGCACCAAAGAACGACTCGAAGATGTCCTCGATGTTGATCCCGGCAAAGTTGCCGAAGTCGGCGCCGCCGCCATTGCGCTCGAATGCGGCGTGGCCGTAGCGGTCGTACATCCCGCGCTTCTCGGGATCAGCGAGAACCTGGTACGCCTCGGTGGCTTCCTTGAACTTGTCGGTGGCGTCCGGTTCCGTGTTGCGGTCCGGGTGGAACTGCAACGCCAGCTTGCGGTACGCCTTCTTGACGTCGTCGTCCGATGCACTTCGGCCGACGCCGAGCACCTCGTAGTAATCGCGCTTGTTGGTGGAGGAAACAGGCATGTCCGGTGTGCTTCAGCTATCGGCAGGGCCGAGCCTCAAGGTGCGGTGATTCTATGCATTCTCGTAAAAACCCCGGAGTGTTCCGGCCGCGCGGCAGGTCCGCCGTGCAGAGCCCCCGTATACTCGGCGACGGTGGCGCTGGGCTCCTGGCCAGGCGCGCACACTGGACTCCAAGCCAGACCTGAAGGCGCACGCAGCATGACTTCGCTCTCCGGCACGACCTCGCAGCAGCCAGACGCGCGACGCGTCGTCATCACCGGGATGGGAGCAGTCACGCCACTCGGGCTTGACCTCGCCACCACGTGGGCCGGCCTCACTGCAGGCCGCTCGGGCATTGGGCCGATCACGCTCGTGGACAGCAGCGACCTGGACGTGAAGATCGCAGGCGAAGTCAAGGGCTTCGACCCCCTGCGGTACTTCGACAGGAAGGAAGCGCGGCGCCTGGACCGCTTCCTCCAGCTTGGGCTGGCCGCGGGCCACCAGGCCTTGGACGATTCTGGCCTCACGATCGACGACAGCAACGCCGAGCAGGTCGGCGTGCTGCTGGGCAGCGGGATTGGCGGCCTCACCACCATGGTGGAGCAGATCGAAGTGCTGCTCAGCCGAGGCCCGGACCGCGTCAGCCCGTTCACGATCCCGATGTTCCTGCCCGACATGCTCAGCGGCCTGCTGTCTATCCGCACGGGAGCGAAGGGCCCGAACTACGCCGTGTCGAGCGCGTGCGCCACCAGCGGCCACGCCCTTGGCGAGGGCATGGAGATCATCCGCCGCGGCGATGCGGACGTCATGATCGCTGGCGGCTGCGAATCCGCGATTACGCGCCTGACGATGGCTGCCTTCGATTCCATGCGCGCCCTCTCGCGGCAGAACGCGCAGCCCGAGAAGGCCAGCCGGCCGTTTGATGCGGGGCGGGACGGCTTCGTGCTCGGGGAAGGGGCCGGGGCAGTGGTGCTGGAATCGCTCGAACACGCCCGGCGCCGCGGAGCGCGCATCCACGCCGAGCTGGTTGGCTACGGCCTCTCGGGCGACGCGTACCACATGACCGCGCCCAGCGAGGGCGGCGAGGGCGCGGCCCGCGCCATGCGAATGGCGTTTCGTAAGGGTCGCATAGACCCTTCAGAGATCCGCTATGTCAACGCCCACGCCACCTCAACGCCCGCCGGCGACGTGTCCGAGGCGCGCGCGGTGCGCTCCGTCTTCGGTGGCAACGCTCCGCCCGTGTCGTCGACGAAGAGCATGACGGGCCACTTGCTCGGTGCAGCCGGCGTCGTGGAGGCGATGATCTGCGTCAAGGTCATCCAGGATGGCTGTCTTCCACCGACGATTAACGTGGAGGCGCTCGATCCCGAGGTGCAGTTGGACGTGGTGCCAAATGCCTCACGCTGTGCGAGTGTCGATACCGCCATGTCCAACTCGTTTGGCTTCGGCGGGCACAATACGGCCCTGATCCTGCGGCGGTTTGCCGAATGACCGTGGCATCGGCCAGGCGCGACGATCGCGCCATCTGAGCCAGCCGTGAGCGAGAAGCAAACCTGGCTGGACGCCGTGCGCCGGGTGGTGCAGGCGGTTGCGGAGAGCGACGTCGCCGAGCTTTCCGTCACGCGCGGCGATTTCTCGGTGCACCTGCGACGCAACGTGGGCGCGATGGTGGCGGCGACGGGCCTGGGCGAAGCGCCCAGTGTGGCCGCCGCCGCCGATGCGCACCTGCACCGCGTGGCAGCGCCGCTGACCGGGGTGTTCTACCGTGCCCCCTCGCCCACGGCGAAGCCGTACGTGTCCGAAGGTGACTGGGTCGACGCCGAGTCGGTGGTCGGGCTGATCGAGACGATGAAGATTTTCAACGAGGTGACGGCCGATCGTCCGGGGCGGGTGGTTCGCTTCCTGGCCGAGCCAGGCGCCCTCACGCACGCTGGCGAGCCGCTGCTCCTGCTCGAGCCGGCGGAACGCTCCGCGGCCGAGCCGGAGCCCGGCATTTGAGCACGAACACCCGGTACGTTCGCATCGCGGGGTGGGGCAAAGCCCTCCCGCGCGAATCCGTGACGAATGCGGCTCTCGAAGGGCGGGTCGACACCACGGACGAGTGGATCAGGGCTCGGACCGGCATCCAGGAGCGTCGCATCGCCGGCCCGGGGGAAACCACCAGCACGCTGGCGACGGAAGCCGCGACCGCGGCGATGCAGCGGGCAGGTATCACCGCCGAGGACCTGGACCTGGTGATGGTGGCCACCTGTACCCCGGACTACGCCAGCATGCCTTCCACTGCCTCGCTCGTGCAGGACGCGCTGCACGCTCGCCGCGCTGGCGCCTTCGACCTGAACGCGGTGTGCAGCGGCTTCGTCTATGCGCTCGCGACCGCCAGCCAGTTCGTGCTCAGCGGAGCCTACCGGAACGTGCTCGTCATCGGTGCGGAGACGTTCACACGCATCCTGGACTGGCAGGACCGTTCGACCTGTGTGCTGTTTGGAGATGGTGCCGGCGCGGTGGTGCTCCAGTCCACGGAGCAGCCCGGCGGGCTCCTATCGTTCGTGCTCGGCAGCGACGGGTCCGGCGCGTGCAGCCTGTACGTGCCAGCGGGCGGAAGCCGCGAGCCGACAACCGCCGAGACGGTCGCGGAACGAAAACATTATGTAAAGATGCAGGGCCGGGAGGTGTTCCGCTTCGCCACCCGCATCGTTCCCGAGTCGGTGAGCCAGACCCTCGATCGTGCCGGGCTGGTGCCGGGTGACATTGACCTGCTGATCCCGCACCAGGCGAACGTGCGCATCATCGACGCGGCCGTGAAGCGCCTCGGGATCGACGAGTCGAAGGTCTTCACGAACGTCCAACGGTACGGCAACACGTCTGCCGCTAGTATCCCGCTTGCGCTGTGTGAAGCGCTGGACGACGGCCTCATCGTGCCGGGCGACCTCATCGTCATGGCCGGGTTCGGAGCGGGTCTGTCGTGGGCCACGGCAGCCTGGCGCTGGCAGGGGTAGCTTACCCCGCGGCAATCTCCCTCTATCGCAGGCCCGCGAGCCGCGGCCCGAACAAGGCCACGCCAACTCCCACGGCGCCTACCGCCGCAAGGAGGACGCCGGCCGCCGCGGCATCCTTGGCGCGCTGTGCGAGCGGGTGCCACTCGGGCGACGCGAGGTCCACGGCGGCCTCGATGGCGGTGTTCAGCGCCTCGGCCGTCAGCACCAGGGCGATCGTGAGCGCGAGCACCGCCATCTCCGCGCCGGACAATGCCGCGAGCCACCCGGCTACCACGGCGCCGGCTCCCGCGGCCAGATGCACGCGGAAGTTCGGCTCGCGCAGGGCCACGCTCCGAACGCCGTCCAGCGCGTAGCGGAACGAGCGCACCGTCCGCGTCAGACCTGATGCCGGCCGATCCTCCACGTCAGTCGCGGGTCAGGCCAAAGGCCGCCAGGGACTCCTCCTCGCGTGCGCGCATGACACGCTGATCCGCCTCGCGCTCGTGGTCGTACCCCAGCACGTGCAGCACACCGTGGGCGACCAGGTAGGCGATCTCGCGCGCTGGGGTGTGCCCGAATTCCCGCGCCTGTTCGAGCGCTCGTGGCCACGACACGACCACGTCGCCAAGCGCTATCGGCTCGTCGGGCGGCGTTACGAAGCGCATGCCGGTCGGATCATGCAGCGGGAACGACAGCACGTCGGTGTGGGCATCCTGTCCGCGGTGCTCCCGGTTGAGCGCGCGGATCTCGTCATCGCCGACCAGGTACAGCGCCATGCTGTAATGGCCCGGGCCAACTTCACGCTCCACGATGCTTTGGACGAGCGACTCAATCCGCACGGCGTCCCAGCCCCCGTCGAGCATCGGATCGGCCGCAAGCTCAACGTCGACGACGGCACGGAGGGCGGTGAGGCGGACGGGTTGTTCAGGCATGGGCATCACGAGGGGGCCGCAGCATGATGGGCCCATCGGGCGCATCCGCGTGGTCCTCGTCTTTCTTCGCAGGATAGGGAATGCGGGAGTGGTACATGCCGGAGAGCAACGTCACGAAGGAGCGCTTGATCACGGTCAGGTCCCGCAGGGTCAGATTGCAGTCGTCGAACTGGCCCTCTTCGAGCCGCTCCCGAACGATCTGGTCCACCAGGCCTTCGATCGCGGGGCGCGAGTGATCGCGGGCCGCGCGCGCGGCGGCCTCGGTGCTATCGGCCAGCATCAGCAGAGCCGCCTCGCGGCTCTGCGGCTTTGGCCCGGGGTAGGTGAAGGGAGCCGGGTCAACGGATTCGCCCGCCCGCTCGACTGCCTGCTGATAGAAGAAGCTCACGGTTCGGGTGCCGTGGTGCTGCGGGATCATCTCCCGCACGGGCGCGGGCAGCTCGTACTTCTCGGCCAGCGCCATGCCGTCCACGACGTGGGCCGCGATCAGTTGCGCGGAATCCATCGGTTCGAGGGCGTCGTGGATATTTTCTCCCATGTCCGCCTGGTTCTCGATGAATGCCCAGGGGCGCTCCAGCTTCCCAACATCGTGGTAGTAGGCAGCTACCCGGACCAACAGGGAGTCCGCGCCAACGACCTCCGCGGCGCGTTCGGCAAGGTTGCCGACCATGATGGAATGGTGGTAGGTGCCGGGCGCCTCGTTCAGCAGGCGCCGCAGCAACGGCTGCGTCGGACTCGCGAGCTCAAGGAGCTGCAGCCTGGTGAGGATGCCGAAGAGGCGGCCCACCAGCGTCACGCTACCGATGGTCAGCAGTGCCGAGAGCAGGCCATTCACGAGCAGCTCAAAGCTGACCACGCCCAGCAACGACCAGTCCTCCGAGCGCTGCGCCAGGAAGAACGCCAGCCAGACCACGGCCTGTGCGGCGGCCACCCCCAGGCCTGCCACGAAGAACGCGTGGAGCCGCTCCTTGTGCCAGACCCCCAGCGCCCCGGTCGCGGCTCCGACGCTGAGAATGACGGCCACCTCGAGCGTCCCGCCAGAGACCCACGCAACCAGCACCGCCATGATCATCCCGACCATGATGGCCAGTCGCGCGTCGAGGAGCGTGCTCACCAGCATCGATCCAGCCGCCAAGGGGAACACGAAGACCCACAGCGGACGGCTCGCCGTCACAATTTTGGCGGCCAGCACGGTCAGGACCAGGAGCGACGCGAGGAACAGCAAACGCCGCGGGCTGCGGACCGTCCGCGGATGGAAGTGCCACAGGTAGAGGGCCAGTACACCCACCAGCGAGATCGCCAGCAGGCCCGAGGAGGCGAAGGAACGCCAGACCAGCTCGTCCGGCACGTCGTTCCCACGTGGAACAAACGTGAGCGTGAGTGCAAGGCACAGCAGGACGGCGGTGGCGCCGCCAATTCCGGCGGCACGCGCCAGCGCACCAACGCGGGCCTGAACCGGATCCAGCCCTGGCCCTGGAGGAGGGCCTGGCCGCACTACCACCGCGATCGTGCCCCCAACCCGTTGGGGTCAGCCGCTCGCGAGGAGAGCCTGGACACGCGCGCTGACGGCTTTCATGTCCGCCCGTCCGCGAAGCTTCGGCGAGAGGACCTGCATAACCCTGGCCATGTCCCTCGGGCCACTCGCGCCGCTGTCCGCAATCGCGGCCAGCACTTCGCGGTCGATGTCTTCGGGGGCGGCCTGCTGGGGCAGGTACGCATCGAGCACCGCGAGCTGCGCTTGCTCCATCGCCACCAGGTCAGCACGCGCACCTCGCTCGAAGCCTTCGATGGATTGACGGTGCTGTTTCACGCGCTGAAGCAGGACTGCCAGCTCCTCCTCATCGGTCAACCCGGAGCCTGC
Organism: Chloroflexota bacterium; assembly: GCA_016191465.1. GTDB lineage: Bacteria > Chloroflexota > UBA6077 > UBA6077 > CF-72 > JACPOP01. The sequence continues at coordinate 230,758 of JACPOP010000015.1, read as the reverse complement.
CCGAATCCGCTCCACCTCGGCCTCCTGCTCCGGGGTGAGATGCTGGTTTTCACCCTGGAGGATGAGCCCCCGCTTCGCGAGCGCGCGGGTGAGGCGGGCCTGCTGCTCAGCGCGGAGCGCGGCCACCACGCCGCGGATCTCGTCGCGACGCACGCTGTCGCCGGCGCGCATCGCATCCCGCAGGTCCTGGCTCAGGCGCTCCGTCAGCACTCCCATGGTCTCTGGAGCGCATTATCCAGCGGAAGCGGTCGAACGTCCACACCGATCGCCGTCAGCCCTCCGTGGTCCACGTCGCGGGGGCGCAGGACGGGTGGTCAGCGCCGTGGAACCACGCCAGGCGTTAGCACCGTCGCTGGCCATCCCCCAGAGCGGTGCGGACGTTCGGTTACAGTGAGCGTGGGCCACTGCCTCTGGGCGGCCCTGACCGAACCAGCGAACATACGCCGAACGAATGAACGAACCAACGACTGACCGAGTAAGGAGCTCCTGCATGGCTCGCTGCGAAGAGTGCAACCGCAAGGTTGACCAGCCCTCACGACACCTGGTGAATGGCCGCATCCTGTGCGGCATTCACGACCCGCGCCCCCCGCACGAGCGGCAGACGCGCGAGGTTCCACGCGACCGCATGGGCGGCGGTGGCGGTGGCGGTGGCGGCGGTGACCGCGACCGGCGCCGATCCCCCGGTCCGGCCCAGGAAGCGGCCGGCTGAGAGCCTTCGGGCGAAGCGCGACCAGGCACCCCCCGGCGCACAAGGCCATCGCATGCTGCAAGTCTTCGTCTTTCTCGCGCTCGCCTTTTCGATTGTCATTGCCATTTTCGCCGTGCAGAACACGGTGCCAGTGGCGGTAACATTCCTAGTGCTCCGGGCCGATGGTGTGGCCGTGTCCGTGCTGGTCCTAGTGTCGGCCGCGCTGGGCGCCGGGGTGATGCTCCTGCTCGGCGTCGCACGCGAGGTCCGCTTGCAGCTCCGCCACCGCAGCTTGGGCCAGCAGCTCAAGCGGGCGGAGGCGCGCATCCGCGAGCTGGAGTCACAGGCCGCGAGCTCCGTGAACACCGACGACCCGGCCATGAAGCCGGCCCTCGCCGCGCCCGAGTCCGAGTCCGCGCCGCTCCCGGGCCTTGCGGCGCCCGGCGTCCCGCCGCCGAGCGCGTAGTCGCGGTCAGGCCGAGGCCGAGGCCGGGAGGGGCGCTGGGCGGTCCAGCCAGGCAAAGAGCGCCGCGAGGAAGCGCGGGAGTGCGTCCCGGTGCACGCTGTGGCCGGCGCCGTTGACGACCACCGTCGAGCCCGGGCCGAGGATCGCTTCCGCACGACGGGCTTCCGCGGGCGGTACCAGGTCACTCGGGCCAGCCAGGATAAGCAGGGTCGGGATGCGCAGCCCCACGAGGTCAGCGAGGCGCGAGCGGCCGTCCCATGGTGCGTTCCCTTCCATCAGCAACCGCATGTCGTCCCAGTCGAGTGCGGCCAGCGCTTCGGCCTTGGCTTCCGCATCTTCCACACGCCACGACGGGTTTGCCGCCAGAATCGCCTCGCTTGTGGTGGGCTGCGTGCGACTGCTTGCCACGTACCGCTCCGCGGAATCCTTCGAGGGCAGCACGATGGCTGGATCTTCCAGGACCAGCCGCCTCGGCTTCAGCAGGCCATCCGTGACCGCGAGCAGCGACAGGATGCCACCGAGCGAGTGGCCGATCAGCACGTCCGGCTCGCACGGCAGTGACTCCGCAAGATCAGCCTCGAGGTCGCGGAATCCGTAGGCACGATCGCCCGGCCCGGTGCGCCCATGGCCACGAAGGTCGGGTGCCAGGACCCGGTAACCGCGCCCAACCAGCGCCTCCGCGACGCGTGCCCAGGACCGGGCGTTGGACGTGATGCCGTGGACGAGCACGGCGGTCCCGGGGAGGTCTTCACCGCCCCAGGACAGTACGGCGAGCTTCACGCCAGAGACGATAGCCGACATCGCGGCCATCGGGGGCGACGCGGCACTTACCCGTCAGCTCTCCGTATGCTCGTACTGCTCCTTGATGGACGCCAGGACTGCCGGGTCGGCCAGCGTCGTGGTATCGCCGAGCACCTTGCCTTCGGCGATGTCGCGCAGCAGCCGCCGCATGATCTTGGCCGAGCGGGTCTTCGGCAGCTCGGCGGTGAAAAACACCTTGTCCGGCTTCGCAATGGCGCCAATCTTTTCGCCAACGTGGGCGCGGATCGCCTCGGCCATCTGGTCGTCGGGCGTAAATCCAGCGCGGAGCGAACAGAAGGCCGCGATCGCCTGGCCCTTGATCTCGTGCGGGATACCGATGACCGCTGCCTCGGCCACCGCCGGGTGGCTGACCAGCGCCGATTCCACTTCCATGGTGCCAATGCGGTGCGCCGAGACGTTCAGCACGTCGTCGACACGCCCGAGGAGCCAGAAGTAGCCCTCCTCGTCGCGCCTGGCCCCATCGCCCGCGAAGTAGCTGCCCGGGAAGCGGCTCCAGTACTGCTTCTCGTAGCGCTCCGGATCACCCCAGATGGTGCGGGCCATCGCGGGCCACGGCCGCTTGAGGACGAGGTAACCACCCTTCCCGAGTGGAACGCTGTTGCCCTGGTCGTCTACGACGTCCGCCTCGATGCTCGGGTACGGGAACGTGGCCGAACCGGGTTTGAGCGTAGTGATCCCGGGCAACGGCGCGATCAGGATCTGGCCGGTCTCGGTCATCCACCAGGTGTCCACCACGGGACAGCGATCGCCGCCGATCACCTCGCGGTACCACACCCACGCCGCCGGGTTAATCGGCTCGCCCACGGTCCCCAGGATCCGCAACGACGACAGGTCGTGCTTCGCCGGGTATTCGCTGCCCCACTTCATAAACGTGCGGATCGCCGTGGGAGCGGTGTACAGGATGGTGACGCCGTACTTCTCGATGACGGACCAGAAGCGGTCCTTGTCCGGGTAATCTGGTGTGCCCTCGTACATCACGCAGGTGGCGCCGTTGGCGAGCGGCCCGTAGACCAGGTACGAGTGCCCGGTCACCCAGCCGACGTCGGCGGTACACCAGTACACGTCGTCTTCCTTCAGGTCGAAAATCGTATCGTGCGTCGTGGCCGTGCCCACCAGGTAGCCGCCCGTCGTGTGCAGCATCCCCTTCGGCTTGCCGGTGGTACCGGAGGTGTACAGGATGTACAGCGGGTGCTCACTGTCAAGCCGTTCCGGCTCGACGATCTCGGCGCCAGAGTCGGCCATCGCACGGTGCCACCACACGTCGCGGCCGTCCTGCATCGGCACCACGCGTGGGTCGTCAGTGCGGTTGACCACCAGGACCCGCTGCACCGTGGGGCAGGTCGCGAGCGCTCTGTCGACGACCTCTTTGAGCCCTACGCGAGCGCCGCGCCGCCAGCCGCCATCCGCGGTGATGACGAGCTTCGCGCTGCAATCGTTGACGCGATCGGAGATTGATTCAGCGCTGAAACCGCCGAAGATGACGGTGTGCGTGGCGCCGATTCGGGCGCACGCCAGCATCGCAATGACGATCTCGGGGACCATGCCCATGTAGATCGCGACGCGATCACCTTTGACGACGCCCATCCGCTTGAGCGCCGCCGACGCCCGATTCACCTCGCGGTACAGGTCGCGGTAGGTGAGGACCCGCTGCTCGCCCGGCTCGCCCTCCCAGATGATGGCGGCCTTATTCCGCCGCCAGCTTTGAAGGTGGCGGTCCACGCAGTTGTAGGCAGCATTGACTTCGGCGCCAACAAACCACCGTGCCCGCGGCGCGTCCCATTCTAGGACCCGGTCCCAGGGCTTGAACCAGGTGATCCGGGTCCTGGCCTCCTCCTCCCAGAATCCTTCTGGGTTGGCGGCGGCGCGTTCGTACACCGCGGCATCCGACAGGTTCGCGGCCGCGTGAAACGCCGCGGATGGCGGGTAGCGCCGATCCTCTTGCAGAAGCGCGTCAATCTGCCCGGTCGTACTGGCGGCAGTCTCAAGAGTCATCGTGACTGGGTTCCCCGCTTTCATCGGCCCCTAAGCCTGGAATGTCCCCGCGTCGCGCGAGAAAGTGACACGTGTTGATCCCCAGCCTACGAACCCTCCGACGGCTTCCGCAAGGCAGGTACGCTATTCGTCGACTCATGCCGATCTACCCGTACCGTGAACATCGACCGGCCACCGATGAACACGTTCTCCTGGATCCTACGGCAGTTCTGGCCGGGAACGTGTCCGTCCGCGGCCCGGCAGCTTTCGGCGCCAGCACCGTGTTGCGCGGCGACCAGTCGCACATCGCGGCGGGACCACGCGTCGTCTTCGGGTCGGGCTGCAGCGTCCACGTGGAGGTGGATCATCCGACCTCCATTGGCGCGGACGTGTGGGTTGGGGACGGCGCCGTGGTGCATGCCACGTCTATTGGCGACGGCGTGCGCATCGAAGGCCGAGCAGTCGTGCTCAGCCGATCCAGCGTGGGCGCCGGGAGCATCGTGGCGCCGGACAGCCTGGTCGCAGAAGGGCAGAGCTTTCCGGAGAACAGCTACGTCGAGGGCGTTCCCGGCCGCCGTACCCGCGGCACGACAGCCGAGGAGCGCGCCGAGACCTTTCGGCGCGTCCGTGCGGCGCTCGGCCTTCAGGCCTGACCGCCTACGGCCGCGCGGTACTCGCGAGAGAGTCGCTCGTACTCGCTGCCGCCCAGGTGGATTCGGGCCACCTCGGCATCTGTGGTGGGGCGCAGGATACGCCCATTTCCGACAACCAGCGACCGCGGCGGTATGTCCGTGCCTTCCGGCACCTCGGCCTGCGCGCCAATGATGCTGCCCGTGCCCACTCGGGCTCCGGCGCGTACGGTTGCGCCCATGGCGATGAGCACGCGCTCTTCGATGATGGCGCCCAGCACCCGTGCGTTGTGGCCCATCGTCGCATAGCGCCCGAGGATCGCCGGGTGGCCAGGCTGGCTCTCCACCACGCAGTTGTCCTGGACGTTCGCCCCTTCGTGCAACACCACCGGCGCGCCATTCGACCGCACCACGGCGGCGAACCAGATGTTGGCGCGGTCCGAGAGCGCCACGTCGCCATCGACGACGGCGCCCGGGGCAATCCAGACCTCCGCTCCGACCCTGACTGATGGTGAAAGCCCATTCGTGTTGATTGAGTTTGAGCCGAGTGCCAAGCGATCAATCCTCCCAGGTGACGTTTACCGCTGGTGGCGATAGCATAGGTCCATGGTTGGAACCAATGGGGGCACGCCAGCGGGCGCAGCCGTAACAACGGAGGCGGACGACCAGGAGCAAAGCCTGGCGGAGATCCTGGAGCGGCTCCGGCGCGAGCCGGCGCTCCGTTCGTGGGTCCTGGGGGCGCCTACCGGGGCGCTCGCGTCGCTGGGGATAACCCTGGATGACCACGAGATCTCGGCCCTGCTCGACCAGGTGGAAGAGATGGACCACCGGCCGCTGCCGGTGACCGCCCAGGACATCATGAGCACCGAGCCAATCACCGTGACTCCCCAGACCACGATCCACGAGGCCGCGGAGCTGCTGGCCGAGCACCGGATCAGCGGCCTGCCCGTGTGCGACTATCGTGACGCCCTGGTGGGGGTCCTGTCCGAGTACGACCTCATCGCGCGGAGCGGGAAGACGGTCGGGGACATCATGTCGCGGGACGTCGTCAGCGTGCCCACGTCGGCCACGCTGGAGACCGTGCGGGCGCTGTTCGTGTCACGGCGGCTTAAACGCGTGCCGGTGGTGGGCGAGGATGGACGGCTGGCCGGCCTGATCAGTCGAGCCGACCTGGTGCGAGAGCTGGCGTACCGCTGGGCGTGTACCCGCTGCGGCTACGTGGTCCGCGCCAAACGGGCCCCCGAAGGATGCCCGAAGTGCGGCTCCGCCCGACCCTTCGAAGCCGCCCAGCCCGAGCCGGCCGTCTCGGCCTGCCCCACCTGTGGCCGCCCCCTGGAGCACTGAGCCAGCGCGGGGTTCGGACTTGCGAGCACGAGCCCTGGGAAACGCGGAGGCCCTGGAGCATGCTCCAGGGCCTCCGGACGCTTCGCAGCAGGCCGCCCAGTGCCCCTGCGCATCAGGGGCCCGGGGCTTCTACCGAGCGTCGAACTGGTACAGGTTGTAGCGATCCATGATCGCGATCAGCTTGCTGGCGTAGGCAGGGTCCGTGGCATAGCCAGCATCCGCGATCGCCTGCGCGAAGGAGCGCGGGTCGCTGGCGACGGCCATGGCCTTGCGGAAGTTGCTCTGCTGAAACAGCTTGCCGTGGTCCGTGACCGAATCTTCGAGTGTCGCGTAGGCTCGGAACGACTGGTTCACCGTGACGTCCTCGCCGTCCACGTTTTCCCAGGTAGGCATCACAATGTAGCCCGCGCTTCCTACCACCCGCGTCGCCTTGATGCCGAAGAGGTTGTTGGCCTTGCGGGAGAGCCCCGAACGGCCCCAGTCAGATTCGAGGATCGCCTGCGCCACGGTGACGCTGGCCGGGACGTTGGTGATCTTCATGGAGCGCTGGGCGGCCGTGCCCACCTGGGCGATAAAGTCGGCGTTATTCTTCACCGTGTAGGGCTGGATGGGCGTCATGGTGCTGGGCGTGCTCGGCCTGGCTGCCGAGACGTTGGGCGACGTCGGCGCGGGGCGCGTGGGCAGCGGCGACGGTGCGGTCACACTGGCCAGATCCGCCTTCGGCGCCCAGGCAACCCCCGGCAGGCGGGTGCCGCCATCCCCGAAATACTCAACCTGGATCCGCTTGTCCGAGGCAGCGCTGGCCTCCACGATCTTGACCAGGCTGCGGGCCGGCAGATCGGTGAAGCGGGACGCCCTGTCATCTGAACCCGAGTACAGGCTGGAGACGACCTTCGCCTGCAGCCAGCGGCCCGGCGCAGCCGAGGTAGCCGTGGCGGCTTGCTCGACCCAGCCAACACCCGGCTGGCGCGCGCCGAAGTCACCCTCGTACGAGACCAGGGCCCGACCGTCACGGACTGGTCCCTGGGCTTGCACGTACGCGCCCTTCGGCAGCTCCACCAGGCTGACTGCCTTCTGGTCCGGCCCGGACCAGAGCGCAACCACCCGTTGGGTAACCATCCAATCAGAAAGGCCTTTGAAGGCCATGTCGTTGATCGCGCTCAGGTCAGCCGGGGCATCGGTCCCGGCAACGGAGGTGGCGTCCACCCACGCCGTTCCGGGCTTCCGGAACAGCCCATCCCCAGCGTAGGAAACCATGACTCGTCCAGACTGGGTCTGGCCCAGCAGCCGCAGGATCGTGCCCTCCGGGGCATCGGTAAAAATTTTGGCGTCGTCGGCTGAGGCTGACCACAGGAGCACGGCGCGCGTGGTGCGAACCCACTCCGGGCTCGCGGGTGCCGCGGGGCCGATCTGGGATGCGCCCTCGGAGTCGTTGGTCAGGAGCAGGTTCAGGGGGAGGACTGGTGCTTCGACCCGCACCTGGGCCTGCGGCTGGGGCAGCGCGGCGCTCCGCTGAGAAAGCTCGGTCACGCCACCGCCGCCAAAGAAGCCGAACGCGGGGACGGACAGGACAACCAGGAGTCCGCCCGTGGCTAGGGCTCCAGTGGCTATCGAAGTAAGCGGGAATCGAGTCAGGATCATGGGTAGTGAGGCTCTCCGCGTGGGCCGGACTGGAATTCCTCCGTCGCCGACCGCCTGAGTGGCTGGGTCCTCTGACGAGGGCTGTCCGCGGGGGACGGGCGACTATGGGCACTCCCGCGGACCGGCGCAAGGGTTGCTTCCTGCCCAATTCGCCCAAATGTGCGCAGTTCGCGCCCCGTTAAGCAGCCACGTGTCGGGAGTTCACCCCACGCGCGTCCGGCTCGTGGAGGATGCCCTACGGTCGCGGGCGGCCCCTCAGAGGAACAGCGTTGCGTCGCCGAATGAGAAGAAGCGGTAGCCTCGACGGACCGCCTCGGCGTAGGCGTCGAGGACTGGCTCACGGCCTGCGAAAGCGCTCACGAGCATGAGCAGGGTTGAGCGCGGCAGGTGAAAATTCGTCAGCAGGGCATCCACCACCTGAAAGCGGAAGCCCGGGAGAATGAACAGGTCTGTCCACCCTTCCGCCTGTCCCGTGGCCGACCAGGCCTCGAGCGAGCGTACGCACGTCGTGCCCACCGCGACCACCCGGCCGCCGCGCAGCCGGGTCTGCTGTACCGCCGAGCGAGTGGGGGAGGGCACCACGTACCACTCCTGGTGCATGCGATGCTGCGCGGGGTCCTCCTCGCCGACAGGCCGGAACGTGTCGAGTCCCACGTGCAGGACGACTTCCTGCACGTCCACCCTGGCGGCGCGCAGCCGCGCCACCAGGTCCGGCGTGAAGTGCAGTCCGGCGGTGGGCGCGGCAGCCGAGCCAGGGTCCGTGGCGAAGATCGTCTGATAGCGCTCGGGGTCGCCCACCCAGCCGTGGATGTACGGCGGCAACGGCACGCTGCCGGCGGCCAGCAAGGCTGCGTCCCCTGCCTCGGGGCTGTCGGGGTTGATGACCCGGATCTCCCGCTGGCCCGCGTCGCCGACCCCGACGACCTCCGCGCGGACGCCGCCAGCCGCGAGGAAGCTGGCGCCGATACGGAGCCGCCGCGCCGGCCGAGCCAGGGCCTGCCAGCGGCCCGGCGCGAGACGGCGCAGCAACAACAGCTCGGCCTGTCCGCCGCTGGCGAGGCGGCCGAGCACCCGCGCGGGCAGCACCCGCGAGCGGTTGACGACGACGAGGTCGCCCGCCTGCAGCAGGTCCGGAAGGTCGAACACGTTGCGGTCCTCGTACGTGTCGGAGCCACGGCGGACGACCAGCAGCCGGGCGCTGTCCCGCGGTTCGGCAGGTGTCTGAGCGATCGATTCGGCAGGCAGCAGATAATCGAACTCGTCGATGCGCACGCGAAGCTGCCGAGTATAGGCGTGCCATCCCGGCATACTCCGAGTGCGATGCCCGCGCCCTTCGCCTTCGAGGTGCTTGCCGAAGACCCGCACTCCCGGCTGCGCGCCGGGATCCTGCACACCCCCCACGGGCCGATTCCCACACCGGCATTCATGCCGGTGGGCACCCTGGCAACCGTGAAATCGCTCACGCCCGGCGACGTCTGGAACACGGGCGCCCGGTGTGTCCTGGCCAACACCTATCACCTGGCGCTGCGGCCCGGCCCAGAAACGGTGCGGTGTCTCGGGGGCCTGCACGGCATGATGCGCTGGGACGGCGCCATCCTGACGGACAGCGGCGGGTTCCAGGTCTTCAGCCTGGGCCATCAGCGAACGGTGGACGACGACGGGGTAACCTTTCAGTCGCACCTGGACGGCCATGCCTTGCGCTTCACGCCCGAGTCCGTGGTCCAGCTTGAGGAAGCGCTCGGCGCCGACCTGATCATGCCCCTGGACGAGTGCGTCCCCGCCACCGCCACACGCGCTGAAGCCGAGGCAGCACTCGAGCGCACCCAGCGCTGGTGGGAGCGCAGCCGGCGCGCACGACGGCGGGAAGACCAGGCGCTCTTCCACCTGGTTCAGGGCGGCCTGTTCGTGGACCTCCGTCGCGCGGCGGGTCGCTTCGCCGCCACCACGGGCGCGCCCGGCTTCGCGATCGGCGGCTTCAGCATTGGCGAGGAGCGCCACGTCGCGGCACCCGTGCTTGCCGCCACCCTCGCGGAGCTCCCGCGCGACCGCCCGCGCTACCTCATGGGCGTCGGCACGCCCGTGGAAGTCGTGGCGTATGCCCGCCTGGGCGTGGACCTCTTCGACTGCGTGCTGCCCACCCGTCTGGCGCGCAATGGCGCGGTCTGGGCGGACCGCCATACCGAGGGCCGCCTCAACCTCCGCAAGCGAGCCACGCTGGAGCTGCAAGGGCCTTTGTTGGAGGGCTGCCCCTGCCAGACGTGCGAGGGCTGGCCCGCCGGCGCGGTCGCCGCCTTCTTCCAGGCCGGCGATCCGCTGGGCTACCGGTTAGCGTCGATCCACAACCTGACGGTGCTCGCGGAGCGCCTCGAGCGGCTACGGAGCGGACTCCTTGCTTCGCGCTTGAAGGCCGGCATAGCCGGGTCGCAGCCTCTCGAAGCGTCCGCCGCGTGCTGAGCTGTATCGTGGGCAACCGGCCGGAACCGGCGCGGCACGCCCCCGGCGTCACGCGGCAGGTGCCAGGTCCGTTGATAGACTCGGCTATCAAGCGCCAACGCGGTGTTCCCCGTCTCTTTCCGCAGTGAAGACACTCCAACCCCCGTCTGAGGTATCGGCCGACACCGTCGCCAGCGCCCGGCCGCGCCCATTCGTCCTGCCCAGGGTCGGCGTGGAGGCGGAAAGCCGCGCGGCCCGTCGAGCCTGGCTGACGCTCTGGGTGGCCTTTGGGACCCTGTGCGTGCTACTGGGAGTCGCGGTCCAGGTGGCGTACCAGTACGTGACGCACTCCGACGTGGACCGGACCGCGCGCGCGGACAACATCCGGGGCGAGGTTTATGCGCAGATTGCCGATGGGCCCCAGGTGCGCTTGAGCACCGCCGACCGTAGCCTCCCCGTGGGCGCGGTGGTGGAATCCACCCGCGGCGCCTCGGGACGCATCCAGCTGTTTGAAAGCTCGTCCGCCACAGTCCTGTCCGAAGGCCGGCTGCAGCTCGTGCGCATGGACGTTGGGCGGTTCATCAACCGCAGCACCGTCATCCTGCGCCAGGATCAGGGTTCGGTCCGCTACGAGCCGGCGAGCGACATCGTCGTCGAGCTTGCGGGCGGCCGGGCCACCGTCCGCAAAGGCGATTCCACCATCTGGATCCAGCCAGACGGCACGGCCAGGGTGCTCGTCTACGACGGCGAGGTGAGTCTGGAGGGTGCTTCCGCGCTCCCGGTCACCGTTCGTGCCGGTCAGCGGGCAGACCTGCGCCCGGACCGCCAGATTTCATCGCCCGTGGCTCGTGCGATGTCGCTGTTTGACAATGGCGACTTTGCCCGACAAGCGGACGGCTGGGAGACGATCGACGTGCAGAACGGTCCGCCGGATACGGACGGCGAACGGTATTTCGTCCCCGGCCCAACCGTGGACGGCCAGCCGCTGTCCGCCTTGCGCATCCTGCGGAACTCCATCGCGCTCTCCCACGGCGAGACGGGCTTACGGCGTCCGCTGGACGTAGACGTGTCCGGATTCCGGAGCCTGTACGTGGAAGCCCTCATCCGGGTCGATAGCGCAAGCCTCTCCGGCGGCGGGCAGGTCGGCTCCGAGTACCCGATGATGCTGCGCGTCCAGTACGAAGGCGTGCGCGAAGGCACCCGGCCCGACTGGCTGGTGGGCTTCTTCTACGCGAACCCGGAGAACCGGCCGGTGCGCAACGCGGTGGAAGTGCCGCAAGGCGAATGGGTCACGTACCGCGTCAACCTCATGGACCAGAACGAGGAGCGGAAACCGTTCCGGGTGCTGAGCTTCGAGGTGATGGGCCAGGGCCATAGCTATGACGCCCGGGTGGCCGCGGTGCGGCTCGTCGGCGACTGACTGCCAGCTGAGCTCCAGCCCTCAGGCCCGGGCGGACTGGTGGCCGCCGATGTCCCGGATCACGTTGAATACGTCGCGGATGGCCTCGAGGCGTGACATGATGCGGCTGAGGCGGTCGAGCTTCGGCACCTCGACGGTCGCCCACACGGTCGCGGTTTGATCCTTGTGGACCACCGCGGTCAGGGCAACGATGTTCACCTTCTCGTCCGCAAGCGTCGCCGAGACGTCGCGCACCAGCCCCTCCCGGTCCCATGCTTCCACGCGCACCGTCACCGGGAATACCTGCTGCTCCGTTCCGCTCCAATCGACGGTCACGAGCCGCTCCAGCTCGTCCTCGTTCAGGACCGATGAGCAGTCCATGCGGTGCACGGTGACTCCCCGGCCGCGGGTGATGAATCCCACGATGTCGTCTCCCGGCACAGGGTTGCAGGACCGGCAGATGCGGGTCAGCAGGTCGCCCACGCCCATGACCCTGAGCCCGCCCGTGGGGGCGCTCGCCTGTGCAAACGTGGTGGGGGCCTCTGGCGGCTGGTCACTCTTGCGGCCGTCCTCCACCCGTGCGAGCACGTAGCGCACAACTTCGTCCGGGTTCACGTCGCCGTAGCCGACAGCCGCCAGGAAATCGTCCAGCTTGTCGAACTTGAAGTGGGCGCCCAGCTCGTCGAGCTTCACCCCGTCCACGTTGACGCGCTTCAAGGCCTTCTCCACCAGCTCACGTCCCCGCTGCACGTTCTCCCCGCGCTGCTGCTTGCGGAACCACTGGCGGATTTTCTCGCGGGCGTGGGCGGTGTGAACGTAGCCCAGGTTGGAGTTCAGCCAGTCGCGGCTCGGCCCGCGTGAACCCTTGGCCGTGATGATCTCCACCACGTCGCCATTCCGGAGCTTCGTGTCCAGCGCCACGAGACGTCCGTTGACCTTGGACCCGACGCATTTGTGTCCCACGTCGGTATGGATGCGGTAAGCAAAGTCGAGGGGCGTGGCGCCGGTTGGCAGCTCCTTGATTTCGCCCTTGGGAGTGAAGACGTAGACCTGGTCCTGGAACAGCTCGGTCTTGAGCGAGTCCACGAACTCCTGGGCGCCGCCGGCCACGTCCTTCTGCCAGTCCATGAGCTGGCGCAGCCACGCCACCTTGGCGTCGAACTTCTGGTCGTGGCGGGTCCCTTCCTTGTACCGCCAGTGCGCGGCGACGCCGTATTCGGCCACGCTGTGCATGTCCTGGGTGCGGATCTGGATCTCGAGCGGCCGACCGTCCACCGCCAGCACCGTGGTGTGGAGCGACTGGTACATGCTTTCTTTGGGCGTGGCGATGTAGTCGTCGAACTGGCCAGGCAGCGGCCGCCACATGGAGTGGACCACACCGAGGGCCGCGTAGCAGGCGGGGACGTCGGCCACCAATATCCGCACCGCCAGCTGGTCGTAGATCTGGTCCACGTCCACCCCGCGACGCTGCATCTTGCGGTAGATGCTGTAAATGTGCTTCGGCCGGCCGGACAACTCGGCGCGAATCCCGCGATCCTCGAGCTCCATGCGCAGCATCTCGATGACCCGGTGGATGTACTTTTCACGCACCAGGCGGCGGCTGGCCAGCTTATCCGCGATCTGGTGGTACAGCTCCGGCTCGAGGTGGCGGAATGAGAGGTCCTCGAGCTGCCATTTGATCTCCCAGATTCCCAGCCGGTTCGCCAGCGGCGCGTAGATCTCCAGCGTCTCCTGGGCCACGCGCCGCCGCTTGGCAGGAGCCCGGTACTGGAGCGTCTTCATGTTGTGCAGGCGATCGGCCAGCTTGATGAGGACTACCCGGATGTCCTCGGCCATGGCCAGGAACATCTTGCGCATGTTCTCCGCCCACAGCTCCTGGGTGGTGCGAGTTGCGCCCAGTCCATCGCCGGTGCCAGCACCCGCGTCGAGCTGGAAGAACTGCATCTTGTCGAGCTTGGTGACGCCGTCGACGAGCAAGGCAACGGTGCGCCCGAAGCGCGTCTCGATCTCGCTGCTGGGGATTCCACAGTCCTCGAGGACGTCGTGCAAGAGCGCGCCAACAATCGTGTCGGTGTCCAGTCGGAGCTGCGCCAGCGTCTCGGCGACCGCGAGCGGGTGGTTGATGTACGGCTCGCCAGACTCTCGGACCTGCGGACGGTGGGCCTCACATGCAAACGCGTATGCCCGATCAATGCGCTCGACGTCGGGCGCAAGGAGATAGCGCCCTGCTTCCTCCAGCAAGGTCTGGTGGCTGCGGGGCTGCTGAACGGCGGCTGTACTCATGGCAGAGGCGGCGCAACGCACCGCCCACCTGTCTGTGAGTTTACCAGTGCGCTGCAACCCATTCGGATGGAATCTCCGGGCCGGCCGCCACACGGTCGCGCGCGTCGGGCTCCATTGTCACGCGCGGACCATTCGAGGCCGTTACCCATGTGCCCCGCATACTGTTCGGCGCACTCGGACGACCTCAGCGCAGCCCCATGGTTTTCTTCTACGAGATTTTGTTCACCCTGGTCGCCATCGCCGCGGCGGTCATTGGCGAGGTGTGGAGCCGCACGCTGGCGGTGCTGTTCCTTGCCGCGTGGCTGGGGCTCATTTCGCTGGGCTACGCCAGCTTCGGGGCGCGGCTCCAGGCCGCGGAGGGGCTGAGCGACGACGACGTGCTCTGGTACCACAACGCTCGCGATGGGCTGCGCCACCTGCGGCTGCTGTTCGGCATCGCGCTCGCGGTCGCAGTGCTGTGGCGCCTGCTCGCCGGCTGAGCCTGACGACCTCCGCGGCTCATGGTTCAGTCGGCGCGGATGAGGCCAGCCTGCTCGGCCAGGGCACGCATCCCGCGGAACGTGAAAATTCCCGTATCGTGACCGTCCTGCCAGGTGAGGACGATCGCGTAACGGCCGACGACGTTGACGTCCGTCAGGACGTACTCTTCCGGCCGGAGCTCGGTGCGGCCCTCGAGCTCGCCGGGGCGGCCTCCCTCGCCGCTGCAGAACGCACACGGGCAGCGCCAGCGGAGGAACTCCCAATCGAAGGCCGCCTTCTGTCCGTCGGACCACACGAAGCGCAGCGCGTGGGCTTCCCGGTCCAGCTCGATTTCCACCGGCGTGGTGGCGCCTCGCGGCTCCGGCAGATCCTGCATGCTCATTGGCGCGGAAGCCTACACGGCGAGCCACCCCACCCGCGTCGGAGTCGGCGGGTGCCGTGGGAGCCGTGCTTCCTGGTCGGCCTGGCGGTCCTGGCAACCGCCGACGGCTGGCTCCTCGGGCAGTTGGCCTACGAGCGCGACACGCTCGATTTCTATTACCCGCTCACGCGCTGGATCTGGGAGCAGTTGCGCGCCGGCGTGTTCCCGGCCTGGGTGCCCGGCATCTTTGGCGGGTACCCGCTCTTCGCCGACGGCGAGCTCGGGCTCTCAAACCCGCTGGTGCTGGCGTCGCTCCTGGCGCTACCGGCGAACCAGGCGGTGGTGCTGCTGCGCGGTCTCCACCTGGCGCTCGCCGGGCTCGGCGGCTACGCCCTGGCCCGGGCCTGGGGACGATCGGGGGTGGCCGCCCTCCTGGCGGGGAGCACCGTCGCGTTCGGAAGCTTCTTCTCCGCTCAGCTGCACCACGAGAACATCATCCGCAGCGCGGCCTGGCTGCCGCTTGTCCTGGCCTGTACAGAGCGGGCGGTCCGCGCCACCGGGCGATCCCGACGACGCTGGACCGTCGGCGCGATTCTCGGAGTAGCAGCGGCGTCGGTTGGGCTCCACATCCAGATCCTGGCGATGGATTTGCTGGCGCTGGGGTTGTACGTGGCGCTTCGCTGGCTCTTCGTGGCGACGGGCGGCCGCGCCCTGCGCACCCGCGGCGGCGTGGCCGTCGGTGCCGCGCTCACCCTCGGACCAGCGCTGGTGGGCGTCTCGCTGGCCGCGTTTCAGGTGCTGCCACTCCTGGAGCTCGCCCAGTTCTCGCCCCGCGGCGAGGGCCTGCGCTACGCCGATTCGGCAGCCTACTCGCTCACCCCCTACAGCCTCGTGCAGCTCCTCTTCCCCTTCTTTTACCGCGACGCCGCAAACCAGGAATGGGGACTCTGGACGCACTGGGAAGCCTATCTGTACGTGGGGGTTCTACCCCTCGTGCTGGCGGTGTTCGCGCTCTGCACACGCTGGCGCCAGCGGCGCGGCGACGTCCAGCTCTGGAGTGCCTTCGCGCTGATTGGCCTGCTGCTGGCGATGGGCCAGTACACCCCGGTGAATCTGCACTTCTTGCTGACGCAGCTTCCGGGCATGGGGTCGCTCCGTGCGCCGGGCCGCTTCGTGCTCCTGGTGGTCCTGGCCCTGGCGATGCTTGCCGCCGCCGGGCTGGATGCGGCCCGCGCCTGTGCCCGAACCGCCCGCGGACGCGCGGCGGTGCGTCGGGCGGGGTGGGTGACGCTGGCCGCCGCCGTGGGCGTGCTCTCTTTCCTGGAGGCCGTTCGGGCCCTGGTGATCGTGAACCCCATGGCGGTGCGCGCGGCTGCCGACGCCTGGTACCTCTCGCTCCCGCGTGACACGTACCCCATTACCGCCACCAACGTGCTGGCCGGACTGTCCGACGCCACCAGCTTCACGCTCGCCGACTGGCGTCGCTGGAGCCCGCTCGTGCTGCTGGTGCTCGGAAGTCTCGGGCTGCTGCGACTCTCCGCCGGACGAGGTCGCCCCGCGACCGCTCTCGGCATCGCGGCCGTTGGCATCACCGCGCTGGACCTGCTCCTGTTCGGGTGGCAGATCCACCCCAGGGCCGTTCTGGACCAGATCCTGGCGCCATCGCCGGCGGTCACGGCCCTGGCCCAGGACGTGCGCCGCAACCTGCCGAGCTTTGGCCCGGCTCGCGTCCTGCGGTCGCCGGCGGTGGGCCAGGCAGCCCCCGATCGGCTGCTCGTGCAGGCGCCCGGGGTGGACGACGCCGACGGGTACTCCTCACTGGAATTCCGCTGGCACCGCGACTATCTCGCGCGTGCCCGCGCGGTGGGTGGCGCGCTCCTGAATGCCTGGAACGTACGGTACCGCCTGGAGCCGCGCCAGTTCGGCCAGTTGGCGTGGTACGAGGGGGTGCAGTACTTCCCCCCCAACCCCATCCTCACCCTGCTCCCGGCGGTCGTGCCGACGTCGGATGGCTTTCGCATCCCACCCGCCGCCCGCGTCAGCGAGGTCCGGCTGGTGCTGGCCCTGGTGGGCTCGGTTGAGATTCCGCAGGACAGCGTGGTCGCGGACGTCGAGATCGTCCGATCGGACGGCATGGTGGCCGCGAGTGTGCCGATCCGCGCCGGCACCGACGTCATGGAGTGGGCGTACGACAACCCCACCGTCAGAACCAGGGTGCAGCACGCACGGGTCGAGGTGGCCGGGCTCGACTTCGAAGGGGCTGGGCGGGAAACGCGGCTCCTCTCATTCACCCGGATTGCTTTCGACCCCGCGGTAGCGGATGGAAGCGAGCTGCGGATTCGGCCGCGCCTGGAGCGCGGCGAGCTTCGCGTGTACGGCGGGGCGCTGGTTGACCCGACCGGTGCCACCATCCAGCAACTCTTCGGGGCCGCGAGCCGGTCTCAATACACCGTCGTGCCAAGTAGCGATCGCTCTACCGTGCTGCTCCGCAACGAGGAGGCCCTGCCGCGGGCCTTCGTCGTGCCGCGGGCGCAGGTCGCACCGACCGGCGGCTCGCTAGACGTGATGACCCGCCGCACCTTCGATCCGCTCCAGACCGTCATCCTCGCCTCCGACAGCGCACCCACCGCGCTCCCTCTCCCCGCCTCCATCGCCCAGGCGCCCAGCTCGGTGCAGGTCATCGCCGATGGCCCCTCGGGCTTCCAGGCCAGAGTCAGCGGCGCCGGCGGGTACCTCGTGCTGTCGGATACCTACTACCCTGGCTGGAAAGCCCGGATCGACGGAGTGGAAACCCCGCTGCTGCGCGCTAACCTGCTGTACCGTGCCCTCGTGCTACCCCCGGGCACCTACCAGGTGGATGTGCGCTTCGAGCCCACCACCCCCTGGCTGGGCGCTGGAGTGGCCGCCCTGGCTGCCGCGTTCACGGGCGCGTTGTGGCTGGCTCGAGATCGGCGTCCGGCTCGGGGGGCGGCGCCTCGGGGCGGCCTGGCAAGGGTGCTGCCGTGAGCCAGGTCCTGAAGGCGGCCTTTCTGGGCCTCTCGCATCGACGCGACGTGTACCGCTTCGTCATGCGCCACGACCTGCTGCGGAACATGGCCTGGCGCTACGTGGCCGGCGAGTCCGTGGAAGATGCGATCGCGGTAGCCCAGACGCTCAACAGCCAGGGCCTGCGGGTCACCCTGGACCACCTCGGCGAGAGCGTGACGTCCGCCACGGAAGCAGCCGCGGCGGCGGACGACTACCTGCACCTGCTGGACGAGATCGCCGCGGCGCCCGCAGACGCGAATATTTCGCTGAAGCTCACCCAACTTGGCCTCGACGTGGACCCGGCGCTGGCCCATTTCAACCTCTCGCGCGTGCTGGAGCGGGCTCGACTGCACGGGCGGCGGCTGAAGCTGCCGGACGACGAGATCTTCGTGCGCATCGACATGGAGTCTTCGGCCTACACGGACCGCACGCTCTCGCTGCACGCGGCGCTCTGGGATGCGGGGGCGCGCAACGTCGGCGTGGTGCTCCAGGCCGCCCTGTACCGCACCGGCCAGGACACCGCGAGCGCTCTCGAGCGCGGCGTGCGTGTCCGCCTGTGCAAAGGGGCCTACCTCGAGCCAGCACCCGTGGCCCACCCCGCCAAATCGTCGGTGGACCGCGCGTACGCGGAGCTTGCGGAGCAGCTCCTGCTGCACGGGCGCTACCCCGCCTTCGCGACGCACGACGAGCGGTTAATCCATCACATCCAGGACATTGCGCGCCGCGAGCGGATCAGTCCTGACCGCTTCGAGCTCCAGATGCTGTTCGGCATCCGCCGCGACCTGCAGCTTCGGCTCGCGCGACAGGGGTACCGCGTGCGGGTCTACGTGCCCTACGGCAGACAGTGGTACCCGTACCTGGCCCGACGCCTGGCGGAGCGCCCGGCCAATGTCGCGTTCTTCCTGAGCGCGTTCGCGCGAGAGTCCTTGCTCAGCCGATCGGCGCGGTCGGCGGGCGCCACCTGAGCCCAACGGCGCACCGCACGCACGCGGCATCCGCTCAGCCGCAGCACCGTCCGTGCTGTGGCAGCGCGTGCATGCCAGCTTTCCTCCGGCTCAGGCCGCCCGGGGCGCTGACGTTTCAGTTTCGAGCGCCGCGGCCTCGGCCAGCCGCCGGCGCCGCTCTTCCACGACGTGCTTGGGCGGGCGCCCCCGACGCGGCCGCTCCTCGGCCCAATCGAGGTTCTCATAGCGGCGCGTAATAACCCGCGTCTCGTCCAGGTACACGGGCCCGTTACAGCGCTCGCACCGCAATCGGCGCCAGCTCAGGATCGGCAGGGAGCGGTCGTCGCCCAGCCGTCGGAACTGCACCGAGCGGGCAGCGGAGCGCTGTTCACTTTCGATGCTGCCAACGTACGATCCGCACAGGTAGCACTTCACGTCCGCCTCCAGGAAGTGGCGAACGACTGGCTTCGTCGTATTGGCGTCAATAGGTGCCGCGTCCACGAGCGTGCTCCGCGTTGACGCACCGCTCGCGTTCGGCATGGAGGGGGTCATAGTCATAGTCATGGCCTGCGCCTCTCGCCGAGGGATAGGCCCCCGGGGCCACAAGGGAGGAGGAAAGGAACCTGTCTGTCCCAGCACCGTCGCGCCGGGTCGCACATAGGAGAACGCATGAGCGGGCGCGGTATTCCCGCCGGGGGCGTTCGACGCCCCCGGAACGCGCGGGGCCGCGGACCAGTCCGTACCAACGGCCGTGCCGCGTGGGGAGAAATCCGATTTACGGCGCGCTCCTTACCCGGTAGCCTCATCGGTCGTGTCGGTCAACCTCAGTGAACGTGGCGCCCGCGTCAGGCGGGTCAAGTGGGTAGAGCTTTCCTGCATGCTGTGCGGTGAATGGGCAGGGACGCTCGAAGGCGGGTCCGTCCTGCGGCCGCGATCGCCTGGAAGCGCCCAGATTCTTGGCAAGCGAATCGTCTGCGGACGGTGTGGCGGCGGGCTGACTCCCACCGATCAGGGCGAGCGGGTGCACTTCGTCTAACGCACAGCCGCACGTGCGCGCCGCACGTACACACCTGGCATGGTTCGACGGAGCAGCGGGCACGGGCTGAGCATTTCACCCGATGAAGCGCGACGTGCTTCGCGCCACGGGCGCGCCACACCCGCCCAGTGCGCACCCTTCGCACCAGCGGCGCTCGCAGGCTTCTCGGTAGACCTGCAACAGGCCCTGGCGCAAACAGGCCGTCCCAACCTGGCGCACGCTCAGCCCGAGCACCATGGCCATATGCTGAACGGGTCGGCTGGCGGGTTCGGCCGGCGCTCGTCGGTAGATCGCCTCCGCTTCCCTCAGACCGCGGGCAGCCGCCCAGGGCAGCAGGACGTTAATGCCCACGACTCGAGCCCGGCCGCCTCCAATCCAGGGGCTGGCCACGGCCCACCCATCGATGACGGGGCGAGCCGCGCGAGCCGCCTCCAGCACGCGCTGCTCCGCCATCGCCGTGAACCGGTCGCGGGAGCCTGCCCAGCGAACGGACAGCCGCGCCAGGCCCTCGATGCGCCGCAAAGGGTGGTTCGCAGGGCGGACCGCGCAGAGGGTCCAGGCGGCCCGCTCCTGGGCGACCGCGCTCCGCGTGCTCCCGAGGCCAGAGGCTTCGCTGAGCAAGCCCTCCACAGCCTCCGCGCCGCCGCGAGCCAAGCGGCTCACCTCACACCACGGCACGAGGTCCGCAAGACGCCCGAACGGCGTGCGGTTCTCCGCGTAGCCCATCGATTCCAGCAGGCCACGCCACAGCGCCTGTTCCGCGCCCACCGCCGCGATGTCGGCCTCATACCGAGCGGCGTGGCCCGCGAAGCGTCGCAGTCCGGACTCCTCCAGCAGCCCGGCGAGGCCGCTGCCGTGGCGCGTACACGACGGAGCCTGGTCCCGCGCTGGCAGCGGCACGACCCGGGCGGGCTGCACGACAACGGTTCGCAGCGCACGTCCGTCGGCCGCGAGCACCGGCTGGTCCGCAGCCCCAACCACGTGCAGCACCACCTGGCGGTAACGCGGGTCGTTGCCGTGCCCGTGACGCAGCCAGCCGCTCGCTCGGGCGTGAACCTCCACGTCGCCGCGCAACAGCGTGCCGTCGGCGAGCGCCACGACGGCGCCCTTGAAGTCCGGCCCCGGACCACCCCACCGACGACCAGGAAAGACTACCTGGATCCGTGCGCCGTCCCCGTCGACGAGCCCATCCGGATCGTATAGCCGCTCGGCCCACGCGTGCGCCAGCAGCGCCTCGCCGGGCACCGCCGTCCCATGCGCATTCCGCCGCTCGCTCGCCATGGTCCTTCCGTTCACGCTACGCCGCACCGGGCATCTCGTCAACCGGGTGCGAAGGTTTGCGGTGCGCCGTTCAGCTCTCGTCGGCAGGCCACGAGCCGAGCACCTTGAGGAACTGGGTGTGCTCCTCGGCTCGTTTCAGCGCCTGCCGCACCCGCTCCTCGGCAATGTGCCCATCCAGCTCCACGAAGAACACGTAGTCCCAGACGCGGCGCTTCGAGGGCCGAGACTGAATGCTGGAGAGGTTCACGGCGTACGACGCGAAGGCGTCGGTGAGATCACGCAGGGCGCCCACGCGGTCCTTGATGCTGAAGACCAGGCCCGTGCGGTCGCGACCGGAGGGTGCGCCAACGCGCGCCGGGCCGAGGACCAGGAAGCGGGTGTAGTTGCCCGAGACGTCCTGGATATTCTCGGCCAGCACGTGCAGGTCGAACACCTCGGCGGCAATCCTCGGCGCTACGGCGGCGAGCGTCGGGTCGGCGGCCGCCTGCTCCGCGGCCAGCCCGGTGGAGCTGGTTGGCTCGACCGCCGCGTGCGGCAGGTATTGCGCAAGCCAGCCGCGCGTCTGACCCAGCGCCTGGGGATGCGAGCGCACTCGCTGGACATCGGCAAGCCGCCCCGCCTTGCTGACCAGCGTCTGCGCCACGGGAATGGTCACCTCTGCACACACCCGCAGCTCGGTGTCCACCAGGCGGTCCAGCACCTCGTTCACCGGGCCCTCGCTGGAGTTCTCGAACGGCACCAGGCCGTAATCGGCATCACCCTTCTCCACGGAAGTAAAGACGTCGGAATTCGTGGTCACGGGGACCAGCGTCGTGGAGCGCCCGAAGTGGGCAAGCGCTGCCTCGTGGCCGAAGGTCGCGGCCGGGCCAAGGTGCGCCACACGCACCGGCCGCTGGAGCGAACGGGACGCGGACAGGATCTCGCGATAGATGCCCACCACGGCATCCGGGCTCAATGGCCCGGCTATGGAGCGGACGTGCTGGAGGACCACGGCCTCTCGATCCGGCACGTAAACGGGGACGGACTGCCCGGCCCCACCCTTGGCCCGGCCCACCTGTAGCGACACCGCGGCCCGCCGCTGCAGCAGCCCGGCGATGTGTTCGTCCAGCTCGTCGATCTCCGCGCGCAGCGTCGTGAGATCGATCGCCGGCCCCGCTGCCGGCCCGCCGTGCTCCTGCCCGCTCTGCTCCTTTTCCATTCACCACCGATTGTGCCTGAAGGCGCGTGTGAACTGCCGCGAGTGAGTCCGTTCCACGTTCTCCGCGGGCCCGATCGCAAATCTCTCCCGAACAGGGAGCTGGGACTGGCCCCGGTCGTTGTTCCCGCCGTACGCGAGAAGCTTGTCGGGCTGAGCGGGCGGTCCGCGTCCGTCGCGCAAGCGCACCGGCGCGAGGTTGTTTCGCGGCGGCTGGCGTTCTTCACCGCCAGTCTGGCGAGCTTCCTCCATGTGCGGCAGGCTGACGATCTGGCGCGTGGCGGGCCGCTGTACGCGGCGGAGATGAACATCGAGGCTGCCACTTACCAGCTACGCGATCCCGCGGGCTGGCTGTGCGCCGGCGACGCTGCGCCGCTGCCGGACCGGCGCAGCTTCATCACCACCGTGACGTTGACCGAGCCCCGCGTGGCTGAGCTCGGCGCGACCGCAACTGGCCGCGCAACTACTACGCGCGGATGCTGGACAACCTCATCGCGATCAATCCGCCCCGCCCGATCGTCTTTGAGGGGCTGTTCTCTGAGCCGACCCACGCCGACGACACGCTGGCGGCCGCGTTCCAACGCGCACGCGCCCGGCAGTCGCGGGCGCCGGCGGGCATTGCACCGATTATTAGCTCCGGGGCGGGCCCTGCGAGCCGTCGGCTGGCGAGGCTGTGGCGACGTTGCTGAGCGTGGAGTTCTGGCCGCTGGGGATGACGGTGGCCACCCGGTAGTAGTAGGTGACCCCGGGTGCCACGTCGCGGTCGAGGTAGGCGGGCACGTCGGATGTCCCCACCTCCACGTAGGGCCCGCTCTGCGATGCCGAGCGCCATACGCTATAGGTCACAGTTGGGTCAAACACGCCGACGTTCCAGTTCAGCAGCAGGCCTGAACCCGCCGGGTTACCGCCGGCGCGCAGGTTCGTGGGCACGGGCAGGGGATTCACAACCGCCACCGCGTCATACTGGCCGGGTTGGGGGGCGACGCCCGCGGCAGTCACCACGGCGTACACTTGGTGCTGGCGGCCGTCGCTCGTGAATTGCACGCTGGCGGTTTGCTCCGAGGCGAACGCCGCGGGAGCCGCCAGGCTGGCCTGACCGATGCGGTAGCTCGGGTCACCCGGCTGATCCAGGTAGAACGTGACGCTCGTGCCCGGCCCGAGTGGCGCGAAGCCCAGGTTGGCGACGGTGGCCCGTGCGCTCGCCTGTTGGCCGGCGGGCGCGCCGCTGCCGGTCAGCGTTACCGCCTCGGCCACCGGGCTCGCGATGTAGGGCACGCGCACGAAGTCAACGCGATCTGGCGCGATGTTGTCGTTGGCCGCCCGGGTGGCGTAGGCGTCCGCCGCCACGATCATCACGGTCCGGGGGTCGATGAGCGCGACCGCGAAGCTGGTCCAGTTGCTGCCATCCTTCTGCGCCACGACGAGCGGGGAACTCCAGTTCAGCTGCCCAGCGCGGAGCATGGCGCCCGTGGCGGCGATGCTGGCTGCGCCGTGCTGGCTATCCGGGAAGCCAGGCCCACGCTGGAAGCTGCTCGAGCTGCGGTGCACGTCCCCCCCGGTGCCACTCCCACTTTGCACCCCGACAGCGCTGCCGTTGAGCACCTTATAGAAGACGAGCGCCTGGCCGTCTGGCGTGAGAACTACCTGGGGTTGCTCTCCGGGCAGGGTGCTGAGTTGGCTCAGGCTTGAGAGCTTCCCGCCACGCAGGTAGGCGGCGTAGGGTGTGCCATTCACCTGAGCGTGGTTGCCTTCAGCAAGCGCGATAAAGGCGATCAGCGGGTTCCCCTCGGTATCCAGGGCGATGCTCGGACTCGAGGCGCCGCCCGGCGTGCCCACGAGCGGCCCGATCCCTTGCCAGGCCTCCTTCTGGAAAGTGGCCATCATGAGACGCGCGTCGCGAGTGGTGCCCATGTCGCCGTCCTGATCCTCGACCCAGGTGGCCACGGCCACGCCGTTGCGATAGGCGATGGCGGGCTGGTAGCTCTGGCCCCTTGAGGCGTACAGCTCGGCTGGCTTGGTGAACGCCTTGCCGTCCCACGCGGCCCACCAGATTGCCTGCCGCGTGCGCTGATCCGTGCTGGTGGAGGTGTCCTTGACCCAGAGCAGCACGGCGCGGCCCGTCGTCGGGTCGGCGGCCAGCACCGACGCTCCGTCGGCAAAACTGTCGCGGGTGAGGTTGGCGGACGGCGTCCAGCGTTGCCCGTCCCAGAGCGAATAATTGATCTCGTTCCCGCTCATCAGCTCACGGATTAGGGCAGACAGCTCCGCCGTCTGTCCGGCCGCGATCGCCGACTCGAGGCGCGCACCAATCGACTCGTCCTTCACAACCGATGGGCCCTGCGTCCAGGCGGCAATGGCCCGATTGGGGCCCAGGTAGGCCACGCTGGGATCCGATCCGCCCTTCGTAAAGTCGCCGAGCACCTGGGCAGGCGGGACCCCGTCGCGGGAGACGTCGCCGGCGGCCACGAAGACAACCGCGGGATACTGGGGCCCGTCGGACGCGAGCGGCGAGCTGAGATTGGTCCAGAGCAGCATGCTCTGCCCGGCGCCATCGCTCACGAGCCGCGGGGCAGCGTAGAACGGGAGGGCATCATCTCCAGATTGAGCCGGCGGCGGCGCCAGCGCTACGGTTACCGGTCCAGAACGATCCCGCGGCTGCGCCTCGGCCACGGTTTCCCGCGTCAGGCCGCCGCCGATGTCCGCGCCGGGTCGGTACGCGAAGAGGTTGGCGGGCGCCGCTCGCTCGCCATCCACTGAAGCGTAGACGGGAAGCGGCCCCTGGAACACATGGCAGCCAGTCTGGTAATCGGTCGTGTAGGGATCGAGCGGGTATATCTTCCCGGTATCGTAGGAGGAAAAATAGTAGTTGATCACGTACCGCGCCCAGATATTCGCGCTCAGGTACAGGCAGTACGTGGCGTCGAACTCTTGTGGCGGGTCGGTATAGGTGATGGGTATTTCCAAACCCACCACCAGGTCCGCGCCACCCGAGCCAGTGCCGAGGAGGCCGGAGAGCACGTCGACCTCGAGCGCGGGCGAGATGGTGAAGGTGATGCCCGGGGTCTGGGTGACGGTGACGCCGAGCGGGACGCCACTCGGGTCGACCGAACCAGAAATGGTGGCGGTGCCATCCATCCCGAAGGTGACCGTGAAGCGCAAGGTGACCACGCCATAGTAGTTGCCGAGCGGTACGTTGGCGAGCTCGTAGTCGTCGATAATCGTGAACGAAGCATTCCCGGAGGTCCAACCGTAGGAGGGCTCGCCGTTCTGGTACAGGGCGTCGAGCTGTGGCCAGGGACTCTTGAGGGTCGTGGTGATGGGCAACGGGCAACCCGAGCTCGTGCAGCTCGTGGTCGGCAAGTTGGCCTTCGCGAGCAGTTTCTCAACCAGGTTACGATTGAGGATGGTGAGGGCAAACTCGGACTGGCCGCTGCCCACCCAACCGCTGGCGGCGGACTGACGCTCCGCTGGCGTGAAAGTCTCGTTCAGGGTGATTCCCATAGCCGCCTTGTTCGTGAGTCCCGGCACGACCGTCACCCCCAGGATGCTTTGGGCCGGGAAGTTATTTTGGACATTGAATGCGGCGCCCGGGATCGTGTAGCTAAACTCGTAGCGCCAGTCGCCCGCGTTCCAGGTAAGCTGCTGGTTCACCGCCCAGCCCTGACCGACCCACCCCGGGGTGTCGAGCAGCACGAGGCTCGTCGCGCACGTGCTCGGGTCGTTGCCGAAATCCCCCTCCACGCCATTGGCATACCGCGGCCGCGCGCCCACGCACCGCTTGCCTGGGTTGGCGGGGCTTACGTCGATGTCGGCGGCCCAGCCACCATCGACCGCATAGCCCGGAACGATGGCGCCGCCGTCAACCTGGAAGTCCATCCCGGTCACCAGGAGCGGGACGTTCGCGGGCTGGCCGGCTACGAAGTGGACCCTTACCGGCAGTTGGCCATCCGGGAATGACAGGAAGTACCGCGAGGGTGCGCAGCTCATAACTGGCGCCGTGGTGTCGCTATATGGTGTGAGAGCGATGGCGCCGAGGTCGATTGTCGCGAAGCGCCGCGCGGTGTATTTCACCGTGCCGATGTAGGACTCGTAGCCAGCGAGCGTGATCACGACATAGTACGAGGCCGGGGCCGGTACCGATTTTGAGAAGGAGCCGTCGGAGACGAGCAAGCCGACGTTCAACAGACCGAAGGCGCCAGTCGAGCCGGCGACGATGGGTCCGCCAGTCGGGGCTGGGCTCAACGAGCCAGCCACCTGATTCAGCTCCAGCGCCGGTTTGGGCAAGCGGGCAGCGTTGCGCATTTCATTGGGGAGGGTGAGGCCCGGGCCGGTCGATCCGGTCTGCGCCACAGACACGGCGGCGTTGTAGCGGCCCGTGGCGGCTTGCAGCATCTGGAGTGCGGCTGGCTCGAGCATCGGGCTGCCAACTGAGCGCGAGGCCGCGCAGTCCGGCAGGCTGGTGGCCCTCGTCGCGATTTGGTTACTGAGCATGAGTCGCTCGAACGGGCTCTGCGGGAGCCCGCTTGCATAGCTCGGCACGGCGATCAGCTGGACGTTGGCGTTCCCGAGGCCGGCGGTCGTGCTCGCGTCCACCACGGTCCCCGTGACAGTTGCGGAGCCCGGCGGCAGCTCGAGGTCGCCGCAGCCGAGGGGCGCCTTGTAAAGTTTGGCGCGGACGCCAGCTTCTAGATCGGGCTCACCGCTGGCCAGGCCGGTGCCAAGGCGGGTGAAGGGCAGCGAGACCGCGTGGGTTGGATCGCCCCCCCGAGTCGTGGCTAGCGACCGGCCGGCCACCGCGGGCTGGGCTGGCGCCATGGGGATCAGCCAGGCCTGGATCGTGTGGCGCCCGATGGTCGCGTCATCCGGCACGGTGTAGCTGATCGACCAGCTCGCGCCGGGCCCCACCGGAGTGGCCAGCGTCTTGGCGCCCCAGCCGCCGGAGTCAACCTCAACAGAGCCGGACAGGCTCGTGGTGTTGGTCCCGCTGACGGTGACGGTAAGCGAGTCGGTGAGGACCGCGGGGCTGATCGTAATGGGTGGGCAGGCAAGCGGGGCCAGGCTCGCGGACGTTGAGGTTGGCAACGCGGTAGATGTGGCGAAGGGCGCCGGGGTGTCCGTACGGAGCGGTGGCGGAGGCGTGGTGCTGGGCAGCGCAGTGTTGCCGGGAAGCGGATTGGTAGAGGTGGACGACGGCGCACGCGTGGCCGTGGCCGGGACAGGCGTTACGGTAGATGTCCGGGTGCAGGGCGGTGCCGCGACGGTCCGGGCGTCGCAGGTCGCTTGGCCTTGGGGGACGGGCGTTGGCGTGCAGGGCGGCACCCCGGCGACCGGGCCGGAACAGTTCGCTTGGGCTTGCGCGACAGGTACGCCCGTCTCCCGGGCAGGCGCGAGGGCGCCGAGTCCAGCCAGAACGATCGCCAGCGCTCCCGTCAAAGCATAGTAGCGCCAACCCGTTCTTGGCCGCACGAAGCTCACGTCCTTTGCACGATCCCGTTGCCGTGGGCGTGGTCCGGACCTAGCCCGCCTGATCGACGATCTGAAGCCCCACATCGAGCGACAGGCGATGGATTTCCGCTTTCCCAATCAATCATGCAATGTTATACATCAACCGCCATTAAGTCGCGTGAGAGTACGCCCGACTCTTGGCCGAGTTTAGGCGGCGCGGGCGGAGCGAGCTTCCTGGGTGAGCAGTGGGAGCGCAATTGGCGGATGGCGTGGGCGCCCGACGAGCTCCAGCGCATCGGGGCGATGCGCTTCAGGCGCTGCTGCACGAGATGTTTGGCGCTGCCTTCCACCGCCCCGGACCCGATCGGCAGGCCCTGCTGCCGAAACAGCGGGTGCGGCATCCGCGGCGCGTTCCTCGTGAAGCAACCCCGTACACTGCACAGCTTCTCCCGCGCCGCGGCGAGCGCGGCAGTCGTCTGCTTCAGCAGTTGCAGCAGCCCGAAGTCCTTCTCGGGCCTGCCCGTGTGTCTGCACGGGTAGGCCCTCCCGCTGGGCGCCGCCTACCCCACGCCCCCATGCCCTCCGGCCGGTAGCCCCGTCATCTTCCGCGCGTACTGTGTCCACCTCCGTCCCGCACTCCGACAGCATTGAGGCAGCAGCGCCGCATAAACCGACTGGTGGCAGCCCAGAAACGGGGTAGATCCTATCCTGTCGCGGCGCGTCAGGCCGAAGGGCGCCGCCCTTGGAGAGCGGTGACAACGGCCTGGAGGTTGCGCGACACGACAGTCGGATAGAGGTCCTTGTACAGGTCCCAATCTTCATTCGCGAACCTCGGCGCCACCATCCGCGGGTTGGGCAGATTCGAGCGGTGGTCGAGACCATTCAGGTACCGCAATTCCGCTCGGCAGTTCAACGGAAGTGACGCGGCAGTGACGCCGATCCCGCCCCTGCCGAGGGCACGCGGCGCGCCCCGAGCGCTACCCTCCCAGGGCCGCCGTGACCACTGCACCGCCCCCCATCGACGATGTCGCCGCCCTCCAGGCACGTGCCGAAGCGCTCCGTTCCCAACTGAACTACCACAACTACCGCTACTACGTGCTCGACGATCCTGAAATCGCGGACGGGCAATACGACGCGCTGATGCAGGAGCTGCGGGC
The DNA here is from genome assembly GCA_016191465.1 of Chloroflexota bacterium. Taxonomy (GTDB): domain Bacteria; phylum Chloroflexota; class UBA6077; order UBA6077; family CF-72; genus JACPOP01. Next base: position 202,156 of record JACPOP010000015.1, on the reverse strand, counting down.
CATCGAAGCGGACCACCCGGAGCTGCAATCGCCCGACTCGCCGACCCAGCGCGTCGGCGCCGGCCCGTCGGCCCAGTTCGCGGTAGTTCCTCACCGCGTGCCCATGCTGTCGCTGGCAAACGCCTTCTCGCCCGAGGCGCTGCGAAGCTGGTACGAGCGCATTGTCCGGCTCACCGGCAGGGACATTCGTGGGTTTACTGTCGAGCCCAAAATTGATGGCCTGGCCATCACGCTCCGCTACGAGTCGGGCAAGCTGACGGTGGGTGCCACGCGCGGCGATGGCTCGAATGGCGAGGACATCACCCCGAACCTGCGCACCGTGCGCACCGTACCGCTGGCGCTGCACGACGCGCCGCCCCGGCTCCTGGAGGTGCGCGGCGAGGTGTACCTGTCCCGGGCAGCGTTCCAGAAGATCAACGACGAGCGGATGGAGGAAGGCCAGCCGCTGTTTGCCAACCCCCGCAACTGCGCGGCCGGCTCGGTGCGTCAGCTGGACCCCCGTATCAGCGCCCGCCGCCCGTTGGACGTGTTCATCTACGCCCTGGGCGAAGCCAACGGCTGGCGGCCACGCACGCAATGGGAGATGCTGGAAGGGTTCGCCCGCTGGGGCTTCCGCACCAACCCGGAAAACCAGCGCTGCGACACCATCGACGAGGTCCTGGCGGCGTGCGCACGCTGGGAGAGCCGGCGCGAAGCTCTGGCGTACGACATCGACGGCGTGGTGGTGAAGGTGGACGACCTTGACCTGCAGGCGGAGCTTGGCGCGATCGGGCGTGAGCCGCGCTGGGCCATCGCCTACAAATTCCCGCCCATGCAGGCCACCACGCGCCTCTTGGACATCGGCATCAACGTCGGCCGGACCGGCAGCCTCAACCCGTTCGCCATCCTGGAGCCGGTCAAGGTCAGCGGCGTCACGGTGCGGCTCGCCAGCCTGCACAACGACGAGGACGTGCGGCGCAAGGACATCCGCATCGGCGACACGGTGCTGGTGCAGCGGGCGGGTGAGGTGATCCCCCAGGTCGTCGGCCCGATCCTCACGAAACGCCCTCCCGACGCGACGCCCTACGCGCTGCCGACCGCCTGCCCGGTGTGCGCGTCGCCCGTCGTGAAGCCGGAAGGCGAGGCGATGGCGCGCTGCACCGGTGGCTTCGAGCGCTGCGTCGCCCAGCGCTGGGAGCTCCTCAAGCACTTCGTCAGCCGGGGCGCCATGGACGTGGAGTCCGTCGGCGAAAAGCTCGCCGACACGCTCATGCGGCACGGCCTCGTGCGGGACGTCTCGGACCTGTATGACCCGGAGCGCGTCAACAAGGAGGCGCTGGTTCGTCTGGAACGGATGGCCGAGAAGAGCGCGCAGAACGTGCTCGACAACCTGGAGCTGAGCAAGGCCCGGCCGCTGAGCCGGGTGCTGTTTGCACTCGGCATCCGCTACGTGGGCGCCCAGACCGCCGAGCTCCTGGCCCGTGCCTTCGGGACCATGGACCGGCTTCGGAGCGCCGAGGCGGCGGATGTGGAGGCGGTCGAGGGTATCGGCAAGAAGATCGCCGAGAGCCTGTACGCGTATTTTCGCGTTCCGGCGAACCTGCGGGTGGTGGATCGGCTGGCAGGGTTTGGAGTCAGCATGGTTGAGCCGTCGACCCAGGCGACCGGCCCCCTGGCTGGACTGACGATCGTGGTCACCGGGCGGTTGCCCTCCTACGCGAGGACCCAGGTCGAGGCGCGGATCACGGACCTCGGCGGCACCGTCGGCGATTCGGTCACCAAGAAGACGAGCTACCTGGTCGCTGGCGAGGAGGCGGGCTCGAAGCTGGCAAAGGCCGTGAAGCTGGGCACGCCGGTGCTGGACGAGGTGGGCCTCGAAGCGCTGATCCGCGAACGAGAAGGAGACCCCGATGCTGCCCACCAGGCTGCTGGTCCGCAAGCTGCGGCCTGACGGCTCGCAGGCCTTCGCCTGGAACGCCACGCTCCTGCGCCATGAGGGCACCGAGATCGTGCTGGCGGCGCGCTTCAATGTCGACTCCTGGCAGGTGGGGGATACCGTGCTGCGGCGGGGCGATGAGTTCCGCGAGTTCTACTACGCCGATCGCGCCTACAACGTCTTCCAGGTGTTTTCGCCCGGGGGCACACTCAAGGGCTGGTACTGCAACGTGAGCACGCCCGCCGACCTGGACCTGGAGCGGGGCGAGCTGCGCTACACCGACCTGGTGTTGGACCTGTGGGTCAGCCCGGAGGGGCAGCAAACCCGCCTTGACGAGGACGAGCTCGCCGAGCGCCGAGCCAATGGCGAGATTTCGGCGGACCTGCTCGCGCTGGCGGAGCGCGGCTGGGCCGACCTGCTGGCGCTCGCCGCGGCGCACGCGCTGCCGAGCTGGACGGACGCCCGCTGACCACCGAGCCTTCAGCGCCGCGCCCGGGCGCGGCGCTGACGTACGGCGCGCTCGCCTTCGCCGTGGCCTCCGTGTCCCTTTCGGCCATCTTCATCCGGCTCGCCCAGTCCGGCTCCCTGACGATCGCCACGAACCGCATGCTGGCCTCCGTGCTCCTGCTCGCCCTGCCGTGGCTCGTGGACTGGCGCCGCACCCGCCCGAAGATCTCTGGACACGACTGGCGGCTGCTGGTGGTGTCAGGCGGGTTCCTGGCCGTCCACTTCGGGCTCTGGACCCTTTCGCTGGCCTACACCTCGGTTGCCTCGTCGGTCGTCTTCGTGACCGCGCACCCGGTGTTCGTGGCCCTGCTGGAATGGCTGTGGCTGCGTCAGCCGCCCTCTCGCCTGGCCTGGTCCGGGATCCTGCTGGCGCTGGTGGGCAGCGTCGTCATCGGCGCCCACGACCTGCAGCTCGGCGGAGGCGCTCTGTTCGGCGACCTGCTGGCGCTGGCCGGGGCAGCCGCCTTTGTCGGGTACCTGCTGATCGGGCGTCGCGTCCGCCAGCGGCTTGGGTTCCTCGCCTACAGCGTGCCGGTGTACGCGGTCTCGTGGGCGGGCCTGCTCGTATGGGCCACGCTGGCCGGGGAAAACGTGTGGCGTTTCGCACCGAGCGACCTGTGGTGGTTCGTGCTGCTGGCCGTGTTCGCCACCATTGGCGGCCACACCGTCTTCAATTGGTCACTGCGCCACGTCCCGGCGAGCGTCGTAGCCGTCACGCTCGTCGGCGAGCCAGTGGGCTCGGCGCTGCTGGCCTGGCCGATCCTGGGCGAGGCGATCGCGCCCGCCACCGCGCTCGGCGGCGCCCTCATCCTGGTAGGTATCTACCTGACCGCCCGCGGCACCCGCACGTGAACCGTACGATTGCAGGCGTGACCCAGCCTCGCATCCTCGTCACCCGGCCCCTCCCGCCGGGCTCGCTCGCGCCACTCGCGAGCGCCCCGGTTCACATCGACCAGTGGGAACACGACGTCCCCATGCCGCGCGAGGAGCTCCTGCAGCGGGCTGCCCAAGCCGACGGCATCCTGGCCACGCTGGTCGATCGCATCGACCAGGCGCTGCTCGACGTGGCACCCCGGCTGCGGGCAGTCGCCAACTACGCCGTGGGGTATGACAACGTCGACGTGCCTGCCTGCACCCGCCACGGCGTGCTGGTCTCCAACACCCCAGGCGTGCTGGCCGAGACAACCGCGGACATGGCCTGGGCGCTGATCCTGGCCGGTGCGCGGCGCATCCCAGAAGGCGTGGAGTACATCCGCGGCGGACGCTGGACCACCTGGGGCCCCATGACGTTGCTCGGCACGGACGTCCACCACCGGACGCTGGGCATCGTCGGCATGGGTGAGATTGGCTGGCAGGTCGCCCGCCGCGCGAGCGGATTCGACATGCGGGTGCTGTACGCCAGTCGCACCCGCCGGCCGGACCGGGAAGCGGAGGCTCACCTCGAATACGTGCCATTCCAGACGCTGCTGGCGGAGGCGGACTTCGTGACATTGCACGTTTCGCTTACCCCCGAGACACGCCATCTGATTGGCGGTCCGGAGCTGGCTCGGATGAAGCCGACCGCGTACCTGGTGAACACGGCCCGTGGACCGGTCGTGGACCAGCACGCCCTGTACGAAGCCTGCCGCGACGGGGTGATCGCGGGCGCCGCGCTGGACGTCACCGACCCCGAGCCGATGCGTGCCGACGATCCGCTGCTGAGCCTGCCCAACGTAACGGTGGTGCCGCACGTCGCAAGCGCCACCGCCGCCACCCGCCTGAAGATGGGCACCACGGCCGCCGAGAACCTGGCGGCGTTCTTCACCGGCCGCCGGCCGCCGACGCCCGTGAACCCGGAAGTGCTTGACAGCGGCGGGGCGTGACCAGCCCCGATGGCTCCCGTCCAACGCCTACGACGCCAAGCACATCCGGGTCTGGCCGTCACGGTGCGCAGCCAGACTCGACAGCCCGCTGTCGCACGGATCAACCACACCACCGGAGACCCGCCGAACTTCCCCGGATCCAGCCATGCCCGGGTACACTCAACGCGGCGCCTGGAGGCAGGGCGGCCGCTTCGGCTGGCAACAGTCGGAGAGGAACGTCCGGACAGCATAGAGCAGGGTGCCCGGCGCAAGCCGGGGGCGGGCAACCGATCGGATAGGGCCACAGAGACGAGCCACGGCCTCGGGTAACCGAGGCGCGGTGGGTGAAACGCGGTAACCCCCACTCGCTGCAACCCCAAGTTGAGTCGATGACGCTGCTCGCCGAGGCTCAGGTAGGGGGCACCGGCCCGTAAAGGGCCGGCGGGTCCACGGACCCGAGATAGATGGTCGCCTGAACCAGAATCCGGCTTACTCGCCTCCAGGCGCCACCGCGGCGCCCTCCCGACCGGTTGCGCTGCCGCGCCGCTACGCCGGTGAAGGCGCGTTCCGTGCGCCCGCGTTCCGTCGCAGGCGGCTCCGCAGATCGCCGAACGCGACGAGCGCCAGCGTCAGTCCGATCGGCACGAGCACGATGCACACGGTCGGCTCGTCCGGGGCGCCGCCGCCGCCCTTCCCAATGTCCTTGGCAAGCGTCAGCGCGCCGCCGACCAGGTCGCCCATCGAGGCCAGGAGATCCATACCGCCCACTATCTTAGCGAGCGGCGCGAACCCGCTGACGAGGGCCGGGTGCTGAGCACCCGGCCCTCGTCAGCGGACCTACTTCTTGATGACCAGGTTGCCGAGCGGGATGAAGTTGCCGCGCGCCTGGTAGGCCAGCATGCTGACCTGGCGGGCCACGGCGCCGGCGACGCCCTTGAAGCCCTGCGCGGCGGCGGAATCGGGGTCGGCCATGACGATAGGCGTGCCCTCGTCGCCGCCGGAGCGGACGTTCGGTTGAAGCGGCACCTGGCCCAGGAACGGCAGGTCGAACATCTTCGCCACACGCTCGCCCCCGCCCCTGCCGAACAGCTCGTGCCGCTCGTTGCAGCCCGGGCAAACGAAGTAGCTCATGTTCTCGATGACGCCGATGATCGGCACTTCGAGCTGCTTGAACATGGCCACGCCCTTCTGGACGTCCTGGATGGCCACGTCCTGTGGGGTGGTCACGATGACCGCGCCGGAGAGCGGGATCAACTGGGCCAGGCTGAGCGGGGCATCGCCAGTGCCCGGCGGCAGGTCCACCACCAGGTAATCCAGCTCGCCCCAGTCCACGTCGCGCAGGAACTGCTGCAGTGCGCCGTGGACCATCGGCCCGCGCCAGATCACGGGCTTCTTCTCGTCCAGGAAGAACCCGATCGACATCAGCTTGACCCCGTAGCGCATCACCGGGTCAATCTTGCCTTCGACTCCGGTGACCTCGGGCTTCTCCCTCAGGCCCATCATCAGCGGCAGGTTCGGACCGTAGATGTCGCCATCCAGCAGGCCCACTGTGGCGCCCGTCTGCGAGAGCGCCATGGCCAGGTTGACGCTGGTCGTGCTCTTGCCCACCCCGCCCTTGCCGGACGCGACCGCAATGACATTCTTCACGCGCGGAATGAGTGGCGTAGTGTTCCCGCCCTGGCCGCGCCCGACCACTGTGCGGGCGGTCATGTTGACCTTCACCTCGGAGACCCACGGCAACCGGGCCACGGCCGACCGCGCCTGGTCGCGCAGCATGTCCTTGACCGGGCAAGCGGGCGTCGTGAGATTCACGTCGAACGCGACGTCGCCTCCGCGGATCTGCATGTTCTGGACGAAGCCCAGCGACACGATGTCGCGGTGCAGATCCGGATCCTGGACGACCGCGAGCGCGTCGAGGACTTCCTGTTCGCGGGTACTGACTGCCATGGTGGACGTGACTCCTGCTTGCACGGCGTTCGGCCCATCCGGGGGTCTCGAGAGACGCGCCCATGACGGCCAAAATCCGACTAGTTTGGTTGGATTTCCGGAACCGAGATTGTATCCAAGGGTGGCACGATGCCGTGGTCTTCTTCCCCTGACCATCCGAACTCGTCGATGAGGCAGCGGACAAGGCTCCGCCGAACTGCCGCGAGCGTCGGGGGTCGAGCGACGAGGCGCGCTATCGAGGTCACGCCGAGACCGCCAAGCCCGCACGGGTTGATGAGCTCGAAGTAGCTCAGGTCCGGATCCACGTTCAAGGCAAACCCGTGCAACGTCACTCCGCGCCGCTGGGCAATGCCGATGGCCGCGACCTTGCCCCCGGCCGTCCAGACGCCGGGATGCTCCGTGTCCTCCCACGCGGCGATCCCGAATCCGCTAAGCGCCCGCACCATCGCCGACTCCAGGCCGTGAACGTACGCGGGGACGGTCCGTCCCAGGCCCCGAAGATGCACGATGGGGTACCCCACCAGTTGGCCCGGGCCGTGGAACGTCACCAGGCCGCCGCGGGAGGTGCGCTCGACGGTGACGCCGCGCCGCGCGAGGGCTTCCGGTGACGCGTACACGTCGGCAAGCGAGCCGCGGCGTCCGAGAGTGATTGTGGGCGGGTGCTCCAGGAGCAGCAGACTATCCGGCACGCGGCCCGCCAGGCGCGCGTCCGCCAGTTGCTCCTGGAGCGCCCACACCTCCGCGTACGGAGCAATGCCAAAGACGTGCACGTTCAGCGGCGGAGTCATCCTGCCGCTGCTGACCCTTCCGCGCACGCGGCCCCCGCTCGTGTGCGGACCCGCGCGGCGCACCGAGCCAGCCATGGTGGCGCCGACCGACGGGCCATGCGCTCGTGGCCTTGCCTGCGCTGAACGTGGCCGTCAGCGCGGGCGGCGGCTAGGCGCCACGTGCACCGGCAGCCCGAGCGCCACCATGGCCGCCTCCATGCTCGACTCGCCGAGCGTGGGGTGGGCGTGGATCGTGTTCGCAACGTCTTCGAGCGTCGCTTCCAGGTTGAGGGCCAGCGCGCCTTCGGGTATCAAGTCGCTCGCGCTAGGGCCGATGACGTGCATCCCCAGCACCTCACCGTACTTCCGGTCGGCCACGAGCTTGATGAGCCCGTCGGTGTTGCCAAACGTCTGGGCTCGGCCGAGCGCGGCGAACGGGAACTTTCCCACCACTACGTCGTACCCGGCCTCGCGGGCGGCCTTCTCTGTCAGTCCGACGCTGCCGACCTCGGGATGGGTGAACGTCGCCGCCGGCACGGACTTGTAGTCCATCTTCTCTTTCGAGTGGCCCGCGGCCTGGCCGGCGGCGACCAGCCCCTGGTGCGAGGCGACGTGGGCCAGCGGCATCTTGCCCGTGACGTCCCCGATGGCGAACAGCGTGGGCACGCTCGTCCGCATCTGGTCGTCCACCTCCACGTAGCCGCGCTGGTTGGTGCGGACGCCGGTTTTCTCCAGGTCCAGCCCGGCGGTGTTGGGGCTCCGGCTCACGCCGATCAGGACGTTCTCGGCCTCCACCTGGCGGGCGTTCTTGCCATCCGCATCCGCGATCGTGACGCGCAGCGGCCCGCCCTTCTTCGCAGGCTCGTCGATCTTCGAGACGGTGGACCCCGTCAGCACGGTCATGCCCCGCTTCTTGAACGAGCGTTCGAGGGTGCGGCCCATGTCCTCGTCCTCGCGGGGCAGCAGCATCGGCAGGAACTCCACCACGGTGACCTCGGCGCCGAAGGCGTGGAACATGGTGGCCCACTCGGTTCCGACGGCGCCGCCGCCGACGATGACGATCCGTTTCGGGATCTCGCGCAGCATGAATGCCCCGTCCGAGTCGACCACGCCCGGCAGGTCCACGCCGGGGATGTTGAGCCGGGCCGGCACAGACCCGGTGGCCACGATCACCTGGCGCGCGTCAACCGTGGCAATGGGCTGCCCGCTGGCGTTGGCCGGGGCGTTGTACAGCGGCCCGCCGGCCCCGAGCGGTGACTGCCCCACGCCTACCACCTCGATAGAGGTTGGACTGAGGAAGCGGCCATGCCCGTTGAACACGGTGACGCCGTTGCTCTTGAGCAGGCCCGCCACCCCGTCGGTCAGTCCCTTCACCACCCGGTCCTTCCGGGCGAGCACCGCCGCGTAGTCCAGCGTCACCTTGCCCACGGTGATGCCATAGTCCGCTGCGTGCTGCACAGTCTCCAGCACATCGGCGGAGCGGAGCATGGCCTTGGTGGGGATGCAGCCCCAGTTGAGGCACACGCCGCCCGGCCGTTCCTTCTCGATGACCGCCGTGCGCAGCCCCAGCTGCGCCGCCCGAATGGCGGCCACGTAGCCGCCGGGGCCCCCGCCAACAATGGCCAGGTCGAACCGCGCCTGTTCCACTTGTGCTTCCGCCACGCTCTCAGCCCTCCCAGGCAACCATGCCCATCTGCTGGCAATCGTAACCGCCGAGCGCCTCGACTTCTGCCCGGAAGCCTTCCCCGCGGAGGATCTCCAGAAGCGGCGCCAGGATGGGCGCGTCGTAGTGCTCGCGCGGGATCGCCAGGTCGTACCGCTCCTGGAAGAGCGGCACGAAGTCCAGGTCCAGCGCCCGGGCCGCCGCCAGGATGCCAAGCCCGACATCCGCGGCGCCGCTGGCCACGTCCGCGGCCACCGCCAGGTGGGTGTACTGCTCGCGCTCGTAGCCCGCAATGGCCGTGGGGTCGATGCCGTCCAGGCGCAGGCGATAGTCCAGTAGGACCCGGGTGCCAGAGCCGCGCTGGCGATTGACGAAGCGCACGCCCGGTAGTGCGAGATCGGCCAGGGAACCAAGCCGCAGCGGGTTGTCGCGTGGCACCAGTAATCCCTGCACCCGGCCGGCCAGCGTGACCAGAACGGTCCGGCGCCGCGGCACGTACCGCTGCACTGCTGCCTGGTTGTAAACGCCGCTCGCCTCGTCCAGGAGATGCGTCCCGGCCAGGTGTGCTTCGCCCCGTGCGAGCGCCAGGAGGCCGCCCAGGCTGCCGACGTTCGAGGACGCGAGCGAGGCGCCGGGGCTTCGCGTTGCCAGCGCATTCGAGAGCAGGTCCAGGGCGAGATCATGGCTGCCAATTGCCACCACGGTCTTCCGGAGGTCCTGCTCCGGCCGCAGCAGCCGCACCTGGACAGCTTCACCGGCATGGACCCCTTCCGAGAAGCGTGGCAGCAGCGCCAGGCCGTCGGCGCGGACCATGGACATGATGACGCCGGCGCCGCGCGAGAGCGGCGTCGCGATGACCCGGCCGCTCACCTCGCCCAGCTTCACCCGCACGAGCTCGTCCTCGCCCATCGGCGACAGCAGCTTGCGCGTGATCTGGGCCGTAACGGTGGCGTGCCCCGGCGCCGGTAGGCCCTGGAGCGCATACACCAGCGGCCGAAGGAACAGGTCGCTGGTGACGATGGCGGACACCGGGTAGCCGGGGATGCCCAGGATCGGCACGCCATCGCTGGAGGCACCAAGAATCAATGGGTGTCCGGGCCGCAGGGCCACGCCGTGGACCACGACCTCGCCCACCTCCCGCACGATGCCGACCGTAAAATCCTCTGATCCGGCCGATGAGCCTGCGTTGATGACGACCACGTCATGGCTCCGCGCCGCCTCCTGGACCATCGCCAGGATCTCGGCCCGCACGTCCGGCGTCGGCGGGAAGCGCGTCGGCGCGCCGCCCCATTCGGCCACCTGCGCCGCCAGGACCACCGAGTTGAAATCGACGATCTCGCCGGGCTTCAGGCTCGCGGAATCGTCCGCGGCCACGATCTCGCTGCCCGTGGGCAGGATCGCCACGCGCGGCTTGCGGCGGACCGCCACCTGGAGATGGCCCGCGGCCACCAGAGCCCCGAGGTCGGGCGGCGTGAGACGGTGGTTCGCGGGTAGCACCATCTCGGTGGCAACGATGTCCTCGCCCATGGGACGGACGTGCTGCCAGGGCGCCACCGAGGCCAGGATCTCGACGGTGCCATCCGGCCGCTCGTGGACCTGCTCGGCCATGATGACGGCGTCGCGGCCCTCGGGCAGCGGCTCGCCGGTGTCCACCCAGGTAGCTTCATCGCCCAGACGCAGTACGCCAGGCGCCGTCTCCAGGGCGCCGAGGGTGTCCGCCGCCCGCACGGCAATCCCATCCATCGCGGCGGCGTGGTAGTGCGGCACGCTGCGCAGTGCGAAGTGGGGGCGCGCCGTCACGCGCCCCAGCGCATCCGCGACAGGCACCTGCTCGGCCACGGTGAGCCGCGGCCCGCCGTGGCCAGCCAGCAGCGCGGCGAAGCGCCGCTCCGCTTCGTCGAGCGGGATGTCCTCCAGGTACACGTTGCGCGGCATAGCCCCAGTAACCCCTAGCCAGGTCCACCTGAAAGCAGCGCCGCCCCGCAGCGCGAGACCCCTGGGTGCGCGGGCGGCCCGCCCGCTTCGTCACCCGGGTGGAGCGGGCCAGAGGCCCGCGCACCCAGACGACGTGGAGAACAACCTTGCACGAACAAAATCCTCTCGACCGCCCCTGGAAGAATCTAAAACAGGACCACGTCGACGGTCTCGCCGGCCGAGATTCCGCCCCGGTCCAGCGGCACCTTCACCATGCCGTCGGCGCGGATCAAGCTGTAGATCAGGTTCGACTTCCCGAACACCGGGATAGCCACCAGGCCGCCGTCCGCGGACCGTTCAAGCCGCACCTGTACGTAGTCCTCGCGGCCCGTGGTCGAGGCCACGTTGCGCTCGAGCCGGGCTGTCACGACCTGCCGCGGCGGCGTGGATGCGCTCACCAGGTGCGCCAGCGTGGGGCTGACGAACAAATCGAAGGTCACCATGCACGAAACCGGGTTACCCGGCAGGCCAAAGACCGGCTTGTTGGCAGCGACCGCCAGGATCGTCGGCTTGCCGGGGCGCAGCGACACGCCATGCACCAGGACGCCCGGCTTCCCCAGTCCGGTGATCACGTCGGCGGTCATGTCCCGCTGGCTGACCGACGATCCGGCCGACAGGATCAGGACGTCGCACCGCGGGAGCGCCTCGCGCGCCGCCGCTTCGAGCCGCTCGAACAGGTCTGGCACCACGCCCACCAGCCACGGCCGGTGTCCGGCACGGGTCACCAGCGCGGCCAGTGTGTACGAATTCACGTCGCGGATCTGGCCCGGCCCAGGCTCCTGGTCGGGCGCCACCACCTCGTCGCCGCCGGAGATAATGCCCACCGTAAGGCGCCGCGCCACCTGGACCTGGGTGATCCCCAGCGCCAGCAGGCCGCCGAGGTCCTGCGGCCGCAGCCGGTGGCCGCGCGTGAGGACCAGGTTGCCGGCACGTACGTCCTCGCCAACCTGGACCAGGTTCTCGCCGGGCGCCACGGGACGGAGCACTTCCACCGTGCTCCCGCCCGCCTCCTGGGTCTGCTCCACCATGATCACCGCGTCCGCCCCTGGCGGCAGCATGCCCCCGGTGGCGATGCGGGCGCACTGCCCACGCCCGACGTGGACGTCGGCCGAACGCCCCATCAGCACCTCGCCAACCTCCTCCAGGTAGGCGGGCAGGCCCTCGCCCGCTCCGAAGGTGTCCGCCGCCCGCACCGCGTAGCCGTCCATCGTGGAGCGTGGAAAGTCGGGCAGGTCGTTCGCCGCGTGCAGGTCCTCCGCTAGCACCCGGTCCAGCGCGTCCGTCGTTTCGACCGCCTCCCGCCGTGGCTCGCTCGGCCCGAGCGCCTCCAGCAGGATGCGCAATGCCTCCGGGGGTGTGCGGACGGTAAACAGCTCGCGGGGCACGGAGGAGGTGGCGCCGGGCGTTGAGGCGCTGGCGGCGTGGATGTGATTGTAGAGACGGCCCGTACACTGCTCGCGTGGCTACGTTCCCGCTGGAACGCTTCGAAGCGACGGCGGAGGCGTTCCTCAAAGCCCGCACCGGCCGCGCCTGGGCGTTCGCCACGGGTGCTGCTCCCGGACGGTCGCTCCGAACGCTGTACGAGCGGGACTTCCCGGACTTCCTCTCCCGCGACCTGTGGGACGACCTCGCTGATGCACCCATCGAGGAGCCCAGGAGGAAGCAGCGGCTCCAGGCGCTGCTGTTGAGCGCGCAGGTCGAAGGGCGGACCGCCGAGGCCGCCGCGCGGGCGTCTCGACTGGAATCCAGCGCCACCATCATCCTGGAAGAGCAGCGCGAAGCACCGTGGCGCTCAGCACCTTTTCGGTGGTCACGCGAGAATGCGGCTTCGGAACGGCACACGCTGGAGCACGCCTGGCGGACGACCCTCAGTGGAGAGATAAATCCCGTCCTTGAGCGCTGGCAGGACGGACTTTCCCTGGCCGTGTCGGACCTCGGTCTGCCGAGCTGGATGGACGCCTGGAGCGCCGCTCAGAGCGTCGACCTTGCCGCCGTCGATCGCCTGGCCGACCAGACCCTCTCGCTCGGCGGTGATCTGTACGGCAGCGCATTGGGCGTCTACCTCGCCCAACTGAGCCTCCCGCTCGATGATGCGTGGTGGGCCGACCTCGCGTGGGCATGTGGTGCGCCCCGGATCCCGACGCCGTTCCATGACGGCGGCGTCATGCCGGTCACGGTGCGGACGTTCCGGGATCTCGGTTTCGACATTGACGAGCAATTGCAGCTCCGCCTGGAGCGCGTCGATGGACTCCAGAACGGGGCGGTGAACCTGTGCGCGTCGATCGACCCACCCGAGGACGTGCGCCTGGGCCTCGCGCCGCGTGGCGGCTGGAGGGACTCTGCGTCCATGCTTGGCCTGCTCGGCGAGGCGCAGGCGTGGGCGCACCTCGATCCTTCCATGCCGTTCTGGGAGCGGCGCCTGGGCGACGAGACCACGGTACGCGCCAGCGGATTGCTCTTCGAGGGCCTCGTGCGTGAGCGGGACTTCCTTGCCGAGCGGCTCGAATGGCCGGAGAGCCACGACTTCCGGATCGTCGCCACGCTGGCGTGGTGCGCGCGGACCCGCCGGCTGGCCGCCGAATGGCAGCACCTGCGGCGGCTGTGGGCCGACCCGGCGGCGGGCGGACTTGCCGCCGATTACGCCGACGGCATGAGCGCAGCGCTGCGGGTCCGCACCTTCCCAGACACCCGCCTTCTGATGCTGCTCGATGCGCCACGCCGCCCCCTCGGTGCGGCCAGCGAGCTGCGCGCGGAAGTGTTCGCGGCGCACCTCCGCCGGTTCCTGCGGCGCGAGTTCGACGAGGACTGGTGGCGGAATCCCCGCGCCGGCCGCTTCCTGCTGGATGAGGTGTGGCGCCCCGGCCGCCGCCACGGGGCGGAGGACCTGCTCGGCTTCATGGGTTCAGAGGGATTGGAGGCCGGCCTGCTGTGGGACGAGCAGCGCGCGGTGCTGGCTGCCGTATGAGTCACGGGCCGTCCGACGGCGACTTTACGCACCTCGACGCCAGCGGCCGAGCACGCATGGTAGACGTGGGCGCGAAGGACGTCACCCACCGCGAGGCAACCGCCCGGGCGCTCGTCCGGATGCTCCCCGAAACGCTCCACTTGATCCAGTCTGGCGGGGCAAAGAAGGGCGACGTGCTCGCCGTGGCGCAGGTCGCCGCCGTCATGGCCGCCAAGCGTACGTCGGACCTGATCCCGCTGTGCCATCCGCTGCCCATCACGGGTGTGGACGTGGCCTTTCGGCTGGATCCGGAGCGGAGCCTGGTGGAAATCCAGGCCACCGTCCGCGTCAGCGGCAGGACCGGTGTGGAGATGGAAGCGCTCACCGCGGCTTCAGTGGCCGCCCTGACGGTCTACGACATGTGCAAGGCCGTCGATCGAGGCATGTCCATTGAGCGCGTCGAGCTGCTACATAAGGTCGGCGGCAAGAGCGGCGAGTTCCACCGCCCCGGTGAAGCGGAGGCGCCTGCGTGAGCGCGTCGGCCCCGCGCCGTCTGCGAGTAGCCATCCTGACGGTCAGCGACAGGTCATCCCGCGGCGAGCGAGCCGACGGCGGCGCGCCCGCGATTCGGGAAGCACTTTCCACGGGCGGCGTGCAGTTCGAGGAAGTGAGCTACCTGGTGGTGCCGGACGAGGTCGAGCAGATCGCCCAGGCCATCCGCCAGGCCGCCGACGACAGCCAGGTGGACGTGCTGCTGACCACCGGCGGCACTGGCCTCGCTCCGCGCGACGTGACGCCACAGGCCACGCTCTCGATGCTGGACTATGAGGTGCCAGGCATCGCCGAGGCCATGCGCGCGGCCAGCCTGCGCGCCACGCCGATGGGGATGCTCTCCCGAGGTACCGCCGGCGTGCGCGGGCGCACGCTGATTGTCAACCTGCCGGGCTCGCCGAAAGCCGTCCGCGAGAACCTCGCCGCCATCACCGCCGCGCTCCCGCACGCAGTGGAGACCCTCCGCGGCGAGGTCGGCGAGCACTGACGGCCCGCCGGACGACCGAACGGCTCGTCAGTCGCGACAAGCATCGGCTCAACCTGCCAGCAGTTGCTCCATCGCCTCACGCGCCAGTGCGCTGATGCTGCGGCCCTGGCTGGCCGCTCGAGCGCGCGCTGCCTCGTACAGGCTCTGGCTCGTGCGAAAGCTCACCCTGGGAGAGACGCCCGACTCAAGGGATGGCCGCCCCACCCGCTCTCGGCGCGCCTGGCGCAGGTCGTAGCCAGTCTCAGCTTCCCTCGCCAACGCCTCGATCTGCTGGTCGGTCGGTAGGCGGCTCCCAGTCCTGCTCTCCGATCCGCGACCGCGGGTAGTCAGATTCGACATTCCTGCGCCTCCCAAGGTCAGGCGTCGCTCTGCTCGCGCCACAGTCGCTGCGCGGCGGGTTGGATCACGTCCCATCCAAAGCCGCGGCGGGCGAGGAACTGGCCGAGACGGGTCTTGAACGTGCGCTCGTCAAGGCCGGAGAGTTGACGCGCCTTCTTCACTGCTGAGCGGTAGGCATCGTCGTCAGCCGTCTCCTCGGTGACGCCCACGGCGCCGTCGGCCACCTCCACGTCGATCCCCTTCTGGCGGAGCTCTGCCTTCAGCAAGCGAGCACCGCGCGGGCGAAACGTCTGGCGCTGCTCCACCCAGTAGCGGGCGAATGCCTCGTCGTCCACGAGGCCGTGCTCGCGGAGCTTCACGAGCGCCGCGTCGACCACGCCCGGTGGCGTGGCGCGGCGGGCGAGCCGCTGGCGGATCTCGCGCTCGCTCCGGGGACGGGGTCCCAGAAAGCTCACCGCCGTCTCAACGGCGATCCGCAGGTCATCCTGCTCCAGGAGCGCATCTGCCGCGGGACGTGAGAGCTGCTCGCCCACGCGGAGTCGCGCGGCGATGTCGTCGGCAAGGGCGAAGGCAAACGCGCCCTCCACAAACACATTGAAGCGCCGGCCGCCACGGCGCTCCTGCGGCTGGATGGCGGTGATGCGCCCCTCGACAGGCTCGCGCGGCGCGGCGGGTTGTTGTTCGGTGACGCTACGCCCGGCTGCGGTGCGCGTGAACGTCCGCCGTGCTGTGGCGCGGAATGGCATACGCGGTCAGGCTCCGCCGGGCGTGCCAGTGGCACGCCCGGCGGACCAGCTAGTGGGTCGTTCGCCTTGCATTGGGCTATTCCACCGGAGCGCAGGGAGTCGGAGGGGGCGCGGCGCGCCCCCTCCGGGAAAGAACACTTCCCCCTTCCGCGCACGGGAGGGGGCGAGGGGGTGGGTACCCCGGGAATGCTGCACAGCGTGCCAAACGACCCACTAGAAGCTGGGCGCGAGGTCCTCGACGCCTTCGAGCTCTACCTGCCCATTCGGCTCGGGCATCTCGATCTTGCTTGGACCCGCCAGCATCTGCCTTCGGACCTGCGCCTCGATTTCCTGCGTCATCTGCGGGTTCTTCTTCAGGTATTCGCGGGCGTTCTCTCGGCCCTGGCCGATGCGCTGCTCGCCGTACGAAAAGAAGGCGCCGGCCTTCTTGATGAAGCCCAGCTCCACCCCCAGGTCGAGCAGGCCACCCTCCTTGGAGATGCCCTCGTTGTAGAGGATGTCGAACTCCGCGAGGCGGAACGGGGCCGCCACCTTGTTCTTGACAACCTTCACCTTGACCCGGCTGCCCACGATTTCCGTGCCCTGCTTCACCGAGTCGATGCGGCGGACGTCAAGACGGACCGAGCAGTAGAACTTGAGCGCCCGGCCGCCTGGCGTTGTCTCGGGGCTGCCGAACATCACGCCGACCTTCTCCCGCAACTGGTTGGTGAAGATGAGCGAGGTGTGGCTGCGGCTCACCACGCCGGTGAGCTTCCGAAGCGCCTGCGACATGAGCCGGGCCTGGAGGCCGACGTGGCTGTCGCCCATCTCGCCTTCGAGCTCGGCCCGCGGTACGAGCGCGGCCACCGAGTCCACGGCCACCACGTCGAACGCGGCGGACCGCACCAGGGCCTCGGCAATCTCGAGCGCCTGCTCACCTGAATCCGGCTGCGAGATGAACAGGTTCTCCACGTCCACGCCGCACTTCTTGGCGTACTCCGGATCGAGTGCGTGCTCGGCGTCGATGATGGCGCACACGCCGCCAGTCTTCTGAGCCTCGGCAATGATGTGCTGGACGATCGTCGTCTTCCCCGAAGACTCGGGGCCGAAAATTTCGGTGACCCGCCCACGCGGGACGCCCCCCACACCCAGCGCGATGTCCAGGTTGATAGACCCGGTCGGGATGATGTCCACCGCCATCCGCTGCTGGGCCTCGCCCAGCTTCATGATGGCGCCCTTCCCGAACTGCTTCTCGATGTTCATGACGACGATGTCGATCGCCTTGCTCTTGTCGGCTCCAGCCACTTCGCATGTCTCCTTGTAGGACCCTGCCCCGGCGCGATCGGACGCGATCAAAAGGTAGAAGGATCGGCGCCGCCAGTGCAGCGGGAGCGCCGCACGACAGGCTCCATTTTAGCACATCTGTTCGATATTTCTCGATGCTTCCCTTGCTCTCACATTCCCCGCGACTCTCACGATACAACCCCGCGGTGGGCTGACGCGAGGGGCACTCGGCTCCAGCAGCTGGGCGGCTCCGCCGGCCCACCCCCGGCCTCCCTTTCGCGCGTGGGGGGAGGTGAGGTTCTTTGGATCAAAGGTGGGGCTCCGCCCCACCACCCCGCTGAGCGCACAGCCCTCAGACTCCCGGCTGGCAGAGCGACTCGCGCTGGCGCCTACGGAAGGCCTGCCGACCCTCAGACTCGTGCCGGTTGGAGCCCCCTCAGGCTCCCGGCGACGGTGCGTTGCCCGCACGTCCCTCGGGCCACGGCGAAAGATCCGCGACGGTCCTCGGGCGCTCAAATGGGCCGCGCTAGCAGGTCATAGGTGAGGGCGCGGTCGACCTTGACGCGGACCATCTCGCCCACCGGCAGGTCGTCGGCCTTGACCAACACGAGCCCGTCCACCTCGGGGGCGTCGCGCCACGAGCGGCCGGCGTACCACTCCGAGCCGGGCTCGGGCCGCCCCTCGATCAGCACGTCCAGCTCGTCGCCGACCAATCGGCGCGACTCTTCCGCCGTGACGTCCTTCGCGGCCGCCATCAGCTTTCGCCGGCGCGCTTCGCGCAGCTTCGGCGGCACCGAATCGGGCATGGCAAACGCCGCGGTGCCGTCTTCGTCGGAGTACGTGAACGCCCCGACGCGGCTGAAGCGCAGCCGCCGCACGCTCTCCGCGAGGTGCTCAAACTCCTCCTCCGTCTCGCCGGGAAAGCCCACGATGAACGTCGTCCGCAGCACCAGGCCCGGCACGCGGTCCCGCATCCAGCCAACCAGGTTGTCCACGTCGCGGTGGGGGCGGCGCATACGCGCCAGCGTCCAGGGGTGGGTGTGCTGGAGCGGCATGTCGAGGTACGAAAGCACCTGCCTGCGCTCGGCCATCACCTGCAGGAAGCGCTCGGTCACGTGGCGCGGGTAGGCGTACATCACCCGGATCCACGGCAGCGCGGGGTATTCGTCGCACATCGATTCCAGCAGCGAAGCCAGGCCGTCCTTCTGGGCTAGGTCGTGCCCGTAGCGGGTCGTGTCCTGGCCGATGAGCACGATCTCCTTCGTGCCCTGCTCGACGAGCTGCCCGATCTCGCGCAGGATCAGCTCACGCGGCTTGGAGCGGTGGTTGCCCTTCATATGCGGGATGGCGCAGAACGCGCAGCGCTGGTCGCAGCCGTCCGAGATCTTTACGTAGGCCGATGGCCCCTGTGCTCGCCGCGAGAGGATCTCGAGGTCCAGCTCGCCCGGCTCCGCGATCTCAACGAGGCGCAGCGAGCTTCCAGGTGCCCGCGCCTCGTCCAGCTTCGTCACGATCGTCGGCAGCCGCGACCAGTTGCGCGCACCGACGAAGGCGTCGACGACCGGCAGCTCCGCCGCCAGCTCCGCCGAGTACCGTTCCACCAGGCAGCCCGTGGCAATCAGCGACTGGCCCGGCCGCTTGGCCTCGCCGATCTCCAGTAGCGTGTCGATGGACTCCTGCTTGGCGGCCTCGATGAACCCGCAGGTGTTGACGACCACCACGTCTGCCTGCTCGGCGTTGTCCGCGCGCCGATGGCCCGAGGCCAGCAGCAACTGCTCCATCGCCTCGGAATCCACGGTGTTCTTCGAGCAGCCAAGCGTGGTGATGTGAAACGTACGCGGGCGCGCCGCGGGGGTGGGTTTTGTCGCGAGGGGCGTCGTTAGCGTCGCCATGTGAACTCCGTGGGCGCCTGCGAGGAGGCGACATCCTGGCGTCGGCCGTTGAGCGTGATTTCCACCGCCGAGCCAACACTGGCCCGCACGATCACCACGTCGCTGGCGAGCGGCAATTGACGAGCTGTGCCCGCTTCCAGGGTGTCGGCAAAGATCTGTTTGCCATCAGCGGATGCCTCCACGTAGACACGCTGGGTGGCGCGGATCTCCACGAGGATTCCATCCACCACGGGCGTCGGCGACGGGCTCGGCTCGGGGGTTGGCGTAAGGGTAGGGGGCGGCGAGGCGACCGCGATGGGATTTGGCGTCGGCACGCGCGGCGGGACGGTGGGCGTTCCCGTCCGGGCGCGGGCCACACCCTCCTGGTCGCGCAGCGCCGCTGCCGCCGCCTGGTATTGGCCCCACAGGTAGATCACCGCCACCACCAGCAGCAGCCCCGCCAGTGCATACGCCAGCGGACGGACGGGAATCTCGCGCGGGATGGCGATGCGCGGGACCGCGTGGCGGAGCGTGGGCACCGGCGTCTGGCGAGTGATGGGCTTGTACAGGTCTACCATCACCGCCGGGTTGAGCCCCAGGTACTCGGCGTATGTCCGCACGAATCCGCGCGTGTAGACCGGCGGGGGCAGGTTTGCCCAGTCTTCGCCTTCGAGCGCCTCGAGATGGCGGCGGCGAATGCGCGTCGCATCCTCGGCTTCGGCCAGAGAGACGCCCAGGTCGAGCCGCGCCTGGCGCAGCGTTTCCCCCAAGGTGCGCACGCTGTAGCTCTTGGCCGCTCCTACTAGTCTGCGAATCGGCGGGGTCGCGGCCCGCCGCGCCGGACTGTAGCCGATCCACCGAATCCGGCTTCTGGCGCCGCGCCCCGGTCCGCCGTGACGCGGCCGCCCTACACTGGCGACGAGAGGCTTCAGGGACTGGACGTGGACTTCGAGCTAACCGACGAGCAACGTGCCCTCCGCACGACGGTCCGCGAGTTCGCCGAGAGCGAAGTGGCACCCCATGCCGCCGCCTGGGACCGCGACGGCACGTTTCCCCTGGACGCCGTGAGGAAGCTCGGCGCGCTCGGCGTGATGGGGCTGCCGTTTCCCGAGCAGTACGGGGGCGTGGGCGCCGGCTCGCTCGCCATGGCCCTTGCCATCGAGGAGCTCGCGCGGGTCGATTCGTCGGTAGCCATCACGGTGGCGGCGAGCACGTCGTTGGCCGGCTGGCCGCTGCTCCAGTTCGGCACGGAGGAGCAGAAGCAGCGCTGGCTGGTGCCGCTGGCCCGCGGCGAGGCGCTCGGCGCCTTCGCCAGTACCGAGCCGGGCGCCGGCTCGGACGTGCAGGGCATCCAGACCAGCGCCCGCGACGAGGGCGATGCCTGGGTGATTGACGGCACCAAGGCGTATATCACGAACGCCGGCACCCCGATCAGCCTGCTCACGATCGTCATGTGCGCCACCGGCACGCGGCCGGATGGCCGGCGCGAGATCACGAACATTGTCGTGCCCAGCGGCACGCTGGGCTTCATGCCCCAAGCTCCGTACCGCAAGATGGGCTGGCATGCCTCGGACACGCGGGAGCTGACGTTCAACGAGTGCCGCGTGCCGCTGGCCAACACGCTCGGCGAGCGCGGGGCGGGCGCGCGCCAGTTCCTGGCCACGCTCGACGGAGGCCGGGTGGGCGTTGGCGCGCTCTCAGTTGGCCTTGCCCAGGGCTGCCTCGATCATTCAGTGGCCTGGGCGCGCCAGCGGACGGCCTTCGGGCGGCCCATCGCCACCTACCAGGCCATCGCGTTCCAGTTAGCAGACCTCCAGGTCCAGGTCGACGCGGCGCGCGCTCTCGTCCACGGCGCCGCGCGCCTCCGCGATGCCGGCAAACCCCACACACGAGAGGCCGCCGCGGCGAAACTCTTCGCCAGCGAGCTTGCCGTGCAAGCCGCCAACACGGCCATGCAGGTCCACGGTGGCTACGGCTACATGGAGGACTCGCCCATCCCGCGCTTCTATCGAGATGCCAAGATCCTCACGATCGGCGAAGGCACCAGCGAAATCCTGCGCCTCGTGATCGCCCGCCGCATGGGCCTGGAGGTGTGACGAGTTGTCAGTTGTCAGTTGTCAGTTCGAAGGTGCGTGGCTGATTGGACCGGGTCGGCGTCGCCCTCGGTGGGCCCTGGTTACGGTTCGTCCTCGTCCTCGAACTCGGCAAGCGCGGCTTGCTCGATGTGATCGACTCGCATCCGCAGCGGGCCAAAGTACAGGCGGTGGTGCGCGTTTGGCTCCGCTTCGGGGTCGAGGGGGCCCCAGTGCAGCCGCAGGGTGGATCCGTGGGCGAGCCAGAGGCCGGGATCGAAGCCCAGATGGCGTAGCAGCAAATCGGTGCTCTCGTTTTCCCCAGCGAGTGCCTCCCCTTCTTCGTGGTCCCCCCACATGGAGTTCAGTGCGAAGCGCACCAGCTCGGACTCACGGGCAACCACCAGCGTGCAAGAAGCACTGGTGTCATCGTACGTGTAGCCCACCACGGTTGTATCGAGGTGCGCCGCCAGCAGCGGAACCCGATCCGCCGCCATGGCGGGACCGATGCCGTCGGCCAGCACGTAGGCCTGACCTCGGTACTCGCCGGCGAGCACGGGCCATGCATCTCCCTCCTTCTCGGAGTACAGCCATTCCCACCAGGCTCCCGGAAGGGCTGGTCCGAGGACCTCGAAGGCTTCCCCGCTCGTTTCCCGTAACGCTTGCAGCAGCCTGTCCCAGCCGACCCCGGCCACGATCAAATCAGGCTTATTGATGTGCCAGTCGATTTCCGGGGTTGTCATTCCCATTATGCTACCCAGGTGCTCACCGCCCATTGAGCTTCCGGATCAGTCCACCACCAGCACCTCGGCGATGCACGGGACGCTAGGACGGACGCTTCTTCATGCGCTTGCCGGTAAGCCGCCGAACCTCCGGTACCACGTGTCCGTCTGTCGCGTAAGTCGGAATACGCCTGAAACGGAATGGCCCGGGCTTCGGTGACTCGTCCAAGGTTGTGCTCCGCCACCATGGAGCTGCGGAAATGCGACGAGGCGGAGGCTTCGCGCACCTCAGTATCGCAACCCGGCAATACTCAGATGGCGCACCTTCGCTTGGCTGGCACGCACCGCTCCCGATCAACTTCGGTGCAGCGGAGTCGTGGCGCCACGCGTCACGAACCGCAGGAACAATAGGACCGCGAGTGCGGCCAGGAGCAGCAGGACGGACGTCGCGACGGCCGCGTCCAGGTCGCTTTCCAGGGCGGCGTAGATCGCCAGCGGCATCGTCTGGGTGCGGCCCTGGAACGAGCCCGCGAACATGATCGTGGCGCCGAACTCGCCCAGCGCCCGCGCCCAGCACAGGACCGCCCCGCCGAGGAGCGAGGGCGCCGCGAGCGGTACGGACACGGCGCGAAAGACCTGCCAGGGGCTGGCTCCGTCAACCCGAGCCGCATCCTCAACCTCGGCGGGGACGGCGAGGAACCCGGACCGGGCCGCCCGCACGTAGAACGGGGCCGCCACGAACAACTCGGCCAGCACCACCGCGCCGGTCGTAAAGGGAATCTCCACGCCGAATACGCTCAGCACGCCTCCGAGGACGCCTCTTCGTCCCAGCGTTAGCAACAGGGCAATGCCGGCCACGGCTGGCGGGAGGACGATCGGCAGGTCCACCAGCGTGTCGACCGCGGTCGCCAGTGGCCCCCGGGAACGCGCCAGGAGCAGCGCCAACGGCGATCCCAGCACGACCGACAGGACGAGCACGGCGAGGGTTGTCAGCAGGCTCAATCGAAGCGCATCGAGCACGACCGGCCTCCCGAGGGCGCGCACCATTGCATCGAGGTTGGCCGCTCGGAGCAGCAGCCCCGCGAGCGGCAGGATCAGGAACACGACCAGCAGCGTGCTCGGCGCTGACGCCCACCACGGAATTCGGGTGGTGCGAGCGCGGTTCAGCGGAGCGGGGCCGCTCGCCACGTCTGGCCTCACGGCGGCAGGAACCCCCACCGCTGGAGCACAGCCTGGCCCGCCGGCGACAGCACGTAGGCAGCAAATGCCTGCCCCCCGACCGGGTTGGAGCCCCTCGTAGGTGCCAGCGGGTACGCGCTGGACACCTGCAGCCCGTCCGGGATCTGGATGACCGTGAGCTGGTCCCGCACGCTCGGCGTGACATCGGTGGCGTAGCACACACCTGCATCCGCCTCACCGAGCTGCACTTTCGCCACGAGCTGGCGCACGTTCTCTTCGCGCGAGACCACGTTCGCCTCAGCGCGCGCTCGGAAGTCCGTCCCGAAGCCCGGCGCCCGGGCAGCTCGGTCGAACAGGTCCAGCGTGTACTGCCCGATGGGCACGCCTGGCGCGGTCAGCAGGAGCTTGACACCCGGCCGGCCAAGGTCCTCGAGGCTGGCGATCTGCCTCGGATTGCCCCTGGGCGTCACGATCACCAGGCGATTGCGCGCGAACACGGCTGGGTCGCTCGCTGTGACCCCCGCCTTCACGGCGAGGCTCATTTGCACCTCGTCCGCGCTGGCGAAGACATCCGCGCGAGCCCCTTGCTCGAGCTGAGCCCGGAGCGTACTGGAGCCACCGAAGTTGAGGTTCAGGCGTGTCCCCGGGTTCGCGGCTTCGAATCCCGCGCCAATTTCCCTGAAGGCTTCGGTCAGCGAGGACGCCGCGAAGACTGTGATCTCGCCGCTCACGGTCACTCGACCTGCCTCCGCGCGGGGGTCCGGAGGCACGGGCCGGGAGCACGCTCCGGCGAACAGCGCCGTCAGCACGATGCCCGCCAGCGCGAGGGCCTTGGCGGCTACACCTGTCCGCGGCATCGCCTGAGGCATCACTCCCACAAGCGTAGGCCACGGCGGGCAGTTCCAAGCCGCCGATAATCCGTGGCCATGGTGCTGGCCGGGCGTCGGCATCGAAGCAGCCAAGCGATGCCGCGGCCACGCGCGCCCTGCGTTGCCGCGGCTCGGCGTTGTCGAAGCGAGCCACTCGCGAAGCGGCCTTCGGAGCGTGAACGAACGTATCCTGCGCTCCTACGGTCATGCCTTCAGGGCAACAAAGAGCTCCACAGTCCCGGGCTCAACGTCCGAGTGAATCAGGGGCACGACCGTGGTGGGACCGAAGCCGACGCCTTCCAGCAGACGCAGCCAGGTCTCACGGCTGAACAGGCCCTCGACGTGTCGGTCATAGATGGTGCACATCGGCCGCCCCTCCTCGTGCAGCAGGTACGAGAAATCGACCACGCAGGTGGCGTCGGAGGGATCAGGGTCCCACGTCCACATCATGTACCGCAGCTTGCGGCCTGGCTCGTCGTGGCCGTCCGATTCGAGGCTCTCCGAGAAGTTCTCCCGCACGCTGTCCGGCGCGAAGATCGCCACACCGCCCGGACGGCAGTGAACGAAGGCCGTTGCCATGGCAGCGCGCAGGTCATCCTCGGTCGTCAGGTAGCACACCGCGTCGTGCACGAGCACCGCGTCGAAGAGCCGGTCCAGGCGCACCGCGCGCATGTCGCCCTGGATGTGCTCCAGCTCGGGATTCACCCGCTGACTGGCTGCCAGCATCTGTGACGAAAGGTCGGTCAACGTCACCGAAGGGATCTCGCGCTTGTAGTGCCAGGCGAGGTTCCCGCCGCCCGAGCCCAGATCCAGCACTGACCGGGGGGTCGCTCGGAGCGCTTCGGTCATCTGCTGCAGGAAGAACGCGGCCTCCTCCCTCGCATCCTCGGGGGACGTGAGGAGGTGGTACCAATCGGCCAGATCGGTGTATAGGCGCGGCAGTGCATCAGCGGTCGGGTCGGCAGGACTCATGGCGGCGCTCGATTCAAGACGGCTACGACGCGGCGCCCCGCGTGAGTGGGGCGGCTTCGCGGCTCAGGGGGATGCTATCGAACGATTCGGAAGCCGTGCTTGACGGCTGCCCTGAGGGTCCAGTCGAGCCAGCTGACAGGTCTCGTCAGTTGGCGTCCGAGCGGCCCTCGGTCAGGCGCCGACGTACGCCGCCAGGTGTTCACCGGTGAGGGTGGAGCGGCCCGCGACGAGGGCAACGGGCGGGCCCGCGAAGACGATCCGGCCGCCGTCGTGCCCGGCCCCGGGGCCGAGGTCGATGATCCAGTCGGCGTGCGCCATGACCGCCTGATGGTGCTCGATGACGATCACCGACGTGCCAGCGTCGACGAGCCGGTCGAGCAGGCCCAGCAGTTGCTCGACGTCCGCGAGGTGCAGGCCCGCGGTCGGCTCGTCCAGCACGTAGACGCTTCCCTGCTCGCCCAGGCGGATGGCCAGCTTGAGCCGCTGCCGCTCGCCGCCGGACAGCGTCGTGAGCGGCTGGCCCAGGCTGAGGTAGCCCAGCCCGACGTCGGACAGACGGGACAGGATGGCGTGCGCCGCGGGGGTCCTGGCCATGCCGGACCCGAAGAACTCGGTCGCCTCGGCCACCGACAGCGCCAGCACCTCGTGGATGTTCTTGCCGCCGAACAGATAGGTGAGCACCGCGGCCTGGAACCGCTGCCCCTCGCACTCCTCGCAGACGGTGGCGACGCCGGCCATCGTCGCCAGGTCGGTGTAGATGACGCCGGCGCCGTTGCAGGTGGGGCACGCGCCCTCGGAGTTGGCGCTGAACAGTGCCGGCTTCACGCCGTTCGCCTTCGCGAACGCGTTGCGGATCGGGTCGAGCAGCCCGGTGTAGGTGGCCGGGTTGCTGCGCCGCGAGCCGCGGATTACGCCCTGGTCGATCGACACGACACCCGCGCCGGCGGGGATCGACCCGTGCACCAGCGAGCTCTTGCCCGAGCCGGCGACGCCGGTGACGACGACAAGCACCCCGAGTGGGATGTCGACGTCGAGGTTCCGCAGGTTGTGGGAGGTGGCGCCGCGTATCTCCAGTGCGCCTCTGGGTTTGCGCACGGTCGGCTTGAGAGATGCCCGGTCGTCCAGATGGCGGCCGGTGAGCGTGCCGCTGGCCCGCAGCCCCTCGACGGTGCCCTCGAACACCACCTCGCCACCGGCCGTACCGGCGCCAGGGCCGAGGTCCACGACGTGGTCGGCGATCTCGATCACCTCCGGCTTGTGCTCTACGACCAGCACCGTGTTGCCATTGTTGCGTAGCCGCAGCAGCAGCTCATTCATCCGCTGGATGTCGTGAGGGTGGAGGCCGATGGTCGGCTCGTCGAAAACGTACGTGACGTCGGTGAGCGAGGAGCCGAGGTGGCGGATCATCTTCGTTCGCTGTGCCTCGCCACCCGATAGCGTGCCCGACGGACGGTCCAGCGAGAGGTAGCCTAGCCCGATCTGCACGAGCGAGTCGAGGGCCAGCAGCAGCTTTTCGAGCAGCGGTGCCACCGATGGCTCCTCGAGGCCGCGGATCCACGCGGCGAGATCGCTGATCTGCATCGCGCAGGCCTCGGCGATGTTGATTCCATGGATCCGCGACGAGCGGGCTGACTCGCTGAGCCGCGTGCCGCCGCAGTCGGGACAGGCGGTGAAGGTAGCCGCCCGGTCCACAAACGCCCGGATGTGCGGCTGCAGCGCGTCGGGGTCCTTGGAGAACATGGACTTCTGCAGCTTGGGGATCAGCCCCTCGTAGGTAAGGTTGACGCCCTTAATCTTGACCTTGGTCGGCTCCTTGTAGAGGAAGTCGTGGAGCTCCTTCCTGGTGTACGCGCGGATAGGCTTCTTCGGGTCGAGAAAGCCTGACTCGATGAAAATGCCCGTTGTCCACCAACTGTCCACCTTGTAGCCAGGGATGGTGATCGCGCCCTCGGCAAGGGATTTCGAGTCGTCGAAGAGCTGGGTGAGGTCGATATCGGAGACCGTGCCCATCCCCTCGCAACGCGGACACATGCCTCCAGTGATGGAGAAGCTCCGCCGCTCCTTCGTGGTGGTAGGGCCGCGCTCGATGGTGACCGCCCCCGCGCCCGACATTGAAGCGACGTTGAAGGAGAATGCCTGGGACGAGCCGATGTGCGGCTGCCCGAGCCGGCTGAAGAGGATGCGCAGCAGCGCGTTGGCGTCGGTGGCGGTGCCAACCGTCGAGCGGGCGTTGGCGCCCATCCGCTCCTGGTCGACGATGATCGCCGTCGTCAGCCCATCGAGCAGGTCGACCTCCGGCCGCGCCAGCGTCGGCATGAAGCCCTGCACGAAGGTGCTGTAGGTCTCGTTGATCAACCGCTGCGACTCCGCGGCGATGGTGCCGAACACCAGCGAGCTCTTGCCCGAGCCGGAGACGCCCGTGAATACTGTCAGCCGGCGCTTCGGGAGCTCGACGCTGACGTCCTTGAGGTTGTTCACGCGCGCGCCCTGCACGCGGATCAGATCGTGGCGGTCGGCAACGTGCCGTGCCGGCGCCTGCGGGTCCGTCCTGTTGGTCATGCTCATCGTGTCTCCAACCAGCTCCATGGGGTGGCACGCACCAGCCTTCGGACCCGGGGAACCAGGCCAGACGGGCGTGCACGCGGTTTAGCTATACGAGCCCGGGGTGGGCGGACGCCCGTTGACCACCCAATCGCCGATCTCGCGGAGCTTGTGCTCGATCGGATCGTGCAGGGTGAGGGTGCGGGCGTTGCGCCAGAAACGGTCGTAGCGCAGGCGGGCGGAGGTGGCCCGCGAGCCCATGGCCTCGAACATCTGGCTGGTCACCTGAAGCGCGGTCCGCGCCGCGCTGGCACGCGCCGTCGCGACCGCCACGGCAATCTGGCCGCGCTCCTCGACGGTGAGCATCTCCCCGCGCTGCCAGCCAGCCTGGACCAGATTGGCGGCGCGGGCGCACAGCGCCTCGGCTCCGGCTGTCAGGGTCTCCATTTCGCCGTAGCTGCGCAAAACAAGGGGGTCCTCCGCGGCCGCGGCCGCGGAGGACCCCGGCCAGGCGCGGGCGGGCCAGGCGCGGGCGCTTGCGCGGGTGTACGGCGCCGCCTCCACAATGGCCCCTCGCGCCAGCCCGACGTACACGTGTGCCAGGATCGCCTGCACGATACACGTCCGCAGCGTGCCGAATGGGCTCGCGCCCGGCCCAGGCGGCCCGAGAAGCGCCTCCGAAGAAAGCGTGACGTTGTCGAAGGTGACGCTCCCACTGTCGGTCTGGCGCTGCCCCATGTTGTCCCAGTCGTCGTGCACGGTAACTCCGTCCGCCCGCGTCGGCACCACGAGGACGTGGAGCGCGGGGCTGTCATCCTCCGTCGCCGACACGACGAGCCGGTCCGAGTCGCCGGAGCCCGAGGCGAACGACTTTGCGCCGCGCAGGACCAGCCCGCCACCCTGGCGCGTGATGGTTGTGCGAAGGTCCAGAGGATTGAGGGCATTCCCCCAGAACAGGTTGTCGCGAGCAACCTCGGTGTACGCGAGGTCCCGCTGACGGGCCGTGCCAAAGATGTGCGGTGTGGCCACTCCGAGGTAGTGGTAACCCAGGACGTGCGCCAGGGAAGCATCGGCAACAGCAAGCTCCCGCACCACCGTCAGCGCCACGGCCCAGTCGCCGCCCGCGCCGCCGAGTGATGACGGCACAACCAGCCTGAGCAGCCCACTCGCCCGGATCAGGTCGCGCTCCGCCTTCGGCGTGCCGCCTCGCGCATCACGCTCGGCAGCCGTGGTGCGAAACGCCGCTGCAAGGCCCCGAGCCGCCTCGATCGACCAGTGAAGCTCGCCGGGGTCCAGGAAATCCACGGCAGCCAGTGTAATTGCGGAATGGAGGGCATTCGCTCGACGATTCGCCGTATCGACGGAACGGGGTACACTGAGTCGATGAAGACGCATGTGATAATGAACTCGGAGGGTCGGCTCACCGTTCCCGCGGCAGTCCGCAAATCGCTCGGGCTGGCGGGCCAATCTCCGCTCGAGCTCGAAGTTGCAGATGGCCTGATGCTGCTCCGTCCGGCGGTCATCATTCCCCGCGAGGACGAATGGGCCTACACGCCGGAGCATCGTGCTTTGCTTGCCCGCTCCCAGGAGGACGTACGGCAAGGTCGCGTGCGTCAGGTATCCGAGGCCGACCTCGAACGTTTGGGCGATTGAGGACAAGCCCAGCCCTTGCGCACGTACCAGAACCTTGTGTTCACCGACACCTTCCTCGAGTCCTATGCGAGCAAGGAGTTTTCTCAGGCCGAACGAGCGCAGTTCCGCAAGGCGCTTCGACTCCTGGATGAGAACGAGCAGCATCCATCGTTACGCGTGCACGCGCTGCACGGGGACCTCGCGGGGTGGTGGTCGGCCAGCGCCTCCGACGAGCTTCGACCGAATCTATGGTGGGCACAAGGCCCTGCACCTGTGCAGCCGTCATTACCGCTAGGCCCTTTCGATGAGGGAGCCCGCCCGAGGTCTCTGCGAGCCGAGGGATACCATGTGCTCCTAACCGCGCAGGAGCGGGACGAGGTGGCAGCATGACTGGCTCAGCTTCAGTGAACGGGCTCCAGGCGAACGACGTCTACGTGCTGGGGGCAGCCCGGACCGCCATAGCGAAAATGATGGGCGGCCTGTCTACGCTCTCCGCGGCGCGGCTCGGTGGCGTGGCCATCAGGTCCGCCGTCGAGCGCAGCGGCGTGCCCGCTGGCGAGGTGGACGAGGTCATCATGGGCCACGTGGTGCAAGCAGGCGCCGGCCAGCATCCGGGCCGGCAGGCGAGCATCTTCGCCGGCGTGCCGACATCCGCCAACGCCACCACGCTGAACAAGGTGTGCGCTTCGGGTCTCGAGGCCATTAACCAGGCCGGCCACGCCATCCGGGCGGGGGACTCCACGGTCGTCGTCGCCGGTGGCATGGAGAGCATGAGCCAGGGGCCACACCTGCTTCCGAAGGCGCGCTTTGGGTACCGCATGGGCCCCGTCACCATGCAGGATGCCACCATCTACGACGGACTCTGGTCACCCTGGGACGACCACCACATGGGGATGAGCGCCGAGGCGATCGCCGAGAAGCGTGGCATTAGCCGAGAGGAGCAGGACGAGTTTTCGCTCCAGAGCCACCAGCGCGCCATCGCCGCGATCCGCGAGGGGCGCTTCAAGGAGGAGATCGTCCCCGTAGAAATCGCGGGCCGCAAGGGCCAGGCGACGGTCGTCGACACCGACGAGGCACCGCGGGCCGATACGTCCATCGAGGCACTCGCGAAGCTCGGACCAGCATTCACGCCCAGCGGCACCGTCACCGCGGGGAACGCGCCGGGCTTCACGGATGGCGCGGCGGCCCTGGTGCTCGCCGGCGGGGACTTCGTGCAGGCGCAGGGCGTGGCGCCCATCGCCAGGGTACTCGCCTACGCCAGCGCGGCCACCGATCCGCTGTGGCTGTTCGAGGCGCCGGAGATGGCGCTCCAGAAGCTGTTCACGAAGACCGGCACCACCGTCCACGATTGGGACCTCCTCGAAATCAACGAGGCCTTCGCGGCCCAGATCGTTGCCAACGGCAAGGCGCTGAGGTGGGACTGGGACAGGGTCAACGTGAACGGCGGCGCCATCGCGCTCGGCCACCCGCTGGGAGCCACGGGCGCACGGATCGCCGTCACCTTGCTGCACGCCCTGAAGCAGCGCGGCAAGAGCCGCGGCATCGCCGGCCTGTGCCACGGCGGGGGCGGCGCGGTCGCCGTGGCCTTCGAGCTGGTCTAATGGGCTGCCACTGCGGAACCGCCGAGATGGGTCGAGCACGGATGCGTCACTTCGCTCAGCACGACAGCCTGGCCTGGCGCGTATCGCGGATCGCCACTCCCGCGAGCCAGCGCAAGGCCGTGCGGCCAGGCACGCAGGAGCCGTCACGGTGACGGTCCCTGCCCCCGCACCCACGCGCGCCGAGGACTACCGCGGTCCGTACGGCCTCAGTGAAGACCAGGACCTGTTCAGGCGCACGGTCCACGAGTTCGTGGCGCGGGAGATTGTTCCCACCGCGCATGAGTACGACGAAAGCGAGACGTTCCCTCGCGAGAACGTCCGCAAGATGGCCGAGCTGGGCTTGCTGGGCCTGGTGGTCCCAGAAGAGTACGGAGGCGCCGGCGCCAGCACCCTGGACTATGTACTCGCCATGGAAGAGGTTTCCTGGGGGTGCGCTTCGCACGCGGTCGTCATGTCCGTGAACAACTCGCTGGTGTGCGAGCCGATTCACCGCTTCGGCACCGATGAGCAGCGGCGCGAGCATCTCCCCAGACTGGCCGCGGGGGAGTACATCGGCTCGTACTGCTTGAGTGAGCCGACGTCGGGATCGGACGCGTCGAACATGGCCACCACGGCCCGGCGGGAGGGCGTCGACTGGGTCCTGAATGGCACGAAATCGTGGATCAGCAACGGCGGCGAGGCCGGGCTGTACCTGGTCTACGCCGTCTCCAACACCGGGGTGCCGAAGGCTCGTGGCATCACGGCGTTCCTCGTCCACGCCGACAACCCTGGCTTGCGCACCGGTGCGAAGGAGCGGAAGCTTGGCATCCGGGCGTCTGCCACCACCCAGGTGTTCCTGGAGGACTGTCGTGTGCCCTCCTCGGCGGTGCTCGGCCGGGTCGACGAGGGCTTCAAGATTGCCATGTCCACGCTCGACGGCGGCCGCATCGGCATTGCCAGCCAGGCGCTGGGCATTGCCCAGCGCGCGCTGGATGAGACCATCCGGTACAGCAAGGAGCGCGTGGCGTTTGGCCACCCGATCGCGGAGTTCCAGGGCTTGCAGTGGCGGATGGCCGACATGGCCACCCGCATCGAGGCAGCGCGGCTGCTCATCTACCGCGCGGCGCGGATGAAGGACGCCGGGCAGCCGTACGCCAAAGAGGCCAGCATGGCCAAGCTGTTCGCCTCGGAAACGGCCAACTTCTGCGCCCACGCCGCTGTCCAAACCTTCGGCGGCTACGGCTACGTGCGAGACTACCCCGTGGAGAAGCTGTTCCGGGACGCCAAGATCACCGAGATCTACGAGGGCACCAGCGAGATCCAGCGCCTCGTGATCTCGCGGCATATCCTCCGGGAAGTTGCACGTTCCAAGTAGCAAGTTCCACGTTACCAGGCAACTCAGCGGAAGCTGGGGCGCGGCATCGGCGGCAGCCGGGAATGACATACAGCACTTTGAGCGCACAATGAACAACGTGCAACTTGCCACTTGGAGCTTGCAACTCGGTCCGTGATGCCTGAATCTCGGAAATCCCGGCTGCCCGGCCAGACGCTCGTCTTCTTCGGCGACGGCAAGGGCAAGACCACCGCCGCCTTCGGCATTGCGCTGCGGGCCGTGGGGCGCGGTTGGAAGGTGCTGATGATCCAGTACACCAAGATGGGCGAATGGCCGAAGGGCGAGCCCATGGGCGAGATTGCGGGCGCCCGCCGGCTGGCTCCCGATTTTGAGGTGATCTCCACCGGAATTGGCTTCGTGAATATCCTCGGCGATACCTTCACGTTCGGCGAGCACCGTGAGGCCGCCCAACGCGGTCTGGAGCTTGCGAAGGAGAAGATGGGCTCGGGCGAGTACGAGCTGGTGATTCTGGATGAGGTTATCGGCGCCGTATCAGAAGGGCAGATCGATCTCGACCAGCTCCTGGGCCTGATGAAGGCAAAACCACGCGAGCTCAATCTGGTGGTAACCGGGCACGACGACGCCCATCGGTTCATCGATCACGTCATCGAGCTCGCGGACCTCGCCACGGAGGTGAAGAAGGTGAAGCACCCGTTCGACACCGGCCACCAGGCGCGTAAAGGGCTGGATTACTAGCGTGCAGCGCAAAGTCGTCCCACCCCCGGGCCTTCTGCCTGTCGCGGGCGGGGGAGGAGAGAAGTTCTCTGGATCAAAGGTGGCGCTCCGCCCCACCACCCCGCTGAGGGATGCGCCCTCAGACTCCCCGGCGCCGAACGGCGCGCCCGGTGGAGCGCCGCTCTCGGACTCCGGCACACAGGGCACGGCCTCGCTGGAAGTTCCGCCGGCCGATTCCTCAAGCACTGCCGTCTCGGGGTCCGCCGCATCGCGCAGCCGCCCCCATCCACCAGCCTCCGCCGAACGCACGGACGTGCAGTTAATCACGACGTCCTCGGAGCCCGTCGAGCGGCTGTACGGGCCGGCGCATTTCCGCGAGGCCGACTACGCCGCGAAGCTGGGCAACCCGGGGCTGCCCCCGTACACCCGCGGCCTGCACCCCACCGGCTACCGCGGCAAGCTGTGGACGATGCGCATGTTCGCCGGCTTCGGCAGCGCCGAGGAGACCAACGCGCGCTTCCACTACCTGCTGGCCAACGGCAACACCGGCCTGAGCATCGCCTTCGACATGCCCACCCTCTACGGCTACGACACCGACGATCCCCAGGCCGAAGGCGAGTTCGGCACCTGCGGCGTGGCGGTCTGCTCCTTAGCCGACATGGAGGTGCTGCTGGAGGGCCTGCCGCTGGACCAGGTGAGCACCAGCATGACCATCAACAGCCCCGCGTCCTTTGTCTGGGCGATGTACCTGGTGGCCGCCGAAAAGCGCGGGATTGCCTGGGATCGACTCGCCGGAACCACGCAGAACGACATTCTCAAGGAGTACATCGCGCAGAAGGAGTACATCTTCCCGCCCCGCCCGTCGCTCAAGCTGGTCGTCGACACCTTCGCCTTCGCCACCGAGTACGTGCCGCGCTGGAACCCGGTGTCGATCAGCGGCTACCACATCCGCGAGGCGGGGGCGACGGCCCTCCAGGAGCTCGCGTTCACGCTGGCCGACGGCATCGCCTACGTGCAGGCAGCGGTGGATGCGGGGCTGGACGTCAACGAATTCGGCCCACGGCTGAGCTTCTTCTTCGACGTCCACAACGACTTCCTGGAGGAGGTCGCCAAGCTCCGCGCGGCCCGCCGGGTGTGGGCGAAGGTGATGCGAGAGCGGTTCGGGGCGACCAACGAGCGAGCGCTGTGGTGCCGCTTCCACTGCCAGACCGCGGGCGTAAGCCTGTTCGCCGAGCAGCCGGAAAATAACGTCGTCCGCACCGCCATCCAGGCGCTGGCGGCCGTCCTCGGCGGCGCCCAGAGCCTGCACACCAACAGCCTCGACGAGGCGATCGCCCTGCCTAGCGAGAAGGCCGCGCGGATCGCCCTGCGCACCCAGCAGATTCTGGCCTACGAGAGCGGGGTGGCCAACACCGTCGACCCACTGGGCGGCAGCTATGCGATTGAGGCGCTGACCGACCGAATGGAAGCGGGCTGCTGGGAATACTTTCGCCGCATCGACGCGGAGTACGGAGGCATGGTGGAAGCCATCGAGCAGAGCTTCCCGCAGCGCGAGATCGCCGACAGCGCCTACCGCTACCAACGTGAGATCGACAGCAAGGAGCGGCTCGTGGTCGGTGTCAACGCTTTCACCGAGGGCAACGATGAGCCGGTCAGCATCCCCATCCACGCCATCTCCGAGGAGAGCAAGCAGCGCCACCTGGCGCGGCTGCGGCGGGTGCGAGGGGAGCGGGACGCAATCCACCATGCTGAAGCCCTGGCGAAGCTGGAGCGGGTGGCGCGGGACGGACGCGAGAACACCATGCCCGCCATAGTCGAGGCGGTGCGCGCCTACGCCACGCTGGGCGAGCTGTGTGGCGTGCTACGAATGGTCTACGGCGAGTACAGGGAGCCAGCGCTGGTATGACCACTGTCGAGCCAACCCCGGAAAATCCCTACCCGGACCCGTACGGCATGGCCCCGCCCGGTGACATCGCTGAGTCGGTGCTGCCACCCGAGCAGCGCCGGCCTGTGCCCGACGCGCTCGTTCGCCCCTCTGCCGACCAGCCCTCGGGCACTGTTCCCGACGCAACCCCACGCGAGCCGCTGGCCGTTCACCACGTCGGCGTGGCCGTCCATGACATCGACGAGGCGATGCACTTCTACCAGGGCGTGATGGGGATGGGGATCGTCGATCGGCGGGTGCTCCCGGACCGCCTGATCGAAGTCGCATTCGTCCAGACGGGCAACACCCTCATCGAGCTCCTGCAGCCGACGGACCCGGCTTCCAACGTGGCGAAGTTCCTCGATCGGCGTGGTCCCGGGTTGCACCACCTGTGCTTCGGCACGGTCAACATCGACGAGCACCTCCGCGAGCTCAAGGAGCAGGGCGTGGCGCTGATCGACGAGACGGCCCGCCCGGGCGCTCACGGCGACGTCGCGTTCCTGCAGCCAGCTTCGACCTTCGGGGTCCTGGTGGAGCTGATCCAACCCGCACCCGCGGCGCGCGACGACGGCGCAGCTTCCGCACCGGTGGCCGAAGAGGAAGCTGGCGAGCTCATCGCCGCGGGGCAGCCCGAGAGCACGGACGGAGGCAGCAGCGCGTGACGGCAGCGGCTCCGGCTGAGATCCGGCGCGTCCTGATCGCCAAGCCGGGCCTGGACGGCCACGACCGGGGTGCCAAGGTGATCGCGCGGGCGCTGCGCGACGCCGGTTTCGAGGTGGTCTATACCGGCATTCGGCAGACGCCCGAGATGATCGCCGAAGCGGCGCTCCAGGAGGACGTGGATGCCATTGGGCTCAGCATCCTCTCTGGCGCTCACATGACGCTGTTCCCACGCATCGTGGAGGAGCTTCGGAAGCGTGGGCTGGACGACGTGGTGGTGTGGGCAGGTGGCATCATCCCCGCGGCAGACGCGGCGAAGCTGCGCGAGATGGGCATCACGGCAGTCTTCGGCCCTGGCTCGCCCACCACCGAGACGATCGCATTTCTGCGCGCCGGCGGCGGCCGCTCGGCCTGACTGCTCCCTGCTCACTCCTTACCAGACCCAACACGTGCCGTTACCTCCGCGACCGCTTCATACCCGGGGTGTGCGCACGCGCGGCGCCGGAGCGCTCTCAGGCGTCACCATCCACCGCTCGGGAGCCCCGTGCCGGACGTAGTGCCTCTGCTGCGTTCGGCACCGGCGCATGAGCTGGCCGCAAGACTGCGGCAAGAGGATCGCCTCGCACTTTCGCGGATGATTAGCGCGGTCGAGGCCGGCCGGAGCGATGCACGACGGGAGCTCCGTCACCTCTTCGCGCTGGGCGGCAAGGCCCACGTAGTCGGCATTACAGGGCCGCCGGGCTCGGGCAAGTCCACGCTCACCACTGCCCTTGCGAAGGCCTACCGGGCGCGTGGCGAAACAGTGGGCGTGGTGGCAGTGGACCCGTCCAGCCCGTTCACCGGCGGCGCCATCCTCGGCGACCGGATCCGCATGATGGAGCTGCACGACGATCCCGGGGTCTTCGTCCGCAGCATGGCTACGCGCGGCCTTACAGGCGGACTGGCGCGCAGCACGATGGACGTGGTCGCCCTGCTCGATGCATTCGGCAAAGATGTGATCGTGGTCGAGACCGTAGGTGTGGGCCAGGACGAGGTCGAGATCGCTCGGACTGCCGACTCCACCATCGTCGTTGGGGTGCCGGGACTTGGCGACCACATCCAGTCGATCAAGGCGGGCGTGCTGGAGATCGCCGACATCCTCGTGGTCAACAAGGCGGACCTACCGGGCGCGCAGCAGGTGGTCAACGACCTGCGCGCGATGCTCTCACTGGGCGCTACGCGGACGCCCGGCTGGACGCCACCGATTCAGGAGACGGTCGCCACCACCGCGCGGGGCATACCAGAGCTCGTCAAGCAGATCGATGCACATGTCCAGTTCCTGAAGGACAGCGGCAGTTGGCGGGCGCGACGGGCCGAGAACGCGCGGCGCCAGGTCCTCGGCATCCTCGAGGATCACGTGCGTTCCGCGTTCGAGCGCACCATCCGGAGCGAGACGTGGGAGGCGCGCTTTCGGAACATCGCGGCTCGCACGGAAGACCCGTATGCTGTGGCGGACGAGCTGTTGCGCGAGGTTGCACTGGGTGACGACAACGAATAGCCGCTCGGCGGAGACGGAGACAGCCCGCGCCGCGTCGAGCATCCACGCCGAGACGACCGCCGAGAAGATCGAGCACCTCCGAAGCTTGCGTGAGCAGGCGACGCTCGGCGGCGGCGAGCGCCGGATCGATGCCCAGCACGGGAAAGGCAAGCTCACCGCGCGCGAACGCCTGGAGCTGCTGCTGGATCCCAGCTCGTTCGTCGAGATCGACCGCTTCGTCACCCATCGCTCCACGGATTTCGGGCTCGCCGACGAGAAGTACTACGGCGATGGCGTCGTCACCGGCTACGGGACCGTCGATGGCCGCACCGTGTACGTCTTCTCGCAGGACTTCACCGTTTTCGGCGGCTCCCTCTCCGAGGCGCATGGCGAGAAGATCTGCAAGGTGATGGACCTTGCGCTCAAGAATGGAGCCCCCATGGTCGGGTTGAACGACTCCGGGGGTGCCCGCATCCAGGAGGGCGTCGTCTCGCTGGGCGCGTACGCCGAGATCTTCCTGCGCAACACCCTGGCCTCGGGTGTGATCCCGCAAATCTCCGCCATCCTCGGGCCGTGCGCTGGCGGCGCCGTCTACTCGCCGGCCATCACCGACTTCACGTTCATGGTCCAGGACACCTCGTTCATGTTCGTCACCGGGCCAGACGTGGTGAAGACCGTCACCCACGAGGAGATCGACTTCGAGGGCCTGGGCGGCGCGGCGGTCCACAACAGCACCAGCGGCGTGGCGCACTTCAATGCTCCCAACGAAGTGGCCGCGATGGAGCAGGTCCGCCGCCTGCTGGCATTCCTGCCCTCCAACAACGTCGACGACCCGCCGGCGCGTGCGACCGCCGATCCGTCGGATCGGATGGACGACGCGCTCAACAGCATCGTGCCCGACCAGGCCAACCGTGGCTACGACATGCACCGCGTGATTGGCGCCATCGTGGACGACGGCGACTTCATGGAGGTCCACGAGCAATACGCACGCAATATCCTGGTCGGATTCGCGCACCTGGGCGGGCGCAGCGTAGGCATCGTGGCCCAGCAGCCGACGGTGCTCGCGGGCGTGCTCGACATCAACGCCTCGGTGAAAGCCGCGCGCTTCGTGCGCTTCTGCGACGCCTTCAACGTGCCGATCGTCACGTTCGTGGACGTGCCGGGGTTCCTGCCAGGCGTGGGCCAGGAGCACGGCGGCATCATCCGCCACGGCGCGAAACTGCTGTACGCGTACTGCGAGGCGACCGTGCCGAAGCTGACGGTGATTACTCGCAAGGCGTATGGCGGCGCGTACGACGTTATGTCGAGCAAGCACATCCGGGGTGACGTGAACCTCGCCTGGCCGACCGCGGAGATCGCGGTGATGGGCATCGAGGGGGCCGTGAACATCGTCTTCCGCCAGGAGCTCGCGGGCACCGAAGACGCGGCCGGCCTGCGCAAGCAGCTCGAGATGGACTACCGCGAGCGACTCGCGAACCCGTACGTGGCCGCCGCGCGCGGCTACCTGGACGACGTCATCGAGCCGCGCGAGACCCGGCCGCGGTTGATCTCGGCGCTGCAGATGCTTCGCAACAAGCGCGACACGAACCCGCCAAAGAAGCACGGCAACATCCCGCTGTGAAGGACAAGTTCCAAGTTCCAAGTTTGAAGTTCAAAGTTGGAGCTCCGCGCCGGCTGCTCGTGTTCTTGACGCGTGCGCCCGGGCATGCCGAGCGATCACCAGTGAGCGCGTCCGTCAACTTGGAACTTGGAACTTGGAACTTGAAACTCCCGTCCGCCTGATGCGCGCCGCCCCATTCACCAAGCTCCTTATCGCCAACCGGGGCGAGATTGCCGTGCGCGTCATCCGCGCCTGCCACGAGATGGGCCTCCAGGCGGTGGCCGTGTACTCGGATGCCGACAGAGACGCGCTGCACGTGCGGATGGCGGACGAAGCGTTCCACCTGGGCGCCGCACCCGCCAGTGAGAGCTACCTGCGCATCGACCGGCTGATCGAGACCGCGCGACGGGCCGGCGCCCAGGCCGTCCACCCCGGCTACGGCTTCCTGGCCGAACGCCCGGACTTCGCGGAAGCGTGCGGTGCGGCCGGCCTGGTCTTCGTGGGGCCGCCGCCCTCGGCCATGCGCGCGCTGGGGCTCAAGACGGAGGCGCGCAAGCTGATGGCCGCGGCCCACGTGCCGTATGTGCCGGGTACCCTCGACCCACTGCCTACGGTCGATGCGGCTCGCGCCGCGGCTGAGGCGTTCGGCTTTCCCATTGCGCTGAAAGCCGTGGCCGGCGGCGGCGGCAAGGGTCTGCGCATCGTGCGAGACCCGGCGGACTTGGACGCGGCGTTCCGCCAGGCCACCAGCGAGGCTGGCGCGGCGTTCGGCGATGCATCCGTCTACGTGGAGAAAGCCATCGAGCGGCCACGGCACGTGGAGATCCAGGTTCTGGCCGACCAGCACGGCAGGTGCATCTACCTGGGCGAGCGGGACTGCTCGCTCCAGCGTCGGCACCAGAAGGTAATCGAGGAATCGCCTTCGCCGGCCCTGGACGACGATCTCCGCCGCCGCATGGGGGAGGTCGCCGTCCAGGCGGCCCAGGCCGCTGGCTACACGAACGCCGGCACGGTCGAGTTCCTGCTCGCGCCCGATCAGAGCTTCTACTTCCTGGAAGTGAACGCTCGGCTCCAGGTAGAGCACCCCGTCACCGAGATGGTGACGGGGATCGACCTGGTGCGCGAGCAGATCCGCATCGCCGCGGGCGAGCCGCTCGGCTATGACCAATCGGCCATCCAGCCGCGCGGGCATGCCATCGAGTGCCGCATCAACGCCGAAGACCCTGCCGCGGGCTACCTGCCCTCGACCGGCACGATCGTCGGCTTCCGGCCCCCCCTGGGCCCCGGCGTCCGGGTGGACAGCGGCGTCGAAGAAGGCGGCCAGATCAGCGTGCATTACGACCCCATGCTGGCCAAGCTGATCGTGTGGGCAGAGAACCGCGAACGCGCCCTGGATCGCATGGACCGGGCGCTGCGCGAGTTTCTGATTCTCGGCGTGAAAACCAGCATTCCCCAGCAGTTATGGCTGATCAACCACCCCGCGTTCAGGTACGGCGACGTGGACACCGCCTGGTTGGAACGCACCTGGACCGGCACCGAGAACGTGGAGCGAGCGGCCGACGATCGCGCGCTCGCGGCGATCGCCGCGGCGCTCCACGCGGACGCGGCGGCGGCGCACGTGGCGGTACCCGCCAGCGCGCCGGCCCACGCGGCGGGACGCAGCAGTTGGCGCGCCGCCGCCCGTGCGGGGTGGCGATCGTGAACCGATCGCCGCGAATTGAGCAGGAGTGCCACGACCCAGGGGGTCCAGGTGGGGACAGCGAAAGGTCTGGCTTCGTGCGCTCCCAGTTGCAAGATGGGACAACCCGGCACGTGGAACATCGGTCGGAGCCTCGAGGGTCGTTCGCCTCGACTCGCGCCATTCCACCGGCGCCGGGCATCGGCGGGGGCGCTCCGCGCCCCCGCCCGAGAATCTTCCTTCCCCCGCCCGTACCCGGGAGTGGGCGCCGCGACATGGCCGAGCGGCGTGCCAAACGACCCTCGAGCAGCCCGTGACGGAGCGAGCCTTCAGCGTGACGATCGACGGTGAGACCCAGGTGGTACACATCCGTCGAGAGGGAGAGGAGCACCTGGTTCGGATCGGTGATTCGCAGGAGCGGCGCGCCCGCCTCGATCAGGTGCGTGGGCCGCTGTACGCGCTGAGGCTGGGAGAGCGCACCATCGAGGTCATGTTGCGCCGCACCGGAGAGGAGACTCAGATGGTTGTCGGTGGGGCCGCCTGTGACGCCGTGGTGGTCGACGAGGCCCGTGCCCGCCTGGCGAAACTGGCCGGCGCCAGCTCGGTCGGAACGGCCAAACGCGAGTTGAAGGCGCCCATGCCGGGGCTCGTCGTGAAGGTCCTGGTGCAGCCTGGCGAGGCCACCCACAAGGCCCAGCCGTTGATCGTCCTTCAAGCTATGAAAATGGAAAACGAGCTTTCACTGCCCCACGACGGAGTCGTCCAGCACGTTGGCGTGGAACCGGGCCAGACGGTCGAGCAGGGCCAGGTCCTGGTCGTATTGGAGTAGCCGACGTGCGGGCGGAAATTCTCTCCATCGGGACCGAGCTGCTGCTCGGCCAGATCCTCGACACCAACGCGCAGTTCCTGGCCCAGGAGCTGCCCGCGCTGGGCATCGACCTGTTCTACGTCTCCCACGTCGGCGACAACCTGGGCCGCCTGGCCGAGGCGATCCGACGTGGGCTCGACCGATCGGACCTCGTGATCACGACCGGGGGGCTCGGCCCGACGGAGGACGACCTGACCCGCGAGGCGATTGCCGAGGTGATGGGCGAGCCGCTGGAAGTGCAGCCGGAGCTCGAGCGCACCCTGCGCGCATTCTTCGCCCAGCGCGGCCGGGCCATGCCCGAGCGAAACGTGAAGCAGGCCACCACAATCGCTTCCGGCACGTTCCTACCGAACCCGATTGGAACGGCGCCCGGCTGGTGGGTAGAGCGGAACGGCACGGTGATCGCGTCCATGCCCGGAGTGCCCCACGAGATGCGGCAGATGTGGGCCGAGCAAGTGCTACCGCGTCTCGCCGCCCGTGTGGGAGCGGGCGCCATCGTCTCGCGCACGCTCAAGCTCATCGGCATCGGCGAGTCGCACGCGGAGGAGGCCGTGGGCGATTTAATTCGATCCACTAACCCCACTCTTGCCACGTACGCGAAGAACGATGGCGTACACCTCCGGTTGACGGCCAAGGCAGCCACCGCGAACGAAGCGAGGGCGCTGCTGGACGACTTCGAGCCGCGCGTCCGGGAACGGGTGGGGCGGTGGGTGTATGGAGACGAGACCGCCAGCTTTCCCGCGGTGGTTGGTGCGTTGTTGCGGGAGCGGGGACTGACGCTCACGACCGCCGAAAGCGCCACCGGCGGCCACCTCGCCGCATTGGTGGCGGAGGCGCCAGGAGCGTCGGACTATTTCCTCGGGGGCTACGTGGCGTACACCCGCGGTGCCAAAGAGCGGCTGGGCGTGCCGCCGGAGATTCTCGATGTGCACGGGACGGTGGCGCAGGAGACCTCCGCTGCGCTGGCCAGCGCGGCCCGCCTGCAGAGTGGCGCGGACGTGGCTATTGCCACCACGGGTGTCGCCGGTCCTTCAGAATCCGAATCCAAGCCAGTCGGCACGCTGCACTTCGCGCTCGACATCGGCGGGGAGACGTTCGTCCACAGCACGTCCTATTCGACGACGCGCGCCGAGTTCCAGCGGCGCGGCGCGCTGGAAGCGCTGACGCTGCTATGGCAACG
This sequence comes from Chloroflexota bacterium, assembly GCA_016191465.1. Classification (GTDB taxonomy): domain Bacteria; phylum Chloroflexota; class UBA6077; order UBA6077; family CF-72; genus JACPOP01. The sequence continues at coordinate 160,279 of JACPOP010000015.1, read as the reverse complement.
CCTCTGCACCATGCCGCCCCGATCCGCCGAACAGGCTGGCAGCACGATGGGGCAGCGTGACGCCCCCTGAAGGGAGTCGCCGTGGCGCGTCGCGCACCGCCCGCGAATGGCGGGATACGACGCTCAAGCGCGCGATCGAAGGTTCGCCGGAGCGGGATACCTTGTTCGAGACGACGTCCGAGATCTCGCGGCGTCCCCTCTACACGTCGGAGGACCTGGCGAGTCGGGGCTGGGATGAGATGGAGCGCCTGGGCTTCCCGGGCGAGCTCCCGTTCACCCGCGGTATCCAGCCCACCATGTACCGGGGGCGTCTCTGGACCATGCGCCAGTACGCCGGCTTCGCCACCGCCCAGGAATCCAATCAGCGCTACCGGTACCTGCTGGAGCGGGGGCAGACTGGCCTCTCCGTCGCCTTCGACCTGCCGACTCAGATGGGCTACGACGCCGACCATCCGCTCGCCGAAGGCGAGGTGGGCAAGGTGGGCGTCTCCATCTGCTCCGTCGAGGACATGCAGACCCTGCTGGAAGGCATTCCCCTCGACCGGGTGACCACCAGCATGACCATCAACGCCACCGCGCCGATCCTGCTGGCCCTGTACGTCGCCATTGCCCGGCGGCAGGGGGTGAGCCCGCGCGCGATCAGTGGTACGGTCCAGAACGACATCCTGAAGGAGTACATCGCCCGCGGCACGTACATCTACCCGCCACGCCCCAGCATGCGCCTGATCACCGACCTTTTCGCGTACTGCGGCCGTGAAATTCCGCGCTGGAACACGATCTCCATTAGCGGCTACCACATGCGCGAAGCAGGCGCCACGGCGGTCCAGGAGCTGGCGTTCACCCTGGCGAACGGGATCGAATACGTGCGGGCCGCGATGGAAGCTGGCCTGGAAGTCGACGCCTTCGCCTCTCGCTTGAGCTTCTTCTTTGACAGTCACAATGACCTGTTTGAAGAGGTGGCGAAGTTCCGTGCGGCCCGTCGCATGTGGGCGCGGATCATGAAGGAGCGCTTCCACGCCCAGGACCCTCGCTCCTGGATACTGCGATTTCATACCCAGACGGCGGGGGTGACGCTGATGGCCCAGCAGATCGACAACAACGTCGCTCGCGTGACCGTCCAGGCGCTGGCGGCGATCCTCGGCGGCACCCAGTCGCTGCACACCAACGCGAAGGATGAAGCCCTGGCGCTGCCAACCGCGGAGACCGCGCAGGTAGCACTCCGCACACAGCAAGTCCTCGCCTACGAGAGCGGAGTGGCCGAGGTCGTGGACCCGCTCGGGGGCTCCTATTACGTCGAATCGCTTACGGACGAGGTGGAGCGTCGAGCCTGGGAGTACATCGAGCGTATCGACAGCCTCGGCGGAGCGCTTTCCGCCGTGGAACAGGGCTACATTCAGGGGGAGATTCAAGAGGCCGCCTACCGCTATCAGCGGGAGATCGAGGAGCGTAAGCGCATCATCGTTGGCCTCAATCAATTCCAGAGCACCCAGCCAGAGCCTGTTGCCGACATCCTGGTCGTCGACCCACTGGTTCGCGAGCAGCAATCGGAGCGGCTAAGACTGCTCCGAGAACGGCGCGACCAGGTCCGTTGTCATGAGATCCTTGGCCGCCTCGATTCTGCCGCTCGCGACGCAAACGAGAACGTTATGCCCATCATCGTGGAGGCTGTTGAGTCGCTGTGTACGCTGGGAGAGATTTCTGACGTGTTTCGACAGGTGTGGGGCGAGGCAGCCGCGTTTTCTCGCGTCTGACGAGCCCATCATGTGCAACTCAGAGGGGACTTGACTCGGGGTACTCCTTGACGGTAAGCACCGCGTGCGACTACGGTTGACGATTGAACACCATGGAGCAACATGCTCTTGCAGGAAAGGCCAAATTATCCGTGCCAGTTCGAGTACGAAAACTTTCAGTAGATGAAACGGCCAAGTATTTCCCCCGCCGCGGGCAGATGGATCTCACCGAGTATGAGGCTCAGCTTCGCGCCCTGACTGTCGGTGATGGCGGTGAGGCGCAGCTCGACGGGTTGACGCCGCGCGCACTCAAGCGTCGCCTTGGTCAGGCCGCGAAGCGCCTCGGCCTGGCGCTCAAGTGGGCGCGCGACAACACGGCTGACGCGGTGGTCTTCCAGGTCAAGGAAGCCCGCCAGCCTGGCCGGCGGGGGCGCCGCCGCAAGGCCGAGTAGACCGCTCGTCCGGGGTGGCCACTGGTCCGCCGAGGCGCCGGTACGCTGCCTTCCGCCGGTCTCAAGCGCGGCAGGCCGCCTCACTCGAGCAGCAAGCCCGTCGATCGGCCCCGCTACCGGAGACACGGGAGCAGCCGTGCAAGCAACGGAGATAACCCGTTCCCTTCGACGTGTCGGCGAGCTGCTCCTTGAGCAGGGCCTTCGGGGGGAAATCCTCCTCCTGGGCGGTGCCTATATGTCGCTCGTCCTCCATGCTCGCGAGGCAACAAAAGATGTTGACGCGTACTTCGCCGCCGAGCCGGCGGCGATCCGCGAGGCTGCCACCCGCGTCGCACGTGAGCATGGTCTCAATCCAGCCTGGCTCAATGACGCGGTCAAGGGTTTCTTGTACACGACGCCACCTATCGAATTTTGGGCGGAATTCCCAGGCCTTCGCATCTACGTGCCACCACCAAGCTACGTGTTTGCCCTCAAGGCTCTCGCAGGCCGACCGGAAGACCTGCGCGACCTTCAAGTGCTCCGAAGGGTGTCTGGGCTGAGATCGGCGTCGGAGGCACTGGAGCTGGTGCGCACATTTGTCCCCGAACGGCTGCTCACTGCGCGGATCCAGTATCTCGTCGAGGACCTGTTCGATGGCGAAAGCGCCTGAACGCTCGACGGCCCGCGGAGCGCTCGACCGGCTTGTACGCGGCACGGATCCCTGGGTGGCGGTCGGCGATTTCCTTGATGACTGGCGCCATGCCGACCCCGAGGAGCGCCCACGGCTCATGGCGGATCCGATCGAGGTCCCGACCAACCTGGAGCACCTGCGCTGGGCTTCGCTGCTCGCGGCCGCGGTGGACTGGCTGTGCTGGCAGGACGGGCTCCCCCGCCCCGCCTGGGTCTATCGAGCCGAGTGGATCCTCGAGGAGCCGTGGTTCCTATATCCAGGCTGGCGGCTGCGCGCCTGGCAGCTCATGGAGACTCCCGCGCCCCTCAAGATGCGCAACATCTTCAGTGGCGACCGCATCTTCCAGCGCGTGTAGACCGGAAGACCGCTTCCGACAGGCGGCGCCTTCGGCGCCAGATTCTGTGCCCGGGTAGAATCCCGCCCGCACCCGTCAGGCGCGCAGTGCTCAGCGAGCGGCATACTGGGCCAGGCGGTCATGCTGCACGTGCGCCCCGTTGCCCCCGTAGCTCAGCGGATAGAGCAGGTAGCTTCTAACTACAAGGTCGCTGGTTCGAGTCCGGCCGGGGGCACCCGGGGGGTTGGAAACGTATGGAGTCTGTAGCGCCGTCTGAACTTCTCGTTGCCGCGGGTGAGTAGTGGGGTGGGGAGCCGCCCCAATGTCCGGCCACTCGACGTGAGCCTCCTCCAGCTTGGTGGACGCCAGGTCCTCCGTGACAATGGCCGGAGCGGAGGAGCGTCCGCACGGCGCCCGCCACCTCCCTGCCCGCCAAGAGCCCGCTACGCGAGCAACGAAAGGGCCCGACTCCAACAGGAACCGGGCCCTTTCGACGATCTCAGGCCACCGCGCACACGATGACCGCGAGAGTGGGGCCTACTCGCCGGATTCGTCGCCTTGGACGGCGTCGACGATGGCTTCAGCAAGATCTGCCGCGGCGGGCGGCGGCGCGGTCGGAGCCGGGGCGGTCGTGGTGGTGCATCCCGCAAGCCCGAGGGCCATTAGGCCCAGTGCGATGCAGATCTGCCGAGAGCGGCGCTCGAAGGCGGCTGCGATGAAGCGAGGCATTCCGGAGAGCCCTTTGCGTTGATCTGAGGTGGAGCTTCCGTTCGGCTCCCCGCGGCTATACGGCTGAGGCGCACCCCGCGGCTTCATGGCCGACAGCACACGCAGGTGGCACGCGGTACGTTGTGGCGCCGCGCCCCGCCAGCGACGCCCGTACCATCCAATTGTGAGGATCCACGCCGAAGTTTCGGCCGCGCTCCAGGAAGGGCGTCCCGTCGTCGCGCTCGAAAGCACGATCATTGCCCACGGGTTGCCTCGGCCGCGGAACATCGAGGTCGCGCGTGACATCGAGGCCGTTGTACGCGAGGAAGGTGCGGTTCCGGCGACCGTCGCCATCGTCGGCGGCGAAGCCGTCATTGGGCTCACCAGCGATGACCTGGCCCTCATTGCCCTGCACGAGGGTGTCGCCAAGGTCAGCGTTCGGGACCTGCCCCTGGCGATCGCGGCCAACGCACATGGCGCGACGACCGTGGCCAGCACCGCCTACCTCGCGGCTCGGGCTGGAATCCGCATTTTCGCCACGGGCGGACTCGGCGGGGTACACCGCGGAGCACGTGAATCCTGGGACGAATCGGCTGACCTGCAGACTCTCGCGCAGACGCGCATCGCGGTGGTCTGTGCCGGGGTGAAGTCCATCCTGGACGTCGCCGCGACCCTTGAGCGCCTGGAAACCCTGAACGTCCCGGTGATCGGCTTCGGAACCGACTGGTTCCCGCGCTTCTACCTGGCAGACTCACCTCACCGGCTGGACTGGCGGATCGATACGCCCGCCGGCGTGGCCGCGGTGCTCAGGGTACAGGACGACCTCGGGCTACGGAACGGCCTCGTCGTGGCGAACCCAGTCCGGCGCGAGGCGCAACTGGACGAACGGGTCCACGATCGGACCCTTAACGAGGGGCTGCGAGCAGCAAAGTCAGCAGGAATCACCGGGAAGGCCGTGACGCCGTTCCTGCTGGACTACTTCCACAGAGAGACCGAGGGGGCCAGCCTGCGTGTGAACATCGCGCTCGTGCTGGCCAACGCCCGGCTCGCCGCGCGAATCGCCGCCGCCTACGCCGGCGGTTGAAGAAGCCCGTGCCGCGGAGCAGGGTCGTCGTCCTGGGCGATCTCGTCGCCGACCTGATCGTGCGCCTGCGCGAGCCGCTGGCCCATCGCAGCGATACCCGAGCCCGGATCACCGCCCTCCCAGGCGGCTCCGGAGCGAGCCAGGCCGCCTGGCTCGGCTGGACCGGACGACACGAGGTTCACTTTGTCACACGCCTCGGCGACGATCCTTTCAGTCACCTGAACGTCGCCGACCTCCAGCGCTGGGGCGTGACCGTCCACGGATCAGTTGAAATGGGCGCTCCGACCGGGCTCGTGGTGTCGCTGGTCGAGCCAGGCGGCGAGCGGTCCATGCTGACCGACCGCGGCGCCAACCTCAGTCTGCGGCCTGAGCATGTTCCCTCCGACCTGTTTGAGCCCGGCCACCACCTCCACCTCTCGGGCTACCTGCTCCTGTACCAGGAGACCCGCGCCGCCGCCCTCCATGCGCTTGAGCTCGCCCATGCAGCGGGCATGACGACCTCGATTGACCCCGGGGCCGCATCTCTCGTTGCACGGGTGGGTGCCAAGCGGGTTCTCGAATGGACCGTCGGGACGTCTCTCTGCATTGCCAACCTCGACGAGGCGCGGGCTCTTGCCCAGGTGTCAGACCTTGGAGCGGAGACTGTGGCCAGCCGCCTCGCACGGCATTTCCCCGAGGTTGTCGTCAAGCTCGGTGGCGCTGGCGCGATATGGCTCGGCAGTGGCGCCGAAGCGGTTCACCGCCCGGCCGTGGCTGCAGCGGAGGTGCTGGATACGACAGGCGCGGGCGACGCCTTCTGCGGCGGCTTCCTGGCCGCGTGGCTGGATCGGCTGTCCCCGGCGGAGGCGCTGACCGAAGGAAACCGCCTGGGTTCCCTGTGCGTCACGCACGTGGGCGCACGGCCGCAACGCGAGAGGGTGGACTGACTGCCTGGACCGGATCCTTCGGCGAGGAGCGTGTAAGCAACCCCTACGCCGCGGCATCCCGCGCGGTCCGCTACGCGACGGCCGCCGCGAGCGTCCGCGCCTCGCCGGGAGCCTTCGTCGAGCCGGCGGCGCCATTCCGGCGCTCAGCCGGGCGAGCGGCGCGGCCCCGCTCCAGCATCGGCTTCAAAAACTGGCCCGTGTAGCTGGCTCGCACATTCGCAACCGCCTCGGGCGTGCCAATGGCCACGATCTCGCCACCCTTGTCGCCCCCCTCGGGGCCGAGGTCGATCACCCAGTCGGCTGTCTTGATCACGTCCAGGTTGTGCTCGATGACCAGGACCGTGTTGCCCGTGTCCACCAACCGCTGGAGCACGCCCAGCAAGCGCTGCACGTCGGCGAAGTGGAGACCCGTGGTCGGCTCGTCCAGGATGTAGATGGTGCGGCCGGTGGCGCGACGGGCAAGCTCGCTCGACAGCTTGACACGCTGCGCCTCGCCGCCCGAAAGCGTCGTGGCCGACTGGCCGAGGTGAATGTACCCGAGCCCCACGTCGAACAGTGTCTGGAGCTTGTTCCTCAGCGTCGGGACGTTCTGAAAGAAGTCCAGGGCCTCCTCCACCGTCATCTCCAGCACGTCGGCCACGTTCTTGCCCTTGTAGCGGATCTCCAACGTCTCCCGGTTGTACCGCTTGCCGTGGCACACCTCGCACGGCACGTACACGTCCGGGAGGAACTGCATCTCGATTTTCAGGATGCCGTCGCCCTGGCAGGCTTCACACCGTCCGCCCTTCACGTTAAACGAAAATCGGCCGGGCTGGTAACCGCGCAGCCGCGACTCCGGGACCTGCGAGAACAGCTCGCGGACGGGCGTGAACAGCCCCACGTAGGTTGCCGGGTTCGAGCGCGGCGTCCGCCCGATGGCCGATTGGTCGATGTCGATCACCTTGTCCAGGTGCTCCAGGCCCTCGATACGGTCGTGGCTGCCAGCAACCTCACGCGCGCGATGGAGGTGGTTTGCGAGCGCTTTGTGGAGCGTGGCATTGATGAGCGACGACTTGCCAGAGCCCGACACACCCGTGATTGCCACGAAGCAGCCGAGGGGCACGTCGACGCTCACGTCCTTCAGGTTGTTCTCACGTGCTCCCCGGATGCTCAGCGCGTGGCCGTTGCCCTCGCGCCGCTCGGTCGGAATGTCAATCCGGATGTCACCGTTCAGGTACCGCGCGGTCTGCGACCCGGACGTTCGCAGGATCTCCTCCAGCGGTCCCTCGGCGACCACCCGGCCCCCGTGCTCGCCCGCGCCCGGGCCCATGTCCACGATCCAGTCGGACGCACGCATGGTGTCCTCGTCATGCTCGACCACGATCAGCGTGTTCCCCAGGTCGCGCAGACGGTGCAGGGTGCGGATCAGGCGCGCATTGTCGCGCTGGTGGAGCCCAATGCTCGGTTCATCGAGGATATACAGCACCCCCGTCAAGCCTGATCCGATCTGGGTGGCCAGGCGAATCCGTTGCGCCTCGCCGCCGGAGAGCGTGGCCGCGGTACGCGCCAGCGTCAGGTAGTCCAGGCCAACGTCCACGAGGAACCGCAGGCGTTCCCGGATCTCCTTCAAAATCTGCCGGCCGATGGCAAACTCGCGGTCCGTGAGCGTCAGCCCGCGCTCCTCCGGGTAGGTGAAGCCCGCGCCCGTCCGTCCCGAGGCGCTCTTGGGTGTGGCGGCGCGCGCTTCATCTTCGGCGGGCCGACGCTCGTCCAGCGCGGTGAAGAAGCTCAGGGCGCGCTGAATGGAGTAGTGGGTGACTTCGTCGACGTTGCGGCCGGCAATCGTGATCGCCAGCACCTCAGGCTTCAACCGCGCACCCTGGCACGTGGGGCAGGGGCGGGGCGACATGTACCGCTGCAGGTCCTCGCGGATAAAGTCCGACTCAGTCTCCTTGAAGCGTCGCTCGATGTTCGGGATGACGCCTTCGTAGTGGGTGCGGTACTCATGTACCCGGCCGGTCTTGCCCTGGTGGCGCATGGGGATGCGCTCGCCGTCCGAGCCATACAGGATCCGCTCGAGGCTGCGCTCCTCCAGATCCCGTACCGGCACGTCCATCGAGAACCCATAGTGGCGCGCGGCGGCCTCCAGGATGGCGCGGTAATAGCTGTTGCCGTTGATCCCCGCCTTCCCCCAGGTGGCGATCGCCCCCTGCGACAGGCTCAGGTCCTTGTTCGGCATCACCAGGTCAGGGTCAACCTCTAGGCGAGTCCCCAGGCCGGTGCACGTGGGACACGCCCCATGGGGCGTATTGAACGAAAACGAGCGCGGCTCGATCGGGGGCAACGAGGTGCCGTCGTGCGGACAGGCGAACTGCTCACTGAACAAGGTGTCGCTCCATCCGCCGTCTGGCTTCGGCTCGGCGATGACAACCTGGCCAGAGCCCATCTTCAGGGCCTGCTCCACCGAGTCGGCGATGCGCGACTTGTCTTCCTGTGCGCGCGAGACCACCAGGCGATCCACGACGACTTCGATGGAGTGCTTCTTCTGTTTCTCGAGGGCGAGCTCGTCCGAGAGGTCGCGAACCTCACCGTCCACCCGCACCCGAACGAAGCCCGCCTTGCGGACGTCGTCGAAGACTGCCTGGTATTCGCCCTTGCGATCCTTGACCAGCGGCGCCAGGACCATGATCCGTGCACCCTCTGGCATCACCATCACGGCGTCGATGATCTGCTCGGACGACTGCTGCTGGATCGGCCGGCCACACTTCGGGCAGTGGGGGCGTCCGACGCGTGCGTACAGGAGCCGCAGGTAGTCGTAAATCTCCGTGACAGTCCCGACGGTCGAGCGCGGGTTGTGGCTGGCGCCTTTCTGGTCAATGGAGATTGCCGGGGAGAGGCCTGAGATGTACTCGACATCCGGCTTGTCCATCTGCCCCAGGAACTGGCGGGCATACGACGACAGGGACTCGACATAGCGACGCTGCCCCTCCGCGTACAGGGTGTCGAACGCCAGCGACGACTTCCCGCTGCCCGAGAGGCCGGTGATGACCACCAGCTTGTCGCGCGGGATCGTGAGGTCGATGTTCTTGAGGTTGTGCTGCCGCGCGCCGCGGATCTCGATGACGTCCTGGGGCATGGAGGGAGCCGCCAGTCCGAAGCCGGAGCTGGGGCGAAGAGGATTGTGCCGCAGAAAGCGCCGCTAGCCCGCGCTTTCCCTCGCCAATGAGGACGCTCAGGCCAGGCGGCGCTTTCGCACACTTGTTCTAGTGTACGGCGGTGTGGAGATCGATCCCAACTCCGCCTCGCCCCGCTGGGGGCGCTCGGCCGCGCAACCGGCTGCTACTTCTTGATGAGGTGTGCCTCGCCCATGCCGCCGCCCTGACTGTCGCGGTTTTTGACGTCCATGGCTTCCGGATCGTTCGTCTGGGAGCCAGGAATGTGGCCCCCTTCATGAGTGGGGTTGAAGGTGTTCTTGTCTGACGACTGCTTGTCGCCGCCCTTGCTCTTATGGCTTGCTTTGCCCGACATCAGTTCCTCCTGCACGCACGGCCGCAGGCACCGTGCCAGGGCGAAACGAGCGAATGCCTTGCCCCGCTGACGGAGCGTGCCAACCGTAGCGCCCCGTGGAGATCGGCGAACCGCATCCGACGGTACGGCCGCGAGCGCGACCCGCTGGCAGTGGCTACATGAAATTGCGGGTGTGCAGCGCGGATAGCTCGGCGGCGTCGGCAGAAGAGAAGCCAAGCCGAACAAGGCGCCGCTGCCGTCCGTCGTGCATGTCCACCTGGAGCCGCTCGACAGCCCGGTAGCCCGAGGCGATCGCCTCAGGATTCCAGCCACCGGCGGCCAGGATGACAAGCGCGTCGAAGACGTCTTCAGACAAGCCCGCGGTACTTGCCAGCGCGTCGTGGCGGCGCACGATGGCCGCCCGCAGGCGGTCCCGCAACTCAGGGTCCTGCGTGACCTGGTATTCCAGGTGGCCCAGGCCAAAGGCAACGTGACGCGCTTCGTCCTGCCGGACCAGCCGCGCCACGTTCCGGGTAACCGCGTCGGGCGCGAACCGCTCGATGAATGCGAGCAGGTTGAGGAACGTGCCCTCTCCCAGCACGGACAGCAAGAATGACGCGAGCGCGAAGTCGGGCTCCTCCAGGAGCGTCCCCAGAGAGGCGCGACCGCCCACGCCCGAAGCCCCCAGCGGGCCGCCGTGGAGCAGCGCGCGTCGGGTGAACACTTCGACATGGCGCGCCTCGTCGGCCACCTGCGTCGCCAGGAACTGCATCGCCTCGCGGAAATGCGGGTGGATCCTCCCCAGGAAGCGCGCCGGAACGACCAACGCGGCCTGCTCGTTCTCCACCAGGTACGTCATCACCTGGACGACAGCGGCTTCGATCTCGCGCGGCAGCGGCTCAGCCGCGCCCCAGTCGATGGCGGTGTTGGGATCCCACTGGCTGGCCGCCGCCTGGGCGTACAACTGGGGCGCCAGGTCCGTCCACACCCAGCGCTTCTCATCCAGGTCCAACGGCAGAGACTTGCCGCCGGCCTCCACCAGCGCGCCCCGCGCCGCGAAGCCCCACGTGGGGTCTGGGCGATCAGACACGCCGCTCGGGGAAGGGTCGCCGGCGCGCTCGGCCCCGAACCACCGCGCGACATCGGCGCCACCCCGCACCAACGTCGCCCGCGTCTCGCCATCAGCCGCCGGGAGGTCCTCGATTCCGTGGCCCCGAGCCCGAGCCCACACCGCGAGGTGTATGCCGAGCGCCGGCGCCCGCCCGCGCACCAGCAGGCGCCCGCCTACAGGCAGCACCGCCAATGCCCGGTCGACGAGGAGGTGCGCTCCGCGATCGAGCCCGAGCGCCTCAAGGTCGATAGTCGAGAGCGGTGATGTGTCCGGCACGGTCGTAGAAGTGGAAGGTGTCGACTGCTGTTTCAAGCTGGGCATACCCCTCGGTGCGACCTGGGAGCCAGGCTTTGAGCCCTTCGAGGTCGAGCAACGGCCGCACCGAGGGGTCGGCGTACGACATCGAGAGGAGCAGCTCGCGGAAGCGACCCGCTGTTTCTGCATCGAGAAGGGGCCGCGTGGCCATGGTGCAGTGGTCATAGGGAGCAGTCTGAGTCAGGATTCGCATACTGCTGCCCGGCAGCGTGCCTTCTCGGGTGAATAAGAGGTGGTTTCCATCGATCATGCACGCGGCGTCCACCCGACCCTCGGTGAGCGCTCGGGCCGCGTCTCGCTCGCCGCCAATGTGGTCGCCGTGCAATCCCACGCCGACGTCGAAGCCGCGCACCTCGAAGTCCTCGCCCGCGGCCAGGCCGAGCGATTGGAGGTGCGCCAGCGGGATCAAGGTCCCCTGCGGGGAATCCACGGCGCCAACCCCCACGACGCGCCCACGGAGCTGGGCGACAGTCTCAATGTCCGAATTCGCGCGCACGACCACGACGGACGTCAGGTCCCGGTCCGTGTCGCGCATGGCGAGGGCCTGTACGAACGTTCCGGCGGCGGCGGCCAGGCGGCGGGCGCGCACCCAGGCGAGCGGCGAGCTCCACGCGGCGTCGATGTGCCCCTCCAGCAGTTCCTCCACCTGCCGCTCGTAGTGGGAGTACAGCACGTAATCGAACGGAAATCCGCGAGCGTTGAACCAGGTCCGAAACCCATCCCAGATAGTGACGACCTTTGGATCGTAGGCCACCGCACCGAGCGTGAAGGGCGCGTCCACCATCAGGCGACAGCGCCGTCCAGGAGCGGCAATCCCAACGTGGCGCGTCCCACGAAGTCGAGCAGCGCGTCGGTGGTCGGCGCCATCACGCGCGCCGCACGGGCATCGCGGAACCGCCGCTCCAGGCCAAGATCTTTGCGAAAGGCCGAGCCACCGCCCACCTTCATCCCCAGGTCCGTCACCATGATCGCGGACTCGGCCGCGGCGGCCTTCACCTCCAGCACGCGGAGCATGGCGTCGGACCTGCCCGATTCCAGCGCCGCCAGCGTGTCCTCGATGAAAGCGCGGGTTCGGTCAGTCTCAAGGCGCATGCGGGCGTAGTCAAGGCGTGTCACGGTCTGCTCCGAGAGGGCACGGTCCAGGTGGAGCAAACGGGTACTCGTGAGGTGTTGAGCCGCTTCGGCGGTCACGGCCTCCATCAGACCGAGGCTGACGCTGGCGCTGAGGACCAGGAATGTTGGAAGGACGGAGCCGAGGGCGATGTCAAGACCGGCGCCATCGGCACCCAGCATGGCCGCGACCGGTACCAGGACTCCCTGGGCTGTCACGGGCCGTGATCCGTTGCCGCGGAGACCGAGGCCATCAAAGGCGCCGGGCTGACTCAGGCCCGCGGCGTTCGCCGGTACAAGCCACAGGGTCATGGGGCCTTCGGCCGCCAGGGGCTTGCTGGACCAGACGTAGCTGTCAGCTTCGCCAGCAGACGTGATCCAGCTCTTTTCGGCGTCCAGCCGGACCTCGCGGCCGACTGGCGCGGCCGTGCCTTGCGGGGCCCAGAAATGGGCCCGAGAGCCCGCCTCGGAGAAGGCGAGGGTTGTCAGGTGCCGGCCAGCCGCGATGGCCTGCCGGACCTCACGTGGGCCGTGCGCCTCCACGACCGCCGTCGCCGCGTAGTGCATCATCACCACCATCGCGGTGGACGCGTCGACGGCGGCGAGCTTCTCGACAACGGCGGCGGCCTCTCGCAGGCCCTTGCCCTGCCCGCCCACATCCATGGAGCTGGTCAGGCCCATTAGGCCGGCTTCGCCAAGGGCATCCAGACCCGAGCGAGGAAACGTGCCGCTTCGATCCACTTCCGAGGCGGCTGGGGCGATGACGGCGGAAAGAACGCCTGCGAGAGCGTCGATAGCTGCGGCAGTTGCCACAAGTGCTCCTCACGATCAATCCACCGGCGACGCGTCGTCGCGTCACCGGGCGGCGGGTTGTCGTTGCCCGCGGGAGTCCGAGTGGCTCAGCGCATGCAGGGCGCTGGAGCTCGAGCGCCGCGGCCGTGTGTGCCCGACCGGGCAAGGCCAGGGACGAATCAGCGTCTCTGCACAGCGGTGCTCCTTTTCTTCATGCGTCGAACCCCATGATACCGAGCGTCCAGCTCACTTCCGACGGGTCTTGACCGCCGCGCGAAACTCCGTGGGAACCACCCCCGCCGATTCGCCCTCCTTCAGCGTAAGCGTTCCCTTGAGCTGCACGACCTGGTCGCGCAGCATCGCCGCCTTCTCGAACTCCAACTCCCTGGCAGCCTGCTTCATCTGGGTCTCGAGATCGCGTATGAGCTTCTGCAGGTCATCGCGCGAGAGGCTGGCGGGATTGAGCGCGGCCTTCGCGTCGTAGCCTTCGCGCGCTTCAGCAACCGCGCGGACCCGCTCGTTGATGTCGCGGATCGTCTTCCGGATCCCCCTGGGGGTTATGCCATGCGCCTCGTTGTACGCCTGCTGCTTGGCGCGGCGACGGTAGGTCTCGTCGATTGCCCGCTTCATGCTCGCGGTCATCGTGTCCGCGTACATTACCACCCGCCCGTCCACGTGCCGAGCCGCGCGCCCGATCGTCTGGATCAGCGACGACCCGGAGCGCAGGAAGCCCTCCTTGTCCGCGTCCAGGATCGCCACCAGCGCCACTTCGGGCAGGTCCAGACCTTCGCGCAGCAGGTTGATGCCCACCACCACGTCGTAGACGCCAAGCCGCAGGTCGCGCAGGATCTGCACCCGTTCGAGGGTGTCGATTTCCGAATGCAGGTAGTGGACCTTGACGCCGGCGTCGCGCAGGAAATCTGCCAGGTCTTCGGACATGCGCTTGGTCAGCGTGGTCACCAGCACCCGCTGGCCCAGCGCCACGTGGTCCTGGATCCGCGCCATCAGGTCGTCAATCTGGCCCCGGGTCGGGCGGATTTCGATCTCCGGATCGAGCAGCCCGGTTGGACGGATCAACTGTTCGGCACCGTACACACGCACGTAGCGCTGGTCGGCCCGTATGTCGAGCCGTGGAGCGACCACGAGTCCATTCCCAGCGGCGCCATCGGCCGGTGCGAAGCGCCCGTCTGCCGTCAACGGCTCGTCCGTGATCGGCGGCGGTGGTTCCTCTCGCTGCTCCCAGTCTGGCATGTCGAAGAACGAGCCAATCGGCACGATCTCCTGCTCCAGGGTCGGCACGCGGCTGACGGTGAGCTCGTACGGTCCGGGCGTCGCCGAGACGTACACGAGCTGGTTCAGGTGGCTCTCGAACTCGTGAAAGATGAGCGGCCGGTTGTCCATGGCGCTTGGTAAGCGAAACCCGTAATCCACCAGGACTTCCTTGCGCGCCCGGTCCCCGTTGTACATCCCCCGCACCTGCGGGATGGTCATGTGCGACTCGTCCACGAATAGCACGAAGTCGTCGGGGAAGTAATCCATCAACGTCCAGGGGGTAGAGCCGGGCGCGCGGCGTTGGAGGTGGCGCGAGTAGTTCTCCACGCCCGCGCAAACGCCTGTTTCGGCGAGCATCTCCAGGTCGTACTGGGTCCGCTGGCGCAGCCGCTGCGCCTCGAGGAGCTTGTCGTCTGCTTCCAGCTCGCGCAGGCGCTCATCCAGCTCCGCCTGGATGTCCCGCAGCGCGGCGTCCAGCTTCTCGCGCGTGGTCACGAAGTAGCGAGCCGGGTAGATCTCCACGCTCGTGCGCTCGGCCAGAACCTCGCCGGTCAGGATGTCCACTTCGGCGATGCGCTCCACCTCGTCGCCCCAGAACGAGACGCGGACCACGACCTCCTGCGAGGCGGGGTGTACCTCCAGGGTGTCGCCACGCACGCGGAACTTGCCCGCGGAGAGGTCGAAGTCGTTGCGCTCGTAGTAAATGTCCGCCAGTCGGCGCAGCACCTTATCGCGCTTGTGCTGCTCGCCCACGCGCAAGCGCAGCACGCTCTGCCCGTACTCCTCGGGCGCGCCCAGGCCGTAGATGCACGAGACGGAGGCAACCACCAGGACGTCGCGCCGCGTCAGCAGCGACTGCATCGTGGAGTGGCGCAGGCGCTCGATGTCCTCGTTGACGAGCGAGTCCTTCTCGATGAATGTATCGGTGCGCGGGATGTACGCCTCAGGCTGGTAGTAGTCGTAGTACGAGACGAAGTACTCGACCGCGTTGTTCGGGAAGAACTCCTTGAACTCCGAGGCCAACTGGGCGGCAAGGGTCTTGTTGTGAGCCATCACCAGCGTCGGCCGCTGGACCTCCTGGACCACGTTCGCCATGGTGAACGTCTTGCCGGAGCCGGTGGCACCCAGCAGGGTCTGGTTCTTCAGGCCGCGCTCTAACCCGCGCGCGAGCTTCTCGATGGCCTGGGGCTGGTCTCCCGTGGGCTGGAAATCGGAGACGAGCTGGAACCGTGACTCAGGCATGGAACGGCCAGAACGTGTGTTCTGAACGGTCCGACGAGTATACCAGCGCTATGCACGATTCACGGGTAGTTGCCGCTCTTTTGGGGGCTGTGCATCGGGCCTGGCGAGGGACGCGGTTCGCGGATCGGCCCGTGCGGAGCCGGACCCAGGCCTGGTCGGCGTGCGCAGCCTGCCTGCTGCTCAGCCTCATCGCAGGGCCAGCCGCGGCGGCGCCGCTCCGCCAGTTCGCCTGGTGCGCGCCCGGCGTGACGCCGGCGTTCGCCTTCGGTTTCGCGGCGCTGCGGGTGCACGTGGGCGCGGCCATGGGCGAGCCGATCGAGTGTGAGCACGCCAACCCCGAGAACGGCGACACCCTCCAGCAGACCACCACCGGCCTCGCCTTCTACCGCAAGCGCACCAATACCCCGACCTTTACCGACGGGCAATCCCACTGGGCCCTCACCACCGGCGGGCTGGAGACGTGGCAGGGCTCGGCAGTAGACCCGCCGTCGCAGACGGCGCCCGTTCTGCTGGTGCTGGGCGATTCACTCGCCCTGGGCGAAGGCGCTACCGATCCCGCCCAGCTTGGCTACGTGCCGCTCACCTTTGCCGCGCTGCGCCCGCTGGGGTTCCAGCAGGTCACCAGCCTCGCCCAGCGGGCGGAGACCGTCAGCACGTTCCTGGCGACGGGCGGACAGTTCGAGCAGGCGCTTGCGCTCCTGCGCGGGCCGGACAGCCCGCCGCGAGCGCTGACGCTGCAGGTGGGTGGCAATGACCTGCTGCACCTGCTGAACGGTCCGCCCTGTCTCGTGAGTCCGTCATCAGCCGCGTGTACCGAAGCGGTCCGCGCGGCGCTGAAAGGAGTCGCGGCCGGCTATCCATCTGTCCTCGCATCCCTCCGCAACGCCGCCGGCGCGGCGCGCATCGTGGTGCTCACCTATTACAACCCGTTCTCTGGCACCGGCACCGCGTACGACGCCTTTACCCAGCGGGCGCTCCGCGGGACCGCTCTCGAGCCATGCTCCACGGCAGACCCGGTGGCTCGCGGCCTGAACGGCATCATCCGCTGCGCCGCCCAGGCCGCCGGGGTCGAGGTGCTGGATATCGAGCCGCTTTTCCGAGGCCGGGGGCTCGCGTTCACCCACGTCGCGGCGCTGGATGCGCATCCAACCGACGCCGGCTACGCGGTGATCGCCGATGCCCTCATCGAGGCGCTGCGGCAGGGCTCATAGTGGCCCGCCCCACGACTTTCGCCGCGGTGTCATGCCGAGCGGAGCGAGGGCCTCCATGGATCCACCGATCCGGCCGTGGCGGACCCGTAGGATAATTCACGTCGTGCAGCGCTATATCGCGTTCCTCCGTGCCCTCAACGTCGGCGGCCACACGGTCACAATGGAGACATTGAGGACGGTGTTTCAGGGGATGGGGTTCACGGAGGTCAGCACCTTCATCGCCAGCGGCAACGTCATCTTCAGGACGCCCGCGGCCGACGTTCGGAGCCTGGAGCGCCGCATCGAGACGGCACTCAAGGACGCGCTTGGCTACGAGGTGGCAACCTTCCTCCGCCGTGAGGATGAGCTCGCCGAGATCGCCGCCTACGAGCCGTTCCAGGGCGTGAATGCGCGGCCCGGCGACAGGCTTCACATTCTGTTCCTGCCCGCCGCGCCGGACGCCGGCGTGCGCGGCAGAGTGGAGGCACTGTCCAACGATGCCGACCTGTTCCACGTCCGCGGGGCAGAGGTGTACTGGCTTCGACGCGGCAACCTGATGGACGCCACCGTCAAGGACGTCGAGATCACCAGAGCGCTGGGCAAGGTGCCGACGACGATGCGGAATCTGAACACGGTGCGACGAATCGCGGCAAAGCTCGGGGGCCCGGTTCATTAGCCGAATCCCCGCCGAGAGGAGCGGGAACGATCTGCGCCCTCAGCGCGTCAGTCCAACGACGGGAAGAGGTCCTCGACGGTGATCTTGCAGCCCGGTAGGACGCCATCCAGCGGGAGGCGGTCGGCGCCGCGAAGGACGGTCTCGAATGACGAGGTGAAGGCAGTGACGCGCCGGGCGACGGGTTCGACCAGGAGGGCCAGGCGGGTGCCTTCGGCCAGGTACCAGCGGCAGGTCGCAGCCTCGGACCTGGCCGACTGGTCGGGTGAGAGGATCTCCGCTGCGAGGTCGGGCGCCTCCTTGGGGTACCGAAGCCAACCGCCACCGGGTGCGCGGGGTAGGCGCTCCCGAGCATAGTAAGCCACGTCGGGTACCTTCGAGCGATCGCGGCCGGTGTAGCGCAGTTCGGTGAAGACCTCACCGCGGCCACTCGACTCGGCACACGCGAGTAGGCGCGCCGACAGGCGGACCTGAATGAACGCGTGCTCGGTCGTTGGCGACATCTTCTGCGCGACGACTCCGTCAGGGCCGTACTCGAGTGGTGGCTCGGCCTCGGGCAACGCCAGAAACTGCTCGAGAGTGAGCGGCCAATTTGTGATCGCGATTGCCATGGCAGCCCCCGAGCAGTATCGCACGCTGACGTGTGGACGATGGTTCTCGGGATTGTACGGAGCGCGCTCCGTACAATCCCGCCATCGCCATGAGCACCTTCCACATCTGGTCCATCGGTTGCCAGATGAACACCGCGGACTCGCGCCGCATCTCGGAGAGCCTGGAAAAGTACGGGCTCACGGCCGCCGACTCACTCGGCCGGGCCGACGTGGCGGTGCTGTACTCCTGCGTGGTTCGGCAGGGCGCCGAAGACCGCGTCCACGGCCACCTGCAGAAGCTGAAGGCTGCCAAGGCGCAACGGCCTGGAATGAAAGTGATCGTCGCCGGCTGCGTCACGAACCCTGTCGGCTGGCGCAAACGCTATCCGTTCGTGGACCTCATCGCGGAGCCGGGCCAGGATCTCAGCATCCGCGACCGGCTGCTGGACCTGCTGGACCTGGGCGAGCGGTACCGCTTCGATCCGGAAGCGGCGGTCCGGCTCCCCGGAATCTCCGAGGGCGTTACCATCCACCAGGGCTGTAACCGCTCGTGTACGTACTGCATCGTGCCGTCCACGCGCGGCGGCGAGCGGAGCCGGGCGCCGCGCGTCGTCGTGGACGAGGTCCACCAGCTGGTGGCACGGGGTGCTCGGGAAGTGGTGCTCCTCAGCCAGATCGTCGAGCGCTACGGACGCGACCTGCGCCCGCGCGTGCTCCTGTCCGAGCTGCTGCGGCAACTGAACGCCGTCGAGGGCCTTGCCCGCATCCGCTTCCTGACCAGCTACCCCGGCGATTTCGGGCAGGACCTGGTGGACGCCGTGGCAGAGCTGCCCAAGGTGTGCGAGGACATCAACCTGCCCATCCAGGCCGGCGACGACGAGACGCTGCGGCGCATGAAGCGCGGGTACGTGGTCGACCACTACCGCCAGCTCATCCACCGCCTGCGCGCACGGATGCCGGAGATCGGCCTCCAGACAGACGTGATCGTGGGATTCCCGGGCGAAACAGAGGCACAGTTCCAGAACACCCTGGCGATGCTCGAGGAATTCAGGTTCGACGTCGTCCACGTGGCGATGTACTCGCCCCGCCCTGGCACGGTTGCAGCCACCGAGCTGGTGGACGACATCCCCCGCGAGGAGAAGCGCCGCCGCCTGCACGACGTGGAGGCGCTGCAGAAGCGCATTGCCACGACCATCAACCAGCGTTACCTCGGCAGGACCGTCGACGTGCTGGTGGAAGGTACCGCCAAAGGCCGCTGGTACGGCCGCACTCGGACCAACAAGCTCGTCCACTTCGGCGACGAGCGTCCCCTTGCGGGCCAGGTCGTGGACGCGCGCATCACCAGCACCGAGCCGTGGTTCCTGGAAGGCGAGGTCGTCGCCGTTCACGAGGCGCGGCCGGCCGCACCCATGCGGCTCCCGGTCCTCGCCTGACCCGCCACCGGCCCCTCCGCTCCCCATTCCCGTCCCACGGAGCGGCCACTGCGGCCGGCGGTGCCACCGCGTACGATCCTTCGATTGGGGCCCAATGCGCGTGAGACCCGGGCCTGCTGCAGCTGGGCGTGCGCCCCCGACTGACCCCAGGTTGGCGTTCGGCCAGGGGTACTGCATGCCGCGCATCAGGGAGGTAGCTTGTGTTCGACCTGTTGATGGAAAATGCGCACATCCTGACCGTCGATGCAAACGATCGGGAGATCGCTACGGGCTGGGTGGGGATCGAGGGAAACGCCATCGCCGAGGTTTCGGCGGATGCCGCGGCCGCCCGCACTGCGAACGCGCGCCGGCGGGGAATCTGGTGGCGCGCTACCGCGCCCGGTTCAGGCCTGTTGAGCCGAGGTCCCGGCTTGATGGTCCAGTGAAACCGCTCGTGGCGCGAGGGTCGACACAGGGACGCTTGGCCGCATAATCGCGAGATGGCTAGAATGTGGAATCGAATTCACAATTCCAGAGGACTGCAATGCTGGACATGCACGTCACCGGCGGGCAGGTGGCCAATCAGCCTGGCGCCGGCCGATTCGTGAGGCCGCAAGCGTAATGGCCATGGGGAGCAACGGATCCACCACCGGGCCCGCCCACGCCTCGCCACGCCTTCGCATTGTCGAGCGAGCCCTTGACGTCCTGGATGCCCTGGCGGAACAGCCTCAGAGCACCGGGGTCATCCGTCTCGGCGAGCAGTTGGGCTTACCCGGGTCATCGCTGCACCGGCTGCTCGGGGTGCTCGTGGAGCACGGCCTCGCGACCCAGGACGCCGATACACGCCGCTACCGGCTCGGCCCGCGGGTGATGCAGCTTAGCCAGGCCTACCGGCGCCAGAACACCCTGGAAGCCGTCGCCCAGCCGCATCTCCAGGATCTGCGTGATGGTGCCCAGGAGACCGTGTTTCTCACCCAGTTGGTGAGACATGAGGCGGTGTGCATAGCCACCGCCGAGAGTCCGCGGCCTTTACAATTCTTCATGCGGCCGGGCCAGACCATGCCCTACCACGCCGCGGCCTCGGCGCGCGTCATCCTGGCGTATCGGCCCGCCGGCGAAGCGGAGCGTCTCCTCCGTGGCGAGCCCCTCGATCGCTACACGAGCGCCACCCGGGCGTCGATCGAGGAGTTGCTCGCGGACCTGCCCAGCATTCGCGCCCAGGGCTGGGCCGTGTGTGACGAAGAGATGGAAGTCGGGGTCGCGGCTCTGTCCGCTCCCATCCACGACGGGGAGGCCGAAGTGACCGCCAGTGTCACGATCGTGGCACCCGCCGAGCGCCTGGCACCAGCCAGGCGTCCCGCCATGCTCAAGTTGCTCCTGGCCTGCGCTTCCGCGATCTCCGCGGACCTCGGTTACGGGGCCGTGATCGAGGACAACCCCGCGCGCCAGGACAATAGGAGGACCCACCTACAGCCATGATCGACGTCAACAGCGCCGGGCCTTTCCTCGATCTGCCGCAGCTGGTACGGCCGCGCGAAGAGCGCCTGGCCGAGCTTGGCCGGGACATCACCAGCGCGGCCTATCTGCGCGGCGACTTCGTTCTGAGCTCGGGAGCACGCAGTCGCTACTACTTTGACAAGTACCTGTTCGAGACCAAGCCGAGCATCTTACGGCGCATCGCGGCCTTCCTGGCTGAGATGGTGCCCCCGCGGACGGATCGCATCGCGGGCACGGAGCTCGGGGCCGTGGCGCTGGCCGCGGCCCTGTCGCTCGAGATCGGTCTTCCGTTCGTGATCGTCAAGAAGCAGCCCAAGGGCTACGCCACCTCCCGAGCGGTGGAAGGCGAGCTGTACCCCGGCGACCGGGTGATCGTCGTCGAGGACATCATTACCACGGCCACGCAGGCTATCCGAGCGGCAAACCAGGTGCGGAGGAGCGGCGCCGACGTTCGCGGCATCATCGGCGTCGTCGATCGCGAGCAGGGCGGCCCTCAAAACATCGCCGCGGCGGGCTATCGGTTTCAGGCGCTCTTCCGGCGTCGTGACCTGGGATTGTGAGGAGCACTGAGCACATGGACGTGAACGCCCGAGTTTGGGAGCTGATCCAGCGGGGCCGGGTGGCCCAGCCCGCGAACCAGTTGCTTCCGAAGTACAACGCCCTGGCCGATCCGCCCGGGGCCGAGGAGTTGGGTCGGCTGCTCGCCGAGGGGATCCGGCCGCTCGGTGCGACGATAGCCGTGGTCTGGGATGATGTCGGCGACGCGGTGCTCGGGTATGTCGTCGGTCGCGAGCTGGGCGTACCGGTCGTGCGCTGCTACAACGCGGAAGGACTGGTCGGCTTTGTCGGCCCGCTCCCGGCGGCGAGCCGGGCCGTCCTGGTGGCCGACGCCTTCCGGGATGTGGCGGACGTGCGCGCCATGCGGGCGCTGGTGGCGCAGCAGGGCGGGACAGTCGTGGCCGCGGCCGCGCTGATGGCCACCGAGGTGCTGGCCGAAATCCCGTCAGCGTTCAGCCTGGTAGCGGCGCCCGAGGAGATGGCGGACGGGGAGCACGTTCGTGGCGACGCGCGCTAGTCCGCCCCCTGGGCAAGCCGTGGCCAGCACGGCCTCCGACGCGGCGACCGCGTCCGTTCCCCCCGCGCCGGAGGAGCCACGCGCCGAGCCGTCCCGCATCGCGGAGATGCTCGATGCGATCGCCGAGATCGGCACCGATCCCACCGCGGGCGTGTCGCGGCTGGCCTTTACGGCCGCCGAGCGGCAGGCGCACGAGCTCGTGAGTGGCTGGCTCCGCGAGCTTGGCCTTACCGTCCGCCAGGACGCCATTGGCAACACGATCGCCGAGCGCCCCGGCACTGTCCCGGGCGCGAAGGCTATTGGCGTGGGTTCGCACCTGGATAGCGTTCCGCACGGCGGTCGCTTCGACGGCATCGTCGGTGTGGTCGGCGCCGTCGAGATGGTCCGCCTCCTCTCGGTCACCAGGCGGCAGCTCCAGCACACGCTGCGGGTGGTGTTGTTCGCCGGCGAGGAGGGCGCCCGTTTCGGTGAGCCGTGTATCGGCAGCAAGGCCGTGGTGGGTGCCTTCGCCGGTCGCGACCTCGGCCGGATTCTCGACGCGCAGGGCGTGAGCCTGGCCAGCGCGCTCCAAGACGTGGGTCTGGACCCGGTGCGCATCTCCGCCGCGCGGTGGGACCCGCGTGAATGGGCCGCGTTCCTCGAGCTGCACGTCGAGCAGGCCCGGCTCCTCGAATCGGAGGGGCGCCAGGTGGGCCTTGTCGATGTCGTCTCCGGTAGTACGCGGCTTCGATTGACCCTGCACGGGCGGGCCGACCACTCCGGTGGGACGCCGATGGACGTGCGGGCCGATGCGCTCGTCGCCGCGGCGGATGTGGTCGTAGCAGCGGAAGGGCTTGCCACTGATCCACGTCATCGCGGAACGCGCGCCACGGTCGGCCGCCTGGACGTGTACCCCAACAGCATCACCACCATCCCAGGCCGCGTGACATTGACGGTCGACGTGCGCGATGTGGACAGCGACCGCCAGCGAGCGGCCGCGGCGGAGATTACCCAGATCGCGGCCCACATCTGCCAGCGGCGGGGTGTCCGATTAGAAGCCGAGGTGATTGCCGACACGTCGCCAGCGGTCCTGCCCATGTGGCTGCGCGAGATCACCAGTGCCGTGTGCCGCGAGCTCGGAATCGATGCCCGCCCCATCACCAGTGGCGCGGGGCACGATGCGCAAGTGGTGAACCAGTTGGTCCCCGCCGGCATGATCTTCGTACCCAGCCGTGAGGGCCTCAGCCATGTGCCAGAAGAGTGGACGAGCGCATCGGACATCGCACGCGGCGTCGAGGTCCTCTATCACAGCGTGCTGCGGCTCGATGGCTTTCTGACGGAGATGAGCGCCGAGATCGGGAGTGCGGATTCGTGACCCCCACGCCTTCCACAATCCCCCGCCTCGTGAAGCTGCCCACGAACGGACCGGCCGCGCCCGTGGTAACCGAGCCCGTGCTGGAGGAAGCGCCCGTGGTGGCCCACCGGCAGGTTGGCCCTGATACGTGGCTGCTGACGCTGCACGCGCCCGTGGTCGCGGCGCGCGTCCAGCCCGGGCAGTTCGCCATGCTCACGCTCGCTCGCGAAGGCGAGACTGCCCCGGTGCTGCCACGGCCCATGGCCCTGTACGCCTGGGATCGGCAAGCGGGAACGGTGGACGTCATGTACCGGGTGGTCGGAGATGGTACCCGCGTGCTCGCCACCTGGCGCGTGGGCGAGCGCATGCTCACCGTGGGGCCCGTGGGTCGCGGATTCAGCCTCTTGCCAGCGGCCACCCGCGTCCTATTGCTCGGACGTGGGATTGGCACATGTTCACTCACGGCCCTTGCCGAGACGGCGGCACAGCGCGACATCCGCGTCGCCGCCGTGACCAGCGCCCGCACGCCCGAAACAATCATCGGCGCGGACTTCTATGCGTCGGTGGGCGTTCAGGACGTCCTCGCGGTCCACGACGAGGACGGGTCGAGCGACGTACCGAGGCTGCGGCCTCGGCTGGCGGCGCTCCTGGCCGAGGGCGGCGTGGACCAGATCTTTGTGTGTGGTGCTGAGCGGCTCCTGCGATTAGGCGCCGAGCTGGGCGAGCGGTTCGACGCCATGGTCCAGGTGTCACTCGAGGCACACATGGCGTGCGGGCTGGGCTACTGCCACGGGTGCTCCACCGGCTACGCGGGGCTTGCCGACGAAGCGCCCCTGGTCTGCCACGATGGCCCGGTGTTCCAGGTGGCACGCGCGTGACGAGGTCCGAGCAGCCGCGCCTGGCGGTGACGATTGCGCCCGGGCTTGAGCTGGCGAACCCGGTTATGCCGGCGTCGGGCTGCTTCGGCCCCGAGCTCGGCGCCATTGTGGATCTGGATCACCTGGGGGCGCTGGTCACCAAGACGATCTTCCTGAACCCGCGCTCGGGCAATCCCGCCCACCGGGTCACCGAGACGCATGGCGGCATGCTGAACTCCGTGGGCATCCCGAGCCGCGGCGTCGGCGCCTTCGTCGACGAGCTCCTGCCACGGTACGCCGCCTATCGGCCCCCCACCATCGTGAGTATCGGCGGACTGTCCATCGAAGAGTATTTCGACGTGGCGGATCGTCTGGCGGATGTGCCCCACGTCGCCGCGCTTGAATTGAATATCTCCTGTCCGAACCTGGAGGCGGGAGGGCTGGAGATCGGCGCGAATCCACATCATGTGGAACGGGTGGTCCGGGGCGTGGTGGACCGCGTCCAGGTACCGGTCATTTCGAAGCTCACGCCCAACGTGACGTCCATCACCGACATTGCACGCGCGTCCGAAGCGGGCGGGGCGGCCGCGGTTACGGCGATCAATGCCATCGTTGGCATGGCCGTCGATCTGCGAGGGCGCCGCACGCAGCTCGGGAACAACACCGGCGGCCTCACCGGCCCGGCCACCAAGGCCCTGGCGTTACGTATGGTTTGGCAGGTGGCGCGGGCAATCTCCCTCCCCGTCATTGGCGTGGGCGGGATCTGCACCGCTGAAGACGCACTCGAGTTCCTGGTGGTGGGCGCCACCGCCGTCCAGGTGGGCACGGCGACGTTTACGCGGCCCGATACCATGCTGCGCATCATCAGCGGCCTGCGAGCGTGGCTCGCGCGCGAAGGTGTTGCCGACGTGCGCGAGCTGATCGGCAGTTTGCAGACGGGCCCAGCAGGCCATGGGTTGGCGGCCGCCCATGGACGCCACGCGACCCTGGCCGTCAACGATTACGGCGCGGGTACCCAGAACACCCGGCGAAGCGGGCGCCGATAACAGGTTGCCCACTCGCCCCAAATCACCCGGGGCTGCGCTTTGGCGAAGGTCTGCCCGGCTGCCAGCGCCGCGCTCATCTCCTCCGGGAGAGAATGGAGCATCCGGGCCTTCCTTTCGGCCCGCCGCTGCAAGTCACCGCGGCGGGCCCTTCCGTGCTCCCGCCACCATACCTGCCGCCCGCTCCCCCCGGAAGTCCCCTCCGCCAAGATTGCGCCGGGCACCCCTCATTCCCGGCACTTTTGACACTGGAACAACTGGACGGTATTCTGACCGTGCCCCAGGGGACTTGAGGGTGCGTTGACGATCGGGGTACCCGTGGCCCCGCGCAGACACGAAGGTGGGAGTTCATGCCAACAGTTACCCGACGTTCCTTGCTCCTGGCGCTGACCGCCCTACCCTTGGCGGCTGCCTGCAGCCCCGCCGCCCAGTCCACCGCGCCCACCTCCGCGCCGGCGACGGCGGCGCCGAAGCCTACTGACGCAGCACCCAAGCCGGCCGCGACCACCGCGCCGGTGGTCGTGGCCTCACCGGCCGCGGCACCAGCCGCCCCGACGGCAGCAGCCTCACCCGCCGCGGCCGCGGCTCCAAAGCCCTCGGGTGCCACCGTGACGCTGCCAAAGCCGGAGAAGACCTCCATCAAGATGGGTTTCTCCGCGCTCGAGGCCATCATGGCTGGCTACTTCCTCGCCGAAGCCAATGGGCTCTTCAAGAAGTACGGCATCGACCAGATTGAGCTGCTCTTCAACGATGGAGATGCGAAGACCATGCAGTCGCTCATCTCAGGCGGGACTGATGCGACGGCGCAAGGGTCAAGCGTGGCGATCTCCTCGCTCCTCACGGATGCCCCCATCGTGATGGTCGCGATGAGCACCGACAAGATTACGGATGATTTCACGTCCATTGCCAGCGTGAAGACAGCCGCCGATCTGAAGGGCAAGAAGGTTGCCATCAGCAACTTCGGAAGCACCTCGCACGCCTCGGTGCTGCTGGCGTTGCGCGGGTTGGGCCTCACCGCGAACGACGTGACCATCACGGGCGTTGGCGGGGAGGCTGCCCGCCTCGCGGCACTCCAATCGGGAACCGTCGCCGCGGCGCCCGTGGAAATATTCCGCCGCCCGGAGCTGAAGCAGCGCGGCTACAACGTGCTCATCAGCGTGGCCGAATCGCCGGGCCTGGAGTTCCCCCGCAACGGCCTGAACTTCGTCAAGGAGTTCGCCGACAAGAACCCCAACACCGTGCTGGCCATGACGGCGGCGGCACTCGAAGGCATGCAGCTGCTGTACACGGATGCTGGCAAACAAAAGGCGATCGACCTGTTCGCGCAGCGGGCGCAGCTCACCGACCGCACCGAGGCCGCCGCGCGGGTAGACTCGCTGCAGCCCTACCTGCGGCGGGACATGAGCTGGACGAAGGGCGCCTTCGACTTCGCCAAGGAGCTGCTGGTGACGCAAACGCCGGCGCTCAAGGACGTGGACGCCAGCAAGGCGTATAGCTACCAGTACCTGGACAAGCTCGCGGAGCTCGGCTTCCAGGACGCCGTGGGGGCGCCAAGACCCAGAAAGGGCTAACCCAACGGGCAGCGCCGCCGCGGCACGCGAGCCAGCCGCGGCCGATCGCCCTACGACTCGAAGAAGTCGCGCAGCTTGCGCGAGCGAGTCGGGTGGCGCAGCTTCCGCAACGCCTTCGCCTCGATCTGCCGGATCCGCTCGCGGGTGACGCCGAACTCGCGGCCGACCTCTTCGAGGGTTCGCTGGCGGCCGTCGACAAGTCCGAAGCGGCGCAGCAGCACCTGGCGCTCGCGGTCCGTGAGCGAGTCCAGCACCTCATCCATCTGCTCCTTGAGCATGAGCCTCGACGCCTGATCGGAGGGACTTGGGGTCAGATCGTCGCGGACCAGGTCGCCAAGACGGCTGTCGTCGTCGAGACCCAGGGAAACCTCCAGTGACATCGGCTCCTGGGCGGCCTTCCTGATCTCGCGCACGCGGTCGACCGTGAGATCCAGCTCCGCGGCAAGCTCCTCGTCCGCAGGGTCCCGGCCGATGTCTTGCTCCAGCCGGCGCGAGAGGCGGGCGAGCTTGTTCAGCGTCTCCACCATGTGAACGGGGATGCGAATCGTCCGGGCCTGATCGGCGATCGCGCGGGTGATCGCCTGCCGGATCCACCACGTGGCGTACGTGCTGAACTTGAAGCCCTTCCGGAACTCAAACTTCTCCACGGCACGCATCAGCCCGATGTTCCCCTCCTGGATGAGGTCCAGCAGGGACATGCCGCGGCCCATGTACTTCTTCGCGACTGACACCACGAGCCGGAGATTCGCCTCGATCAGGTCTGCACGCGCCTGCTCGGAAGCGCGCGTCACGTCCGCCACGTGCCCGCGGAGCTCAGCCTCGGCTTTCTCGAGGTAGACCACGCGCAGGACGTCGTCGTCGGGCAACCGGCTGCCGCTGGCAAGGGTCTCGGCGCAGAACTGCTGAAGGCGCCCGGGGAGCAGGTAGCACAGGATGGAGCCCGCCACGACGCCGCGCTCGACGTCCTGGATGGGCCGCTCCATGTGCTCCGCCACCTGCCGAGCCTGCTCGCGATCGATCTCGGCAACCGCCGCCAGCGTCCGCATCGACGCCAGGACCGCATCGGCCTGGTTCTCGATTGGGTCCTTCGGCGGGAACATGGCAAGGCCGATCACGTGAACGTCGCGGAAGCGGCGGAAACACTCCGCCATCAGGTCAGTCGCCCGGGGCGGGGTGCCGTGGCGGAGTGCAAGCTCAACGCCGATCGCGTGCAGGTAGCCCCCTGCTTCCATAGCCCGGGCCAATTGCTTCTCACCATCCCAGGTGAGCAGCGGGACCGTTCCAATCTCACGCAGGTACATGCGTACGTGATCTTCCGAGCCATCCAGGTCAGACCGCGTCATGCGTGAGATGGGAGCGACCGCCGCGAGCGGCACGTCGAGCTCGTCGTCGGGCAGGTCGGGCGTGTCCGTGGGCCAATCGGCGCCACCGCCAGGGGCAGGCGCACCCGCGGATCCGTCGGCGTTCACGGCGCCTCGCCCCGGGCCGCGCTCGCGAGGAGCGCGCCGGGCTCTCGAAGCAACTGCTCCTCCACCTCGTTGGCAGCGCGGGCCAGGCGGGTGAGCTCATCGGCCCACCGCCGCCGCTCGGCTTCGTCCTCCGCCTCGCGGAGCAGGTCATGCACCTGTCGCTTCTGCAGAATCAGGCTCCGGTGGCGAAGCCGCAGCCGCACAGTCTGCATCTCCCGCATGACATGGTCGTCACTAAACCGGCCGGCGTCCTCCAGGTGGCGCTGGAGCCGGCGCGCGAGCGCGGCCAGACCCTCCGGCAGCTCTCGGGCCGCCTCGCCAGGGACAAATGCGCCCCGCTCCATCAGCACCGCCAGGGCACGGCTCTCAGGCAGCGCGAGGTCCTCGTGCGGGACCGTCACGCGGCCCTGCGAGCGCGCCATGAGCACGAGCGCGTACTCGTCCAGCGCGTCGGCTCCGATCGGTGGTTCGGCGCGGGCCGCGGCCGCCGGCGCGTTCGACAGGTCCGAGCCATCCCGGTCCGGTGGTGCGGCAGGGCGCTGCCGCACCGGCGCGCGAGCCGGGGCAGCCGGTCGTCGGCCGCGCAGCAGGAGGCGCACGGCCGCTTCGTCCACGTGCAGCACCTCGGCCGCGCGTTGAACGTAGTGCGCCTGCTCGATCGGGTTCGCCATGGCCGCCAGCACCTCGGCCGCCTCCTCGGCCGCGTCGGCTTTCCCTTTTGCCGTCGCCAGATCGTGGCGCATCGGGAGCTGGCCGAGGACGAACTCGGTCACCGGCAGGGCCGCGCTCACAAGCGTGGGCCACGCGGTCGGGTCACCCCGAATTAGCTCATCCGGGTCCTTGGCGTCGGGAATGGTGAGGACCTTCAACTGCGCCGCCCGATCTGGCACGTACCGAACCCGGCGGCGATCCGGCCCCAGGACCGGGCGAGCGCCGGCCACCAGGCTTTGCTCTGCCACCTGGAGCGTGCGCCACGTGGCCGCCTGTCCGGCGGCGTCGGAGTCCAGTGCGAGCACAATCTCGTCGGCCGCCCGCCGCAGCACGTCCAGGTGCCGCTCGGTTACCGCAGTGCCTAGCGTGGCGACCACGTTGCGGTACCCGTGCTGATGGGCCATGACCGCGTCCATGTAGCCTTCCACCACCACCGCCCGTCGTTGCTGGCCCATGGGCTTTCGCGCGAGGTCCAGCGCAAACAGCGTCTCCTGCTTGTGGAAGAGCAAGGTGTCCCGCGAGTTCAGGTACTTGGGCTGGGTGTCGCCCATGGCGCGGCCGCCGAAGGCAACCGTACGGCCGGACGCATCGCGGATAGGAAAGAGCACCCGGTCACGGAAGAAATCGAACGGGCGCCCGTCGTCAGACATACTCGCGACGCCTGCCGTCACCGCCTCATCCTCCGAGAAACCGTGCTCCGCGAGGTAGCGAAGCAGCCCGTTGCCGCTCGGCGCATGCCCCAGACCGAACGTTGCCATGGTCTCTTCGGAGACGCCGCGACCCGCCAGGTAGCGCCGCGCCGCGGACCCCGCGCTGCCGAGCAAGAGGCCGTGGTAATAGGTCTGCGTCCGCGCCAGCAGCTCATACAGGCGTGCGTTGTGCTCCTCCGCTTCGGTGTCCCGGTGGGTCGGGAGCTCGACGCCGGTGATCCGCGCCAGCTCGCGCAGGGCTTCGCCAAAGTCCATGCTCTCGCGCTCCATCAACCAGTCGAAGGCGGTCCCCTTCTTCTGGCAGCCGAAGCAGACCCAGGTGTGGCTCTGGGAGAACACGTAGAACGACGGTGTCTTCTCCGTGTGGAACGGGCACAGCCCCTTGAACGCGGCCGACCCCGAGCGGCGCAACTGAACCGTCCGGCCGATCAGCTCGACCAGGTCCACGCGGGCCTTGATCTCGTCGGTAACGCTACTCACGCGACGTCACTCACCCGTGTCGAATCAGCGGCCGCCGAGTGCGATCCACTGCTTCGGGACGTAGATCGACTCGAAGGCCTGCACCGCGTAGCGGTCCGTCATTCCGGCGATGTAGTCCGCGACGCGCCGCTCAATCGGCTCCTGACGCGGGTTCCGCGCCCACTCGTCGGGCATCTCCTCGGGATGGCTGGTGAAGTGCTCATACAGGCAGCGCATCACGAAGTGCGTCTTGGGGTCATCTTCTTTCGCGGCCGAGTCTGTGTACACCCGGCTGAACATGAATTCCCGAAGCTCGTCTACTACCGCCAGGACGGCGGGACTCATACCCACCGCCGTCCCGTTACCAATCGCCTCCTGCCACGTGCTCCCCTCATTCGTAGCGACGCGCCAGTTGTAGTCCACCACGTCGGTAACGAACGCGGTGATCCGCGAGCCGGAGGTGGTGCCGAACGCCTCGTTCGCATGCCGCGGCAGGTCCGCGATGGAGATGATCCCGGCTCGGATCGCATCGTCGATGTCGTGGTTCAGATAGGCGAGGCTATCGGCGATCTTGACGATCTGGCCTTCGAGGGTGTTGGCGATGCCCCACCCTTCGGCGGCGATGCTGTCCCGCAGCTTGGAATGCTTCAGGATGCCATCGCGCACCTCCTGGGTCAGGTTCAACCCTTCGCCGCCTTTTTCCAGCACCTCCACCACGCGCACGCTCTGCTCGTTATGGCGGAACCCCCAGGGCAGCAGCTCGCCCAGCGCCGTCTCGCCAGCATGCCCGAACGGGGTGTGCCCGAGGTCGTGCCCGAGGGCGGTGGCTTCAGCGAGGTCCTCGTTCAGGTTCAGTCCACGGGCGATGGAGCGCGCCACCTGCATCACCTCCATGGTGTGCGTGAGGCGGGTGCGGTAGTGATCTCCCAGCGGGGCGATGAACACCTGGGTCTTGTGCTTCAGGCGCCGGAACGCCTTCGAATGAATGATCCGGTCGCGGTCGCGCTGAAAGGCGGTCCGCATGGGATCTTCCACGTCTGGACGTTGGCGGCCCCGGCTGTTGCGCGCCTTCGCGGCGAACTTCGAGAGCTGCTCCTCGCGCGCAAGGAGCCGCTCGCACACTTCCGGGTGCGAGCGGGCCTCCCAGTCGAAGGGACTCGGTGCCCGAGGGATACCAGGTGCGGAGGCCATGGGTCGCCCGCACAGGGTATCCCCCCGATGCGGTCGCCGGAGTCAGTTGTCGGAGTCCGAGCGCCGTCCTCGGTCTCCTGACTCGTGCTTTCACCGGTCGGCAGGATGCAGGAAGGCGCCCATGGCCATGGGACGTGAGGACACGCGAAAGGCGAACGGAGCGTTGATGTATAACCTCTCAAGAGGTGATGTATGAAATCGACGGCCACCGGCTGCATGCGGCGCACGCAGATTTACCTGGAGCCTGAGCTGACGGCCGCGCTCGACCAGCTCGCCAAACAGCGTGGCCAGTCGCGGGCCCAGGTGCTGCGTGAGGCAGCCTGGCGGCTGCTGCGGGACGTGGGAGCGACGGAGGGTGATCCGCTGCAAGGGATTGTGGGGCTCGGGAACGCTGGTCCGGGCACCGCGGCGTGTGACCATGACCGGATCCTGGCCGCCTCGGCCCGCCGCGAACGGTAAACGTGCTCGCGCGCACTGCCCCGGTGTTTGTGGATACATCGGCCTGGTACGCCGTCGCGGACGCCGGGGACTCACAGCACGCGGTCGCGACGCGGCAATTTGCCCGGCTCAGTGTGCACCGGACGCAGCTCGTGACGACCAACTACGTGGTCAGCGAGACGTACACGCTGCTCCGCGTCCGGCTCGGACACACCGCTGCCACGGAGTTCCTGCGGCGCCTGCGTGCGAGCCCGCGTGCCCGGAGGGTCTTCGTGGAAGAAGCCTGGGAGGCCGAGGCTGAGCGGCTGCTCGATCGGTACGCCGACCAGGACTTCAGCTACGTGGACGCGACGTCCTTCGTGACGATGCGCCGGCTCGGCATCGAGGAGGCGTTCGCCGGTGACCACCATTTCGAGGTGGCCGGCTTCCGCCTTGCTACGAGCTGAGGACGCGAGCGGCCGCCTCGGATCTTCTCCGTCACGGCGTTGGCGGCCCCGGCTGTTGCGTGCCCTGGCGGCAAGTTCCACAACTGCTCCTCACGTGCGAGCAGCGCTCGCACGCTTCAGGGTGTGTGCGCGCCTCCCCGTCGAATAGACCGAGCCGTCCTCGGTCTCCTGACCCGGTGCTCTCAGCGGTCCGCGGGCACGTGGCCCAGCGCCGCGTGGGCGGCGGCCAGGCGGGCAATCGGCACCCGTCCGGGTGAACAGCTCACGTAATTGAGCCCGAGCTCGTGGCAGGTCTGTACGGACGCGGGATCGCCGCCGTGCTCGCCGCAGATGCCAATCTCTAACCCGGATCGCGCCTTCCGCCCCTTCTCGATGGCGATCTTCATCAGCTCCGCGACGCCGTCCCGGTCCAGCGTCTCGAACGGGTTGATCGGGAGGATCCCGGATTCAACGTACTCGCCCAGGAACTTTCCCTCGGCATCGTCGCGCGAATAGCCGAAGGTGGTCTGGGTGAGGTCGTTGGTGCCGAACGAGAAGAACTCGGCCGATTCGGCGATCTGGTCGGCCACCATGCAGGCGCGGGGAAGCTCAATCATCGTGCCGATCTTGTAGGCCACGTCCGAGCCCTCGGCGGCGAGAACGTCCTTGACCACCCTTTCGAGGAGCGTCCGCTCCATGACCATTTCTCCCCTCGTGCCCACCAGCGGGATCATGATCTTCGGCCGCGGGTCCAACCCCTCCGACTTGAGGCGGGCAGCGGCGAGCGCGATGGCGCGGACCTGCATCTCCACGATCTCTGGGAAGAGGATGCCCAGGCGGCAGCCGCGCAGCCCCAGCATCGGGTTCTGCTCGTGGAACCGCTCCACGGCTTCAAGCTCCAGGCGCATCTCGTCCAGATCCGTGCCAGAGCGGCCCGCGGCATCAGCCAGGGCCACCTCCACCATCAGCCTTTCTCGGCTGGGCAGGAACTCGTGGAGCGGCGGGTCAATGAGGCGGATGATGACCGGCAGGCCGTCCATGGCCTTCAGGATCCCGTAGAAGTCGCCAACCTGGAACTCGCCGAGCGTCCGCAAGCCGGCCTCGTAGCGCTCCCGCGCCTCCTGGAGGCTCGCATCGGGCGTGGCCTCTTTCCGCGCACGCTTCGCATCCAGGGCATTGAGGATCACGTCGCGGACGTGCTCCAGGCGACCTTCGTCGCGGAACATGTGCTCGGTTCGGCACAGGCCGATGCCAACTGCGCCCAGCGCCCGCGCCCTGGTTGCCTCGCCGGGCGTGTCGGCGTTGGCGTGGACGCCCAGGGTGCGGACGTCGTCCGCCCAGCCCAGCAGGGTGGCGAGCTCTCGGTCCCGCTCGATGTCGGGCTCGACGGTGGGAATGCGGCCCGCGTACACCTCGCCCAGGGCAGCATCCATCGACGCCCAATCGCCCTCGTAGAGCGTCACGCCGCCTGCCGTCAGCCGGCGGTTGGCGACGTCGATGTCGATCTCCTCGGCGCCCGCGATGCACGGCTTGCCCATCTGGCGCGCCACCACCGCCGCGTGGCTGGTCATGCCGCCGCGCGAGGTGAGGATGCCCTTCGCCCGCGCCATGCCGTGGAAGTCTTCGGGCGAGGTCTCCTTCCGAGCGAGGATCACGGACTCGCCGTCAAGGGTCATCTGCTCCGCCCGATCCGGGTCGAAAACGAGCTTGCCGACCGCCGCGCCCGGCGACGCGGCCAGACCCTTGCCGAGTGGCTTGCCGGCCGTCTTCCGAGCTGCCTCGTCGAACTGCGGCACGAGCAGTTGCTGGACGTGGGTTGGATCGACGCGCTTGAGCGCGTCTTCCCGCGACAGGATTCCCTCGTCCACCATCTGCACCGCGGTCACCACGGCCGCCCGACCGGTGCGCTTCGCATTGCGCGTCTGAAGCATGTAGAGCTTGCCGCGCTCCACGGTGAACTCCAGGTCCTGGACGTCCTTGTAGGTGGCTTCGAGCGTGTCGGCAATGGCCTGGAACTCCGCGTACACCTCCGGCCAAACCTCCTGCATCCGCGAGATGACGATCGGCGTGCGAATGCCCGCTACGACGTCTTCGCCCTGAGCATTGGGCAGAAACTCGCCAAACAGCTTCTTCTCGCCGGTGGAAGGGTTGCGTGTGAACGCCACGCCAGTCCCGGAATCGTCGCCCATGTTGCCGAAGACCATCGCCACCACGTTCACGGCGGTGCCCAGGTCGTGCGCGATGTGGACCTCATTGCGGTAGTCCACCGCGCGTTTGCCCATCCACGATCCAAAGACTGCCTTGATAGCGAGCGCCAGTTGCTCCATCACGTCGGTCGGGAAGGGCCGGCCTGCTTCGCGCTCGACGGTCTGCTTCAGCTCCTGGGCAACGGCCCTGAGCTGCTCGGCGGTCAGATCGGTGTCCTGCTCCGTTCCGGCGGCCTTCTTGGCCGCGTCGAAGACGTGGTCAAGCTTCTCGCCCGACACGCCCATGACAATGCGGCCGAACATCTGAATGAACCGGCGGTAGGCATCCCAGGCGAAGCGCTCATTGTTCGTCTGGCGGGCGAGCCCCTGGACCGTCTCGTCGTTCAGTCCGAGGTTGAGGACCGTGTCCATCATGCCCGGCATAGAAAACTTGGCGCCCGAGCGGACTGAGACCAGCAGCGGGTCCGCGGCATCACCCAGGCGTTTGCCGGTCTCGGCCTCAATCTCGCGGAGTGCCTCGACCGCTTGCTCCCACATACCAGGCGGGAAGTCATTGCTTTCCTGGTAGGCGTTGCAGGCCTCGGTGGTGATCGTGAACGCGGGTGGCACGGGGAGGCCGGCCTGCGTCATCTGCGCCAGTCCGGCGCCCTTGCCACCCAGCAGGTCCTTGTTGCCCGGGTCAGGCGCATCTTTGGACAGGAAGACCCAGCGCTGGGCGTCCACCCTGGTGTTCACGTTAACTGCCATGCCGAATGGATCCTCCCCGAACCGCGCGCCGGTCCTGGTAATTCGATGTGAGCTCAAAGCGTGGAGCTAGAACTGCAGGACGCCCGCGAAGTAC
Source organism: Chloroflexota bacterium (assembly GCA_016191465.1). Lineage (GTDB taxonomy): Bacteria > Chloroflexota > UBA6077 > UBA6077 > CF-72 > JACPOP01. The sequence continues at coordinate 125,355 of JACPOP010000015.1, read as the reverse complement.
GACCGCAGGTCGGCGATCGCCATGCGCACTTGCTGCATCGTGTCGCGATCGCGCACGGTGACGGCCTGGTCCTCCAGGGTCTGGAAGTCTACGGTGATGCAGTACGGCGTCCCGATCTCGTCCTGGCGTCGATACGCCTTGCCGATGCCGCTGGCGACGTCGTGGACGACCATCCACTCGGTGCGGAGATCGGCGTAGATCTTCCTCGACACCTCCAGCAGCTCGGGCTTCTTCGAGAGCGGGAAGATCGCCGCCTTGTACGGCGCCAGCGCCGGGTGGAGGTGCAGCACCGTTCGGACGTCCTTCTTCGCGGCGTCCAGGAGCTGCTCCTCATAGGCATCCACCATGAAGACCAGCGCGGCCCGAGACAGCCCCGCGGCGGGCTCGACGACGTACGGAAGGACATGCTCCTTCGTCTCGTCATCAAACAGGCGCAACCGCTCGCCGCTGGCCTGCTCGTGCTGGCCCAGGTCGTAGCCCGTGCGGTTGGCGATCCCTTCCAGCTCTTCCCAGCCCTTGCCGAAAGGGAAGTGGTACTGCAGGTCGATCGTTCGCTTCGAGTAGAAGGCGCGCTCGTCGTCCGGCACCTCGAACCGACGCAGGTTGTGGGTACGCAGGCCCAGGCTCAGGTACCACCCCTCGCGAGCGTCCACCCAGTGCTCGAACCACTCGTCGTCTGTGCCTGGCTGCACGAAGAACTCAATCTCCATCTGCTCGAACTCGCGCGTCCGGAAGACGAAGTTGCCGGGCGTGATCTCGTTACGAAAGCTGCGGCCTACCTGGGCGATCCCGAACGGCAGCTTGCGACGCATGGAGGTGGCCACGTTGAGGAAGTTGACGAACTGCCCCTGCGCCGTCTCGGGCCGCAGATAGGCCACGCTGCCCGCGTCCTCCACTGGACCAACCTGCGTCTGGAACATCCCGTTGAAGTTCCGCGGCTCGGACAGCTTCCCGCCGCAGGTGGGGCACTTCTCAAGGTTCTCCAGGTGGTCGGCGCGGAACCGCTGGCGGCATTCGCCCAGGCACTCGACAAGCGGGTCGACGAAGTTGTCGACGTGGCCCGAAGCCTTCCACACCGAGGGCGAGGTGATGATCGCGGCGTCCAGCAGGTCCACGTCATCCCGGCGCTGCACATGGGCGCGGATCCAGGCGTCGCGGACGTTGTTCTTCAGCAGGACCCCGAGCGGGCCCCAGTCGTAGGTGTTGGAGAAGCCGCCGTAAATCTCAGCGCTGGGGAACACGAACCCGCGTCGCTTACACAGCGCCACGATCTTCTGCAGGTCGTCCAGCTCCCCGCGCGGAGCCGCCGCCTCGGCCGTGGCCATGTCACTCGTCGCCATCGTCAGTCCGAGGGGTGAGGGTAACAAAGTGGCTCCGGCGGCCCCAGAACCGCCGCCGGTCGCGAGCTATCCACTGCTGCCATTAATTTGGCATACGTGATGCCAATTCGCTGGTAATATCTATTTGTGCGCGTTTCTATCGACAAGATCGGCCGTATGGTCATTCCAAAGCAGCTGCGCGATGAACTTGGGCTCACGCCGGGCGTGAAACTGGAAGCGGTCGTGGAACACGGCCAGTTCGTGGCAACGCCCGTCGGTCCGGAGGTGATCCTGGTAGACGAGGGCGGCCGCCTCGTGGCCGCGACGCGCGAGCCAACGGAACCGATGGAGCATGACGAGCTCCTCCATCTCATTGACGAGGAGCGTCGATGGCCACACCGCTTGTGACGGCGGATACCAGCCTCATCGTTGCATCACTCCTGCAATGGCACCCACTTCACGCACGGGCCGCAGCGCTCCTACGCGAGGTCCGCCGGGTGCCTGCCCACGCACTGGCAGAGTCGTTCTCTGTGCTGACTCGGCTTCCCGCGCAACGCGCGCTTCGTCCTGACCTCGCCATACGGGCACTTCATGGCGCGTTCCCGGAGGAGCCCTGGAGCCTGAGCCCTGCCGGTTACCAGAGCACCCTCAGCCGACTGGCTGAAGCCGGATGGGGCGGGGGTCGTGTGTACGATGCCGTGATCGGCGGGACGGCCGCTGAAGGCGGTGCTCGGCTCTTGAGCGCCGACCGGCGGGCGCTGCCGACCTACGCCCTGGTCGGGGCAGCTTACGAGCTGGTGGACTGAGCGACCGGCTCGATGCGCGCGAGGCCGCCCATGTAGGGCCGCAGGGCCGCCGGGATCACCACTGAGCCGTCGGGCTGCTGGTTGTTCTCCAGGATGGCGATCAGGCAGCGCGGCAGGGCCACGCCGGAGCCGTTGAGGGTGTGGGGGTACTCCGTGCGTCCGCCTTGCTCGCGGCGGAAGCGGATGTTGGCGCGGCGGGCCTGGAAGTCATTGGCGTTCGAGCAGGACGAGACCTCCTGCCACTCGTCGGAACCGGCGCACCACACGTTCAGGTCGAACGTCTTGGCCATCGCGACGCCCAGGTCGCCGGTACACAGCAGCATGCGCTGGTACGGGAGCTCCAGCAGGCGGAGTACCGCCTCCGCGTCCGCGACCAGCGCGTCGAGGTGCTGCATCGAGTCTTCCGGCTCCACCAGGCGCACCATCTCCACCTTGTAGAACTGCTTGACGCGCTTGATGCCGCGGATGTCCCGGCCGGCGGCCACCTTCTCGCGGCGGAAGCAGGGGCTCTGCGCGGTCAGCTTGAGCGGCAGCAGGCCGGGCCCGATGATCTGCTCACGGTACAGGTTGACCAGTGGCACCTCGGACGTGGGGATCAGCCACAGGTCCTCCTCCTCGTCGTGGTACAGGTTGTCGGCGAACTTCGGGAGCTGGCCTGACCCGTACATCACCTCGCCGCGGACCAGGTAGGGCGCATGGACCTCGGTGTAGCCCTGCTGGTGTACGTGCAGGTCCAGCATGAAGTTGGTGAGCGCGCGCTGGAGCATGGCGCCCGCACCCTTGAGCACGAAAAATCGAGCCCCTGACAGACGAGCGCCAGCCTCCAGGTCCAGGATGCCCAGCGTCTCCGCCAGCTCCCAGTGCGGGAGAGGCTGGAAGTCCAGCCGCTTTGGCTCGCCCCAGGTTGCCACGAGGACGTTTTCCGCGTCGTCCTTGCCCATTGGCACGGAAGCGTCGGGCAGGTTCGGGAGCCAGGAGAGCAGGGTGTCGCGCTCCACCTCAGCACTTTGAAGCTGCGTCTCCAGTCCCGCCAGCTCATCGCGGAGAGCGCGCATCTGGTCGAGCTGCTCAGGCGAAGGCTTGCCGCGCAGGCCGCGGCTCTGCTCATTGCGCTGGGCGCGGAGCGCCTCGACGCGCGCCGTCAGCTCACGCCAGACGGTGTCCGATTCGACGGCTCGATCGAACGCGCGCACCGACTCATCGTCGCGGCGGGCCAGGGCCGCGCGCGTGAGGTCCGGATTTCGCCGGAGAAGCTCTGGGTTCAACATGGGGACACTCTTCGACCGCCTTCAGTCGCGGTGGCGCAGCTGAGGGAACAGGATGACGTCTCGGATCGAGCGCTGATTCGTGAGCAGCATCGTGAGCCGGTCAATGCCCACGCCCAGGCCCCCGGTGGGCGGCATCCCATGCTCCAGCGCTGCCAGGAAGTCCGCGTCGAACGGCTGGGCCTCGTCGTCGCCGGCCTGCCGGGCGCGCACCTGCTCCTCAAAGCGCTCCCGCTGCACTCGCGGGTCGTTCAGCTCCGAGAAGGCGTTGGCGATCTCCATGGCGCCCGCGAACGCCTCGAAGCGCTCCACCTCGGCCGGGTTGTCGGGCTTGCCCTTGGCCAGCGTCGAGCCAGGGAAGTCGGTCGGATAGTCGGTCAGGAACGTGGGCTGAAGGAGCTTCGGCTCCACGAACGCCGTCAACAGCTCGTCCAGGATTTTCCCGCGGTTCCAGACTGGCTCCACCGGCAGTCCTACGCGCTTCGCCTCGGTGCGCAGCGTCTCCAGGTCGCGGATTTCACCGTAGTCGATCCCTGAATGCTGCGCGATGGCTTCTCGGAGTGGGAGCCGTGTCCAGGGCGGCGAGAAGTCGAGTGTGGCGTCGCCCCACGGTACTACCGAACTGCCCGTGGTGCGGCGCGCCACATCGGCCACCATGTCCTCGGTCAGCGCCATGATGTCGCGGTAGTCGGCGTACGCCTGGTAGAGCTCCAGCATGGTGAACTCGGGGTTGTGCTTGAACGAGAGGCCCTCGTTACGAAAGTTCTTGCCGATCTCGTAGACGCGCTCGATGCCGCCGACGATGCAGCGCTTCAAGTACAGCTCGAGCGCAATCCGGAGGTAGACGCGGCTGTCGAGCGCGTTGGACTCGGTGGCGAACGGACGGGCGGCGCCACCGCCGGGGATCGGCTGGAGAATGGGGGTCTCCACTTCCACGAAGTCACGGTCGTCCAGGTAGCGGCGGATCGCCGCTACCACGCCCGCGCGCTTCACGAACACGTCCCGCACCTCGGGGTTCGCCATCAGGTCCAGGTACCGCTGGCGGTACCTGGTCTCCACGTCCGTGAGCCCGTGCCACTTCTCGGGCGGGTTCCGCAGCGATTTGCCGAGGAAGGTGAGCGACTCGACCTCTACGCTGACCTCGCCGGTGCGGGTCCTGGTAACCATGCCCTCGGCGCCGGCGAAGTCGCCGGGGTCCAGCGTGTCGTAGACGAGCCGGGCCGGTTCCTCCATGGTCGACGGGTGGAGGATCAACTGGATGGGGCCGGAGCCGTCTGTCAGAAACACGAAGGCGAGTTTCTGGCCGAAAACCTTAAACACACCCACACGCCCGGCCACACACACCCGCTGCCCCTGGAGCGCGTCGAACTGCTCCCGCACCTCGACGGCACGGTGGGTGCGCTCGAACTGCGTCGGGTAGCCGCGCAGGCCCGCGGTTTCCAGGCGGTCCAGCTTGCCAAGACGATCGCGACGGATGCGGTCGGGCTCCTCCCGCCGCGACAGCTCATCGGAGCTCGCGTCGTCGACCTGCGTCATGCGCCGAAGCCTACCAACGAATCCATTCGGGTATGGGTGGGCGTGAGGCGCGGCTCAGTCAATCCGGGTGATGGTAAGCGTGAAGCTCCCCGCGGGGGCGGCCACCAGCACCTCGTCGTTTACCCGCTTCCCCAGCAGTGCTCGCCCGATGGGTGACTCGTTGGAGATCAGCCCCTTCCGGGGCTCGGCCTCGCTCGAACCCACCAGGTGGTACGTCTGCTCCTCGCGGTCGCGGTCCACCACCGTGACGCGGGAGCCCATCTTCACGTAGTCAGGCCGGGCTACCGGCGCTTCGATGATGGTGGCTGTAGCCAGCAAGCGTTCGAGCTCCTTGATCCGTCCTTCGATAAAGGCCTGCTCGTTTTTCGCTTCCTCGTACTCGGGGTTGTCGACCGCGTCGGTGCCTTCCTTCGCATGGCGGATCCGCTCTTCAGCCTCGTGGCGACGAACGGTCGTCAGCTCGTGCAGCTCCGCGGTGAAGCGCGCCTTGCCCTCAGGCGTGAGATAGACGGTTCGGTCTTGTGCGCTCATCAGGGAGAAGGAGCGCCCTTGCAGGGGGCGAAGGGGCAGTATAGGCAGCGTTCGCTCAGAGCCGGCGTTGGCTGCCTGGTTCCAGGCGGGGTGCGAGTGCTGGGCCTGCCGCGTACACGAACGCCGGAAGGCGCGCGACGGCGGGGCCACAGCCCTCGGCTTCCACGATCGCTTCCTGACGTACGTACTCGCCGGTCGCCAGGTCCTCGTACTGGTCCAGACAGGCCAGGTCCTCGTCAGACAGGTCGAACACGAGGATCCCGTCCACCACGCCTCCCGCGGAAGGCACGACCACGGGGTACTCGAAGTCTCGGACCGCGCGGCGCTCCCAGCCGGGCAGGCGTGCGCGGAATCGCTCGCCCAGGTGCCGGTGGCCGAGCACGGCATCCAGCGTCGTTGGCCGCGTCAGGCTTCCGTACACGAAGAGGTGCGCCAACTCGGTCCCTCCCGACGGACCGTCTCAGTCGTGACACACACGCGAGGCACTGCCACAGAGTTCCAAGTTGCAAGTTCCAAGTTCCAAGTTTCCGTCTCAGTCGTGACACACAGGCGAGGCACTGCCACCCTGTCACGCATCACTCGTTGTGAGGTTCACCGCCAGCGGTGAACGCGGCGCTCGGCCGCACGGAGCGCTCGACGACCAGTGCCGCGCGGGAGCGCTTGAGTATCCTACCCCGCCCCGGGGCGTCCGTCCCCTACAGGTCCCACCTACCGTTGTTCTGAGTCAGTGTGGCGGGAGCGCCAGCCACACAGGGAGGTCTGCTCAGTGTCCGAGTCCTCGTCCAAATTCCTTGGAGTCTGCCGGGCTGCCCGGTTGGGCGCCGCCTGGCGCACCGCCCTCGTGGTGGCCCTGGCCGCGACCACGGTCGTAGGCCCCACCGCGGGCCGCGCCGAAGTCGTCGCGCAGACGCCAGACCCGCGCACCTTTCCGCAGACCGGCTACCGGGTGGACCGCGAGAGCTTCTGGGACTTCTTCCAGAAGCGCGGCGGCGTCCGGACGTTCGGCTACCCGGCCAGCAAGGACTTCTCCTTCCTGGGCTGCACCACCCAGTTCTTCCAGCGCGTGATCATGCAGCAGTGTGGCTCTGCTGGCGTGAACACGCTCAACCTGCTGGACGCGGGCCTGCTGCCGTACACGCGCATCAACGGCAGCGTATTCCCCGCTAGCGACCCGGTCCTGCTCAGCCGTGCGCCCGCGGCCAACGATCCTCAGTACGACAGCAAAGTCGTGGACTTCGTCCGCGCCAACGCGCCGGACACCTTCGAGGGCGAGCCGGTCAACTTCTTCAGCACTTTCCAGAACACTGTCACCCTGGAGGACGCCTTCCCCGAGGGCAACGGCGACCCCAATCTGTTGCCGCTGCTGAACCTGGAGCTGTGGGGCCTACCCACCAGCGCCCCACAGCGTGATCCCACCAATCGCAACTTTATCTACCAGCGCTTCCAGCGCGGGATCATGCACTACGACAAGGGCACCGGCCTCACCCAGGGGCTGCTGCTGGCCGACTACCTCAAGGCGGTGATCACGGGCCAGAATCTGCCAGCGGACCTGGACGTGCAGGCGAGGAACAGCCCGCTGTATCGCTCGGCGATCAATGGCAACGTACCGACCGGTACCAGCTACGTCAATGCATTCATCGGCGTCACGGTCGCAGGCGCTCAGCCGACCGCTACCCCTTCGACGGCGGGCACTCCAACGGCGACGGCAACACCGCAGCCGTCAACAGCGCCCAGCGTCCCCAGCCCCGATTACGGGCTGAGCATGTTCATCTGGGGCAACCAGAGCACGACGTCACGTGACATCAAGCTGGCAACCGACGCCAACTTCCGCTGGCAGAAGACGCTCTTCAAGTGGCGCGACATCGAGGGCCGCTGCAAGGGCTGCTTCGACTGGACCGAGGCGGACCGCATCGTGCGCGCCAGCAACGCCGCCGGCGTGAAGATCCTGGCGCGCCTGGACTTCCAGCCCACCTGGGCCCGGCGCGATGGCGCCAACAACGGCCCGCCGGACAACTACCAGGACTTCAACGACTTCGTGACAGCCCTGGTATCGCGCTACAAGACGGGCTCTAGCATCGGCCGTGTGGACGCGATCGAGATCTGGAATGAGGTCAACCTGAACCGCGAGTGGGGCATGCAGCCCATCAACCGGAGTCAGGCAGCCGACTACGTTCGGCTCCTGGGTGGTGCCTACACGGCCGCCCACGCGGTCGATCCGACAATCACCGTTGTGACAGCGGGCCTTTCTCCGACCGGATGGAAGGACCAGACCGCCTGGGACGACGCCGAGTACATGCAGTGGCTGTACGACGCGGGTATGAAGGGCAAGTACGATGCGCTCGGCGCCCACGGCAACACTCAGGCCCCGTGCGTGGAGTGCGCGCTGAACTCGGACCCGCGCTTTCCGCACGAGAGCTTCTACTTCCGCCGCGTGGAGCAGCTTCGCCAGGTCATGGAGCGCAACGGCGATGCCGCCAAGCAGGTGTGGCTGCTGGAGTTCGGCTGGACCGCCGACACCATCCATCCCGCCTACTCGTGGTTCGCGGTCAGCGAGGAGAAGAAAGCGCAGAACGTCGTGGCGGCCTTCCAGTACGCCCGCCAGAACTGGCGGCCGTGGGTCGGCGTGATGTTCCTATGGACGTTGCCCGACCCACAGTGGCCCGCTGACCGCGAGGAGGTCTGGTGGGCCATCACCAATACCGACGGCTCCCCGCGCCCAGCCTACACCGCCGTCAAGAACGCCCGCACGAACGGCACGCTGCCGTAAGACGAGTTCCAAGTTCCAAGTTCCAAGTTCCGAGTTCAGAGTTGGAAGGGGTCATCCTGAGGCCGCGGCCGAAGGATCCGTGCTCGTGCGTGGAGAGTCGGATCCTTCACTGCGTTCAGGATGACAGCCGACACTCGACTACCTGGAACTTGGAACTTGGAACTCCGTCACGGCCCCTGCGGAAGGGCCTGGAGCGCCCGCTCTAGCTGGCAGCGGGCGCCGGGCGCGGGGTCTGGCGCCGGGTCGTAGCACGAGCCGCCGCCCATGCCGTTGCGGCCGAACGAGGTCAGGCCGCGGCGGCTATCGTAAAACGTCTTGTCGGCCACGCGCGGACTCTCGGCAGACCACGCGCCGAGGCCCGCCACCTGCGAGTAGCCCAGCACGAAGCGCATCTGGCGAAGCTCCTGCTGGACCCGGCCCGCTTCGTCATCGCGGCTGTATACGCCGGGCAACGCTCGGGAGGCGCCCAGCTCCTCCACGATAACCGGCAATCGGCGGCCGCTGGGACAGGGCGCCGCCGTGACCCAATCCAGGTCCCACTCGATCGGCATGTCGCCCTGACGCTCGCGGCTCACCCAGTCGTAGGCGTGCAGGGTGTAGGCATCCACGGGTGCCTCGCAGTACAGCCAGCGCGCCACCGGCGAGCGGGGGTTCCAGGGCTGCAGGTGGTTGGCGCCCATAGTCCCGGGGTAGATGGGCGTCACGGGGTCCAGCGCCCGGACCTCGGCCACTGCGCCCTCGACGAACGACACGAAGGTGGTTGGGTTCGTGGGCGTGTGGAGCTCGTTGCCAAGCTCCCAGGCCTGGACCACGTCCAGCGCGCCGGCTTGCCGCACGGTGGTGATCAGGTCGCGGACAAACGTCAGGTACGCGCCGCGCCAGGTCCGTTCGTAGAACGGCAGGAGGAGCTGGTCGTAGTCCACCAGCCAGCCCCAGCTCTCGGCCGTCTCGCCCGGCACCGGGCGGTGGTTGTTCACGAACGCCACTACGAGCTTGACGCCGTTCGCGCGGAGCACCGCCGCGGCATCGACGATCTGGCGCCCCACCCGGCGCCCGTCCCACTGCTTCAGGGTGTTGTTGTCGGTGCCGAACACCCGAATGGTCCCGGCCCCAAGCCAGCGGGCGTAGGTAACGTTCTCCTCCACGTCGCGGCGGTTCTCGTTGAACAGGAAGCCGTGCATGTTGGCGACAAGGAACCTGCCATTGAGGGGATAGACGGGCGGCCCCGCGAGCAAGGCCGACGCGGCCGAGCCTGGGATGAGCGGGGCTCCGCCGCCGAGCACCGCGGCATCGGGTGGAACGTCGAGCTCAGCGCCCTGCCAGAACCGGACCCGGTCGCCCTGGAGCGCCCACCGGCGGGGTCCCGACGCGAACGTCGGGACGCCCTCCAGCCCGCGGTACAGCGCCAGGCCGGTGCTGGTCTGCTGCACCAGGTCGCTGCTCCCCGTATCGCGGTGCTCGCACTCCAGCGGCTCGCCCATCGTGCCATCGAGCGCCGCGCTCAACGCCGCGAGGCTGCCAGTAAAGCGGGGGGCCAGGCCCATGGGGCACCAGGCGAAGACCTCGGCGCTGGCGCCAAGCCCCGTGCTGATCGGCGCCAGCGCGGCGAGCAGGGCCACGCACGCCGCACGAAGCAGGAACGTCCTTCGGGCGAGGATGACCGGCCGCCCCACCCTCCGGAAACCGGCAAGACGCGGGAGGCGAACCAGGTACTGCGGGAGACGCGGGATCGACCGAGGCACGAGCGGTGGGGCGGGCTCGTTATATTGCAGCATTCCGTGCCCGCGCCCGCCTGGTGCGACGGTGCCCCAGGAGGTTCTCTCTGTTCGTACGTCACCGCGCACGCGCCGCCGTCATCGCCTGGGTCGCCGCCCTGCTGCTGGTCGCGGCCTGCTCGGGCGGGGCTGCGCCCACCAACCCACCCACCGGCCCGGGCAGCGCCCCGTCCGTCCCTCGCCCTACGCTCCCGCCGGTGGAGCTCGGCAAAATTCCGACGGCGGATCCAGCGGTCCACGTGTTCCTGTGGGGAAACCCGCGCACGACCCAGCGTGATCTGAACCTGGCCCGCGATGCCGGCTTCACCTGGGTGAAGCAGCGCTTCGAGTGGCGGAACGTCGAGAAGAACGGCAAAGGCCAGTTCGAGTGGCAGGAGCCGGATCGCGTGATGCAGGCCATTGGCGACTCGGGCCTGCGCGTCATCGCCCGGCTGGACAACCAGCCGCGCTGGGCCTCGAGCAAGATCACGTTCCCAGCCTCCGGGCCACCCGACAACCAGAAGGACTGGACCGACTACGTGACGGCGCTGGCCGCTCGCTACAAGGGAAAAATCCAGGCCTACGAGATCTGGAACGAGCCCAACCTGGCGCGCGAGTGGGGCGGCCAGAAGCCCGACCCCGCGGCCTACACGGCGTTGCTCAAAGCCAGCTACCAGGCCATCAAGGCCGTCGATCCGCAGGCGCTGGTCATCTCCGCGGGTATGTCGCCGACCACCGAGTCGAGCGACAACGCCATGCGTGACATGGATTTCTATCGAGGCATGTATGCCGCCGGGGCGAAGGGCAGCTTTGACCTGCTCGGCGCACACATGCCCGGCTTCAAGGGCGATCCGTGCCAGGATCCCGCCCAGGTGGCCGCGGACCCGAGCCTGACCAACCCCGGCGATCCCAGCCCCACCGAGCTGAAGCGGGTGTATGCCTTCCGCCACGTGGAGGACGTACGCGCGCTCATGGTGGAGCAGGGTGACGGCGACAAGCAGATCGCGGTGCTCGAGATGGGCTGGACCACGGACCCGCGACCCGGTTCGCCGTACCTGTGGCATGCTGTCTCAGAGGATCAGCAGGCGAAGTACCTCGTCGCCGGGTTTCAATGCGCGCGTGAGAAGATGTCCCCCTGGCTGGCCTTTACGACCGTGATCTACATCCCCGATCCGCAGTGGACGCCCAGCCAGGAGCAGTACTGGTGGAGTATCACCAACCCGGACGGCTCGCCGCGCCCGGCCTACACGGCCCTCAAGGAGCTCCTGACGAAGTGACTGCCCCCGCCAGCACGGACGAGCGGACCCTGGCCGACGTGTTGATCCGCGAGCAGGTCGCCCGCGTCGTCGAGCGCGCGCTGGAGAAGGCCCAGGCAGCCGGCCAGGTGCCGCGGGTGGCGTACCCGGAGATCGCCATCGAGCGGCCCTCACGGCCAGACCAGGGCGACTTCGCCACCTCGTTCGCGCTCAAGGCGAAGCGTGCCGTGGGGCCGCAGGGGCCGAATCCGCTCGCCATCGCGGGCGCCATCTCGGCCCAGATCGCCCTCGACCCGCCGCCGTTCCTGGCGACCTGGGAAGTGGCTCAGCCTGGATTTCTGAACTTCACCCTCGCCGACGAGTGGCTCCGCCAGCAGATCGACGTGGTGCTGGCAGAGGGCGAACGCTTCGGCGACGTGCCGCTCGGCGGCGAGAGATCGGTGCAGGTGGAGTTCGTCAGCGCCAACCCGACCGGACCGCTGCACTTCGGCAACGGCCGCAACGCCGCCATCGGCGACAGCCTGGCACGCGTGCTGGCAAAGGCCGGCTGGCGTGTCCACCGCGAGTACTACTTCAACGACGCGGGCGCGCAGGTCTCCAACCTCCACCACTCGGTGTGGGTGCAGTACCAGCGGCTGCTGGGCAAAGACATCCCGCCAGCCGAGACGGACTACCCGGGCGAGTACGTCCAGGACCTTGCCCGAGCCATCCACGCCGAGCACGGCGACCGCTTCTCGGACGTGCCGGAGGAGCGCGCGGCAGAGATCGGCTCGCTCGGCTCGGCGCGCGTCATGGAGTGGATCCGCACCGAGCTCGCGCGGGCAAACGTGCAGTACGACACCTGGTTCTCCGAGGCCAGCCTCATCCGCGAGGGCCACTTCGATGCGATCCTGGACCTGCTCCGCTCGCGCGACCTGGTGTACGAGCGTGAAGGCGCGGTCTGGCTACGATCCTCGACCCTGGGGGACGAGCGCGACCGGGTCATCATCCGCAGTGACGGACGGCCTACCTATCTCGGCACCGATATTGCCTACCACTACGACAAGTTCTTCGTTCGGAGCTTCGATCGCGTGATCAACGTGTGGGGAGCGGACCACCAGGGCCAGGTCCCCTCGATCAAGGCGGTCGTCCGAGCGCTCGGCGTGGAGAACGACCGTTTCGACGTGCTGGTGTATCAGCTCGTCCACCTGCTGCGGAATGGCCAGCCGGTGCGCATGGGCAAGCGCGCGGGCAACTTCGTCACGATGGGCGAGGTGCTGGACGAGGTGGGGCCAGATGCCATGCGCTGGTTCATGGCCAGCCGCAGCTCGGACGCGATGATGGAGTTCGACCTGGACCTGGCCAAGAAGCAGTCCAGCGACAACCCGGTGTACTACGTCCAGTACGCCCACGCTCGGCTGGCGAAGATCCTGCGCGAGGCGCCCGTGGAGGCTGCCCTGAATACCGACGTACGGCTCCTGACGCAGCCGAGCGAGCTAGCGCTCCTCCGCCGGATGCTGCAGCTTCCGGAGGTGGTGGAGCTTGCCGCGCGTCAGATGGCCCCGCACCACGTGCCGCACTACGCCTACGAGCTGGCCCGAGCCACGGCCACCTGGTACGAGGCCGGCAACGACGATCCCGCGCTTCGGGTGCTCACAAGCGACGAGCGCACCCGGGCAGCACGCCTGAAGCTGGCGGACGCCGCGCGCCAGGTGCTCGCGAACGCGCTTGGCATGATCGGCGTCTCGGCTCCAGAGGCGATGTAAACCGGGCCGGATCACCTTCCGCACGTCAGGGGTTGCCACGGAGCAAGCCACAGAACCCCGCGGCACGCCCAGGCGCAAACGCTCTTCAGCGAAGCGCCTCATCCGCCGTCTCGGTTCTACCGGGTCGCTCCCGGTGGCGCGTGGTGGGCAGACCCGGCTGCTATCGCAGAAGGTCGGCGATGGGGACGTTGAATTCGCAGAGCACATCGCCCCCGCCCAATCTGTCGGTCTCCCGAAGTACCCGGGCGGTGCCATCGGCCTGGTACTCGGTCACGGTGCGGCGACGCGGATCGACCAGCCACACCAGCCGAACGCCCGCGTCGAGGTACTCCATGATCTTATCCTGCACGTACCCTGCGCGGTCCGAGGGCGAGACACTTTCGACCACCAGGTCCGGAGCCAGCGCTAAAAAGCCGTCCCGTTCGGCTTCAGGGGGAAGACGCTCCGTACGAACAAAGGCGGCGTCCGGACCCAGGACAACATCCGGGCCGCGCGCCAGCAGGAAGCGGGTCTCGGCGCCGTACACGTGTCGGAGCGCGGCTCCGGCGAGGTGTACGGCGCCGAGACCGAGCAATCCTGGCTGCGACGTGGCCGTGTCGGGCGCCTGCCGGGGACATCTTGATCAACTGCCCGCGAATCAGGTCGTAGCGGTAGCCGTCATGTGCGCGACGCTCCAGGTCCGCTACGGTGTAGTCGGCGGTGGTGACCATCAACGTCTGCCTCGGCCCCCGAATGATACCCGCCGACATGAGCCGGGGAAGAGCACAAGGACCGCTCAGATCGCACGTTCCCGCGGCTCGTGAACAAGCGAGACTCAGGGCGCGGGCAGTGCAACCGTACCGTTCGGTAGAATCCGACCGGAAGGGTCGCCTAGAGGCCTAGGGCGGTCGTCTCGAAAACGACTAGGGTGCAAGCTCTCGTGGGTTCGAATCCCACCCCTTCCGCCGTCTCGTCCACGGTGCGATTGGAAAGTCTGTAGACGCTGATTGGGAGAGGTCGCCTAGTCTGGCTTATGGCGCTCGCCTGGAAAGCGGGTAAGGTGTGAAAGCCTTCGTGGGTTCGAATCCCACCCTCTCCGCCAAAACGGCACGAGCATGCGTTCTCGTGACAACCTGAACCCGGGAAGCGCGCAGAATGGGAGCCGCATAGCGGAGCCGCGTGAAGAAGGCGGCAGCAAGAGCGAGGACATCGTTCGCCGTGAGGTAGCGAACGTCCTCAGCCATCGGCGAGCCGCGCGAAGGCGGCAGCAACCTCCGTCTGTTCAAGCAGGATGTCTACGACCGACTGAACGTCACCGGTAGCCTGGATCGAATCTCGACCGGCCGGATGTCTACCTGCACAAGCTCGTCCGGCCGAACGCCCACCCGCGCCATTTCGTCCCGCGGCACCCGAATGACGTAGCTGTTGCCGCCGCGGCACATTGCAGTGATCATGGCGAAACAACCGTGTCACAGGTGATTCGTGGGAGCCCGCCTCCTACACCGCCGCCGGCTCTGGCGTGATCGGGGCGAATTCTCGCACCCGCGGCAGCACGTACTCGTTCAAGCGATCGATGTTGGCACGCGCCTCGTCCTGGGGCATGCTGCCGAACTGGAAAATGCACACCAGGTTGCCAAACCCAAGGATCTTGTGGGCCGCCTCAATCTTGCGCAGCACCGTTTCCGGGCTGCCGACGATCGCCAGGGCGGCGGCGTCCATGTCTTCCATGGTCTGCCGCTTCCCGATGATGCTTTTCTTCGCGGCGGCGATCTTCGCCATCGACGCCTCGCTGGTGTAGTTCGGCGGCAGGAACATCTCTGGCGGCATTCGCAAGAGATCGTTCACGAATAGGCTGAGGTGCGGCCAGGCCTGCTCGCGCGCCTCCTCGTCGGTCCGGCCGACATACACCGGCACCGACCACGCCAGGTGTTGCGGGCCCGCCTCATACCCGCTCTCCCGCGCCACGGCGCGGTACTGGTCGAAGAACCCGGCAATTGCCGCGAGGGGCGAGTAGGTCTGGCAGTAGGTATAGCCGTGCTGCGCCGCCCACTCGATCGTCTCGCCGCTGCCCTGTGACGGCGCCCAGATCGGCGGGTGCGGCTGCTGGAACGGCCGCGGCCACGGGTTGACGTAGCGGAAGTTGTAGTGCTTTCCCACCCACGGGAATGGCCCCGGCTGCGTCCACGCCTTCACGATCAGATCGTGCGCCTCGTGGAACCGCTCGCGCGAGTGGGCCGGGTTCAGGCCGAACGTGGGGTACTCGGCGCCGATCCCGCGCACGAAGCCGCTGATGATGCGCCCGCCGCTGATCACGTCCAGCATGGCGATCTCCTCGGCGATGCGCAACGGGTGGTCGCGCAGTGGCAGGGCGTTGCCGAGAATGGCGATCCTGGTCGTCATGCCCAGAGTGCGCTGGACCAGCATGCCCGCCATCAGGTTGGGCGAGGGCATCAGGCCGTACGCGGTCTGGTGGTGCTCGTTGACACCCAGGCCGTCGAACCCGGCCTCGGCCGCGTACACCAGGTCGTCGATATAGCGGGTGTAGAGCGCGTGGCCCTTTACCGGGTCGAAGTGGCTGTTCGGGAAGGTGACCCATGCCGAGTCGTACTGCTCGCGGTAGTTCTCGGGCAGGTACGGCCACGGCATCAGCGTGAAGGCAAAGACTTGCATCGCGTTCGTTCTGTGCTCCTTGGACCTATCTGGCGCCAGCGGTGACGGGGGCTGCCAGTGGCGCGGACAGGAAATCGCCCACCACCCGCGCGAACGCGGCCGGCTGCTCGACGGCGGGCAGGTGGCCGCACGCTTCGATGAGCTCGAGGCTTGCGCCGGGAATAGCGTCGCGGTACGCCTCGGCGTGCGTCCGCGGCATCAGCGCGTCCTGCGCGCCCCAGACCACCAGTGTTGGGATGCGGATGCGGCGCAGGCGCGTGCGGAGCGCCGTGTTCGCCATGTACGGGCTCCAGCCCAGACGAGCGGTCATGGCCCGGTTTCGCACGGCAGCATGGATGTCCTCGGGCGTCGGCGTCACGGCCAGCGCCCGCTCAGCGAGCGCCTGGTCGTAGAACAGCGCCCGCGTAACTTTCTCCGGGTTGAGCGCGAACAGGTCCACACGTCCTTGCTCGTCCGGCAGCAACAGGCCGGCAGCGCCCATGAGCACCAGACGGCTCAGGTCGTGCGTGCACAGGGTCGCCATCTCGGCCGCGATCCAGCCGCCGAGCGACTGGCCGACCAGGCACACCGTGCGCAGGCCCAGGCTGGGAATGAGGTCCAGGTAATGGAGCGCCAGGTCCTGCGCCGTCTCGACGTGCTCGGGCCGTTCCGAGGTGCCAAAGCCAGGGTGTTCTGGCTGGTACACCGTGAAGCGCTCGGCCAGCGCCCGCAGTCCTGGCGGCCAGCCCGGACCATTGGCCCCGTGCAGGTACAGCAACGGCGGTCCGTCGCCCAGGACCGACACCCGGCTCTGCACCCCCAGGACGTCGACGAGCCGCTCGTCTGGCGTAGCGGCAGGTGCAGATGCGCCATCGCGCGTCGGTGCGTTCATCGCTGGCTCCTCGTTGCTTCCTCGGGCCCGGGAAGCGTCGTGGCGTCCCTTGCCCGGGCCCCGGGAGGGCACTTGATCGAGCAACCCTGCTCCGTGGACAGTCGTATCGTTATACAAACGGCTGGGCGCGGGCGCGCCCAGCGGATGGGCGCCGTGGCCCTCCTCGCCCAGATCCTGTGGGACCCCGGCGTCAGGTGGGCGCGTTCGGGCGGATCCATGCCGCGAAGTCCGCGCCTGACACGCGAGCACCACCATCGGCCGTATCTGGGTACAATGTCCGCGGCCGTGCTAGACGGCGGAGTAGCGGTCCGTTGTAACCCGAAACCCGCTCTAGCGGGGTTGAATTCCTCGTCTGAGGTCGTTCGTTGTCGGTCCGACAGCGGGCAGCGCAATGTTGAAGGCCTGGTCCCGCGCGGCGGCGACCTTCGAACCGTGTCAGGTCCGGAAGGAAGCAGCAGTAAGGAGTGCTCGTCGGGTGCCGCGGGGCAGCCGGGCCCGAGTCAGCGGACCCGCGGCTGTGACGACGCGACTATCGAAGACAGGTGCACGGCCATCTCTTTCTCCATTCCATCGACGCCGGGCGTCGAGTGGGCGGAACGGGCGTCCGTGAAGGCGCCCCTTCTGCCCGCTCGACGCGCCGCTCGCTGACACTACTCCGGGCCACGTGACCAGTCCACAGCCGGCTCAAGCGCTCGGCGCCAGGGTGCCCGCTTCGAACCCCGCCGCTCGCTTGCGAGCCCTTGGCCTGAAGCCGCGGCGCGGACTCTCCCAATCGTTCCTCGCCGACGCGGGCGTGGCCCGAGCCATCGTCGAGGCCGCCCACCTGGCGAGTGGCCTGGACGACGTCCTGGAAGTCGGTCCCGGGCTCGGCATCCTCACCGAGCGCCTCGTCCAGCGCGCCCGCCGCGTGGTGGCCGTCGAGCTTGACCCGGACCTCGTCCATGCGCTGCCGCGGCTGGTCCTCGCCGAGAACCTGACCGTCGTCCACGCCGACATCCTGCAGTTCAATACCACCGAGCACTTCGACCAGCCGTTCGTGGTCGTCGCCAACCTGCCGTACCACGTCACCTCGCCAGCCGTGCGACGGCTGCTGCTGGCGGGGCCGCCGTTTGCGACGCGGCTGATCGTGATGGTCCAGCGCGAGGTCGCCGAGCGGCTCGTGGCACCGACGGGCAACCTGTCCGCCATCGGCGCGTGGGTGCAGTCGCAGGCCGGCATCGAGATCACCCGGATCGTGCCGAGCACCGCGTTCCACCCCCGGCCGAACGTCGACTCCGCGGTCCTGCGGCTCACGCCACTCCCGGATGAGAAACGTGTCATCGTCCGATCCGAGGCCGAACACTTCCTGGACTTCCTGCACGCCGGCTTCGCGCAGCCCCGCAAGGTACTCGGCAACTCCCTGGCCCAGGGTCTCAAAGCCGAGCGGTCCGAGACCGTGCGCTTGCTCGAATCAGCAGGCATCGCCGCCCGACGCCGCCCGCAGGACCTCAGCGTGCCCGAATGGGCCGCCCTCTTCCACGCCTGGACCGCGAGGCCGTGAGGGCGGCCTACGGCTCCAGATGCGGCAATGCCCCCCGCGACCGAGCATCATCACACGAGCTGCCTTCGATGAGACGTCAGTTTGCACCGCGCCACACACCGGCCCACCCGCGAGCCTGCTGTAAACTGAGGCATCCAGATTCCGCAGCGGCAGATCGAACGCACATCTGGCGTGCACGGTGCCCGGTCGTCCAACGGTAGGACTCCAGCCTTTGGAACTGGCTTGTGTTCTTGGGTGGGTTTCCGTGCTTGGGGGGCGAGTATTTCCAGTCTAACACATACCGTGGGGCTTCAGACTTACGGGGGGGCCGAGTCTAGGCGGCGAGGCGGATAGCGCTGGTGGCCAGCACCAGGGCGCGGGCGACGCGGAGCATGTCCGCGGGCGGGACGCGCTCGATCTCGGGCGGGCCGCCGTAGGGCGGCTCCAGGTACTCCAGGTAGCGTTGGGCGAGTCTGACCGCGTGGCGCAGCTCGCGCTGCGGGTCGGGCACTCCAGTCATCAGGCGGGCCTCCATGGTGCGCTTCCGTACAGAACTGTGACGGGCGGGGCGGTTGATAGGGATTGTTTTGGTTTAGGCCAATACGCCGATGGTCCTCTTGTCGGCTCCCTTCCGAGCGTGTACCGTGCGCGAGTCTTCAGATATGGCATGGGGAAGCTCCCTTCTGGTACTGTCTTAGACGACTCAGGGTGACAATTTCATCACTCTGGGCATATCCGCTGGGTCACAGCGGCGTACCGACCGTACGGCGAACATAGAACACCTGTTCGCTGGAGAACAGGGTCGTAAGGCTAGTTCTGGCGTGCTGTTAGCGCGCTCAGGCGGCCTTCTGCTCGGCGCCACCGCCGACGATGGACCAGATATGGTCCAGGTGCTGGTGGCCGTAGACGGCGAAGGGTCCCACTTTCTCGGCACCCTCCATGTCCAGGGGCAGCTCGATGGTCTGGCCGAGGGCCTTGTGGCGGGTGCGCTTGCGGGTGCGGAACATGCGGGAGCGGGGGGTATCGACGTAGGCCTGGACGCCGTAGGCGCGGCCGTCCTGGAGGACGAGGTAATCGACACCGTTGGCATCGAGCTTGCGCTCGCGGAGGACGAGGTCGAAGCGGCCGTGTTCTTCGAGCAGCAGGTACAGGTGGTGCTCTCGGACCAGGCTCGGGTACATGCGGTAGACGCGGGCCATGAGGCCAGGTAGCACCTGGGGGTGCTGATCGAAGACGGCGACGTTGGCGATCCAGTAGTTGAGCCAGAGGGTGTGCTGGCTGACCTGGGGCTGCTGGTCGAAGACCAGGGAGACGGGGGGGAACCCGTCTCCCTCGGAGTCCTTGAGGCTTGGGAAGGTCAGGGTCTGCTCGGCCATGAAGGCCTCGTAGGCGCTGAGGGCATCGGTGCTGCTCGGGTGCGGGCTCACGCGGCGGCCACCCTTAGACGATTCGGTCAAGAAAGCCGTACTCCAGGGCGCGCTGGGCGGACAGCCAGCGCTCGCGGCGGCGGAACAGCTTCTGGAGCTCATCGGGGGTGCGGCCTGTTCGGTCGGACATGATCTCGACAATCTTGTCGGTGAGCTCCTGGAGCTCGCTCATCTCGTCTTCGATCTCGGAGGCGCGCTGGGTGCCGAAGCTGAACTTGCGGGGCTCGTGGATGAGGATGCGGGCATTGGGGCGGGCATTGCGCTGGTCCATGGCCTGAAGGACGATCATGGCCGCGGCGGAGGCGGCGTAGCCTTCCACCAGGCCCGTCAGGTGGAAACCCTGGGTGCGCATATCGTTGAGAATGTCGAGCAGGGCCATGGAGCTGTAGACACTGCCGCCTGGACTCTGGATGCGGAACGTGACGTTCTTCTTACCAAGGCGGACCAGCTCGTTGAGGCGGCGGTCCACCCAGATCACGATATCGTCGTCGATGGGGCCAGCCAACCAGATGGAGCCTTCTTTGAGTTCCTGGTACTCCAGGTACTCATTGAAATTGCGCAGCGGGCGTTCCTGGGCGTCCTTCTCGGGGGCCTTCTTGGTGGTCATCAGGCGGTGTACTCCTGGCGGGCAGCTAGGGCCTTCTTACGGGCTTTGGGGTCGGTGATCGGCGGCGGGGTGTTCTGTTCGGCGGCCAGGGTGATGCACTCGGGGGCGACATCGCAGTAGCCACACATCCACTGGTCTTCGAGGTCGATGATCTCGGGGATGGTGCCGTCGTAGAGGGTGGCGATGGCGCGGACGCGCTGTTCGATCCAGGCCTCTGAGGCGGGTTTGATGAGCACGCGGGCGCGCTCGATGCGGCCCGTGGCAATCTCGACGTACACCAGCTCGCCCTTGTCGAGGGTGAGGCCGTGGGCCTGGGCCATCCAGGCGTACAGCTTGAGCTTGCCGACATCGTCGGGCTTGGGGTATGGGGGGAACAGGCGCTTGGTGGTCTTGTAGTCGGTCAGCAGGCCGCGGGCGGGGTCGGCCAGGTCGATCCTGCCTGTGACCAGGCGCCACACGCCATCGACCCTGATGGGTCGGGTGAAGTTGACCTCGATGAGGGGGTGGTAATCGTCGCGGCCCTGGGCGGCACCCTCCAGAATCTGGTGGAACAGGGAGCCGCGGAGGCGGGCGAAGGCGGTACTGGGATCGACGGCGTAGTCGCGGTTGATGCGCAGGTACAGGGAGCGGTCACAGCCGTAGAACTTGGAGGGGGTGTAACTCTCGTTCTGCTCGCGCTGGACCATGGCTTTCAGGAGGGGGTAGGTGTGGGTTTGGTCACGCCCCCAGTCGTCCAGGGCGGTGCGCAGGGCGGTTTCGATGGGGACGCGGTGGCCGTTGATGAGGAAGTCGGTGTGGGGCATCAGGGTCGGGACTCCAGCTCCAGGGCGACGCGGTCGGAGAGCTCCTCCGCGAGCTCGGCGGTGTCATAGTCCAGGCGTGCCTCGCGGCTGCGGGCGAGCAGCCGCAGGGCGCGGTGGATCACGCGGATTTCTTCGGTCGTAAACTCCTGCACAGGTAGTCAAAGCTCTCTCGAAGGCGTCAAGGCCTGCGGTGTGTAGTAGGTCGGTCACGTCCTTTGCGTGCGGCCAGCGAATCCAGCGGGCGCGTCCGCCGAACCAGGAGGCGAGGGTGGCCGCGCGGCGGCGTCCCGCCTCGTCCTGATCGAGGCAGAGGAGAATCTCGGGAACGTGGTCGAAGAAGGCGAGGTGCTGTCGCTTGAGGCCGCCGACACCGTTGGTGAAGGTGACCGCGGGGTAGCCGTGCTGGACGAGCAGAAGGGTGTCTAGCTCACCCTCGCAGAGGACCAGGGTCCGTGGGTGAGCGGCCAGGGCAGCAGCGGGGTCGTAGAGGAGGGTCTGGTTGAATCCGCTGAGTCCGAAATACTTGGGGCAGACGGATGGATCACACCAGGGTTCACCACAGGGGGCGTCGGTGCGGCCATGGTCGCGTCGGAAGCGGAGCGCCAGGAGGCGCCGCGATACTTGGGCTTCACGTAGGTCAGGTTCTGGCTGACGACCAAGGACGGGTATGGTGAAGGCGGCGCCACTGTGGCCGAGCTGGTACGTGTCGATGGTGGCGTCGGTGAGGCCGCGGGCGTGGAGCCAGGTGCGGCGCTGGGCCAGGGGTCCGCGGAGGAGGGTGGCGTAGGCCGAGGCGAGGCTTTCGGGGAGGTCTCTGGTGCGGGCCGATACGCCGACGCGGTGAGCACCACCAGCGTTGCCAACAACGCGGATTGTTCCTGGAGGGTTCTCAGCAAGGAACCGAAGGACACCCCGAGAAGCTCCGCAAGCAAAGCAGTAGACTCCGTTTCGGAAGATGCCGAGGGCGGGTTTGTGGCGGTCTTCGTGGTAGGGGCAGAAGGCGAGGTAGCGTCCGTTGGCTGATTCGAGTCCGAGGGCCTTGTGGAGATCAGGCAGGCCTCCAGGAGTCCCACCCTGCTCTCGAGCTGGCTCGCCCAGGCGTACAGGGCTGTGAGTCGCTGGCGTGTCTTGAGCTTGAAGGCTCTCTCGTTGGGCAATCACTTGCCTCCTTTCTGGTTTTCCAGGGCGTCGAGGCGGCGCTCCAGGGCGGAGACGCCGCGGGCGAGTGTCATCAGTGCTTCGGCCAGTTGCACGGGTCCACCTGGACTGGCAAAGACCGTGGGGGTGGTGCCTGGCTGTGTGCGGAGGTACTCGACATTGCTGGTCTGCATGGATCATTTACTCCAGGTGCGGCTGATGTTTGTCTCGACAACGACGGGGACGCGGGTCAGGTACCTGGCGCCCGCGGCTTCGCTGAGGCGCTTGACGCGGCGGGCGACATCGGTGGCGCTGGCGAGGCTGGCGATGCCGTCGAGCTCGTCGTGGACGAGGTTGAACAGGCGGTTCTCGGGGACCTCGCGGGCCACGTCGATGGCTGCGGCCATCGTGATGTCGGCCGAGGTGCCCTGGATGGGGGCGTTCATGGCGGCGCGCTCAATGTGTGCGCGGTACGACCACTGCTCGGCGCGGGAGAGGTCTGGCGGAAACCTATTGGCGAAGCGGCGGCGGAGACCCGCGGCGGTGGTGGTCCAGCCGCGGGTCCAGCCGATCTGGCCCTGTTGCTTGATCCACGCCCAGGCGACGGGGAAGGAGGAGGAGAACACCTCGATAAGCTCCTGGTCCTGGCCGCCGTAGAGGACACGGAAGTTGGCGGTCTTGGCCAGGTGGCGGGCGGCGAGGAGGGCCTCGTCGTGGGCGTCCTTGCGTTCGAGGGCCTCGGCGTAGCTGATGCCCAGGCGGCGGGCGGCGGTGGTGGTGTGGAGGTCGTGGCCGAGGCAGTAGTTTTCGATCATATCGGGGTCCTGGCTGAGCTCGGCGGTGATGCGCAGCTCGATCTGGCTGAAGTCCGCGATCACGAAGGTGTGGCCCTCGGGTGCGGTGAAGGTGGCGCGGAGCGCAGGCGGGCAGTTCTGGATGTTTGGCTCGCGGCAGGACATGCGGCCCGTGCTGACAACGAGGTTGAACGAGGGGTGGATGCGATGGGTTCCGTCGTCATGCGCGACGACCTTCTCCAGGAAGGGGCGGCCGTAGGTTCCCTCCAGCTTCTTGAGCTTCTTCCACGCCAGGAGGGGGACGACGGAGGGGTGCCGATCCGCCACGCGGGTCAGCTCGTCGGCCTCGGTGGAGACGAGTGTGATGCCCAGGTCGGCGTAGGCGGCCTGGAGCTGCTGCCAGGAGCCGAGGTTGATGGGGCCATGCTCCATCTTGGGTATCTCGGGAACCTTGCCGTTCTCGGTGGCCCACACCTCCTTCCAGGCGCGGTTCAGCTCGTTGATCTTCTCGCGGCGCTGCTGCTTGGTCTGGACGTAGCAGGTGTAGAGCCCATCGGGGTCGTACGCGCGGGCGCCGCTGGTCTCCAGCTCGACCGAGCTCTCGTTCAGGGCCTTCGCGGCCTCGTAGGCGGTCTCGAAGGCCTGCCGTGCCTCCAGGGCCGCGCTGTAGGCCAGGGCACGGGCGGTCACGACGTGGGGGGTGAGCTGTTCGATCAGTGCCGACTCCAGGCGTTCGAGCTCGGCGGTCATGCGCTGGACCTCGGACTGCCAGGTGGCCACGTCGAGGGGGGCACCTTCGAGCTCCATCTCGGCCACGACGGGGAGCATGTCCATGCGGAGCTTTGTGCCGCGGGCCAGGCCCTCCTGGCGGATGCGGGCCATCTGCTCGCGGGCGATGGGGAGGACAACCTCGGCGTCCAGGGCGGCGTAGTTGGCCTCCTCCTGCGTGGGGGTGTAGGTGGCGGCATTGTCCAGGCCGACCTCGATGAACCGCGCGCGGATTGTCTTGTCCATCGTGAGGTCCAGGTAGCGGGCGGCGACCGCGGCGAGGCGGTGTTCCGCGGGCAGGCCCATCGTGAGCACCTGTTCGGCCACCTGGGTGTCGAACACGCGCTTGAGGCGGATGCCGAGGAAGTGCTTGATCCAGCGGTACTCGTAATCGAGGTTGTGGCCCACCTTGAGGGTGTCCTCGCCGCTGAGGACGCGGGTGAGCCAGGCCCGCGAACGGCGGCCGAGGGAGCGCCACAGGGCCACAACGGTCAGCGCACCGTCGGAGAGCTGGAGGGTGAGGGGTGCTCCCCTGAAGGGGCTCAGGTCGCCTGTGGTTTCAAGGTCCAGGCCGATGGGTGCGGTAAGCTTGAGCCTGGCAAAGGCATCAGCCGTGGCAGCATCGGATTCTGTGACGAGGCGGACTGGGTGGGGCCGCGCAGGGGAAGCGTGAAGTCCCCGCGGGACACCATCAGGCCGATCACGCCGTAGTTCGCTATATCGGACCACGTGTCCTCCAGGCTTTCGTTCTGTGGCGGGACCCCCCGCTCCAGGAGGTTGGCCAGGCGGGCGAGCTTGTCGTACAGGCGGACCACCAGGCCCCGCTCGGGGCCGAAGGGGGCGTTGAGGATGTTCTTCGGGCCGTAATCCTCATGTTTTCGGATCAGGAGGTTGGCCAGGTCGCGCATGGTGCTGTGGGTGGCTTCCTCGAAGCTGGCGTAGTCACTCATGGTGGTCTTTCCACTGGTAAAGGCTGTGGGCGCACAGGGCGGCGTAGAGAAGGGTGATGGGGATCAGGCCGTAGGCCCCCAGCAGCACGTCCAGGGCGATCCAGACACCCTGGTTGAGGGCGGCGATCAGGAGGCCGAGGGCGAGGCGCTTGCCAATCAGGATGATCGACAGCAGGGAGAGGACGGTGGCGAGGATCGTCAGGAGGTTGAGGGGGGTGAGCAGGTCGCTCACGCCTGGCGGACCGTGAGGCGGGCGCCGTACTTCTTCGTGAGCCAGCGGAGGGTGTCTTCGTCCATCGACTCGGCGGGACGGGCGGCGTTGCCGCCCTGCCAGATAATCAGCTCCAGGAGGCGGTACCGCCCCTCACGAGCGGTGGCCACGACGACTTCGAGCTGGCGGGGGATGCGGCCAAGGAGGTCCTGGACCATTTCTTTGGTGGCCTGGAAGAAGGTGCTGCCGTCGTTCTCGGCGGCTTCCGCGAGGATGCCGTCGATGACCTGCCTGGCCTGGGGTGCCGAGAGCTTCTTGGGGAAGGCGTCGGGCTGGCCTGGGCCGATGGCGCGGGTGCGCTCGTCGTAGTCGATGACCTTGCGCAGCTCGTCCATGTTGGCGGTACCGAGGGAGCGCATGGTGTCGAAGTCCAGGCCGAGGGCCTGGCCGAAGACGCGGTAGTGGCTGAGCCAGCGCTTCAGAGAGCCCTTCGAGGCGCGCATGCCCTGGTCGGTCCACTCCAGGGCGCGGGTGGCCAGGTAGCCCTCGAAGGAGCGGATGGGCTCGCCGCCCGTGGCGGTGGCAGCACGCCAGAGGGTCTCATCCTGGACCTGGGCGAGGAGCTCGCCAATGCGGAGGCCGCCGCGGCCCTCCAGGTCCAGGATCGTGGTGATGGTTTGCTCAAGGTCGGTCAGCCCCAGGAGCTCTGCCTGGTTGACGGTGCGGCTACTCGACATTGACGATCCTTCCTGTACGGCTCAGGTACACCGCGTAGGCCACGGGCTGGCCGTTGGTGACGGTCGTGTAGACGACGACCGTGCCGCTGGCGGTGCTCTGAGAGCCGAGGCGGCGGACCTCGGTAGCGGGGCTGGTTACGGCCGTGGCCGCGAGCTGCACGAAGGTGTCCTCGTCGCTGATGGGCTGAAGGGCGGGGTCGAGGCAGCGAAAGAGGGCGCGGACAGTTGCGCTGGAGCGGACCTGGGTGGTGCGGATGTAGGCGTCGGCACAGTCCTGGTCGGCGGGGGCGCGGGATGGGTTGGCGAGCAGCGCCACGGTGCTGAAGGCAAGGCCTGCGAGAATCAGCGCAGAAGGCCTCCAGGAGCGCCGTAGCGCGCGCCAGAGGGCTGCGGGCAGTCTGGGTAGCACCTTACGCATCAAGGGCCTCCTCGTACTGCTGACGGGCCTTCTCGGCGGTTCCAAAGAACGCACGGGCGGTGGCAGCCACGGCGCGGGCGTCGTCGGAGAGTCCCTCGCGGGACAGGGAGACGGCGACCTGGGCCAGGGCGACGCCCTGCTGGGCGGCATTGGTGGCGATGTCGATGGCGCGGCGCCAGTCGTGCTCGCGCGGCAGTGGCATGGTGGTCTCCTAGTTGGGTGGGGTGCTCAGGGTGTTCAGCTCCGTGAGGAGCCGCTCGAAGGTGTCAAACTCGGTGACGACCCAAAGCCTTGAATCGCCCGTGTAGCGGTACACGAGGGCAGGCAGGCGGCGGTCGTGGGAGGCTTCGCGGATGGTTTGCTCCAGCCAGCCGAGCGCGAAGGTGACCTGTTTCTCGCCGCGGGCGTTGGTGATCTCTTTGTTCTTCAATTCCAGGAGCCAGCGGAGGAACCAGTCCTGGACGGTGTCCCTGGAGCGCACGTCGCCATCAAGGCCGACGTTCTTGCGGGCACCGCTCATGGGGACGCGCTCGAAGGGGATGCCCGTGGTGTCCGTCAGGCGTCTGGCGATCTTGCTCTCGTCACGGGTGGCGCGGGCCTTGTACTTGTTGCCGCCTGAGCGCGCGCCTGGGGTCTTGCTGCGCTTGACGGGTTTGGGGAAGGCCATGTTGGCGGTCTCGACCATCAGCGGGTTGGGGGTGGCTCGCTGGCGGCGAAGGCGAGGCCCAGAAGGAGGACGAGAGTCCAGGCAGCGGCGTTGAAGGTGAGGAAGTCGTCCACGGCTACGCGGCCTCGTCGGTCCAGGTGAATACCTCTTTCCCCACGTACAGACTGCCGCGGGGGCCGCTGGTAAAGTCCTCCTCAGTGACGCCAAGAAATCCCTTGGTGCGCCGCTGCTGGCCTGTCTCAGGCTGGTACTCCAGGAGCTCCTGGCGGTGGTCCACACGGGCCTGGAGGGCATGGAGGCTGTTGGGACTGGTGGTGCTGGTGTTACGCATACGGGCCAGCGTGGCGGCCTCCTGGAGGGTGAGGGTGCCCGCGGTGGCGCCCTCGATAGCCAGGTTGCGAACGAAGGTGCCGCGGTTCTCGGCCAGGCGTGCCAGGAGCTCGTTCTCGGGTTTGTCGCCCAGTGTTTCGTACAGGGTGCGGCCCGAAACGCTCGGCTCCGTGGCGGACCCCATGAGCCAGATGCGGTTGGTGCGGAGGAGCTCGGCGGCGCGGGAGGCGATGGCGAGGGTGTCGTCTAGATCGGTGAAGGGCTGCGCGTTGAAGGTGCAGGCCAGGACAGGGCAGCCGAAGCATTGGAGCCTGGATCGGCCAGGCATGATGCAGACCTGTTCTCTGGTACTCGGGTTGTCATACGGCAACTAGGGCTCCTCGGGGGGGTTGCGGAAATCGGTAAAGCGGGGAACGAACTCGACGACGGCGGTGCCCAGCTCGCCGTGGTTGCGGGCCTTCTCGACGAGGATGTGGGCCTCGTGGGCCTCGTTCTGATCGAGGGTGAGGTCGTACTTACGGGCGCGGTAGATGAACCAGGCGTTGTCCACGTCCTGCTCAATGGAGCCTGTGCCGCGCAGGTCGGACAGGACGGGGATGGGGACGCCGCGGTCTTCGACCTTGCGGTTGAGCTGGGCGAGGGCCAGGACGGGCACCTGGAGCTTCTTGGAGGCGCGCTGAAGGGTGGCGGAGAGGGCGCCGATGCGCTCGTACTCGCGGTCCCCGCCGCCGAGGTGGAGGTGATCGAAGATGACGAGCCCGATGCGTGGGCCGCTGTCTTTGAGGCGTCTGAGGCGCTCGTAGACCAGCTCGCCCGTGATGGCG
This sequence comes from Chloroflexota bacterium, assembly GCA_016191465.1. Lineage (GTDB taxonomy): Bacteria > Chloroflexota > UBA6077 > UBA6077 > CF-72 > JACPOP01. The sequence continues at coordinate 97,664 of JACPOP010000015.1, read as the reverse complement.
TGGGTATCGTCCAGGTGGAGGGGGTAGGTGCGCATGTCCTGGATGACGCCCTGGACGTAGGCGAGCTCGGCGTCGGACAGCTCGCCGCGCTTGATGGTGGTGGAGGGGATGCGGGCGAGGCGGGCGGCCTCGCGCAGGACGACCTGCCAGCCCGTCATCTCGGCGCTGAAAATAATGACCCGCCTGTCCTCCCCGAGGCGCTGGTACTCGCGGGCGCGGTGGAAGCCGATCTGCATGGCGAGGGCGGACTTGCCCATTGAAGGCCGACCTGCCAGGACGGTGTAATCCTCATCGTGGAGGCCGCCCGTGAGCAGATCGAGGGGGGCCAGGCCTGTCGCCTGGCCCCAGACTTCGCGGGGGTCGTCCCGCCAGCGCAGAATCTTGTGGAGCGTCTGCTCGTAGATGGCGTTGGTCAGGGGTGTCTCCTCTGGGGGCTAGAAGTCGTCTCCCGCGTTGTTCTTGCAGTTGTCTTTGCCACACGTGACGCGGCCGTTCTTGCGCTGTCGGGCGGCGGCGATGACCTGGGCGGAGACGGTCTTGCCCGTCTTGTCGGTGAAGCCCTTGATCTCGGCGCCACAGTCGGTACAGAAGGCATCCACCCGCTCGACGGGGGCGGAGCGGACGGCTGGCGCGGCGGCGGGGGCGCTGGTGGCGGCGCCGTAGCGGGCCTGGGCGGGCTTGAGGCCGTACTCCGCCACGATGGCGTCATAGACATCACGGGCGACCTCAAGGGTGCTGAGGGCGCCCTCCTCAGTGGCGACGGCTTTGACGGTGTGCTTGCCGTCCGTGGAGAGCCAGATTTCGATGAGGGAGGGTGCCTCGTGTGTCTTGGAGATAGGTGCCATGGAGATGGGTGCCACGGTGACTCCTCGGGTGTCTCAGGGGAGCTACCCCTGGCATGTTCATAGTACGTCTGGTTTAGTTAGTATGCAAGTTTTGACTAATTCAGGCTGGAACGGGGGATGCCGTGGGGACCTCCGTGGGGGGTAAGGGGGGAAGACTTCTGTAAGACGAAGTCTTAGAGCTGATTCATTCTTCGTCTCTCTCTCTCTTTAGAGAGAGAGACTCAGAACAGTCTGTCTGGGTGGGGGGCCGAAGGAACCCCGCCCGAGGCGTAGGGCGGTGCGCTACGAGACGTAGCGCTCCATGCCGCCCGTGGCCTCCATCGACTGGACGGCGCGGCAAGCCGCGAACGCCAGGTCGATGAACCGCTCCCGCTCGCGGGAGCCGAGCCTGGGTGAGCCCAGGAAGTTGATGATGTAATCCCACTTGGGATTACTGATGTCCTCGGGGACGAGCGGGGTCCACCAGCCCGCCATGCGGGCGACGGCGTTGGGCGTGAGCCCGACGAGGGCGCCGTAGCCGATGAGGATGGAGGCGCGGATATCCTGGGTGTAGTTGTTCTCGATCCGCGAGATGACGCGCTGGGTGACGCCCAGCTTGGTGGCCACGTCGGTCTGGGAGAGCCGCCACGCTTCCCGCAGGCGGCGCAGCTCGGCGCCCAGCGACGGGGCATGGCGCAGCCTCTCATCGGGCAGGGGGGGTGTGGTGCGTGTACGGGCCATTGTGGTGGTCTCCTTTCTACCAGATTGGGCATATGCACCGCAGTTTGGGTGCAATCGTCTCCGATACGGACAAAAGATACTAGCGAACTAACTGCTTCGGACTTATAATAACCATGCCAGGGGGGTGTGAAGAAACGGTGTCGCACGATACGTTACTGCCCGTGTCCGAATGGATGAACGGGCTCGTCCGCCATCAGGCGGCGACGCTGTCCCACCCCGACGGCACGACCTTCCAGATCGGGCCTGTATCGGATCGGGATGTCCCGTCCGATGGGTACAACCGCTGGCAGCACCTGTACCAGACACGAAGCGGCCAGTACCTCCCGCCGCGGGAGATGTTGATATACGCCAGGCTGCTGGCGCTGCGCACCCGCGTCGAGGCCGAGCGGGCCGCGGGTCTCCTGCCCCTCACACCCCTTGCGGAGCTGCTGGCGGGACCGTCTCAACCTGAGACCGAGCCGTCTCACGAAGCACCCCCCAAACCAGTCGACTAGAAGGACACAACACCATGATGCACGCGACCCCCAGGAAACCCGCGCCGAAGGCGAAGGCCGCCAGGCGGGCCGTCCCGAAGGCCCCTGTCGCCGCGGCCAGCAAGCGCCTGCCGCTGCCAGCCGCGGGCGGCCCCGCCGCCCTCCAGCAGCTCCTGGGCGGCGCACTCCCACCGCGCGGACGGTAGGGTCTTCACCGCGTGGCGAACGGGAAGCCAGGGCGGCCCCCGAAGCCGCGCTCCGCGGGTGAGGCCACCGACCAGGTGGATCGGTACCTGGATTCCAACCTGCCCGAGTACATCCGCCGCCTCTCGGACCTCGCCCGCCAGGGCGACCGTCAGGCACTGATCTACCTGGTGGATCGCCGCCTCGGGAAGCCCGTCGAGCGGCGTGAGGATTCCAGCGACAAGTTCGTCAAGGCCATCGAGCGCCTTGCCAGAAAGGCCCGCCTTGTCCCCCGCGCCGACCCTGACAGCACCGCCCTCCCTGCGGGACATCCTTGGGACGACCCCGACGGTGCCGTTGCGGACGGAGCTGCTGAAACTGAGTGGCAGGTACTTGAACCAGGAGCAGATGCCGATCTTCCTGGCGAGGGGACATGACGGCGAAGAGGCGCGCATCCTGCTGGTCGCGGGCGGTGAGCGGGCAGGCAAGTCGGAGCTCACGGCGGACTACGGCTACAGCCTCTTTCCCTGGTCCTCCCTGATCTGGATTCTGGGGCCTGACTACGAGCAGGCCCGTCATGAGTTTCGGTACATCTACCGAAACGCGGACGCCATTGGTGGCGTCGTCTCGGCCAACATGCCCAATGGGCCTGGGCCGTGGAACATGCTGCTCCAGGGTGGTGTCCGCGTGGTGACCAAGAGCGCCTCGGACCCTGAGAAGATGGCGGGCGAGGCGCCCGACGTGCTGCTCATGGTTGAGGCGGGGCAGCAGCCGTACGAGGCGCTGCTGCGGGCGCGTGGCCGCATCGCGGAGAAGCGTGGTCGGCTGTTCATCAGCGGCACCTTCGAGGGCTCGGTGGGCTGGTACCCCGAGACGTGGAGCGCCTGGCAGGTGGCCAATGACATGGGCGGGGTGAGCTTCTCGCTCCCCTCCTGGTCCAACCTGGCGATCTACCCGAAGGGTCGGAAGGACCCCGAGATTCTGTCGATGGAGAAGTCGATGCCGCCCGAGGTGTTCTCGGAGCGCATCGCGGGCAAGCCGATGCCGCCGCGCGGCCTGGTGTTCCCCGAGTTCTCGACGACCGCCAACGTGCGGGACGACAAGATCGAGTGGGCGATCCGCCAGCTCCGCGCCGCGCCCAGCGAGCACCAGGTGGGGCTGTGGATTGATCCTGGCTACGCCCACGCCTACGCGGTCGAGTTCGTGGCGATCATCCAGGACCACGTGTACATCCTGGACGAGATTTACGCCCGCGGCCTCATCAACGAGGAGGTCATCCAGATCGCCCAGAACAACTCGCTGTGGAAGTTCGTCTCGCACCTGGTGATGGACATCGCTTCCAAAACCCACGCGGGCGCCTCGCGGGCGCCACTGGAGGTCTGGCAGGGGTCCACCCACCTGCCGATCCGAACGAACCCCGTGGGGATCGAGGACGGCATCGCCCGCACGCGGACGTTCCTGCGGGTGGACCCGCTGACCCACGAGCCGCGGCTGTTTGTCTCGCGGCGCTGCAACGGGCTGATCTGGGAATTGAGCAAGGGCTACCAGTACCCGACGGACGACGGCGGCCTGGCGATTGCGACCAAGCCGTACGACCGAAACAACGATGCTGCCAAAGCGGTGGCCTACGGTCTCGTGGAGCAGTTCGGCCTCTCGGACATCAGGCGGAAGCGGGGCGCCATGAAGCGCTACGTGCCCGCCTGGGAGCGGGCGAATCGGTGGCTGGCACGGGGCAAGAAAGAGCGGGCCATCATGGCCGCGGAGCAGGGGTAGGCACACGTGGTTCCAGCAAAGACGCGCAAACTGACGGACCCGCAGGAGGTTGTCGCGCTCTCCAAGTCGGACCAGACCTTCTGGGCGCAGCGGGACCTGCGGATGAAGGACACCCAGGACCTGGTGGAGCAGGATGGGGAGGTCAACACCGAGGACCCCGATGCCATCTCGGTCCTCTCGAACGACGGGGCGATTGTGGTGCGGAAGCTGTCCGCGATGGCGGGCTCCCAGGAGCCAACCATCAACATCGTGGCCGCCCAGTCGGTCAAGGAGCAGGCGGAGCGGACCGAGGACCTGTTGAAGGCCGCGCGCTTCGAGATGGCCCTGCGGCACGCCCAGGGGGCGCGGGCGCCGCTGGCGTATGACGAGGCGCAGAGCATCTTCCTGCGCGGCTGGATCACAGGCCGCATCCTGCTGAACGACACGCCCGACGAGCACGACAGCTTCCTGTGGGACTACACGCTGTTTGATCCGATCCAGGTGTACCCCACCTACTCCCGCAAGGACCTGTACCGCGTCACGACGATCACGGACACCACCGCGGGCGAGCTGCTGGCGGACTGGGGCAAGGACGCCGAGAAGCTGCTCGGGGACGGGGCCGAGTCCGAGAAGCTCAAGCTGTACGGCTACTACGACCGCGAGCAGATGGCCGTGGCCACCGACAAGGGCTGGCTGAAGAAGCCCGCCAAGCACGGCTACCCGTTTGGCGTGCCGTGGGTTGTCGGCCTGGGGCCTGGGGCGTTCTACCGCGCCACGGCGAGCGATACGGCGAACTACACCAAGTACGTGGGCCAGGGCATCCTGGACATTGTCAAGGGCCAGATTCGCAACGAGGAGAAGGTGCTCACCATGCTGCACACCCTCGTGGCGAAGGAGGCTGAGCCGCCCGTGGTGCTGTACACCAACGCCGAGGGCGAGACGGTCGAGCTGGACCTGCGCAGCGGCGGGCGGAACATCCTGGCCGCGAGTGACAAGCTGGACATCCTCCGTGTCGGTCCCAAGCTCGAAGACCTGAAAATCCTGGCCGACTCATACCGCTCGCGCGTCGAGCGCGGCACCATCCCGTCGATCCTGTTCGGGGATAACGCCACCAACCTGACGGGCTTCCTGGCCAACGTGCTGCAAGGCAGCGCGCGGGACCTGCTGTACCCGTACCTGCGGGGGCTGGAAACGTACTACACCATCCTGTATCGGAAGATGCTGGAGCTGTTCGTGGCCTTCGGTACCGACATGGACGTGGTGACCACGGACCGCTCGGGCCAGCAGCTCGGCGGCGTCAAAGTCAGCAAGCTCGAAGTCCAGGCGTTGAACAACCCACGGCTCGTCGTCGCGTTCAAGGACATCACCCCCCGCGACGAAGCGGCGAAGGTCCAGATGGCGATTGGCCTGAAGCGGGACAACCTGATCTCGGCCGAAACGGCCCGCGAGAAGTACCTGGACCTGGACAATCCGATTGCGGAGAACACCAAGGTCTTAGGCGAGCTAGCCTACATGGACCAGAGCATCGTCAAAGTGGCCTCGGCCATGGCGCTGCAAAAGCAGGCCCAGGCGATGGGCTTCAGCGTCACGGACCTGATGGCTATCGTCCAGCAGATTCAGGCCTCCACCAGCGGCCAAGCGCCGCCTGGCGGACCTGGTGCACCGCCCCCGCAGGGGGGCGGCGTCCCGCCCGATAACACCATGCTGCCGCCGAACGCGCTGCCGCCGCAGATGGGCGCGGTGTCGGGCCTGCCTCCAGGCATGGAGGCGATGGGTCCGCAGGCGTCAGGACCACCCGACCCCCAATCGTTGCAGCTTCCCCTTCAGTAACCACCCCACTCCACCGAGGTTCTTTCCGTGCCAGGCCCCTACGATAACTCCGTTTTCAACCCCTACAAGCCAAAGAACTCCGCGCTGGACGACAGCCTGGGCGACGGCACCGAGGGGAACTACTCCCCTGATAATCCGTTCGGTGGCCTCAACCGCGAAGCGGCGCTCTCGCCGTACCTGCGGAGCCTTCAGGGTTCTGTGGGCACGGGCCTGGGCGCTGGTCCTGTCTCGTCCTTCCTCCAGCAACGCGCCCAGGGGGTGGGAGATCAGTTCCAGCTTCAACAGATTCTGGGCAATGGCTCCATGAACGCGGGCAACTTCAGGGACTACGCCCAGGGAGTCATCAAGGGCTACTTTGGCGGCGAGGGCTCGCCCTCGGCGTATGTCAAGTTTGGCGACATTAGCTCGGTGCTGAAGCAGCTCCAGGACACCTTCAGCGGAGACACCAGTGGCATCCAGGCCGCGGCCCAGCTCTCCGCCCAGGAGAGTCCCGCGACGTTTGCGCGGATGCTGTACTCGCTGTACGCGCCGAACGTGAGCTCGTTCATCGGTCGAGGGCTTCAGTCGATGCTGCAATCGGCGGCGCAGGGCTTTGAGGGCCTGCCGCTCCAGGACCAGCAACGGCAGTCGTTCATCGCGGCAGCGGCCAAGATGCTCCAGGGCATCGGGAGCACGGGCACGCCGATCAACCAGATCACGATGAGCCAGGAGGAGAAGAATCGCCTGATGGGTACGGCACCGAGGCCCGCGGCAGCACCCGCGGCAGCACCCGCGGCAGCACCCGCGGCAGCACCTGCCTCTGCCCCCGCGGCAGCACCCGCGGCAGCACCTGCCTCTGCCCCCGCGGCAGCACCCGCGGCAGCACCCGCGGCGGCTGCCGCAGCCGCGGCGGCTGCCGCAGCCGCGCTCCGATACCGTGACCCGAGGTTCGCGCCCAACAACGGGCCGTTGATGGGCTAACGGATGGACCCGTACGCCTTCCCCAACTTCGGCGGCTCTGACTTCGAGCGGTCCATCCTGCTCCAGGAGCCTGGCGCGGCGTACGGACGGTTCGTGGGCCAGCAGCAGGGCCGTGGAAAGAACTTCCTGGACTACCTGCTGCGGAGCCAGAATCGGTACTACCAGGGGTACCAGTCGGACGCGGCCCGTCAACCGACGGCCTCGTTCCTGGACTACCTGACGGGCGCCACGCAGAGCGGGGCCGATCCGTTCAAGGACTACACCGACCTCAGCCCCACGGACCGTGGCGAGCGCCCCCAGGCGTCCATGGGCCGCGTGAAGTTCGTCGGCCTCTAGGCCTGTATGCCATTCCACCTTCAGGAAGTCGCGGACTATGCGTCGAGTCGTCTTGACTCGGTCCTGGGCTCCCTGGCGCCCGAAATGCGGAGCTCACCGTTCACGCTCAACGGGGGGCTCTCGGACACAACGCCCAAAGGCCTCAACGGGTACTCGTTCCTGAACGCCTTCAACAACGTGTACAGGCCCACCGCGATGGACCTGACCAGCTCCTTTGGGAGTGGGAGCCTCAGCCAGAATAGGGCGCCCGTCGCGGCCAAACCCGCTGCGTCGGCGCCTACCAGCGCGCCAATGGTGGGCACAGGCGGAAACCCCGCGGTGCGGCAGCTCAGCAGCCTGATCGACACCGCCTCGGCGGAGACGGGGGTGCCCGCGGACGTGCTGGCGGGCATCATCGACATTGAATCGTCGGGGAACGCGCGGGCGGAGAGCCCGATGAACTATGCCAACGGGCGGGCCATTGGCACGGCCAAGGGCCTGATGCAGCTCATGGACTCCACGGCGAGTCGCTACGGCGTCCAGGACCCGTACAACCCCGAGCAGAGCCTACGGGGCGGGGCGCGGTACCTGAGCGACCTGTACAAGAGTTACGGGGATTGGGACAAGGCCGCCGCGGCATACTTCGGGGCGATTGACGCCCAGGGCAACATCACGGGTGCCACGGACGCCGCGGGCACAAGTGGGAACAGTTACGTGACGAAGTTCCGCACCGCACGGCAGGCGTATAGCCAGCCGACGGCGGCCTCGGGTGGACCCTCGCCCGCGAGCCAGTACAGCGTGGCCTTCGGGTTCAACAAGCCCTACGGCGATGCCCAGTTTTCCGCTGACCTTGTCAACCACCGTGGGGTGGACCTGACGATGAACGGCAAGCCCAACAATGGCAAGTATGAGCCCGTGCGGGCGTTTCAGAACGGGGTCGTCGCGGCGATTACGAATGATCCGAATGGCGGCAACGGGGTGATCGTGCAGATGCCGAACGGGTTGTACACACGGTACTTCCACTTCGATGCGATCAGTCCAAACCTGGCGGTCGGCTCGCCCGTGATCGCGGGTGCAACGATGCTGGGGACGCTGGGGGAGAGCGGAAGCCCTGGCTTCGCCCACGTCCACTTCGAGGTCAGCAAGGGCATCAACGGGGACCCGCAGAACGCGCTGATCGACCCGCGGCCCTACATGGGCGGCTAGGGGGTCGGACCGCCGTGGGTGGGGAACTGGACTTCCTCCCCGACGTAGTAGTCAAGCTCGTGGTGGCCGTAGAAGTCGAGCATATCCGCGTCGAAGTCGCCCGCCCCCGCGAGCAGGAGGTCGGTGACATCGTCGAGCTCCTCGGTCTGTCCGTCGTGGTAGGCCTCCCACAGGTCGAGCTCGAAGTGCAGGGCGAACATGGCGCCCATGACCCCCACGGCCCGCGCACGGCGCTTCTGCTCGGCTTCGGCATCCAAAAGGCTGTGTACCCGCCGCGACTCCTCACCGAGCGCCCGAATCCGTGCCATGTGGGTTTCGTACGCCTCGGGATCATTCTCCCGCCACCTGGCCATACGACGCTCGTTCTCGCGGGCCTGTTCCAGGCTCATAGCATTCCCCCTTTCAATTTTCACACCTTTCTTGAAAGTCCCTCATTCGTCCCCGTCATGGGACTGCTAAGGATATCTGTTGCCACAAACGTCGTTTCTGGAAGCGCTTGGTGAGGCCGTAGGCCGTGGCGCCCGTCGGTCTCCTGGCGGGCAGGCCATCTCGGCGCTTCAGTCGGCTGCCCAGAATCTTCCCAATATCGGGGCCGAGTCGGAACTGGCGCGGCAGGGGCTGATCGAGGACTTCACGGGTCTGGCGAAGGATGTGGTGGACCGCAGCCAGAGCCTGCGGGACGATCTGAGCTACTGGTCGGGTCCCGAGGGGCTCCAGAACCCGAACCCGCTCACGAAGGCGCTGGGCGCCGCCCGCCTGGCGGCAAACGTGCCAGGGGTGGCGCTGGAGACGCTGTTCCAGCCCCTGCGGCCCGTGCGGTCGCTGGTGGGGATGTCGCTCAACCAGATGAAGCGCGACGCGGGGCAGGAGGCCAACCCGTACTCCTTCCGCGAGGGGGACAAGGCGTGGGAGGAGGTCAATCCGTGGCTGCGCCTGCCCGCCGAGCTGGTCGCGGCGCGGCGGCTGGGAGGTGCAGAGGGTGCCAACATCTCCACAGGCATGGCCAAGCTGCTGGGACAATCGGGCTCCACCGTGGCACGGATCGCCTCGAAGGTTGAAGCGGCGCCCGCGGCGCCCATTGCCGCGGCCTTCAGCGGGGTCATCAATCAGGGGCGGAAGCTGCCGCTGTTCCAGCGGGATACCACCTCGACGGCCCGTGCCGTGCTTGACGCGGACCACGAGGAGATCACGCAGCTCCAGCGTGCGCTCCGCGCCGCGGGCATCAATCTGCCTGACACGGATGTCGCCAGGGTCTGGAACGGCTACCGACAGGGGGATGAGGCGGCCACGGCGACCGCCGAGGGCTGGCTCCGCCAGATTGACCCTGGTGCGCCAGCGGGAAGCGTGGCACCAGCGGCCCCAGCGGCACTGGGCGGAACGGCTTCCAAGCCACCCCTGTACGGACCACCCGCCGCGGCGCTGCCCGCGCCCTCGTCGGCGCCGCAGGCGGTGACCGACCTGGCCGACAGGTTGCAGAACGTGGGCATCAACACGGGCTATGAGGCCGCGACGGGTCTTGCCCAACGCCTGCGCTCCGCTGCGTCGACGGGGACCGTGCCCGATGCGCTGGTGGCAGAGGCGCAGCAGCAGTTAGAGATCATGCAGGGGGCTCTGAGCCGCCAGGCCAACCCGCTGCCGCGGAACCCACTGAACATTCAGGGGAAGGTAGGCCTCGGAGAGATCGCCCGTGAGCGGGTGCAATCTGAGGCGCGGGTCTTCCCAAAGCCCGAGGCGATTCTGCGACAGATCGAGACCGCCCCCCTCGGGGCGGCCGTGGCGCCTGATGCGGCCGTGGTCACGCGCGACCTGGCGCAGTCTGCTGTGCGGCAGGGACCTGAGAGCGTGTTTGGGGTTCCCACCCCGCAGCTCCGCCAGTTCGTGGCGGCCGTGGATCGGGACCTGCTGGCAGGCAAGCCTGTGTCTCCTCAGGTCAGGCAGGTGTACACGGAAGCGCGCTCCGTCCTGGAGCGTGGTGTCCCGACGACGGCGCCCCGCCCGCGCGCCGCGGTTGCCACCGCACCTGCGCCAGAACCAGCCCCCACCCTGGTCATGCCCGCGGCACCCACCGCGGCACCCTCGACCACGGCGCGGCGCGCGGCTCCGCTTGCCACACCCGTGGCGGAGGCCGCGCCCGCTGCCGCGCCCCTCGCCGCCCCAGAGGGCACCCGCGGTGGGCTGCTGCGGCAGCTCCTGGATCGGATCGGCGGCACCTCGGGGCCGCAGGACGCGGCGGTGAGTCCCGCGGCGGCCCAGATACCCCAGCGCCAGGCGCTTCAGCAGTTGCTGGGCACCTTTGGCCGCGGCCGTGGGAACCGCATGGTGGGGAGCCCAGCGGACATCCAGCCGAGCCCAACGTTGGTGTCGGACCTGTTTCCGCCTGTTGCGCCTGCTGAGCGCGGCATCGCGCCGCAAACGGGGCCGCTGCTTGGATTGACCGAGCAGGCCCAGCGGGCCGTAGCGGCCTCACCGCCGCCACCCACGTGGGCCTCCAAGTTGTCCATCGACGAGATCATGCAGCTCGGGGCGAGCCTGAAGGACCCCGCGGCGGCTGCCCGTACGCCTGAGAACATGGCGCGCTGGGCCACCGCGATGTTCGATCAGGTGACCAGCGAGCTGGAAAAGCTCAGCACGCAGTCAACGGAGAAACAGCTCAAGAACCTGTCCGAGCTGGCACCCTACATTCGGAACGGCGCCGAGTACGCGAAAGCGTCGGGCACGCCCATCCCCGAGAACATCCAGGGACTGCTGGATGCCCTGGAAGCCGCGGGTGCCACGTCCAACCGTGGCCAGCAGGGGGTGAACAGCACCGCCGCCCAGGCGCTGTTCGAGCGTGTGTTTGGCGGCGCACCATCCGCTGAGGGGAGTGCGCTCGCGGGTCAGGGCGGGATGAGCCGACGGCAGCTTCTGACCGAACCCGACGCGCGGCAGGCGCTGGGGTTGCCCCGTGTCGAGGTGCCAGAGGGGGAGGTCTACAAACTGTTCAGGGTCGGTGTCTCGAACCCCGTCACCGTGGCCCAGCGGACGCTCAACGCGCTCCGCGCCCAGGCAGACGACAGCATCGCCCGCCTGCGCACGTTGTGGCAGACCTACGAAACCGTCCCGAACGAGCTCAAGCAGACGATTCAGAAGCAGGAGCAGTACCTCCTTCAGGCGGCGCGGGATGTCGCCCGCGAGGGCGGCTACACCGTGCGCCCGTATGGCGAGATCACCGAGCCGCGGCTGCTGAACACGTTTACCGCGGCGCGGCCCAGCACCAACACGTCGGCGTCACCCCCCGCCGAGGCGGCGGTGCTCAGCTACTACGACCGTATGCGCGGCATCCGCGGCTCGGTCGACCAGGACATTGCCCTGGCCGAGGAGCTGGGGATCGCGGAGCCGATCCGCGCCCAGGTGGCCGCGGGGAAGCGTGCGGCCACGATTGAGCAGCAGATCGTGGAGCAGGTGGCCAGGGAGAACCCCGACGCCGTCGATAGCTCGCTGCGCAGCGCCATCAAGTCGGTCATTGCGGATGCGAAGAACCAGGTCCGCCCCGTGGTCAGCCCCGAGGCGGCGGCCGAGATCGCGGCCACGCGGAGCCAGGGGGGTGCTGCTGCCGCTGGTAAGTCCGTTTTGCCCCACGAACTCCCCGAACCGCTGTACGTCAAGGCAGTTGATGTAGCTAAGCGGGATGGTGGGGCGACCCTGAGTCCCGAGACGCTGGAGCCCGTCCCCACCACTGAGGGCTACTCTCTCTCGCCCATCAAGGACACTGAGCGGACCGTCCCGCTGAAGGACTTCACGACCACGGTGCTGCGGGATTGGGTCCGCACCCGCTGGCAGGAGGGGAACCTCATCGGCCTCTGGCTGGACAACGGTTTGATGTACATGGACAACTCGCAGATTGTCCGCGACTTCAAGCAGGCCGTTCAGATGGGCCAGGCGGCCAACCAGGAAGCCATTTACAACCTGAAGACGGGTGAGCTGATCTTCCTCAGAGGAGCAGGCAAAGTCACCCCCGAGGTGCAGGCGATCCTGCGCCAGGGGGAAGCGGTCTTGCGCCCGCCCGCGGAGCGAGAGCTGCGGGGCATCATGGACCGCCTCGCGCTCTCGAACGAGACGCTTGACCAGTTCCTGCAATGGTACGCGGAGAGCCCCGCCAGCTTCGATAGCTGGGTGCGGAACGCCTTTAGCTGGTCGCAGAAATCCGACACGGGGCGGCTCATCAACCGCGCCTCGGCGCTGTTCAGGGACGTGGCCGCGGACCCCGCCGTCAAGGCCCGCCTCGGCGGCGCCACGGTCGCGGGTTTTGCCCCGACACCGAGTGTGGACGCGGACGGCAACGTCACGTACACGTCGGGGGGCTTCAACCCGCTGAACGCGGCGGTCGTGCTGGGCCTTCGGCCTGGCCAGCTCACGACCCTCAAGAACGGCGCCTGGGCGGTCGTCACCTCGGCGGCGAAGGCGCCCGCGGGCCGCGCCGCGCGGGACGTGCGGCTGCTGATCCCAACCACCAGCCTGGAGGCGCTGGGCAGTACCGCGAAGGCCCTCGGGGACCTGGCGGACAGCGTCCTGAAGCAGCCGATGGCGTTCTGGCGGACGACGGGGCCGCAGGGCGAGATGCTCGCCGCCAACCTGAGCAACTTCAGGCCCACGAAGAACCTGGTGGGCCAGATGGCCGCGGTGGCCCAGCGGATGGGCGCCCCGAAGATGCTGTCGGTGGAGTTCGGGCAGGGCAAGGAGCCCGTCGCCCGCGCGGCCTTCGACACGCTCCAGGAGGCGGAGCTTGCCGCCGCCGCCCTTCAGAAGACGGGCCATTTCCTCCAGGTGGGCATTGAGCCAAACGCAGGCTTCAACGAGTCGGCGTTCCGCGTCACGGCCATCGCCCAGACGCCGCAGCAGGCCGCTGGCAGCTTCTATCCCGCCGCCGCCGAGGCCTGGCGGACCAAGACCGCGCAGGTTACGCGCGACGCGCTGGCGCAGGCAGGGGTCACCCCCTTCTTCAGCGACGTGATCGGTGCCCGCATTACCACGTTCGAGGGGAAGGACCTGACGACCCGTGCCGCACAAACCCAGCTCCCGTCCACAATCGGTCAAGCGCCAGCTCCCGCGCCAGGCGCCCTGGCCCCGCCAGCAGCCAACGCTGTTCCTGTTCCAGCCGCCCCAGGGGGCGCCGCCCCGCAGCAACTAGCCCCCGCCGTGGACGCCTCGAAGGCACTCTTTGGTACAGGCGTCGATGTAACGAAACTGGATCGGGCGGCCAGCCGCATTGGCGGCGCCGTGCAGACCGTCCAGGATGACACCGCCCTTGCCCGCGAGACGCTGGACGCGCTGGGTGCTGCCCAGGGACGCACCTTTTCGACCGTCTACGACTTCCTGAAGGACCGCGCGGCCGTGAGCCGCGCCCTGGAGCTGCCCGCCACCCAGGCGGGTGTGGGAAAGCTCAAGACGCTGGACGCCAAGTACCAGCAGGACCTCCTGGCGCCAAACGCCCAGACGGGCACGCTGGCCGACCGCCTCGCGGTCGCGCGGCAGCGGGACATTGAGCGGGCCGCGGGTGGCCAGAACTGGCTGGAGAGGGTCGGGGATGCCCTCGGCACGAACCCCGTCTTCAAGGCGCTGGGCACGTACAACCGCTACTACCGCCCGCTGGCGCTGCTCTCGCCGCGGTTCCAGATTTTCAACGTCACCGACCAGGCCTTCAAGTCCTGGATCGGGGAGGGCATCCAGCCCTGGCTCAAGGGCTCCACGGTCGCGGAATACCTTGGTGCGTGGGAGCAGCTCAAGGACCCCGCGCGGGCAGGTGAGCTGTCCCGCACGGGGTTTGGTAAAGGTCGGTTCCGTATCGGGGACAAGCTGGTCGGGACCAACGAGGGGGTGAACCTGATCGAGGCACCGCGCTCTGTCGTGGACGGCTTCGGGCGGTCGATGGAGCTGGCCTGGCAGCGGGTTCCCTTCCTGCGCACGGCGGAGCAGAAGTCTCGTGCGCTGACCTCCTACCTGGAGGAATCGGCGCGCCTATCGGCCTACATCCAGGGCAAGCAGCGCTCGCTGCTTCAGGTGCTGCCCGACTTCGCACGGCAGGTGGAGGCCGCCGCGGGGAAGGAGGCGGGCCTGAGCGTCCTGGAGAGCCAGGGCAAGCTGGGACCCACCCAGCTCAAGGGCCTGCTGGGCGATGCGCCGCAGGCGCGGCAGCTCCTGAACGACTGGAACACGATCCTCCGCCAGGGGGATAGCGCGGGCGCGGCGCTGGCCGACCGCATCCACTTCAACTATCGGTACCAGACGAACTTCGACACCTTCCTGCGGAGCGTCCTGCTGTTCCACGTGTTCTCCACACGGAACCTGGTGTACTACCCGCAGATTCTGGCGCAGAACCCCGCGGTGGCGGCCACGATCTTCTCGTACGCCCGCGGCACGGAGCAGCAGCGCACGGAGCGTGGGCTCACGACCCGCTCGGTCGGGATGACCTCGGGCGGCGACCTCTCGACCAAGATCGCGGAGACCCTGTTTGGACCGAACGCCGAGATTCTGAGCGATCCGCTCAGCTACCTCTCGCTGTACCAGCAGCTCAAGCCGCTGGCCAAGCAGCTCATCAAGCCCGACCCAACGCTGACGGCGCCAGGCGAGGCCATCCAGGGCCTCTCGAACGCGGGCTTCTCACTCACGCCGCCCCTCCAGGCGGGCCTCCATGGGGTGAACGCCCTCTCGGGGGACCAGCTCCTGGGGCCGAATAGCCGCTCGCTGGGCCTGATCCCGCAGGCGGGCGTGCTGAACGCCGTGGGCGGGCTGGCCCTCGGGCGGCCCGTGAACATCGAGGGTGCCCCCGCGGCCCTGGCGGGTCAGACGAACGACGGCGCGGTCCGCCGCCGTATCGCGGAGATGGCCGTTGAGGCAGGCCAGCCTGGTGCCTACGACAGGTTCATGCTGGACCCTTCCAGTCGTGTCTACCAGGACGCGGCGCGGCAGGCGGCGAACGCCACGGCGCTCCAGACCCTGACGGGCTGGGCCACGGGCGCGCAGGTGCAGCCGATCAGTGGCGGCGAGAAGGCGATCCGCCAGGCACAGGCCAACAGTGCGGCCCCGACCTACGACCCGACGGCAGGCCCCGCGGCGCAGGGCCAGTACCGCCTTCAGAAGAGCAGCGGCCTCAACACCGAGCTGGAACAGATGATCCAGACACGGCCTGGCGTGCTGCTCTCGCAGATGGTGGTCCAGCGGCAGGCGTTCAGGAACTACCTGGACCGCCTGGGGGTCTCGTACGAGGAGGCGTCACGCCTCGCGCCCGAGCAGCAGCAGAAGCTGCTGCGGTACTACATCTTTGACCTGGGCGGGGAAACCCCCGCCCTTGCCAGCCAGGCGTACAGCCCGACCGCGCCCGCTCCCGAGCTGGGTGCGGCGCGTCGGGGGACACCGACCGAGCAACAGTACCTCTCACGGTACCTCTCGGCCAGCCCCGCCGAACGGGCCGCGCTGATGGCTGACCCCGACACGGCGTTTGCCGTGACGCGCTACCTGCTCGGCCGTGGCGGCCGTACCAACCCATAGGGGGAGCACCATTGGACACCGAACTCAACGGGTTCGCCGCAAACGAGGGCGGAGTTTCCGACGATACGTCGACCAACAGCGGGATTTCTGCGACTGAGTCACAGGATGCCCCGTCTGGTGGTGGACAGGAGACGACCGCACAAACACCGAGCGGTGGGACGCCAAAAGAGGCGCGGCTCATTCCTGAAGAAGACCTGAACAAGCTCAGGTCCACGTACGACAGGCGCATCTCGGACATCCAGCGCCAGAACGAGCAGTACCAGCAGAGCCTCCAGAACATGGAGATGGCCCTGCTGGAATCACGCTGGCAGGGGCTGGCACCCGAGGACGCGGCGTCGGAGAAATCCGAGTACGCGCGCATTGTCAACGAGCGGGCCTCCGCAGCGGCCAGGACGCAACTGGCACAGCAGGAGGCGCAGCTCAACGAGCTGGCCAAACCGCTGTTTGCCCAGCACCTGAGCACGCAGTACGGGGTACCCGTGGACACACTGCTGAAGTTCGGTGATGCCGAAACGATGCAGACCGTGGCCCAAACGCTGAGCGTGCAGCAGAACGCGGTGAAGCTCCAGGAGCGGAAGGCTTCTGGCGTGGACCGCATGGAAGGCGCGGGCTCCGCGAGCGGCGGTCCTGCCTGGGGCGAGAAGCGGGGCGAAGACCTGCTGTCCTGGTACTACCGCCAGAACCGAAAACGAACGTAACTCACTGAAGAAACAGGAACACACACATGGCTATTACACTGGCGGATGTCGCCAAGCTCCAGAAGGACCCTCTCACCAAGGGCTTCATGGACATCTTTCTGGAGGAGCGTGACCTGGCACAGTTCATCCCCTCTGTCAGCGTTGACTCGCTGAAGACGCGGGACGTGCAGACCACGACCCTCCCCTCGATGTCCTGGCGTGACCTGGGCGACCAGCACGCAGAATCCAAGGGTGCCTGGGACTGGGTAGAGGAAACCGTCTACTCGATGGGTGCGCAGATCGAGATCGACTACCTGCTGCGCAAAGACAAGTCGCTGGCGAAGGACCCGATGCAGCAGCACGTGTCGATGTTCGCGCGGGCCTCGGCCTACGAGTTCAACGACGTGCTGGTGAATGGTGATCCCACCATCAGCCGCAAGACCCCCGCGGGGATTTCCTACCGCCTGGGGCAGGCCGCGGCCGAGCTTCAGCTCGATGCCGCGAGCCTGGACCTGAGCACGGGCGCCAGCCGCGACGCGAACGGCCTGGCCTTCATCGACCTGCTGGACCAGCTCATCGACACGCTGGAGGAAAAGGCGAATCTGCTCCTGGTCAACCGCCAGGTCAAGCAGGTGCTCCGTTCCATCCTGATGCGCAAGGGCCTGTGGGCCTCGAACGTGGACCAGTTCGGTCGGCAGATCGGGGAGTATCGCGGCGCCAAGATCATCGACTGCGGACGCAAGTCCGATCAGAAGACCCAGATCATCCCCGTCACGGCAACCCTGAGCCCCATCTACCTGGTTCGCACGGGCGGCGACTTCTTCCACATGAAGGAGTTCCTGCCCCTCACCGTCAAGGACCTCGGCCGCGTGTCGGGGACCAAGGTGGAGCGCACCGACGTGGAGTGGGTCTTCGGGTATGGCAATCCGAACCCCTGGTCCATCGCGGGCCTCAAGAACATCAAGGTGGCCTGAGCATGTGGCATTCGAGTGATTTCTTTCGTGACGGGAGCGTCACGGGCGCCCTGACGGCCTCAGAGGCGGGGGTGACCAGCACCACCGCGTCAAGCGGCAAGAAGGTCATTGACCTGGGCAAGGGCGGCACAGGGCCGCAGGGTGCGTACATCACGGTGAACGTGCCCCTGGCGACAGGAACCACCCCGACGCTGGACTGCGAAGTCCAGTTTTCGGACACCGTCGCTTTCACCGTCGTGCGGGAGAAGAAAACCCTCCCGCAGATCACGGCGAAGGGTGAGTACTCCACCCGCGCCCAGTCGCACTACCAGTACGTGCGGGTTGTTCCGACCGTGGCGGGTACCACACCCAGCTTTGGGAACACCACGATTGGTCTGACCACGGGCAACCGTGAGGGACCGCGCAACCCGTTCAACAACTAGTTCGTTCGCTCGGGTTGAGCAGAGAATGGCAGCGGAGCTTCGGCTCCGCTGCCCTTTTCGGTGACAGGGGAGTACGACGTGGCACGCGCACACTATCAAGATACGGTCCAGGATCGGGAGGGCAACGCCATCAGCGGGGCCAGCGTCCGCGTCCTTGACCCCGCGACGGGCCTGCTCCTGGGCGCCACGTTGTACGTGGCCGACACGGGTGTGCTCACCCTCGCCAATCCGCTGACGACGGATAGCACGGGGCACTTTGCGTTCTACCTGGACACCGCCCAGCGGGTCCGCCTGTCCACGACCGCGGCGGGCTGGTCAAGCGCCTCAACGCTGGACGTGGACGTGCCCATCCCGCCCACAAGCTATGCGCTCGCCACCGATCTGACAGGCCACATCGGAAACCTGGCGAATCCGCACGCGGTAACCGCCGCGCAGGCGGGCGCTATCCCGATGACGCAGAAGGCGGCAGCCAGCGGCGTGGCGGCTCTGAATGCCTCGTCACTCGTGGTCCAGGACCCCGCAAGCGCGGACACCGAGCGCAACCCGAACACCATCGTCAAACGCAACGCGGGAGGGGACATTGACGCACGCTACTTGACGAGCGTGTACTCGATGACCACTGAAGCGGAGTCGAATAGCACGGGTGTTTCACGCCTGGTCGGCAAGATCGGCGCGGACCTGACCGCGATGCGCAGCGTTTCGGCGGCGGGCGTCTACGACTTCATCAAGAGCCTCTTGGACGCAGCTTACTCAGCCATCACCCATACGCACAGCAACAGCACCCTAACCGCCGACGTGGCCCGCTCGAACCTGCTCACGAACGGTGGATTCCAGACCTGGCAGCGCGGCGGAGGTTGGTTCACCGCACAGAACGCCTACAGCGCTGATCGGTGGCAAATTTTCCTCGGCGGCACGTCAACGATCCAGGTGGGGAAGTCCCTGGATAACGGTCCCAGCCGCGAGAACACTCTCAACGGCATGTACACCCACAATGCCAACAGCGGGGTAATCCAGACGCTCAAGCTCACCACCGATGGACTGCTGGAGCTTCGGGGCCGCACGGTCAGCTTCTCGGTGTACCTGTGGACAGGCACCGCCAATGCGGTGCGGGCAGCGGTGCAGACCGACGGGACAGGCGGCGCCACGACCTACTCGGCCTACCATACGGGCGCGAGCACCTGGCAGCGCCTGAGCGTGACGGTGACGGTGCCCGACACCGCCACCACGATCACGGTCTACACCGCCTATCTGACGGCCTCCTGCACGTTCTACGCGGCCCAGGCGATGCTGACCGTCGGCTCCGTGGCGGCGGACTACGTGCCACTCCACCCAGCCGACGACCTGGAGCGGTGCCTCCGCTACTACGAGACGACAGTAGGCGATCCTGCGGGCGTGCCATCAATCCGCGGGAATGGGGCAGGCGCTGGGACGCAGTTTGGCGGGACCTTTTTCTACAGGGCGGTCAAGCCTGTCCCTCCGACATTCACTCGTGTTGGGACGTGGACGGTCAGCAATTGCAACCAGCCGACCCTCGGGGCCGCTGGACGGTACGCAGCAGACTTCTACACGACAACCCTGGCGGCGGGTGCCGCACTTACCTGGGCCTCATCCACAGCAGATGGGGTTACCGTGGAGGCCAACCCATGATCCGTCCGCGCGCCACGAACGCGGACGGCACGGTTGCCGTCCGCTGTGACCACTGCAACGCCGAGACGACCACGACACCGCAGCGGGAAACTACCCCACGCGGAACCATCGACACGCATACGCTCCGTGTCGATTGCACGTCCTGTGGCTCAGCCACCTGGCACCCGATCACGGGCGACGGTTCGTGCCGCGAGCAGGTCCACGCCATGTTCTCAGCCTGCGTCAGCAAGGACGGTTGTCCGTGCGGGTTCAAGGCCACTGACCAGGCAGACGCCGAGGCGCACGTGATGGACTGCGTTGCGGAGGCGCATGCGGCGTTCAACGGCGCCGAGGAAACTGACTACAGCCTTGCGACCATCGAGACATCAGCCGTCGTGGCGTGGCGGGCGGCAGGGGTACGGGGGAGCATCTAGATGCCCATCATTCTTGCGAGCCCGAACACGGGCGCTACCGTTGCCCAGACGCGCTGGTGGCTGCGACAGCAGGTGAGCCGCCACATTGATGAGCGCAACATGCGGCTGGCGACCGTGACCACCGCGGGCGCGGTAGACGGGACGAGCCTGGTCTCGACCGACCTGAAGGGGTTTCCCGACGACCACTTCCTGCGCGGCGAGGTGGCCTTCCACGGCGGCACGGCCGCCAACCTGAACCTGGCGCGCGACGTGCGCGACTTCGTGGCCAGCACGGGGACCGTCACCACGACCACCCTGCCCGCGCAGGTCCAGGCGGGTGACCTGTTCGAGATACGCCGTGCAGGTCCCTTCTATGCCTCGATCAACACAGCCCTCAACGAGGCGCTGCTGTCGGTTTTCAACTGGGCCTACGTACCGACGGTTGACACGACGCTGCGCTATACAAGCGGCGCCGTGGAGTACACCGTGCCGAGTCCATTCGCCCTGCTGTACGACGTGCAGTATGAGGCCAGCGGCATTGGTAAAGGGGATTGGGCAAGCCTGCCACCGCTGACGTGGGACGTGGTCCAGGGCGCCGCGGCGCTGTCCCTGAGCAGCCTTGCCACGGGCAAGATGGTGACGAACCAGCCGCTCCGCCTGCTGGGCTACCGCCAGCCGCGGCTGCTGGCGAGCGACGCGGATGAAACCGAGATCAGCCCCAACTACGTCATCGCCTACGCGGTGGCGAAGCTGCTGGGCAACTTCGCGGGTGGCGGGAGCACCGACCCTGACGCGCACGCCCAGCGGCAGGGCTTCTGGACCAACCTGGCGAACGTGGAGAAGCTGGGCATCCGCAACAAGAAGGCCCAATCCGCACGGCGGGTGCGGTGGTAGCCGTCCTGGGCCAGGAGCTGGCCCTTCAGGTCGGCGGGGTCTGGCGTCGCTTCCGCACGCTGGGGACCGTGCAATCGGGCCTGGCAGCCCAGTTCCCCGAGAAGGTACTGATCGGAGACTCGTCCCGCTCGGATGGGCAGCTCGCCTCGAACTTCATTGGCGAGGACTTCAGCGGCGGGCTCGGGGTCGAGATCATGGACCCGAAGACCCAGTTCGACCGCCTGTGGGACTCGACGCTCTGGACCCTGAACAAGAACCTGCTGACGCTCCCACCACGCGCCAAGGACCTCGGGCGCGGGACGGTGACGGTCGGGAAGGACCCTGTCGCGGGTGCCCAGTTCAGGGCCTACGTGTACGTGGCCTTCGGGGACGACGTGCGGCGCCTGGAGACTGACGACACGATCTCGGCCTCGAAGCGCACGCTGGGCAACACCGCCACGGATGCGACGGCCTACGGCGGCACCCTGTACTTCGCGTGGGGCGGCGGGTACGACTACTCCGCCGACGGCGCTGCCTGGACACGGGCCAGCGCGGCGGGCGACGAGGCGGACTACTTCGTGTCGTGGGACTCCAAGCTGTGGAAGATTCGGAACGACGGCAGCGGCTTCGGGTACACCACCACGGGTGCATCTGCGAGCTGGACGGCGAAGGCCACCATGGGCCTGGAGACAGGCGAGGTGCGGGGCCTGGAGGTGTTCTTCACACCCGACAACATCCTGAACATCCACGCCATCACGAGCCGCGGCCTGTGGGTCTACGACGCGAGCGCCAATGGCTGGCGGCAGACGATGTTCCAGCACGCGCGGCACCCCGACGGGGGTTTGGGGCACACCTTTTACCGCGACGCGCTGTACTCCTCGGCGGGGATGAGCGTCTGGAAGTTCACGGGCCAGGCGGCCTCGAACGTGGGCCTGGACCGCGACTACGGTCTGCCCGCGGCGCAGCGGGGCAAGGTGCGGCGGCTGCTGCCCACTCAGAACTGGCTGGCGGCGCTCGTCGATGGCAGCGCACCCGTGCTGGCGGGCACGAAGATGCGGGCCGCGGCGTACGGCGGCACGGTCACGTTCCCCGCTTCGGTGGGGAGCTCGGGGTTGTACCTGTACAACGACCGCGGCTGGAACTACCTGTGGCGCTCGGGCGCCGCGGCGCGGGCCGCGCGCTGGGCGGGCGTCTTTGACGCCTACGGCGACTACAGGCTGCTGTTTGGCAACGACGGCGGGCTGTCCTACATCAAGCTGTCGCCCGCATTGTACAACCCGCTCCAGAGCTCGGATGCCCAGGCGTGGGGCTTTGCTTCGAGCGGGTACCTGGTGACGCCGTGGTACGACGGGACGTGGGCGGAGATCGCCAAGACGGCCGCCAAGCTGGTCCTGCGGACCCGCAACACGAGCCCCACGGAGACGGTCACGGTATCGGTGGGCTACGACCTGGACCCGAATGCCTTTACGGTGCTGGCCACCCTCACGGCACCAGGCAAGTTTACCTATACCTTTGGCGACGGGCTCGGCAAGACGTTTGAGTACATCCGCTTCCGCATTGAGATGGCGCGGGGTGCCGACAAAACCAAAACACCAAGCCTGGTGTATTTCGGCTTGAAGTACACGAAGGACCCTTCCGCTTTGTGGAACATCTCGGCGCTGCTGGACACGACGGACCAGTACGCGGGCCTTCAGCCCGTGGAGCAGATCGCGCTCCTGGAGGCAACGGCGGGCCAGGGTGGGTACATCCCGACCTCATGGCGAGACGAGGATGGCAGCGTGTACGTGCGCTACATGCGCCTCGTACGGCTAGTCGGTCAGGAGCAGCCTGGCGCAGGCGGTCACTTCCGCGGGCGCTGGCAAGTTGCCCTGACGGAGGTATAGGGTGGCGGGGCGCATTGCGCTCCCGAAGCTCCGCTCGCGGGCGAAGCCTGTGGGAACGCGGGCGCTGCGGGGCGTCACGGGCACGCTGCGGCCACCCACGGACCTGAGCCAGCCTGGACCTGTTCCCGCCTGGTTCCACCAGCTCAATGGTGGCGTGGGACCGACGACGGAGTGGGCGGTGTACTGGGCGCTGCTACAACTCGGGAAGAAGCCGAACGTGGACTTCCTGTACCAGTCGCCCTTCAGCGGCGGACGGACCCAGGCGGGCGGGCAGGTCTTCGACTTTCTGATCCTGAACCCGCCAGGCATCGCCATCAACCCTGTGGGGTTGTTCTGGCACGAGCAGCGGGGGGGCGCCCGACTGGCCAAGGACCGCATTCAGCGTGAGGCGGCAGCCGTGGCGGGCGTCACCACCATTTACATTGACGAGGACGACCTCGCCCGAGACCCCAAGTTCTATGTGACGGAAGCACTCCGTGGGATAGACCACTCCAGAATCGCCAAAGGATTCGGCTAACACACCATGGCAATCAACCTAACAGGCAGGGTCTACGATGACCAGGGGAGCGCCGTCAGCGGCGCGGCGGTGCGGCTGTTCGACGCCTCGGTGGACCCCTTCACGGACCTCAGCGGCACGGTCGCGGACACCACCACCAACGCCTACGGCAAGTGGTCCTTCACCGCGCTCACGGAGGGCTCAGGTATCTACGCTGTGCGGATCACCAGCGGCGGCCAGGTGCAGTGGGTCTCGGGCGACGGCAAGGTCCAGTACGCCGACATCAACCTGGCCTCCAGCCTGACCCTGACCAGTCCCACCATCGCAAGCCCCGCCATCTCAGGCGGGACGCTCCACGACGCCGCCGTACATATTGACGGCGGCAGCCTTGTGCTGCCGCAAGGGTCTGGCTATGCGGCTACCGCTGAGGGCCAGATCGGCTGGGACAGTACCTCCAACCGCATCACGGTCGGCTCTGGCAGCGTCACGAAACGGTTTGAGGCCATTGCAGCGTGGGGGACCGTGAATGGTTCGACGCTCGCGGTGCTATCGGGGTACGGCATTGCCAGTGTGTCAAAGGCTAGCACGGGTGTGTACACCGTCACCTGGGCGACCGCCTTTGCCAGCACCGCCTACGGGGTGCTGCTCACGCCTGTCAACACCAACGAGCGCTCAGCATGGCTGCCCGCCACGGCGAAGACCACAACGGGCTGCCAGGTGCAGTTCAAGGACGGGAGCGGCATCGACGCCGACGTGGCGCAATTCTCGGTGCTGGTGCTTGGGGTGTGAGGCCCATGCGGGATTCCTCGAACCGCGAATCGCTTACTGACCACGAGCTGCTGGTGTACGTCGCGCGGCGGATGGCCACGCTGGACAAGCGCCTGGACAAGATTGACGGCCACATCGCCGTGCTCAACGACGAGCACAACCACATGGTGGCCTGGCGGGCGAAGACGGATCGCCTCCTGGGACACCTGCAAGGCAGGGTGACCCTGGCGGCATTTCTCACAGGGGCGGCGGGACTGATCGCCGTCCTCACCAAGCTGGCCGAGCTCATCGGCGCAGGGGGATGAATGGCAATTTCTGAGGCAGACATCAAGCAGCTCCAGGCCCAGCAGGCGATCTTCACGGAGGCCCTGAAGGCGGCCCTTGAGGGGCGCTGGACGGGCGAAGGCTCCACCGAGGCGTGGCTGTACGCACTGAATCCCACCTTGCAGGGGAAGGTCAAGCCCGACCCTTTCGGGGACGGCGCCAGGTAGCGGCCACCGCGCCTGTCGCCTGGAAGCCCCGCGTGCTGTACACGGCGGGGAACGTGGCGGGATCATTGACACCCGAAGACGTGCTGCTGCACGCGACGCGCAGCACGCGCGTCTGGACACCGCAGGAGGAGTTTGACAGCACCAACCGCTACGTGGCGAATGGTGCGGCGGGGCTGGGCTGGAATGCCACGGCAGGGCCAGGCGTAGCCGCCATCCACAGCAGTCCCTACCAGTGGGCGTGGAACGCTCGGCAGGCGAGCTGGCGCTACTACGCCATCGAGATCGCCCAGGCCAACCTCGGGGACCCGATAGACGACGAGACGGTGCGCACCGTGGCGTGGCTCATCAAGACCGAGGCGCTGCGAGGGAACCCGAAGATGGGCCTGCGGCTGCCGACCCATGCCGAGATTGATGGGGTGGAGACGGGTGCCTTTGACGGCAAGACCGATCCCTACCCGAAGAACGAGATTGCCAACGCCGATGCCCTGCGGGCGCGCATTCGCGCCGCGCTGGCGGCGCTGGGCTAAGAGAGGAACGAGATGCGGATACGTGTGCTGCGTTATGTCTTCGCCGCGGGCGTGATTGCCGTGGCGGAGCTGGTGCTGAAAGCGATTGACACGGGCGCGGCCATGCCCGACGCCCGAACCGTCGTCGCGGCGGCGGTCGGGGCGTCCCTGCGGGGCGCACTGGCGATTCTGGATGATCGGGAGGCCAAGGGAAATGCGGGCGCTTAGAGAGCGGCTCAATCGGCTGGGACTGGTAACAAAATCGGGCGACTCACCGAACACGGCAAAGCGGGTTCGGTAACACCAGGCGGGACCACGACGGTCCCGCCTTTTTGTTGCCCGCCGACAGGGGTGGGCTGGATTGGACCCAACCAGAGCCTGGAGGGCGGCAGGTGTGAGCAGGGGGCCGTGGACGGAGGCATGTCAGGGCTCCTTTTGGGTGTCGTTCAGGGGGGTGTAGCCAGGCTCGTTGGGGCAGACGGTTCGGAACCAGCCGCCCTTGCTGCTGAGGGTGCCTGGCTCCCCGCACAGCTCACAGGTCCGCTCCGACTCCGTCTCGGCTTCGCGGATACGGTCGGAGACCGCGTGGTAGAGCGCGTTGTCCTTGAGCTCCCCCACCAGCCACAGCTCGTTGCCACGGGGTGCGTAGCGGGCGGGGCTCCAGTAGAAGCGCAGCCCCCCGTACTTCTCCTTGACCTGTTCGAGGGTGATCTTGTCATTCACATCCAGGAGGCGCAGGTCCAGGAGGAGGCGGTCCAGGAGGCTGTACCAGCCGACCCCCACACCGCTCCAACTCGGCGTGTCAAAACCGTTCCGTACAAAGAGCTCGTCGAATGTGTCCATTCTCGGTTCCTTCACAGTGTCAGCAGGAGGACGGCAAGGAGCGGGGGCAGGAACAGCAGTCCTGCGACGGCCTGGGCGCCGCTAGGCACGCTCGCACCAGCGGCATTCAAAGCGCCGCGCCGTGCGCTCGCCACAGGGGGGGCAGCGATAGCGTGGGAGTTTGGGGAGCAGGTCCGAGAACAGGACCTCTCGCCTTCCCCTACGCTGCATCGGTCTGCTCCCCTGACAGGGACGCCGTAAGCAGGGACTGGATGCGCTCCTTCAGGTTGAGGTGCTCGAAGGGTGCCAGGTCCAGGAGGAGGCCGTGGGCGCTGCCGAGGGCGGCACGGGCCTGGGCGGCATACTCGGCCGCGTCCGCGAGTGCGGCGCGGTACTCCTCGCTCTCGCGGACCAGCCGCTCGATGGTGGCGTGCTGCTCACGCTGGATCAGCCGTGCAGTGTTCAGGTCTTCGAGCGCCTGGCTGAGGTCTTCGAGGACCTTCACAGCGGCGCTGTCCCGCGTGGCATCAACGGTGGGTGTCTTGGGCATGGGTTGTTGCTCCTTACTCAAAGGTGGGAACGGCGAAGGCTTCGCCGTTGTCGAATCCGCCGAGGTACATGCGTCTACCAAAGCGGGCGATGATGGCCTCTGCTTCGGCCTCAGACAGGGAGACGTACTCTCCCGTCTCGTTGTTGGCCCTCACAAAGAGGGCTGGTCCCACGATCAGGTCTTCGAGGGTTGGTGCATAGAAGTTTGGTGCAAGGTGTTTGATCTTGCCCTCTTCGTGACAGATGAACTCCGTTCCATCGGGGAGGGAGGGGCACTCGATGGTCCCGCCCACAAGGCGCTGGAAGGAGCGCAAGGAATTCTCGATCTCCTGGACCACGGGTTCCTCAGTGGGACGCTTCAGGACAATGCGTATGGTCATGCGTCGTATTCATCCTTGGGGTAGTGGCCGTGCTCCTGGAGCACGGCCAGGATGTTGTCCAGGTAGCGCTCCCAGAGCAGGTTCGACCAGGGGAAAGGGTTGATTGTGTCGGCAAAGGCGTCGAACGCATAGGCAATGCGCTCGGATTCAGGGGAAACGGGATAGCGCGGTTGCTCTTGGCTCATAGGGTGGCGTCCTCGAAAATCTTTTGCTTGTACCATTCAGGTAAGCCCGTGGTCAGGCCGCGGCCGATGTCGCGCCAGCAGTGCTCGAACAGAGCCTCTTTGATCTCGTCGGCACACTCGTTTCGCACGTCCTGGAGGACGGCTTTGATGAGGGGTCCGATGTCCCTGGGGTCACCTACCAGGGCGCCGTCTTCGCGCAGGTGCTGGACGGCTTTCTGCCATCGGGCTTCGGTTCGATAGGCAGTGGCCAGGTTGGCCACCAGGTCGCCTCGGCTAGGGTGGCGTGTACCCCAGTCAGCCTTGTGGCTCTCCTTGAAGGCTTCCGAGACGTGCTTGGCCAGGCCGATGCGGTCGTACCGCGTGTGGAAGGCGTAGTTCTTGATGACGACGCCCTCGATGGGTGGTCCACCAAGGAAGCTCTTGGTCTGTAAGAGGGAACCCAGCAGGGTGGTGAGCTCCTGCCCGTTGAGCTGCCCCTCGAACAGGGCGGGTGCCACGCTGATCCCGAGCCAGTGGGCCGCGGCGGCCTTCTCTCGGTACGCCATGAAGTCCCAGCCGCCCATGTCGTTGGGGACCTCGACATCGAACAGGGCCAGGTGGTTCCTGGGGATGTCGCTGTACGCCAGGGTGTTGTGCTTGGGCCGCTCCAGGTACTCGGCGCGGTACACCCAGCCAGGCGTCAGGTCCAGCCCGCGGACCACCTCGACCGCGCGGCGAAACAGGCCGTCGGTATCCTCGGTCTGGTCCTTTCCTTTTGAGCGCACGTGGGTGACGCCGTCGGCGGTACGCAGGAAAGAAAGCTGCGACCCGTCCACCTTCTCCTCGATCAGGACGGGCGTATCAAACAGACCTTTGATGGCAGGGTGGCCGAGGGCATAGATGCTGGGGTAGGGGGGGATGCTGCTGCTGGTCATAGGGCATCCCTGATATCCACGTAGGTGCCCTGCGCCCAGGCTTCTCGTTGATCGTTGAGGACAATGGGTCGGTCTTCCACGAACCGATACAGGGCGTCGTCAAGGTCGCCCACGTCCTGTGGGTCGATGGAAACGGCGAATGTGATGACGATGTTCTTGAGCATGTTGGTCCTTCTCAGCACACGTCAATAGGCGTGGCGGTGACCGCCGCGGGCGGCGGCGGCGGGACGAGGGCCAGCCGCGCCTTCGCAAGCTGGGCCTTGGCGTGGGCGCGGTACCCACTCAGGTTCTCCGCGGTGAGGCCATCCAGGTACGCCTCAGCGATCTGGATGCGCGACACAGCCTCAAGGGCTCTGTTCGGCATACGGGTGTTCTCCAGGGGTTGAAAAGGCCCACCCGACGGTGGGCCTGTCGGAGTTCGGGTTGGGTGCGCCCCGCCTCGCCCATCAACACACGGCGGGGAGGGCGAAGCGGGCGCGTTCACGGGGGCGGCGTGTCTCGCCGCGAGCGGTTTCGGGTCCGCTTCGCCATTCACGCAGTGCTCCTTTCTGTGGGGTTAGGTGGCGCCCAGGGGGGCGCCACCTGCGCGGACCAGGATGTCCTGGCCCGTGGAGAAGTCGTAGACCGCCCGCTGGCCGTTCAGCTCGGCCACGCGCAGGGCGATGTCCAGGCTGGGGGCAATGACGGTGCGGTCAAGATGGACCAGGCCATCCTGGACCCAGGTGCCCAGGAAGCCCTGGGGTGCCGTGTTCGCCAGGAAGCCCGCCAGGACGTTGGGGGTCAGGTCATCGAGGGGCAGCACCTGCGCGGGGCCAAAGCTGACCGCGAACCCGTGCGTGGCCTGGACGGCCAGCAGAGACCCCGCGTCGAAGGTGCCGCCGTGGTTCACAAACGTGTCGTTCACAACATCGCTAAGTGTTCGTTGCATCGTCGGTTTCTCCTATTCCGTGGTTGTGTTGGTGGCCGCGCGGATCGCGGCCAGGCGGTAGATATAGTCTTCCTGGCTCTTGCTCTCGATGGCGAGCGAGCAGTGCTTCGTCCGTACCAACCGCACTGCGTCCTCGGCCGTGAACCCGTCGGCCACCAGCAGGGCCGCCAGCGCGGTCCCTGTGCGTCCGTGTCCCCCCATACACGTAATGGTGACGCTGCTCTGCCCCAGCAGGGTGGTGATCTCCTGCCAGAAGCGCAGCCCCGCTGAGGGGATGTCGTAGTCTGCCCAGCGCAGATGCACAATCTCAGCGCTGTGTGTGTAGCGGTTCAGGCTCTCCCAGCGCTTTGCCCCCGTGACGAACTTCCCGTCGCCATGGACGTTGTTCGCCAGGTCCAGGATGATGTCGGTCGCAGACTCGTCCAGGCCGCTGCGGCTGGCCGCGTACAGCCGTGCGCCCCCCTTCAGGGTAAAGAGAAGCCCTGTGCCCAGGTGTGAGCAGCCCCGCTGGGACCAGCCAGCGCCTGAGGTGCCGTAGCTGGGTGACAGGAGGGGCTGAGCGGCCGAGGCCGTCGTACCCTTGCTGCCGAGCGCCTTCGAGGCCGTGTAGGCGATGTAGTTAGCCTTGGAGGCCTTCCACTGATCATAGGTGCCGCCCCATGTATCGGAGAGCTCACTGTAGTGCTCATAGGTCAGGGCCGATTCGGGATAGAGCCCGAAGGTAGCTTCCTGAGGGGGCTCCCAGGCGGGCATATCCTGGCGCTCAAGCCAGGCGTTGTACTCATCCCACCCGCCAGGTTCCACGGTCTGGGTGACTTCCTGGTCATCGTCATCCAGGGCGACCCAGCCGCCCGCCTTGCGGCCGTTGTGGCCCGCGTCACGCCAGGCGTACGCGGTCACGTCGCTCCCTTCCAGCAGGTAGAGCACTCGCAGCTCCGTGTCATAGTAGACGGCGCCGTCGCCCACCATCTCGGGCGGGCAGTGAGGAGAGTGGTACCGTGTATCGACGGGGCACCAGTACGGGTTGAGCACAGGGTCACGGTTGGTCTTGGTGGGCACACGCGGTTTCACATCCTTTGTTGGGTGGGGGAATGCAGGACACGACGTTGCATCCTGGGGTACGTGGTGTTCGTGGCAGAGTGGGCAGGTGAAGGACCGTGTCCCGACGATGCGCGGCTGCTTTGCGCGGCGGCTCATGGCAGGAAACCAATGAAATTCCCATATAGTGTCAACACGGACACGCGCGTCCCATGACGCCCATACGTCAGGTTCAGGGGTTGGTACTTTGTGCCCGAATCCGCCGCCCACGAGGGGCTCTGCTGCACCGCTGCCGCAAGCTCGTTGGAGACCCAGTTCTCGCAGTGCTCGTCATCACAGTCCGCATCGCACGGGGTGGGCACGAGCAGGTCCAGGGTCGCATACACCTTGGCGTCGGGGGAGTCCTTGTACTGGACGTGAAGGCTGTTCTTCCCATCGAAGTGGCCCTGGGCGACGGGTTCGGCCAGGACGCGGGGTACCTTCGCTTTGGCCACAAGTGTGCGGTGGGGTGCGGTCCTCTCCCAGGCCGCCCGCGCCTGAAGGCTGCGGCCCGCATCGACGTGCAACAGATCAAACAGCACGGGCACGGCGTCAATCGCCGCCTGGGGGTGGCCGTCGGCGGCCTGCTCCATGACCAGCGTGGTGGTGTACTTGTTCAGCCACCAGCCGCTATTGTGCGCCATGTTGACGCACGTGTTCAGACGCCCAACCAGCTCCGCCACGCTGGTCTCCGAGCCATCCCGAACCACGTCCCGTATGGCGTTGTCCAGGTTGATCGTGGCCTGCGTGCAGTTGGCCCAGGCCATGCCGCCAAAGGCGCGGGTCCAATTCCAGTGCAGGAAGCCGTACAGCGCCCCGCTGAGCCCACGACGTGCCCTGAAGGGGTCCAGGAAGGCCTTGTCATAGACGAAGTCACGATCTGTGCCCATCTTCTTGCGCCGATGGCGCAGCTCTCCAAGCGCCGCCGCGGCACCAAGGCGCTGCATCAGCGCCGCCGCGGCCCCAATCCAGAATCCATCGTCGCCTTCCATTGCGTTCACGTTGTGGAGCGCCAGGACGACCGCGGCGACCACGTTGTGGCTCTTCTTCCGCGGGAGCTGGTACGCGGTACCCGCCGCGATGCCGCGGGCCACGGCGTTCGCGTTCAGGGGCATCCGATCATCCCCGCGCGGTTCGAGCAGAGCGCCAATCTCAGGTTTCTCCGTGATGAGAATCGGCACCTTGTTGAGGACGCAGTGGACGGCGTAGTGGGACGCGAGCGAGCCACCAGGGTGGTACACCACGGTGCCCTTGTCGAAGGTCCGCGCCAGCGCTTCCCATTCGAGCAGATCGCCCTGCGCCTCAACCACCCTGGTGACTCGGGTGGTTTCAGGCACGTAGTCAGGTGCAGTGCCGCGCACTTCGGGGCCGCCACGGACCTGGACGAACCAGGGCGTGTACTGCGCCTTGTCACCTGTCCCTTTCTGTTCAATCACGGTTTCGATGTACGGAACGTTCCCGTCGCCAATATTGGACCTTTCCACCAGTCTCCGCAGGTCATAGGGAACGCCCCGTTCCACCAGTGGGAAGGAGAAGCTGTCCTTGCCGCTGGTGGCGCCATCGTTCGACGCGCCGCCGACCAGCAAGCCAGGTCGCCAGATGGCACTGTGGGTCGCGGCAATCGTGGGCATGAGCAGCACTTCACCCTCGGGATCGGCGCGGCGCGTCTCCTTCATCACGCCGAGCAGCTCCGCCAGGTTGTAGACAGGCCGTGAGTCCACGAATCCGTGCCGTGGGCGCACAGGACATGGCCGTGCAAACGCCTGACCCGTGCTCGCCATAATTGACCAGGCGTATTCGGCCTGACGCCGCGTCCGAATAAGGCACGAGGGTGGCGTGAGGAGCTCTGAGCGCTGCAAGGCGGCCACGCCCATGGCCTTCTGACTCCGCGGCGGGGCAGTCAGCGGCATGCCATACCGCGACGCGGGGCAGGGCAGCGTGGAAATCTTCTCGTAGGCGTACCCACACTGTCGGCACGTGTTGCTGTCAAAGTCCCAAGCATGAGCCTGCAACTGAAGTTGCCTCTTCGCCTTTACCGCCGCCACACGCACAGGGCAGGTATTGAGGACCATCCCAAGCGGGATATCACTCAAGCACTCGTGGCACACCAGCTCGGTGGCGTACACCTGGTGCCGAAGCCCATGCGTGTCGACCTTGCCAATCGTTCCAAGCCACTGTCTCTGAACAGAGAACTGGTCCTGCTTCAGCTTTGACATCAGCGCTTTGAGTGCCACACCCGCCAGCGGGAGCTTCGTCCCGCACTTGGCCGCGAGATCGGCCGTCCACGGCTCAAGATCAGACAGGGGGATGTCACTCCGCTGGCCACCCGCAAGGCGTACGTGGGCACGGCTGGCGAACGCAGAACCGCCGATCACCAGAACAGGCGTGGGTAGGAGACCCCACGAGTGCAGGATGTACGTGGCGCCAACGGGGAGTGGGCTGGGGTTCTCGTAGCCACGCCAGCGCGTCCACTTGTCGCGGTGCACCTGGATATTGGAGTAGGCGATCACTCCTGGTGCCGACGTTGGGTGCGCCAGGTCCATAAACTCGCCTGAGGAGTCCCGCCGTATCGCCGCGACGCAATAGGAAGAATCAAACGACCCCAGGGCGTTTATGGGGTGGACAATGTAGTCCCCAACGTTGAACGTGGGCGGTGGGTCCACCACCTGGAATGAATCCAAAATCGTCGTAGCCATTGCTGCGACTCCTTTCGTGCTGCTGAAGGGCAGCGGCAGAGCGCAGTACGAAAGGCATTCGTGCTGCACCCGCTGACCAAAGCGGTCTTGTCAACGAACAAACGGACTAACGGTGCTGAAGCTGAAAGGCATTCCAGCGCTGTGACTCGCTGGCAGTCAGGGCCGAGCCCGACAACAGGCGCTCCGCCATGCCGAGGATATCGTCAGGCACGCCGCGGAGCGCATCCTGCGCTCGCTGTGAAGCGGTTGGGCGAATGTGGGCGGAGTGTGGGCGGTACAGATTCTCAGTGGCCATGCTGGTCTCCATTCATGGTGGGGTTGGCTGCGGTGGAAACACGCAGGGTGGCCGATATGACCCTGGCCAGATCGACCCGACCTTGATAGCGGCCGATCTCGCGGCCGAACTTCAGGGCAATCTCCCAAACGGCCCGCTCGGTGGGGCTCTGGCGGGTGTACCAGTCGCCGCCGACCAGCACATTCAGCTCCGCGTACATGCGCCGCTTCTCTGGCTCTTCTTCGTTGATAACGCTTGTTATGAGCGCCTCAAGCTCAGCGTTCGCGGCCGTGGCGTTCTGTGCGGCCAACGGGGCGTCGGCATCGTGGAAGGGGCGCCAATCACTGTCCAGCCGCTGCAACTCGCACACGTCGCACTCGGCGGGGTCGTCAGCTTCAGTGAAGTAGTCAGACGAGTACCCCGCATTCGTCGCTTCCATCATGTGCGTGGGGCACATGAGGGAATCGGAACCGTCGGGAAGGAACGTCACTCGGTACGTCTGAATGGTCATAGCTGTAACTCCAATGCTTCCTGGTGGCCGCGACGCCTAGCGGTTCGCGGCGCGAGCTTCCTTACGCCGCGCGTTCTTCGACTTCGGACCGAGAGCAATCGGGCCTCTGGGCAGCGCGGGCGGGAAGGTGATCACGTTCGCGGGTTGACTCGCGGGTGCCGCAGCCACCTTCCTCTTCTTCCTGGCAGGGGCAGCGGCGCGCTTCTTTGGCGCGGCCGATAGAGTGACACCCGCCGCGCTTACTTCAGGCAGGTTCGACCGCAGGATGTACTGTGGGTCCGCGGACCAAGCCGCAATGACCTTCTGCGCCTGGCCGAGGGACATCCTGACGTTGACGTTCGCGGGCAGGGAGAGAACGGGTGCGTTGCCGAGCTTTACAACGGCAATGGTCACGTCGCCACGGGTGAGAATGAAGGACGGTGTCACGATGGTGTGCTCCTATGGGTGCGGACAGGATTGCCCAATTGGCGCTTGAACGGACTATCGGATGGCACTGTTCTCGCTTAGTTGTCGCGGGTTAGCTCCTTTAGAATTGCGTCAATCTCGACTACTTCCGCGCGGCCGTCCAATTCAAGGTCACGTGCTTCAAGGCGCCACCAGCGGCGCGCGGCTTTGAGAGAATCGATTGTCCAGGTGCGTCGGTTCGGGTCCGCATCCTGCAATTGGGTCCGCCCGAGGGTTAGCGCATCCTGCGCTTGAAGAACCGCTGCATAATCCCTGGACTGTGCGAGAACGACGTAATCCATACCGAAACTCCCTTGTGCCGAGCTTTCGTCAGCGTCTGAACTATTCAGGCGTTGACCAAAACTCGCCACGCATACGCTGAATCCGATAGGCGGGGCCTTCTTCGGTCGCGTCCCGTGCTCGGGACGTATCGGAACGGCGGAATTGTGACTTCGTTTATGGGGCGACGTAGTGTTTGTCGGTCTTTCACCGTATGCTCGACAACATGTTGGGGAACTCACCCACCACACCCTAAGCCGAGAACTAGTCGTGGCCGTCGCGACCCGCATTCTCAGGGTGTGCGCTCGCGCGCATTGTCCCGTCGCCATTCACGCTTCCTTTCGGATAACACCGACTCACCTGCCATGGTGGGGTTGCTAGTCCCGCCATTCTTACGGTCTCGCCATTCTCCAGCCGCCGCGCGTGGGGCGCCCGATGGGGTGCCTACGCGGCTGCCAGTGTGGCGACCGTGGCTATGGGGCCAGTGTCGCGCTACTGCTCTAACAGAATCCGCCGCATGCGATCACGCTTCCGCGTTCCCTGACGCCATACACCTAGAGGCATGTGAGCCGTCGCCCCCCTGTTCTGAACAGGGCTAGCTAGGTGCCTGTCATGTCGGTAACTCGCCTACGCCGAGCAGGTCAATCCCTGCACGGGTCTGTGTTTGTTGGATACGCCACAACGACCGCGCGCTTCTGTCTGCACCGCGTGCCTTTCGTTCAATCCGTCCCCAACGGGACGCGCAGAGAACTAATCCGCTCGTGGTGCATGCGCGTCTCACGGCGAGTAGGAGAATTCGTGCTCAATCAAGCACGTCTCTAGGTCCTAGCTCACCCGTCGGGAGCAGCGGTATCACTACTCACAATATAGGAGAATCCGTCCGAAGTAATCGAGGAGAATGGGTGGCATATAGAAGCATCATAGGCGTAAAGGACTACCCATGCAAGTGGGGTGGTGGAGGCACCCACAGCCACTCAGCCGCCAGAGAGAGGTCTTGCCCTGGCTTGCCCTACTCCCACCCGTCTTGTCTCGTCTGAACTTGTCCTATCCTTTGGTTCCATCTGTGCATCTTGTGGGGGGTTTTGGTTCCATCTCAGAGCAGGGACAGGTGTGCAGGACACAAAGAAGGGGACCCGAAGGTCCCCTCATGGAGCGGTGGTGGTGGTGTGGTGTTTCCCTCTACAGGGAGACGTGTGGTGCCGATGCTATAGCTGCCGCCCAAAACCTAACGGCCGCAGATGCGCGGCCTGGCTGTGCGCCGCCTGAATGTCCTCAAACTCCAGGTGCTCGTAGAGCGACGTGATGCTGTCGTTGGCGTGGCCCAGGAGGCGACTGACGCGCTCCTTGGGCATGCCAGCCCGCAGCGTCCAGGTGGCCGCGGTGTGGCGCAGGTCATGGAACCGTGCCTGGATACCCGCCGCGGCGGCCTTCTGATGGAAGGTATGGCCAAGGTGGTTCCCACTGACCTGGCCGCCCGAGCGGCTCAGAAAGAGCCACTCCGACCCTGGGACCGCCAGCTTTGCACGGTCGCGGTGCAGGTACTTCCAGACGGCGTTCACGGTCTCGGCAGAGAGCGGCACACGCCGCCGCTTACGACCCTTCCCAAGCACCCACAGGGACTGACTGGCCTGGTCAAAGTCCTCCAGGCGGGCCGAGCAGACCTCGCCGCGGCGCAGGCCCGTGTCCAGCACGAGCCGCAGGATGACCAGGTCGCGGCGCTCGAAGGGGTCCTTGGTGTCGTAGCGTGCCAGGATGTCGGCCACCTGCCGCGGGGTGAGGGCGCGTGAGCGCCGCTCGGCGGCGATGGCAGGCCGCTTGACGCGCTCGAACGGGTCGCGCGGCAGCAGCTCCTGCTCGTACAGCCAGTGGCTGAAGTTCTTGATGCACGCCACACGGTTATGCTGCGTATCAGGTGCCAGGTGGGCCAGGGCGGTGACAATGTAGCCGCGGAGATGGCCCGCCGTGAGGCCCTCTATCGTCTCGGCACCTGCCTCACTACAATACTGTAGGAACGGTGTGATCGTGACGCGGTACCATTCCAGGGTCCGCGGCGTGCGGCGCCGCGCCTGTACGTCTAACAACCACCCATCTCGTGCTTCCAGCAGTCGCATCGGCTCCATCCTTGCGGTCTAGAGATTCAGATAACGCAGATTCGGCCAACTTTGGTGAGAACGAATCTGGCTCGCTCGATGCTCGGTCGTCCAACGGTAGGACTCCAGCCTTTGGAACTGGCTATCCAGGTTCGAATCCTGGCCGGGCAGCCCACCTGCCGTTCCGCGCGCCCATCGCCACGCGGTGACCACCAGCCCATCCTCCCCGCCACCCGGCCCGAGCCATGCCGGCGCGGCGCCCCGAATCTCGGCGGTCGTGCTGGCCGCCGGCCAGGGCACCCGCATGCGCTCGGCGCTGCACAAGGTGCTGCACCCCGTGGGGGGCAAGCCGCTCATCCAGCGGGCGCTCGATCTGGCGGTCGGCGTTGGTGCCGACGATCCTGTGGTCGTGCTCGGACACCTGCCGGAACAGGTGCGCGCGGTCCTTCCGCCTTCCACCCGGACCGTGGTCCAGGAGCCGCAGCGCGGCACCGGCCACGCCGTACAGGTGGCGGCGGACCTGCTGCGCCAGGATGGCGCGGACAGGCTCCTGGTCCTGTACGGCGATACGGCGCTGGTTGAGCCCTCGACACTCCGCCAGCTCGTGAACCAACCTGTGGCGCCTGATGTGCCAATCGCGCTCCTGACCGCGCGCCTGCCCAACCCGTACGGCTACGGCCGCGTGCTGCGTGCCGCCGATGGCACGGTGGCCGGCATGGTGGAGGAGTCCGAGGCCACCGACGAGCAGCGCCAGGTGAACGAGATCTGGAGCGGCTTGCTGGTTGCCTGGGCACCCTGGGTCTGGGAGCAGCTCTGGCAGCTCGAGCCGCGCGCGAAAGGCGAATACTACTTACCAGACCTGGTGAACCTTGCCCGTGGCGCGGGCCTCAAGGTCCTCGCCGTGGAGGCGCCTTCGGCCGACGAGGTCCACGGCGTCAACGACCGCGCGCAACTAGCGCAGGCGAACGCGATCCTGTGGCGGCGAACCGCGGAGCGATTGATGCAGGCGGGTGTCACGATCCTGGACCCCGCGCGCACGTACATCGATTCGGACGTGGAGGTGGGCGAAGACACGGTCATCTACCCCGGCTGCTTCCTCAGGGGCCGCACGCGCATCGCCACAGGCTGCGTGATCGGCCCGGACACGGACCTGTTCAATGCTCGAGTGGGCGAAGGCACGCGGGTTGTACGCTCCACCGTCGAGGACTCCACCCTGGGCAACCATGTCCGGGTCGGGCCATACGCCCACGTCCGAGGCGGCGCGACGATCGAAGACGACGTGGAGCTGGGCAACTATGCGGAGGTCAAGGGCAGCCGGATTGGCCGAGGCACGAAGCAGCACCACTTCAGCTACGTGGGTGATGCAGATATCGGGGAGCGCGTCAACCTGAGCGCCGGGATCATCACGATGAACTACGACGGTCGGGTGAAACATCGGACGGTCGTTGGCGACGACGCCTTCATCGGCAGCGACACGCTGCTGCGCGCGCCCATTCGGGTTGGGAAGGCAGCCCGGACCGGCGCGGGCGCCGTGGTGATCCACGACGTGCCCGACGGCGAGGTGTGGGCCGGCGTTCCAGCCCGCCGCCTGTCACCGAAAGACGCTCCGTAGCGCTCGTGGACGCCTATTCGTTGGCGGCCTGGGGCTTCGCGCTGAGCGCGCTCGTGCTGCTTCTGACCGCCGCCGCCCAAGCTGCGCTCGTCTACATCGACCGTGCTCGGCTGCGGCACCTCGTGGAAACGGGCACGCCGCGGGCCAGCGCCCTCGCCGAGCTGCTGGATGCACCTACGTCCACGCTGTCCACGGTCCTCCTCGTCTATACCTTCTGCCTGGTGGCTGCCACGGCCAGCGGTATGGCCATCGTGCAGGCATGGTGGGACCCGAACCGCGTGGTGGCCATCGTGCTCCTGGTGATCGGCTTCCTGTTCCTTTTGCTGATCCAGTTCGTCGGCCGCCTGGTGGCAGTCTCGCGGCCTGAGCGCGTCGCCCTCGCCTTCGTGCGGCCGGTGGAGCTCCTGTCCAGGGTGTTCGCGTTCATCTTGATCCCGCTGCTTGCCTTCGAACGACTCCTGGTCCGGGCGTTGGGACTCCGGCGCAGTACCACCCCGGCCGAGGCCGAGGAACGGCTCCGCCACCTCGTAGAAGACACCAGCGAGCTCGAGGAGGACGAGCGGGACATGATCGCCAGCGTGATCGAGCTGGGGGATGAGCCGGTGCGCGAGGTGATGGTCCCGCGCATTGACATCAAGGCGCTCCCGGCCAGCGCTACCATCCGCGAAGCGATGGACCGCATCATCGACACCGGCCATTCGCGGATCCCCCTGTTCGCCGAGTCCATCGACAACGTCACGGGAATGTTGTACGCCAAAGACCTGCTGCGCCATCTGCGCGACGGTGCTGCGATGGACTCGGTCGCCGCACTGGCGCGCGAGCCGCTCTTCGTCCCTGAGACCAAGAAGGTGGACGAGCTGCTGCAGGAGATGCGCACCCGCCGCACCCACATGGCCATCGTGGCCGACGAGTACGGCGGCACGGCCGGCCTCATCACGATTGAAGACCTCATCGAGGAGATCGTCGGCGAGATTCAGGACGAATACGATCTGGAAGAGGCGCCCATTGAGCAGGTCTCTGCCACCGAGGCCCTGTTCGACGCCCGGGTGTCCATCCGAGACGTGAACGATGCCCTCGACGTGGACATCGACGACGAGGACTTCGACACCATCGGCGGCCTGCTCTACCACCAGATCCGCAAGGTGCCGGTGGTAGGTGACCAGGTAGTGGCTGGCCCGCTGACCATCACGGTGCTCCAGACAGCCGGTAGGCGGATCAAGAAGGTTCGGGCCGTCAAATCCCTGACGGAGCCGGGAGCAGCCGAGCGACCCGCACGCCCCTGAGTCCTGCCGGCGCTGAGCAGTTCGTGCTTCGTCGTGTGAATTGCTCAGCCCGTGCCCACAGATCCGGCTTAGGGCTACGGATCTGTGGGCACGGGCTGAGCACGCATGCCGAGCGGCCGTCATCGGTATGATCGACGGCATGACGAAGCTTCAGATCGTCTACCTCGTGGTGGGCCTCCTGATCGTGGCGAGCATGGTGCTGGCCATGCTGCCGCCGCCGGCCCGCTGACGCCTCCGCCAGAAGGGCCCCGGCCTGTGTCGTCCCGTGCTGAGCGCCTGGACCGCTACCGTGGTGCGCGGGAGCAGGGCTCCCCACGCGGCTCGCCCAGGGCGTTCGAGGCATTGGTCGCACGCGCGCTGGACCGGCTCCCGCCGTACGTTGCCGAGCGCATGGACAACGTGGCTGTCGTGGTGGAGGATCGTCCGGGCCGCGTTCGCGTGAGCTCGCTCGGGTTTGCCGAAGACCAGGAGCTGCTGGGCCTGTACGAAGGGGTTCCGAAGACCGAGCGGGCGGGCGGCTACCACCTCGTGGTCCCCGACCGGATCACGCTGTACCGGCTGCCGATTCTCCAGGAGGTCGGTCCGTACGCCTCGACACTGGCCGTGGAGGACGAGATTCGGCGCACCATCATTCACGAGGTTGCCCATCATTTTGGGATCGGCGACGCGGAGCTCGACCGTCTCGAAGGGCGCCAGCGCGCGCGCCGCTGATGGCGCTCCGCGTCGACGTCATCTCCATCTTCCCGGACCTCTTTCCGGGCCCGCTGGGCGCCAGCATCACCGGCCGGGCGCTGACGGAAGGGCAGTGGTCGCTGGGCACGGTCGATCCACGCGCCTTTGCCCTTGATCGGCATCGCACCGTGGACGACTACCCGTATGGAGGCGGCCCGGGCATGGTGATGCGGCCCGGTCCGTTGGTGGAGGCGATCGAATCCGTCCGCGGAGCCGATTCGCGGCTGCTCCTGCTCTCGCCAGCGGGGCGCCGGTTCGACCACGCGCTGGCCCACGAGCTCTCTATCGCCGCGCACCTGGTGTTCGTATGCGGCCGGTACGAGGGTATCGACGAACGGGTGCGCCTGCTCACGGACGCCGAGGAGATATCCGTGGGCGACTTCGTCCTGACCGGCGGCGAGCTAGCGGCCATGGTGGTCATCGACGCGGTAGTGCGCCTGCTGCCGGGCGTGCTGAGCACCACCGAGTCATGGCGCGACGAGTCGCACACGGAAGGGTTGCTGGAGTACCCGCAGTACACCCGCCCGCCCGAGTACCGAGGTCTGCGTACACCCGACGTGCTGCTCTCCGGCCACCACGGCCAGGTCGCCGCCTGGCGCCGCCGCCAGGCGCTCGAACGCACCCTGGAGCGTCGCCCGGACCTGCTGACGCCGGCCCACCTGCTGGAGCTGCATCCGCCGCCCAAACCCTCGAGACACAAGAAGCCTCCGGAGCCCTCCCTATAATTGACAAGCCCACGGAGGGATGGCAGAGCGGCCGATTGCACCCGTCTTGAAAACGGGAGACCGACAAGGTCCGGGGGTTCGAATCCCTCTCCCTCCGCCGTGGCTTCGGAGCATCGGCAGTCCTGGGGCGATGGCGTATACTGGCCGCGCTCCTGGCTTGGGTTCCGGGGGGGTCGCATAGTGGTCTAGTGCGCCCGCCTGCTAAGCGGGTTGGGGCTGTTGAGGTCCCTCGAGGGTTCGAATCCCTCCCCCTCCGCCGGACGAACTTCGGTTCGCTGCCAGCCTCGCGGGCGCACATACGTGGCGCTCGGCATCCCACCCGAGCCGCTCGTAAAGCTCGGATACTCGCGCTCGCGAATCTCCTGGCGTGGCCGGGAGCCAGACGTGCCGGCCTGATTACGACAGCGCCTTCTGTCGCTGGCGGAACGCTTCGTAGACCACCAGCGATCCCGCGGTGGCGGCGTTGAGCGACTCCAACGCCTCCGCCGCCATGGGGATGCGCACCAGCCCATCGCACGTGTCGCGGGTGAGGCGCGCCAGGCCGCTGCCTTCGGCGCCCACCACGATCGCCACCGGGCTGGCCCAGTCTGGCTGCCAGAAGTCCCGCGGCGCGTCCGCGGCCAGTCCGTAGACCCACACGTTCCGCGCCTTCAGGGCTCCGATTGTGCGCGCCAGGTTCGTGACCTGGGCCACCAGTAAGCGCTCGACGGCTCCAGACGACGCCTTGCTCACCGCTGGTGTCACGCCCACCGCGCGGTGCTCCGGAATCACCACCCCGTGTACCCCGCTGGCAAGCGCCGTGCGCATGAGCGTACCGAAGTTCTGCGGGTCCTGAAGACCATCGAGCAGCAGCAGCAGGGGTGGCTCGCCGCGCGAATCAGCCTCATCCAGCAGGGTATCCAGGTCGGCATACGGATACGGCGAAACTTCCGCCACGATACCCTGGTGATGCTCGCCCACCATGCGGTCGAGCTCACGACGCGCGACGACCTGTTGCGGGATACGCCGCGTCCGTGCCTGAGCGAGGATGCTGCCGATAGATTCGCCGTGGGCCCCTTCTGCCAGCAGCAAGCGCGCAACCTGCCGCCGGCCTGCCTGGAGCATCTCCGCCACGGGGTTCCGCCCGTAGAGGTACTCCACGGCACGCGCCAGCAAGGGCCGCGGAAGGCGCTCCCCGTTCGCTGGCGGGCGGCTACCGCCTCTCGATCTTGGCTCGCCTAGTCGCTCCAGCGCCAGGTCGACTGGTTGCCGGGCTTGTCCTCCACGGCTACGCCGAGGGTCCCGAGCCGGTCGCGAATCTCGTCCGCCAGCGCC
The DNA here is from genome assembly GCA_016191465.1 of Chloroflexota bacterium. GTDB lineage: Bacteria > Chloroflexota > UBA6077 > UBA6077 > CF-72 > JACPOP01. The sequence continues at coordinate 55,912 of JACPOP010000015.1, read as the reverse complement.
CACTGCTTTGCCTCCCGCATCTTCTGCCGGACCTCCAGGAGCAGGTCCACGAACGGCTCAGCGCCGTCCGCTGGCCGCACCCGTTCGCCTCCGAGCAGGTCGATCCCCAGCACCCCAAGGAGGCGCACGATCGTCCGCCGTCCAGCGTCGAGCGCCTCGTGGCCCGCGGCCCTGCGCCGGTTCACCTCGCGTGCCAGGTCGTAAATCGCCGCCAGGGCGTCGGGGGTATTGAAATCGGCATCCATGGCCGCCTCGAAGCGGGCGACGGCGTCCTCGGCCAGTGCCCCTTCGTGCTGGAGCGGCTCGTCGCCCACGGCGGTCCGAAGCCGCGTCAGCCCCGCCCGCGCATCCTCGATGCCCCGCGCTTGCACCGCCACCGCGCCCGTTTCGCCGTCCTCCAGCACGAATGCCATGGGTTGACGATAGTGCCCGCCGAGCAGGAACAGTCGCACCGCAGCCGGCTCATAGCGGTCCAGCACGTCGTTGATCGTGGTGAAGTTTTCCAGCGAGTGGGCCATCTTCTCGCTGCCGATGGTCAGGACGCCGGCGTGGACCCAGTGCTGGGAGAATGTCTTGCCGAGCAGCGCCTCACTCTGGGCGATCTCGTTCTCGTGGTGCGGAAAGATCAGGTCGGCGCCGCCGCCGTGAATGTCAATCTGGTCGCCCAGCGTGTCGCGCACCATCGTCGAGCACTCGATGTGCCAGCCGGGCCGGCCCGCGCCCCAGGGACTCTCCCACGCGGGCTCGCCGGGCTTTGCCCGCTTCCAGAGCGCGAAGTCGCGCGGGTCGCGCTTGCCGGGCTCCAGCTCCTTGCGTGCCGCCACCAGTTGGCTGTTCAGGTCGCGGTGCGAGAGCTTCCCGTAGTCCGGAAAAGTGGCCACGCCGAAGTACACGTCGCCCTCCGCCTCATAGGCGTGCCCCGAGTCAATCAGCCCCTGCACGAAATCGATGATGTGCCCCATCGACCCTGTGACCGTGGGGTACACGTGCGCGCGCTGGACGTTCAGGCGGTCCATAGAGGTGAAGTACGACTCGCTGTACGCCTTTGCTGTCGCAAAGGCGTCCCGACCCTCGCGCTGGGCGCGCTGGATGATTTTGTCGTCGATGTCGGTGAAGTTCTGGACGTGCTTCACCGCGTAGCCGCGGTATTCCAGGTAGCGCCGGATCATGTCCATGGCCACGAACAGGCGGGCGTGGCCCACATGCGGGTGGTACTTCGGCGTCATCCCGCACACGTACATCCGCACGGTGCCATCGGCACTGATCGGAACGAGGGGTTCTTCGCGGCCGGTGAGGGTCGAGTAAATGCGGACGGTCAAAGCGGCATAGGATACGGGCTGCTCTCAGCCGCTTGGCCCCGAGCGGGGTAAGACCAGCTACCGAAGCATTACCCCCGGGTTGCGGCCGGTGCCGCGGTCAGCCCCTGCCTGGGCTGGGCGAACACCATTCGGCCGGCCACCGTTTGAATCACCCGATTCACCACGACGTCTGCCTGGCTGTTGAGGAGCGGCCGTCCGTTCTCGATCACCACCATGGTCCCATCGTCCAGGTAGCCCACCCCCTGGCCGAACTCTTTCCCTTCCTGGATCACCTTGACAGTGAGAAGCTCGCCAGGCAGCACGACCGTCTTGACGGCGTTTGCCAGCTCGTTCACGTTGAGCACGGCGATCCCCTGGATTCCCGCCACGCGGTTCAGGTTGTAGTCGTTCGTCAGGATCGGACAGCGCAGCGATTGCGCAAGCACGAGGAGCTGCGCGTCCACGTCGAGCGGTCCGTCGAGGTCCACGTCACCTTCGATCAACTCCACGGGCACCGAGGCGTCCTTCTGTAGCCTGGCGAGCATCTCCAAACCGCGCCGTCCCCGCTGGCGGCGGATCGGGTCGGGCGAATCTGCCACCCGCTGGAGCTCGGCAAGGACGAAGCGGGGCACGATGAGCGGCCCCGGCAGGAAACCCGTCCGAGCCACGTCGGCGACCCGCCCGTCGATGATGGCGCTGGTGTCCAGCAGCACCCGCCGGCTCGCCGCCGTGGATCCCCCATCCCCGTGCCCCGGACCCCAGGGCAGGCCGAAATGGGCCAGGATCTCGCGCCGCTGGTTCACCCCCACCAGGGCGCCCAGGTACCCGAAGGTGAGGCTGGCAATCAGCGGCAGTGTCCATCCGAAGACCCACGGGAGCGCGGAGAGCGGCGCGGCTAGCAGCGCCGCTATCAGCAATCCCGCCACTAATCCCGCCACGCCACCCACGACGTCGCCGGCGGGAGCGTGCGTCAGGTGCTCCAGCACGTAAAAGAACGGGCGAGTGGTCAGGTAGGGCGTGACCATGAAGAGGATCCCGAAGCTCGCGCCGACGATCACGAACAGCGCCACCAGCAGCGAGGCCGGTTCAACCGAAGGCTGGGCCGAGAGCAGCGACAGCCCCACCTCCCAGGCGGCCAGACCGCCCAGGACGCCGCCGATGAAACGCAGCGCGGTTTCGAGTGTCACCCGATTACCTCATTCAGGGCCAGGCATGCGCCGACGGTTCGCCGTTCCACTGGATTCATGCCGCGCGGAGCGCGCTCTGCGACGAGTAGCGCGCGGCCCATGGTTCACCGTACAGGGTAACCCTCAGCGGGGTCTGCTCCGCTTGCCTGGCCTGCTCTCGGTTGGTTCGCCCCGCTCCCTCGGGCTAAGAACTGGGGCGCTCAGAAGCGGAAGCCGGCCAGCGGCTCGGCGAGCAGCCCTGCCACGGATAGCAAGCGATGGTCCGCGCTCACCACCACGGTGCGCCGCTCCTCGGCGAGCGCCACATAGGAGGCGTCATAGGCGCTCAATCCCTGGCTCACCCAGCGGGCTGCGTTTCGCAGGTCGGGCTGCTGAACTCTGAAGCCGGTCCTGTCGAGTCGCTCTGCCATTCGGTCCAGGCGGTCCGCACCCCACCTCCAGCGGCGAGCGGCCACGTTGAGGAGCTCCAGGAAGGCGAGCGGTGGGACGGTGATGGCCAGTACACCCGCGGTATAGCCATCCTCGAGTGCGCGCGCTTCTGCATGCAGCACTTCTTCCGCGTCGCTGAACCACTTCACCAGGACCGACGTGTCCACAACCAGCTCTCTCACCACCGCCTGACCCTGTCCCCACGGCAGCGCATCTTTAAGAATCTTTAAGAATCGTCGAGGGTGCCCCAGCGCGCGTCCCGCATCTCCCGGATGACCTGGGTCGAGTCCACCGGATCGTCCACGTCGCGGAAGAGCTCCTTGAGGTTGCGCAGCGCCTCCTGCACTTCGGGGCGCGCCCCTGGCCCAAGCTCCTGCCCGAGCCGGTCGTTCGCCATCTCCGCGATCAGCGCGCTCCGCGAGAGGCCCCGCGTCCGAGCCTCCTGGTCCATTCGCTCCAGAAGCCGTTCATCGAGCGATACCAGTACCTTGACCATGCTGCCAGTATATCCCAATATCCTCACCCGACCGGATGGCCGTGCCTTCGCCCACGAGGGCCTCAAGGCGCTCCTACTCGGCATCGAACGTGGTGTGAATGGGGGTTTCGGTCGTGAGCTGCTGGCCGGTAAGGCGCCAGCCAGGTGGCGATCTTCGCGGCGACACTGCTCAGCGCCGTACAACTGTGGTACCCGCTCTCAGCAGGTCCTCACCATCTCGGACGCGAAACAGGTGAACACACTCTCTGGCTTGTTGCGCCGAGCCGTAGCCTAGTGGACCGCCACGGCAGGTCTGCGGGGATCGCCGGGCACCAACCCCTGTCATCCTGAGCGGAGCGAAGGATCCGTCTGCCGCGTACGAGCACGGATCCTTCGCTCCGCTCAGGATGACAACTCGGCGAAGCTCGTGTGGCGGACCACTAGAGCCCCAGGACTCGGGTGGCCTCACGCAGCGTGGACACGGTCAGCACCTCCACTCCCAGGTCCTTCGGGAACGCGCGCCGCCCCGTAGCACCAGCGGGTTCGGGAACGAGCGCCCGCGCGAAGCCGAGCTTGCCGGCCTCGCGTAGCCGCCGCTCCACCTGGCCGACGCTCCGTAGCTCGCCCGCCAGGCCGAGCTCGCCGAAGGCAACCAGGTCATTTGGCACAGCTCGGTCGCGCGCGCTCGACACGATCGCCAGCGCCGCGGCCAGGTCCGCCGCTGGCTCGTCGATGCGCAGCCCGCCGACGACGTTGAGGTACAGGTCCTGCTCCCACAACGGCACCGCCAGGCGTTTGGAGATGACCGCTGCTACCAGGTGGAGGCGGTTGGTATCAAAGCCATTCGCGGTGCGCCTGGGCTGTGCGAGGCTGCTCTTGCTGGCGAGGGCCTGCACCTCCACCATGATTGGCCGCGTCCCTTCCAGCGTCACGGTCACCACCGATCCGGGAGCCGCCTCGCCGCGCTCCGCGAGGAACAGCGCCGAGGGGTTGTCCACCTCCACGAGCCCCTCCTCGTGCATCTCAAACACGCCCACCTCATGGGTGGGGCCAAAGCGGTTCTTCGTGCTCCGCAGCAGCCTGAAAGCGTTGAAGCGCTCGCCCTCCAGGTACAGAACCGCGTCGACCATGTGCTCCAGCACCTTGGGGCCGGCGATGGCGCCTTCCTTCGTCACGTGGCCCACCAGGAAGATCGCCACGCCGGTGGCCTTTGCCAGCTGCATGAACCGAAGCGTGCACTCACGCAGTTGGCTGACGCTCCCCGGCAGCGAATCCACGTTGGCGGACATGACGCTCTGGATGGAATCGATGACCACCAGCCGCGCGTCGCTGTGCTGGATGATGCCCAGGATGGTGTCCAGGTCGGTCTCGCTGGCGAAACGGAGGCCGCGCGCCTGGAGGCCCATGCGCCGGACGCGAAGGCCAACCTGAGACAGCGACTCCTCACCAGAGATATACAGGGCGCTGCCGGACGTGCCGGCTACGAGGTTCGCCACCTGGGTGAGCAGCGTGGATTTGCCAACGCCCGGGTCGCCGCCGACGAGCACCAGCGAGCCGCGCACCACCCCTCCGCCGAGGACTCGAGCGAACTCGTCCATTGGGAGCGCCAGGCGCTCGAAGCCAGAGACCTCGATCTCATCGAGGCCCACAGGACCCGTGCCTGGCCGGCCAAACTGGACGCCCCCACCGGCCGTGGCGCCGTTCGCCGCCCGGCGCGCCGGGGGCGTAGCGCGCTGCTCCGCGACGGCGTCAAAGGTGCCCCACGCATCGCACGTGGGGCACCTCCCTAATGGCCGCGGGGTGCGGTAGCCGCACTCACGGCAGAGATATTCGGTGCGTGCCTTAGACAGTCGCGGCCTCGACCATTTCGGGCGCGGCCAGGGCTGGCGTACCTGGCCGGTTCTCCAGGGTCAGATCGTCGCCGACCCGATCGATCATCACCACATCGCCGGGACGGAACCGCCCGTGCAGCAGGCCCTCGGCAAGCGGGTCCTCGATCAGGTTCTGGATGGTGCGCCGCATGGGCCGCGCCCCATACACATGATCGAAACCCTTCTCCACCATCAGGTCCTTCGCGGCGTCCGTGACTTCCATCACCAGGCGCTGCTCGGTCAACTGCTTCTGGGTGCGGCCGAGCATCAGGTCCACGATGTCGCGGATCTGCTCGCGCCCCAGGGCGCGGAACACCACCGTCGCATCGATCCGGTTGAGGAACTCGGGGCGGAAGAGCTTCTTCATCTCTTGCAGCACCTTGTCCTTCATGCGCTCGTACTGCTCCTGCAGCGTTTGCTGGCTCTCGGACTTCATGAACCCCAGGCCCGTCTCCCGACGGATCAGCTCGGCACCGGCGTTCGAGGTCATGATGATGATCGTGTTCCGGAAGTCGACCTTGCGGCCCTTCGCGTCCGTGAGACGACCGTCGTCCATGATCTGCAGGAGGATGTTGAAGACCTCCGGGTGTGCCTTCTCGATCTCGTCGAGCAGCACCACGGAGTACGGCTTCCGGCGCACGGCTTCGGTGAGCTGGCCGCCCTCTTCGTACCCGATGTAGCCGGGAGGCGCGCCGACCAGGCGGGCCACGGAGTGACGCTCCATGAACTCCGACATGTCGATCTTGATGAGCGACTCTTCGGTGCCGAACATGAACTCCGCGAGCGCACGCACCAGCTCCGTCTTTCCGACGCCGGTGGGCCCCAGGAAGATGAAGGAACCGTTTGGCTTGCGCGGATCGCCGAGGCCCGCGCGGGCCCGGCGGACGGCTTTTGCCACTGCCACCACCGCCTCGTCCTGGCCCTTCACGCGCACGCGAAGCGCGTCTTCCATCTTCAGGAGACGCGCGCTCTCTTCCTCGGCGATCTGCATCACGGGAATGCCCGTCCACATGGCCACCACATGCGCAATGTCTTCGGGACCGACCACGGCCTTTTCCCGGCCCTGCTCCGTTTGCCAGCCCTGCTCGAGTGTCTCGAGCTTGGTGCGCAACTGCGCTTCCCGATCGCGGTACTCGGCGGCGAGCTCGTACTGCTGCGCCGCGATGGCCGATTCCTTCTCGTTCTGAACGCTCTCCAGCGACCGCATGACCTCCTTGAGGGAGGGCGGCGCGGAAGCGCGCTGCATGCGCACGCGTGAGGCAGCCTCGTCGACCAGGTCGATGGCCTTGTCGGGCATGAAACGGTCCGGCACGTAGCGCGAGCCAAGCTCGGCCGCGGCCTTCAACGCCTCGTCGGAAATCTCCAGTCGGTGGTGCTGCTCGTACCGCTCCTTGATGCCTTTCAGGATCTCGATCGTGTCCTCGATGGACGGCTCTTCGACGAGGACCGGCTGGAAGCGGCGTTCAAGGGCGGCATCGCGCTCGATGTACTTGCGGAACTCGTCCAGCGTGGTGGCGCCGATGGTCTGGAGCTCGCCGCGCGCCAGGCTCGGCTTGAGGATATTGGCGGCATCCACCGCGCCTTCGGCCGCGCCTGCTCCAACCAGCGTGTGCAGCTCGTCGATAAACAGCACGCAATTGCCGCTGGACTTGACTTCTTCAATGATCTTCTTCAGGCGCTCTTCAAATTCGCCGCGGTACTTGGTTCCAGCAACCAGCGAGCCGATGTCGAGCGTGAGCAACCGCTTGCCCATCAGCGTCTCGGGCACGTCGCCGCTGGCGATCCGCTGAGCCAGCCCCTCCACGATCGCGGTCTTGCCAACGCCCGGCTCGCCGATCAAGGCAGGGTTGTTCTTCGTCCGGCGGCTGAGGATCTGCACCACGCGCTCGATCTCTTTGGCGCGGCCGATGACGGGGTCGAGCTTCCCTGCCCGCGCTGCCGCGGTGAGATCCATGCCAAGCTGATCTACCACGGGCGTTTTGCTGCCCTTGCCGGTGGGGTGTGCGCTGCCGCCCTCCTGCTGCGAGTACGCGGCAGATTGATTGAGGACGTAGATGACCTGCGAGCGGACCTTGTCGAGGCTGACGCCCAGCGACTCGAGGACGCCAGCGGCGATGCCCTCGCCCTCGCGCACAAGTCCCAGCAGCAGGTGCTCCGTGCCGATGTAATGGTGGTTCAGCCGACGAGCCTCATCGACGCTCAGCTCGATCACCTTCTTGGCACGCGGGGTCAGGCCGATGTCGCCGGCAACCGTACGGTCGCCCCGGCCAATGATGAACTCAACGGCGCTGCGGACCTTGTTGAGCTCGACACCGAGGTTGCCAAGAACTTTGGCAGCAACCCCCTCACCCTCTCGCACCAGGCCCAGGAGCAAGTGCTCGGTCCCGATGTAGTTGTGGTTGAAGCGCTGGGCCTCTTCCTGCGCAAGCTGAAGGACCTTCCGCGCGCGCTCGGTAAATTTGTCGAAACGATCGGCCATGGGCTGCTACCTATCTCCGCGAGAGCGAGTAACGGGTCTCCCGCGCGCGACACCCTGCATGACGCCTGACCCCGCGCGTGCGAGAGACCAATCGCTCTCAGCAGTCTCAGTATACCCCCGCTCCGACCCAGCCCCGCCGCGAAAGCACGAGACGGCCCCGGGTCAATCCCGGGGCCGTCCATCGTCCACAGACTGGTGCTCGCGTGTGCCGCGCGACCGACCGCCTAGGCCGTAGCCTGAGCTGCATCCCCGGCGGCCGAGGTGTCGGGCGCATCGCCCCAATCCTCGAAAGCGCCGAACTCGTCGTCGCCCGCGGCGTACTCCACCTGGCGCAGGCTGAGGCCGATGCGGTGCCGCTGTGAGTCGATCTTGATGACCTTCACCTGGACGTCCTCGCCCTCCCGCACCACCTGCTTGGGATGGGTGATCCGCTCTTCGGACAGCTCCGAGATATGGACCAGCCCCTCCACGCCCGGCTCGATCTCCGCGAACGCCCCAAACTGCGCCAGCTTGGTGACCTTCGCGGTCACGGTGTCGCCAATGTGGTACTTCTCCTCGATGCGGCTCCAGGGGTTCTCCTCGACCTGCTTGAGGCTGAGCGCGATCTTCTTGTTGTCGCGATCGACGCCCACCACCCGAACGTCCACATCCTGGCCGACCTTGAGCACCTGGCTCGGGTGCACCACCTGGCCCCAGGACAGCTCGCTCAGGTGAATCAGGCCGTCGGCCCCACCCAGGTCCACAAAGGCGCCAAAGTCCGTCAGACTGGACACCCGACCGTGCCGGATTTCGCCCTGCTGCAGCTCCGCGAGTAACTGGTCCTTGAGCTGCGAGCGGCGCTCCTGGCTGGCCGCGCGCTCCGAGAGGATCAGCCGATTGCGGCGCCGCTGGATCTCGATGACCTTGAGGAACAACTGCTGGCCACGCATGGCCTTCAGCTTCTCGTCCACCTGCTCCTCGCTGCCGCCCCGCTTCAGATCCACGATCTGGCTGAGGGGCACGAACCCGCGGACGCCATCGACCAGCACAATCAGGCCGCCCTTGTTGTAGTCGACCACTTCGCCGTCGAGGATCTCGCCGGTGTCGAACTTCGTTTGCAGATCACGCCAGCCGACCTCGGCCTTGGCGCGGTGGATGGACAGAACCGGGCGGCCTTCACTGTTCTCCCCGGCGATGACCACTGCCCCAATGTGATCGCCCCGTTTGAGAGGGATCTCGTCATCCTCGAGCGGAATCTCCCCGCGAGGAATGACCGCTTCCATCTTTCCGCCGATATCGACCAGCACACCGTCGCGGTCCACCATGACCACGGTGCCCTCGACAAAGTCGTTCCGTCGCACCTGTGCGCGCTGCGAATCCTGCTCGTACTGTTCGAGCAACGCGCCCATGTCCAGTGCGGGGTTCGATGCCGTCGCCTGGTTCTGCTGCTGTGTCGATTCAGGGGTAGAAGCTGTCCGCGTCTGCTCCTCGGGGCCCTGTCCGCCCTCTTCCATTCCGTTCAAAGCTACCGCCAACGTCCGAAGTACGCGCCAGTATACGGCACGTGGTATCTGTCTCCTGGCTGCAGTCGCGCTTGATAGGCTCCGTCAGCGCCGCGCAAAAGCTTACGCGCTGCGTCGGCCTTCAAGCGCCCGCGCCAGGGTGACCTCATCAGCGTACTCCAGATCGCCGCCGACGGGTAGCCCCCGAGCGATTCTCGTCACCTGCAGGCCCAGCGGCCTGAGTAATCGTTCCAGGTAGCCAGCGGTTGCGTCGCCCTCGACATTGGGGTTGGTGGCCAGGATCACCTCGCGCACCGGCGACTCGCCTTCCAGGCGCCGCAGGAGCTGCGGGATCTTCAGGTCGTCCACGGAGATCCCATGGAGCGGGTCCAACGCACCATGCAGGACGTGGTACACGCCCTTGAACACGCGCGTACGCTCCAGGGCCAGGATGTCCAGCGGTTCCTCCACCACGCACAGCATCGCCTGGTCGCGCGCGGGCGACGTGCAGATCATGCACGGCTCAACATCCGTAATGGTCCAGCACAGGGTGCAGAAACGCACCGCGCCTTTCATCTCGGTGATGGCTTCCGCGAGGCTGCGAGCGGTTTCTTCAGGCGCGCGGAGCAGGAAGTACGTGAGGCGCTGGGCAGTCTTCGGGCCGATGCCCGGCAGACTCGCGAACGCCTCCACAACCTTCGAGATGGGTTCAATAGTGACTTGCATGGCGAGTGATGCGTTCTCAGTTCACAGTTGTCAGTGGCGCAGGCATCAGCGTGCGACACCTGGGGGCGAAAGCTTCGTGCTGCTCGCCAGGTCGGAACGCTGGAGCGAGTGCCGCGGGTCCGAGCCTCCTGCCGGATCGTTCGTTAGAAGAGGCCGGGGATCCGCATCCCGCCGGTCATGGCGGACATCTTGGAGCCAGCCAGCGCTTGCGCCTTCGCCAGCGCTTCATTGGTGGCGGCGAGCACAAGGTCCTCGAGCGTCTCCACATCCTCCGGGTCCACCGCCTCGCGATCGATCTTGATCGACTGGATCTTCGCCTGGGCCGGCCCCATGCCAATGTCCGAGACGACGACCGTTACTACCCCGCCGCCCGCGGTTCCCTCGACCGTCTGCTCCGCCAGATCCTGCTGCATCTTCTGGATACGCGCCTGCATCTGGCGCATGAGCTCAGCCTGGTTCATCATGGGTTGGCGGCACTCCGTTCGGTAGGCAGGGGCGAGAAGGCGACTCGCCGGAGCCAGGGGAATTGTACCCAATTTCGGCCATTTTCCCCTTCATACTGCGGCCTCGATCGCCATTGAGCGCACGGTTAGAAGGCGGCTTCTCCTTCCTCGATCCTGCGCGGCTGGCCGCCAAAGGTCTTGGCGGCAAACTTGATGACGGGGTCCTCGAGCAGGCTGGGAGCCCCGCTCTCCGTGGAATCAGCGGTGCTCCGAAGTGCGAGTCGCCGCCCGAACGCATGCTCAAACGCCTCTTCGATCAAGGCGCGGTTCTCGCGACTCTCCGCCCTTTTACGATTGAACGCGCTGCTGAAGACCACTACTAGACCATTGCTTTCCAGGCGCACCGGCTCGGCTGTCTGCAACAGCGACCCAACAAACCGCTTCCGATCACATACCCACTCGAGCACATCGGGCCAGCGCTGGCGAATGAAGGTGAGGTCGAGCTCGGCCCCAGGCCCGGGCACCACGGAGGCTGGCGCCGCGGTGCCCGGCGGAGCGTCATGAGGCTGAAGCGTGGCCGGTAGGCCCACCCCGGGGTCGGCCCGCTCGAAGGATCCACCCACGGAACCCGGGGACGGTACAAGCGCCGCGGGCGCATCCGCCAGCGCATGCCGGGACGCGACCACGGGCTGAACAGGTGCGCCCGGGGGCGAGAGAACGGGCGGGGCTGTCACGGCACGGGGTGGCGCCGTCGGACCGGCGGGCGCGCGACGCGGCGGGTCCATCGCGCGGGCGACGGACACCTCGCCCTCGACGCAGGCGCTCAGCAAGGCCAGCTCCACCTGGACCTGGAACTGCTGTGGATCCCGCACCCGGGCCAGGACGGTACTGAGCTCGCCGACGAGGCGCAGCAAGGCGCCGATGCTCCAGGCGTCGCGCTGGCCGCGCAGAAAGGCCACGTCCTCCGAGGCCATCTCGGCAGCGAGGGCCGCTTCCGACCCTGCGCGCACCAGGAGAAGGGCCCGCAACTGGGCCACCAGCTCATCCGTGAACTGGCGCAGGTCGGCGCCCCCCTCGGAGACGTCCGCGAGCAACCCCATCAGCGTCGCGCCGTCGCGGGCGCCGAGCGCCTCCAGGCACTGGCGCACCGTCTCCACCGCCGGTAAGCCGAGGACCGCGCGCGCCACGTCCATGTCCACGTGGCCGCCTGAAAAGGCGCCGACCTGGTCCAGCAGGCTGAGGGCATCCCGCAGGCCGCCCCGGGCCACGCGCGCCAGCCGCTCCAGCACTTGAGGATCCACGTCCAGGCCCTCGGCTTCGCTCACCCGACGGAGCTGCTCTCGGGTTGCCTCGAACGGGATGCGTCGGAAGTCGAACCGCTGGCAGCGCGAGACGATGGTGGCCGGCACCTTGTGAGCCTCGGTGGTAGCCAGGACAAAGATGATGTGCTCGGGCGGCTCCTCCAGCGTCTTGAGAAATGCATCCCAGGCAGCCGGCGTGAGCTCGTGTGCCTCGTCGATGATGTACACGCGGTACGGACCGTCGGACGGCCGGTAGGCCACCCGATCCCGCAGGTCGCGGATGTCCTCGATCCCACGGTTTGAGGCGGCGTCGATCTCGGTGAGGTCCATGGCACGGCCTTCGAGCGCCGCGACACACAGGGGACAGCGGTTGCACGGGTCGCCCTCTCGCGCGTTTGGGCAGCTCGCGGCTCGGTACAGGATCCGCGCGCAGCTCGTCTTGCCGGTGCCGCGGGGGCCTGTGAACAGGTATGCATGGGCCAGCGTCTTGCGCATCACGGCGTTCCGCAGGGTGCGCGTCACGTGCTCCTGGCCCACCACGTCGCTGAAGGTGGTTGGGCGCCAGCGCAAGTACAGGGCCCGGTGAGTACCGTCGGCGCGGTCCGTGGATGCCCCCCTGGCTACCTCCGCCGCGGGCTCTGGCACGGCCACGGGCTGCGGCGCCGCCAGGGCTGGGTCGTCTCCAAAGAGGTCCATGGCTGGGTGCGGGTAGTCTAAGGCCCGGCTGCTCCGGTTGCCTGCTGAACGCGCGCGATGAGGGCCGGGGTTCTGAGGTGCTTCTCGACAATCTGCTCCGCGTAGTCGCGCATCAGCAGCTCCGCGTCACGCGAGACGGCCTCCGGGACGGACGGGACTCGCGTCGTACCGGCCGCTTGCTGCAGGTGCCGGAGCAGCTTCAGCACGTCGGTCTGGATCGGCCGGGCGCTCGCCTCCATGGAACCGCACCGCGAGCACACCACGCCCCCGAGGTGCGCCGAGAACTGGTTCGTGCCCGGCTCGATCGGGGCCGTACAGCGTAGGCACTCGCGCAGTTGCGGCCGGTAGCCCAGCACACTCAGGAGTTGGAGCTGATAGCTCACGACGACGGTGCGCGGGTCCTCGCCCTCCTCGAGCGCCTCAAGGCTGCCCGCCAGTGCCAGGAAGAGGCCCTGATTCTCGGATCGGTCCTCCGTCAGCAGGTCCGTCAACTCGGCAAGGTAGTAGGCGTGCGACGTGAGGTTCACGTCTTCACGGACCCGGCGGAACGCCGAGATGGTGTCTGCTTGCGATACCACTTCAAGCTCCCGCCCCGTGGCCAGTAACACGTCGACGAGCGTGAACGGCTCCAGGTGTCCCGCGGACCGGCTGGTCGTCCGGCGAACGCCCTTGCCCACGGCGCGGAGCTTGCCGTGCAACCGCGTATACAGCGTGATGATGCGATCCGCCTCGCCGAGGTCCATGCGTTTCAACACGACGGCCGGGGTGCGGTAGAGACGAGGACGGGCCATGGTTAGGGGGACGATGGGGCGAGAGGTCAGGTCGTGGGTTCGGCCAGCGGAGGCGCATCTGGCGAACGCTCGGTCCGCCGAATGCGACGCGGGTGGCGGAACTTCACCCGCGGCTTCGGCGGGTCCGGGAGCAGTCCTGGCAGGAGATGAACCGTCACCCGCCCAGACTCCGGCTCTATGGCTTGTACCACCTCTGAGATGACCGGGATCAGGATTTCACCGCGCTCCCCGCCACGCACGACGTAGACGTCGTTTGCTCCGGTCGAGAGGATCTCGGCTACTTCGCCCAGCACCTCGCCTTCGGAGGTCTCCACCTGCAAGCCGATCACCTGGTACCAGTAAAAGCGGCCCTCGGGCAGCGTCACGGCGTCCTCCACGCGGACCGTGAGCTCGGCGCCAGTCAGGGCCCGTGCCTGCTCCAGCGTCGTCACTCCGGTCAGTCCGAGGAGCAGGTCCGGGCCCTGAAAACGCACCGATCGCACCCGGTAGGCAACGGGCGGCTCGCCCGCGTACAGCGTCAACCGAGGTCGGAAGCGGTCCGGGTAATCGGTGACCACGCGGCACTTGAGCTCGCCCTCGGTGCCGTGGCCGCGCAGCACCTGCGCCACCACCAGGAACCGCGGAGCCGCTGGTGCTGCCGGCCCAGCCTCCGCGGCAGCGGGGAGAGCACCGGCTGGGTTGGACGGATCAGAGGCAGCCATTCAACCTGCCCAGGCGGCGGACAGGCTCGGAGCCATCACGGCACCTGAACAGCGCGCCGGACGACCCGCCGCTCGGATGCCCCGGGCCTGCCCGGCCCCGGATTCCCAGCCCGATCCCTCAGACGACGTCGAGGTCGACGCGGATTCCCTTGCGAGTCGCGGCGGCCTTGACGAGGGCTCGGATGCCCCGCACGACACGGCCCTGGCGTCCGATAACCTTGCCAATGTCTTCCTCGTCCACTTCAAGCTCAAAGACGGTCGTGTTGCCGTCCTGGACCTCGTCCACCTTCACGGCATCAGGCTTGTCGACCAGCGCCCGGGCCACGTATTCGACGAGGCCCTTCAAATCTGGCTCCAGGTCGTCGTACTCGCCGACTTCGTCCTCGGCCCCGCCTTCGGGGGCAGGCGCCAGATCCGCCTCGCTCGGGGTTAGCCCGTTCTCGCCCATAGAGGTCTCTCTACCTCCCTACCTAGCTCGCCGGCCGTGGGGCGGGCGAGCTTTCGATGATGCCGCTGTTGGCGAGCAGCCGAGCGACCCGATCCGTGGGCTGAGCGCCCTTCCGTATCCAATCGAGGACCTTGTCGCCGTCCACGGTAAACGTTGTCGGTTCTGTTCGGGGGTTGTATTGCCCCAGGATCTCGATGAACGACCCGTCCCGGGGCGCACGCGCGTCCGTGACGACCACCCGGTACTGGGGCTTCTTCTTCGCGCCAACCCGGCGCAGGCGAATCTTCAGCAATGCGGTATCTCCAGGGTTTCAGTTGCCAGGAGCGGTCCATGTCCGTCTCCTGACAACTGACAACTGACAACTCGGCTTAGCGCTTGGTGTACTGCGGCGCCTTTCGGGCGCGCTTGAGGCCGTACTTCTTCCGCTCTTTCTCGCGCGCATCGCGCGTGAGAAGGCCCGCCTCGCGGAGGACGGCTTTGTTGGCCTCGTCCACCTTCAGGAGAGCCCGGCTGGTGGCGTGGACGATGGCGCCCGCCTGACCGCTCTCGCCGCCGCCGATGACCTTGGCCAGCAGGTTGAGCGTCCCCAGCCGGTTCGTCAGTCGAAGCGGAAGGGTCACGAGCGCCTGGTGCGTTCCTCGAGGGAAGCGCTTCTCCAGGGGCAGCCCGTTGACGATGATGTTGCCATTGCCGGGCTGCAGCATCACGCGGGCAACCGCGCGCTTCCTGCGGCCCACGGCCGTGTACATGGCCGCGCGATTGCCCGCGGCCGCGGCGGCTCGATCCTTCATGCGGTTGGCTCCTCGGTCGACGCCGTGGTAACCGGCTCGGCATCGGCCGGAGCCGCACTCCCGGCGGACGTATCTCTATCGGCGGCGGCTGTTGCCGCCCGGGGCGTCGGCGTTGCTTCGCGCGCGACCTTCGTGCCGGCGTTCAACTGGCCAGCGTGTGGATGGGTCGGGCCATCGTAGATCTTCAGCTTCCGGAGGATCTTCCGCCCCAGGGCATTGTGCGGCAGCATGCCCTTCACCGCGTGCTTCACCACGCGGTCGGGGTGGCGCTCCAGCATGTCTCCGAGAGCCACGGCTTTGAACCCCCCGGGATAGCCCGAGTGCCGGTAGTACATCTTCTGCTGCAGCTTGTTGCCCGTGACGCGAATGCGGCGCGCATTGAGCACGATGACGAAATCACCCAGATCCATGTGCTCTGCGAACGTGGGCAGGTGCTTACCGCGCAAGTACTGCGCCACTTCGCTGGCGAGCCGTCCGAGCGACTTACCCTCGGCGTCGACGACGCGCCAGGCGCGGTTGACCTCGCCGGCCCTGGGAGTCCAGGTCCGCTGTGCTTTTGGTGGTGCCATGCTCTTGGTCTATCTACCTCTGTCTCTGCCGGCGCGAGCCCCATTCATCGCTGTGAACAAGCCTCGCCCGAACCGCGCGACGGCGCGGATTAGGCATCGTATTCGATACGCCAGAGCGTGAGCCCCTCGGCCGGTGCCGCGGGTCCCCCGCTCCGTCGATCCGCCATCCGCAGCGCGGCGGCGAAATCATCCTCCGTCCATTTCCCTCGCCCAACCCAGAGCAGGCTGCCCACCATCGTTCGCACCATCTGCCGCAGGAAGGCATCGGCGCCCACCTCGAAGAGCACAAGGCCGTGGTTCTCACCACCCGGTTCGAGCCAATCGGCCGCGAACACCGTTCGCCAGGTGGACCGTCCCGGTCGGCGATCGCGCGTCCAGCCGCCGACGAGCGCCGCCATGTCGTGCCGTCCCAAAAGATGCCGGCAGGCGCGACGCATTGCCGGCAGGTCCAGCGCGTCGGGAGAGATGAGCACCCGCCCGCGCCATTCCGTGGGCGGCTCCTCGCCCTGCCAGACCGCGTAGCGGTACCAGCGGCGGAGCGCTGAGCGACGCGCGTGAAATCCTCTCGGAGCCTCCCCAGCGCTGACGACCCAGACATCCTCGGGCAAGAGCACGTTTAGGGCGCGTCGCAGCCCTCCCGGAGGGATGGAACCGACGGTGTCGAACGAGACCACCTGGCCCTCGGCATGAACCCCAGCATCGGTGCGGCCCGCGGCCACAATCGACACCGGGTGACCGAGCACCGCCGTCAGGGCGGCCTCGACAGCCGCCTGAACCGTGCGTCGATCGCCGCCGCTTCCGGCAGGCTGCCGGGCCCACCCGGAGAACCGCGTTCCGCGATACCCGAGCGTCAGCTCCAGTGTGCGGGGGGTGAAGGAAATGTCCAATTGGAAAGGTGCGTGCGCTGAGAAACACCCTCGGTGTCTCGCAACGGCAATTCACTCAAGGCAAGGAAGCGAAGCGGAGCGGAGCCGCATGCTCGCTCCATCACCCCGGGGGCCGCGATTCCCTCATTCCTGCTTCCTAGACGAACTCGATCTGTGCCATGGCTGCACCGTCACCGCGCCGAGGCCCGAGCTTCACAACGCGGGTAAAACCACCAGGGCGGTCCGCGTACCGCGGCACGATCTCGCTGAAGAGCTTGCGCTGGGCATCCTCCGTAAAGAGCGTGCCGGCCACCATGCGACGAGCGGGCACGTCATTCGCGCGAGCGGCTCCGATAAGCTTCTCCACTTCGCGCTTCAGCTCAACAGCCTTGGGCGCGGTAGTCTGGAGCCGCTCGTGCTGGATCAAGTCCGTCATGAGGTTCCGAATCAACGCCAGGCGGTGCCCCGTGGGGCGCCCCAGCTTTCGCATTCCCTGTCGATGTCGCACGGCCTATCCGGCCTCCTCGTCCGTATCCTCGTCGTCGTCAACGCCCGCTTCGGCAGACGCGGCGGGACTGGTGACCTCGGTCCCGTCGTCCTCGATGACGCCATGCTCGCGCAGTTTCTCGCGCAGCTCGGTGAGCGATTTCTGACCGAAGTTGCGCAGCGAAAGCAGCTCGTCCTCGCTCATGGTGAGGATCTGTCCGACCTTCGTGATCTGCGACCGCTTTAGGCAGTTGTACGTGCGCTGCGAGAGCTCGAGCTGCTCGATGGGCATGTCGAACACACGCGACGGAACGGGGCCTGAGCCCAGCCCCTGCTTGTCCGAGCGGCGCGCCGGCTGCTGCAGCTCGTCAAACAGCGCGAACTGATCAATCAGCGTGCGCGAGGCGCTCACGAGCGCGCTGGTCGGGGTGATGGTGCCATCCGTCAGGATTTCGACGATCAGCCGGTCGAGATCCGTGCGAGCGCCCACCCGGGCACTCTCTACCGTGTAGTTGACGCGCTTGATGGGCGTAAAGACCGCGTCCATCGGGATAACGCCGAGCGGCACGTTCTCGCGGCCATCCGCGGAAAGAAAGCCCGTTCCGCGCTCCACCGTCAGCTCCATGTCTAGGCGTGCCTCGGGCGAGTCCAGGGTGGCAATCTGCAGCTCGGGGTTGGCGATCTCGATCTCGCTGGGATAGATCAGGTCCGCCGCGGTGACGACTCCAGGGCCCTGCGCTTCCAGGCGCAGCGCCACCGGCTGGTCCGTGTGGGACTTCATCCGGAGCTGCTTCAGGTTCAGCAGCAGCTCGGTGGTGTCCTCCTTGACACCGGGCAACGTGGCGAATTCATGCGACACGCGCTCGATGCGGACGGCCGTAACAGCCGCCCCTCGGAGGGAAGACAGCAGCACGCGGCGGAGCGCATTGCCGAGGGTAAGGCCAAAGCCGCGATCAAGCGGCTCCACCTGGAACTTGGCGTAGTCACCCGACTGCTGCAGGATTTCGACGTGGGCGTTGAGCAATTCTGTCAAAGTGGGCGTCCTCCTCTCGAGGGCAGGGACGAGGGGTCAGGAAACACGATGCTGGAGTGTGTACCCGCTTAGCGCGAGTAAAACTCCACCACCAGTGCCTCGTTTACGTTGATGCCTTCGATATCTCCGCGGCTGGGGCGCTCATTGACCCTGCCGCTCAAGGCGACAGTGTCCAGCTCCAGCCAGCGCGGTACGCTCTTCCGCGTGAGCGTCTCACTCACGATCTTGAAGTACTCGTTGTCTCGGCTGCGCGGGTGGACCGCGATGACGTCGCCCGGCTTCACCATCGCCGATGGGATATCGGTGCGGCGCCCGTTGAGGGTGACGTGGCCGTGGTTCACCACCTGGCGCGCCTGCTTGCGCGAATCGGCAAGGCCCAGGCGATACACCACGTTGTCCATTCTGAGCTCCAGGATCCGCAGCAGGTTCTCGCCGGTCATGCCGGGCAATCGCTCGGCTTCGGCGAAGTGCTTCCGGAACTGGCGCTCCAGCACCCCGTAGATGTTGCGCGCCTTCTGCTTCTCGCTGAGCTGAAGACCGAACTCGCTCTCCTTGCGGCGGCGGCGAGCGGTCGGAGAGATACCGGGAGGGGTGGGGCGGCGCTCCACCGAGCACTTGGGCGTGAAGCAGCGCTCACCCTTCAGAAAGAGTTTCATCCCCTGTCGTCGGCAAATGCGACAGACGGGACCTGTATACCGTGCCATGGTTTTTCGTGCGCTTTCCTCGTATATGGCCGCGGCTGGCCGTTAGACGCGCCGCTTCTTGGGCGGGCGGCAGCCGTTGTGCGGGATGGGCGTTCGATCGACGATGCTAGAGACATCCAGTCCGGCAGCCTGGAGGGAGCGAATCGCCGCCTCCCGACCCGAGCCCGGCCCCTTCACGAAGACCTGGACCTGGCGCATACCCTGCTCCATCGCCTTCTTCGCCGCGGAATCCGCGGCCAGGCTGGCGGCATAGGGCGTGCTCTTCCTCGAGCCTTTGAATCCTGCGGCGCCAGAGCTGCTCCACGTCAGCACGTTCCCGTCGAGGTCCGTGATTGTGACGATGGTGTTATTGAAGCTGGACTGGATATACACGGTTCCGCGCGGAACGCTCTTCCGTTCGCGTCGCCGCGCGCGTGCCGCAACGGCTACTTTTCTCTTCTCTGCCACTCGTGCTGCTCCTCAGCGGCGGCCCTCGGGCGACCGCTAACTCATCGCCAGCAGGCAGACAGCAAAGCCGGTCCGGAGCACCGTGCCTGGAAGTGTCTCCAGAACGGACCCGACGGATGGCTTGGCTGCCGCCAAAACTGTCTCGTTACTTCTTCGCCGCGGCCTTCTTGCGCCCGGCAACCGTCTTCTTGGGGCCCTTTCGGGTCCGTGCATTGGTGCGAGTGCGCTGCCCGTGGACGGGCAATCCGCGCCGATGCCGCACGCCGCGGTAGCAGCCGATCTCCATCAGCCGCTTGATATTCAGGTTCACTTCGCGCCGCAGATCACCTTCCGTCCGGACTTCCCGGTCGATGAGCTCGCGGAGGCGGTTGACCTCTTCCTCACTCAGGTCCCGCACCCGCCGGTCAGGCTTGATCGACGTGCGTGCGATGATCTTGCGGGAGGTCGTGGGTCCAATACCGTAGATGTAGGTCAACGACACCCACACCTGCTTGTCGCGCGGGATGTCCACGCCTGCGATACGTGCCATGATGTGCGCCTAGCCCTGCCTCTGCTTGTGCTTCGGGTTCGAGCAAATGACCATGACCGCGCCATTGCGGCGGATCACCTTGCAGCGCTCACAGCGTGGTTTTACGGATGCTCGGACCTTCATGGACAGTGTTGTTCTTCTCGTTTCAGTTCTGGCTTCGGATCAAACCGTTAACAGCCAAGCGCCGCCCGAAGGCGGCATTGACCCATTGTATCAGAATGGGTGCGGTCCTCCCCACCGTTGTTGCGACACGTAAGAACGCACGTTCAACGCCGATAACCACGAGATCTACCGCAGCGCCGCCCGAACACCCGAAGCGGCCAAGCTCCCCACGATCCTCCGCCAACCGGTCCGTTCCCGGTGACCCACCGCCCACCATCTCGACCCGAGACGACCGTTTCCGGTCCCTGTGCTTATGCGCCGACAAGGCGGGACGAGGCGAGGCGGTTGAGGGAGACGCCCTGCTCGGCGGCTTCAAGGGCCAACTCGCGATGGACCTCTGGCGGGACTCGGACGACAAACTTGCCCGAATACGTGCGGTCAGCGAGCGCGGCCGGCGGCTCCTCACCGTTCGCGGCCATCTCCTCGACGGTCTCCGCGACGAGCCGCTGGATGCCGTCGAACGCTTCGTGCCGATCGGCCGCGAGCCACGACAGCGACGGCAGCTCTGCCACCGTCCCGACGTACTCGCCATCCTCCGTCGACCAGCGAACCCGGTAGGTGTAGTGCTCTGCGACGTTCACCGTTCCTCCTCCAGCTTATTGATTGCGGCGAGGACCTGCCGCACCTGGTACGCCTTCGCCTTGCCGTGGTCGTCCTGGATGTTTACCCGCGGGTCCCCGGCCCACGGCATCCGGTACACCTGGTGCGACGTGCCCTTGTGCCGGGGCGGCCCGAAGTAGTGCTCACATATTCGTTCGAGGTCCGCGAACCGTACCGAGGTCGGATGAGCCCGCATCGCTGCGAGCATCTTCGCCAGGTTCGCCACTGCATCATAGTAGCACTATTGATACTGCATGGTCGAATGCAGCAGAAATCCGGTGAGCCTTCCCTGGACCAGGTAAACGCGACCGGCGCGCCGTTCGTGGGCACCGAGGTTCCGGCACAGCTCGACCGAAACGGCGACGGCGCGCTGGAGGCCGTGAGCCGTGAGTCGGTAATGGCTATCGACTGATGAAGCCGCGGTAATTGCGCATGATCAACTGGGCCTCGAGCTGCCGCATTGTGTCGAGCGCGACGCCCACCACGATCAGCAACGCGGTGCTCTGCACGGTGAGCGTTTGGAACCCCGTGAAGCTCCGCACCACGAATGGCAGCACCGCCACGATTCCCAGGAAGAGCGCCCCAGCGACCGTGATGCGGATGAGCACGTTCGACAGGTACACGTCCGTGGGCTTGCCCGGGCGAATACCGGGGATGAAGCCATTCTGCCGTTGCAGGCTCTCGGCGATGTTCTGCTGCTGGAACATGACCATCGCATAAAAGAAGGTGAACGCCACCACCATCACGAAGTACAGCGTCCAGTACACCGGACTCGTCCCCGCGTTAAAAGTGCTGTACACCCACGTGGCCGGACCGGAGATCCAGGGGTTCTCGTTGCTGACCAGGTAGCTCGCGAGCACGCTCGGGAGCAGCAGCATGCTGCTGGCGAAGATCAGCGGGATCATGCCCGCGGAGTTCACCTTAAGCGGGATGTGGGTGGTCCCTCCGCCCATGACCCGATTGCCCCGGATCTGCTTGGAGATCTGTACCGGGATCCGCCGCTGGCCCTCGTACACGTAGATGATCGCCACAATGGTGACCAGGGCCACAATGGCAAACAGGAAGAGCTGAACGAAGTTCACCTCCGCCGCGAAGGCCTGGAACAACTTGAACGGAAGACGGGCGAGGATGCCACCGAAAATGATGATGGAGATTCCCTGGCCCACGCCGTATTGCGTGATCAGCTCTCCCACCCAGATGAGCAGCATCGTGCCGGCCACCATGGAGACGATGATCGCGAGCGTGCCCAGCGGGTTTACGTCGAAGCCAAAGTCGCGAATGATGGGCGTCCCACCCGTGGTGATGTTGATCAGGTTTGGGGTGCCATAGGCCTGCACAGCCGCCAGCGGTACGGTCAGCCAGTGGGTCCACTGGTTGATCTTCATGCGCCCGCTCTCTCCCTCTCGCCCAATCTCCTGGAGCCTCGGGATCACGGGCTGCATGATCTGCATGATGATCTGCGCGGTGATGTAGGGGTACACCCCGAGCGCGGCGATCGAGAGGCTGGAGAGCGCACCACCCGAGAACAGATCGAAGAAGCCCGCCAACTGGTTCGTCTCGAACACGCGCTGGAGGGCAGCGACGTCCGCACCTGGAACGGGGATGTGCGCAATGAAGCGGAACCCCACCAGCATTGCCAGCGTGAACAGCAGCTTGCGCCGCAGGTCTGGGATCTTAAAGGCGTCTACCGCCGCTGTCAGGAGTGGAGCGTTGGTCATGGGTGTACCTCGGTGACGGTCGTGCAGGCCTGAGCCAGACCGCCGGCCCGCTCAGGCCTCGACGTCTGTTGGCCCCTCGGGGCGGGCATTGATCTCCTCGACCGTTCCGCCCGCCGCTTCGATCTTTTGCCGCGCGGAGCGCGTGAACTTGTGGGCCCGGACGGTCAGGGCCACGGCGAGCTCGCCGTCGCCGAGCACTTTCACCTCGCCCTTTCGGCCGTACAGGACGCCCATCACTTCGAGCTCCTCAGGGCCGATGATGGCGCCAACGGGGAACTCCCCGAGATCGCGCACATTGACGACGCGGTACTCCTTGCGGAACGGATTGCTGAAACCGCGGCGGTACGGAAGCTTCCGTACCAGCGGTAGCTGGCCGCCCTCGAAATACGCCGGGACGCCGCCGCCGGCGCGAGCATTCTGGCCTTTCGTGCCCTTGCCGGCGGTCTTGACCTTGCCGCTCCCGTGGCCGCGCCCGATGCGGGTGCGCGGGCTCGCGGCACCATACGTGGGCGATAAATCGTGCAGTCGCATAGCTGGTGTCCTGCCTACTCTTTCACTGCCGTGTCGGCGGTGGGTTCGACAACCCGCACCAGGTGGCTGACGCTGTCCACCATGCCGCGCAAGACGGCGGAATCCTTCTGCTCCACCACCTGGTGCAGCCGGCGCAGCCCCAGCGAACGGACGGTGTCCCGCTGCCGCTGGTTGTAGCCGATGGGGCTTTTGACCAGCGTGATGCGCACACGGGCCCCCTCGATGGGGGCGGTCGTGCTCTGTGTCACGGTGTTACTTCGCCTCACTTGCTGGCACCGCCACTGGCGCCGCCGCTGGGGCAGCCGCTGGGGCAGCCGCTGGCGCAGCGGGCCTAGCGACCG
This sequence comes from Chloroflexota bacterium, assembly GCA_016191465.1. Lineage (GTDB taxonomy): Bacteria > Chloroflexota > UBA6077 > UBA6077 > CF-72 > JACPOP01. Next base: position 32,809 of record JACPOP010000015.1, on the reverse strand, counting down.
GAGCGGCAACCGGTGCGATGGGCGCCGCGTGAGCAGCGGCCGACTGCTTTGGCTCGGGATTCACCCGGCGCCGCGCGGCGGCAACTTGCTGCGGGTCGCGCAGGTTGGTCAGCGCGGCGATCGTGGCCTGGACCACGTTAATGGGGTTGGAGCTTCCCAGCGACTTGGAAAGAATGTCCTTGATGCCCGCGGCCTCGACCACCGCGCGCACGGCGCCCCCCGCGATCACCCCGGTTCCCGGCGCTGCCGGCTTGAGCATGACCTTCGCGGCCCCGAACTTCTGCAGGATGGGATGGGGGATGGTGGAGCCCGCCATCGGCACCTTGATCAGGTTCTTGCGCGCGCGCTCCACGCCCTTGCGAATGGAATCGGGCACCTCGTTCGCTTTGCCCAGCCCTACGCCCACGTGGCCCTGGCCATCGCCCACCACCACCACGGCGCTAAAGCTGAAGCGGCGGCCGCCCTTGACTACTTTGGCCACGCGGTTGACCTGGACCACCTTTTCTTCGAGGGTGAGTCCATTCACCGTCTGTTCGTTTCGCGCCATATGTGTGCGCAGCTCCTCGTAGCTTAGAAATCCAGGCCCGCGCCGCGGGCGCCGTCGGCGACGGCCTTCACGCGGCCGTGGTACAGGTACCCGCCGCGATCGAAGACCACCGCTTCGATACCCCGGGCCCGGGCCCGTTCCGCCACCAGGCGGCCTATTTCACGCGCGCGTTCGCTCTTCGTGCCACCGAGGCTCCCGCGTGTTTCTGGCTCGTTCGTGCTAGCGGCGGCGATCGTGACGCCAGCCACGTCGTCGATGACCTGGGCATACACATGCTGCAGGCTGCGGAACACGTTCAGACGTGGCCGCCCCGCGGTCCCAACAAGGTGCACCCGCACTCGCCGGTGGCGCCGTGCACGGGCAGCGCGGCGATCGAATGGCTTGTACATTGGCCGCTCCTACCCTCCTACTTCTTCTTTGACCCGGCCTTGCCGGCCTTGCGACGAATGACTTCCTCGGCGTACTTGATTCCCTTGCCCTTATAGGGCTCCGGCGGCCGTACGCGCCGAATCTGGGCCGCTATCTCGCCAACCTGCTCTTTGTTCGAGCCACTGATGGTGAGCGCGTTCCCCTGCACCGCGAAGGTCACGCCCGCGGGTGCGGGGTAGATGACGGGGTGCGAGAAGCCCACCTGGAGGGTGAGCATCGTCCCATTCGTCGCGGCGCGGTAGCCAACGCCGTTGATCTCGAGCCGCCGCGTGAAGCCCTCGCTGACCCCGGTCACCATGTTGGCGACGAGCGTCCGGGTGAGGCCATGCAGCGAGCGGTCCGTGTTGGAATCCGTGGCGCGCTCGACGAAGACCGTATCGCTCTCCCGCCGCAGGGTGATCGCGGGGGGGATCCTCCGGGACAACTCGCCCTTCGGCCCTTTCACGCGAACCTCGTCGCCGGCCACGTCGAGCGTGACACTGGAGGGGACCGTGATGGGCTGCTTGCCTATGCGTGACATGGCAGTCTCTGGCCTCCTACCACACGTGGGCGAGGACTTCCCCGCCAACCTTCATACGCCGCGCTCGATCGCCGCTCATCACCCCGCGGGGGGTGGAAACGATCGCCGTGCCCAGCCCGCCATACACCCGTGGCATGGCGTCTGACTTCGTGTAGACGCGCAGCCCAGGCCGGCTGATCCGCCGGAGCCCGGAGAGAACCGGGTCGCGTCCACGGGTGCCAACGGCGTACCGCAGGGTCAGGCGCAACACGCGCGTGGCGCCTTCACCCCGTTCCTCGAAGGCGTCGATATAGCCCTCGTCGCGGAGAACCTCGGCAATCGCCCGCTTCACCTTGGACGCGGGCATCTCGACGCTGGAGTGGCGCGCCAGGGATGCGTTCCGGACCCGGGTCAACATGTCCGCGATGGGATCGCTCATGCTCATGGTGCGCCTCCTACCAACTGCTCTTCGTCACACCGGGGATCTCGCCCGTCAGGGCCAGCCGGCGGAAGCAGATGCGGCATAAACCGAAGCGGCGGATGAACGCCCGCGGACGGCCGCACAGGCGGCATCGGTTGTGCTGCTGCGTGGCGAACCGGGCAGGCCGGTTCGCCTTCGCGATCATCGATTTCTTGGCCATGGTGGCCCTCCAGTGTGAGGTCCTCCGCCCACGGCGGAGCCTTTCGACACGGCACCTGGCTCCGCGTGGGGAGCCGGGGTGAAGCGTGTGTAGTCTACGGAACCCGCGTTACCGACGGTCGCCTTCCTTCTGAAAGGGCATCCCCATCAGGTCCAGCAGCCGCCGCGCTTCCTGGTCGGTTGCGGCCGTGGTGACAATAGACACCTCGAGGCCGCGGGTCTTGTCAATCTCGTCGTAGCTGATCTCGGGAAAGATCAACTGCTCGGACAGCCCCAGCGTGTAATTCCCCCGGCCGTCGAACGACTTGCTCGGGACGCCGCGGAAATCGCGCGTTCGCGGGAGTGCGATGTTGATCAGGCGGTCCAGGAACTCCCACATGCGCTGGCCGCGCAACGTGACCATGACGCCGACGTTCTGCCCCTCACGCAGCTTGAACTGCGCAATGGATTTCCGAGCCTTCTTCACGACCGGCTTCTGGCCAGTGATGCGCGAGATATCGCGGACGGTCGCATCCAGCGCCTTGGCGTTGTCCTTGGCCTCCCCGACGCCCACGTTGACGGACACCTTCGCGATGCGCGGAACCCGCATCACGTTGTCGTACGCGAATTCGCTGGTGAGGGTCGGCACAGCCTCGCGGCGGTACTTCTGCTCCATCCGCGAGGGCTCGCGCGTGGCGGGTGCGGCCGCGGGCGCGGTGCCGTCACTCACGGCACCCGGCGCGGCAGAATTCTTTGCCATTCGTTCGCTTACTCCTTGCCGATCTGCTCGCCGGAGCCCACGGCGACGCGGACTTTCGTGCCACCGCCGAGGGTCTTCGCACGAACGCGCGTCGGCTTGTTCGTCTTCGGGTCGATGGGCGCCAGGTTGGAGAGCTGGATCGGCTGCTCGATGTCCACGATGCCCGTCTGTGTTCCCCGGCCGGGCTTGAAGTGGCGCTTGCTGATGTTGACGTCCTGGACGATGGCCTTACCGGCCTCCACCCGCACCTCGCGCACGGTTCCCGTCTTGCCCTTCTCGCGCCCGGACAGGACCACCACGGTATCGCCTTTCCGAATGCGTGCCAGTGCCATGGCCTACAGCACCTCCGGGGCAAGCGAGATGATTTTCATGTAATTCTTCTCACGCAGCTCCCGAGCCACTGGTCCGAAGATACGGGTGCCCTTCGGGTTGTTCTTGTCCTGGAGAATGACCGCGGCGTTCTCGTCGAAGCGGATGTACGAGCCGTCGGCCCGCCCGTACTCCTTCGCCTGCCGCACGATGACCGCCTTGACCACGTCGCCCTTCTTCACCGAGCCGCCGGGCGTCGCTTCCTTGACCGAGGCGACGATCACATCGCCCACGGACGCTTCGAACTTGGACCCGCCGGCGACGACGCGAATGCACATCAGCTCACGGGCGCCCGTGTTGTCGGCCACCTTGAGCCGGGTCTGGGGCATGATCATGGCTGCTCTCCTACGCCTCGACTTCCTGGATCGCGACGGCCTCGCCCGTCCCCTTGCGAAGAATGCGCTGGAGGTTCCAGTGCTTGTCCTTGCTCAGGGGGCGCGACTCCTCGATGATCACCGAGTCGCCGATCACGCAAGCGTTGGCCTCATCGTGGGCCTTGAAGCGCTTCGTGCTCCGCACGGTCCGCCCGTACAGGCGGTGCTGGGTCACGCGCTCAACGGACACCACGATCGTCTTGTCCATCTTGTCGCTCACCACGCGACCGGTCATCGTCCGCCGCGGCTTACGGCCGTCGACGGTCGTTCGCGGGCCGGGGGCGCTTGCTGGGGAGGCACCCTCGCCTCCCGCCGTCTCGTTCTTTCGCTCTGCCATGGGATGTCCTACCTGGCCCCCTCGGCTGCGGCGAGCGCGGCTTCCATGGCGGCCCCCAGCTTGCGCTGGTGGTCCACGGTCTTCAGCCGCGCGATGGTGCGCCGGAGGTCCCGAATGCGGGCCGTATTCGTCGTCTGGCGGGTCGCCAGCTGGAAGCGGATGTGAAACATCTCCTGTTCCAGCTCAGCAACACGCGCCAGGGGATCAGCGATCTCGTGGATCGACTCGCTTGCGCCTTTGCGCTGGGCAGCCTTCTTAGGCCGCGCCCGCTGCTGCTTCTTCTCCGCCACCTTCAAAGCCCTCCTTCAGCATGAACTTGGTTTCTACGGGAAGCTTGTGAGCGGCGCGTAGAAGTGCCTCTTTGGCAAGGTCCTCCCGGACGCCACCCACCTCAAATAGCACATGGCCGGGCTTGACGACGGCCACCCAGTGATCTGGTGCACCCTTACCCGAGCCCATGCGGGTCTCGGCCGGCTTGGCGGTGATGACCTTGTCGGGAAAGATGCGGATCCAGACTTTGCCGCCGCGCTTCAGGTGATGGGTAATGGCCCGCCGCGCGGCTTCGATCTGACGCGAGGTGATCCATCCAGGTTCGAGCGTCCGAATGGCGAACTCGCCGAACGCGACGGTGTTCCCACGGGTGGCGGGACCTTTCGATCCGTGGGTCCCTTTGTGCATCTTGCGAAACTTGGTACGTTTTGGCTGCAACATGGTCGTGCCTCGCGCTCCCTACGCGCCTGTCCCGGCGCCCGGGATCGTCGGTTGGGCGGCCGCCGCGGCCGTCGCCGACAGCTCGGCAGCATCGCCATCTGGCTCGAACACGCCGCCCTGCGAGTAGTCCACCTCGGGAGCCGCCTCGGCGACGGCCGCGGGCTGCGCCTCCGCCGGTACTTCGGCGCGCACCGTGGGCCGCGGTGGCCGAGGCTGCGCCTGCCGGGCCTCGGTGGCCACGTCCTCGGGGCTTCGTCCGTCGGCCGTGTAGTTGCCGCGGTAGATCCATACCTTGACGCCAATGATCCCGTAGGTGGTGTGTGCCTCAGATTGGGCGTAGTCAATGTCCGCGCGCAGGGTGTGCAGGGGTACGCGGCCCCAGCGGTCCCACTCGCGACGGCTCATCTCCGAGCCGCCCAGGCGGCCCGATACCTGTACGCGCACGCCTTTCGCCCCGAAGCGCTGCGCCCGCTGCACAGCCTGCTTCATGGCGCGGCGGAATGCCACGCGCTTCTCGAGCTGCTCCGCTATCGATCGCGAAACCAGGTACGCGTCAATTTCAGGCTGCCGGATTTCCGTGATGGTGACGCGGATTTTCTTCCCCGTCATCGCTTCCAGCGTGCGCCGGAGCTCCTCCACCTTGACGCCGCTCTTGCCGATGACGATGCCCGGCTTCGCGGCATGGATGGTGGCGGTGAGTTGGTTCGCCGACCGCTCGATCTCCACCTTGGAGACGCCCGCGTCGGCCATCTTCTTCATGATGTGCTGGCGAACGCGCACGTCCTCCAGCAGCAGCGTGGCGAATTCCTTGCCGGTGGCGAACCAGCGCCCCTGCCAATCCTTGACAGAGCGGTCGCCGACCTTCACCCCGAGGCGGAAGCCAATCGGGTGGACTTTCTGGCCCATACGGTTTCCCTAGGCTCCCTTCTCTGCGACGACCACGGTAATGTGGGCGGAGCGCTTCAAGATCTGGTTGACGCGGCCGCGGGCACGCGGGCGCCAGCGCTTGAGGGTTCGTCCCTCATCCGCCGCCACCCGGGTGATCACCAGCTCTTCCGGATCCATGTTGAAATTGTTTTCGGCGTTGGCCGCCGCTGATTTGACGGCCTTTGCCACGGGCTTTGCCGCACGCTGCGGCAGGAACCGCAGTATGGCCAACGCCTCGGTGACGGGCTTCCCCTTCACCGTCTCGAGCACCAGTCGCACCTTCTGCGCGGACATGCGGATGCCCTTCTCGACGGCGCGGACTTCAACTCCTGCCATGCGGGTGTGCTCCTCTGCCTATCGCCCCGTGGACTTCTCGCCACGAGCGGTATGGCCGCGGAACAGGCGGGTCAGGGCGAACTCGCCCAGCTTGTGCCCCACCATGTTCTCGGTGATGTAGATCGGTACGTGGCGTCGCCCGTCGTGTACGCCAATGGTGTGCCCCACCATGTCCGGGAAGACGGTGGAATCCCGAGACCAGGTCTTCAGGACCTCCTTCTTCCCGGAATCGTTCATCGCCTGCAACTTCTTCAGCAGCTTGGCATCCACGTACGGGCCCTTTTTCAGGCTTCGACTCATAGCTCAGTGTTCCTTTACTTGCTCTTTCGGGACCGTACGATGAACTTCGTGGTGGCCTTGTTGTTGCGGGTCTTCTTCCCCATGGCAAGCTTCCCCCACTTTGTCTGCGGCTGGCCGCCGATGGGCGCCTTGCCCTCACCACCACCATGGGGATGGTCGCGCGGGTTCATCACCGAGCCGCGGACCGTCGGGCGGAAGCCCATGTGACGGGTCCGGCCGGCCTTGCCGATCTTGATCGTGCCGTGCTCCGAGTTACCCACCTGGCCCAGCGTGGCCATGCAGGTCACGTGGATGCGGCGCACTTCACCAGACGGCAAGCGGACCTGCGCCCACTCGCCGTCTTTGGCCATTAGTTGCGCTCCACCGCCGGCACCGCGGACCATCTGACCGCCGCGACCGGGCTTGAGCTCCACGTTGTGGATCACAGATCCTACGGGGATGTCTCGCAAAGCCAGGGCGTTCCCTGGCGAAAGGTCGGCCTCTGAACCGGAGCTGAGCCGCTGGCCGACCCCTACGCCGGCCGGCGCCACGATGTAGCGCCGTTCGCCGTCCTCGTACTCGAGCAGGGCGATCCGCGCTGTTCGGTTCGGGTCGTACTCGATCGCGATGACGGTGGCGGGGATGCCAAGCTTGTTCCGCTTCCAATCGATCACCCGGTACAGCCGCTTGTGTCCGCCGCCACGGTGGCGGGTGGTGATGCGCCCGTTGTTGTTCCGACCGGCGTTCCTCTTGAGAGGCTCGGTGAGCGCCCGCTCGGGTTCCGTCTTCGTGATCTCCTCGAACGTCGACGCGGACATACCGCGCCGTCCGGGAGAGGTGGGGTTGTACAGCTTGACTGGCATGGCCTGGCGTTCCCTGTCCTGACTAGACGCCTTCGAACAGGTCCAGGCTGTGCCCGGCCTTGAGCGTCACGATCGCCTTCTTCCAGGTGCGCGTCATCCCGGCGTGTTTGCCAAGACGGCGCATCTTGCCGGGCACATTCACAATGTGCACCGACTGCACCTGGATCTTCTTGTTTGCAAAGACCTCTTCGATGGCCTTCTTCACCTGGATCTTGTTCGCATCCGAGGCAACCTCGAAGACGTACTTGCCCTGGTCACCCAGCACGGTGCTCTTTTCTGAGATAACCGGCCGAATGATGGTGGTGTAGCTGGTAAGCGCTGACATGGCTGCTGGCGTCCTCCGCGTTACTCGGTGTCGGCCGATGCCAACTGGGCGCGCGGAGCCCCAGGCTCCGTGGCGGTCGCAGCAGCCCGGGCAGGCGTTGCAGGCTCCCCCGGCATGTGAAAGGCGAGGTCGCTGGTGAGAATCTTCGTCAATACCTCCACCGCCGCGGTGTCAAGAATCATCCGCGGCAGGCGCAGCATGTCCAGCAGGTTCATGCCGTTCGGGGTCACCGCGTGCACGGTCTCCAGGTTCCTGGCGGCTCGCAGCACGAGGTTGTCGCGGGTGCCAAGCACCACGAGTGCACCGTCGGCCGCACCAATGCGGGCGAGCACCTCGATCAGGCCCCTGGTCTTGCCACCATCCACGCCGAACGAATCGACCACGATGAGGTTCTGCTCGGCAACCCTGGCCGAGAGGACAGAGCGCAGCGCCAGGCGCCGCATCTTGCGAGGCAGTGCCAGCGCGTGGGAACGCGGGTGCGGCCCAAACACGATGCCACCCTTTCGGTAGTGCGGCGCCCGTATCGAGCCCTGGCGGGCGTTGCCGGTGCCCTTCTGCCGGTACGGCTTCTTGCCACCGCCGGCCACTTCGGCGCGCGTCTTCGTATCGTGGGTCCCCTGGCGAGCGTTCGCCTGCTGGGTCACCACGGCTTGATGGACGACCGACCGGTTGGGGCGGATGCCAAACACGCGCTCGTCAAGGTCGATGGTGCGGACGACCTCGCCGCTGAGATTCAGGACGTTTGCTTGCATGAGTGTCGTATCGCTCCTAGTCGTCCTGGCGAATCTTGCGGATCATGACGAGACCGCCGTTCGGGCCGGGAATGGCACCGCGCAGCGCCACGATGTTGCGCTCGGGGTCCACCTGCAGCACGCGCAGGTTGCGTACGGTGACGCGCTCGTTGCCCATCTGGCCCGGCATGCGCATGTTCTTCCACACGCGCCCTGGGGTCGTGCCCGAGCCGATGGAGCCGCCACGCCGCCACCGGTCTGACTGTCCGTGGGTCTTGGGACCACCACTAAAGTTATGTCGCTTCACCACACCCGCGAAGCCGCGCCCTTTGGATGTGCCGACCACGTCGACCACCTCGCCGCGGACGAAGATCGCGGCGTCCACGCGAGAGCCAAGCTCCAGGTCATCGGTCGTGTCGACGGGTACCTCTCGGTGAAACCGGAGACCCTTCTTGGTGTCGAGGCCCGCCGCCTTCAGAGCGCCGCGCTCCGGGCTGTTCGGCCGCTTCTTTTCGTCGAAGCCCAACTGCGCGGCCGTGTAACCGTCACGCTCCAACGTTTTCAACTGCGTGATGAAGCAAGGTCCCGCCTCCACCAGCGTGGTGGCAGTAACAACGCCGTTTTCGTCGAAGACACGGGTCATACCGAGTTTCCGACCAAGAATGCCTTGGATCATGGTTACCTGTTTCCGAGTTCCAAGTTGCAAGTTCAAAGTTTCAAGTGGAGACGAGCACGGGTGTCATCCTGTGGCCGCAGCCGAAAGGCACGTCGCCCGTCTCCTTGGAACTTGCAACTTGCAACTCGTTTACAGCTTGATTTCGATGTCCACGCCCGCGGGGACGTTCAGGCGCATCAGCGCGTCCACGGTTTTCGACGTGGGTTCAAGCACGTCAATGAGCCGCTTGTGCGTTCGCATCTCGAACTGCTCCCGCGAATCCTTGTCGATGAACGGACTGCGGATCACCGTGAACTTTTCGATCCTGGTCGGCAGAGGAACGGGGCCGGCGACGACCGCCCCCGTCCGCTCGGCCGTTTCCACAATCTGCTGAGCAGATTGGTCCAGGATCTTGTGGTCGAACGCCTTCAGTCGAATGCGAATGCGCTGTTTTGCCATCTGAGAGAGCCTGGCCTACGCCTGAATGGCGGTGACAGCGCCGGCGCCAACCGTGCGGCCACCCTCGCGGATGGCGAAACGGAGACCTTCCTCGACAGCGACGGGGGTGATCAGCTCGATCTCCATCTGCACGTTGTCGCCGGGCATCACCATTTCCATCCCCTCGGGAATCTTGATCGTGCCGGTCACATCGGTGGTGCGGATGTAGAACTGGGGCCGGTAGCCGTTAAAGAATGGGGTGTGGCGGCCGCCCTCCTCCTTGGAGAGGACGTACACCTCGGCCTTGAACTTGGTGTGCGGCTTCAGGCTGCCGGGCTTGGCCAGCACCTGGCCGCGCTCGATGTCGTCGCGCTCGATGCCCCGCAGGAGGCAGCCGACGTTGTCGCCCGCCTGACCCTCGGTGAGCGTCTTCTGGAACATCTCGACACCCGTGCAAACCGTCTTGCGGCTGGCGCCGAAGCCGACGATCTCGACTTCGTCGCCGACTTTGACAATGCCGCGCTCGATGCGGCCGGTGACCACCGTGCCACGGCCCTTGATACCGAAGACGTCTTCGACGGGCATCAGGAACGGGCGGTCCACGGCGCGTGCGGGCGTCGGGATGTAGCTGTCGACGGCATCCATCAGATCCAGGATGGCCTTGAACTCGGGTGCCGTCGGATCGGTGCTGGAAGACTCCAGCGCCTTGACCGCGGAGCCGCGGACGATCGGGATGTCATCACCGGGGAACTTGTTTTTGGTAAGCAGCTCGCGCAGCTCCATCTCCACCAGCTCTAGCAGCTCCTCGTCCTCCATCAGGTCCACCTTGTTCAGGAAGACCACAATCGCCGGCACTTCCACCTGGCGGGCCAGCAGGATGTGCTCGCGCGTCTGGGGCATGGGGCCATCAGGAGCGGAGACCACCAGGATCGCGCCGTCCATCTGGGCGGCGCCAGTGATCATGTTCTTGATGTAGTCGGCGTGGCCGGGGCAGTCGACGTGCGCGTAGTGGCGGTTCACCGTCTCGTACTCCACGTGGGCGATGGAGATGGTGATGCCGCGCGCCTTCTCTTCAGGCGCCTTGTCGATCTGGTCGAATGCCTGAAACTTGGCGGCGCCCTTCATCGCGAGGACCTTGGTGATCGCGGCAGTCAGCGTGGTCTTTCCATGGTCGACGTGGCCAATCGTGCCGACGTTCACATGGGGCTTGGTTCGCTCGAACATTTTCTTCGCCATTGGGAACCCCTTTTACTGGAGTGCTCTGAGAGCAACTGGACGGCTGAACGGTCCGCGAGGCCGCCTACGCGGCGACTCCGGCCTTGGCGGCGATCGACGTCCCGATTTCCCGCGGGACCGGTTGATAATGCGAGAACTCCATGGAGTAGCTGGCTCTTCCCTGCGTCATGCTGCGCAGGTCGGTTGCGTACCCGAACATTTCGCCGAGCGGTACCTTGGCGCGAACTGCCTGGGCATTGCCCCGGGTGTCCATGCCTTCCACCTGCCCGCGGCGCTTGTTCAGGTCGCCGATCACCTCGCCCAGGAAGTCCTCGGGCGTGGTGACTTCCACGGACATCATGGGCTCCAGGAGGTGCGGCTGCGCCTTACGGAGCGCCGCCTTCGTCGACTGCGATCCGGCGATTTTGAACGCCATCTCGTTGGAGTCCACGTCATGATAGGAGCCGTCGATCGCGGTGATCTTGACATCCACCATCGGATAGTTGGCCACCACGCCGCCTTCGAGCGCTTCGCGGGCGCCCGCCTCCACCGCTTTGGAGTATTCGCGTGGCACGGTGCCGCCGACGATGCCCCATTCGAACTGCACACCGGTGCCAGGTTCGAGTGGTTCCACGCGGATGGACACATCACCATACATCCCGTGGCCGCCCGTCTGCCGCTTGAACGGCTCGCGCGCGGTCGAGGTGACCTGAATGGACTCGCGGTAGGCCACCTGGGGACGTCCGACGTTCGCGTCTACGCGGTACTCGCGCATCATGCGATCGACGATCACCTCGAGGTGCAGCTCGCCCATGCCAGCGATGATCGTCTGGCCCGTCTCCTGGTCCGTGTTGACGCGGAACGTCGGGTCTTCTTCGGCCAGGCGTGACAGCGCCATGCCCATCCTGTCCTGATCTTGCTTCGTCTTGGGCTCGATGGCGACCCGAATGACAGGTTCCGGGAACGTGATGGATTCCAGTACCAGCGGACGCTGCTCGTCGCACAGGGTGTCGCCGGTGACCGTGAACTTCGGACCCACAATCGCCGCGATGTCGCCGGCACGCACTTCCTGGATGTCTTTGCGTTCCGCCGCGTGCAGTTGGACCATGCGGCCAATGCGCTCTCGCTCGCCGCGGCTGGAGTTGTAGGCATAGGAGCCCGTCTTGAGGACGCCCGAGTAGACGCGCACGAACGCCAGCTTCCCCACGAAAGGGTCTGCCACGATTTTGAACGCGAGGGCGCAGAACGGTTCCTGGTCGGATGCCGCGCGAGTCTCGTCCTGCTCCGTCTTCGGGTTGACGCCCGTCACCGGAGGGATATCCAGCGGGGACGGCAGGTAATCGATGACTGCGTCCAGCAACGGGCGGACACCCTTATTCTTGAGGGCGCTTCCGCACATGACCGGGACGAGCTTGCCTTCGATGGTTGCCTTGCGCAGGACGGGCTTGAGCTCCTCGACGGGGATCTCTTCCTCGGCAAAGAACCGCTCCAGCAGGCCGTCATCGAACTCGACGATTTTCTCAATCGCCTCCTGCCGGCGCCGCGTGGCCTCTTCCAGGTACTGCGACGGAACTTCTGATTCCACCACGGGCAGCTTCAAGTCCTCGGGGAACGTGAGCGCCTTCATCCGCAGCAGGTCCACCACCCCGGAGAAACCGGACTCCAGCCCCATCGGAATCTGAAGTGTGACGGGGTTGGCGCCGAGCCGCTCGACGATCATGGCGAGGGTCCGGTCAAAGCTCGCGCCGGTGCGGTCCATCTTGTTGATGAAACAGATGCGGGGCACCGAGTACTTGTCGGCCTGCCGCCACACGGTTTCCGACTGCGGCTCCACGCCGGCCACGCCATCGAAGACGACGACCCCACCGTCGAGCACGCGTAGCGACCGCTCCACCTCCACCGTGAAATCCACGTGGCCGGGGGTGTCGATAATGTTGACGCGGTGGCCCGCCCACTCGGCGGTGGTGGCCGCGGCGGTGATGGTGATACCGCGCTCGCGCTCCTGCTCCATCCAGTCCATGGTGGCGGTGCCGTCGTGGACCTCGCCGATCTTGTAGGACTTGCCGGTGAAGAAGAGGATGCGTTCGGTCGTGGTGGTCTTGCCCGCGTCAATGTGGGCAATGATCCCGATATTTCTCGTGTGGCTGAGATCGGTCATGAGCGGTAAGTTCACAGTTCAGCGTTGTCGGTTCAGAGTTGTCAGTTCAAAGTTGCCAGGGGACGTGAGCACGGCGCGGGTATGGCGTCCCACTGACAACGGGTAACTGAGCACTGACAACTCGTTACCAGCGGTAATGCGAGAACGCCCGGTTGGCCTCGGCCATGCGGTGTGTTTCATCGCGCTTGCGGATTGTGGCGCCCGTGTTGTTGAACGCATCGAGGAGCTCGCCCGCGAGCTTCTCCTGCATGCTCTTGCCGTTGCGCGCGCGGGCGGCATTGATCAGCCAGCGCATGGCCAGCGACTGCTTGCGCTCACCCTTGATCTCGACAGGCACCTGGTAGGTGGCACCGCCCACGCGCCGCGGCTTGACTTCCAGCAAAGGCGTGACGTTACGCAGCGCCTGGTCGAAGACTTCGAGCGGATCGCGGCGCGCCTGCACCTCGATACGCGTGAGGGCGCCATATACGACACCTTCCGCGGTGCTCTTTTTGCCGCCGTACATCAGCTTGTTGGTGAAGCGGGTCAGCGTTTTGCTCCCGTACTTGCTGTCCGGGGCAACCTCTCGCTTGTCTACGCGTGCGCGCCTGGGCATGGAAACTCCGATGGGGTAACAGGCCATGAATGCCAACGCGGACCGCACACAGCCCGAGGGGCTGCGTGCGCATGGACCCATAGCCTCTGGCCCATGACCCGCGTCACTATGAAGAACGAGCCCTGTTCAAGCGGTACAGAGGACCGCCTCGGCGAACTGAATTCGCTGCTGGCGTTCGTGTGCGTACCGGCTTTGCTCAAGCCTTGGCCCAGCGTCCCCGTGGAACGGGGTTGGGCTCCCAATATGACTCTCTCGACCCGCCGGCCGTACAAAACGGGCCGGCGCGCCGCCGCTGAATAGGGCCGGCCTCCCGACCCGAATATGGGCAGCTCGGCAGCAAACCGGCCGAGCCGTGGGAGCTACTTTGCTCCCGGAACCTTCGGGGCCTTCGCCCCGTACTTCGATCGGCCCTGCTTGCGATCCTTCACACCGCCTGCATCGAGCGCACCGCGCACGATGTGGTAGCGCACGCCGGGCAAGTCCTTGACACGTCCGCCCCGCACCAGCACGACCGAGTGCTCCTGCAGGTTGTGCCCTTCGCCCGGAATGTAGGCCGTGACCTCCATGCCGTTCGTCAGGCGCACGCGGGCAATCTTCCGAAGGGCCGAGTTCGGCTTCTTCGGGGTCATGGTCCGCACCTGGACGCACACGCCGCGCTTCAGCGGGTTGCCCTTCGAGATGGCGTATCGCTTCTGGCGCAGGGCGTTGTAGTTGAACCGCAGCGCCGGAGCGGCCGTCTTCTTTCTGAGCTTCTCGCGTCCATGGCGGACGAGTTGACTGATCGTGGGCACGAAGTCCTTTTACCTTCCGTTGAAAGGCACCGAAGCGGGATTCTACCGAGCTACCCGCCATGCGGCAAATGATGGCGGTAGTTCCGGGGCCGCGGGCCTCCGGAACCACCGGTTCGGGAAATCTGGGAGGCAGCTTACGCCTCGGCGACGACCTCGTCTTCCTCGAGGTCCAGGTCTTCGTCATCGTCATCTGGTAGGTCGTCCAGTGACAGCGGCCGGTCCACAACGGCTACACCGCCGCCGAGGTCCAGCGCCTGGCCCTCGGCGAGGATGAGGCCAGCCGGGACGGCCCCGCCATCCAGCAACAAGCCCTGCTGGGCAGCCAGCAGCCGCTCGCGCCGTGCCGCCTGGCGTGCCTCCACGCCGGTCCCAGCGGGGATGAGCTTGCCAATGATGACGTTCTCCTTGAGTCCCAGGAGCTTGTCGACCTTCCCGGAGATCGCCGCCTCCGTGAGCACCTTGGTGGTCTCCTGGAAGGAGGCCGCCGCGAGGAAGCTCTCGGTATTGAGCGAAGCCTTGGTGACGCCAAGCAGTACCGGTAACGCAGTCGCGGGCTCGCCGCCCTCGGCCAGCACCTGGCGGTTCCGGTCCTCGAAGTCAAACTTGTCCACGAGCTCGCCCGTGAGCATCTCGGTGTCACCGGTGGTGTCCACTCGCAGCTTGCGCAGCATCTGGCGAGCAATCACTTCCACGTGCTTGTCGTTGATGCTCACGCCCTGGGAGCGATACACGTCCTGGACCTCGTCAATCATGTAGCGCTGCACCGCGTCGCGGCCCTGGATGCGCAGCACTTCCTCCGGGTTCTTCGAGCCCTCGGTGAGCAGGTCGCCGGCAGAGACGGGCTGGCCGTCCTCCACCTTCAACCGCGCCGAAGCATGCACCGAATACTCCCGCTCGTCATGCTCCTCGTGGACCACGGCCATCCGCGTCGTCGAGACCTCGGCGGTGCCGGTGAGACGGGCAACGATGGCCGGCTCCTGTTCGTCGTCGGTGGCTGCGATAGCCTGTCCCGCCTCCACCCACGCGCCCTGCTCGATCAGCGGGCGGAACCCGCCGGTGAGCTCGTGCTCGTCGCGGTAGACGCGGTTCGAGGATACCTTGATCATCCGGTGGTCGCCCTCGCGCTGGAGGGACACGACGCCGTCGATCTCGCTGAGAACCGCCTTACCCTTCGGGTCGCGGGCCTCAAACAGCTCCTCCACGCGCGGGAGACCCGACGTAATGTCGGTACCCGCCACACCGCCCGTGTGGAAGGTCCGCATGGTGAGCTGCGTGCCTGGCTCGCCAATGGACTGGGCCGCCACGATCCCAACCGCATCGCCCAACTGGACCATGTGGCGGGTACCCATGTGCCAGCCATAGCACAACTGGCAAATCCCGTGGCGCGACTCGCAGGTGAGCGGCGAGCGAAGCTGAACCATCGGCACGTCCTCCGCCGCGGCGATGACGTCTCGGTGGCCCTCGTCCATCAGCGTGTTTCGCTCCGCGAGCACCTCGCCGGTGGCCTCGTCGACGATGTCGGCCGAAGGCACGCGACCCATGAGCTGCGTCAGCCGAAGCTCACGACGGGCCGCGTTCTTGAAGTCGCCAATCAGAATACCCTGATCGGTTCCGCAGTCCGCCTCGTACACGATGACGTTCTGCGACACGTCGATGAGCCGCCGCGTCAGGTACCCCGAGTCAGCGGTCCGGATGGCCGTGTCGGCAAGACCCTTGCGCGCACCGTGGGTAGAAAGGAAGTATTCGAGCACCGTCAGGCCCTCGCGGAACGAGGAGCGGATCGGCAGCTCGATAATCTTGCCGCTCGGGTCGGCCATGAGTCCACGCATACCCGACATCTGTGAGATCTGCTGGATATTTCCCTTCGCGCCCGACTGCGCCATCATCGCCACCGGACCATCGGGGTCCAGCGCTTCGGCGACGGCCTTGGTCACGTCGTTCTTGGCCTTGGTCCAGACGGTGATGACTTCGTTGTACCGCTCGTCGTCGGTAATGAGCCCGCGGCGGAAGTCCTTCTCGATGGCCTGCACTTCCTCGTCCGCGCCCACGAGGATTTGGGCCTTTTCCCCGGGCTGACTGATGTCGGCGATGGCGATGGTGGTGCCGGACTGGGTTGCGTAGCGGAAGCCAAGCGTCTTCACCTGGTCCAGCACCGCCGCCGTTACCCGGTTGCCATACACGCGGATCAGCGTGGCCACGATGCGCTTGAGCGCGGCGCGGTCCACGCGCTCGTTGTAATACGGGAGCGGTTCCTGGCCATGCGCCTTCAGCGCACTGTTGATGGCGTCGTTGAAGATGGCGCGCCCAACCGTTGTCTCGATGATCCGGCTGATGGGGCCCATCTGGTCTTCGCCCTCTTCGATGGTTGCCCACTCCCCGACCGGCACCCGCAGCTTGATCTTCGCGTGCAAGTCGATGGATTGCACCGGGTCAATCGCGCGCATATCGTAGGAAAGCTTCGCGTCGGCGAAGTCCGCGAACGCGCGGCCCGAGCCGTTGGCTTCTGGCTTGATGGTCGTCAGGTAATAGATGCCCAGCACCATGTCCAGCGTCGGCGCGACCACCGGGTCGCCGTCCGATGGCTTGAGCAGGTTGTTCACACTGAGCATGGTCTCGCGCGCTTCCTTCTTCGCGGCGGCGGAAAGCGGGACGTGGACCGCCATCTGGTCGCCATCGAAGTCGGCGTTGAACGCGGTACACACCAGCGGATGGATCTGGATGGCACTGCCCTCGATGAGGACCGGCTCGAATGCCTGGATGCCCAGGCGGTGGAGCGTGGGGGCGCGGTTCAGGAGAACCGGATGGTCCTGAATGACCTCCTCGAGGACGTCCCAGACCTCCGGGCGCACGCGCTCCACGATGCGCTTGGCGCTCTTGATGTTGTGGGCGAGCTGCTTCTCCACCAGCTTGCGCATGACGAAGGGCTTGAACAGCTCCAGCGCCATTCGCTTGGGCAGACCGCACTGGTGGAGCTGCAAGGTAGGCCCTACCACGATCACCGAACGGCCCGAGTAGTCCACACGCTTGCCCAGCAGGTTCTGGCGGAACCGTCCCTGCTTGCCCTTGAGCATGTCGCTCAGGCTCTTCAGCTTGTGATTGGACGAGCCGCTCACCGGGCGTCCCCGTCGACCGTTGTCGATCAGCGAGTCCACGGCTTCCTGGAGCATCCGCTTCTCGTTGCGGATGATGATCTCGGGTGCCTGGAGCTCCAGCAGCCGCTTGAGGCGGTTGTTGCGGTTGATGACACGCCGGTAGAGATCGTTCAGGTCCGAGGTCGCGAAGCGGCCGCCGTCCAGTTGCACCATGGGGCGCAGGTCCGGGGGCAGCACCGGCAGCGTGGTCTGGATCATCCACTCCGGCCGGTTGCCGGACCTGCGGAATGACTCCACCACGCGCAGACGCTTGGTGGCCTTCTTTCGCTTCTGGCCGGACGAGGAATGGCCTTCGGAGCGCAACTGGCTCGCCAGGTCATCCATGTTCAGGGCGCGCAGCAGGTCGCGCACCGCCTCGGCGCCCATCCCGGCGCGGAACATCCGGCCCGCGATGTCCTGGAGCTCGCGGAACTCCACCTCGGAGAGGGTGTCGCGCGGCTTGATGGCCTCGAGCTTCTTGATCTTGCCCTCGGACCCGTCGCGGATGACCTGGATCTCGCGATCTGTCTCTTCGCGCAGCGAGGTGGTCTTGCCCGCGATGTCGTTGCGGATCCGATCGATCTGGGCGTCGTAATCTGCCGAGACCTTCTCGCCCTCGTCGGTACCCTCGCGGCTGAGGCGGTCGATGTAGTCGGTAACGGCGTCGTTGAGCGTTTTCGATGCGTCGGCGCTCACCTTGGCCTTGCGCGCCACGATGGTCACCCCGGCGGGCTCGAACACGATGTCCGCGTCGGCGACCTGGCCCTCCTGGGCTCGAAGCGCCTCACGGATTTCGGCGCCGCGAGCGGTCGCCGCCTCGGACTGC
The DNA here is from genome assembly GCA_016191465.1 of Chloroflexota bacterium. GTDB lineage: Bacteria > Chloroflexota > UBA6077 > UBA6077 > CF-72 > JACPOP01. The sequence goes on along the minus strand of JACPOP010000015.1, from coordinate 14,894 downwards.
TCCGTGGAGCGCGCTTCCACTGCGCGCAGGCGCTCGGTCTTTTCCGACTCGAGCCCCTCCAGGGCCGCGTTCAGGTCGACGGTGGCTTCCTGGAGCTGCTCCGAGTGGCGCTGCTCCAGACGCGCGATCTTGCCCTCGGTATCCTGCAGGACGGCACTCACCAGGCGCTCGCGCTGCTCCTGGCGAACTTCCACCACCACGTACTTGGCGAAGTACAGGATCTGCTCGAGGACCCGCGGGGTCATGTCCAGCAGCAAGCCAATGCGGCTCGGCGTGCCCTTCACGAACCAGATGTGGCTCACCGGCGTGGCGAGCTCGATGTGGCCCATGCGCTCGCGACGCACCTTGGCCCGCGTGACCTCGACGCCGCACTTGTCGCACACGATGCCCTTGTAGCGGACACGTTTGTACTTGCCGCAGGCGCACTCCCAGTCCTTCTGGGGTCCAAAGATGCGCTCGCAGAACAGGCCGTCGCGTTCAGGCTTCAGCGTGCGGTAATTGATCGTCTCGGGCTTCGTCACCTCACCGCGAGACCAGGAGCGGATCTGCTCCGGAGACGCCAAGGTGATGCGGACCGCGTTGAAATTGTTGACTTCCAGCATTGCGTTTCCTTTGAGACGAGTTGTCAGTGTTCAGTTGTCAGACGAGCTCCAAGTTTCAAGTAGTCCGGGAACTCTCGTCTCCCGACAACTGAAAACTGACAACTGATAACTCGCTCTAGTCGATCTCTCCGCGCTCGAACCCGCTGATGTTGATGTCCAGCGAGCGCATGTCCATGCCACCTTCGAGGTCGTCCGCGAATTCGACTTCCTCTTCTTCCTCGTTCAGCACCTCGACCGCGAGGCCGAGACTCTGCAGCTCCTTGACGAGCACCTTGAAGCTCTCGGGGACACCCGGGTGGAAGATGTCCTCGCCCTTGACAATGGCCTCGTACGTCTTGACGCGGCCGACGACGTCGTCCGATTTGACCGTGAGGATCTCCTGCAAGGTGTGCGCGGCGCCGTACGCTTCGAGAGCCCACACCTCCATCTCGCCGAAGCGCTGGCCGCCGAACTGGGCCTTGCCGCCCAGCGGCTGCTGGGTAATGAGGCTGTAGGGGCCGGTCGACCGGGCGTGGATCTTGTCCTCCACCAGGTGGACCAGCTTCAGCATGTAGATGTAGCCGACCGTCACTTCCTGGTCGAACAGCTCGCCGGTGCGGCCGTCCCGCAGGCGAATCTTGCCGTTCTCCGGCAGGCCAGCTTCGCGCAGCTTGGCCTTGATGTCGCTCTCGGATGCGCCATCAAATACGGGCGTGGCGTACTTCACGCCCAGGGCATCCGCCGCCCAACCGAGGTGCGTTTCCAGGATCTGGCCGACGTTCATGCGGCTCGGTACGCCCAGGGGGTTAAGGATGATTTCCACCGGCTGGCCGTCGGGGAGGAACGGCATGTCCTCCAGCGGCAGGATGCGTGAGACCACACCCTTGTTGCCGTGGCGTCCCGCCATCTTGTCGCCCGCGGAGATCTTCCGCTTCTGGGCGATAGAGACGCGGACCATCTTGTTCACGCCCGCCGACAGCTCGGTCTCGCCCAGCTCGCGATCGAAAACCTGGACGTTCACCACCTTGCCGCGCTCGCCGTGCGGGACGCGCAGGCTGGTGTCTTTCACCTCCCGCGCCTTCTCGCCAAAGATCGCCCGCAGCAACCGCTCCTCGGCGGTCAGCTCGGTCTCACCCTTCGGCGTGATTTTGCCCACCAGGATGTCGCCAGCCTTGACCTCGGCGCCCACCCGAATGATGCCCAGCTCGTCGAGGTCCCGCAGGCTGTCCTCGCCCACGTTCGGGATATCGCGGGTTATCTCCTCCGGGCCGAGCTTGGTATCCCGTGCCTCCACCTCGTGCTTTTCGATGTGGATGCTGGTGAACTTATCGTCCCAGACGAGCTGCTCGCTGAGTAGGATGGCGTCTTCGAAGTTGCCGCCTTCCCAGGAGATGAACGAGACGAGGACGTTCTGCCCAAGCGCCAGCTCGCCAATCTGCGTGGAGGACGAATCTGCCAGCGGATCGCCCGCGCTCACACGCTGGCCGCGCATCACGATCGGGCGCTGCGTGAAGCAGGTGCCCTGGTTGGTGCGGACGAATTTCCGTAGGTAGCTCCGGTGCAGGGACCCCTGCTCGTCGCGCACGGCCACTTCGGTGGCCGACACGCTCTCGACCACGCCATCAACCGACGACATGATGACCTGGCCGGAGTCGCGCGCCGTCTTCAGCTCCATGCCAGTCCCCACCAGGGGGCTGTTCGGCTGAAGCAGGGGCACGGCCTGGCGCTGCATGTTGCAGCCCATCAAGGCTCGGTTGGCGTCGTCGTGCTCCAGGAACGGGATCAGCGCCCCCGCCACGGACATCGTCTGCTTTGGCGAGACGTCCACGAAGTCCAATTGTTCTGGCGCGGCCGTCAGGAAGCGCTCCCCGTGGCGAGCGGAAACCAGTTGGTCGAGGAAGGTGCCGTCATCCCTCAGGCGCACATTGGCCTGAGCGACGGTGTAGCGATCCTCCTCATCGGCGGTGAGGTGGCGGATCTCCGCCGTGACGTGCGGGATGACGTCGATCCAGCGCGCTGTGACGCTGTCGGCGATCTTCTGCGCCAGCTTCGCGTCGACGGTGGTGCCCGCCGCCGCCAGCTTCTTGCCATCCTCGGCCTTCAGGTCACCCCGCAGGGCAAGCCCCACGAGCGCCTCCGGGGCGTTCGCCACGGTGCGCACAACCGCCCGGTACGGCGTCTCGATGAAGCCGTACTCGTTGATGCGTCCGTAGGTGGCCAGCGAGCCGATCAGACCGATGTTCGGCCCTTCAGGCGTCTCGATGGGGCAGATCCGACCGTAGTGCGAATGGTGCACGTCGCGCACCTCGAAACCCGCGCGATCGCGGCTGAGACCGCCCGGCCCAAGGGCCGAGAGGCGTCGCTTGTGGGTGAGCTCCGCCAGCGGATTGGTCTGGTCCATGAACTGGCTTAGCTGGCTGCCGCCGAAGAACTCGCGCATCGCGGCCACAACCGGACGGATATTCGTCAGACTGGATGGCGTGGCGGTGGCGGGGTCCGTGATCGACATGCGCTCCTTGACCACACGCTCCATGCGCAGCAGGCCCACCCGGAACTGGTTCTGGATCAGCTCGCCGACCGCGCGAACGCGGCGGTTGCCGAGGTGATCGATATCGTCGGGCTGACCCTTCCCGTGGTTGAGCTTCACCATCGTCCGCACGATCTCGATGATGTCGCTGGGGGTGAGGATGCGCTCGGTGATAGCCACCTTGCCATTGAGCTCGAGGCGCTTGTTCACCTTGTAGCGGCCAACCTTGCCCAGGTCGTAGCGGCGGAAGTTGAAAAACAGGCTCTTCAGCAGCGAGCGCGCATTGTCCAGGTTCGGTGGATCGCCCGGGCGGAGGCGCCGGTAGAACTCCAGCAAGGCTTCTTCCACCGTCGCCGCCGGGTCCTTGTCCAGCGTGGACTGCACGAAGTGGTGATCTGTGCCGCGGTCATCGTCCGCGAACAGCGCCAGCATCTCCTCGTTGGTGCCCTTTTCCAGGCCAGGGATGACGACGCCCTTCTCCATGACGCCGGGCAGCGCCCGCAGCAGCGTGGTGATAGGAATCTTGCGCTTGCGGTCCACCTTCACCGACATCACGTCGCGGGTGGACGTTTCAAACTCCAGCCACGCCCCTCGGCTCGGGATCAGCTTGCCCATGCACAGCTCTCGGCCCGAAGCCGGATCTTCTTCGGTGGTGAAGTACGCGCCCGGCGAGCGGACGAGCTGGCTGACCACGACCCGCTCGGCGCCATTGATGATGAAGGTGCCGTTGCTCGTCATGAGGGGGAAGTCACCCATGAAGATCGCCTGCTCCTTGATCTCGCCGCTGTTCTCGCCCGACTTGATCCGAAGGCGCATGCGCACCTTGAGCGGAACGCCGAAGGTGGAGTCCTTCTCACGGCACTCTTCCTCGGACATCTTGGCCTTACGCCTCAGCGCCGCGATCGCGAAGTCCGCGCAGGCACCTTCGGGATCGTTTTCGGTGCCAAACCAGTAGCCGCACTCGCCGTTGGGCCCGGGAACTGCCAGCTCCAGGTCCATGTTGCGGGTCGTGAAGTCCTGGATCGGTGAGATTTCGGCAAAGAGCTCCTTGAGCCCCTCACGCAGGAACCATTCGAACGAGTCGCGCTGGACCTGGATCAGGTCCGGGATCTCGGCGACTTCGCGAATGCGGGCAAACGATTGGCGCAGCGAATTGCTGTCCTTGAGTGCGAGAGAAGACTGGGTGGGACGCTCAGCGAGAACCATAGGGATGCGGCAGCCTCCGCGGTCTGTGCAGACGGAAGGAATGACCTGACGCCGTGTAAGGGCGACGAGCCGGCCGAGACACCACGCCAACGGACGGACACGACGCACGCTCACCGCCGGTCAGGCGACGATGAGCGAGGGGGAATTCAGAAGGGGGCGCGAGATTCGCGCCGGGACGTGGTCAGTGGAAGTTCGTTCGACGAAGGGCCTGGAGTATACGTGCGTGCAACCCTGGCGCCGCCATAAACGCGCAACAGCGCCCAGATCCCTGAACTCCTTCGTCCGGGATCGGCGCTCGAGTCGGCGCTATAAGCGGGCCCGCGCGAATTGCACACGCCGCAAGGGCCCAGTATAGCGCTTTCCGGGCGGGGCCAGGGGGAAGATGTGCCGCCCGCGTTGATCGGTCAGGCGGGCTCGGCGCCAGGAGGGGGTGTGACCGCGCCGGGTGCGGCCACACCTGGGATCGAGGCCGGCGCCCCGGTGGGGATGGGAAGAGGCGCGGGCGCAGAGCCTGGTCCCAGGCGCGCCAGCAGCGTGTTCAGCATTTCGATCGGCAGGGGGAAGACGATCGTGCTGTTCTTCTCCGCGGCGATCTCCGTCAGCGTCTGGAGATAGCGCAACTGCAATGCAGCGGGCTGGGTGCCGATCACCTGGGCCGCATTTGCCAGTTGCTGGCTGGCGGTGAACTCACCCTCGGCATGGATAATCTTGGCGCGCTTCTCCCGTTCTGCCTCGGCCTGACGGGCCATGGCTCGCTGCATCGTCTGCGGCAGCTCCACGTCGCGCACTTCCACGCTGGTGACCTTTACGCCCCAGGCATCGGTCTGCTCATCAATGACCTTCTGCAACTGCGCGTTGATGTTCTCTCGCTCGCTCAAGAGCTGGTCCAGGTCCGACTGTCCCAACACGCTCCGCAGCGTCGTCTGGGCAATCAGCGACGTGGCGCGCAAGAAGTCCAGCACCTTCACCACCGCGTCCTCCGGGTTGACCACGCGGAAGTAAACCACCGCGTTGACCTTCATGGTGACGTTGTCGCGTGTAATGACCTCCTGGGACGGCACGTCCAAGGTGACAATGCGAAGGTCCACCTTGCGCATGGCCTCGATGCCCGGGATCAGCAGGAACAAACCGGGGCCGCGTGCACCGACCAGCCGGCCGAGCCGGAACACCACGCCGCGCTCGTACTCCTGCACCACCCGAATCGATGAGCTCAAAAACAGGAACACAATCACCAGGACCGCGATCGCGATGGCAAACGGTGGCACGCCGAAATCCTCCACGGTGCCGCGGATTGTACGTACGCGCGGTGAAGCAGCGTCCCAGTTGACGGGAATGCCGGCGGTGCTCAGCCGGTGTCAGCGCGGCTGAATCGCGCGGCGTGCTCGGCGAGGACGGCCGGGCGCTGGAACGCCGACGGACAGCCGGACGCCTGCCCGGCCGTCAATACCGGTAACGCAGGCGGTACAGCAGCACGCTTTCGACGACCCCCAGCGCCACGAGGTTGACCAGGAGCGCGGTCCGCCCGTAGCTGAGGAACGGCAGTGGTATGCCCGTTACGGGCAGCAGCGTCAGGTTGGCGCCGAGGTTGGCCACGGCCTGGAACAGCAGCATCGCCCCGACGCCGAACGCCAGGTACCGCCCGAACTCGTCCCGCGAGCGATCAGCGGCCCGGGTGATACGAAACAACAGGAAGAGGAAAAGCCCGAACAGCACCATCGCCCCAATGAAGCCGAGTTCCTCGGCAAAGGCCGAGAAGATGAAGTCCGATTGCTTGATGCGCAGGTAATCGAGCTGCGTCTGGGTACCTTCCATGTAGCCGCGCCCCAGCAGCCCTCCGGAGCCAATGCTGATCCGCGCCTGCAGCACGTTGTACCCCTCGTCGAACGCGGCATGCTCGAGGTCTACCAGCGTGCCGATGAACGTCACGATGCGCTGGCGCATGTACTCCCGCATCAGCAGCCAGCCCAGCGGGAGGGATGCAACAGCGGCGAGTCCCAGGAGCAGCATGTGTCGACCCTGGATTCCCGCGACGAGCGCCAGCACCAGCCAGATGACGACGAACGACACCGACGTGCCCAGGTCTGGTTCAGCGAAGACCAGCGCAAATGGCACGGCGATGAAGAGCAGCGAGGCCAGCAAGCGCCGGAGCGAGAGCGGCCCTTCGGGCTTGTCGCTGAGAACGCGCGCCAGCACGATCAGCACGGCGATTTTCGCCACTTCCGAGGGCTGCAGATCAAAGAAGCCCAGGTAGATCCAGCGCCGTGCCCCGTAGTCGTTGTCGGCGCCCCCGCGCCCAATGACCAGCACGACGACCAGCAGGAACAGAGCGAAGCCAAAGAGGTGATAGGCGTACACGCGGTACAGCCGGTAATCCAGCAGGCTCACGAGAACCAGGACAGCCAACCCCAGGATGGCAAACGTCCCCTGTCGGGCGGCATACCCGCTCAGCGGGAGGAGGCCCGGGCAGGGGGTCCCACAGGTTGCGCTGTGGATCATGCCCACCCCAATCACCATCAGCGCAACGACCACGCCCACAAGGGCAAAATCAAACTGCTGGAGTCGGTTTTCGCGCACGGGCGCCCGTTAGATCCGCAGCTCGCGCCAGCCGGTGAGCGCGCGCAGGGTGTGCCGCACGAGGAGGAAGGCGGGCACCAGCAAGAGCGCATTGAGGACGGCTGCTGGGACAGACGCAAGGACGGCGCTCAAGAAGGACGGAAGCCCAACCCCCATCGCCTGGAGCAGCAGGTACTCCAGCAGGTGGTAGGCCGCGGTCGCCACCGCGCCAGTCCCGAGAAAGAAGGCCACATTGCCCCGGTAGAGATTCGTTTCGCCGAGGCCGGTGAGAAACCCCGCGATCCCCAGCAGCGCCGCGTTGACGCCGAAGGGCGTCGCGCTCGCCGAATCAAGCAGCACCCCGGCGAGGAACCCCACCGCGGCGGCTTCGTTCGAGCCGCGCAACATCGCCCACGCGAGCACGATCACGAGCGGCAGGTCCGGCCGCACGCTGCCCACGGGAAGGCGAAGGGCCAGGACCGACTGGAGCGCCACCGCGATGGTGAGGAAGGCGAAAGCTGTAAGAAAGCGCACGATGTGACAGAAGGTGAGGAGGGAGCGCAGGGCCACGCGGGCGCCGCGCGCCCGTGAGCCTGGTTTAGCGGTCCGGGTTCTCTACCAGGACGTACAGCCGTTCCAACTTGTTCATGTCGACGGCGGGCTCGACGGCTGCCATCTGGAAAGGATCCGCATCCTTGCGCTGGGTGCGCAAGACACGCCCCACCACCAGGCCCTCGGGGAACACCTCGCCCATGCCAGAGGTGATCACCATGTCCCCAGTCTGCACCTGATCCTGCTGCGGGATGAAGTCGATGATGAGCGCATTCCCCGACGCCTGGCCGCGCAGGACCCCGGTGGTGCGCGACTCGGTTTGTAGGCGGATCGCCACCGCGCTATTGAGGTCTGTGATCAGCCGAACCTTGGCCGAGGCCGGGTTGGCGCTCTCCACGCGGCCGACAAGCCCCTTGTTGGTGACCACGATGCTGCCCTTTTGGACGCCGCCCGTCTGGCCCCGGTCAATCGTGACGGCTTGCACGTAGGGCGAATCGTCCCGCCCAATGACCGCCACGGGGAGCAACGTGCCGGGCCCCGTCCGCTCCTTCAAGCTGAGCAGGTTTCGCAGATCGCGGTTCTCCACCTCGAGCTCGCGCATGCGCACAAGCTCGGACTGGAGGCGGTCGATCTCGTCCCGGAACTCGGTGTTCTGCCCGGCCAGATCGCGGACGCGCTGAAACGTGCCGAAGACGTCGCCAACCTCACCGAGGGTGCCAGAGACACCCATCTGGATTGGCGCGAGCACCGTGGTACTCAACTTCTCGACCTCTCGCCAAGGGCCTGGAGCGAGCAGAACCGCCGCCACAACCAGCACGGTCACCGTACTGACCCAGCGCGGCACCTGTCGTCGCTTTGGCTCTCCGCCGATCATCGTCGGTATAAGGGGCGTCCTCCGTGCGGATCTACAAGCACCTTACGCAGAACTTCCAACTCGTTCAAGACCTTTCCCGTGCCGCGCACCACGCAACCCAGCGGATCTTCCGCGAGATGGACCTGCATTTTCGTCCGCTGCGCCACAAGGTCAGCAAGCCCTGGGAGTAGCGATCCGCCTCCCGCCAGGGTGATGCCGCGCACCATCATATCGGCCACAAGCTCGGGGGGTGTCTCCTCGATGGTGTCCGTCACGGCATCGACGATCTGGTTGACCGAGACCTGGATCGCTTCCCGGATCTCGTCGCCGGTCACTTCGATCTGGGACGGCAGTCCCGTTACCAGGTCGCGCCCGCGCACCAGGACCCGTTGCTCGGGGTACTCACCGTTCAGGGCGTAGTAGGCATTCCCCGCGGCGATCTTGACCTCTTCGGCCATGCGATCGCCGATGAGCAAGTTGTGGCGCTGGCGCATGTAGGCGACGATGTTCTCGTCCATCTCGTCGCCGGCGATACGAATGCTGCGCGACACGACGATGCCGCCCAGCGAGATCACCGCCACCTCGGTGGTGCCACCCCCGATATCGACAATCATGCAGCCAGCGGGTTCGGTGATCGGCAGACCTGAGCCAATCGCCGCCGCCATCGGCTCCTCGATCAGGTGCGCTTCGCGGGCGCCGGCGTTGATCGCGGCATCGTGGACCGCGCGGCGCTCCACCTCGGTCACCCCGGACGGGATGCCCACCACCACCCGCGGCTTGGGAACGATCGCAAACTTCTCGTGCACCTTGCGGATGAAGTGGTGGAGCATCAGCTCAGTCACGTCGAAGTCGCTGATAACGCCATCCTTCAAGGGCCGCACGGCCACGATGTTCGCCGGCGTTCGGCCGACCATGCGTTTGGCGTCCGAGCCGACCGCCAGCGGCTTCTTGGTCTTGGCATCGATCGCGACGACAGACGGTTCGTTGATGACAATGCCCTTGCCCCGGACCAGCACCAGGGTGTTGGCGGTTCCGAGGTCAATGCCGATGTCGCGTGAAAACACGCCCATCATGGATCCAAGCAAGCTCACAGGTTTCCTATCCGCTTCCTCGCGGTGGAAAGCCCAGTCCGCGCTCTCTCAGGCTGACGTAGTTGTTGGGGCCACGCCCAACGACCACGTGGTCCAGCACATCCACGTCTAACAACTGTCCCGCTTTCGCCGCGTCGCGGGTCAGCTCGACGTCCTGCGGCGATGGCGTGGGGTCGCCGCTGGGGTGGTTGTGCACCAGGGCGATCGCCGCCGCGTTGGCGCGGATCGCCTCACGGAACAGCTCGCCCACCCGCACCGTGGTGCTGTTGAGCGTTCCCACGTACAGGTTCTTACTCGTAATCACGCGGTTCTTGGTGTCCATCAGCAGCACACGCAGGTGCTCTTGCTCCAGTGTGCTCATATCTCCCTGGACAAGGTTGAAGATATCGAGCGGTGACTTCACCTGGGCGCGGTGGCCCGGGTGCATGGTCGCCACCCGCTTCCCCAGCTCCAGCGCCGCCTTGATCTGGATAGCCTTGACCTCGCCGACGCCAAAGACCCGCAGGTCGTCGAGGGTGGCGCTGTCGATGCCCGGGAGTCCTCCATGCCCGTTGAGGAGCAAGATGCCCGTGTCGACCGCGTTGTATTTGCTCGATCCCTCCCGGAGGATGATCGCCAGGAGCTCCGCATCGGGCAGGTCGCGGGCTCCGCGCGCTTTCAGGCGCTCGCGCGGCCGCTGGTCCGGCGGCAGGTCCTTCACGCCGATTCGGTAGGCGTCCTCGGTGCCCAGCTCCGCGATGCCACTATTCCGGCCCGAGCGTTTGGCAGTGAGGGCGGGAAGGCGCCTCGACACGGGAGCGGAAATCAGGCGTCCAGGATGAAGGATTCGAAACGCACGTGGGCAGATCGCCCGCGGCGGCGCGATTATAGCCACCCGCCGGATCCCTGATCAGGAGCGAGCGCCGGCCCGAAGGTCTGGCAGTCGCGCGCCCCCGGCGTTTGGGCGCCTCGTCTCCCGGCGCCGCTTACCCCTAGACGCCAGCGACGACGACATCCAGCCCGCCCGCCCGTGCGAGACGTTCCCACGCCTGGAAATGGCGCAGGTTCGCGGTCTGGATCTCGGCCCCAATGCGCGCCGCGGAGAGCAAGATCAGCACGTCTGCCAGGTGGTTTCGCGGCTCGACCGCACCGTACAAGCGACTTCTCCGTGCGAGAAGGCGGCCGGCCATCGCCCACTCCCGCGGGGTCGGGGTCAAGATCCGTCCATCTGGCGGAATCTCGCGCATCGCCGAGACGAGCCTGTCGACGTGGCGTGCTTCAGCGACATCGCGTGTCCCCGCGAGTAGCTCGGCCACGACGACACTGGAAAGCCAGACTCGGCCCGCCCGCAGCGGCCGTTCGAGCGCAGGCCACAGCTCGGGGTGGCGGAATACCGAGATGAACGCGGTTGTATCAGGGACCAGCGGACGGGCCACGGGCGGACGAGGCCGCTAGTCCGCTTGCTCTTCCAGGCGCGCATACCACGCCTCGGCATCAGCGAAGGCATCCCGATCGTGGAGATCGCGAATCACAGACATGACCTCCTCAGCTGCCAGCGCAACCTCGACGGCCTCGCGAACGGCAGCGGACTCGCTGGTGCCTCGCCGCTGAGCAAGCGCCCGCACCCGTTCGGGATCAACGACAAGGTTCTTGCGCGCGAGCGCCACTGGCTCACCCTCCCTGGGTACTTCGTGCTTAAGCTTCAACACTGCTAAGAGTGCCTAACACAAGCTCGCGGGTCGACCTCGGCAGCGATGGCCCGGGCAGCACGACGGTGGCAGTTGTGTTAGGCGCTCTCAGCACGGGCATTCCTTCCGCGGAAAGATGCCGGAGTTGTGCTCACTTGCCGAGCACACAACATTCTTGCGTAATGATACACACCCTGCACCGTCTCGACGCGAAGGAACGTTCTCGTGAGCGCCGGCCCAGAGCTGGTGGCCCCGGTACGATGCACTCGACAGCGAGACATGGCGGGTACACGTGCGACTGGTCTTCTTCGGTAGCCCCGTGTTCGCGGTGCCCAGCCTGCGGGCGCTCCTGGACGCCGGCCACGAGATGCCACTGGTGGTCACGCAGCCGGCCCGGCCCGCCGGGCGGGGAAGGCCGGTGCAGTCCACGGCGGTCGGCAGATTCGCCGCCGAGCGCGGCCTGGCCGTCTGGGAGACAGCTTCTGTTCGGGGCGAAGCGGCGGCAGACCGGCTCCGCTCGGTCGGCGCGGAAGCCATGGCGCTCGCGGCGTACGCCGCCCTTATCCCGCCGTCCGTCCTGGCGATCCCGCCGCTGGGCATCCTGAACGTCCACCCATCGCTGCTCCCGCGCTGGCGAGGTGCCGCGCCCATCCAGTCGGCTTTGCTCGCCGGCGATACGGAGACCGGCGTCACCATCATCCGCCTCGTCGCGGCGATGGATGCCGGCCCCGTGCTCGTCCAGGCGCGGCAGCCCATCACGTCCGAGGACGATTACCTGTCGCTAGAGCCAACCCTGGCGGAGCTCGGCGCGGGCCTGCTGGTGAAAGCCTTGGCCGGCGTAGCCGACGGCTCGGTGCGCCCGACCGCGCAGGACGAGGCCTCTGCCACCTACTGCCGCAAGCTGGAGCGGGAGGATGGCCATATCGACTGGTTACGCCCGGCGGTGGACATCGAACGGCAGGTCCGCGCCCTGCGCGGCTGGCCCCAGGCTTTCACCACCTGGGATGGGCGGCTGCTCAAGGTGCTGCGCGCGATCGCCGCGCCTGGCGCGGCGATCGCCGCGCCAGGCGCCGTGTCCTCCGATCTCGGACAGCCAACGGTCGGGACCGGCGAGGGGATGCTCCGTCTCGATGAGGTGCAACTGGAAGGGAAGCGCCCAATCTCGGGGTCGGAGCTGCTGCGCGGCTATCCAGCCCTGGCAACGGCGTATCTCGGCACCTGACCCGCGGGGGCGCCGTACAGTCTGTTTCGATCAGGTCCAGCGCACGCGCGGCACTCCGTGTGCACCCATCACCTCGGTCGAGCCATCCACCTGTCCATGTCCGCACCCCCAGCCGCTCCTCCATCCGTCATCGAAATCGCCGAACAGCGCCCAGCGCGGCCAGCGCGGACCCTGCTGGGCATGTTTCCCGAAGAGCTTGCCGCGCTGCTCGGCGACATGGGGCAGCCGCGCTACCGAGCGTTGCAGGTGTTCCACTGGCTCCATCAGCGCCAGGAGTTTGATCTCGATCAGATGACCGACCTGCCGGCCTCGCTGCGGCAGGCCCTGCGCTCGGCGCCCCCGGTCACCCCCGGCCAGGTGATCCGCACCCTGCAGTCTGCCGACACCCTGACCCGCAAGCTGCTGCTCAGCCTGGGCGACAGCCAGGAGATCGAGGCCGTGGAGATGAACACGCGACCCGAAGGCGATCCAGAGGGACGCAAGACGATCTGCGTGTCCTCGCAGGCCGGCTGCGCCATGGCGTGCGTGTTCTGTGTAACAGGCCAGTTTGGCTTTGCCCGCAACCTGGAAGCGGGCGAGATCGTAGAGCAGGTGCTGCGGTTCCAGCGCGCTGGCCGGCCCGTGACGAACGTGGTCTTCATGGGCATGGGCGAGCCGATGGCGAACTACGACGAGGTGCTGCGCGCCGTACGCCTGCTCACCCACCCAGAGGGGCTGCACCTCGGCGCGCGGCGGATCACCATCTCCACCTCGGGGCTGGTGCCCCAAATCCGCCGCCTGGCCACCGAAGGGCTCCAGGTCGGCCTGGCCATCTCGCTCCACGCGCCCGACGATGCGCTCCGGAGCAGCCTAATGCCGGTGAACAAGCGCTGGCCGATCCGCGAGGTGCTCGCCGCGGCCGACGCCTACGCATCGCTCACGGGTCGACGCGTGAGCTACGAGTACACGCTGATGGACGGGGTCAACGATGCCGACGAGCAGGCGGACGCGCTCGCCCGGCTGCTCCAGGGGCGGCTGGCCCACGTCAATCTCATCCCATTGAACCCCACGGAGGACCCGAGCCTGCGCGCGCCCAGCATGGAGCGCGCCCGGTCCTTCCAGCGGCGCCTGGACCGCGCCGGTATGAGGGCCACGGTTCGTGTGAACCGCGGTCGCGACATCCTGGCCGCGTGCGGCCAGTTGCGCCTCACGGAGCGCCGGCGCAACCAGGCGCTCGCCGCTTCATCGTGAGACTCGCTCGCCTCCGCCCAGCGCCCGCCGGCGGCTGAGCACCCGCCACAATAGAGGCGTGGCTGCCCGGGTTCGACTCGCTCCCTCCCTCCTCAACGCCGATTTTGGCCGTCTGGCCGCCGAGATCCAGGCCGCCGAGGCGGGCGGTGCCGACTGGATTCACGTGGACGTCATGGACGGCACGTTCGTCCCGAACATCACCCTGGGCCCCATGGTGGTCCAGGCCATCCGACGCGCTACCAGTCTCCCGCTGGACGTACACCTGATGGTGGCAGAGCCGCGCCGGTACGTCGGCAGCTTCGTCGACGCCGGTGCGAACGTGCTGACGATCCACCTGGAGGCGGATCGGCATCCCCACCGCACGCTGTCAGAGATCCGTGCGCGCGGCAGCCAGGCAGGCCTGGCGCTAAACCCGGGCTCCCCGGTGGCGCTCGCCGAGGATCTCGTCGAGGACCTCGACCTGTTGCTGGTGATGTCGGTGAACCCCGGCTTTGGCGGCCAGGCATTCATCCCGCGAGCGCTGCGCAAGCTGCGTCAGGCGCGCGCGCTGATCGACGCCATCAACCCGGCCTGCGCCCTGGAGGTGGACGGCGGCATCAAGCTGCACAACGCCCGCGCGGCGACCGATGCGGGCGCCGACGTGCTCGTAGCAGGCTCCTTCGTGTACCAGGGCGGAGAGGGACCGGCCGCGAACCTCGTGGCGCTTCGCCAGACCCTCGCCTGACGTGTTTATGGGGTGGAGGAATGACCCCGCCGCCCTCGTGGATCAACTCCGCGTCGGCGCGGCGGTCAGGCGACCGCCTGCTTCCGCAGCGTGCGGATGCAGCGGGTGCAGGCGTCCACGCGGCGTTGTGCGCCGTTCACGGAAACCAGGGTCTTCTGGATGTTCGGCAGCCAGCGGCGGTTCGTCTTTCGATTCGAGTGGCTCACGTTGTGACCGAAGGTCACGCCCTTGCCGCACAGAGCGCAGCGATTGGCCATTAGGACTCCAGGTTCAGGGATAGGCACGAGGCGTACGCGGCCCGATTGCCGCCGCCGAGAACGCTCCGCCCGCGACGCGCCGTGCGCGAACACCGGACCGGTCGAGCGAGTGAACGCACCTTACCCGAAGTGCATCCGGCGCGGCTACTCAAACCCTGCGCCCCGCGGCTCACCCGCTCGGCTGGTGCTGCCCCCTGTTCGTCTGGCGTGGTGGTGCCAAGACCAGGGTGTTCGTGCCATCGGTGCTCTCGCCCAGAAGAGTCACGCTGCCGGCGGCATCCGTCAGGCGTCTCAGCCCCTGTAATTCGGGTCGTCCGGGCCGACCTGGCGGGTGGTGTACAGGTACGTGTTGAGCCGGTCGGCCGTGGCCGCCGGTGCGGCGCCCGGGGGATCGTAGGACAGCACCACGCACACGCGATCTTCGGCGCCGC